>CAVPAQ010000009.1:0-261943 GCA_963701575.1 uncultured Acidimicrobiaceae bacterium
CGCTCGTAGCGGCGGTCTGTCGAACCGAGTACATCGACGAAACCGATCGGCCGCTGACCGTCACGCGTCCCGAACGAGCCGGCTCGGGAATCTGGCAGAACGCACTCGGCACGATGGCGCTCTCGAATCGAGTCCGACCTCCGGGCATCGTCGTTGCGAGAGGGGCGTATGAAACGGTCGGCGGGTTCCGAGAGGATCTTCCGCACGCTGCGGATTGGGAGATGTGGACCCGGCTCGCACACGCCGGACCCATCTGGTACGTCGACGACGTGCTGGCGCGGTATCGGGTTCACGCCGAATCCGACACCGCCGGCCGTATCCGCTCGGGGGCCAACATCCGAGAGCGGATCGAAGCGATCGAGGCCGTGAACACCCTGTTGCCCGCTCCGCAGCGACGCCCGATCGCCCGCCGGGCGTTCGGCTACTCGGCGGTGTTCGCCGGTCGTACCGCGTTGCGACGGCTCGCCGCCCGAGACTTTCGCACCGCCGCCGTTCAGGCACGAGAGGCCTTGCGATGTCTCGGCCGTGCCGCCGTGCCACGGGTCAGCTGAGGCGTTTCGCCGGATCCGGGTCGGTCATCCGGTCTTGATGCGATCGAGCCAGCCGAACAAGATGGCGATCGCCCGCGGGTCGTGCCGGAGCCGATGACCGGCCCCGGACAACAGCGACAACTCGGCAGTCCCGTGTGCCTGAGCGAGCTGACGGGCATCCGATGTCGGGATGCTCTCGTCGTCCTCGCCATGCATCACGAGCATCGGCCGCGGAGCGAACCGGCGGGCGGCAGCCGTGGGACGGAACCGGCGGAATGCGCGGGACCAATCGTCCATCGACTTCGGGAAACCGGGTGTGCGCACCGCTCCGATCTCGCGGGCATGGTCGAGGAACCGGCGCGGGTGATCGGCCCAGTCGTCGAAGTCGGCGCGTGGGGACAGCAAGGCCGCAGCGATCACGCGCGGATCGTCGGCACCGACGCACATGGCGATCGAACCACCGGTGTTCGTGCCGACCAGCACGACACGCGAGACACCGGTTTCGCGGATCAGGTAATCGATCGCCGCCCGCAGATCGTCGATCCAACCCTGGAGGGAGAAATCGCCGGTGCTGGTGCCGCAGCCGCGGAACGTGAACGTCATCGCCGCATACCCGGCCTCGATGGCGATGCGATCGATCAGCTGGGGGAACGTGCCCGCCGACCGTCTGGCGTCGATCGGGCCCATCGGAAAGCCGTGGCACAACACGAGGCCCGGCACGTCTGCTTCGGATCCAGCAGTGGTCACCGGCACCTTGATGTGGCAAGCGAGCTGATGGACCCCACTCGGAAACGTCTGGTCCATGGCAGCCAGATCCTGGTCGGCCGTCAGGCTCGCGGCTTGCGGCGCAAGCGTCGTTGGCCCTTCGCCAACGTGTAACCCCGGTTGCGCGCCTCGACCAACGTGTCGGGGCCGAACTGGATCCCGACACCGGCGTCGACGAACTCGTTCACCACCGCCTCGTCGGTCCATGTGTCGAGGTCGTAGACGAGTTGCGTGCGCTTGTCGCCGATGAATCGTGCGTGTTCGAAACGTGATGGTCGTTCCATGGCTGCACATCGTACGCGGAACGAGGGAGTGCGGATGCACTCCCTCGTCACCGTTTTCTTGACTGTCGGGACCGAACACAACCTGTTATTCGCCGATGGGACGAGCTCCGGCAGCGTGTTCGGCGGGGTTGGCGAGGATTCGCCAGGCCGTCCAGCCTGTTGACCTAGCGGCCAACCACCTCCAGCGTCCCGTAAGAACTGTCACTCATTCTGTGGACCACCTCCTCTCTCTGGTGCCGATATTCAATCACATCGGGCCGGACGGTGTGCGACAGGTTGTCGATCATCTGTCCGAGCGGGATAGCCGCAGCTCGAGCGGTCGCGCGTGTCGTCTAGAGCACGTCGTCGAGCGGGGCTTCGGGGCCGACTGCCCCGATCGCTTCGAAGTAGGCGAGATGGGCATCGACGACATTGACCGCATCGACGTCGTCGAGCAGCTCGACGTCTGCCTGCTCCACCTCGGCGAGCAGGTAGGCAACCAGCGCGTCCTCGCTCACGATCAGATTCTCGTCGATGGTCTGGCGGGCGTCGACCGCTTTGTCGGGCTGCAGTCCCTGTTCGTGCATCCAACGCAGATGGGCACGCAAGAGTTGTTCGACCTCGGCCGGGGTCAGCCGTGCCTGGCTGCTTGGCGGCAGTCGATCGGCCACGAAGTCGACCGCCTCGTCGAGCTGGTAGACCGCCCTCGGCGCCACCGCATCGAGTCGATGTGCCTCGCGCCCGACCGTGCCGGCAGCGATGGCGAACACCAGCAGGGCCGCGATGACGGCGAACACGATCGTGGTGGCGTCCATCAGCTTGAGCCTATGCCTCGCGTTTCATCGCCGGTGGCTCAGGTGACGGGCCCGTCCCGGCGCCGCTCGATCTCGGCGAGTGTCCGCCGCCACACCGCCGTCGGACCGCGCCGAATCAGTCCGATCAGGCGGGTCGGGAACGCCGGTGGCTCCACGAGCTCGGCCTGCTCAGCGAGCACCGATCGCTCCCATGCCTCGGCGTCGAGTCGCGCCTTCTCGGCGATCTCACCGGCGATCCGCTCGCGCATGTAGCGCTCGACCTCCGGCCGCAGTGCGAGTGCCGAGTGGCTGGCAGCGATCTTGGCGACGCTGTGTGCGAATGCGGCGTCGGACATCGATCGGGCGGCGCGTTCGCTGACCCCCCGAACTGCGGCGACGTGATGCCAGATCTGCAGGTCGGATGCATTTCGGTCGATGACCAGCGACATGGTGCGCGCGTCCGAGAAGTCGTCGAGGTCGAGGGGTTGGCCCTCTCCGAGGTCGGTTTCGTTCAGCCGCTCACGGGTCAGCGGCGATCCGAACCACGACTCGAGATCGCGGTAGACGTCGTCGCCCCGCTCCAGCACGTCGACAAAGCCCACGTCATCGAGCCGCCGGCACGCTTGTGCGGCCAACCGATCGACGTCGCGGGGCCGGATGTGACTGTCGTTGGGTGCCAGCGGGTGTGGGCCGAGAATCAGTCGAGTCACCAGGTTGTCGGCCTGGTGGGCGATCGCTGGTTCCTGGCAGTACTCGCTGAGCCTCAGTTGAGCGAACCGAGCCCCGTCGTAGGGCTGCCACAGATCGTGCATCCACTCGGGCCATCCGCGCCAGAAGCTGTAGTGCGACAGGAACCGAGCCCTCGGTTCGCGAAGCACGCACACCACGTCGGATGGGTCGAAGGCGGACATGATCGTGGGAAGCGTCCAGTGTCCCTCCATGTAGGCGTAACCGGCCAATTCGTCCGGTTGACCGAGGAAGACCGGTTCGGCGACTTCGCTCAGACGAGGATCATCACCGAAGAGGTGACGGTCGAATGACCAGGGAACCGTGTCGTCGCCGTCGTAGTACGCCGACAAGGCAGCCCTCAGCGAGGTGCCGGCCGCCTTCGGCAGATGAAGGTACGCCAGACGCGAACGCATCCGGCCAGCCTACGAAGGCCGACCGGAAGCGGTCGCGTTCAGTTCGGATGGGGCGGTGGTGTTCAGATACCGATCCGCTGAGCGAGCAGCTCGCGATGGTAGGTCGGGTCGCCGAACAGCAACTCGGAACTCTTGGCACGCTTGAAGTACAGGTGCGCCGGGTGCTCCCAGGTGAAGCCGATCCCGCCGTGGATCTGGATGTTCTCGGCGGTGGCGTGGAAGTACGCCTCCGAGCAGTATGCCTTGGCGAGTGAGGCGACCGAGGGCAGCTCGTCGTTCATCTCGCTGGCGCACCACAGGCCGTAGTAGGCGGCCGATTTGGCCGACTCGACCTCGAGCAGCATGTCGGCGCACTTGTGCTTGATCGCCTGGAACGAACCGATCGGACGGCCGAACTGGACGCGGTCCTTGGCGTATTGCACGGCCATCTCCAGCACGAACTGCGCACCGCCGACCTGCTCGGCGGCGAGGCCGACGGCGGCCAGGTCGAGCACGGTCGACAGCACGTCCCAGCCCTTGCCGTCCTCGCCGATCAGCGTGGCGGGCGTGTTGTCGAAATCGAGCTTGGCCTGCTTGCGAGTCTGGTCCATGGTGGACAGCGCCGTGCGGGTCAGACCCGGCGCGGCGCCGTCGACGGCGAACAGGCTGACGCCCGCCGCCGTGCGGGCGGCGACGATGATGAGGTTGGCGGTCGAGCCGTCGATCACGAAGCTCTTCGTGCCCGACAGGGTGTAGCCGTCACCGGACGCGGTGGCCTGCATCGTGATACCGGCCTCGTCCCACTTGCCGGATGGCTCGGTGAACGCGAGTGTCGCGATCGTCTCACCGCTCGCGATTCCGGGCAGGTAGGCGGCCTTGGCGGCATCGTCACCCGACTGCATGAGCGTGTTGGCCGCCAACACGACCGACGAGAAGAACGGGGCACACAGCAGCGCCCGGCCCATCTCCTCGAGCACGATGCCGAGCTCGACATACCCGTAGCCCGAACCGCCGAACTCCTCGGGGATGTGCAGCCCCTGGAGCCCCATCTGCTCGGCCATCTGGTTCCACACCGAGGCGTCGTAGCCGTCAGCGGTCTCCATCTGCTCGCGCACGTCGGACTCGGCGCTCTTGGCTTCCATGAAGGAGCGCACGATGTTGCGGAGTTCTTCTTGTTCTTCCGTGAAGGCGAAGTTCATGTTCGGGATTGTGATGGGACTTGCGATGCGATGGCAAATCTGGTTGTGTACACATATGTACACAACCGGGATCCGCGACCTCCGGGGATCGCTCGCCGAAGCCGTCCGCCGCGCCGGTGCCGGACAGCGCACGGTCATCACCGCCCACGGCCGTCCCGTGGCGCAACTCGCGCCGCTCGACGACGCCGCACCGGACATCGACCGGCTGGTCTCGGCGGGATCGCTCGTCCCACCTCGCCGCATCGGAGTGTGGCGTCCGCCGGCCCCGGTCTCGATCTGGTCCGGGGTCCGCATCGACCGCGCGCTTCGCGAATTGCGGGGCTGACGATGACCATCGTGCTCGACACCAGTGCGCTGCTCGCGCTCGCCGTCGACGGGCCCCAGCGGGGCATCGTGCTGGAGGCGATCGAGGCAGATCCGGTCTGGTGTGCATCGGCGATGGCGCTCACGGAGGCTCTCCCTGCGATCGATCGACTGACCGACGAATCGATCCTGCGCGCGGATCTCGAGGACGCGGTCCGCCTCGCCTGGGATCACCTCTACGTCGTCCCCGTCGACCAGCGTTGTCTCGACCGGGCGGCCGCCCTGTCGAGACTCCAGCCGGTTCGGCTCACCGACGCGATCCACTTCGCCGCCGCCGAACGGCTGCCCCGCCCGATCCGGTTCGTCACCTTCGATCCCGCCCAGATCGGCGTGGCCCTCGGCCTCGGCCTCGACGTCGTGTCCGACTGACACACCTCGCCGGATGCATGCCGGCGCCGCGATGGCGAGGACGGCCCCGAGATCGCAGCGCAACCTTCGCCGGAAGGCCCCACACGGCACGTGCCGGACCGGCGCCGATCGCCTCGCCCCGACAGGGAGGCGCACTCAGCCCTGAACCGCGGTGACCATCCCGGATTCGACGAGCTGCGCATCGACCAGGTCGGCCAACGACGCCGCGAACGCTGCACTGAGGTGATTGTCGTCGCGACGTACCACGATGCCGTCGATGATCGGCGGGCACAGGACCAGCCCGGGGCAGATCGACGCATCGAGATCGATCGACACCACCTGGTCGGACGAGTCGTCGAGCGATCGGTACAACGGCTCTTCGCTGGTGCCGAAGACAGCCGGGAACACGCACTGCTCGAGGTACTGGGCTCCCGACAGACACACCAGGGGGTCGTCCGGGGTCTCGACCACGGGTTCCATCAAGACGACGGAGCGGCCCTGTGCCACCAGTTCCTCGGTCGTCGCAGTCACCAACTCGACGAGCAGTTCCTGCGGCGACAGGCGCTCGAGCCCAGGTCGCGTCGTACCGAGCACGAGACCGCTGTCGGCGCGACGACCACGCGACGTCATCACGACGATGTCGGGATCCAGCACAGGGATCAGCGTGCCATAGACGCGCTCCCGCTCCTCGACGCAATTCTGGGTACGTTTGTTGTCGAGCGGGCCGAGATACGCGAATTCGGGCCACGGGCACGTTCCGGCCTGGCTGATGACCAGGCGCAATCCGTGGGCGCGGGCGACCTGCTCGAAGATCGGGACCAGCATGAGGGCATGGCTGTCGCCGATCAGCATCATCGTTCCCTGATCGCCTTCCACTGCGACGCAGTCGGAACCATCGTCCTGCTTGCACCCCGGAATCCGCGGGATGTCCTCTTTGATCGCGGCCCAATCGAGATCGGGTACCGGCGTGACGCCCACACCCACCGATGGCGCCGTCACGGCCGGCGAACGATCACTGTTCAGCAACGTCGGTGCGATCAACAAGCCGCTGACGGCGGCGAGGGTGACACCCGCAGCGATGGCAGTCCTGGGGCGGGCGTCGAGCCCGCGGGCCCGACGGACCGGTTGCTCGATCAGCTCGAAGCTCAGCGCCGCCAGCGCGGTGCCGAGCGATGCACTGAGCACGAATGCGGCGAACGGGGTCACGTCGACGACCCGCTGCACCAGCACCAGCACGGGCCAGTGCCAGAGATAGGTGCCATATGAGATGCCGCCCAGGTATCGAATCGGCCGCCAGCCGAGCACTCGGGCAAACCAACCGCCACCGGCAGCTTCCGCAGATGCGATGATCACGACCGAGCACGCCGCGGCGAGCAGCCCCCGCCATGAGGCGCTGACATCGGTCATCCACGATGCAATCACCACCAGACCGGCGACCGACAGGGGGAACAACCATCGCCCCGAAACCCGAGTCACGTCCGGGATCGCGAACTTCCAGAGCAGCAACGCGAGCACGACCCCGGCGAGTAGCTGATACGCGCGGGCGTCCGTGCCGAGATAGGCGCGGTTCTCGTCACGTGATGCCCACGCGATCTGCACGACGACCATCGTCACCAGGAGCGACGCGAACGCCCCGAGCATGACACCGAGGCGGCGTCGGCTGAGCGCCCAGACGACCATCAGGAGCACCGGGAACATCAGGTAGAACTGCTCCTCGATCGCCAGCGACCAGAAGTGCAAGAACGGGCTCGGGGCATCATCGACGTTGAAGTAATCGTTCGCCTCGCGGATGAAGTGCCAGTTGGCGAACCACAGCGACGCGGCCCGCGCATCATCGCCGAGCGCCGCTCTGTCCAGCGGACTCGCGATCAGGAGCGCACCGAGCGAGGTGCCGACCACCGCCACGGCCGCAGCCGGGATGAGGCGGCGGGCCCGACGGGCGTAGAACCGGCTGACCCGGATCGAGCCTTGTTCCGCGAGGTCGGACAGGATGACGTTCGTCACCAGGAAGCCGGACAGCACGAAGAACAGGTCGACACCGACGAAACCACCGACGAACTTCGCCGAACCGGCGTGGAACAAGACGACGAGGTACACCGCGATCGACCGCAGTCCGTCGAGGTGCGGACGGTATCCCCAGCCGTTGGCAGGCGGGGTCAGAATATTGGCGTCACTCATGATGCATCACGCCGAGCGCCGGATACAGCAGCCACGACCGGGCAGAACGCTACCGTCGGTTCTGCGAGACTCTGAACCATGGCGACGTCGATCCCCACCACCACATTGCACTGGACGAATGCCGACATCGAGGTACATCGCGTCGTGGTCGGTTCGTACGACAACAACGTGTTCGTCGTTCGGTGCCGACGCTCCGGCGAGTCGGTGCTGATCGACGCGGCCAACGAGCACGAGTTGCTGTTGGAGATGTGCCGCGACCTCGGCGTGCGGCGGGTGCTCGAGACGCACGGGCACTGGGATCACATCGGCGCCGTCGCCAAGATCCGCGAGGCGGGCTACGAGGTCGCGGTCACCGCTGCCGACGCTCCGATGCTCAAGGACGTCGGCTACGACGTGTTCCTCGACGACGCCGAGGTGATCGAGGTCGGCCGGCTGCGGCTGCACGCGATCCATAATCCGGGCCACACGCCCGGTTCGATCTCGTTCCAGCTCGAGGGAACCCCGCTGTTGTTCACGGGTGACACGCTGTTCCCCGGCGGGCCGGGCAACACCGGTTTCGACGGCGGTGACTTCGCCGCGATCATCGACTCGATCGACACCAAGCTGTTCACGTTCCCCGCTCACACGATCGTGCTGCCCGGCCACGGGGTCGACACCACGATCGGGCGCGAGCGTCCACATCTTCAGGAGTGGGTCGACCGCGGTTGGTGAGCCGGGCCCGGTGACGGGCCGGCCGGCGACGTTCAGGCGGAGCCGGTCTCGATCACGCCGTTCAGTGTCGTGGAATGTGGCATCCCGCCGGGCGGACCGTCGGGATCGGGCAGACCGTCGGGATCGAGCAAGGGTTGGCGCTCCACCTCGAGGGTCCCTGACGCCCGCAGTCCGGTATATGCGCCGATTCCCTCGCTGACCGACCACGGCCCGTCGTTGCGCCCCTCCATCACCACCGTGAAGGAACCAGATCCGTCCGCGCACGTGAGTTCGACCACCCCGAGAAAGTCGGCGAACTCGTCGAACGGGTCGTTCCAGATGCCCTCGACGAGGCGATCGAAGCCCTCGGTCGGCGCCAACGGCGACCCGTCGAGTTCGAGAAACCCGATCTGATGCTGCTTCCCTGCTGGGCACATGACGCCGGCGTCGACGGAACCGCCGGACGCCACCCATCCGTCTGCATCCACCACGACCGTCAACTCGTCGCGGTCGTCCGACGTCGAGCAGCCGACCTCGATCGCCCCGATCGCCAGCGATGCCACGACCATGACGGCGAACGGCGTCGTCGTGACCCTCATTGCGACCATCCGTTCTCGCCGCACGTCGTCAAGGTCGAGCGGCCCGTGAGCAGCTCGTATCGGGCAGCCAACTCCTCACACTCGGGCGCCGGCACGAACCGGTAGCGGGCGTCCTCGGTGCCGGCCAGGCCCCAGGCGATCGTGTAGGCGGCGCGCTCGACCCCGCGCTCCTCCCAGGGGACGCCATCGCGCCAACTGCTCAATCCGACCCGTTCGGTGAACGCCGCGCGGGTCGCGTCATCGAGGTACTCCCGCATCCACAGGTGGGCCAGCTCGTGGAGCCCGAGCGCGACGGCCGGGATTGCCCAACCCGACTCGCCGGGGCCCCACACCAGCAGGTCTTCGTCGAAGCACAGGGCGATCGTCTGCTCGCCCTCGTAGCGCTCGTCCGCCGACATCGCCAGGCCGGTCGCAGTGCCGACGCAGTCCGGGTTGGGCGGGAACCACACTGCCGACAGCTTCGGTGGCCCGAGGCCGCCTTCGATGAACCGGTCGACCATCCAGCGCACATAGTCCCCGTGGATCGGTTCGGCGTTGACCAGCTCGACGGTCGTGCCGCCCGAATCGACGATTTCGGTGACGTTGTTCTGCAGCTCATCGGGTAGCTCGAACGTCGTCCACCAGGCGTCGTCGAGCCCGTCGATCGCGTCGAGGCAACGGCGGGCGGACGGAACGTGGGTGTAGCGGGTCTCCCAACCGACGCGCTCGTCGATGACGGACAGCCGCCGCGCCTCGAGCATGGGACAGTCACCGGCGAGCTGCACCAGCACCACCAGTTCGCGGGTCTCGCCCGACCGGTACCCGAACAGGGTCGGCCACGGACCGCGCTGCACGGGCGGTGCCGTCGCCAAGCCGGCCGACACCTCGTCGATCCCGTTCCACTCCCACCCGGCGATCTCGTCACGCACCACGACACGATCGGTGTAGACCGAGGTGAGAGGTTGTTCCCCGGCCCATGCCGCCAGATAGCGATCGACGAAGTCGACCGCTGCCTGGCGCTCCGAGTCGAGCTGATCGAACCCCGTCTCGATCGCCGTGTAGGCCCGCGAAGCCGCCCGGTTGCCGGACCCGAAGGCGAACGTCTGGGCCCAGTTCTGGAACCCGGCAAAGGCCGTGGCCCGCCACCAGACGATCGCACCCCCGGGGGTCACGAACAGGTGCTCGGCGCCCACATCGGCGAAACCAGGCTCCGACCACCACACGCGTTCGACCGCTTCCACGACCTCGTCGGGGGTGGTGGCAACACCCTGACCCCAGATCGTCAGATCGAGCGTGCCGCCCGCCGAGAAGAACCTCGCTGTCTGGTAGGCGTCCTCGACGTCGTACGCCTCGGTCAGCGCCGCCACCACCTCGTCGGCTTCGGACGCCCACGTCGAGACGGTCGGGCCCGATCCGCCGCAGCCGGCGGCGACCACGAACGCCCACAGCGCGCCCATTCGGGCGATCGACGCGCCCTCCATGCCTCAATTGTCATCTTCCCCCAACGGAGACGCAACCGGACGATGATCGCTTCGTGGTGAGTTCACCGCACCGAAGCGGCCGGACCCGAGCGAGAGGAGCCGGCGACGATCAGTCGAGGTCGAGCTCGCGGCGTCGTTCACGCACCCGCGATTCGGCCAGCAGGCGCCGACTCGCGGCCTGGAGATCGCCGAGGAAGCCGACGACCCAGATCTGCACACCGACCAGTGTGAGCACACCGCCCATGACCAGGCTGGGCACACGGCTCTGGTACTCGTCGGCGAACATCCAGAATCCCAGCCAGCGCACGAGCAACGCAGCACCGAACAGCAGCGGAACCAGGCCGACCAGGAAGAAGAACCGGAACGGGTAGTACAGGGCGAAGCTGCGCACGATCGTCTGTCCGGATCGCCGCACGTACTGGCCGACGCTCTTGACGAGCCGAGACGGCCGCGTCTGGGGATTGACACGGATCGGCACGCCGGCGACGGCGAGGCCCTCGGCCTTCGCCTGCACCAACGTCTCCATCGTGTAGCTGTACTTGCCGTACACCTGAAGCCGAAGCGCCGCGTCGCGGCTCATCGCCCGAAAACCGCTGGCCGCATCCTGGACATCGGTGCCGGAGAAGCGGCGCACCACCCACGAACCCAGCCGTTGCAGCCGCTTCTTGAGGCCCGAGAACTCGTTGATCTGCTCGATCGGCCGTTCGCCGATCACCATGTCGACGCCGTTCTCCAGCACGGGCCGGATCAGGTCAGGGATGCACGATCCGTCATACTGGTTGTCGGCATCGGTGTTCACCACGATGTCCGCACCGCGTCGCAACGCGGTGTCGAGTCCCGTCAGGAACGCCGCGGCGAGACCCCGGTTCCGACGATGCCGAGCGATGTGATCGACCCCGTGTTCGCGGGCGACCTCGACGGTGCGATCCGAGCTGCCGTCGTCGATGACCAGCCATTCGACGACGTCGACGCCGGCAACGGTGCGCGGCAGGTCGGCGAGTGTTGCGGGCAGCGTGTCCTCCTCGTTGAAACACGGGATCTGGATGATCAGCTTGATCGGTCGTCGTCCTGGTTCGAGCATGCTGCGGCGAGCTTAGGCTGGCGCGAGCGCTACCGTCCGGAGGGTGAACGAAGATGACACGCTGACAGCGATGCGCGCCGGGACGCAGCCCGGAAACGTCGCCGGCAACAACTACGACAAGTACGCCAGCACGAACCCCATCGAACGGCGGATGATGACCGGCTTCTTCGCAGCCCTCGACCAGACGCTCGAGGGGCTGCAGCCGTCGACGATCGTCGAAGTGGGGGCCGGCGAGGGCCGTATCACCGAACGGCTCGCCAATCGATTCCCGAGTGCCTCGATCATCGGACTCGATCTGCCTGACGGTGAGCTCGCCGGCGAGTGGGCCTCGCTCGCCGTACCGATGTTCTTCGGTGACGTGACCCGTCTCCCGTTCGCCGACGACAGCATCGACGTCATCGTCGGGCTCGAGGTCCTCGAGCACGTCCCATCCCCCGAGCGCGCCGTCGAGGAGATCGCGCGGGTGTGTCGGGGCGCCGCCGTACTGTCGGTTCCGCGCGAGCCGATCTGGCGGATCGGGAACATGGCTCGCGGCCGATACATCCGACAGCTGGGCAACACGCCGGGCCACGTCAACCACTGGTCGGCGCGGTCGTTCGAACGCCTCGTCAGCCGGGAGTTCGACGTCGAGCGCGTGACACGACCCCTACCGTGGACGATGTTGCGAGCGATCCCGCGTGGGCGTCGTTGACGCTGTCAGCTGGCATAACCGCTCGGCGCGCCGGTCACCACGGCCAACTGAACGCCATCGACGATCTGCTGGATCACGGTGTAGTCCGGTGAGCCGGGCTCGATCAGCGGCGGAATCAGGCCGACCGACTCCTGGATCGCAGCATTGTCGCCGAGCCGATCCAGCAGCGAACTGAATTCGTTCGACGACAGCGATGTGCGCATCGAGTCGTCGAGCACACCGGTGACCTTGCCGAAGCCGCTGATCGCCTCGGCAGCGGTGACCTGAGATCCGAGTGCAGCCAGCAACTGACGTTGGCGGCCCATCCGCTGATAGTCGGAATCCGCAGAACGCGACCGCGCGTACGCGATGGCCATCGCCCCGTCCATCTCGACGAAGCCCGGACCGACCGATGGCGGCAGCGGCCGCTCGCCCGGCAGACTCGGCGGGAGCGGAACACTTTGTGCAAGCTCGAGCGTGACGCCACCGACGGCGTCGATGACCTCCGTGAACCCCTGCATGTTCACGAGCGCGTAGTCGTCGATCTCGACGTCCAGCGAGTAGCCCAGCGCTTCGGAGAGAGCGACCGCCTCGGGTAACAGCCCCGACGAACCGTAGGCCTGACGAAGGTCTTCGTGCGTTGAGACGTAGGGGAAGATCGCATTCGCCAGGTCGTCGAACCCGTTCGGGAACTCATTGGCCAGCGGGGCACCGGGCGGGAACTGCACACGGGTGAGGTTGCGCGGGATCGAGATCAGGGCGGTGCGACCCGACTCCTCGTGGATCGTGACGAGAATCATCGTGTCGGTTCGCAAACCCCAGCGACCAGGGCCGGCATCGCCGCCGAGCAGCAGGATCGTCTGCACGGAATCCGGATCGGCACCCGACCCGCTCGAGCTGGGCACGAAGATGCTCTCGCCGTCGCCCGACGCGAACACGTTCGACACCACGCTGCGGGCGTCGCTGGCTCGGTATGCCACCCAGAGCACCGGCGAGCTGAGCGCCAGCACCAACAATGTCGCCACGGCCGTCTGGCCGCCGATTCCCGGCGACCGCCGAAATGCGTTCGCGATCTCGGCGATCGCAAAGAGACGGGCCATCACCGCTGCCAGTCCGAGCGCAGCGACCACGAGCAGGAACGTCGGATCGAGGGCGAGCCCGATCAGGTCGCCACGACCGATGTAGACCCTGACGGCCATGACGATCGGGAGGACGACCCCGACGATGAACAACGCGACGGCCAGCACCGGCGTACGCCGCGCTGCAGCGGCGCCGGGCAGAACGATCGAAATGGCCATCTGACCGGCGACCGAGCCCTCGGGGGACGTCCCGTCGCGGATCTGACGATCCAGATCCTGCAGCCCGCTGAGGGCGTTGTTCCCGTTGGAGTGCGACATCGGACGCGCACTCTAGGCGGCGCCGCGCACAAAAGGATCGCAGTCGACGTGGAACACTGCAACCGCATGCGCTACGACGAACGGCCCACCGACCCAGCCCAGCGGACGACCGCCGACCTTCCGCCCACGCCGCTTCGCGATCGCAACATCCTCGCCGACTCCTGGATCGAGGCACCCGACAGTCTGCGCTCGCTCGGCGCCGACCTGCCGGGCGCGCCGATCGCCGAATACAAGCGCCGGATCGGCCCCTGGATCCTGTGGCGGGCCGGCCCTGCGAAAGGCGCTGATGCTCGCTACTGGGCGTGCCACGAGGACGACCTGGAGCGGTCGTTCACGTTCCGGCTGTTCGCGGACGGATCCGCGTCTGGCATCGGACCCGACGGCGAGCGCCACGACCGCTTCCGAGCCTGGAAGGAATCCCTCCGCGACGCTTCGTAACCCTGGAACGGCACGCTGGAACGGCGCGCACCGCTGCTGTGCCTCGATCAATAGCCCGATGGCGCGCCGGTCGCGATCGCAACCCTGACGGCACCGACGATCCGGGCCAACTGTCCGTAGTCGGGACGATCGACGTCGACCAGCGGAGGAACCAGGCCCACCGACTCGACGATCGCGGTCTGCCCACCGATCACGTTCAGTACCTCCGCCAACTCGTCCGGGCTGAGCGACGTTCGCAACGTGCCGCCGATCGCAGACGCAACGTTGCGGAACGACAGCGCGACATCACCGAACGAGATCTGCGTCGCCAGCGAAGCGAGCAGGTCGCGCTCGACGGGCGGTGCGCTGATAGTCACTGTCGCCCTTCCGGCTGCGCACGTATCCGAGCGCTGTCGTACCGTCCATGTGGATCAGCCCCGGCCCGATCGTGTCGGGGTACTGCGATCGGGCGCCGGGCACGTTGCCCGGCATGGGTACGGCCTTCGAGACGTTGACCGTGACACCTCCGAGCGCGTCGATCAGGTCCAGGAATCCCTGCATGTCGACCAGCACGTAGTCGTCGATCGTGACATCGAGCGAGTAGCCGAGGCCGTGGGCGATCGCCACGACACCGGGGCGCACGTCGTCATCGACCTCGTAGGAGGCCCGCAGATCCGGATTCGCCGAAACGATCGGGTAGACCGCGTTGGCGATGTCCGTGAAACCGAATGGATAGCGCGCCTCCAACGCCGAGCCGGGCGGGAACAGGAGACGCTCGAGATCGCGGGGAATCGAGATCAGCGATGCTCGACCCGACGGTCGGTGCAAGCTGAACAACATCATCGTGTCGGTCCGGAGACCGGAACGGCCCGGCCCGGCATCGCCGCCGAGCAGCAGCACGTTGGTGACATCCGCGACCAGTCGCGGATCGACCCCGGAGCGCGGCCGCACCGGCTTCGCCGGCAACGTGGTCGTCGTGGTCGTGCTCTGCGGTGGGACGTACTCGATCGCGCGCTCGGTGGTGGCGGTCGTCAGTGCGATCGTCGTCTCGACGGCGGGTTGGGTCACGACCGTGACCGGCGACGTCGCCGACGCATCGAACAACGGGCGCCCCGACCCGCCGGCGAAGGCCGGTTGGATCGACGCCCGCGCCCGACCGACCTCGACGACACCGAACAGCATCGAGCCGACCACCCCGATCACCAAGGCGACCGCCCAGAGGTCGCGGCCGGCGGGCACATGTTCGTCGCGTACCGCCAGCCACACCTCGCCGGCGGCCACCACCCTGCTCGTCAACGCCAGGATGCCGGCGATCATCACCCACGCCAGATATCGACCATCGAGGCTCAGCGCCACCCAATTGCGTCCGGAGAACACGGCGTACGCGGCGACCAACAGCGGTATCACGACCCCCGCGAACAGCAACCCGGCGGCCAACGTCCGCGCTCGGTGACGCAGTCGCCACCCCGGTATCGCAACCGCGAGCGCTACCTCCGACAACACGCCCAGTTTCTCCTATCCACGTAGTGTTAATGCAGGCAGGGGCATCGTAGACTCGATGCCATGACCGATCTGTTCCAGGTCGCCGGCCTGCACGCCCGACCCGCCACCGAACAGGGTGCCACACCAGGCGACGAGATCCTCAAAGGGCTCGACCTGACTGTGCGCTCCGGCGAAGTGCACGCCATCATGGGTCCCAACGGATGCGGCAAGAGCACGCTCGGCAACACGATGCTCGGGTCGCCCGAGTACGAGGTCACCGCCGGATCGATCGTGTTCCAGGGCGACGACGTGACCGAATGGCCCGCCGACGAGCGAGCGAAGGCCGGCATGTTCCTGGCGTTCCAGTACCCGCAGGAGATCGCCGGCGTCTCGGTCATCCAGTTCCTGCGTCAGGCGCTGTCCGCTCGCAAAGGTCTCGATCTGTCGGTGCTCGAACTGCGGCTCGCCACGATGGACTGGATGAAGCGCCTCGGCATGGACTCGTCGTTCGTCGACCGCTACCTCAACGAAGGGTTCTCGGGTGGCGAGAAGAAGCGCAACGAGATCATGCAGATGGCGATTCTCGAACCCGAGCTGGCGATCCTCGACGAGACCGATTCGGGCCTCGACATCGACGCCCTGCGGATCGTCGCCCAGGGCATTCGCGAGGTCCGGGCGGAACGTCCCGAGATGGGCGTCATCCTGATCACGCACTACCAGCGACTGCTCGACGAGATCCGACCCGACCATGTGCACATCATGGTCGATGGACGCATCGTCCAGTCGGGTGGGATGGAGCTCGTCGAGCAGCTCGAACGCGACGGGTACGACGCGTTCCGGGCCCCCGCCTGAGGGCACGTCGCCTGCCATGGACCCGATGACGACCGTCGACTGGAGTTCGGTTCGCGACGACTTCCCGATCCTGCGTCGCGAAATCGACGGCAGGCCGATCGTGTACCTCGACTCGGGAAACACCTCGCAGAAACCTCGCCAGGTCATCGAGGCGATGGACCACTTCATGCGGACCTCGTATGCCCCGATCAACCGCAGCGCCTACCGGCTGGCCGGCGAGGCGACCGATTGGTTCGAGGGCGCGCGTGCCGCCGTCGCCCGGTTCGTCAATGCGCCGTCGCCGGACGAGATCGTGTTCACGAAGAACGCCACCGAGGCGCTCAACCTGGTGGCCGCGTCGTGGGGCGGAGCCAACCTCGGCCCCGGAGATGCCGTCGTGCTCACCCACATGGAGCATCACGCCAACATCGTGCCGTGGCAGATGTCGGCCGCCAAGCAGGGCTTCGAACTGCGGTGGGTGCCGCTCACGTCAGACGGGCAGCTCGACCTCACCGATCTGGATCGGCTGCTCAGCGGGGCCAAGGCGTTCTCGTTCACCGCGATGAGCAACGTGCTCGGCACCATCCCACCGGTCGGCCGCCTCGTCCGGGCCGCACACGAGGCCGGCGCGATCGCAATCGTCGATGCCTGCCAGTACGTGCCGCACAACGTCACCGACGTGCAGGCGTGGGACGCGGACTTCGTCGCCTTCTCCAGTCACAAGATGTGCGGGCCGTCGGGCGTCGGGGCCCTGTGGGGCCGGATGGAGCTGCTCGACGCGATCCCTCCGTACATCGGCGGAGGCAACATGATCGCCGACGTCCGGCTCGACGGCTTCAGCACGGCACCGGTTCCGGCCAAGTTCGAGGCAGGCACCCCACCGATCGTCGAAGTGATCGGCTTCGGCGCCGCAGTCGAGTACCTCGAGTCGATCGGCATGGCTGCGGTACGCCAACACGAGATGGACCTCACCCGCTACGCGATCGACACGCTCGTCGGTCGATACGGCGACGACATCAAGATCCAGGGCCCCGACAACATCGAGGTCCGAGGCGGCGTGCTCAGCTTCGCATTCCGCGACATCCATCCCCACGACATCAGCCAGGTGCTCGACGAGCGCAACGTGTGTGTACGCGCCGGGCACCACTGCGCCAAGCCACTGATGCGGGTGCTGGGTGTCAACGCGACCGCGCGGGCCAGCCTGTATCTGTACAACGACCGCTCCGACGTCGACGCACTGGCTGACGCGCTCGACGGCGCGACCGATATCTTCGGTTTCTGACCAACCTCGGGAGACACCATGCCTGGCCTCGAAGACCTCTATCGAGAGATCATCCTCGATCACTATCGCTCGCCTCGCAATCGCGGCGAACTGGCGGTGCCTCCCGCCCGCCACGCCGAGGGTCACAATCCACTGTGCGGCGACGAGATCATGGTCTACCTCGACATCGCCTCCGAGGACGGGATCGACGTCGTGAGCGATGTCAAGGTCAGTGGGCAGGGCTGCTCGATCTCGCAGTCGTCGGCGTCGATGATGAGCGCCGCCGTCAAGGGCAGACCGGTGACGCAGGTGAGGGCCCTCGTCAAGCAGTTCAAGGGCATGATGTCGATCGATACCGGCGACGACGGTCAGCCGGCCGAGGACGTGCCCTTGGGCGATCTCGAGGCGCTCCAGGGCGTCGTCAAGTTCCCGGTGCGCATCAAGTGCGCCACGCTCGCGTGGAACACCCTGCTCGAGGCGCTCGACGCACCAGTGCCCTCTGATTCCTGATCGCCATGGCGCACCTGCCACAGTCGAGGCGGTGAGCGACCTTCCCCTGACCGACGATCCGGCGGCGATCCAAGCAGCCCGCGCCCGGGCCGGCAAGGCGATCCGCGACATCGGTCACGCCTTCATCGGACGTCACGCGACCCTCGAGCAGATCAACCGACTGAGCGACGTGCTCGAATCGATCTCCGCCGAACTGTGGCCGGGCGAGCAGCGCACTCGCGGCCAGCGCGACTTCGCCGACGATCAGCAAGCCGACCTCCCGCAGGGTCGCTTCGTCACGACCTTCGACGACCGACCCGTTTCCGGGCGTTCGTCGCCGTGGGGGCTCGATCTCGACCTCCACCGTCACGGCGACGAGATCGAGGCACTCGTGACGCTTCGCTCCGCTCACGAAGGGGCCCCGAACCGCAGTCATGGCGGCGTCGTGTCGGCGCTGTTCGACGACGTGTTCGGGTATGTCCTGGGCGTCATCCACCAGCCGGCGTTCACCGGCGATCTCTACGTGCGGTATCACTCCCCCACTCCCCTGTTCCGAGAGTTGGCCTGCCGCGTCCGGCTCTCCGAGCGTCAGGGCCGCAAGCTGCTGCTCACCGGCGAGCTCACCGACACCGAATCAGGCCAAGTCGTCGCAACGGCGAAAGCGACCTTCATCGCCGTCGACCCCGCCTTGTTCAAGGCGCTCACGGCCGAGCGCCCGCCGCCGCCCGACGAGAGTGTGTGAACGAACAGCGTGATCAAGTACCTGGGCTCCAAGCGGCGGCTGGTCCCCGTGTTGACCGAGCTGTTCCAGCTCTCGGGCGCCGAGACGGCTCTCGATCTGTTCACGGGCACCACCCGCGTGGCACAAGCCTTCAAGCAGTACGGTGGCCATGTCACCGCCGTCGACACCGCCCGCTACTCCGAGGTCTTCGGCCGCACCTGGATCGAGACGGATGCCGACACGTTCGATCACCGAGCGCTCGCCGACGCGCTGGCCGATCTGAACGCGCTGCCGGGCTCACCCGGCTACGTGACCGAAACGTTCTGCGTGCAGTCGAGGTTCTTCCAACCTCACAACGGCGAACGGATCGACGCGATCCGCGACGCGATCGCCCGCGATCACGCCGGCACGGCGCTCGAGCCGATCCTGCTCACCAGCCTGCTGCTGGCCGCCGACAAGGTCGACTCGACCGCCGGGTTGCAGATGGCGTATATCAAGCAGTGGGCACCTCGGTCGTACAAGCCGCTCGAGATGGTGGCGCCGAAACTGTTGTCGGGTTCGGGGCGTGCCGTTCGGGGCGACGCCACCGAGCTGGCCGCCGGCCTGGGTCGATTCGATCTGGCCTATCTCGACCCGCCGTACAACCAGCATCGCTACTTCACCAACTACCACGTGTGGGAGACGATCGTGGCGTGGGACGACCCCGAGTACTACGGCGTGGCCTGCAAGCGCGTCGACGCCCGTGACGACGACACCAAGAGCGTCTTCAACCGCAAGCGCCAGATGCCCGATGCCTTGCGGCGCACGATCGCCGCCGTCGATGCCGAGGTCGTCGTGGTGTCGTACAACGACGAGTCGTGGGTGGCGCTCGGCCACCTGTGCGAGATGTGCGCGGCACACGGAGACGTCGAGGCGCTGGCATTCGACTCCAAGCGCTACATCGGCGCCCAGATCGGCATCCACGACCCATCGGGCAACAAGGTCGGCGAGGTCAGCCACACCCGCAACCTCGAATACGTCGTGTTGGCCGGCCCGGCTGACACACTGAACTCGATGACGAAGCCGTTCGAGGCTGCGATCGTCAGGACCTGAGGCCGAAGCTACGCGCAAGCTCTCGGCAACCCGAGTGCCGATCAGCGTCGTCGCACATGTCGCACCGATCGCGTCACGAGTAGTCGTCGGGCGGCAGTTCGGTCGACGATGTCGATCCGGGCCAGGTCCTACCCGACGCAGGTGAAGTAGGCGAGCGCCGAAGGCAGAGATCTGACGCGTCCCCACCGGCACTGATGCCAGTGGTTGGTGAGGAACACGAGCCTTCGTCGATCACGGCGTGCCACCGGAGGCAGGCCCGAGGGTGTTCTGGACCGTACTGGACGGCTCGACGGGCCTGTGACTCCCTTCACCCCAGGAGGGCGAGGTCCCGCCGGACGTAGCGCAGGTGCGCCCACTCCTCCTCCAGGATCACGCGCACGCAATCACCGACGGTGGGATGCCAGTCCCCGCCGCCCCACGGGTTGTCGCGCTCCTCGGCGAGCAGCTCCGGCGTGGCAGTGGCCAGGAATTCGGTCACGAGCTGCTGCCGCTCGGCTCGCACCGCGAGGATGTCCTCGAACGCCGGAGCGTCGGTCCGGAAGATCGACATGTCGAAGCCCATCTCGGCTGCACCGGTGAAGATCAGGCCGATCTCGTGGAACGGCTGCTCGATACCCATGATCCCGCCGCGGAGCCAGGCATCGGTCGCCAGCACGAGGTGGCGCAGGGTCTGGGCCAGCGACCACTCGCCCTCGACGTGGGCGTCGACCAGTTCCGGTGGCGTGTCCGTCACCGTCGTCGCCCACGCGGCTTGCACCGCCACCCAACCGTCGCGCAGGCCCTCGGGCGTCTGTGCCTTCTGGAGCTCGCGGCCGGGGAACTGCCGGTTGAGCTCGGCATCGACGAACGGCACCACGTCGACGCCGTTGACGACGAGGCTGCCGAAGAACAGGTCATGGCTGTCGATGTCGAGCCCGCCGACGTCGACGCTGCGCATCGTCATCCCGCTGACGTCGCACGATCTCAGGGTGGCGCCCCGAAAGCTCGTCCCGACGAATGTTGCGCCCACGAACTCCTGGGTACCGGAATAGATCGTCATTCCTGCATTCTGCCCTTCGACGGTGACAGCTGCAGCACTTGAGCCGCCCGCGATCCGGCCAAACGCGCCACTGGCCGGCCGAACAGCATTTCACACAACGCGCTCTTCTGGGAATCGGCGTCTCGTCGACAGCGTCTCGTCGCGTTCCAACACGACGATCGTGTTCGACACCTTGTGCGATCGAGACCAATCACGACTTCGTTCAACATCGCAGTTTCCCTTCTCTCGGGGCAGGTTGGTGCGACGGAGCAGGGCAACGCCTCTTTGAGCAGTGCGGATCTCTCTTCAGCCACGAACCCGTCTCGAGGTTCAGGCCGCAAGCCGAAAACAGAGCGACGCCGCACGGCCGGTATCGCCGGGGCGTGCAGCAGACCCCCGGAAACCTGATGATCGGTGGAGGCGGCCCGTCGCGACGCGCTCCGGCGTGGTGTTCAGCTCGACGGGTGCGCATCGTGGCGGAAGTGCGTGTTCGGTGCGCTCTAGGTTGTCGACGTGACGGCTTGGACCGGGGAAGCGTTGACCTACGAGACGATGGTTCGCCAGGGGCTGTCGTCGCGCCGACCGGTCGGGGTGACCGACGCCGTGCGATCGGTGCTGGCGCTGCAGGCCCAGGAACCGGCCGCGCCGTATCTGGCGCTGTGGAATCGCATCGAGGGCTTCGACGCGAACGATCTCGACCGGGCGTTCGCCGACGGTGCGATCGTGAAGGCGTCACTGTTCCGGTTCACGCTGCACGCCGTCGACGCGGACGACATCCCGTGGGCGAGGGCCGCCATGCGGAGTCGCGTGCGCGACGCCGGATACCACGATGTCCTCGACGACATCGGGCTCACTGCGCAACGGGTCGACGAGCTGCTCGAGCGGCTGTCGACGGTGATCTCCGAACCGCACGACAACGCCGACATGGAACGGGTGCTCTCCGAGTTCGTTCCCGAGGCCGACGACCCGGCCCGACTCTGGTCGGCGCTGCGCGCTGTCGGCGCCTTCCGGCACGCTTCGACGACCGACCCCTGGTCGTTCGGCCGACGCCCGGCCTTCGTGCCCTGCACGGTTGCCGCCGGTGACGAACCAGCCGCAACCGCGAAACTCGTGCGTCGCTACCTCAAGGCGTTCGGGCCGGCGACGGTCGCCGACTTGTCGCAGTTCACGATCCTCAAGCGGTCGGCCCTCCGGGAGGTCGTCGAGTCGATGGCCGACGTCGTCGCCGTCGCCGGGCCGGACGGAGCGCAGCTCGTTGATGTGAACGGTGGCGGTCCCCGACCGGAAGCCGAGATGGCAACGCTCCCGCCGCGGCTGCTGGGGATGTGGGACAGCGTGCTGCTCGCGTACGCGGACCGCTCCCGCGTAATCCCCGACGAGCACCGTCCGCACGTCATCCGGCGAAACGGCGATGTCCTCCCGACCGTCCTGGTCGAGGGTCTCGTGCGGGGTGTCTGGCGGGCTTCGGCCGACGCGATCGAGGTCCGAGCGCTGGAACCGCTGGACGATGCGACCCTTGAGAGTCTGGACGACGAGGCGCGTGATCTGCGACGACTCCTGGCCGATCGCGAGCCCACCGTGTTCTCACGATTCGGGCGGTGGTGGGATCGCCTGCCCGACGGTCCGACGATCACGATCGGATCCTGAACGCGGGCGAGTCCGGGGGCGCCAGCCGCGGGCTCGCCTGTTGAGCGTCAGTTCAACGGTTCGGTGGACGGCCAGCCGCACAGAACGAGCGCTCCGCAATCCGGTCGCCGCCGACGAGCACGCGCTGCATCCCAGCCCTACTGCAGCGTTACATGATCGCGGGTGAACTTCGGCGGAAAGGCCTCCCTAATCGGCCGCGACCGACGCAGGCGACAAGCGCGCCGAGTCACATGCGAGACCGGAGGTGGCCATCCCGACACCACGGTTTCCGATTCATTGGCGACTCGGACGTGGGCCCGGAACTGTGTCACACCCCTGTGTGCATGATCTCCGTATTCCGGCTTCCCCTTCATGACCGCTGAGTGATGGAGACAACTGATGAGTCCTCCCGACACCGACACCGTGTTCGCGGTGTTGCGTGCGGCCGATCCCGATGTGATGGATCGTGACGAGTTGGCCGAGGTGACTGGTCAACTCGCCCAGCTGGAAGCCTGGTGCAGTGCGTTCAAGGTCCGCGTGGCCCGACGCCAACGCCACCTCGCGGCCGAGGGTCGCGCCGAACCATCTCGAGATCTGCTGAGCCGCCACGGCCGACAATCGTCGAAAGATGCCAAGACTGCGGCCGAGCGTGAACAGGTCTGCAGCTCGCTGCCGGCATTCGAAGCCGCCTTGGCCGCCGGCGCGGTCTCTGCCGGTCACGTCGACGCGATCGCGCATGCCACCCGCAACCTCGACGACCAACTCCTCGCCGAGTTCCACGCCTGCCACCAGGATCTGTTGACCGATGCCGGCAAGCAGAGCGTCGACGTGTTCGAACGCAGCTGCCGCGACCTCGCCAGACACCTCACAGCGCGCGCTGCCGCTGCATCGGATGCCGACGAACTCGACCAGCAACGCCAACGATCTCGGGTACGACGCTGGGTCGACAAGCAAACCGGGATGTGCCACACCCATCTCGAGCTCGACCCGATCCGCGACCGCGCACTGTGGGCAGCGATCGATTCCGCTCGCGCCAAGCTCCGTCAACAAGACGGCAATCGCCGCACACCCTGGACGCAACTCGAAGTCGACGCCGTGATCGCCGCCATCGGCGGTGCCGGCGACCGGATCCCCGAGATCACCGTGCTGATCGACCACCGCTCACTCATCGATGGTGCTCACGCTCGATCGATCTGCGAAACCGACAACGGCATCCCACTACCGATCTCCACGATGCGCCGCCTGTGTTGCGACGCCGAGATCCTTCCCGTCGTGTTGAACGGTGCCGGTGAAGTGCTCGACGTGGGACGCTCCGCCCGCACCGCCACCCGAACCCAACGCCGTGCCCTCCGCGCCATGCACCGCACCTGCGCCCACCCCGACTGCACCGTCGCCTACGACGCCTGCCGCATCCACCACATCATCGCCTGGCTCCGCCACGGCAACACCGACATCTCGAACCTGCTGCCTCTCTGCGAAACCCACCATCACATGGTTCACGAAGGCGGCTGGCAACTCACCATGGCCCCCGACCGAACCGCCACCTGGACCCGACCCGACGGCACCCACCACCACACTGGCCCCACCAACGACCGAACGCCGGCCCGAACCCCGGCGGCCTGATTCGTCCCATCCGACATCGACTGCGGCGGACGATGACCACCTGACATTGCTGGGCGCCGTGCGATTCGAGCGCGTCGGCCGGCCATCGGCCTGATCACACCAGCTGCCCCAAACCGGAGCGATGACGCCGACCACCTCGACATCGACGCGCCCGCATGGAGATCGAAGATCTCCATGCTCAACGCGGCGCGGCCTCCGTGGCAAGGCTCGACCCGCCATGTCCGTCAGTACTCGGTGGCAAGGCTCGACCCGCCATGTCCGTCAGTACTCGAGGGTCTCCGTCTTCAACGCGGCGCGGGCGCCGGCAGACATGAAGCTTGCTTCGATGGCGTCGAGCTGCATCGCCCGGTGCTGCTCGACGCTGACGCCGAGCACATCGCTGGCGTTCGCCAACTCACTCACCAGGTCGATGGCGAACCAGCCAGGGTCGTCGGTGTTGAGACACACTCGCAGGCCCGCCGCCATCAGCGCCGGCAGGGGATGATCCTCGATCCGCTCGACCACGTGCAGCAATTCGTTGCTGGTCGGACACACCTCGAGCATGATCCCGCGCTCGACGAGCAACTCGACCAGCGACGGGTCTTCGAGGCAGCGAACGCCATGGCCGATCCGCACCGCACCGAGCAGCTCGACCGCCTGACGCACGCTGTCGGCCCCTTCGGTCTCGCCGGCGTGGGGCACCGCCGGCAATCCGATCGCACGGGCGCGGGCGAAGTGGTCGACGTAGGGAGCCGCCGGGAACCCGACCTCGAAGCCACCGAGCCCGATCGCGACCAGTCCGTCGGGCGTCTGGTCACTCTCCAGGTACTCGATCGTGACGGTCTGGTCGGGCATTTCGAGATCGCGCGGGATGTCGATCACCCAGCCGATCTCGACGCCGCGCTCGGCGGCGCGTCGACGCCCCTCGTCGAGACCTTCGCTGTATTCCGAGCGAGTCATGCCGGGGCGACCGTCGAGCGGATGGAAGTGGGTGAAGGCGGTTGTGGTGACCTCCGCATATCGAACGTTCTGGGCCGCCAAGGTGGCAGCGAGATCATCGGTGATCGCAGCCAGGTCCTCACCACTGCGCAACAGCGCCAACCCGAAGAGGAACTGGTTGGAGAAGTCGAGGAACCCGTCGAACGAGAACGCGTCGGGCCAGCCTCCCGGCCACACCGGGGCCGGGTCGACACCATGACGGTCCGCGAGTGCCCGCACCGTGTCGACCGACATCGACCCTTCGAGATGCACGTGCAGCTCGACCTTCGGCAACTCGTGCAACCAGGCCCGAAGAGCTGGATCGATGCTCATCGATCGGACCACTTCGTGCCCGGCAGAAAGTACCGCTTGGCCCACACACCGCGCCGGTCCTCACCGGTGACCGGCATCCGCCACGTCGACAGCCGGGTCGTCGGCGCGTCGAGGTCGACGGCACACAGCGCCCGCGGCTGATCGTCGGTACCGTCGACATACTCGTCGGCGAACCAGTTGTCGGTGTACCGCCGTGTGATCGACCGATACAGGTCGCGCCACAGATCGTCCTCTCCGGGCGGATGCACGACATCGCACACCGCCTGCACCGTCAACTTGCGATACGGCTGCGCGCTCTCGTCGATCGTGATGCCGAGCTTCGGGTCGCGCAAGATGTTGCGCCAGATCACGGCCGGCGATCGGGGGGTGAACAGCAGTCGTCGTCCATCGCGAATGAACCACAGCGGCAGCACGCGGGGGAACCCGTCATCGTCGATCGTGGCGATGCGAGCGAGGTGCTCACGCTCGTCGAGAAACGCCGCCAGCTCGTGGTCGGTCAGCTTGGGCATCGCACTTCCAGTTCTCGGCTCAGGGCCGGTAGCCCCAACTGGAGGGTGCAGGAACCAGCGTGCGCCGTGCCAGCCGCACCCAGTCGCACAGCATCGGGCGGGTGTCCCGCGGGTCGATGATCTGTTCGATCTCGTAGAACTCCGCAGAACGATGCGGCGATCGCAGGCGATTCAGTCGTTCGGTGATGTCGGCCTTGAGCCCTTCCGGGTCGTCGCTGTCGGCGAGGTCGGCCTTGTAGGCCACCTCCAAACCGCCCTCGAGCGGCAACGAGCCCCAGTCGCCCGACGGCCAGGCCATGCGCATCGACTCGGTGCCCGGCTTGCGATTGGCAGCACCGGCGATCCCGAACGCCTTGCGGATCACGACTGTGCAGTACGGCACCTGCGCTTGCCTCAACGCCACCAGCACCTCGGTGCCATACCGCACGGTGGCGTTGCGCTCGGACTCGATCCCGATCACAAAGCCGGGGCAGTCCTCGAAATGGACGATCGGCAGCTTGAACAGCGAGGCCAGGTCGATCAGACGGGTCAGCTTGCGGCACGAGTCGGCGGTCCACCCGCCTCCGTACATCATCGGGTTCTCGCCGTACACCACGACCGGCACACCATCGAGCCGGGCCAGCCCGCCGATGACCGATGTTCCCCACCCCTGTCCGATCTCGAACAGGCTGCCGTCGTCGACCACCGACGCCATGATCGCTTTCATGTCGTACGCCTGGCGCGGGTTGCGGGGCACGGCGTTCGACAACCAGTCATCGCGGCGGCTCGGGTCGTCGTCCCAGTGCTCGATCGGAGGCAGCTCGTCGACGCTGGTCGGCAGATACGACAGGAAGTGCAGGACCCGATCGAACGCCTCGGCCTCGGTGTCGACAGCGTCGTCGATCGCCCCGTTGGCCGTGTGGATGTCGGCGTGACCGAGCTCCTCCTTGGCCACCGCGCCGAGACCCGCCTGCTCCACCAGTGCCGGGCCGGCGATCATCATCTGCGAGGTGCCACGCACCATCACCGAGTAGTGCGAGGCAACCGCACGTGCGGCACCGAACCCGGCGACCGACCCGAGCACCAACGACACGGACGGGGCGACATTGAGATGGTCGACCACCGTGTGCCAACCCGGCAGGACCGGGATGTACGTACGGCCCGCCTGCTCGATCGTCTTCACCGACCCTCCACCCGACATACCGTCGAGCAATCGCACGTGCGGCAGTCGCATCTCGAGCGCAATCGACTCGGACGCCTCGCGTTTGGCCGAGATCGAAGCGTCGTTGGAGCCGCCGCGAACCGTGAAGTCGTCGCCGGACACGACCGCCGGCCGGCCGTCGAGTTCGGCGATCCCGAACACGAAGTTCGATGGGGTGAACTCGATGAGCTCGCCGCGATCGTCATAGCGAGCGACGCCGGCGGTCTTGCCGAGCTCCCAGAAACTGCCCTCGTCGACGATCTGCACGACCCGCTCGCGCACGGTCTGCTTGCCGAAGTGATGCTGCCGCTCGACCTTGTCGGCACCGCCGAGCTGTGCGGCCAGCGCTTCGCGACGACGCAGCTCGTCGAGCTCGGGTTGCCAGGTCACGACGGCGACCTGACGCGCTTGATGTCGACGACGATCCCACCGCTGACCCGCTGCAGTTCGCCGGGTGCCAGCGGGAACACGTCGTGCCACGTGCCGGCGGCCGCCCACACGACCTCGTGGTGCAACAGGTCGGGATCGATGAACACTCGCAGCGGGGTCGCATGCCCGATCGGCGGCACACCCCCGATCGGGAACCCGGTCGTCCGGCGCACGACCTCGGCGTCGACGCGCTGGCACATCAGGCCGCCTGCGGCTGCGGCGAGCTTGCGTTCGTCGAGTTGGTTGGATCCGCTCACGTAGGCCAGCACGATCTCACCGTCGACCCCGAAGATCAGACTCTTGACGATCTGTGCCACGTCGCAACCGATCGCGTTGGCGGCGTCGACGGCCGTCTTGGCCCCCTCGGGGAAACGGCGCGGCTCGACCACGAGGCCGACGGAGCGCCCCGCCTCGATCACCCGAATGACGTTCCGGTGGACTTCACTCACGGTGCCACGACCGTAGCGCGACCCACCAGCTCGGGGCTCGCTCGCTCCCACACCCTGGCGAACCGGAGCAGGTCGACGTCACCGCCGGGGCGACCGACGAACTGGACCCCGACCGGTAGTCCTTCCGGGGTGAAGGCAGCGGGCATGGAGATCGCCGGGCAGCCCGTCGTGGAGATGTCACAACACGAACGCATCCAATCGATATAGGTCTCCATCGGCACGCCCTCGACCTCGCGCGGCCAGTCGAGATCGATGTCGAACGGCACCACCTGCGACGTGGGCAGCGCCAGCACGTCGTAGTGATCGAAGAACCTGCGGGTGCTCTCGATCAGTGCAGCGTGCGCAGCGGTCGCGCGGGCATGGTCGACCAAACTGCGGCGACGGGCCTCCTCGATATTCCAGCGAATCGTGTCCTTCATGTGCCGGCGCCCTCGGTCGTACATCGCCCCCGCCGAGATCTCGAATTGCCACGCCCGCAACACCTGGAAGATCTCGCGGGCATCGGTGAGATCGGGTCGCGCCTCGGTGACGGCGCACCCGAGCGTCTCGAGCCGGTCGGGCACCTCGGCGAGTGCCACACGAACCGCCGGGTCGACCGGCAAGCCGAGGTCTGGCGTCCAAGCCACCCGCATGCCTGCCACATCGATCTCCGCGAGTTCGGAGAAGATCGAACCGGGCTCGGGCAACGAGATCGGCACACGGGCGTCGGGGCCGGCGATCGCCTGCATCTGGAGTGCCAGATCGTCGACCGACCGTGCCATGGCGCCCGAGGTCGACAGCGCTGACCAGGGCGTGCTGTTCGGCCAGCTCGGTACTCGACCCGCCGACGGACGCAGACCGACCACGTTGCAGAACGAGGCCGGGTTACGCAGCGATCCGCCCATGTCGGAACCGTCCGCGATCGGGATCATGCCGGCGGCCAGGGCAACCGCTGCTCCCCCGCTGGAACCACCACAGGTCCTGCCGAGGTCGTACGGGTTCCGGGTGGCGCCGAACACCGGGTTGAACGTCTGCGAACCCGCTCCGAGCTCAGGGGTGTTGGTCTTACCGATCGTGATCGCCCCGGCCGACCGCAACCGCTGCACGATCAGGTCGTCCTCGGTGGGCACGAAGTCGACCAGCAGCGGCGATCCCTCCGTGGTGCGGATGCCTGCCGTCATCACGAGGTCCTTGTGGGCGATCGGCAACCCGTGCAGCGGACCCAGCGCCGCCCCGGAGGCAGTGCGTTCGTCGGCCGCTGCGGCCCACTCGGTGGCCATCTCCGGCACGAGCGTGATGATCGCGTTCAACCGGGGATTCGTTCGTTCGATACGAGCCAGGCTGGCCGCCAGGAGTTCACGCGCCGACACCTCTCGGCTTCGGATCATTCCCGCCAGTTCGACCGCCGACCGGTCGATCAGTTCGGTCATGCGGCCACCTCCACCGGGGGTTGGGCCGGCGCCGTGCTCGAGCCGCTCATGGCGAACATGATGGCACCGAGCAACGAACAACCGCCGGCCACCACGTATGGCACGCGGTAGCCGCCGGTGATGTCGTGCAACGAGCCGAGCAGTAACGGCCCACCAGCGGTCCCGACCAAACCGAAGAGCTGCGCCCTGCTGTAGATCTTCGGGTAGTCACGAACGCCGAACCGTTCGGCGATCAACAATGGCTGGAGCATCAAGATGTTGCCGACGGTCGCCCCCAGCAACACGATCGATCCGAAGATGTGCGCGGTCGAAACCGCGAACGCCAGCCACACCAGCGCAATCATCTGCACGACGGCGAGCGCGGCCGTGAACGGGACCATCGGCATCGATGCCACGACTCGCCCACCGATCAGCCGAGCGACCACGGACGTGGTGGCGAGGACCAGTGTCGCCAGCGCCGCGGTATCGGCGGTCGTACGCTCCTCGACCAGCTTGACCAGCTGCTGGATGCCGCCGACCTGAGAACCCAACGCCAGGATGTAGCCGACGGTGATGAAGACGAAGAATCGGCTCGTGATCGCCTCGCGATAGAGCGTGCCGGTCGCCACCGGCGTAGCGACGCCAGGATCGACCCGTCCGCCGTCGGGCAGCCATCCGGTCGGGCCCGGGTCGGGCGTGATCAGCCAGTACACGATCGGCACGATGCCGAGTACGTACACCACACCGAGCCAAGGCGTCCCGGCCTCGAGGCCCTGGCGGTCGAGCAGCCACTTGGCGGCGGGTGTGATCAAGATCCCACCTGCCGAGAGCCCGGTCGACGCGATCGACAAGGCGACCGAACGGCGAGCGTGGAACCAGCGGGTGACGACAGTGGTCATCGGGACCAGCCCGGCGAGCGCCCAACCAGCGGCGAACACGCCGTACACGACGAACAGTTGCCACTGCTGCGTCACCTGGCCCAGCGCCGCCAGGGCGATGCCGCCGATCACGCCCCCCGCTGCGGCAACGTGTCGAACGTCGTGATTCGCGATCAGCCGGGCGGTCCACACCCCGACCACACCGCCGACGAAGAAGAACCAGGTCGTCGCCAGTGAGATCGCCGAGACCTCCCAGCCACGCTCGTTGCTGAGCGCGTTGAGATAGACGGCGAGCCCGTAGAAGCCCAGCCCCGACGCCGTCGTGAGCACGATGAAGCAGCCGGTGACCACTCGCCAGCCGAGAAACTTGTCACTCACGAGTTTCGCAACCGAGAGGATCCGGACGGGGCATGGACGAACGGTAGCGATTCGATGATCGGTATCCTGAGTCGCAATGTTCAAGAACACCATGAAGACGACCGTATTGCTCGCCGGCATGGGCGGTCTGATCGTTGCAGTGGCAGGGATCTTGGGCGGTGGCAGCAGCACCTCGCTGTTCATCGGCCTCGGCCTCGCCCTGGTGATGGTCGGCGGCTCGTACTGGTTCAGCGACAAGCTGGCGCTCAAATCTGCCAAGGCACGGGTGATCACCGAGGCCGAGGCGCCCGAGTTCTACGGCATGATCCGATCGCTCGCCCAGCGCGCCAACATCCCGATGCCCACCGTGGCGATCTCGCCCAGCGCCCAACCGAACGCATTCGCGACCGGCCGCGGGCCCAAGCACGCGGTGGTCTGTGCCACACAGGGTCTGCTCGAAACGCTCACCCGCGACGAGGTCGAGGGTGTGATGGCGCACGAGCTGATGCACGTCAAACACCGCGACATCCTCATCGGCTCGGTGGCCGCCGCGATCGCCACGGCGATCTCGTTCATGGCGCAGATGGCGATGTACTCGTCGATGTTCGGCGACCGGGATCGCCGGAACAACAACGTCGTGGGCATGCTGGCGATGTCGCTCCTGGCGCCGATCGCGGCCTCGCTCATCCAGATGGCGGTCTCTCGGTCACGCGAGTTCGAGGCCGACCGGGGCGCCGCCGAGTTGCTCGGCAGCGGACAGTCGCTGGCACGTGCGCTGGAGAAGATCGAAGTCATCGCGACACAGCGACCGATGGCCGTCGCCCCCGCTCAGGCCCAGGCATACATCCACAACCCGCTCGCCGAAGCGCGCTCGAGCCGCGGCGGTGGCCCCAACCTGGCCAAGCTGTTCAGCACCCACCCCGCCACCGACGAGCGGATCCGCCGCCTCCGGGCGATCTGACATCGCAGCACCCGTTGCCGACCTCGTTGTGTCGGACACAACGGGGTGGGCTCGATGGTCAGGCGTTCTTGGCAAGCTCGGAGAACGGCGTCGCGCCGTCGAAACCGGGATCTTTCGGCAACCCGAGCACCCGCTCACCGATGATGTTGCGCTGCACCTGATCCGTGCCGCCGTAGATCGGTGGCGCCTGTGCGAACAGTGCGAGTTCGGTCACGATGCCGTTGACGGGTTGCCCGGTCGCCGCGTCGAGCTTCGCCTTGCCCTCGCCGTCGTAGGCGTGCAGCATCCCCGCCGCACCGATGATCCGGAGCCCCAGATCGCGCTGCAGCCGCATCATGTCGCTCATCGAGAGCTTGCCGATGTTGCCGAACCCAGGAATGTCGTCACCCCTCGCCTTGAGCGCCTTGAGTCGCAGCGTGTTCATTCGGCCGATCTCCTGGATCGTGTGCAGCCGCATCAGGTCCTGGCGCACGGTCGGGTCAGCGATCGCGCCGGTTGTCTTGGCGAGTTCGATCAGCATCCGACCTGCGCCACGGAACTGAGCGCCGCCGCCCGCCGATCGACGGTTCTTCACGAAATCGCCGGCCCGCAGCTCGAGGTGGCCCGCCACGGTGCCGGGGAGAGCCGCGCTGGTGGCCGAATGTCCACCGCCGGAGCCGAGCCCTGCACGCTCGAAGGCGAGCGTCGTGTTGGCGACCGCCCACCCGTTGTTGCGATCGCCGATCATGGCGTCGGTGGTGGTTCGGGCATCCGTCATGAACACCTCGTTGAACAGGGCCCGCCCCGTCATCTCCTTGAGCGGACGGATGTCGATGCCCGGCTGGTGCATGTCGATCGCGAAGTAGCTGATGCCCTGATGCTTCGGCGCTTCGGAGTTGGTGCGGGCGATCAGCATGCCGAGGTCGGCGTAGTGGCCGCCCGACGTCCACACCTTCTGGCCATTGACGATCCATTCGTCGCCGTCCTGTGCGGCGCGGGTCTGGAGTCCCGCCAGATCGCTCCCGGCAACCGGCTCGCTGAACAGCTGGCACCACGCCTTGCGTCCGGTCACGATCTCGCGAACGTAGCGATCGATCTGCTCTTGGGTGCCGTGTGTCGCGATCGTCGGTGCGGCGAGCAACAGCCCCAGCCCGCCGGGTGCAGCCAGCGCACCGTGCGCAGCGATCGCCTCAGCGACCCGGACGGCATCGTTGCGGGCCAGCCCTTTGCCATAGGCGTTCTCGGGCAGCGACGGCGCCGCCCACCCTGCGAGGCCCAACCGCTCCCACCATTGGGCCACCGTCAGGTCGGGGTCCCAGTTGACATCGAGCCATTCGCTCAGTTCGTCAATCGCACCGGACATCCGGGCGATATTGGCACGGCAGCCGCCGCGCCACGGCGTCAGAGGGCGAACAGATCGTCGAGGCCGCCGGAGACCGTCGCCGGCTCGTCGACGAGATCCTCGGCGGGAACGAAGGCCGTATATCCGTCCGACTCGAGCACGTCGGCGAGCTCGGGGCCTCCGCTGGTGACGATGCGACCCTTGACCAGGATGTGCACGTGATCGGGCTTGAGCTCGGTGAGCAGCCGACTGTAGTGCGTGATCGCCAACACACCCATCGGCTCGTGACCGTCGCTGGTGTCGTTGCTGAGGTCTTCGACACGACGCGAGCAGTCGCGCAAGGCGTCGATGTCGAGGCCCGAGTCGAGCTCGTCGAGGATCGCGAACTTGGGTCGCAACACCGCCAGCTGGAGTGTCTCGTTGCGCTTCTTCTCGCCGCCGGACAGATCGACGTTGAGTGGGCGATGCAGAAAACGTTCCTCGAACCCGATCCGTTCGGCCTCCTCGAGCATCACCGCGCCGAGCGTCTCGGTGTCGCGCCCTCGGCTCGTCAGCGCCTCACCGAGGACGTCGTCGAGCATCACGCCGGGCACCTCGGTCGGGTACTGCATCACCAAATGCAGTCCGGCCGTTGCCCGTTGCCAAGCCGGGAGTGCCAGCACGTCGACACCGTCGAGTGTGACCGAGCCTTCGAGCACTTCGTAGCCCTGCTTACCCATGATCACCGCCGAGAGCGTGCTCTTGCCGGCACCGTTGGGGCCCATCACCGCGTGCACCTCGCCCGACTGCAGCGTCAGGTCGATACCCCGCAGGATCTCCTTGCCGGCCACGGAGGCCCGGAGGCCCTTGATCTCGAGCGTGCTCATGACGTGCCGTCCTCGTTGATCGTGACCGTGACGACGACTTGGCCGTCGACGACGGAAGCATGGAAAACCGGAACCGGCTGCGTCGCCGGCAGTGTGGAAGGTTCGCCCGTCAGCAGGCTGAACGCGCTGCCGTGCTTGGGACACTCGATCTCGAGCTCGTCGCACCACACCTCGCCCTCGCTGAGCGAAACATTCGCATGGGTGCACACATCGCCCAGCGCGTACACGTCGTCGCCGATGCGAACGACCGAGACAGCGATGCCGGCGACGTCGACCTTGCGGGCCGTTCCCGAGGGGATCTCGTCGAGCGAGAACACCGTGACGGTCGCTTGCGAACTCACGACGGGTCCTCGCCGATATTGAGCTTCGCCGCGACCCGCGCCCGGAGGCCTTCGGCCAGACCCTGTGCCGGAAGCTGTGACAGCACCTCGTCGAAGAACCCCAACACCACCAGGCGCTCGGCGATCTCGGGGCGGATGCCGCGGCTCTCGAGATAGAAACGCTGCTCCTCGTCGATCGGCCCGACCGTCGATGCGTGCGAGCACTTCACGTCGTTGGTGAAGATCTCGAGGTTGGGCACGCTCTCGGCCCAGGCGCCCTCCGACAGCGTGAGGTTGCGGTTGGTCTGGAAAGCGGCAGTGCCGCGGGCGTGCTCTCGGATCTTGATGAGCCCGGTGTAGACGCTGGCGGCGTGGTCCTGCACCGCACCCTTGAACAGCAGATCGCTGTGCGTGTGCGGGGCGTCGTGATCCTGAATCGTGCGGAAGTCGTGCATCTGCGTGCCACCCGCGAAGTACAGGGCTACCTGACGGGTCGATCCGCCCTTGCCGGACAGGCGGGCCTCGGTGCGCACCCGTGCGTAGTCGCCGCCCAGCGCCACCGAGGCGAGCAGCGTGCTCGAGTCGCGAAAGCCGATCGCCTGCTGGTTGCCGATCGCCCACGCCTGCTCGCTCAACTCGTTGATCGCGAGGTAGTTGACCCGAGCGGCCTGATCGGCGCGAAGCTGCAACACCGGGACCACCAACGAGGGCCCGTCGGCCGATGACACGAAGCGTTCGATCACGGTGACCTGGCTGTTCTCGCCGACCTCGATCACGAGCCGCGGACATACGAGCGAGCCGTCACCATTGATGGTGTGGGTGATCGAGATCGTCTCGTCGACGGTCGTGCCGGCCGGCACGACGATGCGAACCTGTGCGCCGGCGGCTCGATTCAGGCCGGCAAAGACGTCGGGCGTCTCGTCGGGGAACAGATCCACCGTTGTGCCGCCGACTTCGACGAACTGAGAGGGTCCGCTGACCTCGGCCACGTGGGTGGCGGGGCGGTAGGCGGCGAGATCGAGATCGGAAATCCGGCTGTACCGCCAGATTTCTTCATCGGGCGTTGGCAACTCGATGGCAGCGAGGTGCTCGAGGTCGAGGACAGGCATCGCCGCTGAATTCTACTACGCGCGTAGGGGAAATGCGCGTGGAAACGGGTGATCCGAGCAGTCGGTTCACGTCAGAGTTCGCGTCAGGATCGGCGGCGGCGGCGCAGGAACCCACGCAGTCCGCGTGCGCGACGCTCGCGGGTTTGGCGTTCGGCGTCGACCTCGCTCTTGATGCGCTCACCCGCCGAGTTGAGGATGCTCTCGGCCTCGTCGAGCAGGGCGGCCGCCGAACCGTCGTCGAGACCGGCCGGCTCGGGCGGCGTCGGGGGAACGATCAACGAGCCGTGGGTCCACGCGACATCGGCCAGGCGACGTTCGAACTTCGGACAGTTCTCCGGACAGCGCCACGGTGCGTCGGGCGCCAAATCGAGATTGCACTTGCGCACCGTGTCGCCGTTGGGATATGTGCGACTCTCGAAGTTCTTGCACTCCGTCCGCATCGGCATGCCAGAACGCTATCCGAGGTCGTGTCGAGCTCACACGTCACTCCGAACCAGGCGAGTGCGGACGCGAGGTCGTGTCCAGCGCACACGTCGCGCCGAACCAGGCGACTCCTTCCGCGAGGTCAGAGACCGTAGAGGCCGGCGATGTCGGGAAGACCCGCGGTTGCCGCCATCGACTCGGGCGCCAGGCAGGGATCGGCCACGGGGCCACCCGCCACCCACGGCATGGCGCACGGCCGATCGTCGAATGCCCGCACCTGGCGCGAGATCCAGTCGGCGACGGCCCATGACCCCAACAGCGTTTGGTGCACGCCGTCGCTGGAGAACCAGCCGATCGACGGCGCCGTGTACTGATCGAACCGCCAGCGCCGCACATCGGGAAACGCTCCACTGGCGATCTTCTCGTCGAGAATCCGGTTCATCTCCGCATAGTTCGACTGGGTCCCGCCACTGCTGGGGATGGTGTAGCCGACGTTCGATCGATAGTCGACCCAGGCGATGTGGTGGAAACCCTTGGCTCGCGCCCGGGCGACGATGACGTCGAAATCGGCCGAGAACCGAGCGCTCCAATCGTTGTAGCCGGTGGCGATGACGAGCATGTCCTCCGGCCCGGCCGCAGGAAGCGCGAGGATCTCGTTCGCCGCCGTGAGCGGCGAATAGCCTTCCCTGCCGCGACACGACGGCTGCACGATGCGACGACACGATTCGAGGCGTGCCGAAGCGACGAACCCGCGCAGCCCACCGAGTGCACCGTTCCATCGCAGTCCCGCCATGGCGGAATCACCGATGATCACGACGTGACGGTCGGCGGGTGGCTCGTTGGTCGCAGCACCGGTCGTCGTCGGCACGGGCGAGCCCGAGAACCAGCCCGTGACGTCGATCACCAGATGGGTCGCCTCCAGCGCGAAGGCGGCGATCCCTGCGGTCGATGTCCGAACGATCGACGACGTGGCCACCGTGGCGGTGCCCGAGTCGTAGTTGACGGTCGATTCGAGCGGGCGACGGGTGCGCGCCGGGTAGGCCAGCACATATCCGCTGTCCTCGGTGTTGGTGACGGTGAAGTTCGCGGCGACGGCACCGACCGGGCCGTGCGTGACCCCGGCGATCCGGAACTCGCGGGTGCCGCGATCCCACAGGCGTGGGCCACCTGACGGCGAGGCCTCGGGACGGGTGTCGACCAGCCGGGTGGGCGTCGTGGCGACGAAGAGGCCCACCGAGGACCGTTTCGCTCCGGGGCCCGAGAAGTAGCCCGTCACATCGACGATCACGTGGTCGCCCGCCTGGGTGTAGACCTCGAATCCCGATCGAGAGATCGGGATGATCGCCGAGGCGCTGCGCGTCTGGCCTGCGGAGTCGACGTTGAGCACAGAGGCGATGGGCAACCGCTGGCCCGCCGCATACGCCGCGAGGAATCCGGGCTGGCGGGTCTCGGTGGTGGTGATCGTCACCGCCACGGCGATCGCACCGGATGGAACGTCTGGCCGTACTCGCACCAGCGAACGCGGGGCAGGGCGGTTGGTCTCGCGAGTGTCGAGCGCACGGTACGCATTGATCGGTATGTACCGTCCGGAGCGGCTCGCGCCGCCATCGGCCGGCACGAAATAGCCCGTGACATCGACCACGAAATGCGCCGTGCGCAAGGTGTACACCGATACGTCGCCGCCCTTCCCGACCTGCACGAGCTGCATGTTGGCGATGGTCTGGCCCGACGCGTAGTTGAGCGCCGACGCGACGGGCCGCTTGCTCCCCGTCGGGTACATCGTGGCGTAGCCGGGCCGATCGGGCCCGATCGCCGTCAGCGTGAGTGCCGCTGCGACCGCACCTTTACCGACACCGCACGTGCCGGCCACCGCCACCACAGCGGTCTTCGTCGCCTGGAGCGCACGACCGGGGGACTCACGCGTGTCGAGCAGGCGACAGGGGCGAACCGGGACGAATCGACTCGGCGCCGTCTCGGCGGCGACGGCGGGAGACGGAACGGCGGCCACGCTCGCAACGCTGAGCAACATGGACGTGAGCACCACCACCGGCCAACGTCTCGCGGCCGAGCCGGCTGGGCGCGAGGTACCTGTGTTCGTGCTGGAGTCCATGCGGTGTCTTCTCGGCTCGATCCGGCCGCCGGTCGAGCAACGACCGACGGCCGCTACAAGGTACGCGTGAACGAACGACTACGCAACGTGGGCATCGAGCGGCGTCAGCCGACCGAGCCCTCCATCTGGAGTTCGATCAGACGGCTCCACTCGACGGCGTACTCCATCGGCAACGTCTTGGTGATCGGCTCGATGAAGCCATTGACGATCATGCCCATCGCCTGCTCCTCGGACAGACCGCGGCTCATGAGGTAGAACAGCTGCTCGTCGGCGATCTTCGACACGGTCGCCTCGTGGCCGATCTGGGCGTCACGTTCGCCGACCTCCATGTACGGCAGCGTCTTCGACACCGAATCCTCGTCGAGGATCAGCGCATCGCACTGGACATGACTCTTGCAGCCGTAGGCACCCTCGTCGACACGGACCAGGCCGCGGTAGGTCGTGATCCCGCCGTCCTTGCTGATCGACTTGGACACGATCTTCGACGACGTGTTGGGCGCCGCATGCACCATCTTGGCGCCGGCATCTTGATGCTGGCCCTTGCCGGCGTAGGCGACGGAGAGCACCTCCCCGGTGGCCCCTTCGCCCACGAGATAGACCGAGGGGTACTTCATGGTGAGCTTCGAGCCGATGTTGCCGTCGATCCACTCCATGTGACCGTGCGCTTCGACGCGAGCACGCTTGGTGACGAGGTTGTACACGTTGGGCGACCAGTTCTGGATCGTCGTGTAGGTGACCCGGGCATGTGGCTTGACGACGATCTCGACGACCGCCGAATGCAGCGAATCGCTCGTGTAGACCGGCGCCGAGCACCCTTCGATGTAATGCACCTGCGAGCCCTCGTCGGCGATGATCAGCGTCCGCTCGAACTGGCCGGCGTTCTCGGCGTTGATCCGGAAGTAGGCCTGCAGCGGCATCTCGCACTCGACACCCGGGGGCACGTAGATGAACGAGCCACCCGACCACACCGACGTGTTGAGCGCCGCGAACTTGTTGTCGCCGGGCGGGATGATCGTGCCGAAGTACTGCTTGACCAGGTCGGGGTACTCGCGTAGGGCGGTGTCCATGTCGCAGAACAGGATCCCCTGCTCGGCGAGGTCTTCTCGATTCTTGTGGTAGACGACCTCGGACTCGTACTGCGCCGTGACACCCGAGAGATACTGCCGTTCGGCCTCGGGGATGCCGAGCTTCTCATAGGTGCGCATCATCTCTTCGGGGAGCTGGTCCCACTCGTCGACCTGCTCGCCCTTGGGTCGCAGGTAGTAGTAGATGTCCTGGAAGTCGATGTCGGGCATGTTGACCGCGAACCACTCGGCCATCGGCTTCTTCTCGAACAATCGCAGGCTGCGCTGACGCATCTGGGTCATCCAGCGGGGCTCACCCTTCCACCACGAGATCTGATCGACGACGCCGGAGTCGATCCCCTTCGCGGGGGTGAAGGCGTACTCGACTTCATCGCTCCATCCGAGGTCGTACTTGGAGAGGTCGAGATCGAACGACGTCATGTCAGCTCCTGATCGGGTCGCAGTGCCGGGCCGGGTATTTGCACTACCGCCATAGTAACAATTGTGATGATCCTTCACTCGCCCGGCGCCGAGATCGGAGCAACATCGCCGCCACCGGCGTGACCGCCAGTGGTCGGCATCACCGACATCGGATCAGGCGGCGACTTCCGCGTCGAGGGCCACGGGTTGGTCGATCTCGATGAAGATGCACTCGCCGGGACACACCTCGGCGGCCTTGATCACCTCGTGCACATGCCGGCTGGGCACCCAGGCGAGGCTCCCGGAACTCCCCGGGTCGTTGAGCGGGCGCCCATCTTCGGCCACGTACGCGATGCCGTCCTCGAGCTGCACGAACACGTCCGGACAGTGATCGACGCAGAGGCCGTCGCCGGTACAGAGGTCCTGGTCGATCCACACGCGCATGGTGACGGCCAAGTTACCGCCTACATTGCCGGACGTGCCTGAGCCAGCTGCCAAGAAAGTTCCCCACACCTGGACGCGACCGACGGGGCCGGTCGACGACCCGTTCGCCTGGTTGCGCAATCGGGACGACCCCGACACGATCTCCTATCTCGAAGCGGAGAACGCCGCCAGCACCGCCTGGTTCGACGAGCACCGCGACCTGGTCGACGAGCTCTTCGCGGAAATCAAATCGCGGGTGCAAGAGACCGACATCGCGGCGCCGGTACCGGTCGACGACTGGTATTACTCGAGCCGGACGGTCGAGGGCCAGTCGTACCCGATCTCGTGCCGCGGCCGGTCAGCCGAGACCGCTACCGAAGAAGTGGTGCTCGATCAGAACATCGAGGCGGCGGGCCTCGAGTTCTTCGACGTCGGCGCGTTCGAGGTCAGCCCCGACCACCGGCTGGTCGCGTGGTCGGCCGACACCAGCGGCGACGAGCACTACACGCTGCGAGTACGCGACATCGCTCATCAATACGACCTCGATGACGAGCTACACGACACCACGTGGGCGGGTGTCGCTTGGTCGAGCGATGGGACTCATCTGTTCTATGTCGAGGCGGACGACCAGGAGCGTCCGTATCGGGTGATGCGCCACCGGGTCGGCACACCACAATCCGACGACGCAGAGGTGTTCGTCGACCACGACGAGCGCTTCTTCGTGGGGGTCGGCACGACCCGCAGCCGCGAATGGATCGTCATCCAATCGGGGAGCAAGCAGACCACCGAGTGCTGGTTGATCACCGCCGGCGACCCGCAGTCCGAGCCCTCGCTCGTACGACCGCGAGTGGACGACCTCGAATACCACCTCGATCACTGGGGTGATCGCTTCGTCATCCTCACCAATCACGATGCGGTCGACTTCCGCGTCATGGAAGCGCCACTCGACGATCCGGGCGAGTGGACGGAGCTCGTCCCCCATGAGGCCGGACGTCGGATCACCAATATCGAGCCGTTCGCCGACCACCTCGCGCTCCACGAGTGGAACCATGCGCAACCGGCAGTCCGGATCATCCGGCGTGACCGATCCACCTCGATGCTCGACATCGACACCGAGCCTCACAACGTGGAGTTCGGCCCGAACGAGCAGTGGGACACCAACGTGATCCGCCTGGTCCACCAATCGCTCACAGCGCCGACGCGCGTGATCGACGTCGACGTCGTGTCGGGTGCGATCACCGTGGTGAAGCAGACACCGACACCGAACGTCGACCTCGATCGTTACGTCGCCGAGCGGATCTGGGCGACCGCCCCGGACGGGACACAGGTACCCGTCGATGTCGCACGCCACGTCGACACACCGGTCGACGGCACGGCGCCGTGCTGTGTCTACGGCTACGGCTCCTACGAGATCTCGATGCCACCATGGTTCTCGGTCGCTCGTCTGTCGCTGCTCGATCGCGGTGTCGTCTGGGCACTCGTCCACCCCCGCGGCGGCGGCGAGCTCGGCCGGCAGTGGTACGTCGACGGCAAACTCCTCAACAAGCGCAATACGTTCACCGACACCCTGGCGTCGTGCGAACACCTCGCGACAGCCGGTTTCGCCGATCGCGACCGCGTCGCCATCCGCGGCGGCAGCGCCGGCGGGCTGCTCGTCGGAGCGTGCATCACGATCGAGCCCGACCGATTCCGTACGGCCGTGGCCGAGGTGCCCTTCGTCGACGTCACGACCACGATGAGCGATCCGACGTTACCCCTCACGGTCACGGAGTGGGAGGAATGGGGCGATCCCCGACAGGAACCGTTCGCTTCGTACATCGAGAGCTACTCGCCCTACGACAACACCCGCGCGACCGACTACCCGGCACTGTTCATCACAGCCGGTTTGAATGATCCGCGAGTCAGTTTCCACGAGCCGGCGAAATGGATGGCCAAGCTGCGCGACGTGCGCACCAACGACCAGCCGCTCCTGCTGCGCACCGAGATGGGCGCCGGCCACGCGGGCCCGAGTGGTCGCTACGACGCCTGGCGCGAGGAGGCGCGCGTGTTGGCGTTCCTGCTTCGCACGCTCTGAGACCGGATCGGTTGCACCATCGGTCCGACAGCACCGTCAATCCAGCAACGTCAGCAGGGCAAGCACCAACAGGGCTGCGTTGCGCACGAGGTGGCCCGGGCCGATCGGCTTGGCCGACCATGCGCCGAAGCACGCGCACACGGGATGCCGACCCTGTGACAGCCGACGGGCGATCAGCAAGGTGAACGCGAGGAGCAGTGCGATCGCGAACAGGGCGGGGATCGGTTCGACCAGACCAGCGATCAGCGCTGCTCCCACGGCCATCTCGACCCATGGCAAGACCGGGGCGGCCACCGATGGAGCGCCGAGGTCGCGCACATGCTGTGGCCATGCCGGGCCGGCAGCGATCTTCGAGCCGCCGGCTATCACGAACGCGAGGCCGAGCACGACCGCTGCCACGAGCGCGAGCGAGCTCACCGGCCCGTGTGGAGCGTCAGCCCTTCGCGGGCACCGATCACCCTGAGCCGATCGCCGGTCGAGGCATCCGCATCGGCCACCAGCCGATCGAGTTCCTCGTCACCGTGCAGGGGATCATGGTGATAGAGCACGAGTGTGCCGACACCACACTCGAGCGCGAGCCACACCGCGTAGTCGATGGTGCAGTGGCCCCATGACGCCTTCTGCTCGAACTCCGGACGCGTGTACTGCGCGTCGTGGATCAGCACGTCGACGTCCCGGCACAGCTCGCGGGCGTTGTCGGTCGCGTCGTACCGGTCGATGCCGGGCTGCTGATGATCGCTGAGATAGGCGACGGAACCATCGCCCCACGACACGCGGTAGCCCAGAGTGTTGCCGAGATGCGGGATCAGACGTGACATGACATGCACTTCGCCGATCTCGAATTCCTCGTCACCGTGTTCGCAGAACTGCACCTCGCCCGGCAGATCGTCGATGCGTACCGGGAACAGCGGCGGACAGAGCATGCTGTTGACGACCGCTTCCACCGATGACCCGTCCTCCAGTAGCGGAGCGTGCATCGTGAGCCGGCCATTGGATCGAAGCAACGGTGTGAAGAACGGCAGCCCCTGGATGTGGTCCCAATGCAGGTGGCTGAGCAGGCACACCCCATCGAAGGGCTGTTCGGCCGACCACCCGACTCCGAAGTAGCGGGCGCCAGTCCCGATGTCGAACATGATCGGCTGATGGCCAGGAACAGCGACCGACACGCACGATGTGTTCCCGCCGTAGCGCGCAATATCGGGCCCATGGCACGGCGTCGAGCCGCGCACGCCGTGAAACGTGATGTCGAATCCCTGCCCCGCGATGGCGAAGAACCTAGCCGCCGACCCCAACGGCGGGAAATCTCATGGGCGTGCCTGGTGTCACACGACCGACGGCACGTCGACGGTCACCGCGCCAGCAAACGAATCGAGTCGCTCGGCAGCTCGATCCCGATCGCGGTACCCGGCGCCGGGATCCAGGACGCTCCGTCGTTGGACAGCACCGCCTGCATCTCCTGGGCGCCGACGTGCACGCGCACGTGGGTGGTCGAACCGACGAACGCCACGTCGCCGACGACTCCATCGACGAGACCTTGCCCCGCCGAGACGATCTTGAGGCGTTCGGGGCGGGCGAACACCGTGCAGTCACCGCGTACGTCACCGGTCTCGGCAGTGATCTGTCGACCGAGCACCTCGATCGTGCCGGTTTGCACGACGCCTGCCGGAAGCAGGTTCGCCAATCCGAGGAAGTCGGCCACGTAGGTGGACTCCGGTGCGTCGTAGACGTCCTGGGGCAGGCCGACCTGTTCGATCTCGCCCTCTCTCATCACCGCCAGCCTGTCGCTCATCGTGAGTGCTTCCTCTTGATCGTGCGTCACGTAGACGAACGTGATGCCGACCTCGCGATGCAGTTCTTTGAGTTCGAACTGCAGGGCGCGGCGCAGCTTCGCATCGAGGGCTCCGAGCGGCTCGTCGAGCAGCAACACCCGGGGGCGGAGCACGAGCGCGCGGGCGAGTGCAACCCGCTGTTGCTGACCGCCGGACAGTTGATGCGGCTTGCGGCGGGCGAAGTCGGCCAGGCGGACGAGCTCGAGCGCCTCGCCGACACGGCTGCGCCGTTCATCCTTGGTGCAATCCTGGAAGCGGAGACCGAAGCCGACGTTGTCGGCAACGGTCATGTGCGGGAACAGTGCGTAGCTCTGGAAGACGGTGTTGACGGGCCGCTTCTCGGGAGCGACGCCGGCGATGTCGACGCCGTCGATCAGGACGGCACCCGACTCGTTCTCCTCGAACCCGCCGATCAGTCGAAGCGTCGTGGTCTTGCCGCACCCCGATGGCCCGAGCAGCGAGAAGAACTCGCCGGACTCGATGGTGAGATCGATCCCCTTGAGGACGAGCTGGGTGCCGTACGACTTCATCAGCGACACGAGCTCGATCCGACCACCGCCGGAGGGGGCACTCGCGGACGTTGCTGTTGCCGTGCTCGACATGTGGTGATTTCTAGCGCGTTCGCGGGGTCATCCGCGTCACTCGTCGGCGGCCAACGCGGCTTTGAGTCGTTGGTGGATGAAGTAGACGCCACGTTCTTCGAACGTGGCCAGCACACCGTCGGCATCGAGCCCGGCATCGTGCGACCGCTGGACAGCGAGACAGATCTCGATGTCCTGATCGTGGACCAGGCGGTGGGCGCCGAGGATTCCGGCCAACGCCTCGGGAGAGCGCCCGGGGAGCACGTAGAGACGCCGTTCGACGCGGGCCGAATTGGCACTCGTCGGTTCCATCCACATCACGAGCGCCGCATCCGGAAAGACGTTGATCATGACGTTGGGCCAGATGGTCAGGTACGAACCCACGTCATAGGGACGCTCGGTGTCCGCCGCGAACAGCCGTTCCCAGCCCGGTTCCCCGGGGAGCAGCGTCGAGCGGATTCGCTCGTCGTCGACCGCGCCGGGGCGACGGAGGCGGTCCCACGCATACAGGACGACACCATCGCTGACCATCGGGTAGTCCTCGGTCGAGGTCGTGTCGATCTCGGGATGCACGAAGGGCGTGTGGTAGTTCTCCGAGTAGTTCTCGAGCAACACCTTCCAGTTGAAACCCCGATCGTCTGACTCGCTGAGCACCAGTTCCATGGCCTCGAGCGGGCAGGCGTCGACGGCGTCGGCGAGCGGGCCCAGATCGAGCCTCGCACCCGGTGTGGCAAGGTCGACGAACACGAGCCGCCGCCAGGTCGCCACCCCGATCGGTTTCAGCGAATGGTCGGCGACATCGAAACCCTCCGGTTCGCCGACGCCGTGTGCCCTGGCCAGCGAGCCGTCGTGGCGGTACAGCCACGCGTGGTACGGGCATCGGATCACCGAACCCGAGCCCTCGTCGTCGCACAAGGGTGCCGCTCGATGTCGGCACACGTTGAGGAACCCGCGCAGCTCGCCATCTCGGTCGCGCACGAGCAGGACCGGGATCCCACCCACCGTGCGCGCCGACCAGGCTCCCGGCGCCGGAAGCTCGTCGGTGACGCCTGCACACACCCATCCGTTCCGGAACACCACCTGGCGTTCGTGTTCGAAGAACGCCGGATCGGAGTACCACGCAGCGGGCAGGGTCGTGGCGGTCGTGATCCCCGGTGGATCGGGAATCCGCCTCAGCCCCGTGTCGTCGAGACTCATCGATCGCCCGCGTCGACGAGCCCGTCGACGAGATCGCCCACGCATCGGTGGGCCCGGCGCGAGACCTTCGACATCACGTCACCGCGCCGACTTCGAACAACTCGGAGACGTCGTCGGACGTCGCGCTCAGCATGCGTCCGAGACGATGCATGTTCTCGATCAGGCGATCGCCGTCGGCCGACGTGTGTGCGACCGAGAGCGTCCATGATTCGCTCTTGGCCCACGGTGCCAGGAAGACGCCGTTGTTGTGCTGCACGAGGTAGTTCAGGTGGCTCACTGCAGTGTCGATCGCCAGGAACTCGCGATAGTTCGTGGCGGGCCGATCATGCACGACGACCGACCCCTTGAAGCCGTGCACCACGCCGTAGGAGGGCAACCCGTGCTGGGTGAGCGCAGCGGTGCAGCCGGCGAACATCTCGCGCCCGATCGACTCGGCGCGGGCATAGGCGTCCTTGGTGAGCACCTCGGTCAGCACGGCCTTGGCCGCCGCCATCGTGAGCGGGTTCCCGTTGAACGTCCCGACCTGGTCGTAGCGGCCGTCGCTGATCGCACTCATCACCTCATCGGTTCCCCCGATCGCGCCGCAGGGCAGGCCACCGCCGAGTGCTTTGGCCAGACACACCATGTCGGGTCTGACACCGAACAACTCGACCGCGCCACCCCATGCCACGACGAGGCCGGTCTTGACCTCGTCGAAGGCCAGCAGGGCGTCGTTTCGCCGGGTGATCTCGCGCAGGCCTTCGAGGTAGCCCGGCGCAGGCGGGATGATCCCGGCGTTCATCATCATCGGCTCGATGATCATCCCTGCGATCTGGCCAGGATGATCGGCGAACACTCGCTCGACCGCAGCGAGGTCGTTGTACGGCACGATCCGTACGAGATCGGCGATCACCTGCGGCACCCCCGGACCCGGAAATCGGCGGGGGTCGGCGACAGGTCCCAAGTCGTCGATCGAACCCCACAGCGACACGTTCAACAGGTCGTGGTGGCCGTGGTAGGTGCCCTCGACCTTGATCACCAGGTCACGCCCGGTGATGACGCGCATAAGGTGGACGGCATCCATCGTCGATTCGGTGCCCGAGTTGTTGAATCGCCATTGCGGAAGGCCGAATCGATCGGCGAGCGCCTCCGCGACCACGATCGCATCCTCGACAGGTTGCGCGAAATGGGTGCCCTTGGCGACACGGCTCGCAACGGCATCGACGACCGCCGGGTTGGCGTGGCCGACGACGTTGACGCCGTACCCGGCGTGGTAGTCGACGTACTCGTTGCCATCGGCATCCCACACGTGGCTGCCGTTCCCGCGATCGATCCAAACGGGAATCGGACGCGTGCTCGACCAGCTGGAGGTGACGCCACCGGGCATCGAGGCGAGCGCCCGCTCGTACAGTTCGCGCGAGCGGTGGTTGCGTTCGAGGAAGCGGGCTTCCTCGGCGCGAATCCGATCGTCGATCGTGCTGGTCGTGGTGGTGATGTCTGTCGACACGGGATGACTCCTCATTGGATGACTCCTTGTCCTGACTGACCAGTCAGTCTAGGATGTGCTGCAGCGCTGATCAAGCGCCTACACGAACCCGGACGCACCATGGACCTCACCACCGACGCCACCGCGAAGATCGCCACATCGCTCTCGCCCACCCTCACCTCGGCCGACTACAGCTCGTCAGAGGTGTTCGAACTCGACCGGCAGCACATCTTCCACGCGGGATGGATGTACGTCTGCCATGTCGGTGGGGTGCCGGCCGGTACCCGGCGGGCGTTCGACATCGCCGGCGAGTCGGTGATCGTCAGCCGCGATCGCGATGGCAAGTTCCGAGCCTTCGGCAACGTGTGCCGACACCGCGGCGCTCAGCTCTGCCCGATCGGGCCAGGGGTGGCCACGGGCAGCATCAGGTGCCCGTACCACGCGTGGACGTACGGGCTCGACGGCGCATTGCTCGCGACGCCCCGGGTCGACGACGAGTTCGATCGCGGCGACTACGGGCTCTGGCCGTACCACGCCGAGCTCTGGAACGGGATGGTCTTCGTGTCCGTGGCCGACGAGCCTCCGCCGCTCGTCGACTGGCTGGAGCGCTGGACGCCCGGCCTGCACGATTTCGACGACGTCCCCGTCGCCGAGTATCGGCTGGGCGCCCGCACCGAGACGTTGGTGGCGGCGAACTGGAAGATCCTGATCGAGAACTACAACGAGTGTCTGCACTGTGCCGTCGTGCACCCCGAGCTGGTCGATGTCATCCCGATCTACCGCACCGGGCACGTCGTCGACCCCGACCGTGACGACGACATCGTCGACCTCCGGCAAGGCGCCAGCGCTCTCACGCTCGACGGCGAGACGCACCTGTCGACGTTGCCCGGTATCGCCGGCACGCCCGAGTACAGCGGTTTGGCGTTCTTCCCGAACCTCGAGTTCGACCTCACACCGACCAACCTCGCACTCACCTCGCTGTTTCCGATCGCCGCCGACGCGACGCTGGTCGTCGCCGAGTACCTGTTCGCAGCCGACGACGTCGCCCGACCCGATTTCGACCCGTCACCGGAGGTCGACTTCAACGAACTCGTCGGCGCGCAGGATTTCGAGGTGTGCGAAATGGTGCAGCGCGGCGTGTCGTCGCGGGCGTTCGCCGGTGGGGGTCTCACGGCCAAGGACGCCTACGTCACCGAGTTCGTGGCGCGGTATCTCGACATCCGAGGTCCACTCGCGCCAAACTGACCGATAACACTGCTCGGCAAGCCCGGGCATTACACACATAGGGGGAACCGGATGGGCACGACCCGACGGCAGTTCATTGGTCAATCTGCGAGCCTGGGCGCCCTGCTCGGCATGGGCGTGCCGCTCCTGCAGGCGTGTGGAGGCGACGACGACGCCGCCTCTCCCGACACCACCGCCGGCGGCAGCGCGACGACCGCCGCGGGCACCGACACCACGGGCGTCACCGCGACGACCGCCGGTGGCGAGGTCACCGCCACGACGGCAGCTCCGATCGTCACGATTGCACCCACCGGCCGGGAAGTCACCGAGGCGATCGCAGACGGCCTCACACCCGAGGCCGGGCCGCTGCGGATCTTCAACTACGCCGATTACGTCAACCCCGACACGGTCGCGTCGTTCGAGGAGCAGTACGGCGTCAAGGTCGAGATCACCACGTTCGACGTCGACTCCGAGGCGATCACCAAGCTCGCCAACGGCTCGGTCGAGATCGACGTGTTCCAATCGGCGGCCCCGAACTCGCTGGGCCGGTTGGTTGCGGGCGGCATCTTGCAGCCGCTCAACTTCTCGTACCTCTCCAACTTCTCCAACGTGCTCGACGCCTTCGCCGAGCCGTGGTACGACCCGGGCTCGAAATACACCGTCCCCTACACGGTTTTCTCGTCCGGCATCGCCTACCGAAACGACCGGATCGACCCCGCCAAGGTCGAAGAGTTGGGCTGGGACATCCTGTGGGACCCCACCTACAAGGGCGTCACCTCGATCCTCGACGATTACCGCGAGGGCATCTCCATGGCATTGCTGCGCAGGGGCATCACCGATGTCAACACCAGCGACCCTGCGCTGATCGAACAAGCCGGCGCCGACCTGGAAGAACTCGTCGGCCTGATGAACATCAAGGTCAACATCGAGGCCTACAAGGACATCCCCGAAGGCGCCACCGACCTCGCTCATACATGGAGCGGCGACATGCTGGCAGGCGTCTGGTACATGCCGGAGGGAACCGACGCTTCGGTGCTCGGCTGGTGGTACCCACCCGACGGTGTGGGTGTCGTCAACAACGACTGCATGACGGTCACGGCCTCCGCCAAGAGTCCGGTGCTCGGTCACATGTGGATCAACCACCTGCTCGACGCTGCGAATGCCGAGGAGAACTTCGGCTGGAACGGATATCTGCCACCGATCAAGGGCCTCGACGCCGACTATCTGATCGAGAACGAGTATGCGCCCGAGAATCTCCGGTCCGCGGTGCTCACCGACGAGATCATCGCCAAGGGTCTGCGGTTCGAACCCCTTCCCGTCGAGGTCGACCGCCTGTGGGAGGACACCTGGTCGAAGTTCACGGCCGGCTGAGTCGTGACCGCGACGATCGAGGCCGTCGAGGACGTCACCCCGCGACCCGGCCGACAGCGCGCGGGGTTCTGGGCAGCGCTGGCCGCGCCCGGAACCCTGTGGCTGATCGCCCTGTTCGTCGTGCCGGCGTACGCGATCCTCGCCGTCGCATTCGGAGGCATCGACCCGATCCTGCGAACCACCGCGCCCGAGTGGAACCCGCTCGCGTGGGATTTCGGCGCGATGCGGAATGTGCTCGACCGCGTGTTCAACGAGGACCTCCGTCACGTGTTCGTCCGCACGGGATTGTTCGCCTCGGCCGCGCTGGCCGGCTGCTGCCTGATCGGATACCCGGTCGCGTACTACGTCGCCCGATCTGCGCAGCGCTCGCGAGGGGCACTGCTGGCGCTCTTGGTGCTGCCGTTCTGGATCAGCTATCTGATGCGCATGCTGGCCTGGGTCAACCTGCTGCAGACCGACGGCTACGTGAACAAGGTGCTCGGTTGGTTGCAGATCGGATCAGGCTCGCGCAACTGGCTCGACGGTGACTGGCCGACGGTGGTGATGGGGCTGATCTACGGCTACATTCCCTTCTTCATCCTGCCGTTGTACGCGGCGCTCGAGCGGCTCGACGGCCGGTTGATCGAGGCCTCCCGGGATCTGGGTGCCTCGTCGGTGTGGACGTTCATCCGCGTCACGCTGCCGTTGTCGATCCCCGGCCTGATGGCGGCGTCGGTGATCGTCGTCCTGCCGATGTGCGGCGACTACTACACCAACACCTATCTGACTGGCGGTTCGCCGCGCACCGAGATGGTCGGCAACCAGATCGAGTTCTTCCTCCGGGGGTCGAGCCAACCCCAGACGGGCGCATCGCTGGTGATCATCCTGATGGGCTTCTTGATGGTGCTGATGGCGTACTACCTCGTCACCATCGCCCGTTCGCAACGCGAGGGCGCACGCTGATGAGGCGGCGTCGGGTCGGAGCACTGGCGATCATCACCTGGCTGTACGTGCTGTGGTCGCTGGTGCCCGTGCTGATCGCAGTTCGGATCTCGTTCAATTCGGGCAAGAGCCGCTCGGCGTTCCAGTCGATGTCGATGCGTTGGTACTGGGACGACCCGTCATCGGTGTGGCAGAGCGATGAGCTGCAATCGGCCCTGTCGAATACGTTGAAGCTGGCCGGCTTGACGATGCTGATCGCGACACCGCTGGGGGTAGCGATGGCGATCGGGCTCCAACGCTGGCGGGGCAAGGTGTCGCGGGGCGCCAACAATCTCATGTTGCTCCCACTCGTGACCCCCGAGATCGTCGTCGGCGTGTCGTTGTTCCTCGTCTTCACACAGATCTACACCACGGTGCCGCGCGGCTTCACCACACAGCTCCTGGGTCACGTCACGTTCACCCTCTCGTACGTCGTGATCATCGTGCGCGGCCGCCTGCTGTCGATCGGCATCCACTTCGAGGAGGCGGCACGCGACCTCGGAGCGACACGGATACAGGCGATGCGAATGGTGTTGCTCCCCCAGCTCGGCCCCGCGATCTTCGCCAGCCTGATGGTGGTGTTCGCGACGTCGGTCGACGACTTCGTCATCTCGTCGTTCCTGTCGACGGGCACGTCGACCGAGACGGTACCGATCAAGATCTATTCGACCGCCCGGGCGGCAGCGACCCCGAACGTGAACGCCTTGGCCACCGTGATGCTGCTGATCACGCTCGCCGCTGTGGCACTTGCCGCGCTGGTCATGCGCCTGTTCCGCAAGGGCGGCGTCGGTGGCGACACCGGCCTGACCAGCATGAGCATCTGACGACCGCGAGGCGGCGGTCCTGGCGGTGTCCGGCGACGTGCGAGGATGACGCACCGACACGCCGCTGTCGCGTCCCAACGATCGGAGTGGAGCATGTCCGGTTTCCAACTCGCCGAGCTCCAGGCTCGGCGGTACGAGGAGGTCACGAGTGTGTTCATGAGTGGCTCGGCTGCGCTGCTCGCCAACTCGTGTGGGCTCGAGCCAGGCGATTCGGTGCTCGACGTCGCCTGTGGCACCGGGCTGGTCGCCCGTCATGCCTGGCCGCTCGTCGGCGCCGACGGTCGCGTGGTCGGCACCGACGTCAACCCGGCGATGTTGGCGGTCGCCCGTTCGGTGTTGGCCTCGTTGAGCGCCGACGTCGAATGGTTCGAGGCCCCCGCCGCAACCCAGCCGTTCGACGACGATTGCTTCGATCGCGTGTTGTGCCAGCAGGGCCTGCAGTTCTTCCCTGATCCTGTGGCGGCTGTCGCAGAAGCGATGCGGGTGCTCTCACCCGGCGGTCGGCTCCACGCCACGATCTGGGCGACGCCCGGCCACAACCCGTACATCGAGCGCCAGCTCGACATGCTCGCTCAACTCGACGGGGCGCTGGTGCCGTCGCTGCGCGCCGCGACACCCGAGCGGGCCGACGAGTCGATGTTGCGATGGGCCTCCGAGGCGGGATGCGCAGACGCATCGATCGATCTGCTCGAGCACACCGTTCCACTCACCGACGTCGCCGCGTTCTTCCTGCAACAGACCGCCTCGACGCCGTGGGCGCCAGCACTCATCGCTCTCGGAGACGAGGACCGCGATCTGCTCGCGGCCGACATGGCACAGACCCTTGCACCGTTCCGCGACCCGTCCGGCGTTCACCACGTGCCGTTCTGCTCGTATCGGCTGACCGCCACGGCCGGCTGACTCACGAACGCTCGGCGCCTCGTCAGCCGGGGCGGCGGGCTCGGATGTGGTGCGGGCAGTGCTCGCCGGATTCGAGCACGGGGACCATCGCCGTCCAGGTGGCGATCTGGCGGTTCAGGGCCTCGGCACCGATGACGGCCTCGAACCGTTCGCGCTCCGAGCCGGTGAGCCGTTCGAGCTCGTGGCGGGCGACCTCGCGGTACCACTCGTTGCGATCGATCAACTCGATGTCGACGAAGCCGGCCGCTTCCAGTGCGGCGCGATAGCGATCCGGCGACGCCATGCCGAAGTCGAGCGCCTCGGCCGCGATGTAGGCGGCCATCTCCGGTGACGGCTCGTGATCGTGTGCGATCAACCAGTCGCTGGCGACGAACCAGCCCCCTGGCCGCAGCACCCGGAACACATCGGCGGCGAGCGTCTCCTTGTCGGGGATGTGGACGATCGAGTCCTTGCTGAACACGATGTCGATGCTGCTGTCGTCGAACGGCAGCGGGCCCGGAGCGACCCGACGGATCTCGATCCGGTCGGTGAGCCCTTGGCGCTCGACTCGAGCGCGCGCCTGCTCGCACACGGGCGATTCGACATCGATGCCGATCACCCTGCCGGCGCCGTGCTCGCGCACCAGCACGATCGTCACACCGCCCGAACCACATCCGATGTCGACCACCGACTTGCCGCTGAAGTCGACCCCTGCGACCGTGCGGGCCACCTCCTCGGGGCCGCCGGGCGACAAGAACCCGTCGCCCCACAACTCCTCCAAGAAGATGATCTCGTGCTCACCGTAGAGCACGTCGTCGTCGAGTTCCTCACCCACGTCTCACGCCTCCTCCGCTCGTCACCACATCCGACGCCAACAGGATGCCCAACCGTCGGAACGATCCACGAACCGGCCGAACACCATCGAACGCAGCGCGGGATTCTCGACATCCCGCGCAACGGATCGATGCCCATGCGCGTCTACATGGTGATGAGTTGGAATGATCCATGCGTGGCGCAGCACACTCGAACCGGCGACTGGCCAGACGAGTTGATGACCGAGTACACCCAACGATTCGAGCCGTTGGTGCGGGTGGCGACGATGATGCTGGGCTCGCGCGGCGAGGCAGAAGAGGTCGTGCAGGAGGCCTTCATCGCCACCGCCAGGAACTGGTCGCACGTCAACGACGTCCGGCCGTACGTGCGGCGGGCGGTCGTCAATGGGTCGAACGGGGTGCTGCGACGTCGGCGAACCAGCGAGCGGTTCCGTCCCGACCCGCCACCCGACGATGCGCCGGACCAGCTGGTCGATCTGCGCGACCTGCTGTTGACGCTGCCATCGCGACAACGCCAAGTGTTGGTCCTGCGGTTCGTCGAGGATCTCGCCGACGACGACATCGCCGACTTGCTCGGTTGCCGTCGGTCCACCGTTCGCTCGCTGGCCGCCCGCGGCCTCGCACTGATTCGCAAGGAGTTGTCATGATCGATCTGTCGACCGACGAGGGAATCCGTCGAGCATTCCGGGAGATCGCCGACTGGCCGGCGACGGCGCCCGCCGATCGGAGCGTCACGATGATCCGCGCGTCCCAGCGTCGCCCGTACGACCGGACTCGACGAGCCGACCGTGGCCGACAACTCGTCGCGGCGGCGGCCGTGTTGTTGGTGGTCGTCGGCGTGGTCGGGTTGGTCGCCCGCCACGACGGAGGTGATTCCGTGACTGACTCACCTCGGGGTTGGGTGAGCATGGCCGAGAGCCCGCTCTCGGCACGGTTCGCTCCGGCAGCGGTCTGGGACGGTGAGGAGATGCTGATCTGGGGTGGCTACGACATCGACGGCAACTCGCTGGTCGACGGCGCCGCCTACCGGCCGTCCACGAACACGTGGCGCTCCATCGCACCGATGACGACCGACCGGGCCTCGACGTCCTCGCCGCCCCAGGCCGTCCCCGACCTCAGCGCATGGGTCGGGGACGAGGCTGTGTCGATCGTGGCGTCCGACGGCGACCCATGGGGATGGGACGTGGTCGCCTATGCCCCGGGGACCGACGGCTGGCGCACCATCGAGCAGAACCGCTATGAACAGCTCCCCACCGACGAGCTGGTGCCGACCGGCGGTGCCGCACCGATCCACCAACCGTTCGCCGCAGTGAGCTGGCGGGATCAGGCCGTCGTCGTGGGGTGGCGCTCGGATCTCGGTCTGATGGGATGGGCGCGGCTCGATCCCGCGACCGGGACGTGGTCGCCGTTCACGGCGCTGATCGGCAGCGAGGCCGCGTACGGGATGCGCAACGCTCCCGGCAGCCCGACCGTGATCGACGACCGGTATCTCGTGATGATGACGAGCGGACAGTTCACCGGCTTCCCGTTCGGCTATCGCATCGATCTCGTCACCGGCACGAGCATCCCCCTCGACGTGCCGGCACAGGTGGGCGCGTTCGCCGTGTCGATCAGCCTCGCCGACGATGGCACGATCATCGGGGTCAGCACCGACGAGACGGGCCAGTCGAAACGATTCGCCACACGTCTCGACGGCGCAACGGGAACGTTCTCGGAGATCGCCACCCCGCCGCGCGGCGCCGTCGAGCAGCAAGCATCGCTGGTCGCGATCCCCGACGGCTACGCGTTGCTGGGCGGCCTCGACGTCGAGGGTGTGACGATGGGTGGGCTGCGGTCCGAGTCGGTGCATCTGTCGGCCGACTCCGAGGTCGACCGATGGACCGACCTCCCGACGCCTCCGATCGACCTCGACCGCGTCGGACACACGGTGATCTGGACGGGCCGCGGGGTCATCATCTGGGGCGGAGCGACGACCGAGTTCGCGGGGCCCGGCAATCTCGCCACCAACCCGCTGCGCGACGGAGCCGTGTACTACCCGTAGGTCCGAGCGATCCCTGCGCCGGATACCGTGCTCTCGATGGGCGTCTATCGCGAGCGGATCCTGCCCCACATCATCGATCGGGCATGTGGCACGCCCGAACTGCAGGCGTGGCGACGCCAGGTCGCAGCCGGCCTGCACGGCCGCATCGTCGAGATCGGGTTCGGATCGGGATTGAACATCGAAGCGCTGCCCGACGAGGTCGAGATCGTGTTCGCCGTCGAGCCCGCGGACGTCGCCCGCCGGTTGGCAGAGGCGAGAATCGCAGCCGGCAGTGTCACGGTCGAGCACGTCGGTCTCGACGGGCAGCAGATCCCGCTCGCCGACGACTCGTGCGACGGCGCCCTGAGCACGTTCACACTGTGCACGATTCCCGACGTGGATGCGGCGCTCGCCGAACTACGCCGGGTCGTGCGGCCGGGCGGCCGGTTGCACTTCCTCGAGCACGGACTCTCGCCCGATGCCGGTGTGGCGAAGTGGCAGCGCCGAATCGAACCTGCCCAGCGGCGGCTGGCCGACGGTTGCCACCTGACGCGCGACCCGGCCGAGATGGTGCTGCGGGCGGGATTCGAACTCGAGCAGGTGTCGTCGCGATACGCGAAGGGTCCCAAGCCGTGGAGTTGGTTCACCGAGGGTGTCGCTCGCAACCTGTGACGCGATGATCGGTGTGTTCGGACGGGCGGCTCAGGGGCAGCCGACTCCGTGCAATGCCGCACAGGCCGGGCACAGTCGTGCGGCACCGTCGGGCGTGTCGAACGAGCGAGCCTGCGGCAATCCGCACGACACACATTCGGTCGCGACCGATGTCGTCGATGGGGATCCGGTGGCGTCGGCGGTCCGTTCCGTATGCACCCTGACCAAGATAGCCAACGCGACGCTGCGCCTGCGGCGAGTGCCCGCTGCCGGCGAGACGACCGCTGGTGCCCCGACACCGTCAGCCGATACCGTCCCCGAGCACCTCCGCCGCGGCCCTGCGACCCGACTCGTATGCTCCGTGCACGGTGCCGAACGAGGCCGGAACCGTGTGCTCGCCGGCGAAGAACAGCCCGCCTGAGCCGGGCCGGGCGAGTTGTTGCATGTCAGCGGGGCCACCGCCGACCGGCACATAGCTGTACGAACCGTTTGCCAGGGCGTCGTTGGTCCAATCGGTCATGTGGACGGCGATCGGGTCGGGCGCTTCGGGGATCATGGTCCGCAACACATCGAGTGCAACTGCGGCACGCTCGTCGAGAGTGAGCTCCAGCATGCCCGGCGTCACCTTCGGGTTGTAGAAGGCGATCAGCGTCGGCTGACCGGCGTGGTGACTGGTGTCGATCCAGGTCGGAAACCGGTGATCGTCGGACACGAACGTCATGCGGCGCGCGGCCGCCGGCCAGAACCGCTCGGCGAAGCGGAACACGGCCTTCTCGAGATTCGCCATGGCGAGCCGGTCGGCGGCGGCCTCGTGGGCGGGAATCTCGGGCCGGAACGAGACCGTGCGACGCTGGAGCACGGTCAGCGGGACGCTGACGACGACACGGTCACACGCGTACGCGGCAGCCGCGGTCGTCACCATGCAGCGATCGTCGCCGTGCTCGACCGACAGCACCGATTCGTCGACGCGGATGTCGAGCCCGGCCGCCAGGTGCGCGACCAGTTCGACGTAGCCGCCGGTGATCATGACGTTGCCACCGGGGTGCAACTCGTAGCCGGCGGTGCCGGACACCGACACGCGCGATGGAACGCCGGCGATGTTCAATGCCGCTTCGAGCCACACGATCCCGAATCGGGCGATGTCAGCCTGGCGCCCGGCGAGGCGCCGATCCGCGACATACCACTCGGCGGCATCGACGTAGGTGGCGGACGGGTGCAGCGCCTCTGCTGCTTCGTCAGGGTCGAAGTCGTGTTGCGTTGCCACGAGCGTCGTGGCGACATCGGCCGGCGCCCAACCCTCGCCCTCCACGAAGACCGTGAGACCGGTCCCCCACACGCCGTCGTTGGCCCACGTCAGACCCGCCCGTCGCACCTCGTCGGCGAGCGGGTTGTGGCGCGGGCCGTGGATCCATGAACCACCGAGGTCGATCTGCGCACCGGCCACGTCGGCGGTCCACGTGCGGCCTCCGATCCGGTCGCGGGCCTCGAGCACGGTCACGTCGGCTCCACCGGCGACGAGCTCACGGGCCGCCGTCAGCCCCGACACACCGGCGCCGACGACGATCACCCGCATCGACGCGACCTACTTCGCCAGGTCGGCGATGATCTGCTTGCTGGCGAGCCAGCCGGGGCCGCCGCTCACGCAGCCGCCGGGATGTGTGCCCGAACCGCACTGGTAGTAGCCCTCGATCGGTGTGCGGTACTGATTCCAGCCCGGTGCGGGGCGGAAGAAGTACATCTGTGGTGCGAGGAACTCGCCGTGGAAGATGTTGCCCTCCGGCAGACCGGCGACGGTTTCGATGTCGAGCGGGGTCACCACCTCGCGCTGCAGCACGAGGTCGGAGAAGCCCGGGAAGAACGACTCGAGCGTGTTCTGCACGTTGTCGGCCATGTGCTCGCGCTCGGTCGTCCAGTCACTGCCCTTCAGGTGATACGGCGTGTAGTGGATGAAGCACGACATCACGTGCTTGCCGGGTGGCGCCATGTCGGGGTCGATCGTGGACTGGATCGCTCCGTCGATGTAGGGGCGGGTCGAGTACCACCCGTACTTCGCCTCGTCGAACGCACGCTCGAGGTATTCCATCGAGGGCCCGATGTTCGTGAAGCCGCGGAACATGTCGCCGCGATCACCGAGCGACGGATACTTCGGCAGTGCGTCGAGGGCGAAGTTGACCTTCGACGACGTGCCCTGGTAGCGGTAACGGCGGAGGCTGTCGACCAGGTCGGCCGGCAGCTCACGCTGATCGACGAACTTCGTGAACGTGCGGCGCGGGTCGGCCGCCGACACGACGACCTTGGCAGACAGTTCGGTGCCGTCGGTCAGTGCCACGCCGGTCGCCCGACCGTTCGAGGTGATCACCTGCTCGACCTCGGCATTGAGCTTGATCTCTGCTCCGAGTGCCTGGGCCGCGCGGCCGAGCACCTGGGTGAACCCACCGTTGCCGCCCTTGTGGAACGCCCACGATCCGAACCCACCGTCGTGTTCGCCCATGCCGTGGAACAGCAGCACCAATCCCGACCCTTGCGACATCGGCCCGACCTTGGTGCCGATGATGCCCGACGACGCCAGGTAGCCCTTGATGATCGCGCTCTCGAAGTAGTCGTCGAGGAAGTCGGCCGCGCTGCCGGTGAGCAACCGCACCAAATTGTGCAGCACGTTCGGCTCGATGCCGCGCAGGTGCTGGGCGAGGTCGGCCATCTCCGCGAGGCCCTCCGGCGACATGTCGAACAGGTTCGGTGGCACCTTGTCGAACAGCGGCTTGACGGCCCGCACGACCATCTCGATGTCGTGGCCGTACTGATCGTAGGCGTCAGCATCGTGTTGCGAATGGCGAGCGATCTCCTTGATGTTCTCGTTGCGGTCCTGGCCCATCACGAGGCTGTCGCCGTTCTCCATCGGGCAGAACGACGACGGCATCAGCAGCGGCATGAACCCGTGCTTCACGAGATCGAGCTCGTGGATGATGTTCGGGCGAAGCAGACTGAGTGCGTACGAGAACGTCGTGAACTTGAAACCCGGCCGCAGCTCCTCGGTGATCGCTGCCCCGCCGACCAGGTGGCGACGCTCGAGGATCAGCGTGCGCAGGCCGGCCTTGGCGAGATAGGCGCCGTTGACGAGCCCGTTGTGCCCACCCCCGATGACGATCGCGTCGTACTCGGTGTTCGAACTCATGGTTGGGCTCCTGGTGTCGACGTCTTGCGGTCGGGGGTGAAGAACGGCGTGCGGGTGACGTGGGCGCCGACCTGCACGTAGTGGTGGTTAACCGTGAACTCGAGGTTGACCTTGGTGCCGGGTTTGGTCATGTCGGGCCGCAGCCGCGCCAGCGCGATGTGGCGCTGTAGCACCGGCGAGTACATGAAGCTCGTGGCATAGCCCACGCGCGTGGCATCGTCGTCGTACACCATCATGTCCTCGTGGACCGGGGTGTGGTCCTTGGGCGGCACCATGCCGGCCTCGGTGTACTTGCGGTCGTAGTCGTCCCAGTCGACGACGAGGCCCACCATCTTCCAGCGCGACGTGCCGTCGGATTTCTCACGCAGGATCGCCCGGCGGCCGATGAAGGGGCGGCTGTCGTCGTCGATCCCCCGCAACATCCAGTTCAGCCCGAGCTCGATCGGAGTCGAACGGTGCTCGTCGTTCTGGGCCAGCCGGCTGGCCTCGAAGTCGACGTTGATCAACAGCAGGCCGGCCTCGATACGGGCCATCAGCAGCGCCGTCTGGCCGAACGGGAGCAACCCGTGCGGGGTGCCGACCTCGCTGACCGCATCCCACACGGCATCGGCGTCGGTTGCGTCACAGTAGATCTCGAAACCTAGGTCGCCGGTGAAGCCGGTCCGCGAGATCGTGACCGACGCGTCACCGATCTTGGCCGAGGCATGGTCGAAGAACCCGAGTTGGTTCACCTCGGGAGCGAGCTCGGCGAGCACGGTGCGGCTGCGCGGACCCTGCACGGCGAGCGTGCCGTAGTCGTGGGTGACCTCCGCGATCTCGACGCGGTCGGTGCCGATCAGGTTCTGGAAGTACGACAGATTCGGTTCGGCGGCCGTGAGCAGGAAGTCATCGGCGGCGTGCCGGAACACGACACCGTCCTCGTTCACGTAGCCGCGGTCGTCGCACCAGATCGTGTACTGCGCCTGACCGGGCCGACAGGTGCGGATGTCGCGGGTCAGCACACCGCCGAGATACTTCTCGGCATCGGGGCCGACGATCCGGTACTTGTAGAGCGGCGACGAGTCGAACATGCCGACCGCATTGCGGATCGCCGCGTATTCGAACTTCTCCGACATCTGGTACTTGTCGACGACGAGGTGGCCGGACCAATGACTCCAGAGCGAGGTCTGGTTGGCGGCCGCGACCCGGTCGTGGAACGGTGATTGCCGCAGCATGACGAGACCGTACCGCGTTGTTGGACAAGTGCGCAATACCTATCTAGGGTGGAGGACGAATGGCCCGACTCTCCCCTGACGACCGCCGCCGGGCGATCATCGATGCCACGCTCGCCGTCGCTCGCCGCAAGGGTCTGGGCGCCACGACGGTGCGGGACGTCGCGACCGAGATGGGAACCTCGAGTGGCCTCGTCCACCACTACTTCGCGTCGATGGACGACGTACTCGCGGCAGCGTTCGAGCAGGCGGCCGGCGGCGACCTCACCCGTGCGGTCGCCGCGATCGACGGCGAACCCTCGGCTGCGGCTCAGCTCGACGCGTTCATCGACAGCTATGCCCCGGCTCAATCCGACTGGACGATGCAGCTCTGGCTCGACGCGTGGGCCGAAGCGTCACGGCGCCCTGCCCTGCAGCAGGTGTCGCGACGGCTCAACCGCGAGTGGCAAGCGCTGGTCCGCGACATCATCGAACACGGGGCGGCGTCGGGCGAGTTCACCACCGACGATCCGGACGCGGCCGCTTGGCGGCTGCTGTCGGTGCTCGACGGACTCGCCCTCCAAGTGGTGGCCCACGCGGCACTGATCACCCGCGACGAGGTGATCGCCTGGACCCGATCGGCGGCGACTCGAGAACTGGGCACGAGCATCCGACCGTGAGGCGCGCGCGGCGCTGCGGCATCGCTTCGAGCCTCAGACGTCACCGGGGAACAGGCAGAAAGGGTGGCCCTCCGGATCGAGCATCACCCGGACGTCCGCTTGCGGCTGGTGCTCGGCAACGGTCGCTCCCACCTCGATCGCCCACTCGACGCCTCGGTCGAGGTCGGCGACCGCGATGTCGAGATGGATCATCATCTGCTGCTCACCGGGCGCTGTCGGCCATACCGGCGGCGTGTAATACCGATCCCACTGGAACTCGATCTTCAGGTGGCCCGATGGCGACACGATCCTGGCCCACCCGTCCTCGGGCGGATGGCCCGGCCTCGGCCCCTCGCGCTCGGTCATGGTCCAGCCCAGCAACCGCTCGTAGAAGGCCGCCAACCCGATGGCGTCCGCCGCGTCGAGCACGGGACCGGAAATCCGCATCGATGGCCGCTCCAAGGCCCCTCCCGTGTCACGCTCGGCCCGTCGGCCCATCGTAGACGTCCGGCCGGCAGGTGTCGATCAGCCGGTGACGGTCGAGCGACCACAGCGTCGCGGACCGAGAGCGGTGCCCGCGTTCACGGTGCGGCGAGTTCGGCAGCGAGACACGACGCGGCGGCCGCGATTCCGGAACCCGCCATCGGCGCGCCCATCGCCAACAGGGCCGCCTCGATCGAGCCGAGCACCCCGAGCACCATGGGTGCATTGACATGGCCCATGTGACCGATCCGGAACGACGTTCCGGCGATCGAGCCGACACCCACGCCGAGCGTGACGCCCATCTGCTCCTTGCAGATCCGCGACAGCTCGACGGAATCGACCGACCCGGTGTGGATCGTGGTGACCGAGTTCGCCCGCTCGGAGGGTTCGACCACATGCAACGACAGACCACCCGGCGCCGACCACGCGTCGACAGCCGCCCGAATTCCGCCCGCCAACACCCGATGACGCGCCCACCGGGCATCGAGACCTTCCTCGCCGATCATCCGCAGCGCCTCGTGGATGCCGAAGAGATGGGCGACGGGTGGAGTGCCGCAGTAGCGCAGGTAGTGCGGACCCTCCTCGGTGCGGTTGGTCCAGTCCCAGTACCTCGTCCGCAAGTCGGCCGATCGGTGCGCTGCGAGCGCGCGCGGCCCGGGCCACACGAAACCCAATCCGGGCGGCGTCATCAGGCCCTTCTGCGACGCGGCCAACGCCAGGTCGACCCCCCACTCGTCCATGAAGAACGGTTCGCAGCCCATCGTGGCGATGCAGTCGATCATCAGCAACGCCGGGTGACCGGCCGCATCGAGCGCCCGGCGGAATGCGGGCAGGTCGTTGCGTGCCGATGACGCCGTATCGGCGTGGACCATCAGCACCGCCTTGATCTCGTGGTTCGGGTCGGCCCGCAAGGCCTCTTCCAGCCGAGCGGGGTCGTCGGCCCGCCCAGGCTCGGCTTCGATCAGCTCGACGTCGAGCCCGTTGAACGTCGCCATCTCGCCCCAGACGGCACCGAACCGGCCGCAGTTCAACACGATCACCCGGTCACCTCGCGAGAGCGTGTTGGTCAGCGCCATCTCCCACGCCGAATGCCCGTTGCCGATGGTGACGAAGGCGCGACTCGCAGTGCCGGCCAGGCCGGGGAGTGCATCGAACACCTCGTCGGTGACCGACAGGAGCTCACCGTCGTAGATGTCGGGCATCGCTCGATGCATGGCCGACAGGACACGGGCGGGAACGACGGTGGGTCCGGGGATCGCGACGATCTCCGGTCCGGCGGCAAGCAGTGTGGGCACGCGCCGAGTTTGACATGCACGTATGCGGTTCGCCCGAATCGGGTCGGCAGCCCCCTCCCCGGAGCAAGACCGGTGTCGGTACGATCGGGTTCGGATGACGACTTCAGCCAGCGACCAGCGCAGATCGGAGATCCTCGATGCTGTGGTGCGGGTGATCATCGACGTCGGGTACACCGAGATGACCGTCGCCGATGTGGCCGGGGTCGCCGGCGTCTCGACCGCTCTCGTGCACTACCACTTCTCGTCGAAGGCCGCTCTGATCGCCGCTGCCCTGCGAGAGGCCAGCGAGGACGACAAGCGGTTTCGGGAGGCGATCGTCGAGGGCCCGGGGTCGGCGACTGCGCGGCTCTCGCGCCTCCTGTGCCAGTCGTTGCCGTCCGACGCCTCGGACGGATCGTGGCTGCTGTGGATCGAGACGTGGGGCGAGACCCGCCGCAACGCCGAGATTCGCGAGGTCATGAGCGATCTCGACGCTCACGAGATCGCGACGATCATCGACCTGATCGCCTCCGGCCAGTCAGCCGGCGAGTTCGAGTGCCCGGATGTCAACGCCGCGGCCGCACGGCTGACCGCATTGCGCGATGGGCTGGCGATCGATCGCACGTTGTTCCATGAAGACCTCGCCGAGGAGGTCCTCGCCGAGCAGCTGCGCGGAGCGATCGCGTACAACCTCGGCATGTCGGCGGATGCATTCACCGCGGCGCTCGCGACGCCTGCCGGTCGCGACTGATCGGGCCGCGGATCCGATGGATCCGATCATGTGCACGCGGCCTGAACCGGGCTAATCTGGGCGGAGCCGGAGCGCCGCTCCTGGTCGGGTTCGTAGCGAGATCGACTTGATCGAAGGGAGTGGCCGTGACCCGGTCGCCGAGGGTGCCGCAGACGGCGGCTGCGATCGGATCCGTGATGGCGTTGTCGGCAGGAGCGGTCTGGAGCTTCGGGGCGATCACGGCACGGCTCGCCGATGGCAGTGACACGTTCCAGTACCTGGCCTGGCGGTCGCTCGGGATCATCGCCGTCATCGAGATCTGGCACCTGCTGAGGCGACGGCCCAGCCAGACGGTCGCTGCGTACACGTCGGGCCGTCGGATGCTGCTGGCGAACCTGGCGTTACTGGTCGCCTCGATCGGCTTCGTCTACGCCGTGAAGACCACCTCGGCCGCCAACGCTGCGTTCCTCGGCGCCACCACCCCCCTGTTCGGGGTCGCCTCGGCCCGGGCATTCCTCGGCGAACGCCTCAACTGGCGAACGATCGCGGCGATTGCGGTGGCGTTCGCCGGATTGGCGATCATGCTGGCAGGCGACCTCGAGGCCGGCGGCGTGATCGGTGACCTGGCGGCGGTCTCCGCTGCGATCGGGTTCGCGCTGTACACGACGATCGTGAAGTCGGCCCCCGACCGCGACTGGTCGCCGGTGCTGCCCGGCTACGGCGTCGTGATGGTCGCGATCTGCGTCGTCGTCACCCTGGCCAAGGGCAACACCCTGGTGCCGCCCGCACTCGACATCGGGCTGGCACTGGCGCACGGTGGTCTGTTCGTCGTCGCCGGCACACTGCTCTACAACGGAGCGTCGCGCAAGGTCCCTGCGGCAACCATGACGGTGTTCGCTCAGACCGAGATGGTGCTGGTGCCGGTGTGGGGCTTCCTGGTGCTCGCCGAGCGCCCCGCGCCGGCGACGCTGATCGGTGGCACGATCATCCTGGCGGCTGTCGTCGGCAAAGCGGTACTCGACGTCAGGCACGAAGCGCGGCGGATGCTCGGTGAGCCACCGGTGGACACCCAGCTCGTTCCCGCCGCCTGACCCCGAGCCTCGACCGAGTCGGATGGCGCTCGACTTCTGTCGTCGATGAGCGCTCAATTGAGGTGGAACTCTCTCGAGGGGAGGGGCCGTGCGCATGCGATGCGGTCTTCGGGTGTTCGTTCTCGTCGCGATCGTGCTGGCGGCGGGGTCCGGCGCGCAGGTCGAGGTGCACGCCGCCGACAGAGCCATCGCCGGGCACCCTGCGGCCGCCGACCGATGCACCGAACCCGCCGACCCCATCGAGTTGACGTCGGTCGATCAGGTTCGTTCGCTGCTGGTCGGCACGTGGATCCGGTGTGCCGGACCAGCGTTCCCCGGAGCGCTCGTCGACGACGTCGGGATCGAGGTCCTACCGGACGGCCGGTTCTACCGGGTGTATGAACTGGCGGATGGTTCGCTGGCACGCGCGACCGGCCCCGAACAGGAAGGCGAGGTCGGGATCAGGCCGGACACCTATCACCTCGATTGGAACTTCCGGGTTGACGGCTACGCCGAGACGACACCGGCATGGTTCGGTTCCCCGCCGACGATGCGGCTCGTGATGGGCGACTTCGTGACGTACTACCACCGCTGGAACGGGGTTGCGCCACGACTGGGCGAGCCGCCCGTGACGGTCGGTGACTGCCCGCCGTTGGGCGAGTTGGGAGGTGACACGACGCTGGTCGGTACGTGGATCCGGTGTGCGGGCGAACCGTTCGCAGGTGCGCTCGTCGACGACGTCGGGATCGAAGTCACCGCGGACGGGCACTTCTATCGGGTCTTCGAGCTGCCCGATGGCTCGCTGGCACGGGCAACAGGTGCGAACCAGGAGGGCACCTATGACTGGGTCGGCCAGCTCAACTGGCACCTGCTCGGCAGCGGATACATTCTGACCAACCCCGAGTTCTTCTCGAATCCGGCGATGATGCGACTCGATTCTGGCGACGAGCCGATGTACCTCGTGCGTTGGGACGGCGCCCCACCGGCGACCGATCAGCCCGCCGCCGGTACCGGTGCCTGTGGCGCCCTGGCCGATCCGATCGAGCCGACGTCGATCGAACACGTCGAAGAACTGGTGACGGGTGTGTGGATCCGTTGCGCCGGCGTGTCCTTCCTGGGTATGGAAGCCGGAGAGGTCGGTATCGAGATCGCATCCGACGGGCGTTGGTTCCTGCTGTACGAGGCCGCTGACGGATCCCTCATCCGAACCGAAGGCGTCGACCATGAGGGAATGTGGTCGGTGCAGGGGTACCCGGGCAACTACGAGTTCGACGTGGGTGTGCTCGGACGCGGAGGCGAAGGGTCACACCCGGTGTTCTTCGCGTCGCCCTCGCGATCGATGCGCCTGTTGACCATGATCGGCGACGCCGACTACCAGATCTGGCCCGGCGACCCGCCCGTGACCGGAGCACCCCCGGGGCGAGGATCGGACTGCGGTGTCATCACCGACCAGGTCACACCGACATCGGCCGAGCAAGCCGTCGGGCTCCTGGTCGGCAGCTGGACGCTCTGCGGAGGGTTCCCTCCCGGCGAGCCGGCCACTTGGACGTCGATGCTCGGGCCACGCATCGAGGGGGAGGTCGGGCTCGAGATGACTGCCGACGGTGGGTACTACCGGCTCGTCCGCCAGCCCGGCGGTGCGGTCGCTCGCGCCCAGGGAACGGGCATGGAAGGTCGTTGGACGGCCTGGCTCAACGATCTCGGCACGATCCAGGTCGACATCGAGATACTCGGCGTCGGTACCGGAGGCTTCATGCCGAAGTTCTTCGGATCGCCGACGGCAATCCGCATCGATGGTGGCCAGTCGGTCGCCGACTATGTGCGGACTGCGCCCTCGACACCGCCGTCGATACCGCGGACAGGCGCCGACACGACCACGACGATGCTCACGTGGGCGATCATGATTCTGCTCAGCGGGGCCGCTCTGGTGTCCGTGGCGAGCCGGAACCGCCGCGAACGACGGGCCCAGAACCCGACGATCTGAGACCGGCTCCATCCCCGAGCAGCAGCATGGGTAAGGTTCTCGTGTGCACGTACGGCTGTTGGGCCCCGTCGACGTCGTGGCCGACGGCACCAGCGTCGACATCCCCGTGCAGAAGCATCGTGCAGTGCTGTCGGCGCTGGCGCTCCACAGTCCCGGAGCCGTCACCACCTCGGAGCTGATCGATGCGGTCTGGGGCGATGATCCGCCGACCAGCGCGGACAAGACCCTGCAGGGATACGTGTCGGCGATCAGGAAGTCGTTCGGTAACGAGGTCATTCGCACGATTCCGGACGGATACCAGCTGGGGCCCGACGTCGAGCAGGTCGATGCCGTCGAGCTCGACGCGCTCGTCGCCGCTGCCCAGCGTGACCTCGAGCTCGGCAATCCGGGAGCCGCACGGCGCTCGTTCACGTCGGCTCTCGCACTGTGGCGTGGTCAACCACTCGGCGATCTGGCACCAGGGTCCGGCCACGATGGGCAGCTCGCCCGACTCGAGGAGCTGCAGCTCCTCGCCGCCGAGGGGCTCGTCGTCGCAGAGCTCCAATTGGGCCATCACCGCGAGGTCGTGCCCGACCTCGAACGATTGGTCGCCGAACACCCGTTTCGGGAGCTGCTCTGGCAATCCTTGATGCTGGCGTTGTACCGATCGGGACGCGCCGCCGAGGCCCTCGAGGCCTACCAACGACTGCGCACCACGCTTCGGGATGAACTCGGCATCGAGCCATCGGAAGCGACCCGCGCGCTCGAACTGCAGATCCTCGCTCAGGATCGCCAACTCGATCTGCCTGCGCCGACCCCACCCAACAATCTCAGGTTGCAGCTCGACAGCTTCATCGATCGCGCCGACGAACGAGACGAGATCCTCGCTCTCATCGGCGAGCAGCGCCTCGTGACGCTGCTCGGGGTCGGCGGGGTGGGCAAGAGCCGCCTTGCGCGGGAGATCGGTTCGGCGCTGCTGGCGCAGACGCCGGGAGGTGTCTGGTGGATCGACCTCGCCACCGTGGGCGCGGCCGGATCGGTGTCGGGCCAGGTCATCGCAGCGATGGATCTGTCGACGCCGACCACGAGCAGCCCCGAAATGGTGCTCCAGACGCGCCTGCGCGCGAGCCCGACCGTTCTGCTGCTCGACAATTGCGAGCACGTGCACGAGGCGGTGGCATCGTTCGTCGAGTGGGTCACGTCAGGGGCCGAGAGCGTCCGCGTGTTGGCCACGAGTCGCGTGCCCCTCGACGTCGTCGGCGAGCAACGCGTGGTGATCGAGCCACTCGACGTCTCTGCCACCGGCGATCAGTCCATCTCGGACGCCAGTCGTCTCTTCCTCGATCGCGCTTCGGAGCGCACCGATATGGGCGCTGTCGGGATCGCCGAGGTCGAGGCGATCACCGATCTCGTGGGAGGACTGCCACTGGGCATCGAACTGGCCGCCGCTCAGTGTGCGGTCAAGACGCCACTCGAACTGTCCGAGACGCTGCGCGATGGCGATGCACTGCTGTCGCTGTCGGGCAGCGATCGCGGCGATCCCCGCCACGCAAGCCTGGGCCATGTGCTGCGCACCAGCGTGGACGCGCTCGAGCCGTGCCTTGCCGCGACGTTGCCCCGGCTCGCCGTCTGCCCCGGCGATTTCGATGTCACGACCGCGAGTGCCGTGATGGCGATGCCGCCCCTCGACACCGAGCGAGCGATGTCGTCGTTGCTCGATGCCTCGCTCCTGGTACATGCACCGTCCGATTCTCGCCGGCGTCGCTTCCGGATTCTGCGGCCCGTTCACGAGTATTTGTGGGGAAGGCTGGATGAACGAGATCGCACCCGAGCCGAGGCCGCCCTCGCCCGACACTTCCAGCGACTCGCACTGCAGCGGATCGGCGATGCGGACACACCGGCAGATTCGGTCTCGCTCGAGGAATTACGACTCGACGACCACAACCTGCGCGCTGCGCTGGCCTGGTTCGAACTCCACGAACCCGACGGCGCGCTGGCGTTCGCGCCGGCGCTCGGGGATGCCTGGATGAATTTCGGCGACCAGATCGAAGGCCGCGAGACCCTGCGGCGTCTGCTGAGCACGTCATCGGGAGCTCCCAGTCACCTCGTGGCGTGGACGGAGGACGCCCTCGTCTGGCTCGAACTGTTGTCGGGCGATGTCGACGCCGCGTTGCAGCACAATCTCGATTCGATCTCTCGATTCGACCAGCTCGGCGACGCCCGTGGTCGCAGCCGGGCGCTGCGGAGCCAGGCCCATGCTTTCTACCTCGCCGGATTCGACGAGGCGACCACCACCCCCATCTATCAGCAGTCGATCGCGGTCGCCCGAGCCGCCGGCCTGACCTATTCACAGGTACTCGCCGAGGTCGGCTTCGCCCAGGCGCTGACGTGTTACGAGGCGCTCCACGTCGTCGACATCGATGCGATGCTGTCGCACGCCGAATCGGTCCTGCGGCCATACGGCGCTCATGCCAATCTGGCGCAGGCAGCGCTCAGCCGTGCGTTCCTCGCGTTCGGTCGGGACGATCGGGCGATCGGACTTTCGGCCGGGAAGGAGATGCTCCGCCAGAGCCGACTCGCCGGCAACGTGGTCTGGGAACAGGTTGCTCTGATCGTCCTGGGCGTCAACGGCTATCTCACAGCTGACGACCCGGCACGTCGACAGCATCTCGGCGCCGCCGTTCATCTGGCGGTCGACACCGACAACACGCGCCAGCTCGGCATCGTCCTGCATGCGGTGGCGGCCACTTCAGCGGCGCGAGAGCCTGTTGCCGCTGCCCGCCTCTGGGGCGCCGCCGGCACGCTCACACCGCTGTGGCCACTGTTCTCCCGACGCTACGGGGAATGGATGCAGGCCGCCCGCCACGCCCTGGGCGACCGGTTCGACGCCCTCGTTGCCGAAGGAGCACGACTGTCGGTCGGAGACGCCGTAGCGCTCGCCGACGAACTCCTCTGAGCACCGGTTCCGCAGCCGGCGACCGGGCCCTCCACCGTTGCGCGACCGTCCCTCTACCGTGCCTCCACCGCTGCGGCGGACACTCCAAGCAGGGAGGGAGGTCGGCGGTGGGCACCACCACGGCGACGCTGATTCGCAGGACGTTCGGAGTCTTCGCGGTGACGTCACTGCTGTTCGCCGCATGCGGCATCGAGGCCGACACCACCCAGGTGATGGCGCCTTTCCGACGTCGGCGGCCGCCGACGCGGCCGGCCGGCGCCTGACGACCGAAACGGTGATCGCGGCCAGCGACGCCACCATCGGTCGCACCACTGCCCCGCCCGCCGAGGCTGCGGAGGGCATCTTCGCCCCTGCTGCGGCGATCGTCACGGCCGCCGTGACTCCGCAGGGCGAGGCCACACCCGGTGCCGCGATTCCGTCGAATCCACTCGTTGCCTCGGTGCCAACGTCCGCGACCCCGACTCGCGGCCCGTCGACCCAGGTCACCGAGACCCTCGCATCGCCCACCGAGACGACCTTCGTACGGATCACTGCGATGAACCCCGCCGAGCAGTTGGCCGAGCCGGTGTGTGCGGCGGGCACGACCGCCGCCGACCTGACGGCGTTCTTCGACGGCGGCAGCCCGATGATCGGCGCCGACTATCAACGCGCCTATCCGCTCCCCGACGGGCGCGTGCTCTGGCTGTTCCAGGACGCCTTCCTCCCGACCTCGAACGGTTCCCAACTCGTGCACAACGTCGGCCTCCTGCAGAGTGGGCGGTGCTTCCAGTTGCTCCGCAACGGATCGGCCGACGTCCCGACGTCGTACCTGCTCCCCGAGTTGACCGACCGCTATCATCGCTGGTTCTGGCCACTCGGCGGCGATGTCGGCACCGATGGCAACCTGCACGTGTTCGTCGCCGAGATGCGCGAGCGCGGGCCCCGCTACCTGACCCGCACCGAACCGATCGCCACCTGGATCGTGACGATCGATGCCGACAGCTTCGACGTGCTCGCAGCCGGCCTCGCCCGCAACCCCTCCGCCGAGCTGTACGGCTGGTCGGTGGTGTCACAGGGCGAGCACAGCTACCTGTACGCCCACTGCTACCGCCAGTTCGGCTGGGACCTGTTCCCGTTCAGCGACCCGCCGTTCCGGGCGCACGACTGGGAATGCGGCCCATACGTCACCGTCGCACGGGTGCCCCGTGGCGAGTTCGATGCTGGGCCCGAGTACTGGAACGGTTCGGCATGGGTGATCGACCCCGCCGAGACGGTGCCGGTGATCCCGACCGACGAGCGCCCCGTCAACCCCACCCAGGTGGCGCTGCTGGACGGGCGGTTCGTGGCCGTCACCAAGGTCGGCGACTGGTGGGGCGACACGATCTTCCTCGACGTCGCACCGGCGGCCGAGGGGCCGTGGCACACCTACGACACGATCACGGTCGAACCCGAGTGTGCCGGCTGCAACACCTACTTCGCCTCGGTCGTGCCGTACCGGGCCGACCAGACCTCGATCATGATCGGACTGTCGGGCAATGTGTGGACCGGCGACGACCTCGATCACTACACGCCGACCTTCTTCCGGGTGCCGGCGCCGGCGTGATCCGTCGGGTCAGACGAATCGGAGCTCGACGCTACCGATCGCTTCGAAGTCGGCACGTAGCGAGTCGCCGGCCTGGGCTTCGAACACGTCGGTCGTGACTCCCGTCGTCACGAGGTCGCCCCCTCGCAACGACAGGCCGAACCTCGGGAGTTCGTCGGCCAGCCAGGCCATGACGGTGAGCGGATGCCCGAGCACCGCGGCCCCCGATCCAGACGTGACGAGATCGCCATTGCGCCGCACTGCGACTCCAGCCGCCTCCAGATCGCGGTGCCGCCAGTCGGTCACCGGGTCGCCGTGCACCCACCAGCCGTGGATCGCGTTGTCGGCCGCGACCTGGAGCGCTCCGAGTGTCCACGACTCGTACCGGTAATCGACGATCTCGATCGCCGGGATTACCGCGTCGATGCGCTCGGCGATCGACTCGTGGGTGTGCCCGCCGTCGATCGGCTCGACGTCGGAACCGAGGCGGAACGCGAACTCGGCCTCGACCACGCGATGCACGAACTGCGACGCGTCGAGGGTTGCGCCGGACGTCGATGACGTGTGCGCCAGCAGCCGACCGAACAGCGGGCGGTCGATCCGCAGCGCCTGCTGTGCAATCGGGCTCGTGCAGGCGCACTTGTAGCCGATCCTCTCGCCACCGAGCCCGTCCACGACCGCCGCCTGGATCGCGTAGGCGGTGGCGAGATCGGTCGGGCGGAGAGTGGCGGGAAGATCCGGCTCGATCCGTCCCGTGCGCCGCATGTCGAGCAGTTCGGCGGCGGCGGCATCGATATCCATCCGCTGCACTCTATTATCCGGTCGGATTGGCCGCACTTGTCCTGGTCAAGAGGTGCGGATCGAACACATGTTCGATGTCATGATGACATGTTCGAAGCAATGATCGAGGGGTTGGTCGCGATGACCGACAGCGAGCTCGACGGCGAGCTACGGGCATCCGAGTTGGTGCGCCGCGAACACGCCGCCCGACAGGCGGCCCTCGTGGCTGTCGCCGAACATCGTGGGATCTATCGGGCCGAGGGGCACCGCTCGATGACGGCACATCTGCGGGCATCCTGCAACGCCTCGGGCGCCCAAATCGCCCTCGACCGCAAGCTCGCTCGGCTGCTCGATGCTCAGCCCACCGTCGGCGACGCCCTGCTTGCCGGCCGGATCGGTATCGGCCACGCCGCGGAGATCGCTCGTATCCTCACCAATCCGCGGATCTCGCATCTGCTGCCACTCGTCGTCGCCGTGTTCGTCGAGCAGGCCGAGCACCGTTCGTACGACGACTTCCGCGGCGACATCGACCAGTTCGTCACGCTCACCGACCAGGACGGCGCCTTCTCCGAACTCGCCGACAGCGTCGAGCACCGCACGGCCGGCGTCAACGACATCGGTGGCGTGATCGACATCGTCGCCGGCGGCGGCGATCCTGTGACGGCGATCCAGATGGTGGCGGTGTTCGACTCGTTCGTCGAAGGCGAGTACCAGGCCGATGTCGACGCCCGAAGCGAGACATACGGCGACGATGCCGACCAGCATCCCCTCCCCCGTACCCCGGCTCAGCGCCGGTTCGACGCCCTGAAGTCGATCTTCGCCGCCGCAGCCGCCTCACCCGTGGGGCGCGCCCTGCCCGAACCGACCACCCACATCGTGATCGATCACCGCTCGCTGCACGAGACGTTCACCCAAGCGGGCATCACACTCCCGAACGGCAACGTGGCCGACATCGATGAGGTCATCGCCGACCCGACGATGGTGGCGACGTTGGCCGACGAATTGCCGGCCGACCCCGAGGCATTCCGGTCACGCCGCTGCGAAACGTCGACCGGCGCTGCGATCCACCCGATCATCGCCCTGCGGGCCGCGCTGACCGGACACATCCGTCGTGTCGTCGTCGATGCCGACGGCGTCGTGATCGACTACGGCACCAAGCAACGCCTGTTCACCGGTCATGCGCGAGCGGCGGCGATGCTGCTGGCGACCACGTGCACTCACCCTGGTTGCCGTCTGACCGCCAGGCTGTGCGAGGTCGACCACGTCGCCGAGTGGAACGAAGGCGGTCGCACCGATCAACGCAACGGTGCGATCAAGTGCGGCGGTCACAACCGGTTCAAACACCGAGCACGCTGGAAGACGCGCCGCGACCAGCACGGAAGTATCTACAACATCCGCGCCGACGGCACGATCGTGCTCCCGGTCGGCGAACGCGCCCCCGACCTCAGCGCCGACGAGCTCGCCGAGATGACCCGAGCCCGCCTCACATCGCTGGGCCGTGGCGCAGGTCAGCTCACCCAGACCTGAGGAGGGCTGGTCACCCCGGCTGCCTGCATCTTCGCGGCCCTGTCGGGGTCGCTCATCATCGGCTCCACGATCGAGGGGTCGGCTTCCATGACCATCCAGATCGAGTCGGGGTTGTCGGCATCACGGAGCACCGCGACATCTCTGGCGCCGGCTGCTTCGCGACCAGGCTTGTCGGCGTCGAAGATCGGACGCCACGCTTCGTAGTCGGCAACCTCGTGTTGGATGAAGATGTGGGCCATGTGAGCCCCCAGGCAGTTCGAGTCGTCGGACGCCCGACCGTAGCACCCCACCTGGAGCCACTCGACCGGCCACACCCGCAACAGCGACCCGGTGGCCCGGACGCCTGCCTGAGCTACGCAGATAGCCTCCGAGCCACCATGGCTCACGAGTTCATCTACACCTGCTACAAGCTGGCCCGGCACTATCCGCCCGACAAGACGGTGCTCGAGAACATCTCGCTGTCGTTCTATCCGGGCGCCAAGATCGGTGTGATCGGGTCGAACGGGGCCGGCAAGTCGAGCCTGCTCAAGATCATGGCCGGGCTCGATGACGGGTTCTCCGGTGAGGCCCGTCTCACCCCCGGTTTCTCCGTCGGTTATCTGTCGCAGGAGCCACAACTCGACGACAGCAAGACCGTCAAGGAGAACGTGATGGACGGCGTCACCGAGGTGCAGTCGATCATCGATCGCTACAACGAGGTCATGGCGATGTGGGCCGACCCCGACGCCGACTACGACAAGATCGGCAAGGAGCAGGCGATCCTCGAAGACAAGATCGCCGCCACCGATGCCTGGAGCCTCGAGCGCAACGTCGACATCGCGATGGACGCCCTGCGATGCCCACCCGACGACTCGCCGGTCACCAATCTCTCGGGCGGCGAGAAACGCCGCGTCGCGTTGTGTCGCCTGTTGCTCAGCCGCCCCGATCTGCTGCTGCTCGACGAGCCGACCAACCACCTCGACGCCGAATCGGTGTTCTGGCTCGAGCGATTCCTCCAGGATTACGCCGGCACGGTCGTCGCGATCACCCACGACCGTTACTTCCTCGACAACGTGGCGCAATGGATCCTCGAGCTCGACAACGGCAAGGGCTTCCCGTTCGAAGGCAACTACTCGAGCTGGCTCGAGCAGAAGCAAGAGCGGCTCGCACTCCAGGAGAAGTCGAACGTGGCTCGGCGGCGCACGCTCGAGCGCGAACTCGAGTGGGTGCGGATGTCGCCCAAGGCCCGCCAGGCCAAGGGCAAGGCGCGCCTCGCGGCCTACGACAAGCTCCAGTCCGAGGCAGAGGCCGAACGCGACACCAGCAACTCGCTGGAGATTGCCATCCCACCGGGCCGACGACTCGGCGACACCGTGATCGAGGTCGAACACCTCAAGAAGGGGTTCGGCGACAAGTTGCTGATCGAAGACCTCTCGTTCACCCTCCCGCCGGCCGGGATCGTGGGCATCATCGGCGCCAACGGCGCCGGCAAGACCACGCTGTTCCGCATGTTCACCGGCCAAGAGCAGCCGGATGCCGGCTCGATCAAGATCGGCGACACCGTGCTGCTCAGTTATGTCGACCAGTCGCGCGACAACCTCGATCCTGACAAGACCGTCTACGAGGAGATCACCGAGGGCGTCGAGCACATGGTGGTCGGCAACCGTGAAATCCACGGCCGTGCCTACGTCGCCAGCTTCAACTTCAAGGGCACCGACCAACAGAAGCTGGTCGGCAAGCTGTCGGGAGGCGAGCGCAACCGAGTTCACCTCGCCAAGCTGCTCAAGTCCGGCGGCAACGTGCTGCTGCTCGACGAGCCCACCAACGATCTCGATGTCGACACGTTGCGGGCACTCGAATCGGGTCTCGAATCATTCCCCGGGTGTGCAGTCGTGATCTCCCACGATCGATGGTTCCTCGACCGGATCGCCACCCACGTGTTGTCGTTCGAGGGCGACAGCGAGGTGCGCTGGTTCGAGGGCAACTTCAGCGAGTACGAGGAGTACAAGCAGAAGGTGCTCGGCGAACACCCCGAGCAGCCACACCGCATCAAGTACAAGAAGCTTGCCTGAGTCTCACGGCGATGAGCGACGACCCGGCTCGGTCCGCTGAACTCACGGCCGATGAACGGGCGGCTGCCCGGGCATTCGTCGCCCGCTGCGAGGTGCGGCTCTCGACCCTGCATCGCATTGCGGTCGGGATGCTGTCGGGAGCGGGCCTGCTCGTGGTGCTTCCGGTGGTGGCTCGCGATTCGGTGACCGGCATGCTGCGCTCGCTGCTGATCGAACGGATCGGTGCCATCGATGTGCTGCTGACGATCGCAGTGATCGCAATGCTGGGCGTTCCGGCAGTTGCACTGTGGTTGCTGTTCGCCGACCTGACGCGGTTCTACTTCCATGCGAACCATCTCGGCAGCGATGGCAACGAGGTGTTCACCCCCCGCTTCACCCTGACCTCGCTGCAGTTACCCTCCGACGAACTCGGCCAGGGGGCCGCCGACGAGCTGGACCGCATCAGGCGTGATCCCCGCGTCGTCGAACTGCTGGTGCCGACCAACGATGCGTCGCGGCGGCGCATCGACCGCCAGCTCGACGTGTACGGCGGGCTCGGCTCGGACGCGAGCGACCGGGATGCGAATGCCGACGTGGCGCGCGCGAACGGGCTGTTCGCGCTGGCCGCTTCGCGATCGCGTCCCCTGCTCGAAGAAGTCGCCAAGATCGAGCACGGGATGGCTCGCCACGTGCTGAAACTGCGCGGCCTGGTGCTGCGCTACGTGAAGGCACTGCTCGCGCTGTTGACGACTGCGGTCGCCGTGTACTGCGGCGATGCAGTCGTCGACGGTCTCGACGATGGGCGGTCGATGTCCGCTTCGGGCGGCATGTGGTTGGCAGCGATCGCACTGGTGTGGGCACCGCTCGTGGTGCTCGCGGTCACCTCGCCCGTGCGCTGGATCGAGCGCCTGATGCGCGCCGACGGCGCCGGGTCGACGGCTGTGGCCAACGATCCCGAGCTGACCTTCATCGAGCGGGTGTCGCTGCGGATCGCCGCCATCGGTTGGCTGAGCGCGGCGACCGCCATGGTCCTCTCCCTCACGGATGCTTCGATCGTGGCCGCTGATCGGTGGGCGGGCCTCGCCGTCCTGTCGGCGTCTGTGCTCGCGGTCGGAGCAGCGGCCTTCACCGGCCGCTTCCGCACGCTTGCCCGCATCAACCTCTGATCAAGCCGGTCCGACCCTTCGGTACAGCAGATCGGTGACGGTTCGACCGACCGCGACTCCCTTCGCCTCGTAACGCGTCACGGGTCGCCAGTCGGGCCGGTCGATCACTCCCCCGACGAGTTCGAGGTGAGCGTCACAGGTCCGTCGAGTCTCAGCGGCGTACTCGTCGATGTCGGTGGCGACGTGCAGCGTGCCTCCCGTTCGCAACAGCGCGACGAACCGGTCGACATTGGCAGCGCTGGTGATGCGGCGATGGCGGTGGCGGGCCTTGGGCCACGGATCCGGAAAGTAGATACGGACGTGCGCGAGCGAACCCGGCGGTAATCGGGCCAGGAACACGAGGGCGTCGCCGTGCACGAGTCGCACGTTCGACAATCCCATCGACTCGATCCGCGCCAGCGTCGAGGCGATGCCAGGTGTGTGCACATCGGCGCCGATCACATCGACGGCCGAGTCGGCCGCGGCAGCTGTCGTGAGCGAGTCGCCGAACCCGATCCCGACGTCGAGCGCGACTGCCCCGTCGCGACCGAACACCTCGGTCAGGTCGAGCTGCCCGCCCTCCTCGTCGAGACACCACAGCGGCGCGAGCCGCTCGAACAACTCGGCGCGCGCCGGCGTCAGCTGCCGCCGGCGGGGCTTGAACGTTCGGAAGTCGGGACCACGACGCTCGTCGGTCACGACTGGGTGCTCAAGAATTTGTCCATGAGGTGTCGACCTGCCGTGATCGGAGCGTGGGTCGCCACCTCGCCGGGCCCGAGACACGTCGGCAGACATTCGATCACGGCGTCCCAGTTGGCGTTGTGGAAGAACGCGAGCGACTGCCGGCTGCAGTCACGATCGGGGTCGGTGGACGGCACCACGACCCGATGGAGCGTGCTGCGCCAACGATCGTTCGTCCAACGCTCGAGCGCGTCGCCCACGTTCACGACGTAGGCCCCGGCGACGGCTGGGACGTCGTGCCAGGAACCGTTGACATCGCGGACCTGGAGACCACCGGGCGCATCGTCCTGACGTAGCAGCGTCAGCGTGCCGTAGTCGCTGTGGGCGCCTGCCCGCAGTTGGCCCGCTTCGATCGAACGATCACCGAGATCGGGGTAGTGCAGCAAACGCAGCGCCGAGGTGTGGCGATCGATGTACGGCACGAAGTGGTCGGCGTCGAGGCCCAGTCCGAGCGCCATCAACGACATCACGCGTTCCACCAACACCGCGAGCGCGTCGTAGTAGGTGCGCATCACCCGCTCCATGCCGGGCAATGCTGCGGGCCAGAGCGACGGCGAGAGCACGAACGCGGCTGCAGCGTCCGACACGCCGCGAGTCGGCAGCTGCTCCTGGGATCCGATCGAGAACGTCTCCTTCAGGTCGGGAGGGGTCTCCGTCCCCAGGCTCGCCGCCAGCCGTTCGACCTGGAATGGGCCGTAGCCGTAGGCGGCGCCGGGAGGGATGGCGACCGCCATCTTGTCGGCGAGCGGCAGCCGGAAGAACGCAGCGGCCGACTCCCAGGCGGCCGACTCGACCTGCGGATCGAGTTCGTGCCCGACGATCTGGAAGAAGCCGACCTCGCGGCAAGCCCGATCGATCGCGGCTCCGACCGATGCGGGGTCGTCGCGCACATCGACGACGGGGACCAACCCCGCCGAACCCATCGCGCGCGCTACTCCCCGTACTCGTGTTCCGGCGCAGGGTAGGCGCCGGATTCGACGTCTTCTCGGTACGCGGTCGCGGCGTCGAGCAGTGTCTGCGCGATGTCGGCATACTGCTTGACGAACTTCGGAATCCGGCCGCGGGTGAAACCGGCCCAATCGCTCCACACCAACAGCTGCCCGTCGCAGTCGGGGCCCGCACCCACGGAGATCGTGGGGATCCCGAGCGCCTTGGTGACCTGACCGGCGACCGCCGACGGCACCATCTCCATCACGACTGCGAACGCGCCGGCGTCCTCGACGGCGTGAGCGTCGGCCAGGAGCGCATCGGCACCCTCACCACGCCCCTGGATGATGTGGCCGCCCAGCCCGTGCTCGCTCTGCGGGGTGAACCCGATGTGAGCCATCACCGGGATGCCGGCGCGGACGATGCGTTTGATCTGCTTGGCACTGCGCACACCTCCCTCGAGCTTCACGGCGTGGGCGCCCGTCTCCTTCATGAACCGGATCGCCGAGGCGAGCGCCTCGTCGGGGCCGTTCTCGTACGAGCCGAACGGCAGGTCGGCCACCACCAACGCCCGGCTGGCACCGCGCACGACAGCGCGCGTCAACGGGATCAGCTCGTCGAGTGTGACCGGGATCGTCGTGTCGTACCCGAACACCGTGTTGCCCGCCGAGTCGCCGACCAACAGGAAGTCGATCCCCGCCTCGTCGAAGATCGACGCCGACAGGAAGTCGTAGCTGGTCAAACCGGTGATCTTGATGCCCTGCTCTTTGGCCCGTTGGAAGTGACGCGTCCGCACCCGCTTCAATGCCGGATCGCTGGTCGTGCCACCGTAGGGCCGCTGCTCGTCGCTCACGGTGCCACCGTAGACGCCAGGGCCGAAGCCGTGAAACACGCCGTCACAACTCGGAGCGCTCTGCGTCGAGCGACCCGCCGAGCGGGCTCTCGTCGACCGGGAACCACCGCAGCGGCGTCCGGTGCGGCGCGAGATGGCGTCGCGGCCGCGCCGGGTGCCACGATGAGGGTCTCGACCGGTGCCACCAACCCTCCGCACCCCGCACGAAACCGGAGTCATCATGTTCGACACCTCCCAGCTCGGTCCGATGTACGAGGACTTCAGCGTCGGGGCCACGCTGCCACCGCTGCCCTCGATCACGCTGACCGAAGCCGACAATGCGATCTATCGCGCCATCACGGGCGACCAGCATGCGATGGCCGCCGACGCCACCAAGTACCGAGCCGCGAGCGGCAGCAGCGGGATGCTCGCCAACCCGGGCCTGGTGCTGCAGTACTCGATCGGCCAGACGACGATGGCGACCCGCCAGGCAATCGCGAACCTCTACTACCGGTCGGTGCGCGTGCTGCGGCCGGTCGAGATCGGACAGACGCTGTCGACCGTGACCACCGTGCTGGGCCTCAAGGACTCGGCGCCCAAGGGCGACCAGTTCCGCGGCAAGGTCTGGCTGGGTATCACCACCAGCTGCGAAGACGGCCCGGTCGTCGAGTACGAACGCTGTGCGCTGGTTCGCGGCCGCGGCCCGGGCCAGCCCGGCCACGCCAGCGAGATTCCCGGACCCTCCGACCCCAGCCCGCTGGCCGATCTGGTCGGATCGGTTCCGGACTGGAATCTCGCCGCGTTACCCAGCACCGACTGGGCGACCGGTGACGCCCGCACCGACCCGCTGCGCGATCACGTCGACCTCGCGGCCCCGCTCGCCCGCCTCACGTTCAACCAGGCCGCGGTGCACCGAGACATCACGCTGACGGCGAACGGCCGCCGACTCGTGTACGGCGGGCACGTGCAGGGTCTGGCGCAGGGGTCGCTCACCCGGATGCTGCCGGGGCTCGCCGTGATCGTCGCGTGGGACGGCTGCGACCACATCGGCCCTGCGTACGAAGGCGATCTCATCGAGTTCACACACACCCCGCTCGAACAGATCGCCGCCGGATCGGGTCGACTCACCAGGTTCGAGGTGACCGGGACCAAGATCGCCGACGGCGCCGACGGTGTGGTCGACCCGGTCGACATCCTGCGCTGGACCCCGATCGTCTGGGCGCCCTGACCGCTGCCGCCCAATCTCAACTCGTCGGAGGCCGCCAGAACACCAGTAGCAGTGCGAACGCGCCGACGCCGCCGGCACCGGCGGAGATCAGCAAGCCGGGCACGCCGATCAGGTCGTCGTCGATGCCGAAGGCGTGATCGAGCGACCACTGGCCGGCCCCGACGGTGCCGAGCGCTACGCCACAGAACAGCAGCGTCATCACGTACTCCCAACCCTCGCCCGGGCGGAAGATGAAGAACCCGTTCGTTCGGTGGTTGATGATCCACGCGACAGCCATCGTGCCGACCACGCCGGCACCACCGAACGGCGTCAACAAGCCCATCACCAGCGACGCCCCGGCGCCGACCTCGGTGAGGCTCGCCAGCCAGGCCTGCATCGTCGGTTGCCGCATGCCCAATGACTTGAACCATCCGGCCACGCCGGGGATTCGACCGCCCCCGATGATGTGGTTGATGCCGTGGGCGAGCATCACCGCGCCGACGGCACATCGAAATGCCAACAGGGCAAGATCGATCGCATCCTGATCCGTCATCGCACCACCTCGTTTCTGTCCGGGTCGGCTGTCCGGCAATCTCGCACAACGCCGAGAAATTCGGGAACTCGGGGCGCTGACGCGACGTCAAAGGCTTGCAGCCTTCGTAAGGTTGAGGGGTACGACGAGGAACGGTGGCGCGATGACGAGCGGGGCGAGCAACTGGCGCAGGATCGGTGTGCTATCGGTCGCTGCCAGCTTGCTGTTGTCGGCGTGCTGGGGAGGCGACGACGACGCGACACCGTCATCGACCACGGCGGAGAACCCGTCCGCCGTCGACGGTCCGATCGTCTCCGTCGCCGGAATCGACGCTGCCGCGCAGCCCACCGTCGCCCAACTCGGCCTGCGTCTCAGCGAGGGCGTTCCCTCGCGACAGCTCGACGATCCGATCGAGCCGGTCGACGGCACCAGGCTGACGCGGGCAGAGCTCAAGGCGATCTTCGACCGTCTTCCCAAATGGGTGGTGCCCACGACCGATCAGCAGGACTTCAACCGTCCAGCCGAGACATTGCTGCCACCGCTGGTCGGCGACACGATCACCACGCCGTTCCCGCCGGCGTCCGACGCCGATGTGCCCGATGCTCCTGCGACCGGTCCGCTCCAGGTGCTGCGCTACCAGCCGGAAGGCTCCGTCGATGTGGCGCCCTTCATCAGTGTCACGTTCGACCAACCGATGGTGCCGCTGGCCACGCTCGACCAGCTGTCGGCCGCCGACGTGCCCGTCCAGGTCACGCCATCGATCGAAGGGCGGTGGCGATGGATCGGAACTCGCACGCTTCGATTCGAACTCGTTCCGGAGCTGCTCGATCGGCTGCCGGCATCGACCAGCTACCAGGTCGTCGTGCCGGCCGGCACCCGCTCGGTCAATGGCGCGACGCTGAACGAGGCGGTGTCGTGGACGTTCACGACACCGACTCCCACGGTCACCCAGTTCACCGGCGAGTCCGACAGCCTGCCGCTCACGCCCGTGTTCGTGGCCGTCTTCGACCAGCGCATCGACCCGGATGCGGTGATCGGCGTCACGTCGATCACGGGCGGCGGCGAGAACCGACCGGTTCGCCTCGCCACCACCGCCGAGATCGAGGCCGACGATGCGGCTCGGTCTGCGATCGAGCAGGCCCTCGATTCGCGAGCGTTCGCGTTCCGTCCCGTCAGTGCGTTACCGGCCGACACTGCGCTCGAGATCCGCATCGGCCCGGCGATCCCGTCGGCCGAAGGCCCACTCACCTCCGGCACGGTCGACGTTCACCGCGCCCGCACGTTCGGTCGGCTGAAGGTCGAGGAAACCTCGTGCGACTGGGGCGACGGTTGCGCGCCGGGTGTCCCGTTCGTCATCCGATTCAGCAACCCGCTCGAGCCCGACGCGTTCCGCGCCGACCAGGTATCGGTCACGCCTGCGCCCCCCGGCTTGCGGATCGACGTCTCCGGCAGCGTGATCGAACTCTCCGGTGCGACGAAGGGGCGCACCACGTACACCGTGAGCCTGGCCGGCGACCTCGTCGACATCTTCGGTCAGACGTTGGGTGAGGACACGAAGGTCGAATTCGACGTCGGCTCGGCCCCGCCCGAACTCCGCGGCTTCGATCGACAGTGGATCACCACCGACCCCACTGCGGATCACCCGACGCTTTCCGTCACCAGCGTCAACCACGACTCGGTCCACGTGCAGGCCTGGGGGGTCAACCCCACCAACCTCGCCGAGTACCGTGACTATCTCGACGAGCAGTGGTCGGATGCCGGCGCCGTGATCCCCGACTGGCAGATCGTGTACGACGAGGTGATCGAGATCGACGCCCCACCCGACCAGTGGGTCGAGACGCCGATCGATCTGTCGGCACCGTTCGACCTGGCGGGTTCGCAGCTGATCGTCAGGGTCGAGCCGACGCGGCAGTTCGCCCCGAACGACGACGATTATTGGCGCAATCGCCCCACGATCGCCTGGGTCCAGAACACGACGCTCGGCATCGACGCGTTCTTCGACGACGAACAACTCCTGATCTGGACCACCGACCTCGCGACCGGTCAACCGATCAGCGGCGTGCCGATCGAGTTGATCGGCGACGGGCGAATTGCCACCACCGACGAAGACGGTCTGGCGGAGCTCGACCTCGGCACCGAGGGCGTGCTCGGCCTGTGGGCCAACGCCGGCGACCGGACTGCGTTCCTCCCCTCCGACTGGTGGGAAGGGTGGCGCGCCCAGGACAGCTCAGACGACGGCCGCTGGTACGTGTTCGACGATCGCGGTATCTATCGGCCCGGCGAGACGGTGCGTTTGACCGGTTGGGTTCGCCGGTTCGCACGCTCGGAAGACGGTCAGTTGGCGCTCTACGGGGAAGACGTGACCGTGGGATACGTCGCGTCCGATCCGCAGGGCAACGAGCTCGGCTCGGGTGTCGTCGACCTGAACGCACTCGGCGGCTTCAACCTCACGCTCGAATTGCCCGACGGCGCCAACCTCGGCCAGGCGTGGGTCGAACTGCAGCTGATCGGGGCGCCGGAAGGCACCTACTCGGGCACCGAGCACACGTTCCAGATCCAGGAGTTCCGCGCACCGGAGTTCGAGGTGACCGCCCGGCCCGAGTCGGCCGCCCCGTACTACGCGGCGAAACCGGCGACGGTCGCGGTCGACGCCGAGTACTACGCGGGCGGCCCGCTACCCGACGCCGAAGTCAACTGGCTGGTCAGCACACAGGACACGACCTACAACCCGCCGAACTGGGATCGCTACATCTTCGGCGTGTGGCAGCCCTGGTGGTACTTCGACGACTACGGCCGTGGCGGATATGCGACCGACGCCGCGTACGACATCGGCGGGGACTGCTTCGACTGCGGACCTCTCCCGTACGACGTCGAGTACGAACAGTTCAGCGGACGCACCGGCGCCGACGGCACGCACTACCTGCAGATCGATTTCGAAGGGCCCGATGTCGACCTGCCGGCCCTCGTCACCGCCGAGGCGACCGTGTTCGACGTGAACCGTCAGGCGTGGGCGTCGCGCACCGACCTGTTGGTGCACCCCGCTCGGTACTACGTGGGCCTGCGCAGCGATCGCACCTTCGTCGAGCTCGGCACCCCGCTGCGGATCGACGCGGTGGTCACCGATGTCGACGGCGCGCTCGTGCCGGGACGCACGGTCGATGTCACGGCCGGCCGTCTCGAATGGGTGCTCGCCGACGGCACGTGGTCGGAACAGGTCGCCGACGAGCAGACCTGCACGATCAGTTCCACCGAGTCGGCGACCGACGAGTCGATGCGCTGCGAGTTCACGACCGACGTCGGCGGCACGTACCGCATCACGGCGATCGTCACCGACGGCAGCGGGCACCACAACCGCACCCAGCTCACGCAGTGGGTCACGGGTGGCGAGGGCCGCCCTGCCCGCAACGTCGAGCTCGAGAGCGTCACCATCGTTCCCGACCACGAGACCTACGCGCCCGGCGACACGGCACAGCTGCTGGTGCAGGCACCGTTCGCTCCTGCGACCGGTCTGGTCACGATCATCCGCCAGGGCATCGTCGCGACGCAGTCGTTCGAGACCGAGGACGGCAGCTCGGTCGTCGAGATCCCGATCGAGGACGCCTACACGCCCAACATCAACGTGCAGGTCGACATGGTCGGCACAGCGGTTCGTTCCGCCGACGACGGCACACCGCTGCCCGATCTGCCCCGCCGCACGGCGTACGCCACGAATCAGATCGCGCTGGCGATCCCGCCGGTGACCAGGGCCCTCGACGTCACGGCGACACCGGCGGAATCCGCCGTCGAACCGGGCGCCGACACCACGGTCACCGTGGCGGTGCTCGGACCCGACGGGCAGCCCGTCAGCGGCGCCGACGTCGCCATCGTCGTCGTCGACGAAGCCGTGCTCTCGCTCACGGGGTATCAGTTGGCCGACCCGCTCGACGTCTTCTACCAGGACATCTGGCCGAATGTCAGCTCTCAGTACGCGCGATCGAACATCGAGCTCGCCCGCCCCGATCTCGTGACTTCGCCCGACGGCGGTGGTGACGACGCGGCGGACGGCACGGCCGCCGCCGAGGAAGACACCGCCGGCGGATCGAAGGATCTGGCCGCGCCGTCGGCGGCAGGCGATGAGGGTTCGGCCAGGTCGAGCTCCGACGTTTCGCGTGATCCGATCGACCTGCGGTCCAACTTCGAGGCGTTGGCCGTGTACGCACCTTCGGAGACCACCGATGGCAACGGCACGGTCACGGTCGATGTGCCGCTGCCCGACAACCTCACCCGGTACCGCATCATGGCGGTCGCGGTCGACGGCGCCGACCACTTCGGCAAGGGCGAGTCCACGATCACCGCCCGGCTCCCGCTGCAGGTTCGCCCGTCGGCACCGCGATTCCTGAACTTCGGTGACCGCTTGGAGCTGCCGGTCGTCGTGCAGAACCGGACCGATGCCCCGCTCGAGGTCGACGTCGCCATTCAGGTCAGCAATCTGCAGCTCGCGGGGCCGGCCGGCAAGCGGGTCACGGTCCCTGCCAACGACCGCATCGAGGTGCGTTTCCCGCTCGACACCGACCAGGTCGGCACCGCCCGCCTGCGCGTCGCCGCCGTCAGCGGCGACCACGCCGATGCCGCCGAGATCGAGCTGCCGGTGTACACGCCGGCCACCGCCGAGGCATTCGCCACCTACGGCGTCATCGACGATGGGGCGATCGTGCAACCGCTGCTGGCGCCCACCGGGGTGTTCCCGCAATTCGGCGGCCTCGAGATCGGTACGTCGTCCACGGCGCTCCAGGCGCTCACCGATGCCGTGCTGTACCTGGTCGACTACCGGTACGAGTCCGCTGACGGCTACGCCTCGCGGATCATGGCGGTCGCCGCCCTGCGCGACGTGCTCGATGCGTTCGACGCCGCAGGCCTTCCCAGTCCCGCTGCGCTCAATCGCCAGGTCCGCAACGACATCGCCAACCTGAGCGCACTCCAGAACGACGACGGCGGGTTCCCGTACTGGCAGCGCGGACGCGAGTCGATCCCGTGGGAGTCGATCCAGTCGACCCACGCCCTCGTGCTCGCGAAGGCGGCCGGCTATGCGGTTCCGCAGGACACCATCGATCGCGCGCTCGCCCACCTGGCCGACATCGAGGCGCACATCCCGGTCGACTACGGCGAGGCCGTCCGCAACAGCCTGAGCGCCTACGCCCTGTACGTGCGCGGCGAGGCAGGCGGGCGCGATGTGACCAAGGCCACCGATCTGTATGAGCGGGCGGGTGACGACCTCGAGCTCGACGCGGTCGCCTGGCTGTGGCCCTCGATCCTCGATCCCGACCTGCGAACGGCGATCGAACGACGGTTCCTCAACGGTGCCGTCGAGACCGCGGGAGCCGCGACGTTCGCGACCGGCTACGGCGAGGATGCCTACGTGATCGCCAACAGCGACCGCAAGACCGACGGCATCATCCTCGACGCGCTGATCACCCAGACACCCGGCAGCGATCTCATCCCCAAGGTCGTGGCCGGCCTGTTGGGCAACCAGACGCGAGGCCGCTGGAACAACGCCCAGGAGAACGCATTCATCCTGCTCGCCCTCAACCGGTACTTCGACACGTTCGAGGGCGTCACCCCCGACTTCGTGGCCCGCGCCTGGCTGGGCGACGTGTACGCCGCCGAGCACGCGTTCGCCGGGCGCAGCACCGATCGGGACGCGACGCTCGTGCCGATGCAGGAGCTGCTCCGCGACAGCGAGACCGACGTCACCATCCAGAAGGACGGCGCCGGGCGGCTGTACTACCGGCTGGGCCTGCGGTACGCACCGGACGACCTCCAACTCGCGGCTCGCGACGAGGGGTTCGTCGTCGACCGTGTGTACGAGGGCGTCGACGACGAGAGCGACGTCACCCGCGATGCGGACGGGACGTGGCGCATCACAGCGGGGGCTTCGGTACGCGTGCGGCTGACCATGGTCGCCGACGCCCGGCGTACGCACGTCGCCCTGATCGATCCGCTCCCGGCCGGGCTCGAACCCGTCAATCCGGCATTGGCCGTCTCGCAGACGACACCGCCTCCCGAGGTCGGCGACGACTCACCGTTCCGCTCGTACTGGGGCTGGAACTGGTTCGAGCACCAGAACCTGCGCGACGACCGTGCGGAGGCCTTCACCAGCTACCTGCCGGGCGGCACCTACGAGTACACCTACATCGCCCGCGCCACCACACCGGGCACGTTCGTGGTGCCGCCGACGCGGGCCGAAGAGGTCTACGCCCCCGAGGTCTTCGGTCGCTCCGCTTCGGCGACGGTCGTCATCGGGTGACGCTCACGACCCGGCGACGGCTTTGGCGACGCCGAGCGTCATGAAGTCGATCAGCTGATCGGCCGAGGCGTCCGGGTCGAGATCGGACTCGACGGTGAAGACCACGACGATCGAGCCGATCGCCGCGGCACCGAGCGCGACGCGGCTGCCGGCGAACTCGGGTGAGTCGAGGAACAGGGTGCCGGCAACGTCGGCATCGACGATTTCGACCGGGCCGCCACTGGCGACCGTGTCCGGTATCCACGATGTCAGGTCGCACTGTGCGACCTCCGCGAAGCGGTTCACCACGGCGGTCGCCGCCGCTGCATCCCCCATCTCGCCGATCAGCTGGAGAGCCTGTGTGTCCGACGGTGTCCGCAGTTCCGCCTGCCACCTCAGCACGACGTCGATCTCGTCGAGTGAGGCCGCGGCGGCACACGCGGCGACGATCGCCTCGTCCGATCCTCCGGGTTCGGCCTGACTGACGCTGTCGAACTCCCAGCCCTGCGGTACCTCATCGCCGGCGAGCAGTAGTCCGCCGAGGGCATCGAGCGGCACGGTCGAAACGATCGGCGGCAATGTCTCGATGGTCGGGGGCTCGGTCGGCGTGGTGGTCGCGGTCTGTTCGGGGCCGGCTGCGTCGAGCTGTCGCTTCATCTGCGCCGCGATCGAGGCGACGTCGTCGATCGTCATCTCGATCATCGTCCCGTCAGCTCGGGTCCACAGTGGTATCTGGAGCAGTGAGATCAGATCGCCGACCAGGGTGACGGCTACCCAGGTCACCTCGCCGCTCGCCTCGTCGACGAACCGCATGATCAATGCATCGGCCTCGGTGTCGTCGATCAACTCGGTCGTGAACGATCCGCCTTCGTTCCAGCGGACCACGGGGCAGTCCTGGGGGATCGCGACCATCGACCCCAGCTCGGAGACCACCGACCTGAAGCTGTCGATCCGGATCACCCGATGGTTGACGTTGCCACCGTCCGCCCACCACATGGCATGTCCGCCATCGCCGCCCAACAGCGTCTCGTACGCCCAGTAGGCGTCGCAGTCGGTCTGGTTCGGTCCAACGCCGTACCCGATGCTGTCGAGCCGGCGCCACTGGAACTCCCAGGGCGCTCCCAATGCATCGTCGGGCAGCAGGGCGTCCTCGATCGACAGCGGCGGCGCAACGTCCACATCGCTGGTCTGGCCACCCTCGGGATTCGCGCCCGGCGGGCGTTCCCCCGGCTGCGTGTCGTCGGGGGGAGATGTCGTCGTAGCCGTCGCCGCCGTCGTTGGGGGCGCAGGCAGTGTGCTGCCAGACTCCCGGCCGCTTCCCGACGGGTCCGCCGGTGAACCGCACGCACCAGCGACGAGCACGAGCCACGCGACGACGACAGGAGTTCGCATGTCGGGCTATCGGCGGATCGGGTCCGACCCTTGACCCAGGGGATTACGGCTCGATGATCGGGAACATCGACATGAACACGTCGAGGTGATCGAACAGCACGGTGAACGCCGATCGATCGCCGGTGACGACCGCACGTCCCGAGTTGATCGCCTCGGCCGCGGTGAGTTCCGCCGAGCTGATCTCGATGATCACCGATCGATCGAGTTCGACCGTGGCATCCGCTACGGCGGCATGACCAGCCGTGGTGTGCATCGCCCGATTCGAGATGACCACCCGCCAGTCCTCGTCGACATCGCTGACATGCATGTTGACCGTGACGTCGACGCCACCGACCTCCTCGGCCTGCAGCCGCACGGCCGTGGCATCCATCAGCTGGTCGACGGTCATCGCCTCGAGATAGCCACGGCGCATCGCGGCGTTGCGATTGGGGCTGCCGTTGCGGAGTTCCTGCGCACCGGTGAGGAACGCGTTGCGGAACGTCGCCGACTCGCTCTGGTAACCGATCTGCTCGAACGCGTCGGCCTGCAGCTCCCTGGCGGCGGTGTTGGCCGGATCGGTGAACACGAGGTGACCGACGACCTCGGCCACCCATCGATAGTCGCCGTCGTCGAACGACCGGTGGGCCTTCGCGAGCAGGGCGTCGGGGCCACCCGCCAGCTCGACGTAGCGCCGGCCGACCTCGGTCGGCGGCAGTTTGTAGAGATTGGCCGGATTGCCGTCGTACCAGCTGAGGTAGCGCTGGTAGACGGCCTTCACGTTGTGGGCGAGGTGGCCGTAGTAGCCGGTGGTGTGGGCTTCGGTCCGGTACTCCGACGGGAACTCGATCACCTCGGCGATCTCGAGCGGGGTGAGCCCATGGTTGGCGTGGCGCATCGTCTGATCGTGGATGTAGCGGTACATGTCGCGCTGCTTGCGCAGGAAACCCGTGACGTCGTCGCGGCCCCAGCGCGGCCAGTGGTGGGAGGCGAACATGATCTCGGCATCGGCGGCGTACAAGTCGATCGCCTCGTCGATGTACTTCGACCACGCCAGCGAGTTGCGGACCTGGGCGCCGCGGATCGGGATCAGGTTGTGCATGTTGTGCGAGCAGTTCTCGGCCATGCACAACCAGCCCCCTCCCCCTTCCAGGCGATCGGGGAAGAAGAAGTTCATCTCCGCCGGGGCCTCGGTTTCGGGCGTGAGCTGGAACACGATCCGCACGCCGTCGACGATCAGTTCCTCACCGGTGAACGTGATGTCCTCGGTCGGAGCGAGCAGGCCGGGCGGTGACAGCGGGATCGCCTTGCCGAGCCCACAGTCGACGTGTTGGCGCGGGCCGGCCGGCAGCAGCGGGCCGAATTGGTACATCGCACGGCGAGCCATCGCGAACCCGGCGATCACGTTCTCCGAGATCGCTTCGCGCAGGAAGTGTTCGGGGGCGATGATCCGGCACCGGCCCGCATCGACGTCCTCCGGCGAGGTGACACCGAGCACGCCACCGAAGTGATCGGTGTGCGAGTGGGTGTAGATCACGGCGGTCACCGGGCGCTCACCCAGTCGGGAGTTGGCCAGCGCCAGGCAGTCGCGTGCGCAGCCCTCAATCGTGAGCGGGTCGATCACGATCCAGCCGGTTTCACCCTCGATGAACGTGATGTTGGAGATGTCGTAGCCGCGCGCCTGCCACACGTTGGGCGCCACCTCGAACAGGCCGTGCATGTTGTTGAGCTGGGCCTGGCGCCACAAGCTGGGGTTGACCGTGTCGGGATTCGGTGAACCCTGCTCGATGAAGTCGTATTTGTTGATGTCCCACGCCGTGCCCCAGGCGCCCTGGATGACACCGGTCGGGTGCTGGGCGATCAGCCCGCGCGACGCCCGCTCGAAGTCGGCCGGGTCCATCCCCAGCTCACGCGGGGCGTTGACGGCCTGGGTGTGCGGGGTGGCATCCTTCGGAAACGTCGGCATCCGGCAAGTGTGACCGGCGTGTCGATCCCATTGCGAGTCAGCACCTGATCTGCGAGGTCGGAGCGGGGTCGATCTGCCCGCGGCGACACGAATATGCGTCGGCGCCCGACGATCGGTAGCTTCCGGAACATGGCCCCACCACAACACGTCGATGTCGTCGTGGTCGGTGCGGGGATCTCCGGGATCGGAGCCGCCTACCACCTTCAGCAACTCTGTCCCGACCGCTCGTTCGTGATGCTCGAAGGGCGCTCCGACATCGGCGGCACGTGGGACCTGTTCCGATACCCCGGCGTGCGGTCCGACAGCGACATGCACACGCTCGGCTACAGCTTCAAGCCATGGAAGGCCGACAAGGCGATCGCCGACGGCCCATCGATCCTCGCCTATCTCCGCGAGACCGTGGCCGAGTACGACATCGAACGCCACATCCGTTTCAATCACCACGTCGATGCCGCAGAATGGTCGAGCGGCGATGCGCGCTGGACGATCACCGCCACGCGCACCGACACCGGCGAAGCGGTCATCCACACGTGCTCGTTCCTGTTCATGTGTTCCGGCTACTACTCGTACGAGGGCGGCTACACCCCCGAGTTCCCCGGCGTCGAGCGGTTCCGCGGCGAGATCGTGCATCCGCAGCAGTGGCCCGACGACCTCGACTACCAGGGCAAACACGTCGTCGTGATCGGATCGGGGGCCACGGCGATGACGCTCGTGCCGGCGATGGCGGCCGACGCCGGGCACGTCACGATGCTCCAGCGCTCGCCGACCTACGTCGTGTCGCGCCCCGACACGGACGTCGTGGCCAACACGCTCCGCAAGGTGTTGCCCGACAAGCTCGCCCACGCGATCACGCGGCAGAAGAACATCAAGCTCGGCGAGTTCTTCTACAAGCAGACACGCATCAGGCCCCAGAAGGTCAAGCGGAAGCTGCTCGACCTGGCCCGCAAGGAACTCGATCCTGCGCTCGTCGATCGACACTTCACGCCCGAGTACAACCCCTGGGATCAACGGCTGTGCCTGATCCCCAACGGCGACCTGTACGAGGCGATCAACTCGGGCAAGGCGTCGGTCGTCACCGACCACATCGACACGTTCACCGAATCCGGCATCCAGCTGAAGTCGGGCGAGCACCTCGACGCGGAGATCATCGTCACCGCGACCGGCCTGCAGTTGGTCACGGTCGGCGAGATGGACTTCACGATCGACGGGGAACCACTCGACTTCGCCCAGACGTGGACCTACAAGGGCATCGCCTACAGCGACGTGCCGAACATGGTGTCGTCGTTCGGGTACATCAACGCCTCGTGGACGCTGCGTTCCGACATGATCTGCGAGTTCGTGTGCCGTCTGCTCAATCACATGCGCGCCACCGGCACCGACCAATCCACGCCGCGGCTGCGTCCCTCCGACCACGACATGACGCAACGGCCGTTCATCGACGACTTCTCGGCCAACTACATGCGACGCATGATGCCGATGCTGCCCAGGCAGGGAGATCGAGAGCCGTGGGTCAACACCCAGAGCTACTCCGCTGACCGCAAGCTGATCGCCAAGGCCCCCATCGACGACGGTGTGATGCGGTTCACGCGAGCGGGCGCCACGGCGAGGGCCGCATCGTCGAGCACAGAAGTACCGAGTTCCGCGTGAGCAACATCGACGGGTCGACGAGGATCAGCACGATCGACTACCACACGGGCGGCGAGCCGTTCCGGATCGTGACGGGTGGCGTCAGCGCTCCTCCCGGCAAGACCGTGCTCGATCGTCGCGAGTACTGCCAGCAGCATCTCGACGATGTGCGGGCGTTCCTGGTCAACGAGCCACGCGGCCACGCCGACATGTACGGCTGCTTCATCACCCCGCCGGATCCCGACGAGGATCGCGACGGCGAGGGCACGTTCGGCATGGTGTTCTTCCACAAGGACGGCTTTTCGACCGCATGTGGCCACGGCACGATCGCCGGCGTCACCTGGGCGATCGACAGCAAGCGGGTCGACGCGGTGGCCCCGGTGACCGAACTGTGGGTGGATGTGCCGTCGGGCCGACTGCACGTGCACGCCGACGTGGCCGCCGGCAAGGTGCAACGGGTGCGATTCGAGAACGTACCCAGCTTCGTGTCGGCGACGGACCTGGCGGTCGCGACGGCGCACGGCGAGTTCGTGGTCGACGTGTCGTACGGCGGGGCGTTCTACGCCTCGGCAGACGTCGACCGACTCGGCCTGGCGATCACGCCCGACAACCTGCCGAAGCTGATCGAGGCCGGACGAGCGATCAAACGGGAACTCGACGACGATGATTCCACACGGCACCCCGTCGACGAGCGGCTGAGCGGCTGCTACGGCACGATCTGGTTCCAACGCCTGGGCGTCGTCGACGACGGCACCGTCAGCCAGCGCAACGTCACGATCTTCGCCGACGGCGAGGTCGATCGCTCGCCGTGTGGCTCGGGCACGTCGGCCCGGCTGGCGGTGCTCGACCATCGGGGCGAGTTGGTGCGTGGGGCGACGCTCGTGCACACCTCGATCGTCGGTTCGACGTTCACCGGGCGGGTGCTCGGCGACGGCCCGACGATCGAAGATCGCCCGACGGTTCGCACCGAGGTCGCCGGCCGCGCGCACCAGACCGCCACCGGGATGTTCACGTTCGACGCCGCCGACGAACTCGGCCTGGGGTTCCAGCTGCGCTGACCGCCCGTCTCCGTGATACATCCAGGGACGTGAGCATGTTTGCAACCGATTCGATCCTGCCCCCGACACCCGAGGGGCTCGAGGTCCTCCACGACCGCGAGTACCGGGTGCGCGCGTATCGCAAGGCCAGCGACCGCCTGTTGATCCAAGGCGGCGTGCGCGACCAGAAGCCGCCGGGCCTCTACATGACCGACGATCCCGATCCGATGACGATCCATCACATGCTGTTGAGCCTCGAGATCTCCTTCCCCCACCTCGAGATCGTCGACGTCTCCGTCGACTTCGAGGCCCACCCGACCTCGTCGTGTCCCTCGATCATCGAGCACTACGGCAATCTCGTCGGGCTGTCGATCGCCCGCGGGTTCACTCACAAAGTGCGCGAGCTGTTCGGCGGGCCCAGGGGCTGCACGCACACCACCGCGCTGTTGCAGGCAATGGCACCGGTGGCGATGCAGTGTTTCTGGTCGATGCGGGCCGCCGAGGCCAAGTTGCAGGGCGAGCCGAATCCGATCTCGGGTCGCGATCGCACCCAGGACGACGACGGGTGGAAGCGGATCATCGGCACGTGCCACGTGTGGGACCCGGAGGGTCCGCACGTCGCGGCGCGCATGGAGGGCATGCCCGAGGAGCCGCCGCTGTTCTTGAAGGGCCGACTGGGCGAGCTGGCGGCCGAACTCGAACGCCACGACAGCTGACATGTCGCAGCCCAGCACCGAGGAACAGCAGATCGTCGAACTGGTGGCCAGGTGGGTCGACGACGAGGTACGCCCCGTGGTCAACGAGCTCGAGCACGCCGACACATACCCGGCGGCGTTGATCGAGCAGATGAAGCAGATGGGCGTCTACGGACTGGCGATCCCCGAGCCGTACGGCCACTCCGCCGTGTCGGCGCGCTGCTACGCCCAGGTCACCGAGGAGATCAGTCGCGGTTGGATGTCGCTGGCAGGGGCGTTCGGTGGCCACTCGGTCGTCTCGAAGCTGTTGCTGCGGTTCGGAACCGACGAGCAGAAGCAGCGCTACCTGCCGCTGATGGCCACCGGTGAGCTCCGGGCCACGATGGCGCTCACCGAACCCGACGGCGGATCCGACCTGCAGGCGATGCGAACGGTCGCTGCGCCGGTCGCGGACGGCTACGTGATCAACGGGTCGAAGACCTGGATCACGAACGCCCGCATGTCGGGCCTGGTGGCGCTGCTGTGCAAGACCGACCCCACGGCCGAACCTCGCCATCGGGGTGTGTCGATCCTCCTGGTCGAACACAGCAGCTCGAGGTTCACGGTGTCGCGCGACCTGCCCAAGCTCGGCTACAAGGGTGTCGAGTCGTGTGAGCTGCACTTCGACGACTGTCACGTCCCGTCCGAGGCGCTGCTCGGCGGCACCGAGGGCAGCGGGTTCGCCCAGATGATGACCGGACTCGAGACGGGCAGAATCCAAGTCGCCGGACGGGCGATCGGCGTCGCGAGGGCGGCGTTCGACGACGCCTTGCGCTACGCCCAGGACCGCCACACGTTCGGCAAGCCGATCTGGCAGCACCAGTCGGTCGGCAACCTGCTGGCCGACATGGCAACCCAGATCACGGCTGCACAACAGCTCAACTACCACGCTGCCGACTGCATCGACTCGGGCCGCCGGGCCGACATGGAGGCCGGCATGGCCAAGTTGTTCTGCTCGGAGATGGCCGCCAAGGTCACCCTCGACGCGATCCGCATCCACGGCGGCCACGGCTACTCGACCGAGTTCGACGTCGAGCGCTACTACCGCGATGCACCGCTGATGATCGTCGGCGAGGGCACCAACGAGGTACTGCGGAACGTGATCGTGAGACAGGCGATCGGCCGTAACGGCCTCATCTGACGAACCAGCCGTTCAGGTCAGCCCCAGCTCGGTGAGGATCGCCTCGGTGTGTTCGCCGAGTGTCGGCACCGGGTCGAACCGATCCTCGATACGAGCATCGACACCGGTCAGGATCGCCGGTGGCCGGAGGGCCGCAACCGGTCCGATCGGGGTGGCGACTTCGCTCCACCGATCGCGCTCGACGATCTGTGGGTGGGCGATCAACCCGGCGACATCGTTCTGGCGGGCGTTGGCGATCTGGGCAGCGTCGAGCCGCTCGACGACCTGCTCGACGGACAACTCGGAGAATGCGGCCTCGATCAGCTCGGTCAGTTCGCCACGATGGTCGGATCGTCGCGAGTTGGTGGCGAAGCGTGGATCGGTCGCCACGTCGGCCCGGCCGATCACGTCGCTGCAGAACCGCACCCACTCACGTTCGTTCTGGATGCCGAGCAACACCACACCGTCTGCCGCCCGGAACGGACCGTACGGGGCCACGTTGGCGTGCGTCGCGCCGGTTCGCGGCGGTTGCTCACCGGTGTACAGCGTCGAGTAGATCGGGTGACCCATCCACTCCGTCAGCGCATCGAACAACGACACCTCGATCGAGAGCGCCTCACCCGTGCGCTGACGGTGGAACAGAGCGCTCAGGATCGACGAGTAGGCGTACATCCCGCCCGCCAGATCGGCGACGGAGATGCCGGTCTTGACCATCTCGTCTGGGGTTCCGGTGACCGACAGCACGCCCGCCTCGCACTGCACCAGCAGGTCGTATGCCTTCTTGTCGACATACGGGCCCGAGGAGCCGTAGCCGGACAGGTCGCACACGATCAGCTGTGGATGGCGCTCGCGCAACGTCTCGGCGCCGAGCCCCAACCGAGAGGCGGCTCCGGGCGCCAGGTTCTGCACGAATACGTCGGCGCGTTCCAGCAGCGCCGCCATCACAGCCGGTGCTCGCTGCGCCTTCAGGTCGAGCGCGAGTGACTCCTTCGACCGGTTCAACCAGACGAAGTAGCTCGCCAACCCGCGCACACGCTCGTCGTAGTACCGGGCGAAGTCACCACCGTCGGGGCGCTCGACCTTGATCACGCGGGCGCCGAGATCGGCCAACTGCCTGGTCGCGAACGGGGCAGCGACAGCCTGTTCGACCGATACGACCGTGATCCCGTCGAGCGGACGCCTGCTCACAGGCGTTCCGCCAGACGATCGATCAGCCCGACGATCTGGCGGGCGCACTCCACGAACTGCGCGACCTCTCCCCCGCCGGGGTCAACGACCTCCTCCCATGATTCGAGCCCGACGTCGGCCAGCGCCAACGCGTCGAGCCGATCGGCGAGGTTCGGAGGCGCGGGTGGCAACGTCCGGGTCAATCTGATCAGGCTGGCGGTTCGATGTGCGATCTCGGGATGTTCACGCCGCACCCAGTTCACGTGCTCGGGAGCGAGCGCGACCACCAGGTCGGCGCGTTCGACGTGGGCGCGTTCGGCCTGCCGACTGGCGTGATGGGGCCATGGCAGCCCGACGTCGTCGAGCGCCGCCCGTGTTCGCCAGCTGATCGGCATGCCGTTCACGGTCAGCGTGCCGGCCGTTCGCACGTGCAGGTCGGGCCGGCGCCGTTCGAGGGCGACGCCGGCCATCACCGAGCGCGCCGCGTTGCCGGTGCACAGGAACAGGATCGACGTCACGCCCGTATCGGCCTCGGCACCGTCAGAGCCCTGCCACGAATTCGGCCAGGGCTGCATTCGTGGCTTCCGGCGCCTCCTGTTGTACCCAGTGACCGACGCCGGGGATCAGTGTCGACCCGCGGAAGTCGAGACACGCGGCCGCCGCATGCTCGTACATGTCGACACCTGGCACGAAGCGTCTCACACCGTCGAGTTCACCGGCCACGAACGCTGCCGGCTGGGTCAGCATCGGGCCGGGAACGTCCAACGACCCGACCTGTTCGGCGTCGATGCCCTGCGCCCGGTAGCGATTGAACGGGCCGTGCCAGCCGCCGGTCTCGAACGCATCGACATAGACCTGGAGGTCGTCGGCGCTCATCCAAGCCGGAAACGGATCGGGATCGATCAGCCCCTCGAGCAGCGTCGAGTCGGGACGCTTGGGTGTCAGCAGTTTCCCGGCCCCGTCTCCGCTGGCCCCGAAGTAGATCTTGCGCAGGCTGGACGCCACGTCGACGCCGACCTCGGCCTCGACCACGCCGGGTTCCTGGAAATACAGCTGATAGAAGAACTTGTCGGCGTACAGCGCCTTCCACAGCTCGATCGACGACTCGGGTCGCACGGGCGTGTACGGCACGCTGAGCCCCGCGACCGCCCGCACCTTCGACGCGTGGAGGCGGGCCGTGTTCCAGGCGATCGGCGCACCCCAGTCGTGCCCGAACACGATCGCCTCCCCGTCGCCGAGCGCGTCGATCACTGCTGCGACGTCGCTGGTGAGCTCTGTCAGCGAGTAGGCGGAGATCTCGGTCGGCTTCGAGCTGCCGCCGTAGCCGCGCACGTCGATCGCCCCCACCGTGAAACCCTGTCCTGCGAAGTGCGCCATCTGATGGCGCCACGAGTACCAGAGCTCGGGCCAGCCGTGGACACACACGATCAGCGGGCCCGAACCGGTCATCGCCACGCTCACGTCGATCTCACCATTGTGAACCGTGACGAATCGAACGTGGTTCATGATGCTCTCCCCCTGCGGGCTATAGGCCGAGCGACTTGGCGATGATCGTCTTCATCACTTCGTTGGTGCCGCCGTAGATCGACGTGACCCGCGAGTCGACGTAGGCGCGGGCGATCGGATACTCGGTCATGTAGCCGTAGCCGCCGAACAGCTGCAGGCACCGGTCGACGGCGGTCTTCTGGAGATCGGTGCACCAGTACTTGGCCTGGGCAGCCTCGGCAGCTTCCAGGGTGCCGGCGTTGAGGGCAAGCACGCACTGGTCGATGTAGGCCTGACCGACGTCGACCTGAGTCTTCACATCGGCGAGTTCGAACTTGGTGTTCTGGAACGATCCGATCGACGCGCCGAAGGCGGTGCGTTCCTGGACGTACTCGACGGTCCAATCCAGTGCGGCCCGTGCCGTCGCCAGCCCGGTGATCGCGATCGACAACCGTTCTTGCGCCAGGTTCGAAGTCAGATACCGGAACCCGGCACCCTCGTCACCGAGCCGGTTGGCCACTGGCACGCGTACGTCGTTGAAGAACAGTTCGGCGGTGTCCTGGCTGTGCATCCCGATCTTGTCGAGATTGCGTCCGCGCTCGAAGCCGGGCATACCCCGTTCGACGACGAGCAGCGACAGGCCGGCGTGGCGAGCCGATGGATCGGTCTTGGCGGCCACGATGATCAAGTCACTGTTGATGCCGTTGGTGATGAACGTCTTCGACCCGTTCAGGACGTACTCGTCGCCGTCTCGGATCGCTGTGGTGGCGATACTCGCCAGATCGGAACCGGTGCCGGGTTCGGTCATCGCGATGGCCGTGATCAGCGTGCCGTCTGCGATGCCGGGCAGCCAACGAGCAGCCTGCTCATCATTGCAGACGTCCAGGAAGTAGGGCGTCGTGACGTCGTTGTGCAAGGTCATCCCGAGCCCCGCCCCGCCGATCCCGGCGGCGGCCAGTTCCTCGGCGATCACCTGATTGAAACGGAAGTCGTCGACACCACCGCCACCGTGCTCGACCGGGATCACCATGCCGAGAAATCCGTGCTCGCCGGCCTTGGCGAAGATCTCCCGAGGCGCGATGCCGTCGGCCTCCCACTGCAAGTAGACGGGCGTGATCTCCTTCGCCACGAACGTCGCGAACGAGTCGCGGAACGCCTCGTGCTCGGGTTCGAACAATGTACGCATGCGGCAACGGTACGGCGGGCACGGAGCTACCCCAGCATCAGACGGCAACAGGTCGACCCTGCCGGACCCGTAGGATCGTCGACCATGGGCACACGCGTTCCACCTGAGTCGATCGAGTACGACTACATCATCGTCGGAGGCGGCTCGGCCGGCTGCGCCTTGGCCAACCGACTCAGCGCCGACCCGGCCAACCAGGTTCTGGTGCTCGAAGCCGGACGCACCGACTGGAAGTGGGATGTGTTCATCCACATGCCCGCCGCCCTGGCGTTCCCGATCGGCAGCCGCTTCTACGACTGGAAGTACGAGAGCGAGCCCGAGCCGCACATGAACGGCCGCCGTGTCTACCACGCTCGTGGCAAAGTGCTGGGCGGGTCGTCGAGCATCAACGGCATGATCTTCCAGCGCGGCAACCCTGCCGATTACGAGAAGTGGGCACAGCAACCGGGCATGGAGGAGTGGGATTATGCACACTGCCTGCCCTACTTCAAGCGGATGGAAACCTGCCTGGCGGGCGAGGACGAGTGGCGTGGCGGTGACGGGCCGCTCGAGCTCGAGCGAGGCCCGGTCTCCAACCCGCTGTTCCAGGCCTGGCTCGAAGCAGGTCCGCAGGCCGGGTTCCGGCGCACCGACGACGTCAACGGCTATCGGCAGGAGGGCTTTGCGGCGTTCGACCAGAACATCCGTCGCGGCCGCCGCCTCAGCGCCGCCCGCGCCTACCTGCACCCGGTGCTCGACCGACCGAACCTGCATCTGGTCACCCGCGCCCATGCCAATCGCATCCTGTTCGAGGGCAATCGGGCGATCGGTGTCGAATACCGGCACCATCGCAAGACGATCGTCGCCAAGGGCCGCGAGATCATCTCGTGCGGTGGGGCGTTCAACTCGCCGCAGCTCCTGCAGCTGTCGGGCGTCGGCGACCCCGACCATCTGGCGAGCCTGGGCATCCCGGTGGTCAGCGCCCTGCCCGGTGTCGGCGAGAACATGCAGGACCATCTCGAGGTGTACATCCAGTACTCCTGCAAGCAGCCGGTGTCGATGCAGCCCCACCTCGCCAAGTGGAAGATGCCGTGGATCGGGTTGCAATGGCTGTTCCGCCGCGGCCCTGCCGCGACCAACCACTTCGAAGCGGGGGCGTTCGTGAAGAGCAACCCCGACGAGCACTACCCCAACCTGATGTTCCACTTCCTGCCGATCGCGATCCGCTACGACGGCACCGCCCCCACGAAAGGGCACGGCTACCAGGTGCACGTCGGGCCGATGTACTCCGAGTCGAAGGGCAGCGTGAGGATCACCTCGACCGATCCGCGGCGAAAGCCGGCGATCCGGTTCAACTACCTGTCGACCGAGAAGGACCGTCGCGAGTGGATCGAGGCGGTGCACACGACCCGGCGGATCATGTCCCAACCGGCGTTCGAACCGTTCAACGGCGGCGAGATCTCGCCGGGGCCGAATGTCGCGACCGACGAAGAGATCATGGACTGGGTCGCCCGCGACTCCGAGACCGCCCTGCACCCGTCGTGCACGTGCAAGATGGGCACCGACGAAATGTCGGTCGTCGACCCCCACACGATGCGCGTCCACGGGACCGAAGGCCTCCGCGTCGTCGACGCGTCCGTGCTGCCGATCGTCACCAACGGCAACCTGTACGCGCCGACGATGATGATCGCCGAGAAGGCCGCCGACCTGATCCTCGGCAACTCGCCACTGCCGGCCGACCACACCGAGGTCTACCTGCCGGAGGCGTGAGCGACCGCCGTCGGGCGTTCAGTAGCCGGCGATCGGCAGGATCTGGGCGAGGATCGCATCGAGCACCTCGCGGCGGACCGAGGGTATCTCGCTGAAGTGCACCCGATCACCCCGCAGGTCCCTGCTCGTCGAACAGTCCTCGCTCGGGCACAGCCACTCGCCGTAGTCGAACACGGTGGCATCGAGTTGCTGGACCGATGCGTTGAGGCATCGCGTGGCCACGGCACGGTCGACCTGATCGGTGTCCGCCGGTGCGACGGTCGAGACGACCACCTTCGTGCTGGCCTCGAGGCGATCGACGAGCGATTGGTAATCGGCGCGCCAGATGTCGTCGAATCCGGGCTGGCACGGTTGCACGATCGTTCCGTCTGCGAACTGCTGCCCGCCCCCTCCGCCCGGCCAACCGAACAGGACGTACACGACATCGGGCCGGAAGCTGTCGACCTCGCTCTGGAACCGCTGGGCGCCATCACACACCGCGGGCACGCGAAGCCGGGTGCCGTCCGAGAACCACCACTCACCATCGTCGATGACCGGGCAGGCGATCGCAGCGATGTTGCGAACCCGGACCTGGCCGAATCCGGGCACCTGATGGTCCTCGGTCTCCGAGGTGACGAGCGATTGCGCGACGGAGTCACCGATCACCAGCACCCGCAGTGGCCGTCCGGCGGGCAACGGCAGTGTTTCGGGCGCGGGCGGATCGGTCGGAACGGGATCGGTGGGCACCGGTGTCGGGTCGGCCGGTGTCAGGTCGGCCGGTTTCGGGTCGGTCGGTTTCGGGTCGGTCGGTGTCAGGTCGGTCGGGTTGTCCACCGTGGTGGCAACGGGCACCGTCGGTGCCGAACCCGGAACACCGATCACGGGGTCCGGGATGGCGAAGTCGGCCGACCGGAAGCGATCGTTCTCGATCGCGGTCGCCGAAGTCGACGCGACGACGAGGACCGCCGCGACCGCGGCATACGTGGCGATGAGACCGGGTCGACCCGGACGCGGGAGCGGGGCCCGGCGCTCGACCACGAGCCACGAACCCACCGTGAGCGCTGCGGTGACCGATAGCCAGAGCGAGCCGAGCAGGGGTCCGCCCAAACCGGTCCGCTCGCCGTCGAGCACCACGATCACCGGCCAATGCCACAGGTAGAACCCGTAGGACACGCGACCGAACGCCACGAGCGGACGCACCGAGAGCAGCGTGGCGACCCGGCCCCGACCCATCGATGCCGTCATGACCGTCAGCGACGCGAGCGCGATCGTCAGGAAGCCCAGGCCGTACAACCACTGCTCGCTGCCGTCGATGCGCAACATCAGCGCGACGAGGGCGACGGTTCCGCCGAGACCGACAACGTCCAGCCAACCCTGCGATTTGGCGTTCGACACACGCGCCGGGTCGACGAAACAGCCAGCCACCGAACCAACCGCAAGGCCGACCGCTCTCGTGTCGGTACCGAAGTACAGCCGACTCAGACTCGCATCCTGTGCCCGCAACCAGAACGCGATGGCCACCGATCCAACGGCGGCCGCCAGAGCGACCGCGCCGACCACCGGGCGGACCCGCGTGCGGTTGCCCCGCACGGCGAACACCACGAGCGTCAGCACCAGCGGCCATGCGAGGTAGAACTGCTCCTCGACGGCCAACGACCAGGCGTGTTGCAGCAACGGCGGGGCGTCGTAGCTCCCGAAGTAGTCACGTCCGTCACCGATCTGGGCCCAGTTCGCGACGTAGAGCATCGTCGTGGTGATGTCGCGGCCGGCACGGCGCAGCGCAGCCCCACCCTCCGCCACGGAATACACCAACACCGCCGCGCAGACCAACATCAGCGCCGGCAGCAGACGCCGCGCCCGGCGCGCCCAGAAGGCACCGAGTCGGAGGTGGCCATCGCGTTCGATCTCGACCAGGGCCAGGGCGGTGATCAAGAAGCCGGAGATGACGAAGAACACGTCGACGCCGATGAAGCCGCCGTCGAGGACGCCGGCGTGGAACAGGAACACGGCGCTGACGGCGACCGCCCGCAGGCCATCGATCCCTGGCAGATACCCGAGCGGGTGACGAGGCTCGGACATGGGGCCGATCCTGTCAGAAATCATCGTACCCCGGCACGCTCGACGCCCAGCCCCGCAGACGGTGGGCCCTACGCTGCGATCATGAGCGAGGCCTTGGTCACCCGCACCGACAACGCAGGCGTGGCGACGCTCACGTTGAACCGACCGGACAAGCTGAACGCGCTCACACCGGGCGTCTTCGTGCAACTCCGCGACCACATCGACGCACTCGCCGGCGACGACTCGATCGGTTGTGTCGTGCTCGCCGGCGCCGGTCGATCGTTCTGTGCCGGACACGACCTCGGCTCGATCGCCGACAACGAGCACGCTCCCAGCAAGCACTTCGAACCCGAGACCGTCGACGCGCTCGAGGCGCTGCCCAAGCCGACGATCGCCCGCCTGCACGGGCACTGTTTCACCGGCGGTCTCGAACTGGCACTCGCCTGCGACGTGCTGGTCGCGGCGGCGTCGACCAAGCTGGGCGACACGCATGGCCAATGGGGCCTGGTGCCGATCTGGGGGATGTCGGTGCGCCTGCCCGAGCGAGTCGGCCGCTCGACCGCGAAGGAATTGATGTTCACCAGCCGACGGCTGACGGCCGAGCAGGCAGCGCAGATCGGGCTCGTCGACCACTGCGTGCCCGACGACGAGCTCGATGCGAAGATCGCCGAACTGTCGACCGAGATCCTCGCCAACTCGCGCGGCACGAACCGGATCGTGAAGGCGCTGATCGCCGACGGCGGTGAACGAACCCGCCACGAGGCGCTGCTCCACGAACGGTCGCTGCCCCACGGACGGCCGGACGACATGGCCGAACGCCTCCGGTCAGGCGGCCGATGAGCCTGGCCCGGCGTACGAACCTGCTCTGGAGGGTCGGCGACGTCACCGTCACTCGCGTCGAAGAATCGGTCATTCCGCTTCGACCCGAACTCCTGATCCCGGACCTGACGACGGAGCTCATCGAACGCGAACGCCCGTGGGTCGATCCGTTCTTCGACCACCAGGGCCGGATCCGGCTGTCGGTCCACAGCTTCGTGGTGGTGAGCGCGGGTGTCACGATCGTGATCGACACGTGCGTGGGCAGCGGCCACGAGCGACCGCTGCCCGGCGATCCCGCATTTCTGGATCGCCTCGACGATGCTGTCGACGGTGGGCTGGACACCGTCGATGTGGTGCTGTGCACGCACTTGCACTTCGACCACGTCGGCTGGAACACCATCGTCACCGATGGCGTCACGGTGCCGACCTTCCCCAATGCTCGATACCTGTTCGGTCGGATCGACTGGGAGACGCTCGCCGGCCACGATCGCGAAGGCGTTGCGGACACCTCGATCCAGCCGATCATCGACGCCGGGTCGGCCCGCTTCGTCGAGACCGATCATCGCCTCACCGGGGAGGTACGGCTGATGCCGACGCCGGGCCATACGCCCGGCCACGTGTCGGTGCTGATCGAGTCGGGCGGCGAATCGGCGCTGATCACGGGCGACACCGCCCATTCCCCACTCCAGTTCGCCCACCCCGAGCTCGCAGCGACACCGTTCGACTCGGACTCCGCCCAGGCCGCGCGCACACGCCGGATGCTCGTCGACCGTTACGGCGACACCGACACGCTGATACTCGGCACCCATTTCCCTCCACCGACCGCCGGCCGTCTGGTGCGGAGCGGCGACGAGACGACGATCTTCAAGGTCCTCGGCTGACCTGCGTCGTCGACCGCGGGGAGCCACTGGTCCGTCCACATTCGGGACGAAAGACCGTAGTGGTTGGCTCCAAGACGTCCGTACATTTGAGAGTGCAACCAATGACAGCGACAAAGGGGTCAGCATGAAGCACCAGAGGATGGTCATCCTCGGAGCCGGCACGGGCGGCACACTCGCCGCCAATCGCCTCCGCAAGCGGTTTCCGACGAACGAGTTGGAGATCGACGTCGTCGACCAGGACAACCAGCACGTCTATCAGCCAGGCCTCCTCTTCGTTCCGTTCGGTCTCACCGAACCCGACGACATCGTCCGCAAGCGCGACCGCCAACTCCACAAGGGCATCAACTACCACGAGAGCGCGATCGAGTCGGTCGACGTCGAGGCCAACGAGGTGCACCTGTCCAACGGCACGACGCTCACCTACGACCTGCTGTTGATCTCGACCGGCACCAAACTCCTCCCGGAGGAGACCGAGGGCCTCGACGGGCCCGGCTGGAACAAGGACGTCTTCACGTTCTACGACCTGCCCGGCGCAACGGCGTTGGCCGAGCGTCTCGAGAATTTCACGTCCGGCCGCCTCGTGATCAACTTCTTCGACCTCCCGATCAAGTGCCCCGTCGCCCCGCTCGAGTTCGCCTTCCTGGCCGACTGGTACTTCCACGACAAGGGCGTCCGCGATGACGTGACGATCACCTACGTCACGCCGCTCGACGGCGCCTTCACCAAGCCGACGGCATCCGCCACCCTGTCGAGCCTGCTCGAGGAGAAGGGCATCAACGTCGTCACCGAGTTCACCACGGGCGAGGTCGACACCGAGGGCAAGAAGCTGATCAGCTACGACGGCCAGGAGGTCGAGTTCGACCTCGCCGTCGTGATCCCGCTCCACGGCGGAGCCGACTACGTGCACAACTCGCCCGGCCTGGGCGACGAACTCGGCTTCATCCCCTGCAACAACAACACCCTGCAGTCCACCGTCAAGCCCAACATCTTCGTGCTCGGCGACGCCGCCGACGTGCCCACGTCGAAGGCCGGATCGGTGACCCACTTCGAGGGCGAGGTGCTGGTCGAGAACATCGAGGCCTTCCTGCACGGCCGTGAGATGGTCGAGCGCTACGACGGGCACGCCAACTGCTTCATCGAAACCGGTTACAACAAGGCGCTGCTGATCGACTTCAACTACGAGACCGAACCCGTCCCCGGACACTTCCCCGGCCCGGTCGGCCTGCCGTTGCTGAAGGAATCGCGCATCAACCACCTCGGCAAGCTGATGTTCCAGTCGTTCTACTGGCACGCCCTGCTGCCAGGTCGCGACATGCCCGGTGTCGGAACGCACATGCCCAAGGCGGGCAAGCATCTGACGACCGCCGGCAAATCCTGAGCTGCGCCACATCCGACCACATCTGAACAACCCAATCTGAACACAACGAAATCCGAAGGGATCACCGAAATGACCACCACCACGCTGGCCGGCAAGACGGTCGAAGTCAACGACGAGGGTTTTCTCGTCGACCCCAACGAATGGACCGAAGAGATGGCGACCGAGCTCGCCGAGCTCCACGGGGTCGCCACCCCGCTGACCGACCGCCACTGGGTCGTCATCAACTTCATGCGCAAGGAGTACTTCGAGAACGGCACCGGCGCAACCGTCCGCAAGCTCGGCAAGGCCTCCGGCGTCGACACCAAGGAGCTGTTCCAGCTCTTCCCGAAGGGACCGGCGAAGCTCTCCGCCATGATCGCCGGCATCCCCAAGCCCAAGGGCTGCATCTGATCGTCCGCGAAAGCGGACCACGTACGCACCACGCACCACCAACCACAAAGAGGTCACCGACATGACGAACGCAGCCACCGACAACGCACTCGGCACCGCCGAACAGAAGGCGACGATCGAGAAGGTATCGATCATCGTCTCGAAAGGTTCGCTGGAAGGCATCTACCCGGCCCTGATCATGGCCAATGGCGCCCGCAACGAGGGCATCGACGCCAACCTGTTCTTCACCTTCTTCGGGATGGACGCCATCCACAAGGACCGCCACGATCACATCAAGGTCGCCACGGTCGGCAACCCCGGCTTGCACATGGCCACCTGGGCAGGTGGGCTTCCGGGCGTGTCGGGTCTCGCCACGAGGATGATGGAGAAGAAGATCGAGGCGCTCGACTTCCCGGGTATCCCCGAGTTCATCGAGATGATCCACGACACCGGCGCCGGCGTGTACGCCTGCCTGGCATCGGTCGACCTGTTCGGCTTCACCAAGGAAGACCTGATCGACGAGGTCGACGAGATCATCACGGTCGGCGACTTCTACGAGATGGCCGCCGGCGGCCAGATCATCTTCACCTGATCTCGCCGTTCGCCCGATCTCGCCGTTCACCCGACTTCGCCGTTCACCCGACTTCGCCGTTCATCCGACTTCGAAGGAGCCCAGATGACCATCCACGACCATCCGACGCGCCGCAAGGAACTCCACCAGGGCTACCGCGAGCTGGGGAAGGTGATTCCCGACCAGATGAAGGGCTTCGGCGAGCTGCATCGCTCGGCGGTGGCCGACGGCGCCCTGCCCAAGGCCACCAAGGAGCTGATGGCGGTCGCGATCGCGATCTGCACCCGCTGCGAGGATTGCCTGACGCTCCACATGCACGACGCCATCAAGGCCGGTGCGACACCTGAGATGGTGCACGAAACGATCGGCGTCGCCCTCCTGATGGGTGGCGGCCCCGCCTCCACCTACGCAACGCGGGCGCTCGAAGCGTTCGAACAGTTCTCGGCCTGAGGTACCCCCTCGGTCGACGAGTGCCGGCACGCACGTCCGACCCCTTCGTGTGTGCCGGCACCACCGCGCGCCGGCGGCGCTGGTCACACGGGCCGCGCCCAGCTCCACGGGTATTCGGGCGCCGAGATGCGCCGAGCGGTGTCGGTGACCTGTAGCGGGGCGAACGTGTCGATCATCACCGCGATCTCCTCGGTGCGCTCCTGATCGACGCTGGCCTCGTAGCTGCCCGGCTGTGGACCGTGCACGAATCCGGCCGGGTGGAACGAGATCGAGCCGACGTCGATGCCCGAGCCGGCGCGACTCATGAAGTTGCCGGCCGAGTAGAACAGCACTTCGTCGCTGTCGGTGTTGGCATGGTGGTACGGCACCTTGACGGCGTCGGGGTGGAAGTCGTACAGGCGCGGCACGAACGAGCAGATCACGAAGCCCGGGCCTTCGAACGTCTGATGCACGGGCGGTGGCTGATGGATGCGCCCCACGATCGGTTCGAAGTCGTGGATGCTGAACACCCACGGGTACAGATGTCCGTCCCAGCCGACCACGTCGAAGGGATGGTCGCGATGGGTGTGGCGCGACATCCCGCCGACGGTGCGTACCAGCACGTCGACCGCTTCACCCGCTTCGATCAGCACGTCGCTCGGTGCCCGCACGTCGCGCTCGCAGAACGGGGCATGTTCGAGGAATTGACCGCCCGACGACAGATATCGCCGGGGAGGCGAGACATGACCGCGTGCCTCGACGATCAGCGCGTCGAGGCGGGCATCGGCTTCGTCCGGCACGACCCAGCGATGGGTGGTCGAGGCCGGCACGACCACATAATCGCCGGCGCCGACGCTGAGCCGCCCGAACACCGACTCGAGCACCGCGCTCCCCCGCTGCACGTACACCAACTCGTCGCCGGTGGCGTTCCGGTACAGCGGGCTCGACGCCGAAGCACTCGCCCAGGCGACGCGGATGTCGGCGTTCGCCAGCAGCACGCGCCGACCCGTCACGAGGTCGCCGACGGGCGCGAGCTCGCCAGTGCGCAGATGACGGGGCGTCAGCGGATGGTCGGCGGTCGGCGGGTCCGAGTCGGGTGGATCGACCGCCTCGATCGCCGTGACCGCGGAGGGAGCGTGCCGGTGATACAGCAGAGCCGAGCGCGACGAGAACCCCTCCTGGCCCATCAGCTCCTCGTGGAACCGGTGACCCTCGGCATCGCGAAACGCGGTGTGTCGCTTGCGCGGGATCTCACCCACCTGGCGGTAGTACGGCATGCCTCATCCTCCCTTGCTCATGCTCTCTTGTCGGGTGCGACCATGTCGACGATCGTGCCGCACACCGACCCCAGTCCGATTCGGCTGCCGGGTTCGGCGCCGGCCCACCCGGTGATCGTGACACGATCGCCGTCCTGCAGAAAGGTCCGGGTCGAACCATCCGGCAGTTCGATCGGTCGAGTTCCGTTCCACGTGAGCTCGATCAGGGAGCCCTCGCTGCCCGGCGTCGGGCCCGACACCGTGCCGGAGGCGAACAGATCACCGGTGCTCGCCGCCGCGCCATTCACCGTCATGTGGGCCAGCTGCTGGGCCGGGGTCCAGTACATGCCCGCGAATGGAGCCCGGCTGATGCAGATCGCCGGAATACCGGCGGCGCGCAGGGCGGCCGTGTCGAGCCACACTTCGAGTTGCAGGTCGAAACCCCATCGCTCGCCGGTGGACAAGTAGTCGGCGACCGGCGGGTCCTGGGTCGGCGACGGCACACGGAACGGCGCCAAGGCCTCGAACGAAACCAACCAGGGCGACACCGAGGTCGCGAAGCTCTTGCCGAGGAACGGTCCGAGCGGTTGGTACTCGTAGGCCTGGATGTCGCGCGCCGACCAGTCGTTGACGAGGCACATCCCGTACAGGTGCCGTCCCGCGTCGTCGATGTCGATCGGCCGGCCACGTTCGCTGCCGACACCGACGATCGTGCCCACCTCGAGTTCGATGTCGAGCGACCGGCTCGGGCCGAACTCGGGCTCGTCATCGACGAGACGCAGCCCGTGCGGCCGATGGATGTCGGCGCCATCGGGGACGATGGTGCTCGAGCGTCCGTGATAGCCGACCGGGATCCGCCTCCAGTTCGGCAGCAACGCGTCGCCATCGGGCCGGAACATCCGGCCGAGGTTCGTGGCATGGTCGATCGACGAGTAGAAATCGACGTAATCGGCGGGCGCGGTCGGCACCCCCATCGTCAGCGACATCCTCGGCGCGACCACGAGGCCATGGGTCGGTGTCCGGATCGCGTCGGCGATCAGCTCGGCGAGCCGATCTCGAAGCGCGCTCCACACCGTCGGCCCCGCAGCGAGGTACCGGTCGAGACTCGACCGGGCGAAACAGCCGTCGGGCAGGCCGAGCCCATCGAGCCGCCCCGACTGGTGCGCCGCCGCGAGGTCGGTCGCCGAGTCACCGATCGCCACCCATGCCCGCCATCGGCCATCGCCGATGTGGCCGACGCCCAGCGGCAGGTTGGAGATCGGGAAGGGCGATCCGTGCGGGACGTGGATCACAGGTTGCCGCGCCGATCCTGCTCGCGTTCGATCGACTCGAACAGCGCCTTGAAGTTGCCTTCGCCGAACCCGCGCGCTCCGCCGCGTTGGATGATCTCGATGAACACCGTCGGACGGTCGGTGACGGGCTCGGTGAACAGCTGCAGCAGGTGCCCATCGGGCTCGTGATCGACGAGGATGCCGAGCCGCTGGAGTTCGTCCCAGGGCAGGTCGAGGAATCCGAGCCGCCGGCGCACATCGGCGAAGTAGGCCTCGTTCGCCTCCAGGAATCTGACGCCGCGGGCGCGCAGCGACGAGATCGCCTGCACGACATCGTCGGTGCGGAACGCGAGGTGCTGCACGCCGGGGCCCCGGTAGGTGTCGATGTACTCCTGGATCTGGCTCTTGCGCTTGCCTTCTGCAGGCTCGTTGAGCGGCATCACGATGTTGTTGCCGTTCCACACCACGGTCGAGCGCAACGCCGAGAATTCGGTCGAGATCTGCGACTCGTCGAAGTGACGCAGCTGCCCGAACCCCATGACGTCCTCGTAGAAGGACACCCATTCGTCGAGCCGCCCTTCCTCCACGTTGCCGACCACATGGTCGATGTCGACCAGGCCGACCGTCGGGCCGACCGGTTCGGGTGGCACTCCCTCGCGCTGATAGCCCGGGCAGTAGTAGCCGCGGTAGTCGCGCCGGTCGACGAAGGTGTGCTTGGTCTCGCCGTAGGTGGCGACCGATGACAGGCGCAGCACACCGTGTTCGTCGGTGAGCTCGTACGGCTCGTCGACGGGTCGTGCGCCGCGCCCGATCGCCGCCTCGTAGGTGGCAGTCGCGTCGTCGACCACGAACGCCAGGTCGTGGGCACCGTCGCCGTGGGCGCGCACGTGGTTCCAGATCTCCGACTCGGGTGTCAGCCCCGAGGTCACGACGAGACGAATGTTGCCCTGCTCGAGCAGATACGAGGCCTTGTCAGCGACTCCGGTCTCGGGGCCGGCGTAGGCCGTCACCCGGAACCCGAACGCGCCGGTGAGGAAGCCGGCCATCGCCCGAGCATTCCCCACCCAGAACTCGATCGAATCCCACCCGGTCAAGCGGGCGGCAGGGGTGGTGGTCGGTCGTGCGAGATCGGTCACGGTTCCTCCTCGAAGGCCGGTGAGATGAGTTGTCGGCGGCCGCAGGTGATCATCAAGTCTGGGATCGGTCAGACGTTTCGTGCAAGTGATCGATTCACGTCTGCGCACTTTGTACAGCTGCTGCGCCGGTTCATCTGGCAGGCTGATCAGCGTGACCACTCTCGACGACATCGACATCAACCTGATCCGTCTGATGCGGACCCGTCCGAAGACTCCCGTCGCCGAGTTGGCACGCCTCGCCAACGTCGCACGCGGCACGGCGCAGGCCCGGATCTCGCGCCTGGAAGACGCCGGCGTGATCGAGGGCTACGGCCCCGATCTGTCGGCTCCGGCGATCGGCTACGAGGTGCTGGCGTTCGTCACGCTCGAGATCGCCCAAGGTCAAGACGACGCGATCGCCGGCCACCTCACGGCGATCCCGGAGGTGCTGGAGGTTCACGCCGTGACCGGCCCCGGTGACTTGTTGTGCCGCGTCGTGGCGCGCTCGAACGAGCACCTGCATCACGTCTTGCAGGAAGTGCTCGGCGCCCCCGGCATCACCCGTACCGAGACGCATCTCGCTCTCCACACGCGCCTGCGCCGCTCCGAAGCAGACCTCGTCATCTCGTCGTGAGACGTGCGGCTGCCGCCGTCGAGACGACCGCGGTAACTGCACTATCGTTCGGCCGCCGTCTCGGATCCACCGAGCGGCTGACCCTCGAGGAGGCGCCCGATGACCGATTGGATTGCTCCTGGTCCCGGACCATGGCAACAGGACTCCGCTCACAACCCGACATCGAGTTCGGCGATCATGCAGGAGGTGTACCCCTCTGGTTTCAACCGCGGGTTCACCGAGACCTTCAGCCGGTATGGATTGCTGCTCGACCGTCTGGCGATGGGTGTGGTCAACGGGTTCACCTATCACCAGCCGCAACCGTTCGACATGCCCGGCCCCGACGGCCCGATGAGCCCCGAACAGATCCACGCCGAATTCGAACGCCGGCTCGGTGTCGCCGCCAACATGTTCGAGACGAAGCTGTGGCGCCAGGATCTTGCCGACTGGGACAACGAGTGGAAGCCGAAGGCGATCGCCCGGCACCGCGAGCTGGCGGACGTCGTGCTGTCGGAGCTCGACGATGCCGCTCTGGCCAGGCACTTGAGCGACGCCGCCGCCCACGTCACGGCGATGGTCTATCAACACCATCGCTTCAACATGGCGGCCATCCTGCCCGTCGGCGACTTCGTGCTCCACGCCAGTGCGTGGACGGGGCGGCCGCCGCACTCGCTGCTCAACCTGCTCGCGGGGTACTCACAGATCTCTTCCGGCCTGCCCGACGAGATGCGCGATGCGGTCGCCGCGATCAATGCCAGCAGCGAGGCGACGGCAATGGTGCGCGGATCTGGCGACGAGACTCAGCGCCTGGCAGTCTTGCGGGCCTCGGTTCCTGCCGTCGACGAATATCTACGGTCGGTCGACACACGCGTGATCGAAGGTTTCGACATCGTCAGTCCGACATTGCGCGAGCAACCGGCAATGATTCTCGGGAAGCTGGCAGGTGGGCTCGACGCCGATCCTGCCGCGGCGCGCCTCACTGCGGATTCGCTGGCGAGCGACGTGCGCGCCGAGGTCCCCGCCGAGTATCAGGAAGAGTTCGACGAGCTACTCACCGAGGCGAGGAACAACTATCGGCTCCGAGACGAGCGAGGGATCTATAGCGAGATCACCGCGATCGGGATCCTTCGACTCACCTTGCTCGAGATCGGCCGACGCGCCCACGAGGCCGGTCGTCTCCACGATTCGGAGGACGCCCTCGACGCCACCCTCGACGAGGCATCGGCGTTGCTCGCCGGCGATGACACGCTCGCCGATGTCCTGAGTCAGCGCGCCGATCGGCGGCGGGCCCTCACCGCCGAGGGTCCGCCCCGCTACCTCGGGCCGCCGCCGCCGCCGCACCCGACCGACGAACTCCCTCCGCCGTTGGCGCGCGTCATGTCGGCGACCGGTTTCATGATCGACGCGATTCTCGGCCAGCTCGAAGCGCCTGCCGGAGACGGCCCGCTGATCATCGGGATGGGCACCAACGACGGCAGCTACGAGGGCATCGCGCGGCTGATCAACCATGTCGACGACCTGCTCGAGTTGGAAGATGGCGAGATCGTCGTCAGCGCAGCGACGGGTGAAGCGTTCAACTCGATGCTGCACCTGGTCGGAGCAATCGTCACCGACCATGGCGGCCACGCCTGTCACGCCGCGATCGTCGCCCGCGAGATGGGCTTTCCCGCCGTCGTCGGCACCGTCGATGCCACCGCACGGATCCGAACCGGCGACCGAATCAGGGTCGACGGCACGAAGGGTGAAGTGACGATCCTCTCGTGACCAGACTTCGATGACACACCGAGCATGACTCGAACGCCGTCCCCGGACGCCGGGGTCTCGACGCTCACCGTGCTCGGCATCGCCGCCGCCGTTGCGCTGGTGCCGCTGAACTCGACGATGATCGCCGTGGCGTTGCCACGGATCACCGACGACTTCGACATCTCGACCGGCAAGGCGGGGATTCTGATCACGGTGTACCTGGTGGCGATGCTGATCGGCCAACCGGTGGCGGGCCGGCTGGGCGATGTCATCGGCAACCGCCGCACGGTGAACATCGCCCTCATCGGACTGATCGTGTTCTCGGCTGTCGCAGCGGCGGCCACGACGTTCATGTTGTTGGTGATCGCCCGCGTCGTCCAAGCCGTGTTCGCAGCCGCACTGGCGCCCAACGTCCAATCCCTGCTGAGGGCGATCAGCCCGGCCCGACAGCAGGGCCGGACGTTCGGATTGATGGGGTCGATGCTGGGCGTCGGGGCCGCGAGCGGGCCCGTGATCGGCGGTGTGCTGACGCAGTTGTTCGGTTGGCAGGCGATCTTCCTGTTCAACATCCCGGTCGCCGCGGTCGCGCTGTTCGTGTCGACGCGTATCGAGCCGCCGCGCACCGTAGCCGTCCCAGTGATCGAGGCGGCGCGGCCCGACGCGACCGGCAGGATCTTCAACCCGGTCTTCATCGCCGCCTTCGCGACGCAGGCGCTGTCGACTTCGGCCCAGTACGCACTGTTGTTGCTGACGCCGATCATCCTCGATGCGCGCGGATGGCGCTCGGGTCCGATCGGCCTCGTGTTGTCGGCGCTGACGATCGGCATGATCGTGATCAGCCCGATGGGAGGCCGCCTCGGCGATCGCTACGGTCGCCGATCGCCGGCGCGCGCCGGCTTGCTGGTGGCCACGACAGCAATCGTGGCGCTGTTGATCGGTGGGCCATCGGTCGGCACGGCGGTGCTCGTCGTCGGCTTGGCCGTGTTCGGACTCGGGTTGGGGGCGGCGGTTCCGAGTCTGATGACCGCTGCGCTCCAATCGGTACCGATGCGACGTACGGGCGCCGCTGCGGGGGTGCTGTCGATGAGCCGGTATGTCGGCAGCATCACGACCAGCATCGCCATCTCGGTGTTCGTGGCCTCCGACGCGAGCGGATCACGAATCGTGCTGACGATCGCATCGGTGGCCATGGCACTCGCAGTGGCGGGCACGGCGGCACTACCCGCACGGCAGTCCGCCCCGGACGATCTGGCGGCCCGCTGAGCCGCACCCACCGCGATCGCGGGCCCTGTGCCAGAGTTGCGGTCGAATCGAAGGGGTCCGGATGGAACGTGAGCAGCTGATCGCGGCGATTGCCGCTCAGGAGCAGCTTCGCGGCGTCGTACCCGACGACGTGGTGGATGGGTCGATCGCTGCGCTGCGTGCGCGACTGGAGGGTGTCTCGGCGCCCGCTCAGCGCCGCCGTCAGGTGACGGTGCTGTTCGCCGACGTCTCCGGGTTCACAGCCATGTCGGAGTCGATGGATCCCGAACTGGTCGCCGAACTGATGAACACGTTGTGGCATCGACTCGATGCCACCGTCGTCGAGCACGGCGGCCGGGTCGACAAGCACATCGGCGACGCATTGATGGCGGTGTGGGGCGTCGACGCCACTGCGGAGGACGATGCCGAGCGAGCGGTACGGGCCGCGCTGGCGCTCCAGGTCGAGCTCGAGCAGTTCAGGGTCGATTCCGGGCGAGATCTGGGAATGCGGATCGGCGTCAACACCGGGCCGGTGTTGCTCGGCCCGATCGGATCGACCCGGGAGCTCACCGTAATGGGGGACGCCGTGAACACCGCCAGCCGTCTCGAGCACGCCGCACCGCAAGGCGGGGTGCTGATCTCGCACGACACCTACCGTCTGGTCCGCGGCGTCTTCGATGTCACGGCTCTGGAACCCGTGAGGGTCAAAGGCAAGACCGAACCGTTGAAGGTCTATGCCGCGATCGTCGAGAAGACACGGGCGTTCCGTCTCCGTAGCCGAGGCGTCGAGGGGGTGGAGACATCGACCATCGGACGCGACCAGGAGTTCGCCGAGCTGTGCACGGCGTTCGAGGGCGTCCTCGCGACCGAGCGATGCCGTGCGGTGGTCGTGGCCGGCGACGGGGGAATCGGCAAGTCGCGATTGCTGTACGAGTTCGACAATTGGCTGGAACTCCACGACGTGGGCGTCTTCTATTTCAAGGCCCGCGCGACCCGCTCCAGGGCCGCCACGCGGTTCGGGTTGTGGCGAGACCTGCTCTCGTTCCGGGCCGGAGTGACCGAGGGAGATTCGCCCGTCGGTGTGTTCGACAAGCTCCGAGCCGAAACCGCCGTCGCACTCGATGCGAAGGAGACGCTGATTCTCGGTCTGTGGCTCGGATTCGAGCTCTCCGACCCCGACGCTGCGCCCGGCCTGGTGTCCGGCGAGAACATGGCCGTGGTCGGTCGGGCCCACCTGGTGGCCTATCTCCGAACGCTGATGTCGATGTCCCCGGTCGTCATCCTCTTCGAGGACATCCACTGGGCCGACACCGAGTCGCTGCAACTGCTCCGGAGCCTCCCTGGGCTGTTCTCGGCCGACCGGCTGCTGGCCGTCGCCGCTACCCGGCCCGAACCGTTCCACGACGGCTCGTCGGTCGAATCCTTCGGACCCGCCTGGAACGTCATCGAGCTCGGTGCACTCGCCGAGCACGCGGCGCGGGCCCTGGTATTCGAGATCCTCAAGCAGGTCGACGAAATCCCGGAGACGCTGCTCGACCTCGTCGTCGAACGCGCCGACGGCAACCCGTTCTACATCGAGGAGCTCGTCAAGAAACTGATGGACGATGGCGTCATCGATGCGTCTGACCCCGAGGGGGTCTGGCACATCCGCTCCGGACTCCTCGCCGGCGCCGCGATCCCGACCACCCTGACCGGCTTGCTCCAAGCACGGCTCGATGCGCTCCCCGACGATGGGCGACGTTCACTGCAGCGGGCGTCGATCGTCGGACGCACCTTCTGGAACACGGCGATCGAAGCGCTTGGCGCCGGGCCGGTGAATCTGGTGCCCGCGATTGCGAACGAACTGGTCTTCGCGCACCGATCATCTGCCTTCCCGGCGTCCTCGGAATTCACGTTCAAACACGCCCTCCTCCACGACGTCACCTACGAGACGGTCCTGCTCAGCGAACGGCCGGGTCTCCACGGGAGGACGGCGCAATGGTTGAACGATGTGGCTGGAGACCGCCGGGACGAATACCTCGAAGAGATCGCCGGCCACCTCCTGCTGGCCGGCAGCGACGACGATGCGGCGGAGATGCTGTTCGATGCGGCGTCGCGGGCCCTCGGAGCCGGAGATGCTGCCTCGGCGAGGCGTCTCGTCGAAACCGGGCTGGCCGCGACCAGCCCGTCGGCCTCCCCGGTGCGGTCCCACGTCAGCTTGGCCCTTGCGTGCCGATTTCTCGGCGACTTCCCTGCCGGCGAGGAAGCAGCCGGACGCGCCATCAGCCGAGCGGAGGACACGCACGACGATCGGGCCATGGTCGATGCCATTCACGCCGCCTTCCTGCTCGCCGAGGATCAAGGTGCAGTGGACCGAGCCGACGTGCTCGTGCGTCGCGGGCTGGCGATTGCCGAGCGCCTCGGTGGTCGGAGCCTCAGCCGCATGCTCGCATGCCGCGCCTGGGCCGACCTCAACGCGGGAACACCTGAGACAGCGCGGCGCAATGCTGCCGCCAGTCTGCACGAAGCTCGAGCCGACGAAGACCTGGCGACGCTGATGTTGGCGCACTCCGTCAACGGAGCCGTCGCCGCGTTCAACGGCGACACCGCCGGATCCCTCGATCACTATCGGCGCCTGCTCGATCTGGCGACCGGATCCGGCGATCTCGCCGAGGTGTCCAACATCCACCTCAACATGGGTGTGACATGGCACTACCTGGCCGACTCGACGAACGACACCGACGCGTACGACAGCGCCGAACGGCAATACGAGGCCGCCGTGACCATGGCGAAGCGACTCGGGCAGCGCCAGCGCGAGATCAGGGCATCGGCGAATCTCGCCCAACTCCGGATGCGCCGCGGCCACCTCCAGGACGCACGGCAACTGGCGACGGAGGCATTGACGCTTGCGACCGAGATCGGGGCCCATGCCGATGCGCTGTTCTCGATCCTCGTGCACGCCGAGGCCAGCTACGAAGCGAGTGGCGATCCCGACGCGCTCGCCCACATCGGCATGGTCGACGCCGATCCCTCGATCGGCCGTCTGAGGGCCGAGGTTGCCGACATCATCGAACGTCTGCGCCGGTCCCATCCCGGATTCGACATCGATCGGGCCCTGCGGGCAGGCGAATCACTGAATTTCGACGATGTCGTCGCCCAGATCATCGACGAGGCAGGTCGAAGCGAGGCGACGACGTCGAACCCACTGCGGTGATGGGTCGCTCGACACCGGAAGGTGAGACCGGGCCCGCACCACGCACGGCGCCAAGCATGGTCGCCGTGCGCCCCCATTCCGATGCGGGAGGCGATCGCAGTGACGGTTCCCTGCTCCGCCAGCACCACGAAGGTGGCAGTCGCAACCGATCCCCTTTGCCGGTGCGGATATCGGTACCTCGGCCGCCAGTCGGATCAGGTCGACGACGTCGGCATGTGGCGTTGGCGACGCGACCGCCTGATGTTCGATACCTTCGAGGTCAACCCTCAACTTGAGGTCAACGTTGAAGGATGTCGGGGTACATATCTCGACGTTATGCGCCCGGTCCGTGGGATGCCGGAAGAAATCTCGACCGACAGTGGCAATTTGGTCCGGGTTCTGGCAAAGTTCATCTACTTTCCTCGCGGGCGGACGGAGCAAGGTATGGGGGTCAGCACCAGAAGTGATCACCGGGCGGACCGACGCGTCCCAGCGCGGCCTTCGAGACTCGTGGTCGCGTTGCTCGCCGTGGCCGCCACGATCGCAACAACGGTGACGACGCCGAACACTGCCGCAGCCGCCTCACCACCGGTGGCGCGTGATGACGTGGCGCGCACGAACAACGGGACGCAGGTGACGGTGCAACCGTTGGGGAACGACTACGACCCCGACGGCGACTCGTTCTCGATCGTCGCGGTATCCAATCCGGCCCACGGCACGATCACCAGCTTCTTCACGAGCGGCTTCTACTACCTCCCGACCACCGGCTACTCCGGCACCGACACCATCGACTACACCATCCAGGACAGCACCGGAGCGACCGATGTCGGCCGCGTGACGGTGTGGGTCGATTCCGGTGTGTCCGGTCCTGAGAGCCCGGATCCAGGTCGGGATTTTCTGGTCGTGTATCAAGGCTTCGTCGACCACGTTCACCGCCGCCGATCTGCTGATCAACGACAGCGACCCGCAAGGCCAACCCCTCACCGTCGTCGCCGTCTCCGAACCCTCCAACGTCGGCACCCTCACCGGCAACATCACCACCGGCTTCACCTACACCCCCACCATCGACCCCACCACCGTCAACACCGACCACAACCTCGCCTACCTCGTCATCGACCCCGACGGCCACGTCACCCAACAAACCATCACCGTGCGCATCCTCGCCGCCGGCGACACCAACCAGGCGCCGGTCGCGCGTGCCGACGTGGCGCGCACGAACAACGGGACGCAGGTGACGGTGCAACCGTTGGGCAACGACTACGACCCCGACGGTGACAGCTTCTCGATCGTGTCGGTCGACAACCCCGCCCACGGCACCATCACCAGCTTCTTCACGAGCGGCTTCTACTACCTCCCCGACACCGGCTACTCCGGCACCGACACCATCACCTACACCATCCGCGACACCCACGGCCTGATCGCCAGAGGCCAGGTGACGGTCTACATCGACAGCGGCACCTCGGGGGCACAGAGCCCGGATCCGAGTCGGGATTACCTCGTCGCCTATCAGGGCTTCTCGGTCACGTTCACCGCCGCCGACCTGCTGATCAACGACAGCGACCCGCAAGGCCAACCCCTCACCGTCGTCGCCGTCTCCGAACCCTCCAACGTCGGCACCCTCACCGGCAACATCACCACCGGCTTCACCTACACCCCCACCATCGACCCCACCACCGTCAACACCGACCACAACCTCGCCTACCTCGTCATCGACCCCGACGGCCACGTCACCCAACAAACCATCACCGTGCGCATCCTCGCCGCCGACGACACCAACCAGGCGCCCGTCGCACGCTCAGACGTGGCGCGCACGAACAACGGGACGCAGGTGACGGTGCAACCGTTGGGGAACGACTACGACCCCGACGGTGACAGCTTCTCGATCGTGTCGGTCGACAACCCCGCCCACGGCACCATCACCAGCTTCTTCACGAGCGGCTTCTACTACCTCCCCGACACCGGCTACTCCGGCACCGACACCATCACCTACACCATCCGCGACACCCACGGCCTGATCGCCAGAGGCCAGGTGACGGTCTACATCGACAGCGGCACCTCGGGGGCACAGAGCCCGGATCCGAATCGGGATTACCTCGTCGCCTATCAGGGCTTCTCGGTCACGTTCACCGCCGCCGACCTGCTGATCAACGACAGCGACCCGCAAGGCCAACCCCTCACCGTCGTCGCCGTCTCCGAACCCTCCAACGTCGGCACCCTCACCGGCAACATCACCACCGGCTTCACCTACACCCCCACCATCGACCCCACCACCGTCAACACCGACCACAACCTCGCCTACCTCGTCATCGACCCCGACGGCCACGTCACCCAACAAACCATCACCGTGCGCATCCTCGCCGCCGGCGACACCAACCAGGCCCCCGTCGCCGTCCCCGACAGTGCCGCTACATCCGGGACGCAGGTGACGGTGCAACCGTTGGGGAACGACTACGACCCCGACGGTGACAGCTTCTCGATCGTGTCGGTCGACAACCCCGCCCACGGCACCATCACCAGCTTCTTCACGAGCGGCTTCTACTACCTCCCCGACACCGGCTACTCCGGCACCGACACCATCACCTACACCATCCGCGACACCCACGGCCTGATCGCCAGAGGCCTGGTCGTCGTGCTGGTGAACAGCCCGGGCAACCACGCGCCGATCGCCCAGTCGGCCAACTACGCCGTGCAGTCGGGCGACACGCTCCCGATCACGTTGATCGCCGTCGACCCCGATGGCTCGCCGTTGACCTGGAGCATCGTCACGCCGCCGGCCGGTCAGCTCACCGGCGCCCTCACCGGCGCCGCCCCTGCGCTCACGTACACCGCACCGAACGCCCTGCTCACCGACGTGTTCGTCTACCGGGTGAGCGACGGCACGCTGACCGCCGACGCGACGATCACCATCGACGTCACGCGGCCCAACGTCGCCCCGGTCGCCGCCGACGACGTGGCGACGACGACCCAGGAGACGCCGGTGGTCGTCGACGTGCTCGCCGGTGACACCGATGCCGACGGCGACGCGTTGACGGTCATCGGATACACGAGCGCTGCCCACGGATCGGTCGGTTGCTCGTCGATCGACTGCACCTACACACCCGAGCCCGGCTACTTCGGCCCCGACTCGTTCGGGTACTGGATCGACGACGGCTTCGGTGAACAGGCCCTCGGCAACGTCACGGTCACCGTCGAGCAAGGTCCGATCTCGGCGAGCCTCGCGCCGGCCACGGCGACCACCGGGCCGGGAGCGACGTCCATCGCACTGGCGGACATCCCCTACGAGCGGATGCGTGAACTCGACGTCGACGTGTCGAACGCCCCGTTCATGCGACGGGCCCCGTTCATGCGACGGGCCCCGTTCATGCGGCGGGCCCCGTTCATGCGGCGGGCCCCGTTCGCCGAGTTCGCCCCGTTCATGCGTCGCGCTCCGCTGGCAGGCGCGACGCCCTTGTCGGAGGTCCCCGTCGACTACCCGGGCGGATGGCCCGTGCTACTGAGCAGCACTCCGCTTGCCGGTCAACCGACCCAGAGCATCACCTTCGACCAATTCCTCGCCCTGTTCGATCCGCCCGGACCATCGACACCCGCCCTGCAGCAACTGACCGTCGAAGACATTTCGTTCTTCGACGGGACACCCTTCGCCAACGGGAGTCCGGCCGCGTTCCTGCTCGGCGGCACCCCGGTCGTCGATCTCCGGTACGGCACCCAAACCTGGTGCGAACGGCTGGCGGCCGACACAGAAGGTGCGTCGACCTGCACGTCGCTGGGCGTGAGCTCGACCATGACGCTGCTGGAGCTCGACGTCGACACGATGGCAGCGGAAGTGCTCGCACAGCATCCCGACCTTCGTCGCGTCCCGCTGGCGTCGAACATGGCCGCGTTCGCGAATGCGCCCGTGCTCGACGCCCGCTTGAACGAACTCAACCTGTTCGCGACCGATATCGGTCAGATCACGGTGACTTCGGCGATCGATGCCTCTGCCGCCGTCGGGGCGGTCCGCATCGCCGACATTCCCGTCAACGACACGAATCCCGACGACGGCGCCTACGGCCGCCGCGACCTCGTGGTCGACTGCAGCCTCGGTTTCGACTGCACCGGTGGCGCCACACTCGGTCAGGCCCGAGCAGCGGGCGCCCTGCTCCCCGGCGCCCGCCTGCAGGACGTCGGACGTGCCTTCGCCGACCACACCGTCGCCGGGGATCCGGCGATCTCTCTCCCGCAGATCGCAGCGGCGCTGACACCCATGCTCGACGTGAACGACGTGATCGTGGGATCACTCGACCAGAGCGACTTCCCCTGGGAGGACGTCGACCTGACCACGTCCGGCCTGCAGGACTTCGCCCGCACCGGCTCGACGCTCGACTGGAACGTGCAGCTCTCGATCTCGAGCGCACGCGGCGGCCCCGGGCCGTTCGCGACCACGATCACCGTCTCGCTCCCGCCCGGCTTCCGGTACTTCACCCCCACACCGGCCCGCCCGGCCCCGGCCGCGCTCAGCTCGTTCACCCCGGCGGCGGGGATCATCAGCGGCCCGGTCGCGACCGACGGCCCCAGCGGCCAAGTTCTGGAGTGGACCGTCGCCGACGTCCTGCCCGACACCGACTACACACTGACGTTCCGTACCACACCCGGCCTCGAACTGGGTCAGGCGCAGGCCACGGCGAAGATCGAGATCGTCAACGGTACGGCGACGGTGACGGGCGACGTCGGCGTCGTCGACACCTACGACGCGTCCGGTGTCGCCGCATCGGCCCTTCCGGTCGTCAGCAACGTGCTCTACCTCGGCTACGTCGACAAGGCCAACGACCTCGACCTCTACGGCTTCGACGCCACGCCGTTGGCCCAGGTCGGAGTGCGTCTGAGCCACCTCGCCGGCGACGGCGACCTCGTCGTCTACGGACCGGCCACCGATCGCCCCGGCAACTCGCCGTCACCGGTCGCCACCCGCACCGCCACGCCGGCGACGCCACCGCTCCAGGCCGACGCCCTCGACGTGTCGGGTGCGGGCTACTCCCCCGAACCCGACACCGACGCCGGCGTGCCGCTGATCGACGGGCTCACGGTCGTCGGCAGGTCGGCGGCGCGCAACACCGATCTCGAGGCGGTCGACGCGATCGCCCCCGATCTGTTGCAGGTCAGCTCGTACAACGCGTCGGTCTCCAACCTGCCCTACGTGCTGCGCGTCCGCCAGGTCGATCCACCGAACACGCCTACGTGCACCGCCTACGGCCGCTACCGGTGGTGTCGCCGGCACGCTGCCGGATCTGACCGCACTCCCGGCCGATCTTGCCACGATCTTCCTCGTGAACCGGGAACGACTCGGTGACACGTTCGGCGCGACAGCCGCTGACGACGTGATCGCGGCCCTGGAGACCCTTGCCGCCCGGCCCGACGTCAACGGGGTGGTCCTCCCGGTCGAGGGCGATGCGTCGGTCGCCGCGGCCTACGCGGCGTGGGATGCGAACCCTTGTGCCAGCGATCGTGCGAACAAGGTGGTCTCGGCGATCACCCGATTGGTGATGGGCGTCCGCAACGGTGCCCTCCCCGGCGTTGCGGCGCATCCCGCACTGGAGAACGTCGTGCTCGTCGGCGGCGACGACATCGTGCCGATGGCGCGCCTCGACGACACGACCCGGGTCGGCAACGAGACCGGATACGCCGACGAGTTCGACGTGAACGGGCCGTACTACGGAGCGCTCTCGACCAGCCACTTCTTCAGCGATGACCCGTACGGCGACCTCGATCCGATCGAGTGGGCCACCCGGCGGCTCTACGTGCCCGAGCTGGCGCTCGGCCGCCTGGTCGAGTCACCGACCCAGATCATCGCCCAGATCGAGGCATTCGGCAGCGCGTCCGGCCGTCTCGACGCAAGCCGGGCGTATGCCGCCGGGTACGACTTCATGACCGACGGCGCCAGCTCGGTGCGCGAGGCACTGACGTCGTCGCTGTCATCGGCGAACGGGGCGCCCGCTGACGTGAGCGGTCCGGTCAACGAGAGCACCTGGAGTGGCGCCGAGCTGCTCGGCGATCTCAGCGGACCGCCTGCGCCCTCGGTGTCGGCGGTCTTCGCCCACTTCGACCACACGGCGCTCGAGACCCCTGACGGCGACGCTGTGACGGCAGCCGAGCTGGCCGCGGCACTGCCCGGAGGATCTCGGCTGGTGTTCTCGATGGGGTGCCACTCCGGTCTGGCGGTCTCGGACGCCACCGTCGGCGGCGGCGCATCGGCTGACGACGTCGCGGCTGCGCTGACGGCACGGGGCGCCGTGTACCTCACGACGACCGGCTACGGGTACGGCGACCAGGTCAGCGTGGGCCTCCAGGAACGTCTGATGGTCCTCTTCGCCGGTGAGCTCGACGGTTCGGTCTCGGTGGGCGATGCGGTCCGCAACGCGAAGCAGACCTACTTCGCCGGTCAGGGTCTCTACGGGGCTTACGACGAGAAGGCGCTGTCCAGCACGATCCTGTACGGACTGCCGATGTTCGCGGTCGGCACCGAGCGACCCGTGCGCCCCACGCCGCCGAACGCGACCCCGACGCCGGTCCCCGGCGCCGGCGGGTTGGCATCGGCCGCCTATGACGAGACCTTCACTTTCACAGGCCGGACGGGCGACATCGGCCGTTGGTACGAGGCCGACGCCGGGTCGGGTCCGCAGCTGCCGCAGATCACGGCTGGACGGCCGGTGCAACCTCGTGCCGAGATCGACGTCACGGCCGCTGCGCCCGACAGCTCGCTGCTTCCCGCCCACGGTGCAGTGGTGACAGACCTGCGAACCGGGCAGACCGTCACCGACTTCGACGCTGCGTTCAGCCGCCCCACCCTCGACAGCGCCGCCGGAGAGCCCGAGGCCGTCAACTCCGTCGCGGCGTTCCCGACCCGACTGGCCGGCGTGACGATGGCGAGCAACAGCCAGGGCTTGATCGGCCCCGACGGTATCGCCCAGCGTCAACAACTCGTCTTGATCCCCGGGCAGTTCGTCTCGGCGCCCACCGCCGCAGGTCCCGACGTGGGGACGCAACTGCTCTACGACCGGATGGCCGGTGACGTGTACTACTCGACCTCGAACGACTGGGACGCCCCGCAGGTCGGCGAGGTCGTACTCGTCCGCTCGCCCGGCAGCACCTCTGCCGATCTGTCGGTGTCGGCGACGGACGCATCGGGCATCCACCGCGTCGTCGGGTTGTATCAAGCCGGCGGCGACTGGCAGACCCTCGAACTCGCTGAGAATGCCGGCACCTTCGGGGGCACGCTGACGGTCCCCGCAGCGATCGCCAACGAGCAGATCAAGGTGGTCGTGCAAGCCGTCGACGGTGCCGGCAACGTCGCGTGGGCCGCCAACAAGGGCCCCGGGTTCTCGCCGCTCCCGCCGCCACCACCGCCACCCGTGGTCACGCTGAACCCGGCTCCGGCAGCGTCCGGCTGGTCGACGTCCGCGCCCCAGGTTTCTGTCACCGGAGGCTCCGGGACCACCTTCACCGTGTCGGTCGATCGTCAGCCGCCCGAGCCGTACACCGGACCGTTCGTGCCGACCGGCCTCACTGATGGCCAGCACGTCGTCGAGGTGATCGGCTCGAACGGGGGCACCGCGACCCTGACCCTCCGCATCGACCACACACCTCCGACGATCGGTGCCACGATCACACCGGCAGCCAACGCTGCCGGTTGGCACAACACGACTGCCACGGCCACGTTCACGTGCAGCGACACCGTGTCCGGCATCGCCTCGTGTCCACAACCCACGTCGACCGGCTTCGACGAAGGCAGTGCACTCGTGCTCAGCGGCACCGCCACCGATCTGGCCGGGCTGACGGCGTCGACCTCGTCGACGGTCAAGGTCGACCGCACCGCTCCGGCCGCGCCCGCCGTGACGGTCGATCCGAACACACGAAGCATCGGCGACTCGAGCGCCATCACCGCGACGTCGTCGGACGCACTGTCCGGTCTCGCCGGTGGCGAGTGGTGGGTCGGTGCCGACCCCGGCGTCGGCAACGGCAACCCGCTCACGCTGGCCGCCGGATCCCTGACCGGGACCATCCCATCCGGCCTGACCGCTGGTTCGTACGACGTCTCGGCGCGGGCCGTCGATCTCGCCGGCAACTGGGGTCCGGTCACGGTCGCTCCACTCGCAGTCAGCAACCCCGCTGGCAACACGCCGCCGACCGCCGACCCGCAAACGCTCGACACGCCCGAGGACACACCGCTCGCGATCACACTCACCGGCACCGACCCCGACACCGGCGACACCCTCACCTTCGCCATCACCACCCTGCCCACACACGGCACCCTGACCGGCACCGGAACAACCCGCGACTACACCCCCGACACCAACTACCACGGACCCGACTCGTTCACCTTCACCGTCAACGACGGCACCACCACATCACCACCAGCCACCATCTCGATCGACATCACCCCCGTCAACGATCCCCCTATCACCGAACCGGTCACCGTGTCGACACCCCGCGACACCGCCGTCATCGTGACACTGTCGGGCAGCGACATCGACGGCGACCCGCTCACCTACACCATCGTCACACCGCCCACACACGGCATCCTCACCGGCACCGGCATGATGCGCTCCTACACCCCGAACACCGGCTACGCCGGCCCGGACTCGTTCACCTACCTCGCCAACGACGGCAACGTCGACTCCAACACCTCGACCGTCACGATCACCGTCGACGCCACCAACCGGCCACCCACCGCCGACCCGCAAACGCTCGACACACCCGAGGACACACCACTCGCGGTCACGCTCACCGGCACCGACCCCGACACCGGCGACACCCTCACCTACGCCATCACCACCCTGCCCACACACGGCACCCTGACCGGCACCGGAGCGAACCAGACCTATACCCCTGACGTCGACTACCACGGACCCGACTCATTCCGCTTCACCGTCGACGACGGCACAGGAGCCACCGACACCAGCCAGCCATCTCGATCGACGTCACGCCCGTCAACGATCGCCCCTGTCACCGAACCGGTCACCGTGTCGACACCCCGCGACACCGCCGTCGTCGTGCCACTGTCGGCGAACGACGTCGACAGCGACCCCCTCACCTACACCATCGTCACACCGCCCGCACACGGCACCCTCACCGGCACCGAATCCTCCCCCACCTACACCCCGAACGCCGGCTACGCCGGCCCGGACTCGTTCACCTACCTCGCCAACGACGGCAACGCCGACTCCAACACCTCGACCGTCACGATCACCATCGAAGCCACCAACCGCCCAGCCACCGCCGACCCGCAAACACTCGACACACCCGAGGACACACCACTCGCGATCACACTCACCGGCACCGACCCCGACACCGGCGACACCCTCACCTACACCGTCACCACCCTGCCCACACACGGCACCCTCACCGGCACCGGCGCCGACCGCGACTACACCCCCGACACCAACTACCACGGACCCGACACATTCACCTTCACCGTCAACGACGGATCAGGCCCCTCGACACCAGCCACCATCACGATCGACATCACCCCCGTCAACGACGCTCCCGTCACCGAACCGGTGACCGTGTCGACACCCCGCGACACCGCCGTCGACGTGCCACTGTCCGCGAGCGACGTCGACAGCGACCCACTCACCTACACCATCGTCACACCGCCCACACACGGCACCCTCACCGGCACCGACATCCTCCCCTCCTACACCCCGAACACCGGCTACGCCGGCCCGGACTCGTTCACCTACCTCGCCAACGACGGCAACGTCGACTCCAACACCTCGACCGTCACGATCACCGTCGACGCCACCAACCGGCCACCCACCGCCGACCCGCAAACACTCGACACACCCGAAGACTCACCACTGACGATCACACTCACCGGCACCGACCCCGACACCGGCGACACCCTCACCTACGCCGTCACCACCCCACCCACACACGGCACCCTGACCGGCACCGGCGCGAACCCGACTACACCCCTGACATCGACTACCACGGACCCGACTCATTCCGCTTCACCGTCGACGACGGCACAGGAGCCCCTCGACACCAGCCAGCCATCTCGATCGACGTCACCCCCGTCAACGATCCCCCCATCGCTGCGCCGGCCAGCGTGTCGACACCATCGGGCGTTCCGGTGTCGATCACGCTGTCTGCCACGGATGTCGACGGTGACCCACTCACCTACACCATCGTCACACCGCCCACACACGGCACCCTCACCGGCACCGGAACGGCGTACTCGTACAGCAGCGCGCCGGGCTATGTGGGCAGCGACGAGTTCACCTACCTCGCCGACGACGGGCAGATCTCGTCCACCCCCGTATCCGTGTCGATCGAGGTCACGCCGGCATCGCCGGCGACCGTCACGTTGTCGCTCGCCGACAACGCAGCCCGCACCCGCAACGTGCGAGCACTCGATGGCGACGTCCTGAGGTGGGGGCGCAGCGCGTACATCTTCCTCGGCGGCGATGGGATCGGCGACGTCCAGACGGTGACGTTCACACTCGACGGCACCGAGTTCTCGACCGAGGCCTCCGCCCCCTACGACTTCGCCGGCACCGCACCGACGGGAAGATGCCGTCGCTGCTCGCCGAGCGCGTATCCGTTCGAGTCGAACCTGCTCACCCTGGGCGAGCATGTGATCACGGCTACCGTCCACATGGGTGACGGCTCCCAGCAGATCGTCGCCGGGAGCTTCGGCGTCGCGAACACGACCCCACACGACCTGATGGTGTCATCGTCATCGAGGCGCCGATCGGCCGAGACGCTCGAGGGCAGCACGCTCACCGGCCGTCGTTACGTGTTCCTGGGCAACATCCGAGACTCGATCGCCGGACTCCGTGACGTGACGTTCTACCTGGACGGCGCGTTCCTGAGCCGCGAGAGGCGCACCCCCTACGACGCGGCTGGAACGCTGCAGAACGGAGCCGCAGCGCCGCTCGACACGAGAACCCTGGCCAACGGCTCCCACACGATCACCGCTGTCGTCGAGTTGCTCGGGGGAGCCGGCATCACTTACACGAGCACCTTCCAAGTCGACAACTGAGTTCGGCCGCCAGTCCGGCGACGCTCACCAACCGGTCACGACCCCGGTGGTGCGGCCAGGACTCCGAGCTCGCTCAGCTCGGTCATCGCGGCGGTCACCGCCGCCTCGTCACCATCCATCCTGGCGATACCCATCGCAGCCAATGCGGATTCGTAGACGAAACCGTCCCGTGTCGCCAACTCGAGCGCCCGTTCGAACGAAGCTCGGGCCTCGTCGTGACGATCGGCGAGCAGCAGCGCCCGCGCTCGAAGGCGGGCGAGCGTCGCAGAGATCACGGGGGGATCCCCGAGTCGCGCCATCGCAGCAGCGGCGTCGTCGGCAGCTGCGAGCGCCTCGGCAGCATGCCCGGCGAGCGCGTGGATCTCGACCATCCTGATCATCGAATCGAGGGCGTAGTCGTCAACAGCGAGATCACGAAAGCCTTGCAACGCTTCGGACTGGAGACGCAACGCCTCGTCGGTGTCACCTCGCCATGCGCAAATGCGAGAGAGGCTGCTGAGCGACCCGAACACGCAGAGCGGGTAACTCGACGCCTGCATCACCCGGTTGACGCGGACGAGGACCCTCTCCGCCTCCTCGAGGCGCGACTGAAGTGTCAGCACCTCTGCCAGATTGTTGTCGGCGAGAGCGGCGCCGATGACGTCCCCAGCACGTTCATAACGCTCGGCACTGCTCCGGAAGTCGGCGACGGCGTCGTTCACGCGGCACTCCCGCCAAGCACTCACACCGCGATTGAGGTACAGGTTGGCCAAACCGATCGAGTCGTCCAGTTCGGTCATCAGCTCCAGCGCAGCCCTGTCGTGCTCGGCCCGCTCGGGGAGCCCGAGGCACGCGCAACACCACTCGGCCAACAGATGAGCCTGAGCGAGCAGGCGTCGGTCGCCACGTTGGAGCTCGTCCGCGAGCAGCTGTTCACAGTGCGTGAGGCAGTCGCCCCACCGGCCCTGGAAGTTGCGGATCGTCGCTCGGGCCAAGCGCAAGTGTCCAGCGACGTCGGGGTCGGGACACGTCTTGAGGGCGCGCGCCGTGGTCACCAGCGCGGCGCGATAGCGGCCGAGCTTCTCGAGCACTCGCGCTCGATCGACAGCGATCTCCGCGCGCTCGCGATCGCCGCTCAGCCGGGCCGCTCTGGCGAGGGAGTCGACGGCCGTCTCCGGATGACCGGCGCGTTCGGCCGCGAACGCCAATCGTCGGTGTATCGCGCAGAGGTCGGCCGGATCGGACCCGGTCTGGTGGTGCGCACTCACGACATCCCGTAGCAGCGTCTCGGCGATCTCCATCGCACCCCGGTCGATCGCTTCCTCGGCCGCCTGGCTGTTCCAGCGGATGATCCGGTCGGGTCTGCCCGAGCCTGTCGCGTGGAACGCCAGCGCTGCGGTCCGGTCATCGACAGGGGCTGACACTCCCCATGACTCGATGACATCGCCGGCTCGCTCGTGAACCGCTCGCCGGCGTCGAACCGACAGGCCCTCGTAGGCCGCCACCCTGACGAGGTCGTGGCGGAACCGGACCGACTCACCGTCGTGCACGACGAGGTCGCCCAACTCCCACTCCCAGGTGTTCGCATCGACGAGGTCACCGCGGTCCAGCACCCGACTGGCGAGCTCACGGCTCATCGTCGACCCCAGCACAGCGGCATCGCGGATCAGTTCACGCCCGGCGACCGACAACCGATCGATGCGAGCGGCGAGCAGCCGCTCGACGGTCTCGGGATACACGTCCCCCGACGACGCGGACGAACTGGCCACCGATCGGGCGAGCTCGATCAGATAGAGCGGATTTCCGGCCGCGGAATCCCGCAACCTGGCGAGCGTCGCGTCGCTCGCCAACTTCGCAGGGATCTCACGGAGCAGCAGCTCATCGGCGAACGTGGCATCGATCGCCACCAGTTCGATCGACGTCGCGCCGTCGGGTGACCAGCCGTCGGGCCGCCGGGTCACCACGAGCGTCTCGTCGCCCGCCAGTGTCCGGGCGACGACCTCGACGATCGATTTCGATGCCTCGTCGAGCCAGTGGACGTCCTCGATCACGATCACACCGCCGACTCCTGCCACCGCCAGGACCAGTTCGGCCACCGCTTGGTGCAGACGTTCGGACCGGAACGCCGGGTCGAGGGCGTCGACTTCCGGAGTCGGACCGACTCTGGCGCCGACCACCTCGGCGATCAGTGGGAGCCACACACGCAGCCACGGCGCCAGCCGATCCACGAAATCGGCGATCGAAGTCGCCACGGTGGACGCGTCAGAGCGTGGATCGATACCAGCGGAAGCGAACAGGAGCCGCCGGAAGGGTAGATACGGCGACCGGATCTCGTGTGGTTCGGCTCTGGTCACGACCCACCGACGCTCGGGCTCGACGGCACGGGCCTCGTGCCAGAGCCGGGTCTTACCGACACCTGCTTCGCCGACCAGGTCGACGACGCCGCCGGCTGCGATCGCGGCCCGGAGTCGTGCCAGCTCGGCATCGCGTCCGACCATCGGCACGGTCGACTCATCGGATCGGATTTCTGCACCGGCGCCGACCACCGCTACGCCCAAGACGACCGAGGCGTTGACCGGCGCACGTTTCCCCTTGACCATGAAGGGCTCGAGTGGCATCACCTCGAATCGCCCCGGGCAACTACCGACGAGCCGTTCACCTGCGATGATCTCGCCTGGGGCAGCCTTGGCCATCAAGCGTGCCGCCAGGTTGGTCGTGTCCCCCATCACGATGTACGTGCACCGCGCCGGATGTCCCATGTCGCCGACGAACACGACGCCCAGGTTGGCCCCGATCCGCAACGGGAGCGGCGTCTGCTCGGCGATGCGGCAGAGCACCCGGAGGAGACGCTCGCCGTCGCGCTCGGTGGCGGTCGGGGCGCCGGAGATCAGGGTCCACCGCACCGAGTTCGCCTCCGCCTGCGTCTCGAGCCAGCACACGTCGAGCTCGGCTGCAGCGAGGTCGATGATCTCGCTGAGGCGGGTCAGCAGTCGGGCAAACCCGTCGGTCCTCTGCGAGGCCAGCAGATCATCGGTCCCGTCGAGACGGATGAACGCCATCGCAACTTGTTTCAACTCGCCGGCACGGTGATTCCCGTCGAGCAGTCCGTGGAACTGTGTCGGGAGGAGCGACACGACATCCCGTTCGGACGCGGGGCCGACCGGTCGACCACCGTTCGACCCATTCGAGTCGGCTTCGGTGCGCACCCGGTCCAGGCGAAGCCGGCGCGACCCGTCACTCCTGCGCGTGTTCGTCCATCCGCGAGGCAGGGCATCGGCGAGTCGACCATCCACGAGCGCTTCGCCGGCGCTCGCCGCCGCCTCCAACGTGGCCATCGCCGTGCTGACGGGGCCCGCCACCAGCGCCACCTTCCGTGTGACCCCGACCAGGTAGTACGCCTGTGACCCGCTGGCGAGGCCGCACGACATGCCGAGCTGGACGTCGCCGACCGGGGTGTGGACCTTGTCGCCGGCGATGAACCCGAACATGCGCGCTGTGGCGACCGCAGCACGACGTTCGTGATCCGCACCGTCGAACAGCACCACCATCGCATCACCGCCGAATTCGAGGACGTCACCGCCGTGGCGGAAGACCTCGTCGATCAGCCCCGTGAACACCGTGTTGAGGACGTCGTTGATGTGCTCGGCACCGCTCCGGCCCAGCCCGGCGAGCCGTTCGGTCAGCTTCGTGAAGCCCGAGATGTCGAAGAACGCGAGGGTTCCGTCGATCGCGGCCCAACCGCAATCCGGGTGCGATTGCAGGAGCGAGAGACCGTGATCCGACACATAGGCCCCGAGCGAACGCGCCGACGGCTGGACCGTCATCAACTCGTCGCCCATCGCCTGCGTTCCGCCCTCTCGCGCCAGTAGTAGCCGAACCACGCTATCGCATCGTGATGCGCGCCGTGAGAGTAGTCAAGAGCGCCTCATTCTCACCGAGGGTGGTCGACCTGTGCTATGTTCCCCGCTGGCGGAACGGTGGTCCGGGTCCGGGTTCGGGGCAGGGGTGAGATGTCAAACCAAGTCGACCAGGCAATCGTCGAGCCATACATCCTGCGTCTACTCGACGAGACCCGAGACGAGATCAAGAACTGCGACTCCAAAGCGAGCATCCTCTTCGCCGGGGTCGCCCTGGCCATCGCGTTCCTCAGCGATCAACTGGTCGATGCGACGTCCATGCTCCGGACCAACGGCGTTGCGGCGGAGACGTTCGGAGCGATCGCCGTGGTGGCGCTCGGGTTCTCGATGTGGATGTTGGGCCTTGCGGTACTTCCGAGACTCGGCGCTCGCGAACCCGGCCAAGCTCGCTACTTCGAGGAACAAGCGCAGTTCAATGAACACACGGCGCTACTGACTGCGGTGACCGAGGCGGCGAACTCGCGCATCGACCGTCACGCACAGCAGCTGCTGACGCTGGCGCGCATCGCGCGACGGAAGTACCAGCATCTCCGACGCGCGATGTACTCCGTCGTCATCGCCATGACGGCGCTCACGATCGCGGCCACGATCAGTGCCATTCGCTGACTCCGTACTGCGCGATCCGCGGATCGTGCCACTACCGAGCGGGGTCGCGACGTGAGCACCCGAACAGGCACGCGGTGATCGGCGAAGGTCCAATCGTCGTCCGGTTCGCGCCGAGCCCGGCCGTGGGTCGTATCAACAGCTGATCCGGGCCTCCGCGGTCCTCCGTGCCCCGAGACCGGCGAAGCCCTCGGCCGGTGACACCTCGGGCCTCCGGTCCAGCGCCGCCTGCGTCCCGCGCTGGTCGAACCAGTGAGCGGTCGACAACTGCTCGGCGGCGATCCCGACGCGCTCGCCCACATCGGCTTGGTCGACGCCGATCCCTCGATCGGCCGTCTGAGGGCCGATGTTGCCGACATCATCGAACGTCTGCGCCGGTCCCATCCCGGATTCGACATCGATCGGGCCCTGCGGGCAGGCGAATCACTGAATTTCGACGATGTCGTCGCCCAGATCATCGGCACCGGGATCATCGGCACCGGGATCATCGGCACCGGGATCACCGACCAAGCGGTGCGCGGTTGGCCTGACCGGCGACGTCGCCACGAGTCCGATTTCCGTTGGGGGCAGCAGCGGCCGATCCGCCTCCGCGCTCAGGCGCCGATCCGCAGCACGGCCGCACCGCGCACGTGCCCCGCAGCGATCGCGTGCAGGGCCTCGTTCACCCGATCCAGTGGGAACTCCTGGGTGCGGGTGACGATCGGGATCTCAGCGGCGAGCCGGATCAGGTCGGCCACGTCGGCCCGGGTGACATTGGCAACGCTGCGCACCTGCCGCTCCCACCAGAGGCGCTCGTAGTCGAACTCGGGGATGCGGTCGAGATGAATCGCGTTGATCGCGACGACGCCACCCTTGTCGAGCGCCCCGAGCGCCTCGACCACCGCCGACCCGACCGGCGCGAATGTGATCGCCGCGTCGAGCGCGACCGGAGGCCGCTCGCGATACCCGCCCGCCCAGACCGCTCCGAGCTCGCGGGCCGCCTGCAGCTCGGCCTCCGACCGCGTGACGACGTACACCTCGCACCCCCAGTGGCGGGCGATCTGGATCGCGCAGGTGGCGGAGGCACCGAACCCGTACAGGCCGAGACGTCCACCGGGCTGGATACCGCACACGTGCATCGAACGCAGGCCGATCGCGCCACCGCACAACAACGGGGCCGAACCGATTGCGTCGAAAGCGTCGGGCAGCCGGTGCACGAAGTCGGCCCGTGCCGACACCCGCTCGGCGAACCCGCCGTGGCGGTGCCACCCGGTGAACCGCGATTCGTCACACAGATTCTCGCGACCCGTCGTGCAGAACCGGCACACGCCGCAGGTGCCCGCGATCCACGCGACGCCGACGCGGTCGCCGACCTCGACGTCGGTCACCTGACCACCTCGTTCGGCCACCGTACCCACGATCTGATGACCGGGAACGATCGGCAGCGTGTGTGCCGGGAGATCGCCCTCGCACAGCTGCAGATCCGTGCGGCACACGGCGCAGGCAAGCACGTCGACGAGCACCTCGTCGGGCCCGATCTCGGGGTCGGGCACGTCGCCGACGACCAGCGGCCACTCTTCCGCCGGTTTCGGCCGGTTCAGTACGGCAGCTCGCACGCTCCCATCCTCTCCGAACCATCCGACGTCCACAAGCTGCAACTCGGTTCGGCCGTGGCGAGGCCCGACCGTGCGGTTGGGTATGACGACCGACTCGCAGGTCGGGATCGATCCGAACCGGCTCCACCGGGACTCATCCCGGTGCGTCGAACCATCCGGCCAGGCGATCGAACCCCTCGGCCAGCGGAACAGCCGGCTCCCACTGCAGTGCCTCACGAGTGATGCGTTGGTCGAACCAGTGGGCGGTCGACAGTTGTTCGGCGAGGAAGCTGGTCATCGGCGGATCGTCGGTGCGCCCGAGTCGACCCCACGCCAACTCGGCGATCGACCCACCGCCTTTGGCCAACCGGATCGGAACATGCCGTGGAGTCCAGTCGATCCCGGCGGCCGCGACCATCCTGGCAACGAGCTCGTGCACCGTGCGCGGTTCGCCATTCGACACGACCAAGGCTCGACCGGCGAGGTGTTCGACCCGGTCGACGCCGGCGACCAGCGCATCGGCCGCGTTGTCGATGTAAGTGGTGTCGATCAGAGCGGCGCCCGAACCGACGAGCGCCAGACGGCCCTGGCGGGCGCGTTCGACGATGCGCCCGACCAGTTGCGTGTCGCCGGGCCCCCACACCAGGTGCGGACGGATCGCAACGACCGGCATCGCGTCCGAGCTGGCATCGAGCGCGAGCGCTTCGGCCATCGCCTTGCTGGTCGCGTAGTGCCCTCGCGTCGCCGAGGGGTCGGCCGGATCGGCGCCTGCGCCCACCAGGGCATCTCCGGCATGGGCGACCGATGGCGACGACACGTGCACGAACGCGCCGACTCCGGCGCGGCGGGCGGCATCGATCACGAGCGCCGTGCCATCGACGTTGACGGATCGGTACTCGTCCCACGGGCCCGTCACACCGACCTTGGCCGCCAGGTGCACGACGGCGTCCTGGCCGTGGCATGCCCGCTCGACGGCGTCGCGATCGGTGATCGCACCGATCACTTCGCGGCCATCGATGCCCGCCCGATGGCGCTGCAGCGTGGTCACCTCGTCGCCACGCTCCAGGAGGCGAGCAGCGATGTGGCGCCCGATCATGCTGGAGGCACCGGTCACCAACACCCTCACAGCCGACGCAGCCTTCCCCCGGCGAGCGCGGCGTCAGCCCACCTCGCAACCAGCTCACGATCGATCTTCGAGTTGTGACGGCGATCGACCGGCAGCGACGGCACCTCGAACACCGCGACGACGTCGCGGCCCACGGCTCGGCGCACCGCATCGATCAGGCCGAGCTCGGCCAGCCGGGGCGAACGGGGCGACACCACCGTCTCGACGACGGCGACGATCCGCTGCGCGCCGGCCGGCCCGACACCGACAACAGCCGCCAGTTCGACACCCGACACCGTTTCGATGGCGTGCTCGAGGCCCACGGGCGTGACCGGGCCGTCGACCGCGGAGATCACGTGGCCGAGCCGGCCGCCGACCCACAGTCGCCCGGCGCCGTCGAGATGGCCGACGTCGCCGGTCGAGTGCCAGCCGGGCGGCTGCGACGCTGCGTACTGGGTGTGCCACAGCCGGTCGTAGCCCGCTCGCGCGTGGGGTGCCCTGACCACGATCTCGCCGATCACGTCGGGCTCGGTCGTGAGGGCACCGGTGGCTGCGCCGCGATCGTCGAGTGGCCGGATCTGTACGTCGACGCTGTCGAGTGGACGACCGACACAGACGCCGTCGCCACCCGAGGCCGCTGCGATCTCGGCCAGGCTGATGCTGGCGACGGGCAGGCATTCGGTCATTCCGTAGGGGGTGTGCGCCGTGGCATCGGGGAACAGATCAGCGGCGGCTCGCAGCAGGTCGGGTCGCACCGGGGCCCCGGCCGACAGCAGCAGGCGCACGCGTGCGAACGCAGCACGATGCTCGGCGCTCGCTTCGCGCGCCGTGCGCACCACGTTCGCGAGCGCGGCCGGTGAGGCGAACACCATGGTGGCGTCGACCGCGGCCGCTGCCTCACCGAGCGCCACCGCCGTGAGTGTGCCGGGCGCGGTGACATCCATGTCGGGGACGACCGAGGTGATGCCCATCGCCGGCCCGAACAGGGCGAACGGCGCGAACGCGGCGACCAGTCGATCAGACGAGGTGATGCCGTACAACCCCATCAGCGCGTCGCGCTGCGCCTCGAGCTGTCCGTGGGAGTACACGACGCCCTTGGACGGCCCCGTCGAACCCGACGTGAAGACGACCGCTGCGATGTCGGCCGTGGTCGGTGCCGCCGGGAGCAGGCCCGGTTGACGACGTAACGATGGCATGTCGCTCTCGACACCCAACAGACGTCGCTGCGCTGTCGACATCGACGTGGCACAGATCCGGCGACCCGGCCACCCCAGGGTTCGCGCCGCGGCCAAGGCCTTCGGGATACCGATCAAGTGGGCCGGATCGGCGGCCTTGATCGCCGCGCTCATGCCCGCCGGCCCGAGCCCCGAATCGATCAACACGATCGCGGCGCCGGCGCGCCAGCAGGCATACAACGACACGGCGAGATCGACACCGGGCGGGATCATCAGGGCGACCCGATCGCCGGGGGCGACCCCGTCACCGGCGAGGCCGGCAGCGGTCGCCTCCACCAGCTCGGCATAGCGCGCGAACGAGATCGTGTCACCCGCCCCACCCGACTCGACGACGGCCGGTTGATCGCCGAGCCCCGAGTGGGTGTCGGGCAACGATGAGGTCAGCGGGGCGCCGATCGGCCCGGCGTCGCGGCCATCGAGCGAGCCGATCCAGTCGACGATCGCCCCGACCGCGTCGACATCCTCCGAGACGAAGTGGCCGGCACGGGGATAGCGATGGACGTCGGCGTGCGGCAGCCTGGCTTCGAGGTCGTGCAGATAGAGGTCGGAGAAGACCTTGTCCTTCGACCCCCACAGCAGCAGCACCGGCACCTCGGCCATCGGGCCCAACCCGGCCGCGATGCCGTCGAGCACCGCGGCGCTGGGATGGTCGGGGTCGAGTGGGATGTCAGCGACGAACTCGGCGATCGCCGTCCGCCGGTCGGCGGTGAGGTAGGGCGCCAGGAAGCCGCGACGCACACTTGGGGTCGGCCGGGGGCGCGACATCTCGAGAGCGCCCCGGATGAACGATGCCGTGTTCACCGTGACGTTGCGCAGCAGCGGCCGCGACCTGGCGAGGCGGATCAGGCGTGGGGCGGGCGACCCCTCGGGCTGGTGCACCGCTGTGTTCATCAGCACGACTCCACGGAGCTGGCCGAGGTGACGTTGCGCCCAGCCGAGCGAGATCGGCCCACCCCAGTCGTGGGCGACCGTCACCACCGGGCCGCCGATGCGCATCTGGTCGGTCAGCTCGCACAGGTCGTCGACCCGCGTCGCCAGCCGACGAACGCGTCCGGTGCGCTCCGAGAAGCCCATGTCGAGCTGGTCGACGGCGATCACGCGTACGCCCTCGGGTGCGGAGCGCACGAGGTTCCGGAACAGGTAGGACCACGACGGGTTGCCGTGCACGCACAGCAATGTCAGGTGCGGGTCGACCGTCCGGTTGTCGAGCACGTGCCATGTGCGACCGACCCCGTCGGTGCCGGGCACGTGGATCAGCCGCGACCACGACGGGTCGAGGCCATCGAGGCCGACGGGAGGGATGCTCGCAGCCGCCGTGTGCGGCGCGCTCACCACTGAATTTCGAGGACGCCTGCGTTGAGGCCCGAGCCGATGCCGAGACACAGCACGGAATCGCCCGGCGACAACGTGTCGGCGACCGATGCGAGCGTGATCGGAATCGCCGCCGGGCCGATGTTGCCGTAGAACGGGAACGTCTTGGGCACTTTGTCGGCATCGATGCCGAGCACGTCGAGCATGGCGTTGGTGTGCACCTCGGAGACCTGGTGGAAGATGTATCGATCGCGGCCACCCCAGGTGTCGCCGGCCCCGGCATCGTCCCAGGCCAGCTTGGCCAGCTCGGTGCCGGCGTCGAGCAAGGCGCGCGTGTCGGTGGTCATGCGCTCGAGCGAGCCGACACACAGCTCGTGGTGCTGGGTGGCGGCATGGAAGAAACCGCGCACCAGACGATGGCTGCCCGGATTCTCGGAGTGGCGGCCCAACAGCGCCGCGGCCGAACCGGATCCCAGCGTCAGCGACGCGAAGTTGGCGATGATGTCTTCGAGACCCTCACCATTCTCGTTGAGGTGGTTGATCGTGTTGTCGTAGATCTCGCGCGTGCCCTCGCCGTCGACGATCAGCGCGTAGTCGATCTGACCGGCGTCGATCATCACGCCCGCCATGTGCATCGCGTTGACGAAGCCGAGGCACGCGTTGACGAGGTCGAAGTTCAGACACGTCGTCTGGAGACCGAGCGCGTGATGGACCGTTACGGCACTCGATGGCTCGAGCCGGGCACGGCACACACTCGTGTCGATCATCAGGCCGATCTTCGACCTGTCGATGCCGGAGGCGACGATCGCCTGCTCGCCGGCCATCGCAGCGGCGTCGGTGAACGAGACGTCGTCGGGCCACTGGCGACGCTCGCGGATGCCGGCGAGCGTCGCCAGCAGCCCCGGTCGCCCGTCGGTGCGTTCGTAGAAGGGAGCCAGCCGTTCGTCGACCGATGCCGACGTGATGACGATCGGCGCTTCGCACGCCTCTAACGAGACGATCGCGACGTCCTCAAAGCTGAAGTTGGCATTAATGGTCATGCTGTCCTGCAAACACTGCTAGTCGTTGCCCACACCTTATTCGCGATGAGGGCTCACCAGACCGTGATGGGAGCAGATAACGCCCGTCGTCGGTTCGGCGTTCCGGACCCATCACCGGTGGCCGACCTCGGACAACCGATGACCACCGGCAGCGATCGACCTTCATCGGATCTTCATCGGCCCCCCACTCGGGTCTCGACACTCGACTGTCTCACTGGATGGTGCAAGGACGAAAAGGCCCCGAGCCCGGACCACCAGCCCGATCAGCCCAGGGCCGACGCACTGAAAGGATCACCATGAGGAAGGCACTGGTCACACTCTTCGCCGCCGGCACGCTGGCGGTGCCGGCAGGAATGGCTCTGGCCCAGGCCGACACCGTCGAGCCGACGGCGCCGACACCGACATGCGAGCGGCACGAGCGTGCCAGGGACCGGGTCAACCAGCAAGATCCCGCCGCTGAGCACGGTCAGCACCGGGCTGAGAACCGGTACGGGCTGGGCGACGGCTCGTGCACCGGCGACCAGACCCGCACGCAGACCCAACACCGAGACGGAACCGGCACCCAGGTCCAGACCCGCACGCAGACCCGAAACCAAGACGGAACCTGTGACGGCGACTGCACGGGCGACCAGACCCGCACGCAGACCCGAAACCAGAACAACACCGGCCAGAACAACACCGACCAGAACAACACCGGCCGGGGCAACTGAACGCTCGACCGTCGTCAGGGCATCATCCTGACGGCGGTTGTCGGTGCTCCCGACACGACAGACCACCATCATGACCACCCGGTTCCGACTCCATCGCAGCCTCGCTTGGGGCGTCTCAGCAATGCTGGCCTTTGGCGCTGCAGGATGCGCGAGCGGATCGTCCAACGACAGCGAGACGTCGCAAGCGATCGTCGACAGCGGCGACACGACGAGGCGTGACCCGGCGCCGCAATCGACACCGGTCACGGGCGACCCGGAACCCGACACGCCCGCCGACACGCCCGCCGACCCGACGCTGAGCGACGAGGAGACCGCGGGATTGCTCTGGATGCGTGAGGAAGAACAACTCGCCCATGACGTATACACCGCCCTGTCCGACCGGTGGGGCTTGCGGATCTTCGGGAACATCACCGCGAGCGAGTCGACCCACATCGAGGCCGCACTCCAGGTACTCGATCGCTACGACATCGCCGATCCCGCCGCCGGCAACGAAACCGGCGAGTTCACCGACCCCCGGATACAGACGCTCTACGACCAACTCGTCGAACGAGGAACCGCATCCGCCGAGGATGCGCTCGAGGTGGGGGCGTTCATCGAGGAACTCGACATCGACGACCTCCGAATCCACTCGGCCGCCACCGACGTCGCCGCCCTCACCGACCTGTACGCCAAGCTCGGAAAGGGTTCGCGGAATCACCTGCGGGCGTTCACCTCGCAGCTCGCAGCCCGCGGAGTGGCGTATGAGCCCTCCCGACTCGATCGGAACACATACGTCGAGATCGTGTCGAGCCCGATGGAACGCGGGCACGATGTCTGACGGGCCCGGTCGGCAGATCTGGCTACGGCTGATCTGCCCGGGGGCACGAATCCAGGTCGTCGACGTGAAGGTCGGGCAGATTCGCCGTCGTCCACCGAGGCGTCAGACCGATCGACCCAGTACCGTGCGGCGATCATCGATCGGAGTTCGCCATGACGTACACCTTCGCCAACCGCACTGCCGGCCTTCGCTCGTCGGCGATCCGTGACCTGCTGAAACTCACGGAGATGAGCGACATGTTGTCGCTCGCCGGCGGGCTGCCGACGCCGGACAGCTTCCCGCTGCCCGACCTGCGCCGCGAAGCCGACCGCCTGTTGGGCGAATACGGCCCGCGGGTCGTGCAGTACAGCGCAACCGACGGCGTGCTCGAACTGCGTCAGTGGATCGCCGACCAATACACGGCGGTGCTCGGTCGGCCGGTCGCCGTCGAGGGTGAGATCGTCGTCACCCACGGATCACAACAGGCGCTCGATCTGCTCGCCAAGGTGCTCGTCGACCCCGGCGATGTCGTGGTGTCCGAGTCGCCCGCCTATCTCGGGGCGGTGCAGGCGATCGAATTGTTCCAGCCCCGTTTCGAAGTGATCGCAGGTGACGAGCACGGCATGCAGGTCGAGGTGTTGGCCGAGCGACTCGAGGCCGGCTTGCGGCCCAAGTTCGTCTATGTCGTGCCGAACTTCCACAATCCGTCCGGGGCGACGATGTCGCTCGAGCGGCGCCGAGCGCTGGCGGCTCTGGCCGACCGGTACGAGCTGTTGATCATCGAGGACGACCCGTACGGTGCGATCAGGTTCCACGGCGACCCGCTGCCGCCCGTCGCCAGCTTCACGAATCGGGTCGTCTACCTCAGCACGTTCTCCAAGATCGTCGCACCCGGATTCCGGGTCGGCTGGATGATCGGGCCGCCCGAGGTGATGGGCTGGGTGGCACGCGCCAAGCAGGCCGCCGACCTGCACACGTCGAGCTTTGCCCAGTTGTTGCTCGCGAACGTCGTGAGCCAGGACGGATGGCTCGACGCCCAGAAGGCCCGGATCGTGCCGATGTATCGCGACCGGTGCGTCGCACTGTCGGACGCGCTCGAGTCGATGTTGGGTGATCGGATCAGGTTCCACCGTCCCGATGGCGGCATGTTCCTGTGGTCGACCTTCCCCGACATCTCCGATACGACCCTGTTGCTCCAGCGAGCGATCGAGGCCGGCGTTGCGTTCGTGCCCGGCAATGCCTTCACGATCGACCAGGTCCCCGATTCGAATGCCCGGTTCTCGTACTCGACGCTGTCACCGACGCAACTCGGCGAGGCCGCGCATCGACTCGCCGGTGCCGTCGACAAGTGCTGAGTTCCGGTCACGTGTAGCGCGGCACCCACATCGCGCGATCGATCACGTCGACGATGTCCCCGTCCGTCGGCGCCGGCGCCAGTCCCTCGCCGACCGCGGCGTTGGCGACCGCGACGGCCACGTGCCGGGCGACCGCCCGCGCCTCGGTGACGGGTGGCAGCAACCGGAACGTCGTGCCGCTTGCGGCCTGGGTCGCCAGCTCGCCGATCGCCAGCGCCGCCGCCGTGAGCATGCCATCGCTCACTCGCCGAGCGCCGACTGCGACGGTTCCGAGCCCGACACCGGGGAACACGTAGACGTTGTTGACCTGGGCGATCTCGTGGGTGATCCCGCGGTGCACGACGGGATCGAACGGGCTCCCGGTTCCGATCAGAGCCCTCCCGTCTGTCCAGGCGATGACGTCGGACGGGATCGCCTCGGCCCGCGGGGTGGGGTTCGACAACGGCAACACGATGGGACGCTCGACGCGCTCGGCCTGTGCCCTGATGACCGCCTCGGTGAACAGGCCCGGCTGGCCGGTGACCCCGACGAGGGCGTGTGGCGCGCACTGTTCGACCACGTCGACCAGATCGATCACACCGTCGCCGTCGCTGTCCCACGACGAGATCTGCGACCACGGGCGCACGTACGGTTGCTGGAACCCGTGGAGGCCGTCGAGGCGATCGTGCAACAGCCCATCGCGGTCCACCAGCCAACAACGAGCGACGGCCTGCACGGTGGAGAGACCGGTTGCGACGAGCATCTCGATCAATTGATTGGCGATGCCCGTACCCGCCGAACCGGCTCCGACGATCACGAGGCGGAGTTCGTCGAACGGCACGCCTGCGGCACCCATCCCCGCCGCCACGGAGGCCGCCGTGACCGCGGCCGTGCCCTGGATGTCGTCGTTGAACGAGCACAGGCTGTGACGATGTCGGTCGAGCAGCCGATGGGCGTTCACCTGGGCGAAGTCCTCCCATTGCACGACGGTGCCGGGAAGGCGCCGGTTGACCGCCTCGACGAAGGCATCGACGAGTTCGTCGTACTGCTCGCCGCGAACGCGCTGATGGCGCCAGCCGAGGTACAGCGGATCCGACAGCAGTTCCTCATTGTCGGTGCCGGTGTCGAGCACCACGGGCAGGGTGCGCGACGGGTCGATGCCGCCGACCGCGCTGTACAGCGCGAGCTTGCCGATCGGGATCCCCATACCGCCGACGCCGAGGTCGCCGAGGCCCAACACGCGTTCACCGTCGGTGACGACGATCACGTCGATCTCCTGCTCGTCGACGGCAGCCTCGAGCAGTTCGTCGACCCGATCACGCAGCGGCCAGGCAAGGTACAGACCGTGCTCGCGTCGATAGGCCCGCGACCATTGCTGGCACGCCAATCCGACGGTCGGGGTGTACACGATCGGCAGCAGGCTCTCGAGCCGCAGGCACACGAACGCGTAGAACAACACGGTGTTGCGCTCCTGCAGGGCCCGCAGGAATACGTGACGGCCCATGTCGGTCCGCTTCTCGTCGTACTCCCAGGCGACCCGCGCCAGCTGCGCGTCGAGATCCTCGATCGCCGGCGGCAGCAGTCCGTTGAGTCCCAGCCGATCACGTTCCTCGGCGCTGAATGCGGTGCCCTTGTTGTAGTAGCGGTTGGCCAACAACCGGCTCCCGGTCAACGTCATGGGATCTCCTTCCCGCACGCCCCGGCCCGCCAGGGGCACGTCGCGCATCGCACGCTCGCCACCCTCCGGCAGCGGGCCCAGCCCACAGTATCGACCCGCCCACGTCGGCGACCCGACCCTCGGCTTCTGGCCCGCAGCGTGCCGTCGGCAACACTGGGCCGGATGATCGATCTACTCGACGACTTCGACGGTACGTTCCCGTTCGCCCCGCACACGTTCGACGGGCATGGCTTCCGCCAGCACTACGTCGACGAAGGGCCGCGCGACGGTCAGGTGATCGTGTGCCTGCACGGTGAACCCACCTGGGGGTACCTGTACCGCAACATGATCGGCCCGCTCAGCCGCCACCATCGCGTGATCGTGCCGGACCACATGGGATTCGGGAAGTCGGAGACGCCGCAGGATCGCGAGTACACGCTGCAGTCCCACGTCGAGAACCTCGTCGCGCTCGTCGAGCACCTCGGCGTGACCGACATCACCCTCGTCGGCCAGGACTGGGGTGGACCGATCGCGGCGGGTTTCACCGTGCGCCATCCCGATCGGGTCAAGCGAATCTTCTTCGCCAACACGCTCGCGGGGTACGGCGCCGTCAGAGATCCCGAGATTCCCCGGAACAACGACTCGCCCTGGTTCCGTTGGATCGGAGCAGGCATGGAGTCGGGCCGTACCGAGCAGGTGCTGCGCAACGCCGGCTCGACGGTGTTGTCCGTGATGAAGATCATCGGGTTCCAGAACTCGGCCGCGGTCACCGACACCTGGATCCGCGCCTACTCGGCACCGTTCCCCGACTGGGATGCGGCGATCGGCGCCTACGAGTTCCCGATCGACGCCTATACGCGACGAATGGCGCCCTACGTGATGGAGGGCGCTTCGGGGGTGCCGGGCCTCACATCGAAGCCGGCGATGCTGATGGAGGGCATGGAGGACCGTGCGATCCCACCAGCCCTTGCGATCGCCGATTTCCGAGCGCTGTGGCCCGATGCCCCGGTCGTCGAGATGCCCGGCGTCGGGCACTTCTGCCAGGAGGACGCCCCCGACGTGCTGATCACCAATTTGCTCCAGTTCATCCAGGCCAACCCGTAGCCCTCGAGCCTCACGCTCTACCGCCTTTGGCCACGGACCGGAACGGCAGGCCGCGGTCGGGTGCCGGTTCCTTGGGCAGGCCGAGCACGTTCTCACCGAGGATGTTGTGCTGGATCTCGTCGGTGCCGCCGGCGATCGATTGTGCCGGCGTCGACACCAACACCTCGGCGATGACGGCGTCGACCGGGTCATCGGTTTCGGAGAGCATGCCGTTCGCTCCCGAGATCATCGAGTGCACCTGATTGCAGCGACGAGCCACCTCCGACAGCGCCAGCTTGCCGATCGATCCTTCCGAACCCGGCGGCCGCCCCAGCGCCCGAGCAGTGTGGGCACGACCGGCGGTCCATTCGGCGGCGCGCTGGAAGGCGAACAGCTGCATCATCGCCTGACGTAGGACCGGGTCGTCGCGCTTACCGATCGCGGCCGCTCGCTCGAGCACGAGATCGAACCTGCCCTGCCGCTGCGGGTACCACACGTAGGTCTTGTTGTATTCCGCGGCCTCGGTCTTCGCCTCGTCGATGACCCGGCCCGCCGCCCCCTCCGCGAAACGCACGTCACGATTCGTCGCGAACGAGCGCTCGTGGGCGAGCGTTCCCCACGCGACGGCCCAGCCGCCGCCGACGTCCCCGACGACGTTCTCGTGCGGGATCCGAGCGTCGGTCAGGAACACCTCGTTGAACGAGGCGTGGTTGTTCATCTGGCGGATCGGGCGGACTTCGATGCCCGGCTGGTGCATGTCGAGCAGGAAGTAGGTCATCCCGGCGTGTTTCGGGGCGTCCCAATCCGAGCGTGCAATCAGGATCGCCATGTCGGCATGGTCGGCCGACGTGTTCCAGACCTTCTGCCCGTTGACGATCCACTCGTCACCGTCGCGCACAGCGGTGGCCTGGAGCCCGGCCAGATCCGAACCCGCACCTGGCTCGCTGAACAGCTGACACCAGGTGAGCTCGCCCGTCAGGGTAGGGCGTAGGTACTTGCGCATCAGCTCGTCCGACGCGTGGTCGTACATCGTGGGCGCAGCCAACCCGACGCCGGCGCCGAGTGGCGTTGCGACGCCGCCGGCGCGGCGGATCGCCTGGTGGGCGACCCGATCGGCCCATGCCGGCAAGCCCTGGCCGAACCACTCTTCGGACCAGGAAGGAACCGCCCAACCGGCATCGACCAGCAAGGCACGCCACTCGGGCAGCGACAGGTCAGGATCCCAAGCCGAGTGGAACCATGCGAGCACGTCTCGCTCGACTGCGGCCTCAGTGATCGTCACACGCCGAACGTAGATGGTGGACAACAGCGGTCGCAAGGAGTGGCGCGGGTCCGTTCTCAGGGAATCGGTGGGTGCCAGGTCCGTCCGCCGACTCGGGCTGGTGCGCCGTCTGGGTCGGCTATCGTGGGCTCAGCACACAGAACTCGTTGTCGTCGGGGTCGGCCATGACCACCCAGCTGACTTCGCCTTGGCCGATGTCGAGACGAGACGCGCCGAGTGCGACGAGGCGGTCGACCTCGTCTCGTTGATCGACGTGGTCGGGCGGAGCGATGTCGAGGTGGAGTCGGTTCTTGCCGATCTTCGGGATCAGCGGCGGACCACTCCAGGTGATGAGCGGACCGGTGCCGTCCGGCGCACGGATCGCGGTCTCCTCGTCCTGGTCCCAGACCAATGGCCACCCGAGCGCTTCGCTCCAGAAGTACCCGACCCGGCGAGTCCCGTCGCAGTTGATCGCCCCGAGACGCCCACAGCCGGCGAGAAAGGTATTGCCCGGCTCGATCACGCAGAACTCGTTGCCTTCTGGGTCGGCCAGCACGACATGACCCTCTTCCGAGCGCTGACCGATGTCGATGTGTCGGCCACCGAGCGCGACCAACCTCGCGACCTTTTCTTCTTGATCGCGGATCGACGTCGTCGTCAGATCGAGATGGACGCGGTTCTTGCCCACCTTCTGCTCGGGAATGGGCTCGAACACGATCCCGAACCTGGTGCCGTCGGTCGGCACGAGACCGACCTCGTCACTGCTCTCGTCGATCTGCCAGCCCAGCGCTTCGGCCCAGAAGCGGGCGAGGCGCAACGGATCGTTCGCATCGAGGCACAGGGAGACGAGCCGCGACGTCATCCCCCGTGCCCCATCGCGCCACCGGTCGGCCGGCGATCGCAGCTGTCCTCGAGGGTCTGCGCTGTCCCTGCCACGGCCCCACCATGTCACGAAATCCCCGTCGGCACGAGACCGAATTCGGGACGTCGCCGGCCTCCCGCACCTGGCGGCCTTGCACATGCGCGCTCGAGCACGAACGCGTCTACGTTGGCGAATGATGACCTCGCCGAATGTCCCGCCGAACGTATTGCTCGTGATGGCGGATCAGCTCGCGCCGCACTTCACGGGCACCTACGGGCATCCGCTCGTGTCGACCCCGCATCTCGATGCGCTGGCCGCCCGCGGTGCGCGCTTCGATGCCGCCTATTGCCACTCGCCGCTGTGCGCGCCGGCACGGTTCACGATGCTCGCCGGGCAACCGGTGTCGGCGATCGGCGCATGGGACAACGCGAGCGAGTTCCCGGCCTCGACACCGACGCTCGCACATCACCTCAAGCTCAACGGCTACCGCACCGTGCTGTCGGGCAAGATGCACTTCGTCGGCCCCGACCAGCTGCACGGTTTCGAGGAGCGCTTGACCACCGACATCTACCCGGCCGACTTCGCGTGGACGCCGAACTGGGATCGGGCCGACGAGCGGATCGGCAAGTGGTACCACAACATGGAGGCCCTCCAGGAGGCCGGCCAAGCGGTCACCACCTACCAGATCGACTACGACGAAGAGGTCGGCTACGCGGCGCGGCGCAAGCTGCTCGACATCGCACGGGACGCCGACGAGCGGCCCTTCCTGCTGTGCGCGTCGTTCATCCATCCGCATGATCCGTATGTGGCCCGACCCGAGTGGTGGAACCTGTACGACCACGACGCGATCGACATGCCTGCCGAGTGGGACGAGACCGAACTCGACCCCCACACCCGGCGCATCCGCACGGCGATCGAGGCCGACACGGTCGGCTACACCGACGAACAGACGCGCTCGGCGCGCCACGGCTACTACGCCAACGTCAGCTACTTCGACGACTGGTTGGGCAAGCTCGTCGCAACGCTCGGCGAGACGGGTCAGCTCGCCAACACGATCGTGATCGTCACCAGCGACCACGGCGACATGCTCGGCGACCGAGGCGCATGGTTCAAGATGTCGTTCCACGAACGCTCCGCACGCGTACCATTCGTGATCGCCGGGCCGGGGGTGGCGCACACCACCGTGCCCAATGCCTGCTCACATCTCGATCTGCTGCCGACGCTGCTCGACATCGCCGGTGCTCCACCGGCTCCAGGGGGCTTCGCCGGTCGCAGCCTCCTGCCCGCAGCGTCGGGCGAAGCGGACCCCGTCGACGAGACGTTCGGTGAGTACGCCGCCGAGATGACGTCACAACCGATCTTCATGATCCGCCGCGGCCCGCACAAGTACATCCATTGCGACACTGATCCACCGCAGCTCTACGACGTCGTCGCCGACCCGCTGGAGCGAACCAACCTGGCCGACGATCCCGAATACGCAGACCTCGCAACGGCGTTCGCCACCGAGGCCGCGGCGCGCTGGGACTCTGCGGAGATCCGAGCGCGCGTCGTCGCCTCGCAGCGCAGTCGCCACTTGTTGCACCGGGCGATGTCGAAGGGTCCGCTGGTGTCGTGGGATCACCTACCGGTCAACGACGTCGCGCATCACTATGTGCGCAACCATCAGGACTGGGCCGAGGCCGGCGCGCGCATGCGCTTCCCGCGCTACGAGCCGGAGCTGCCCTCATGACCGCGCCAGACGGCTCGCACGTCTTCGACGGCCATGACGCCGATCCTGGGGCATCCAACCCCAGAGCCTCCACTGTCGCTGAACGCAGCCGCGGTGATCACGACGGTTGCCAATCCGACAGCACCCACCACACCAAGCTCTGAGATCCGCCGCTGGCGAGATGTCTTGGTGAAAGCTCTCGTCGGAGCCGAGCCTCTATTCGTAGAAGAGCTGTCGTCCGCTGTTCAGTTCGGCCATCAGGACCTCCTGGCTCAGATCCCGCATGAACCAGTCGGGAAGGAACTCTCCCCGACGAAGGCTCTCCCGAACCTCGGTTCCCGAGATGGTCACGAGCGGCTGGCCACGATCGACCTCGTACTCACGGCTTCCGGCGTTGTAGCCGATCGCGTCGAAGAACACTGGCGCGATGCCGATGTCGCCAACCAGGTCGAACAGCCGACGATTGGCATCCCGCTCGTAGAAGTTGCCAACGCCCGTGTGGTCGCGGCCCACGATGAAATGACTACAGCCCATGTTCTGGCGGCAAAGTGCCGTGAAGACAGCCTCCCGGGGCCCTGCGTAACGCGAGTACGTGAAGAAGCTCCCGAGGACGACTCGTCCCTTCGGGTAGCAGCCGAACTCCAGCAGCGTCTGATAGCTCAGCATGATCGCCTCTGGCAGGAAGTCACCCGGCTTCTCCGGCCTCGCGATGGGATTGATGTACAGGCCATCCGCTCCGGTCCGCTCCAGTGCCTGGAGCTGGATCCATTCGTGTCCGCGGTGCGTCGGGTTTCGTGTGTGAAATCCGACGACCTTCGACCAGCCGAGCTGGGTGAAGATGAACCGTGTCTGGACCGGCGAGAGCAGGAAATGCCGATCGGGCGACGCAAGTGGTTCGACGAGGGTGATGTCTCCAGCAACGAGCAGATCGCCTCTGCTCATCAATCGCGCCACGCCTGGGTGATCGACGCTCGTCGTGCCGTACATCCTGGCGGCGAGACTGTCGAGGTCGTAGCGATAGACCTCTGAGACATCCAACAACGCGTGGATGGTGCCGACGTCGGATGTGAGCGCGATTCGCTCGCCGGCGCGCAAGGGGGTCGAATTCTCGGGATCGACCTGCAGCAGGATCGGCAGTGTCCAGGCATCTCCGCTGGGGAGACGGCAGGTGTCGAGGACCGACTCGAGCGTCTCGCGGTCCATGAATCCTGTCAACGGCGAGTAGGTTCCGCGGCCGATCTGCTCGCAGTCCATGATGTCCCAGTCCCGAATGGTCAGGCGAGGCAGCTGAGCGACGTCCTCCAGGTCGCTCGACGCCATCTCCCGGTGCACCAGACGCCCACCATGTGGTTCGAGCAGCAGCGAGATGGCGTCCTCCGGATAGAACTTCGTTCCGTCGGAGTCGTCGACCTGATACCCGCGAATGACCTTGTTGACCATCGATGCGCACCTGATCGGGTACTGACCGATTGCAGTCTCGGCCGCGAGAACCAGACCATCGGCGCCGTCCGCGAGTGTGTTGTGGATGTCGTTCACCTCTGCCCGGGTCGGGTTGGGCATCGCCACCATGGACTCGAGAAGGTTGGTCGCTACGTAGACCGACACGCCTGATGCCTTGCCTCGCTTGATGAGGCTTTTCTGGGCTTTGGGCAGCAGCTCGATGGGAACCTGTCTCGACAAGTCGCCGCGATCGATCAGCAAGGCATCGGAGTGCGAGGCGATCTCTTCGAGATTCTGCATGCCACGGAGCGATTCGATCTTGGAGATGACGAACGCGTCCTCGCCCACGTGTGTTCGGAACTCGCGCACATCTTCCCCGCAGTTGGCGAACGACAGCGCAAAATGTGTCAGTCCGGCATCCCGACCGATCTTGAACGCAGCCACATCCTTCGCGGTCATCGGCCTCAGCGGAATGTCGCGCTCCACCACAACCGCCTTGTTCTGACCGACGACTCCACCTTGAAGGACCCGCATGACCACGAAGCCGTCTTCCAGTGACACAACTTGAGCGAGCGCCGAGTTGAAGTCGATCCTCACGAAGTCTCCCGGCTCGAGGAGTGCTGCGGCCTCGGGGGGGTACAGGTTGAAATTCTTGTCGTCGGTCGGAACCCGCCGCAGATGGACTCGGACCAGGGAGTGATCACGCAAGACGATGTCGCCGTCGACGAAGCGAGCGGTGCGGATCTGCGCGCCCTCGCTGTCGAGACAGATGGGAACCTCGGTCGCGGTTCGGATCAGCTCGATGATCCTCGTCAGATCTTCCGGCTCGGTGTGCGACAGATTGATCCGGAAGAGGGTCGCGCCGCTCTCCTCGAGGCGTCGAATGATTCGCGGGTCGAGTGATGCCGGCCCGAGGGTGCAGAGGATCTCAGGACGACCGTTGGTCGTGATGGCTGCGGCCCTGAACCCGCGGACTTCCGTCTTCTCGCGTTGGCCATTTGTCCCGATCACGAGTGCGTTCTGTGCGTCCATGTTGCGGTGTCAACTTCCTGTGGTTCGGCCAGCGCCGATTCGGGCAGATGCGTGACTCGTCAGGTCGCTCGGCGCGACGTCGGGTGTCTGATGGCTTGCGATCGCCTCGGGGATCTCGTAGCCGTGACGCGCCATCTCGTGCATGATCTCGGGGATGATCCGTGCCAACTGCTCGGGGTCGAATCTCTCCCACTTCTGTTGACGGTCGGTCTTGACCATCCCCTGAGCCGCCTGCACGACTTCGTCGGTCATCTCGAGCCCGGCGTGGGCACAGATCCGCTCCATGTGGGCGATCGGATCGGTGACGAAGTCCTCGTAGCGCAGCCTCAGCACCTGACCGGCGTCGAATTCGGCGAGATCACGTTCGGCCTTTTCCGAGCACTTCGACCACTGTCTCGCAATGACGGTCAACATGTCGTTGTCGGCCAAGTCGTCGGCGATGCCGCGGTAGCGGGGTCCCCAGACCGACAGGTACCTGCGCCTCATGATCCGCTTGTCGAACTGCTGGCGCGCATACTTGGCTGCGTAGTGATGAAGTTGTGTCTTGGGTGTCGACTTCAGCCGCCACCCAAGGCCCTGCACGGTGACGGTGCGCTGCCACTTGAGCTCGACGGAGCTGATGAACGACAGCGGTGAGCGGATCACGTAGAGGAAGACCGCTTCCGGGAAAACCTCGCGTACGTAAGGGATTCGCAGGATATTCACGGGTGTCTTCTCGACGATTACGCGATCGCCGTGAGCATGCTGATAGTTGAGGAAGCTCTTGCGGATGTATCGCTTCACCTTGTCGGTGGCGTCGATCGCTTCGAACTCGTCGTGTGTCCGGCCGGGATCGGCATACTGCCAGAGGTTGCGCGGCTCATACCAGGCCGTGAGGTCCGGATGTTCGGCGAGCACGTTCTGGATGATCGACGTGCCCGAACGGGTGTTGCCGAACACGATGATGGGCGGTCTGAGTTCATTCGACATGCGAGCGAACGCCATTCCCCGCTGGCCGGCGGCATGCATGAAGTCCAACACTGAGCGCGGTTCCGCCGGCTGGACCGAGGACACGGGGGCTCATCGTGCTTCTTCCGGCCCAGGATTCACGATGCATCGAAAGGTGCGGAGCACAATGCCGATGTCAGCGCTCAATGAGCGATTCAGGGCATGGTCGACGTCGAGGCGGACACGTCTGGTGTAGGAGATCGCGTTACGGCCGTTGACCTGCCATGGGCCGGTCATCCCGGGCCGCACCTGCAAGACGACTTGCCCGTAGTCCCCGTATCTCCAGAGCTCCTCCGGGACGAGGGGCCGGGGGCCGACAATGCTCATCTCCCCGCGGAGGACGTTGACGAGCTGCGGCAGCTCGTCGAGGCTCGAGCGGCGCAGAAACCGGCCGACACGACTGATGCGCGGGTCGTTCATGAGCTTGAAGTCCGCCTCGAACGACGCTCGGGCTTCGTCGTCCTCGGCGAGAATTGCGGCGAGTTGCGATTCTGCATCGGGCACCATCGTCCGGAACTTCAGGCACTCGAACGACTTGCCGCGCCGGGTGATCCGTGTCTGACGGAAGATCACAGGACCGGGAGAATCGGCTCGCACCGCCGCAGCCACCAGCAGCATCAGCGGCATGGTCGCCACCAGAGCGACGCTACCGACGACGAGGTCGAAGCTGCGCTGGATCGCGTCCACTCGAATGCTCCTTCGTTGGGCCCGCTGGATCAGCCGCACCTCGAGTGACCTCCGGGCGGACTCGAGTTCCGGGCGAGCCAGAGCGTGCAGCAGCGTCGGTGGCGCATCTGTCACAGCGGCCTTTAGGGCCGGATCGAACGGCAGTGACTGGCGGCTTTCTGCGATCGTCATTTCGATTGGATCTCCTCTTTCAGCTGCCAACGTCAACCCGGACGTGGGGAGTGTCGACGCCGGGCATCTCGCTCAGCGTCATGAGGAAGTCCGCACTCGGAGCGTCACCCCCGTCCGATCTCCACCTTCGCAGGAGCTCAGGTCGGTTGCTATCGGGCGGAGGCTGATATCCGTAAGGGAGATTGCTGACAACATTCCCTCAGGGAACCGAGTTGACGCTCAGCACAGCGCGGAGATCACGGGGGCTCCGGTGCGACGAACCCATCGACCCATGTCGGCCCATTGACGAGGGACCCGTCGGGACCGGAAGCGACAGTGTTGACGGCGGTGGTGCCGGCCCCCTCGTCGAGATGCCAGGCACCGAGCAACCCGACCCCAGCCGTGATCTCCGAATCCATCGCTGCTCGGATCTCGGCCGCACTCCGCGCCACGTTCCAGATCCGAGCTTCGTCGATCACACCAGCGAAGAACCCACCCGCAGAACCCGTCGATCGCAACGCAGTACCCAGCCCAGCATGCTGAATACTCGCCCACTGCGGCAACCGCCCCGGACCCACCACCAACGTGCCATCCACGACACCGTCGAGATAGATCACCAGCGTCGTACCGTCGAACGTGACCGCCGCGTGATGCCACTCGTTCGCCGTCACCGTCGTCGCCGCGATCAAGGGATGATTCAGGCCCGGCGACAGCTGCCCCGTCCCCTCCTCGTAATCCGCAGCAAGCTTGCCACCTTGAATCCCGAGGAAATAGTTCATGTCGACATTCGAACCGTCGGCCTCACCGCGGCCCTTGGTCACCAACGGAATGGCACTCGTGAGCCCCCCGGTCGAGGTCGTCTTCGCGGCCGAACCACTCCAGTTGAACCAGGTCTCCACCGTGAAGATCGACGCCCCCAACTCCGGCGCCATGCCAAACGTCACCCGATCATTCACCCCATCGAACAACACAGCCGTGTTCGAGGCGCCGGCGATGGTGTGGAAGTTCCAGGTCGGCCCGGTGATGGTTGACGCTGCGTCGCTGACGGTGGCATACCACTCATAGCTCTGGCCACCATCGAGGCCGGGCCACGACTGCATAGCATGCGCTCCCGACGAGATGCCCGACTGTGTACCGATCAGCGTGAACTGCCCACTGGCGAGCGGCCGACCGAAGAACGACACGTCCAGCGAGGTACCCCCGGACACCGCCACATCGAGCATCGGTGCTGTCGACACGTCGATCGCACCATCAGCCGGCGCCGACAACACCGGCGCATCGGGCCCAACCGCCGGTGGGCCGTGGACCGTGCCGGTGCCGGCGTCGGTGAACGTCCCCCCGGCAACCGGCATGAACTTCCATTCGTAACTCGTTGGGTGGAGCACGAGTTTCAGCACGCCCCACGTCTGACCTTCGAGCGCCGCGCTGCCGGGCAACGGGGCACCTGGTGCGTGGTGGTCCTCGCCGCCCGAGCCAACCAGGAAGTGTCGGATGCCGAATGCGGGATCGACGGCGCCGCTCGGGTCGAGCGGTTCGAACCGTTCGTAGACGTGCGCATGCCCAGTGAGCGCGAGATCGACGCCGGCGTCATACAGCACGTCGAGCATCGGTTGCAGAGTGGTTGTACTCGCATGCCCCGCCGAACTGAAGCGCGGTCGGTGCCACACGGCGATGACGTTCTTGGCCGAGTTCGATGCGAGATCCGCAGTCAGCCAGTTGAGTTGAGGCGATCCGATGCCGCACCCACCGGCGACGTTGGCGCACTCAGAATCCAGGTTGACGACATGCCAGTTCGCGTCCAGGTCGTAGCTGTAGTAACTCATGCCGCCCGTGTCGGTGGCGTTGGCACCGAAATACCCGAAGTAGCCGTCAAGGCTGCCGGGGATCGCGCTGCCCCAGTCGTGGTTACCGGGGACGGGTCGCGTTCGGCTCCGGAACTGACCCCACGAAGGGTCGTAGCATGAGTTGAACTCCGCCGATGTGCCATTGTCGTACACGTTGTCGCCCGTGGTGAACACGACACCATCGATCCCGGCCACGACCGCAGCGGTTTGCTCGTCACCCGGGCTGGCGCACGACGCTATGTCGCCCGCCCCGACGAACACCGTGCCGCTGCCCGCGGCGGTGTGGAAGTTCCAGGTCGGCCCGGTGACGGTCGACGCTGCGTCGCTGACGGTGGCATACCACTCATAGCTCTGGCCACCATCGAGACCGGACCACGACTGCATGGCACGCTCGCCCGACGCGATGCCCGACTGTGTACCGATCAGCGTGAACTGCCCACTGGCGAGCGGCCGACCGAAGAACGACACGTCCAGCGAGGCACCCCCGAACACCACCACATCGAGCATCGGCGCCATCGACACATCGATCGCACCATCAGCCGGCGCCGACAAAACCGGCGCATCGGGCGGAATCGGGAGCTCCGGTGCGACGAACCCATCGACCCATGTCGGCCCATTGACGAGGGACCCGTCGGGACCGGAAGCGACAGTGTTGACGGCGGTGGTGCCGGCCCCCTCGTCGAGATGCCAGGCACCGAGCAACCCGACCCCAGCCGTGATCTCCGAATCCATCGCTGCTCGGATCTCGGCCGCACTCCGCGCCACGTTCCAGATCCGAGCTTCGTCGATCACACCAGCGAAGAACCCACCCGCAGAACCCGTCGATCGCAACGCAGTACCCAGCCCAGCATGCTGAATACTCGCCCACTGCGGCAACCGCCCCGGACCCACCACCAACGTGCCATCCACGACACCGTCGAGATAGATCACCAGCGTCGTACCGTCGAACGTGACCGCCGCGTGATGCCACTCGTTCGCCGTCACCGTCGTCGCCGCGATCAAGGGATGATTCAGGCCCGGCGACAGCTGCCCCGTCCCCTCCTCGTAATCCGCAGCAAGCTTGCCACCTTGAATCCCGAGGAAATAGTTCATGTCGACATTCGAACCGTCGGCCTCACCGCGGCCCTTGGTCACCAACGGAATGGCACTCGTGAGCCCCCCGGTCGAGGTCGTCTTCACGGCCGAACCACTCCAGTTGAACCAGGTCTCCACCGTGAAGATCGACGCCCCCAACTCCGGCGCCATGCCAAACGTCACCCGATCATTCACCCCATCGAACAACACAGCCGTGTTCGATGCGGCGTGTGCAACATCCAACGCGAATCCGAATGATGACGCGATGAGTACCTGCGAGGCGGCGAGCAATCGCAACATTCGCCTGCGGCGCCGCGGCCGACGAACCATGGGGCCGCTCACTTTCGAGCACACCTGACCGGCGACGGATTTGCCGGCGGGTTGGTGTCGTGCGTTTCGGGGCTGCGCGGACGCAACCCGACCACGGCCACGCGCGATATTGCCATCTCGTGTGTGCTCACTGTTCCCCTATTTGTTGCACCATGCAGTTGTTGCACCGTGGACTCCGACGCCATTGGCAGGCACGCCGGTGGTGTGTCGACTGTTCTCTAGGTCCCCCGCCCCTCATCTCCTGGGCACTTATCTCGAGGCGCGTCTCTTGCGTCCCTACGCTCTCAGACCGAACTTCGGATTACTATCAGCACAGTGCTGATAATCGTCTGAGTTGACGGTGGGGCACCGGCAGCGACGGTGCGCAAGCCGAACTGGACCCCGGATCGTTGCGGTCTCGGTCGCGATCAAGGTCCTCCGAACCCAAGGCACCCGTTTCAATCGCCCGCGGAGATCGGACCCACTGGCGCCTACTGGACGACGACCACCTGTGGCGGGTTCGTACCCTGGTTGGTCGAGAACGCCGTGGTGTTGCTCGAGGTCGAGGTGGCCTCGAACGAGTACGTGCCGTTGCCGGTGATCGCGCTCGTCAGGTCGATCTCGACCCAAGAGCTCGCCGTAACGTCACCGACAGAGGCAACCGGGTCGCCGGAGATATCGGGCTTGTTGCCCCAGATCACGGTGTTCTCGGTCCAGTCGTTCGAGACCAGGTACCAATCGCCGCCGCGGGAACTCGCGTCGGTCACGTACAGCCGAAGCTTCACCGAGCTGGGCGCCGCGCTGAGCCCGTTCAGGGTGAACTTGATGAGCGATCGGTAGTCGGCTGAGCTAGAAAACTTGAGCTTCATGGTCGGGCTTGAGCCGTAGTTCTTGGTCGGGCGCGATGTGTTGACGTAGGTGTCCGCGTCGAGGGCCACGGTGAATTCTGTCGGCGCCTCGTTGACGGTGATGGTGTGCGAGGTCGAAGTGGACCCTAGCGCGTTGGTTGCGGTCAAGGTTGCGGTGTAGATCCCGGGGGCCGTGTACTCGTGGGAGGGCGACGGTGACGTCGACGTGCCGCCGTCGCCGAACGTCCAGGCCCAACTCGTGGGCCCGCCGGTACTCGTGTCGGTGAAGTTGACGGTGAGCGGTGCCGCGCCGGTGTCCGGCGTCGCCGTGAAGCTCGCGGTCGGGGGCGCCGGCTGGTCGACGGTGATGGTGTGCGAGGTCGAACTCGATCCTTGCGCGTTGGTCGCGGTCAAGGTTGCGGTGAAGGTCCGAGGCCAAGGCCCGACGCTCGGGTTGTACACGTGGGAGGGTGAGGGCGACGTCGAGGTGGCACCGTCGCCGAACGTCCAGGCCCAGCTCGTGGGCCCGCCGGTACTCGTGTCGGTGAAGTTGACGGTGAGCGGCGCCGTGCCGGTGTCCGGCGTCGCCGTGAAGCTCGCTGTCGGGGCAGTCGGCTCGCCGGATTCGGCGACGTCGACCACGAGCTGGGGTGCGAATCCAGCCGTCCCCTCCTTCGTGGCGTAGTCGGCCCCGTTGGTCGAAGAGTTCTTGATCCGCAGGCTGTAGATCCCGTTCGCAGTCACGAGCTGGGTGAGGTCCACCTCGTACCAGGTCCCGGCTGTCACCGCCCCCAGGGAGCCGTAGCTCGCGCCGGCCGGTGGGGCGTTCGCCCAAGTCACCGTGCCCTCGTCCCACGACGGGGTCCCGGCGGCGCCGAAGAAGACTCCGCCCGCGGAAGAGGGGTCCTGGCAGTACACACGGAGCGTGACGCCGGTGATCTCGTTGGCGCCGACGTCGACGTCGAACTTGAGCAGGCCATCGCGCACCGGCCTTCCGTCCACGCTGAAGATCGGTGCAGATCCGAAGTTGGCGTCCGGATTGGCTTGGTCGATCTGGGCGTCGGCGACGGGGGTGAAGACGACCGTGGCCGTGACGGTGATGGTCTGCGAGGTCGAAGTGGACCCCAGCGCGTTGGTTGCGGTCAAGGTTGCGGTGTAGATCCCGGGGGCCGTGTACTCGTGGGAGGGCGACGGTGACGTCGACGTGCCGCCGTCGCCGAACGTCCAGGCCCAACTCGTGGGCCCGCCGGTACTCGTGTCGGTGAAGTTGACGGTGAGCGGTGCCGCGCCGGTGTCCGGCGTCGCCGTGAAGCTCGCGGTCGGGGGCGCCGGCTGGTCGACGGTGATGGTGTGCGAGGTCGAACTCGATCCTTGCGCGTTGGTCGCGGTCAAGGTTGCGGTGAAGGTCCGAGGCCAAGGCCCGACGCTCGGGTTGTACACGTGGGAGGGTGAGGGCGACGTCGACGTGGCGCCGTCGCCGAACGTCCAGGCCCAGCTCGTGGGCCCGCCGGTACTCGTGTCGGTGAAGTTGACGGTGAGCGGCGCCGTGCCGGTGTCCGGCGTCGCCGTGAAGCTCGCTGTCGGGGCCGACGTGCTGGGCCCGGTGACGTCGAACACGAAGACGGCGTGGGACATGGGATCCGTTACCGGCCGAACGCCGCTGTCTGCGCCGTCGGTGACGAGCACCTGTTCGCCGATGACCTCGACCGCGCGGGTGTCGAGGAGGCCGAAACCGGTCAGGCTGATGCCGTTCCATCCAGTCAGGAGGGTCCTGGTGGTCATCGACGCCCGGTAGAGGCGTTCACTGCTGTTGACGGCCAGGAGATCACCGGTCACGTCGTCGAAGTCGAGGCCGAGGATCTTGGAGAGGCCCGGGATCGCAAACGGAGTCCCGAAGGTGTTCGTCTCGAAGTCGTAGGTGCGTATGGTCGAGTCGTTCGCCACGTAGGTCAGGCCATCGGCCAGGCGCCACCCGGCACCGGTCCACTCCGAGGGGAGCGGCTGCCAGGACTCCACCTGGAACTGGTGGTTGACGTCGCGGGTCAGGCGGAAGGCGGTCGGGGTCGCGCCCGTGCTCCCGGAGAAGGCGTAGATGACGTCGGCAGTCGCGTCGTAGGCGAGCGCTTCGAGGTCTTCGGTGCGCGCCTGACCGGCCGTGCCGCCGACGCCGAAGCGGGGCGCGTTGACGAAGGCCGACTGTGCCACCACACGGCGCTGCACCCCGGTCGTGCGGTCGAACTCGAACAGCGCGTCGTCGTTGTCGGACGCCATCCACAACGCGTCACCGTCCGCGACGTACGCGCTGCCCTCGTTGTCGCGCAATCTGGACGTCGAGCCCAACGGTGGCGATGTCTGGATGAGGTGGTTGAGCGTGAGCTCAGGCTGCGTCGTGCTGATCAGCGCCTGCGCGGAGCCGGTCCCGACGATCGCGGAAGCAAGAAGAACCACACTCAGTGAGTGTGCGATCAATCGGTTTCGACGCCGCATTTGTTAACCCCCGAAGTGTCGGTCTTGACGCGCCTATACACACCGTCGCGTCGCTCGTACTCATACCGTTGCATCTCGAAGGGCCGGTTGCTATCAGCAAAACACCGATCTCTGGCGGAACTCGTGCTGACCGAGCACCGAGGCGGGGTTGACGTTGTAGGTCTCGGTGCCACAGGCGCTACAGCCTCGACCAGACGTACTCACGGATCCTGCTCAACGCTTCGTCGTGCCGGCTGTCGTCAGCAGGTTCGAGCTCGACCAGGATGTCAGGGGCGGGGCGGTCCGCCGGGAATTGATCGCAGATCGAGATCCCCCCGTTGCCGGCCAGCCGACTTGCTCGAGCGTACGTCCGCCCTGAAGATCGGGATCCCGTCGGATCGGCAAAATCGAACCGCTTGACCTCCAGGGCACCGTCCAACCAGGCCACGAGCTCGCCGACGACGGAGGTGACCGCCGCCGGATCGGGGCCGACGACCGCGATGAGCGCGCCACCGTCGACGAATCGCTTGCGCGACGGAGGCCCGGCGACGTGGCGCGCGGCCCGAAGGACCCGGCGGATCGTGCGCCGTGGGATGTCGACGCTCCTGGGGTGTCTGGCGTAGGTCGCCAGATCCCGTTCGAGCGCCCGCGCGATCGACGCGCGCGAGAGGCTCGACGGTGGGGATTCGAGGGACCGGAGGCATCGCTCCACGAGCGGCCGGGACAGCATCGGCAACCGATCGGCGAGCGCCGCGGCCCGCCCTGGCTCAGGCACCTGGGCCAGGAGGTGGATCAGCTCCCGCCGTTCCGACGCCGACAGCGATCCTTGGAGGCAGAGCTGGGCATCCCACGTCGAGTGTTTGAGGACCATGCGAACCACGAACACAGCCAACTCGAACTCCGGCGCGGGCGTGCGGATGAGCCCGTCGGCGCCCACCGAGTCGAGATACGCACGCTCCACGGGGAGGTGGAAGTTCTTCGTCATGTCGTCGCCCAGCACCAGCTGGTAGTGGGCCTGGAGGTGCACGAGCCGACCCGATCGCGCATCGAGTCCGTAGTGGTCGATCAGGCCCGGCACCTCCCTCGACGGAGCCGGACGGGCCTGCTTGAAGCCAAGGCGGTGGAGCACCTCCCCGAACTGATCGGCGTCACTCCGGTCGATGAGCAGGTCGAGGTCGTTCTCACCGGAGGCGGACCGCTCGATCGCCTCGTTGCTCTTCCAGTGGCAGTACCGGACTCCCTCGGCCTCGAGCGCGCCGCACAGCGCAACCACGAGGTCGAGCGCCCCCGATTCGATCTCCTCGCGCCGCATCTGCCGCCTCCCCGGTGGCTGCCTGAGTCGGTCCGGACGAACGATTCTCTGGAGCTCCCGCTCGCGAAAATCTACCATTCAGCACCAGGACAGCCTCCTATCGACTCACCAGAACGTAGCTTGGGCGTCGTTGCCTGGCTCCGTGCCGCCATCACCGCGATGGCGCCGTGAGCGGCGGAGTCGCCGGCGGTCCCGCTCGCCGATGCGGGCGTTGTGTCAATTCCCTGATTCCGGCCAGCGGGTGTTGGTTGCTTGGCGGTGGCATCGGCTAGAACGATGTGATGCGTGCGCGTGGTATCGCAGCACTCGGCGCCCTCGCGCTGATTGCTGTTCCCCTGACGACGATGTCGTCGAGCCTGGCACAGGCAACAGGCATGATCGGGCCGGATGGTCGCCGGTGTTTCGCGGTGGCTGGTGAGCCTGGCGCCGCGGCCGTGGTCAACCTGACGCCGGTGCTTGCCCAAGGGCCCGGCAATGGCCTGCTCGTGTCGTCCGATGTCACCGATGTTCCGGTTGCGTCGAACGTCAACTTCGCGGTCGGCTCGATCGACCCGAACCTGGCGATCGCACCGATCGGAACAGACGGCAAGGTGTGCTACGTCAACTCCGACCACACCCGTGTGCATCTCGTCGCCGACCACCTCGGAATGATCGCCGCATCGACCTACCAGCAGGCCACCGCATCGGGTACACCGCTGCGAGTCCTCGACACCCGGACGAGCGGCAACATCATCGCCCCGGACGGTCGCCGATGTTTCGAGGTGGCCGGTTCCCCCGGTGATGCAGCCGTGGTCAACCTGACGCCGGTGCTTGCCCAGGGGCCCGGCAATGGCCTGCTCGTGTCGTCCGATGTCACCGACGTGCCAGTAGCGTCGAACGTCAACTTCACGGTCGGCTCGATCGACCCGAACCTGGCGATCGCACCGATCGGAACAGACGGCAAGGTGTGCTACATCAACTCCGACCACACCCGTGTGCACCTCGTCGCCGACCACCTCGGAACGATCGCCGCATCGACCTACCAGCAGGCCACCGCATCGGGTACACCGCTGCGAGTCCTCGACACCCGGACGAGCGGCAACATCATCGCCCCGGACGGTCGCCGATGTTTCGAGGTGGCCGGTTCCCCCGGTGATGCAGCCGTGGTCAACCTGACGCCGGTGCTTGCCCAGGGGCCCGGCAATGGCCTGCTCGTGTCGTCCGATGTCACCAGCGCGCCAGTAGCGTCGAACGTCAACTTCACGGTCGGCTCGATCGACCCGAACCTGGCGATCGCACCGATCGGAACAGACGGCAAGGTGTGCTACGTCAACTCCGACCACACCCGTGTGCACCTCGTCGCCGACCACCTCGGAACGATCGCCGCATCGACCTACCAGCAGGCCACCGCATCGGGTACACCGCTGCGAGTCCTGGACACCCGCGCTGGCGACGCTCAGACCGTCGTCGTTGCCGCTGCGGGAGACATCGCATGCGATCCGGACTACAGCGGCTTCAACGGCGGATTGGGCAGTTCGAGCCGCTGTCGCATGCTCGCCACATCCGACTTGGTGCTGGCGATGAAGCCGGACAGGGTGCTCGCTGTCGGCGATCTTCAGTACGAAGACGGCACGCTGACCCAGTTCCAGCAGTCCTATGACCTGAGCTGGGGGCGGTTCAAGGACATCACCTACCCCGTGCCGGGGAACCGCGAGTATTCAGCCCCGGGCGCCGCGGGATACTTCGCATACTTCGGTGCCGCTGCGGGCGACCCGTCAAAGGGCTACTACAGCAAGAATATTGGCAACTGGCACGTCGTCGCTCTCAACTCGAACTGTTCCGAAGCGGGTGGGTGTGGTGCAGGCAGTCCACAGGAGCAGTGGCTCCGGGCCGATCTGGCGGCTCATCCGGCGGCATGCACGCTGGCGTTCTTGCATCATCCGAGATTCAGTTCGGCAGAGGACGGTAACAGAACTGCGACCCGAGACCTGTGGGTGGCGCTCCAGGAGGCGGGCGCCGAACTGGTGCTCGTCGGCCACGACCATCACTACGAGCGCTTCGCGCCTCAAGATGCAGACGGCAACGCCAACCCGAACGGATTGACACAGTTCGTGGTGGGCATGGGCGGCCGGAACCACAGCAACATCGACAAGCCTCAGCCCAACAGTGTGGTGCGCAACAACGACACCTTTGGTGTGCTCAAGCTGACGCTGCGGCCGACCAGCTACTCATGGGAATTCGTTCCCGAAGCGGGCGCAACCTTCACCGATACCGGATCGGCCACGTGCCATTGATCCGTACCCGTCTACACGTGGCCGTCCATATGTAGATCGTCGGGTTCGTCGCCTGCGACAAAAGTTCGGTCAGTTCTTCGATTCCGGTTGGCTGGCGCGGTCGTATTCGCGGTGTTATCGGCTAGAACAAGATGATGCATGCTCGTCGCATCGCAGGCCTTGGCCTACTGACGCTGGTTGTTGTTCCGGCGATGACGATGTCGTCGAGTGCGTCGCAGCCGACAGGCATGATCGGGCCGGATGGTCGCCGGTGTTTCGAGGTGGCCGGTTCCCCCGGTGATGCAGCCGTGGTGAACCTGACGCCGGTGCTTGCCCAGGGGCCCGGCAATGGCCTGCTCGTGTCGTCCGATGTCACCGATGTTTCGGTTGCGTCGAACGTCAACTTCGCGGTCGGCTCGATCGACCCGAACCTGGCGATCGCACCGATCGGAACAGACGGCAAGGTGTGCTACGTCAACTCCGACCACACCAGTGTGCATCTCGTCGCCGACCACCTCGGAATGATCGCCGCATCGACCTACCAGCAGGCCACCGCATCGGGTGCACCGCTGCGAGTCCTCGACACCCGAACGAGCGGCGGCATCATCGCCCCGGACGGTCGCCGGTGTTTCGCGGTGGCCGGTTCCCCCGGTGATGCAGCCGTGGTCAATTTGACGTTGGTGCTTGCCCAGGGGCCCGGCAATGGCCTGCTCGTGTCGTCCGATGTCACCGATGTTTCGGTTGCGTCGAACGTCAACTTCACGGTCGGCTCGATCGACCCGAACCTGGCGATCGCACCGATCGGAACAGACGGCAAGGTGTGCTACATCAACTCCGACCACACCAGTGTGCACCTCGTCGCCGACCACCTCGGAACGATCGCCGCATCGACCTACCGGCAGGCCACCGCATCGGGTATGCCGCTGCGAGTCCTGGACACCCGGACAGGCGGCGGCATCATCGCCCCGAGCGGTCGCCGGTGTTTCGCGGTGGCCGGTTCCCCCGGTGACGCAGCCATCGTCAATCTCACCCCGGTACTGGCAAGAGGTTCCGGAAACGGCCTGCTCACCTCGTCGGGCGTGGCACGTCCGCCCCTTGCTTCGAATGTCAACTTCGCGGTCGGCTCGATCGACCCGAACGTGGCGATCGCACCGATCGGAACAGACGGCAAGGTGTGCTACATCAACTCCGACCACACCAGTGTGCACCTCGTCGCCGACCACCTCGGAACGATCGCCAACGCGACCTACCAGCATGCGACACCGTCTGGTGCGCCGCTCCGAACGCTCGACACTCGCTCCGAGAGGCCGTCGACGACCGTGCCGTCGCCGTCGACGACTGTGCCGGTGGGTGGGGATTGTCTGGCACGTCCGATCGGCGATGTGTTGAGTGGGACGTATCTGGACCGGGTGTCGATCTCGTCGCCGTCTGATGATCTGACGGTCGATGCCCGTAGCGCGGTTTCGTTGACGTCGGGTGTCCGGGCGCTCGAGATCGGCGGTAGCCGGGCGCCCGATGGGTTGTGTGTGCTGGGTTGGACGGCGTTGGGGCAGCAGTCACGGACCTTGACGTGGCGCCAGATGCACGATGATCTCGGTGGGTCGGCGTTGCGGGTTTACGGTTCCAACTACGTCGTCGATGGTCTGCGGGCCGACAACGTCGAAGATGCTTTCGATCCGCGCGGCGGAGAAGGTTTCGAGGTGCGCAACATGTGGACCGAGTACGTCCGCGATGACTGCATCGAGAACGACGAACGTCGGGCGGGGATCGTGACGGACAGCCTCTTCGATGGTTGCTATACGTTCTTCAGCGAACAAGATGAAGGCACCGTCGTTGGCGAGTCGCTGGTCTTCGACCGGGTGCTCGTCCACCTCGAGCCGATGCCGGGCCCGCATGGCACCGATGACTCGTCGATCCTGGGTCACGGCTCGTTCTTCAAGAAGTTCGATGAGGGCAACCGTCATCAGCCGATCATTCGGGATTCCGTCTTCTTCCTCGAGGACGACTGCTACAACGGGTGTCACGACTGGCCCCCGGGTACCACCGCTGACAATGTCGTCATCGTCTGGGTCGGGGCCGGCAAATTCCCGATGAGCGTGTTGCCCGGGATGACGTTGACGACCGACCGATCGGTCTGGGACCGGGCCGCCGCCGAATGGAAACAACGACACGGGTGCACCACCATCGACCAACCCTGCACCCGACTCCACAACCCGACCTGACCGACACCACCGCACACACCCACAGGGGCAAGTGCCGCGTCGAGGGTGATCGGGCATCCTGTCAGCTCCATCACCGCCCGACCACGACACGTCGCTCGCCTGCTGCAAGCTTCCGAACGGGCGTGGCGCGATCCGTGGGCGACGTGCCAAGGCGTCAGTCATCCTGACTCCTGTCAATGCCTGAGGCAGTGCCGATTCGAAATCTTCCCTCAAGCTTTGTGGTGAGCCTGTCGATAGAGCCTGGGCGGGCGGTAGAACAACGGAAGCGAGGTGGCCATGAGGCCGTCGAAGACCCGTGTCATCCCGAAGTCGCCCCCGACCAGCGCCCCTCGTTCCCAGCTGTTGGGTGCGCTCGGTGTCGTCATCCTCAGTTCGGCGTCGATCGCTGCGGTCCGCGTGAGCGGTATTGCCGCGAATGCTTCGGCCGTGGAGGCTCGAGCCGCCAAACAGTGTCTGGGAGCCGCACCGACGATCTTGTCGGTCAGAGGTCGCAAGACGGTCGGAACGCCGGGAAACGATGTCATCGTCGGGACGTCCGGTCCCGACGTGATCTACGGCAAGGGCGGTGACGATCGCATCTGCGGGGGTCGCGGTGCCGATGTCCTCCGTGGAGGCGGTGGTGCAGACGTTCTCGACGGTGGCGCCGCAGGGGATCGGCTCTACGGCGGCGTAGGGGATGACGAACTGTTCGGACGGAGGGGAGCCGACTCCTGCGACGGCGGGTCGGGTATCAACAGGCTGTCGGGCTGCGAATTGGTCAGCGTCAGCGATCCAGTCATCGTGACCACGACGACGACCGTTCCTCCGCCATCTGCTGTTCCATCGACCACTGCTCCATCGCCATCGACCACCGCTCCATCGACCACCGCTCCATCGACCACCGCTCCATCGACCACCGCTCCATCGACCACCGCTCCATCGACCACCGCTCCATCGACCACCGCTCCATCGACCACCGCTCCATCGACCACCGCTCCGTCGACCACCGTGCCGTCGCCGTCGACCACCGTGCCGTCGCCGTCGACCACCGTGCCGTCGCCGTCGACGACTGTGCCGGTGGGTGGGGATTGTCTGGCACGTCCGATCGGCGATGTGTTGAGTGGGACGTATCTGGACCGGGTGTCGATCTCGTCGCCGTCTGATGATCTGACGGTCGATGCCCGTAGCGCGGTTTCGTTGACGTCGGGTGTCCGGGCGCTCGAGATCGGCGGTAGCCGGGCGCCCGATGGGTTGTGTGTGCTGGGTTGGACGGCGTTGGGGCAGCAGTCACGGACCTTGACGTGGCGCCAGATGCACGATGATCTCGGTGGGTCGGCGTTGCGGGTTTACGGTTCCAACTACGTCGTCGATGGTCTGCGGGCCGACAACGTCGAAGATGCTTTCGATCCGCGCGGCGGAGAAGGTTTCGAGGTGCGCAACATGTGGACCGAGTACGTCCGCGATGACTGCATCGAGAACGACGAACGTCGGGCGGGGATCGTGACGGACAGCCTCTTCGATGGTTGCTATACGTTCTTCAGCGAACAAGATGAAGGCACCGTCGTTGGCGAGTCGCTGGTCTTCGACCGGGTGCTCGTCCACCTCGAGCCGATGCCGGGCCCGCATGGCACCGATGACTCGTCGATCCTGGGTCACGGCTCGTTCTTCAAGAAGTTCGATGAGGGCAACCGTCATCAGCCGATCATTCGGGATTCCGTCTTCTTCCTCGAGGACGACTGCTACAACGGGTGTCACGACTGGCCCCCGGGTACCACCGCTGACAATGTCGTCATCGTCTGGGTCGGGGCCGGCAAATTCCCGATGAGCGTGTTACCCGGGATGACGTTGACGACCGACCGATCGGTCTGGGACCGGGCCGCCGCCGAATGGAAACAACGACACGGGTGCACCACCATCGACCAACCCTGCACCCGACTCCACAACCCGACCTGACCGACACCACCGCACACACCCACAGGGGCAAGTGCCGGCAACGCCCGCACGATCGGCGAGCAGACCTGAATGCTCCCGGCCAGCTTGTGACACTGGCCGCATCACGCCAATGACGATGAAGCTCCAGCGGATTGTGAGGTCGACCTCACCAGGCGCGCCATCACTGCGCGTGGTTGGTGTCGACTCGCTCTCGGCGTGCCGAGCACCGCCAGTGTGGCGATCGCCACGGCGTACATCAGCCCTCCGGCCGCAGCCGACGCGAAGAGACCGGTGCCCCTCATCATGAGGATCGCCGCGCCCATCGGCACCCCGGCGATGCCTGGGAGGCTCATCGAGCGCAGCAGGTCGGAATGGCCCGCTACTTGCCGCAAGAGCACGGCGAGCGCCACCAGCAGCGCGGACTCGGTGATGACGGTTGCGATCGCGGCACCGAGGTATGACCACTGCGGGATGAGGAACAGGTTCAGGATCAGATTGACCGCGGCGGCGGTCGCGACCGCGATCATGCGGTGCTTCTGACGGTCGGTGGCAGCGAGGGAGAGGCTGAGCGTGTGGCCGAGCATGCGGACCGGGATGCACAGCACCAATAGTTGATAGGTGACCACCGCTGGTTCGAATTCGGGCCCGTAGAGGAAGTCGAAGGTCTCTGGGGCGAGGAGGAAACTGGCGATCGTGACGGGCACGGCAATGATCGCGATCGAACGAAACGAGGCGTCGCGGAGCCGGCGGAAGGCCTCCACATTCCCGGGCCACGCGCGACTCATTCGAGGGTAGAGAGCGCGATTGATCGACCGGGCGACGACATTGAGGTTCAGCACGAGGTTCGTGCCTGCTTGGTAGAGCCCGACCGCAACCGACCCCTTGAACATGCCGAGCAGCACGGCGTCGGCCCGCATGTACGTGAGAGTCAGCGTGTCGTTCACCGCGAACGGGGTGGATTGGCGAACCGTGCGGCGGAGAAAGGCGGCGTCGCCGCGGGGAATCGGAAATGCTCCGAGGTGGCGGGCGACCAGCAGCCAGCTGACGACCGCCCCGAGGGCGCGAGATCCACAGAACACGAGCAGGGCTCCGACGACCCCGCCACCCGAACCGATGACGATCGCCACGCCGACGATGAACGCGGCCTCCTGTATCACCGTGACGACGGCTTCGAGTCGCATTCGCTCCCAGGCCCAGAACGCAGCGAACTGGACCCTGGCGACGCCGTCGAAGGCCATGCCGATGCTGGCCAGCGATACTGCCACCGTGGTCTCGTGGGAGGCGCCCACCAGCGCAGCGCCGACGGCGAACATCAGGCTGAACCCCGTGCCCGCCACCAGCGTGATCAGCGTTCCGCCTTCGATCCACATCCGTCCCTCCGCCGGGCGTCTCGCCACTTCGCGGGCGAGCAGGATCGGCAACCCGAAGAAGTAGGGCAGCAGGGCCGTGAGCACCAGCGCGAACTGGAAGGTGCCGAGCACTTGCGGGCCGCCGGCACGGGCGAGAATCACGATCACCCCGATGCCGGCGATCGCCCGCGCCGCAAAGCTGACCAGTTGCCACACCGAGTTGGCGGCGACCCGGCTCACGTCTCTGCTTTGCGGGAGGGTGGGGTGGCGACAGAGCGCGACCGATGACCATGGAGAGCTGGCGGGGCTTCGTCCGTACAGGTGCAGCGCGGCGATGATGGCGAGCAGCGTCCACAGATTTCGGTAGTGCAGGACCTCATGCGTGACGGCGCTGACCGCGAATCCGACCGCGGCTGCAGCGAGGGCCGCAGGATTCGGGACGACCGACGCCCACTCCGGAGAGAGCTTCTGGGCGCTGATGAGACGCACGCCGACCGCGCCCATGAGCGACAACAGCGCGACCATCCCCAGCGGGCCACGCTCGACCAGGGTGGCGAGGTAGTCGTTGTGGGAGCCGTTCGCAACGTGCGCCCGCCGCTCGGCCAGCGCCTTGGCCGACGCCGCCGGTCCGATGCCCAAGAGGTGGCCCTCCCTGAAAATGTTGAACTCCGACTCGAACAGTTCGGCCCGAGAGTTGGTGCTCTTCTCGCCACGACCGACCGAGGAGCGCACGATGGCTGCGTCGCTCGACTGGATTCGGGCGAGTATCGGCCGCCCCATCCCGGCCCAGAATATTCCGGCGACGAGGACGAGGCAGAGGCTGGCTGCGAGGGCAGGGATCGGGCCGCGTCGGCCCAGGATCCGAAGAAAGACGATGACGAGCACGCCGATCGGCAGGCACGATATGGCCGAGTTCGACCCCGCGAGCAGTAGGGCGGCGAGCAGCGCAGTAACGGCGATGGCCCGGGCCAACGGCTTCCTCGGTTGTCGGGTCGCAATGACCACGAAGAAGGCGATCATGAAATAGTTGCTCGCCATGTTGGGGTGATCGAACCAGAGGCGGGCACGAACTCCCTCGCCGCCACTGCCGCCCGGGACGCGGTCTACGCCACCGATCACGGCCAACACGACGATGAAAGCCCACACCGTCGCACTGAGACACCAAATCCGCGTCACGGTCCGCAGGCCCTGCGGGGTACGGCACACCGTCGTGACGGCGACACACCACGCCAGCAGGAAGACCTCCTGAACGACCGCGCTGGCACCAGTGACCGGCGCTTCCCCGGCCAAGGCTGCCACCAACCCCGTCACAGCGAGGCCGGTGAAAGCGATCGCGTATGGAACGTGGACTCTTGCCCGTACTGTGCCGGCCCAGATGGCAACCACCAAGATCGCCGCACCGAGGACGAGGTCGACGGGCGCCATGTTCGCGGGCCCTTTGGGGTTCAAGAACGGGAGCAGGCACAGGCCCAACCCGACAATGGCGAGCGGAAGGCGGTCTCGTCCCGGCCGGATGGTCGGCGCCGAACTCAGACCGGCCGGCCGGGGTGGGTCAGCCAGCCGAGCCGGCCCTCGGACCGCCGTCGTTGAACTCACGACCGCTCAACGGGCTTGGCCAACGATGGTTCAGTGGGCTTGGCCGCACCACTCGGTTGCGCTGATCGCCTGGAGGGCCGCGGCGGCCCGCCTTTGCTGACCCGCGCGTCGGCCACGCGATGACCGAAGCGGTCTCGCTCCGAGGTGGTCATCTCGGCCGTAGCAGCTGTTGTCAGTTCCTGCCTGATGGGGTGGGCCTTCCACCGATTCACCCACCTCTTGAACGGCCTGGTCCACCGAGAACCTCGATCGGGAATCGAGATGATGCCGAGGAGCGGCCAATGGGTGATCGCGAGGAGGTGCTCGACCTCGCTGAGCTCGCCGCGTGCCAGAACCTCCGGCGCGACGACGACGAGGCCCTGCATCGGCTCCTTCAAGAGGACGAGCGGCGGGCGAGAGGAGCGATCGATCGGCCACGCCTTCCCGTCAATCGTCGAGGGGGACCCGCCGTTGCCTTGGGCCGTCGCTGACGATGCAGGGCGAGATGGCTCGCTATATGACCCGACGACGCGTACGGTCAGCTGCGGCGCACCGACCTGGAGCCGTACGGCGAGTTGCTCGAGATGGTCCGAGTTGCCCACGCCTGCGAGCAGGACGAGATCGACGCCAGCGGCGCTGGCCGCCAGGCCCAGGTGACGCGCCAGCAGCGTTTCGCCGGCGTCGACCTCGGGCTCGGCCGGATTGGGGACACCGACGTTGCGGCTCCTCTTCCGCATCGGGAACTTACCCAGGACCGGGGCGCCGAGCACGTTTGCGAGTGCGTTGCTGCCCACGATCGTCGGGCGCAGCGTCTCGAGCACGGACGCGAGGGTGACCCCGACGACCAGTCCGAGCAGAGCGGCGACGACGAGGTCCGTGACGAGTCGACTCGGTTCCGGTTCACTCGGCCTCGTCGCAGGGTCGACGAGGGAGGGCTTCTGCGCAGCAAGGAGGTCTGCGGTCAGCGCCTGTTGGCGCGCTCGGAGGTCGCTTCGATTCGTGAGCGCCTCGGTGAGCCGCAGTTGACGGGTGTCCAACACGTCATCGTCGCCAGGAGTCTCGGCTTCGATCGCGTCGATCGCTTCCTCTGCGGCAAGGAGTTGTGCATCGAGTTGCGCGAGGTCTTGCTCGATCGGATCGATGACCTGCGCTCGCCGACTGTTCAAGAAGCTCTCGGACAACACGTTGGCGAGCGCGGTTGCGACGTCCGGGTCGCGATCGGTCACGGTGAGGACGAGCACACCGGAGACGCCGGCCGACTTGACGTCGACCTGATTCTCCGCCACGTGCTCGGGGTCGCGCTCGACTTTGATCTGATCGAGCGCGGCCGCGACCTGGCTCGGGCTGGTGACAACGGCCAGCGCTGCGTCGGCCCATGCTTCGGCCTGCCCGGCGTTCGAAGCGTCGCTTCCGATGTTCATCCTCGTGGACGCGACGTACGTTTCGGCGCGACTGGAGGACATGACGAGAGGTATCGACATGATGACGCCCACGCAGACGACGATCATCAGCCAGTGTCGCTTGAGGCGCTGGGCAGCTTCAGTGAGTTCCATGGGGTTCGTCTCAGTTCGTCCGGGTGTTCACTCAGGCCACGTCACGGTCCATGGCGTCGCTCTCGCGCTGCGCGGCGACTCGTGCGCGTACCCATGCCAGCGTGTTGGCCAGACCGTCCTCGAGCCGCACGTGCGGGCTCCAGCCAAGCGTGCGCTGGGCCAGGCTCGTGTCAGCCCCGGTGCGCCGAACGTCACCGACTTGCACGTCCATCCGGTCGATCGTGATCAAGTCGCCGGCCAGCACTTCGAGCATGCCGATCACCTGAGAGAGCGCGACTTCCTGGCCACCACCCACGTTGTACAAGGCCTCGACGTGCTGTGAACGGCCGGCGAGCATGGTTGCCGACACGACATCATCGACATAAGTGATGTCCCTCGTTTGGCTGCCGTCACCGAACAGCGGAAATGTGGTGTGTCTGACGATGGCCTCGCACAGCCGACGGATGGCCATGTCCGGCCGTTGGCGGGGGCCGTAGACGGTGAAGTATCGCAGGCCGACGACCGACAGACCCTTGAGGCGGTACACGTCTGCCAGATCCTCGCACGCCCGCTTCGTCACGCCATAGGGCGAACGAGGACTGGTGGGCGTCATCGCCTCGACGCAGGGATAGGTGGCGGCATCGCCGTAGACCGATGACGACGATGCCCAGACGACCCGCGGGCACGATGCCAGCGCTGCCGCCTCGAACACGCGCTGGGTCGCCACCATGTTGTCCCTCGCATAACGAGCGAAACCGTCACCGAAGCTGTCCCGCACACCTGCCTGAGCGGCGAGATGGAACACGGCGTCGGCTTGCGACAGCATCGGCGCCAGATCGGCCTCGACGAGGTCACATTCGACCAGATCGAACCGAGGTTCATCGGCGAGGGCTGCCAGATTCGACAGCTTGTCAGCGCGATCGTAGAAGGGGGTGAAGCTGTCGATACCGATCACCCGGACACCCTCGGCGATCAGCCGTTCGGTCAGGTGTGAGCCGATGAAGCCGGCACAGCCGGTGACGACGGCCGTTTGAAATGCCGACCCGCTGAGATCAGGATTGTTGGTCATGTGATTGCCCTTTCAGGTTCTTTCGCTTCTGCACCGTTCTGCAGCCGCAGGTACGCAACCAGGTCGTGGATGTCGATGGGCCCATGACCGTTGACGATGCGTCGCGTGGTCGTCGGGACGAGGTCGCCGTAGCGGTCGAGCCAGGCGGCGAGCAGCTCCTCGATCAAGGCGCCCTGGCGTTCGAGCTCGCGGCGTCGATCGATGCCGTTCGCCTCGATCCGGCTCTCTCGGCCGGGGCGGTCGGCGAGGCGCTGATCGGCGATCGCCGGCTCCACGTCGATCACGAGGATGAGGTCCGGCGCAAGCAGATTCGCACCGGGATCGGCGATGTCGATGACCGAACCGGCGTCGCCGCCGTACCCGAGCGAGCACAGCTCCTGCACCAGACCCTGGTCGATGACGTTGAATCCGACCGTGGCCCTCGCCCGGCGCAGCGCGGCACGGAGCACGAGCCAGTTGAGCGATCGAATCGCCACATCGCTGCGCGCGCGTTGTCCGCTGCGGACGACGGCCCGGATCACCCGTGCAGATTCCCGCGGGTGACGCACCGTCTCGATCGAGGCCCACATCACCTTGCGGGTCAACCGTCGCGGGCGAGGTGTGCGTGGGGAGACGTCTTCGAGGGACAGTGACGCTGTCAGACCGTGACCGCGGAGCTCGGTCACGAGCTCTGATGCGATCGACGACTTGCCGGCACCTGGGACGCCGCAGAGTTCGATGATCATGTCTGGTCGGCCGAACGCGTGCTCAGGCAGTCTTCGATGGCGACGCGAGCGGCTTGGAGGACTTCGTCGAAGGGTCGATTGGCATCGATCTCGACCACGCCGAACCTCGACCCGTCGAAGCGGAGACTCTCGACCACGCTCCTGCGCGAACGGAGTGCCTCAGGATCGTGCTCGGGGCGTCTCGAAACCGCCGTGTCCTGATCGACTCGGAGACGGATGACGAGATCGGGCGGCGATGCCTGAGCTCGTTGATACGAACGCCGCTCCCAGCTCGCCACGACGCGCCGCCAGCGGGCCCGGGAGGTTGCCCACGAATCCAGCAGCGGCCCGTCGGTGGTGCCGGGAACCTGCGTCTGCGGGTAGCGGTCGCAGATCACGAGGGCGTCCCGCTGCCTCGCCCGACGAGCTCGCCGCAGCTTGACGGTCTTCTCTCTCGCGAGTGCCACCGCCCACACCGCGCGTGAAGCCCCGAGCGCCCGTGGGGCCCGCTCGCGAACCGTATGTTTACGCGTGCTCGTGCTCTTGACACCGAACAGCGCCCGCTTGACGCGCTTGAGCGGCCAGCGCATCAATGACGACGGCCCGTCACCGCTGCCGAAGTAGATGTTCACGATCTGGTGATCGTCGCTGAAGGCCTTGCTCAGAGCGCGAGTCAGCGTCGACTTTCCTGAGCCGTCCGAACCGATGACGGCCACGACGCGGCCTCCGGTCCGTCGCGGCTCGTGTGCCTCGCGTGGCTCGTGTGCCTCGCGTGGCTCGTGTATGGCTGTGACGGAGCTGAACAGGGCGCGGTAGTCCGCCTGCACGCGATCCGAGTTCCATGATGCGAGGTCGATCGTGGGACCGTTTCGTTCGACCGGGAACCTGAGGTATGGCAGGAGGGCCCGAGCAGCGCCGATGATGTCACCCGACTCGACGACGGTTCCGGTCGCGCCGAGGTCGAGTAGTTCATCCACCCCATTGACGTCTGTCGAGACGAACGGCGTTCCTGCAGCTGCGGATTGGACCAGCACCTGCGGCAAGCCCTCGGCCCGACTGAGGAGAATGACGGCGTCGGATGCCACGAACAGATCGCGCGGGTCCTCCACGTAACCCAGCAGCCGGCAGTCGTCTCCGACGCCGACCCTGTCGGCGAGCGAACGCAGCCGTTCCTCGTCCGGCCCCCCACCAGCCACCACCAGGAAGGGCGAGCCCCCGGCGCAGAGCTGGAGCGTCTGTTGCAGGAGGATGGGGAGTTCGAGCACGTTCTTGCGTTCGTCGAGACTGCCGACGTACAGAATCCAGGGCCGATCCTCCGGTAGCTGATAGGTGCGTGCCACCGAACGTCGGACGCGGGCGTGGTCACTTCCGTTGAGGGGGAGCCGAGCAGCGGAGCGGACGACCGTCAGCCGGTCGGCTGGTACTCCGATGTGGCCGAAGGTCGAGGCCAGATCGGTGCCTACCACTGCGTAGGCGGCCGTCCATCGTGCAAGTTGCCGTTCGACGAAGCGAAAGAGCGCGCTCTCGATGCTGCCGTACCCGGCCCCGAAGTTGGCCATCGACAGCGAGTGCACGACCGGTGCACCACCGGCGGTCCGCGCTGCGAGCCGACCGAGGACCCCGGATTTCGACTGGTGAGTGACCACGATGTCCGGATCGATCTCTCTGATCCGACGGCGCAGTTGTGCCAGGGCGATGAGATCAGCCCGCGGGCTCACGGATCGCACCAAGTTCGGTTCGAGCAGTAGTTTCGTGTGGCCCAGCCGTCGGTCGGCATGCTCGAGGTCGGAGCCAACGCCGACGATCACCCAGTGTTCGTAGTCGGGTAGGGCGCTCACCATGTCGCACAAGCGTTGCTCCGAGCCGCCGTACGCGAATCTGGTGCACAGGTGGAGGATCCGCCGAGTCTCTTGAGCAGACGGATGGGGGGCGAGCACCGGGACGCCACCGCGAGGCGCGACCGTCCTGTCCAATCCGACGTCGAAGTCGAGTGCGTTCGCGCTCATTGCGGACCGTCCGACACAGGCACCACGAGATGCCGGCCCAGCTCGCGTTCGATACGGATGTCGATGGTCAGCGTGCGATCGGCACCACGGCTGAACGCCTTGAACGAGGGCCGCGAGGACCCGGGCGCCGGGTCGGTCGGAGCAAGGTTCAGTGTCGCTGATGCGCCTACCGAGGCGAGTCCTGCTCTCGGGTTGAGCAGAGGTGATGGGTGACGCGCGTTATTCCGCATGCGAAGCCGTGCTTCTCCTTGTCACTAGTCGTCCGCCAGGCGGCTGTTGTCGATATCGGACTCGGCGTCGATATCGGACTCAGCCAGCCACCCGATATACGTAACGTTTGCATGAGCAACTGCCAGTTGCTATCGGCAGGATGCTGATATCTGACTCTGTTGATCCTGAGACGGTCTGACCGGCGTGTGCCCGCAATACTGGAACGCGGCCGGACAACCGATCAGCCCGACGCCGAGAACTGCGTCTCGGTCGCCATGCCACGATGAATGCCCCGGAACACGTTCAGAACCCGGACTCGGGGGTTGCGATGATGCCAGTGCGGATCGCGTACGCCGTGAGAGCGGCGACGCTGCGAAGCTCGAGTTTCGCCATGATGTGCTCTCGATGCGTCGCCACCGTCTTGGGGCTGATCGACAGCTGAGCCGCAGTCTCTGCGGTGTCATGACCCTCCGCGATCAGCTGCAACACCTCGTGTTCACGGCGTGTCAATCGACCCCGTTTGGATCCGGTAGCAGTTCGATGCGCCACGTAGTCCCTGACCACGTAGCCGGCCACCGCCACACTCAGGTAGGTCTTGCCTTCCGCCACTGTGCGGACAGCCGTGGCGAGTTCGTCACGAGCACTCTCTTTGAGCATGTAGCCCGAGGCGCCCGCCTCCAGCATCCCGGTGACGAGATGTCCGTCGGCGAACAGCGAGAAGCACAGCACCCGTACATTTGGGAACGCGGCCTTGATTCGCCGCGTCGCCTCGACGCCGTTCAGAGTCGCCATCGACACGTCCATCACGACCACGTCGGGGCGATGTTCTCGGACCGCATCAACGGCGGACTTGCCGTCGCACGCCTCGCCGACGACATGCAGATCCGGTTCGCGGTCCAACATCGCCCGTACTCCCTCGCGCACGACGAGATGATCGTCGACCACGACGACGCGGTAGCGCACGACGATCAGGCCTTCCCCGACAGAGGGGCTTCCATCGTGACAAGAGTTCCAGCCGAGCGGGCCGAGACGATCTCGATCTTCCCACCGACTTCTGCGAGGCGCTCTCTGACGATGACCAACCCGAAACGATGACCCACCGAACGCGCCAGAGCATCCTGATCAAAGCCGATCCCCGTGTCGCTGACCGTGACACGGATCAACTCCCCTTGTCGAGTCACTGCGATCGTCACGCTCTCAGCCTGGGAATGCTTTCTGACGTTGGCCAACAACTCCCTGGTGGAACGAACGAGCGCGGCAGTCACCTCGGCGTCTGTCGGTTGCAGACCGCCGTCCGACCGGATGCTCGTGGCAATCCCGTGCGCTTTCATCATGTTCAGTTCTCGCTCGAGCTCTTGCTCGAGTGAGCATTCGAGCGACGGCTCCGGCACGATCGAGCTGCTTGGCACGACGTCCTGTCGGATATCCGGAGCATCCGAGCCCATGAGCTCGGCAATGAACAATCGGGACAACATCAAGGCTTGGGCAACGAGCTCGTCGATCTGGCGGATCGAGCCGCCGTGCACTTCGTCGTCGGGGTGGGGGAGCAGAGCGAGCTGCATCTGTACGCCGACCAACAGCTGCGCCAGTTCGTCGTGGAGCCATCTCGCGAGGTGACTCCGTTCGGAATCCCGTGCCTCGCACTCGTCAGCGAGGAAATCCAGATTTAGTACGACACCATGATCGAATTCCGCCCGATCCGCCACTCTGACCGCCTTGCAGGTTGTACCACGGATAAAAGTCGGGACCGCCAAGTCCCACCCCACTGATAACAGCAGGATAATCGACCATCAAGAATCCGTCAATTCGCGGTCGTTCCTGGATCCACTGTGGCCTGCTCGAGCGTCTGCCAGCTCGGGTGGGGTGGATCCCTCAGCCCGATGTGGGGGGGATATCAGCATTCGGCCGATGGCGGCCGATCGATCGTGCTGCGAAGATGAATCCATTGGAACTACAGCGTTATTCGCTGATGGCTGCCGTCGGAACGTGTTCTCGTGGCGGTCATCGATTCCCGTCTGCCCCAATGGGCTCGACGGGTGGTGTCGGGATCCTTCGGTCGGTTGGCCGTTCGTCCAGGACCGACTGACCTCTGCCGCGCTGACGTAGCCCGCCGGACGAACCTTCCCATCTCGCACAAGGAGAAACGACAGTGAAGATTTCCAGAAGGGCAACGGCGTGGGCACTGACCTCTGCCGTGCTTGTCGTGGGGACCATGGTGGCGGGAGCGCCCGCGAAGGCTTCGCTGCTTCACCCGGCAGTTGTGTCGGACAACCCCGCCGACACCACCCCGCACATCGTCTTCAACACCACGTCGGACAGCATTTACGCCTACGAACAGGTGGGTCGCACGATGTATGCCGGTGGTCGGTTCAGCGAGGTGCAGGACCCGACCAGGACGACCACGTACACCCGGCAGAATTTCGTAGCCTTCGACAGCCAGACAGGGGAGGTGTCGCCCCTGGACCTGTCGTTCAACGGGATGGTGACCGGCATCGAGGCAACCCCCGATGGGGCAGCGCTCTACGTCTCGGGCGCCTTCTCGAATGTCAACGGGATCACCCGCCGGGGCATCATGAAATACGACCTGGTCAACAACCAGATCGACCCGACCTTCGCACCGACGGGCATGCGAACGGTGTCGGCCATCGAGATCGCCAACGGTTCCCTCATCGCCGCGGGCAACTTCTCGAAGCATGTGATGGCGATGGATCTGACAACCGGCGCGGACCTCGGCTCGATCGACATCACGGTCGCCGGGGCGGTCGACCCATCGCGGGCGACCAGGGTGAAGGAGATCGCGGTATCCCCGGACGGTACCCGGTTGGTGGCCACGGGCAACTTCGCGACCGTCAACGGCCAAAGCCGCAAACGGGCCTTCATGCTGAACCTCGGCCCGACCACCACGCTCAGCACTTGGCACGCCCCCCGCTTCGATGTGGACTGTGCGGCGAGAAGCAAGCTGATCAGTGCGCAAGGCGTGGACTTCTCTCCCGATGGCTCGTACTTCGTGATCGTCGCCACCGGGGGACCGACCGGTACCAACGGGGTGTGTGATGCCGCGGCCCGCTTCGAAACCGCGAACGTCAGCTCAACAGTCCAGCCCACCTGGATCAACTGGACCGGCGGGGACACTCTCTACAGCGTGGCCATCACCGGAGCGGCTGTATATGTGGGCGGCCATCAACGCTGGCTGGACAACCCATTCGGCCGCGACTCCGCCGGTGCCGGCGCGGTCTCCCGTCCGGGCATCGGCGCCATCGACCCCGTGACGGGAATGGCGCTGGCCTGGAACCCGACCAAGTCCCGCGAACACGGCACGATGGTCCTGTTCGCGACCCCAGAGGGGCTCTGGGTCGGCAGTGACGGCGAACGATTCGGGCGCGAAGATCACGCCGGGATCGGCTTCGCCCCACTAGAGCTCGGCCCCACCGACACGACTCGGCCTGACACGTTCATCGACTCGGGCCCGTCGGGCTCGGTGGTCGACACGTCGGCCACGTTCAGCTTCTCGGCCAGCGAGCCGTCCACGTTCCAGTGCCGACTCGACAGCGGCGCGTTCGCCCCGTGCACGTCACCGACGAGCTACACCGACCTGACGCTCGGCTCGCACACGTTCGAGGTTGTCGCGACCGATGGCTCCTCCAATGTCGACGCGAGCCCGGCGGCGCAAAGCTGGACCGTGCTCGACCCGTCCGGCGACCTGATCCAGAACCCCGGGTTCGAAGTGGACACGTCCGGTTGGCGCGGCGACGTGTCGGCCAACACGTTGACACGCGTCCCGGGCGGACACTCGGGTAGTTGGGCCGTCGAGGTCTCGAACGCTACGACCGGTGCGAGGTGCGGGCTTGATGACGTGCCGAACTGGGTGACGACCACCCAGGCCGGTGTCTACACGATGAGCATCTGGGTCCGCTCCGACACCCTCGGGGGCACGGTCAAGCTACGCGTACGCGAGTACGTGGGCGGCGCAAGACAAGGGATCGCGACGAGGTCGATCGCGCTGACCACGGACTGGCAACAAGTCAGCTTGGACTACACGCCGGTCGCGCCGGGATCGTCGATCCTCGACTTGGAGGTCTACACGACCAACACACCCGCCGGGATCTGCTTCCAGGCCGACGACGCATCCATCACCCTGAACGTTGGGCCCCCGCCTGACACGACTCGGCCTGACACGTTCATCGACTCGGGCCCGTCGGGCTCGGTGGTCGACACGTCGGCCACGTTCAGCTTCTCGGCCAGCGAGCCGTCCACGTTCCAGTGCCGACTCGACGGCGGCGCGTTCGCCCCGTGCACGTCACCGACGAGCTACACCGACCTGACGCTCGGCTCGCACACGTTCGAGGTTGTCGCGACCGATGGCTCCTCCAATGTCGACGCGAGCCCGGCGGCGCAAAGCTGGACCGTGCTCGACCCGTCCGGCGACCTGATCCAGAACCCCGGGTTCGAAGTGGACACGTCCGGTTGGCGCGGCGACGTGTCGGCCAACACGTTGACACGCGTCCCGGGCGGACACTCGGGTAGTTGGGCCGTCGAGGTCTCGAACGCTACGACCGGTGCGAGGTGCGGGCTTGATGACGTGCCGAACTGGGTGACGACCACCCAGGCCGGTGTCTACACGATGAGCATCTGGGTCCGCTCCGACACCCTCGGGGGCACGGTCAAGCTACGCGTACGCGAGTACGTGGGCGGCGCAAGACAAGGGATCGCGACGAGGTCGATCGCGCTGACCACGGACTGGCAACAAGTCAGCTTGGACTACACGCCGGTCGCGCCGGGATCGTCGATCCTCGACTTGGAGGTCTACACGACCAACACACCCGCCGGGATCTGCTTCCAGGCCGACGACGCATCAATCACCCTGAGCTGAGGCCCCTCCGGCCGACGTGGCGGGCGGTCGCGATGTTCGACCGACGGTGAGTTTCGCGACGCGATCGCTGTGCTTCACCGCGGAGACCACGGCGTTCGGCGTGTCGATCCATCGCAAGCGGGGAGCCCGTACGCCGTCGCTCTCGCTCCGCTCGGTGCGACGAGATCGACCGGGTCGCCATCTGTCGCACCGGGCGATATCGACGCGTCCACTGGTGTCGTGGGATCATTCATTGGTCAACGCCGTCGCGAATCACTATGTGAGCAATCACCAGGACCGGGCCGAGGACGGCGCACGCATGCGCTTGCCCCGCAACGAATCGGAGGGATCCTCGTGACCGCGCCAGGCGGCTCGCACATCTTCGACGGCTACGAGGCCGATCCCGGTGCGTCGATGTCGCTGCACGCCGACGCCTACACAGACGTCGTGTGGTTCGAGCGCGAGCAGCGAGCGGTGTTCGCCGCGACGCGGCACTGGATCGGACACATCGAGAAGCCCGCGCCCGGAGCCTGACCGCCGACGTCGCCGGCATGCCGATCGTCGCGGTGCGCGACAAGTCGGGCGTGCAGCGTGCGTTCTACAACGTCTGCCGACATCGAGCTCACCATCTCCTGGCCGGCGAAGGCACCGCGGCGCGACGCGGATGAACACGCCGGGGTTCTCGCAGGGCCGGATCGTCCACGACCCGTCGGGGTCGGGCCTGTCCGAGCATGCGCTGCACCACTTCCACGGCCTCGTGCTCGGTGCCTGTCGCTGCGACCTCGCCGCTCACCCCGATCGGTCGGACACGCCCATGTCCGTCGATGTTGGAAGCGTCGGAGGGGTCCGATGACCGCGATGTTGGAGGGGCGCATTGCCCTGGTCACCGGGGGCTGCGGGGGTGCCGGCCGCGCCGTGTGCGAACGCTTCGCAGCGGAGGGCGCAACGGTGTACGCGGCCGACCTCTCCCCCGCCGGCAGTCTCGGCGACGGACGTGACATCGGCGAGTTCGCACGGATGGACGTCACGTCCGAGTCGGAGGTGCAGGCGGTGATGGCGATGATCGATGACCGGCACGGCGTGCTCGACGTGCTCGTCAACGCAGCGGGCATCGAGATGGAACGCACCATCGAGGACACCTCGCTCGAGCAGTGGAATCGGATCATGGCCGTCAATGTCACCGGCACGTTCCTCACCTCGAAGTACGCGCTGCCACTGCTGCGCAAGTCCGAACACGCATCGATCATCAACTTCGGGAGCTACGACGGCTACATCGCGGATCCGAAGCTCGCGGCCTACTGCGCGACGAAGGGCGCCGTCCATGCGCTGACGAAGGCGATGGCCTGCGATCACGGCCGGGAGGGAATCAGGGTCAATGCGATCTGCCCCGGCTACATCGACACGCCGATGCTGGACCAGTTCGTTCCCGATGGCGTCGATGCGGATGCCGCTCGCGCCGAGATGATCAAGGTGCACCCGCTGCGGACGATCGGCACCCCGACCGACATGGCCAACCTCGTCAACTGGTTGGCTTCTGACGAGGCCCGCTACGCCACGGGTCAGCTGTGGATCCTCGACGGGGGCCTCTCCGCGCAAGTCCAACAGATGAGGTTCTGACGGCAGGCGTCGCAGCGCCGGTTCACGTACTCCGACAGCTCGGACTCGAGGGACGGTAGGCGTCGAACAACGTTCGATCGCGAGGTGCCGAGCCACGTTCCGCCGGTGGACCGCCGGCGGACGTGGCGCAAAACTATAACGGCTGTGCGTCGCGCACACGGGCAGGCCCCCGCTTGACGACCCCTCTCAGTGGCGCCTACGGTGCTGTGAGCGGTCCAGGGCGAGATCGTCGGCGGGCGGGGGACACCAAGGCGATGAGGTGGCGCGTCGATGACGGGCTTCCGACCGCCGCACCGACCAATGCACGACGGAAGGCTCAAGATGCGCACACAACACGTATCCGTTCGACCTCGGAACCGGCGGTCTCGAGGACCTGCCGTCCTCGCCACCCTGGCGATGGCGCTGGCCGGCGTTTGGCTGCAGCCGGCGCTCTCGTCCGGCGATGTCGTCCAGGCTGCGACACCAATCGTGATCGATGATTTCGAGGATGGTGACGTGTCGGATTGGGGGTACTTCGGTGGCAACAACGCCGGCGGCGCCTTCGGGGTGCTCGCGGACCGTCCTCAGGAGGGCAGCTTCTACCTGAGCACCGGCTGGGGCGGCGAGGGTGACGCCAGCATCTTCTATGGCGGGATGTTCAAGAACTTCGACAATGCCGCGCAGGTGGCGCCACCGTCGGATCCGTGGTTCAACGTGTGGATACTGAACCAGAGTGACGCCACCGCGGACGGATACACGCTCGAGCTCACGATCCGTGAGGACCTCGACGGCAACGGTTGGAGCGACGGCAGCGAGGATTCGTTCCGGCTCGACACGGCGTTCACGTCATCGGAGTTCGATGATCAGTGGACCCTGGTGTCCGCGCCGCTCAGCAGCTTCACCAACCTGTTCACCGGCGGCGACGGCACGTTCAACGGCGACCTCGACGAGGTGGTCATCGTGATCGCCGGGGTCACCGGTTCCAACCCATCCACGATCGAGGTCGACTTCGACCAGTTCGCGTTCAGCTCCGGCGGCCCGCTGGTCCCCATTGCCCCGACCGTGATCGACGACTTCGAATCCGGCATCGCACCGACGACCCCGTGCGCGCCGGCGGCACCGCCGCTCGGTTTCTGCACCTTCAACGGTGCAGGCAGCAGCATCAGCCTGTCGAATCCCGCGACGCCGCCGGCCCCGGTGCTCCCCGCCGTCGGCACGCCGAACAGCGTGATGCAGATGGACGTCGACTCGACGTCGTTCGCCGGGTTCATCCACGGCTTCTCGAACCCCCCGACGCTCGACGCGTGGATCCCGCAGGACTGGTCGACCAGCGAGGGGATCTCGCTGTGGATGTTCGGCTCCGATACCGGCAGCCAGCTGTTCATCGACATCCTCGACAACCGCAACCCGGGCTCGACGACCGACGACGCCGAGCGCTGGACGGTTGCGTTCCTCGACGACTTCAGCGGTTGGCAACTGCTCGAGTTCCCGTTCACGTCGTTCACCCGCAAGGAGATCGGCAACGGCGCCCCGAACGACGGGCTCGGCCTGTTCGAGATGCACGGCTATGCGTTGGGCGTTCTCAACACCGGCGGCCCGCAGGCCTACTACTTCGACGAGGTGAGCCTGTACGGCGAGGCCCAGCCGCCGGCGGTCGCCGTCCAGTTCTCCCAGCAGAACACCTTCATCGAGGAGGGAACAACGGGCAACGTGGGCGTCAAGCTCAATCGGCCGCTCGGACCCGACGACCCGGCACAGGTGAGCATCGACTTCGCCACCGAGCGCTCGAATGCGGTCGCCGGCGAGGACTACACCCCGACGTCAGGCACGCTGACGTTCGTGAACGGCGGCCCGACCGAGCTGTTCTTCCCGGTCGAGACCTTCGACGACACCAAGTTCACGGGTGACTTGCAGGTCGTGATCCGACTCACCAACCCGGTCGACGTCGAGCGCGGCGCCCTGTTCCAGGGCTCGGTGCTGATCGACGACAACGACCCGTTCGACCCCGACCTGCTCGACGACTTCGAGCAGGGCGCGTTCCTGTGGGACACCGACGGGCTGGTCGAACTCGAGGCGCAGCGTGTCGCTGTCGGTGACCCCGATGAGCGCCCCGGCCAGGATCAGCTCGAGAACATCGGCGCGGCGGCGGTCCCGCAGTCGGGCCCCGGCTTCGATGCCGAGGTCGCTGCTGTCATCTCCGACCTCGAAACGCTGCTCCCCGGCAGTTCGCGTTTCGACCGGAAGAAGATCGGAACCGCAATACGCCGGTTGGAGAAGAGCTTGAATCCGGAGCTTCGGACCAACGCATTCTTCCTCGACGCCCGGCGAGGTGGCGCAGTGTTCGTGCGCCACTCGCAGGCCGTCGCGCCGCTCCGTGTCCTGGTGCTCCTCCGCCGACCCGGTGCCGACGCTGCCCAGGCCGCGATCGACTCGATCGCGTCGATCGATCGCGACCTCGCCGACCGCGTCATCACGGTCGCCGAGCAGAACGGCGCCAATCCCGCGCGCATCGCGCGCGCGCAACGCCACTTCGCCCGCGCGGAGCACTTTCTCGCTCGCGGTCTGGCGGCGACCGCCATCCTGCGTTACCGAAGCGCATGGCAAGAAGCCACGCAAGCGCTCGATTACCTCGGTGCGACACCCTCGGTCGGGTCGATCGTTCGTGACTTCCCGATCGGTCAGGATTGGACCGGCACCGAGAGCCTCGACTTCTGGTTCAACGGCACCGGCAGCGGTGAGGCGATCACCGTCAACCTGAAGGACAACCGAGCCCCCGACCCCGGCCCCTCCGGCTGGTCATTGGCGTGGGCCGACGAGTTCGACGAGCCGGCCGGCACCCTGCCGAACCCGGCGAACTGGGCCTACGAGATCGGCGACACGACGCCCGACGGCAAGAACGGGTGGGGCAACGAGGAGCTGCAGTACTACACCGACGATCCGGCGAACGCGGCCACCGACGGCAACGGCAACCTCGTGATCACCCTCGACCAGGCCGACGGTACCCAGGAGTGCTACTACGGACCGTGCGAGTTCGAGTCGGCCCGGCTGGTCACGCAGAACAAGGCAGAGTTCGCCTACGGGCGGATCGAGTCGCGGCTGGCGGTGCCGACCGGGGGCGACGGCCTGTGGCCGGCGTTCTGGAGCCTCGGCACCGACATCACCTACAACCCGTGGCCGGGCGCCGGTGAGATCGACGTCATGGAGTACGTCAGCCGGATCCCGAACGAGATCTTCGGCACGATCCACGGGCCCGGCTACAACGGTGGCGGCAGCTTCAGCAACATCTACGACTTCTCCCCGAACCGGGTCGACGAGCAGTACCACACGTTCGCCGTCGAGTGGCAGCCGGACCTGATCAAGTGGTACGTCGACGGCATCCAGTACCACGAGGCCGAGCCCTCCGATGTGCCGGGCCCCTGGGTGTTCGACAAGCCCTTCTTCCTGCTGCTGAACTTCGCCATCGGCGGCAACTTCGGCGGCGCGGTCGATCCGTTGAACACGTACCCGCAGGAGTACCTGCTCGACTACGTGCGCGTCTACCAGGGTCCCGACACCGCAGAGCGCTTCGAAGCCACGTTCGTCGACTCGGTGGCGGGCTGGCAGCGGGTGTCGATCCCGATCACCGACTTGGCCCGCAGCGCCGACCAGCCGGCCGGGGCGCCGGACGACGGGCTGACGCTCTCCGACGTGTGGGGTTACGGCTTCGACCTGCCGTACCCGGCCGCGGGCACGTACCAGTTCGACTTCGTGCAGCGCACGCCGATCCCGCCGCCGACCTCGTTGGTGGTCACCACCCTGAACGACAGCGGGCCCGGCTCGCTGCGCGAGGCGCTGGGGCTGATCGCCGACGGCGGCACGATCACCTTCGACCCGTCGCTGGCCGGTGGCACGCTGGTGTTGACGTCGGGCCAGCTCACCATCAGCAGCGGGGTGACCATCGACGCGTCGGCCGCCGCGCCGGTGACGATCAGCGCCGGTGGGGCATCGCGTGTCCTGCAGGTCGGGGCCGGCGCCGTGGTCAACATCAACGACGTCGTCATCCGCGACGGTGTGGCCGCCCCACAGGGCGGCGGCATCCTCAACAGCGGCGTGCTGAGCCTCGACCGGGTCGTCGTCACCAACAACGTCGAGAACAGCGCCGGCCCGCCGTCGTTCGACCTCGGCGGTGGCGGCATCTACAACACCGACTCCTCGACGTTGAACCTCACTGACAGCACCGTGAGCGACAACACGAGCACCAACCAGCCTGGTGGTGGGATCTACGGGTTCTTCAACTCGACGGTCAACATCACCCGCAGCACGATCAGCGGCAACCTCTCGGGCGACGTCGCCGGTGGCCTGCGGATGTTGAGCAATGCCACCATCGTCAACAGCACGTTCAGCGGCAATACGTCGACGGCCTGGCACGGCGGGGGGATCTTCCACACCGACGGCAACCTGATCGTGACCAACTCCACGTTCGCCGGGAACAACGCGCCGGCGGGAACCGCGTCGGGCATCCTCGTCGCGACGTTCGGCGCACCCGCCAGCGCGACGCTCACCAATAATGTGCTGGCGGGCTTCGGTGGCGCCTTCGCCTGTTCGATCGAGGGTGGCGGCGCCGCCACGATCACGTCGGGCGGCGGCAACGTCATCAGCGACGGCTCGTGCAACCCGGCGGGCAGCGACCAGTCGTTCACCGATCCCCTGCTCGGCGCGCTGGCCGACAACGGCGGGCCGACACTCACCCACGCGCTCGGTGCCGGGAGCCCGGCGATCGACGCTGCCGACGCTGGTGCCTGCCCGGCAACCGACCAGCGCGGCGTCGCCCGCCCGCAGGGTGCCGGCTGCGACGCCGGCGCGTACGAAGCTCCGTAACCGCTGAGTCACAACGACCCTCGCTGCGGTTGGGCGCGTCACGCGCCCAACCGCCGATCGGGTTTGATTTCATTGTGACACGGCACTACCCGAATGACGTCACGGATCACTACCCGATCGCGAAATACCAGCTAGATCGTGCCCGGGGCGGGATTTGAACCCGCACTCCACGTGAGTGGAAGGGGGGTTTAAGTACAGCGCAAACCGTGCGGCAGGTGCTGCGCCGTCCGGATCGTTCGGATTCATGCGGGATCGGTGTCCGCACCGTCCGGTAGGTTTCATGAGATCCGAGTCGTCCGGGAATTCCTGTGATCATTTGGCGATCACCGATGCGTCGTCCGGATTACCGCCACGGGCCGCCGAGGCGTCGTCATCGCGAGCCGGTGATTGCTCGGACCAGACCGCGTATCCGGGTGCGGCGTAGCGCCGACTCGGCCTGCGCGACGCCGGCGGTCACGATGCGAGTGGACGGGCCATCGTCGCCGAACTCGTGCGCGAGCAACTCCCGGACATCGTCGAAGTCGCTCGAGCGGAACTCGTCCAACTCCTGCGAGGCGACGAGTAGTTCCATGCATGTCCACAGGTCGACGGCGTCGCGGTCCTCGTCTCGTACTCGGCGGGCTTGAAGCTTCAGTCCGAGCATGCTCGGCACATCCGGAATCGACAGATCCAGCGGCAACTCGATCCCGTCGGTCAGCTTGACCGTGCCGATGATCGTGACCGCGGGCCGCTTCAGCGCGAGGGCCAGGCCGCCGACTTCGGTCGTGTTCGTCCCGCCGTGTCGGACCGACGAGCGCAGTCGCGTTCGGTAGCTCGGTACGAGCAGATCGACGGTCGCTTCACGCGTGTCGTCGATCGGTCGCGACCACCGGTTGCCGGCGACTTGCTGGTAGCCGAGCCGGCTGACGGCGGCGACCAGCGAGTCATCTCGGAGTGCGTACGGCGGTACGCCGAAGTCGGCATCGGCCGTGGCCCGAACCGGGTGAGCCAGGCCGAGGCGGTGCTGATGCAACACGACGGCCACGCCACCGATCAATCGATGCGGACTGTCACGCAGCAACGCGCCGATCTCGGAGATCGCTGTGAAGCTGCCGTCCGACGCCCGCGATGTCGACACGAGCCGAAGCGGCGCTGTCGATTCGGTCACGTCGGTGCTGTCGTCTCGAGGTCGGCGAATCTTGCTGCGGCGTCGGCTCGATCGGCGCCGCCGAGGCCGAGGAGATCGGCGACGAGATGCAACCAGGGAGCGAGCAGCAATCCGTCGACACGGTGCGCCTGCGCCCGGAAGCGACGATCCGGGATAGGGCGCACGACGACGCTCGCCACCGCCAAGGTGTCGGCTGGAACGAAGTCGAGCCCGTCCATCACCTGCTCGTCCAACCCGCCGTAGATCACCGCGACTGACGGGACACGCCACGGCCGGACACGATCGGCCGCGACATCACCCGACACGATGACATCCGGATCCTGCCCGATGAGGTCCTCGACCTGCGATGAGACGTCGTCGATCCGGTACCAGAGTGCCTGATCGGTGAACCGCGACGAGTAGCACGACCGGTACGTCGAGGGGAGCTGCTCTCGCACCGGCAACCACCCCGGATTCTCGAAGACTGCGTCCCCGCTCCTGCGAAGGCTCGCCAGATACTGCGACACCGCCGGCTGCGACACCCCAGCCACGCCCGCAAGTTCAACCTGCGTGACCGGCTCGTGCGCTTCGTACAGCCGACGAATAGCAGCAGCCCTCCCGGCCCCCCAGCGTCGAGTGCGAGTCGATCCCATGGACCCAGTATAAGTGTTCTCCGCCCCTGAGGCAAGAACACTTATATTGAGAGGCGAAGCTGTTGCCGCCACGGAGAGTCGAACGCTCGTGCGCCCCGCCCGTTGCAGCATCGTCAATATAGGCGGGCCCCCAGCGCTCTCGTTCTTCGCGCTAATGCCGGCTATGTGCGGCTCTGAGACCGGCGCCGGCGCCGCGAATACCGAGCACCGCAGTAGGGCCGATATCGGGTGCTCCATTGGACGGAGCAACGCGGGGATGGGACGACAGTCAAACGACTTGGTCGCCCGGTGCCCGCCTCGGCGGAACTCGAGCTCACCGGCAAGCAGTGGTAGCGCATTTCGGACGCGATGACCTGGTTCTCGGCAGCACCGCCTCGTTGTACAGCTGACACCGCTGGAGGGGTTCAGGGACTCTTGCGGACGTCGCCCGAGCCCGAGATGTCGATCTCGATGGCCGGGTCACCGAGATATTCGACGTCCCCGCTTCCTGCGATCGAGACATCAAGAGCGTCAGTGGCATTCACCAACACGTCGCCGCTTCCTGCGATCGAGATATCGGCACGTGCCACTGCGAGATCGCTCGCATCGACGTCGCCGCTCCCCGCGATCGAGACATCGAGTGCGTCGCACGTGCCGCCAAGGTCGAACGAGCCGGATCCGGCAACCGTCACGGAGAATGTGCCGCAAGCGAGGTTGGGTGCAACCACGTCGGCGCTGCCGGCTACGGCGACCTCGTCGAACTCGATCATTTCGATGCGATAGACGATGGCTTCGCTCGGGCGGAGTGGCTCGTCGAACTCGATCACCAAGCGCGATCCGCGCACTGACGTCGTGATCAGCTCGAGCAGGTTGTCGTCGGCCTCGACCGTCAGCGACTCGTTCTCACCTATCTCGACGACGACATCTCCGCTGCCCTCGAGGTGCACCTCGCTGAAGCCACTGACCTCGCGGACCTCGGTGACGATGTCACCCGAGCCGCGCACCGTGTCGTCGCTGTCAGACTCACAACCAGTAGCCGTGACGATGAGCAGCGCCATCGTCAATCCGGCCGTCGCCGCCCGAGTTCCCATCGCCCAGCTCCCCGAATCGTGTGTTGCAGGAGTTTGCTTCTTACCTACCGTGCTCCAGCCGCACAAGCGTCACCAGGGCCGATTGTCGCAACCGTCGGTCCGATTGCTGTGGAGTCGAAGGTTCGACCACCGTCGTCAACCTGCGACTAGCTCCAAGAACAACCCGATGACCGGAGCACAGCGGCGGTGCGGGCTGTGGTTATCGGGCAGCGTTCTTGGCGTTGTTGCTGCCGTCAGAGAGGCAACCGTCGACCGGCGAACGGGTCCGCGTTTCCGTTCTCTTCGTTCTCACAAGTTGCGGTCGATGACTTCGAGCAGCGGCCCGGCGGTGCTGGCGATGGTGAAGTTCTCGTTGAACAGGGCAACGACGGTGGCGTGATGCTGCGGCAGGTAGATCATCAGAGCGTCGTACCCGATCACGCTGCCGCTGTGGCCGTAGTGCTCGAGATCGGCAAGTCGGGAGTTGCCTGTTGCCACTTCGAAGTTGAACTTGCCCACGCCCAACCCGTACTCAGCCGCCAGTGGTTCCGTCGGGTCGGATGCGGGAACGAACGAGAGCATCTCGGTGAGTGATTGCTCACTGAGCACCTTGCCTTCGTCGAACAACGCCTGTGACCAGCGGGCGAGATCCTCGGCCGTGGTCCAGGTCGGCGACGACAGGATGCTGCAGTAGAGATTGGGGGATTGACCGGAGATGTCGGCCAGGTTGCCAGTTCCGTCGACGTCCGCCCAGGCGTGGGCGAACTCCACGCCCTCCGGAGGAGGCTGGTCGCATTCCACCCAGGTGTGGTCGAGGCCGAGCGGGTCGAGCAGGCGGGTGCGCAGCACCTGGGAGATCGGCATCCCTGTCTCGGCTTCGATGATGAGTCGGGCCAGGTAGTAGCCGGTGTTCGAGTAGTGCCACCCCTCGCCGGGCGGGAAGTCGGGTTCGTCGACGAGCGCCATCACGTCATCCAGCGTCCACCAGTGGGCCCAGTCGATCGCTGCGTAGCCCTCACTCTGATACAGGCCGGTGAACGAGCCGGGATTGTCCTCCCAGTCGTAGATGCCACTGGTGTGGTTGAGGATCTGGCGCACCGTGATCGATGGGTCGATCTGGTCGTAGCCCGACACCCAACGCGAGATCGGGTCGTCCAGGCCCAACCGGCCTTCCTCGACCAGCTGCAGCATCAGGGCGGCGGTGAAGTTCTTCTCGATGCTTCCGATCTGGAACAGCATGTCCGGTCGCATCGGCACGAACCCGCTCGGCTCGACGGCCGAGTAGCCGGCGACACCGACCCACGGGTCGTATCCCGCCACGATCACTGCCACCGACACGCCCGCACCGTTGCTGGCCTCGAGCCCGTCGTCCAGAACCTGCTGGATCTCATCACCGAACGGAAGCGGGCCCGGTTCCCCTGCTTCGGTGGGAGCGGGGGGCAGCGTGGTGGTGCTGTCGTCGTCGCTGCTGCACCCGCCGACAATGGGGAGCGCGAGAGCGGCGATCGCCAACCCTGTGAGTGTGACGTGGCGGGCCGTGGGACGCAGCTTCATGGTCGCCTCACATTCCTCGATCTGCTCTCAGTATGCGCGCTGCCCTACTTGCGGCACAGAGGCGTTCGGCACCGTCGGGGACACCCCGTCGCCCGTAGCTGTCGGTCTGCTCGGCCCACGCCTGCGCGCAGGTCGCCAGCTCGAATGCACTCGACAAACGCCGGTCACCACGCACGACCTGCCACTCGGGAACCGGCGAAGTCAGTCAGGTCGAGACGCTGTTTCAGTAGCTCGTAATCACGCGGTCCCGCGGCGGTCCCACCCGCTCCTGAACGGCACCTATGCGGAGCGATACGACATCTCGACCCACTCGATATCGCGATCACCGACCGTGGCCGCACGTCGAATCGCACCGGCACGGCGCTCCTGTGAGCGTCACGAACCGTCGGTCACTCGCGAGCGGCTGCAGCCGAACCGTCAGATTCGCGTGATCATTTCGTGATCACCGACCCGCATCCCGACGTGCCAAAGGCCCCAATCGATCGACGCGACAGCCGTCCCACGTCAACGGTTCGCGCACATGTCGTGCCGCAGAAATGTAACGGCAGAGCGCAATCCCGGCCTGTTGTAGGTCGTCACAGAGACTGAGTGCCGGGGTGTGAGCGATCAGGGAAACCCGTCATCCGCGATCATCGAAAGTCGCGTTGGGGTCGGTGTTCTGGCCGACGGTTGGTGAGGTTAGCTGGGCCTCCGTTCGGTGGGGTTGGTGGTGGCGATCTCGAGGCCGTTGTGTTCGCGTAGCCGCCAGCTGGGGCCTTTGATGTTGAACACGATGGCGTTGTGCATCAACCGGTCGAGGACGGCTGCGGCGACGACGGTGTCGCCGAAGATGGTGCCCCAGTCGGGCAGTCCGCGGTTGGTGGTGACGATGGTGGGGTGGCCGCGCTCGTAGCGGGTGTTGACGACTTGGAAGAACACGCTGCTTGCTTCGGTGCCGCCGATCGGCAGGAGTCCGACGTCGTCGATCACGAGCACCGTCGGCGCGGTGAAGGTCTTCATCTTCGACGCCAGGTTGCCTTCGATGGACGCCCTGACGAGGGTGCGGCAGAGGTTGTCGGCGGTGGTGAAGTAGCCGCGGTATCCGGCCTCGACGGCGATGGTCGCAATCGCGACGGCGAGGTGGGTCTTGCCGCAGCCGGGTTGACCGAGCAGCAGGATGGGTCGGTTCTCGTCGATGAACCGGAGCGTCGCCAGGTCCTCGACCAGCTTGCGGTCGACGGAGGGTTGGAACTCGTAGTCGAAGTCGTTGATGCTGCGCCGGTAGGGGAAGCGGGCGTAGCGCAGCCGTGCTGCGAGGCGCCGGTCGCGGTCGGCGGTGGCTTGCTCGGCGACGAGTCGGGCGAGGAACTCGATGTGCGACCAGTCCTCGACTCTGGCTTCCTCGGCGAGGGTGGCGAACACGCCCGCGGCGGCGTCCAACTTCAAGTAGCCGAGGTCGGCCTTGATCTGTTCGTAGAGGCTGCTCATCCTGCGTCCTCCGCGTCGACGCCGAGCGGGTAGCGGGCCTCGAGATCGACATCGTCGACATCGAAGTCACCGCCAAGCTCGAGCCGCTCGACAACCGGCTGGTCGTGGTCGGCGATGACTCGCAGATCGGGTCGGTCGGTCTTCCAGCCGAGCGCGATCGCTTCCGCAGCGGCGCGATGCTCAGGGTTCCACACGTCGACACGACGTCCGCCGACGAGGCGGTGGCTGGCGATGAGCCGGCCGGCCAATCGGATCTCCACGATGTCGCCGTCGACTTTGCGGCGGATCTCGACCTTGTGACCCAACGCTGCAGGTGGCACCGAATAGCGGTTCGCGTTGATCGACACGAACGGCAACACGTTGTGGACCCGGCGGGTCTCGACGTAGTCGGTGTCGAAGCGCACCTGCGGCAGCGGTGCGAGGAAGTCACGCTCGATGACCATCCGAGCAGCCGGGGCCTCACCGGTCGAGCGGGACTCGACTGCGTGGACGCGTTCATCGAGCCACACCTGCGCACGTCGGTTCAGGTCATCGATGCTGATCGGCGGATCGGTCTCGAGTTCGGCCAAGAACGTTTCTTGCAGCTGCCGGAACGGGCGCTCGACTTTGCCTTTGCGTTTGGCGTCGCCGGCCTGACACGAGGTGATCTTGGTGCCGTGATGGGCGGCGAAGCCGACCGTCGGTGCGTGCAGCTCGAACCGTCGGCCCTGCGAGCGGCCCAACGCTCCCATCCGATCCGTTCGGCACGCCGCCGGGACACCGCCGATGGTGTCGAAGAACCGGGCCATGCCCTCGAAGGTGTGCTCACGGTCCTCCGACGTGGTGAACCACCACATCCGATGACGCGACCACGACAGGATCATCCCGAAGCACACCAGGTTCACCCGCCAACCAATCGAGGCCGCCCACGACGACAGATCACAGAAGTCGAACTGGGCTTCCTCACCCGGGTCGGTGTGGATCGGCACCGACACCGCGTCCGCTGTGCGGAACCGTGGCCCACGGATCTCGCGCACCGCCCGCACGACCGTCGGGTAGCTGCCCTCGAACCCGACAGCACGCAACTTGTTGAACACGCTGACCGCCAACAGCCGAGGCCACTTCTCGAGCATCACCTCGATCCGTGTGCGCCACTGCTCAGTCATCACCGACGGCTGCGACGACCGCATCGCGGGTGGTGGCCCGTGCTTCAGATACTTGCTGATCGTTGCCGGGTGGAACCCGGTCTTCGCGGCGATCTCGTTGATCGTCCATCCCTGCGTATGCAGGTCGTTCACATTCACGTACGTCTCCTGGGACATCATGGTGAGCGGCTCCTCCGGCTCGTGTCGTGCTTGGTCGCTTGACACGCTGGAGGAGCCACCCATCTCGAGTGGTGGATGCCAGCCAGAAGACCCCGACACCCAACGCGAATTTCAATGATCCCGAAACGTGACTCTCAGTGATCGCTCACACGGGGCGGGATTCGAACCCGCACGTCCTTTCGAACAGAGAGGTTTAAGCTGGTTGGAAACCGTCCGATGCGTCCAGCCGCGTCCGGGAAAGCCCGTTCTGTACGGTCCTCGTGTCCAGATCGTCCAGCACAGTTCAGGTCACACGCCAGGATCGGTGACAGTCCGGCGAATCCTGTGATCTTTTCGTGATCTTCGGTCGCCACCGTCGGTCACTCCACGCGCTCCCCGCAAGCCCCACCGGACAGCTCAGACGTTGCCTCCGACATTATGGGCCGATTGGCGCACGGAAGAAGTGCCGATCACGAGCGGTTTGTACGTGGCAGCTGGCTTGTTGTTCTGATCGCCCAAGCGGCTCCCGGACGGCTTGTTGTCTCGGCCCTCAGTCCGGCCTGCGGCGGTGGGGTGTGTCCGCGTCAGCCGTCCCGTAGAAGCGAGACGGCCTCGGTTGAGCGGCGTCGGCGCGTCGCGGTGGTCCAGCCGCTGTGTGCACCGAGCCATCGATCCCACGCGGCGATCTCACCCGACGCTGATGTCCAGACGTGTGCCGGACACCTGGTCCGCAACTCGTCGCTGAGGAGTGGCGTTCTCGAGTGCGGTTTCAGAGCTTGAAGATCGTGAGGTAGGTGGCGTCGGTGATTGCTTCGAAGGATTCGTGGGTCGAGCCTGCTGCGGCGGCGTATCCGTCGCCGACGCTGAGTGTTGTGCCGTTGTGTTTCACGACTCCTTCGAGGACGTAGGAGAACTCCGCGTGTTCGTGTTCGTGGGGTGTCCCGGCGTAGCCGGCTTGGGCTTTGATCAGTACTTGGTGGTAGCCGTCGCCAACAGCCACGATCCGGCCAATGGCGTTGCCGCCTTCTCCCCACGGCATCCATTCGGCCTCGGTGGCCAGTCCAAAATCCCAGCCGACGTTGTTGTTGTCGTTCATGATTGCTCCTGTGAAGTTTCGTAGCGTCGGTGTGCGTCGACCCAGCTCGGCTTGCCGATGGATTGGTCGGCACGGCTCCACGTATGGAAGTGAGAGCCGGCCATTCGGCCGCGGTACTTGACCATGACGGCGCGGTGACCCGGGGTGCGCATGAACTCGTCGATTGCTGCCTCGTCGTGCCAGGTCGACAGCGTCCAGAACGTTCGGCGGAGCGGCTGTGCTCTGAGCGAGAGTCCTCCAGCACCGGGTATCCGCAGAGTGAGGTGACGAATGCGCAGTGCCGCGATTAGAAACCCGGGAACGTCACGTCTGCGAGCAAGTTCGAGGCGCGAGATCTGGACCAGCGCGGCAGTCTGGGGCTGCTCTTTGGCTGAGGTCCATGGAATGGTCAACATGTTCATGTCTCCTTGATCGCCGGCAGTCCGGCGAGGTCGATTTGGAACACCGAGACGAACTGGTCGAGTTCGTCGGTGTTGGTCGCGATCGGCAGCGAGCCCTGAATCCAGAGCGACGCAATGCCGTGAACGCCAGCCCACAGGACGCCCGTCAACACCGCTGAGTCGGTGTCCGTACGCCATCCCGCTGCCTGCGCGGCAGCAGTGAGCGCGGCGAGTTGATCAAACGCAGCGAGCGAAGCCCGGAGGTAGGCGGCGTCGGTTCGGTCCAGACGTTCAGGGCGAAACATCAGCTCGTAAGGGCCTGGGTTCGCGACCGCGAACTCGACGTAACCCTGCCCAGCGCCGCGCAGCCGGCCCAACGGGCCGTCGGCGACGTCGACGTGTCGAGAAACCGTCGCGACAAGTTCGTCGAACGCATCAGCGGTCACCGCCGACAGCATCGATGACAGACCCGAGAAGTGACGCAACGGAGCCCCGTGAGACACTCCGACCGCCCGTGCGACCTGACGCAAGGTCAGACCTTCGAGACCGTGGGCATCAAGATGCGCCCTCGCAGCCGCAACGAGTTGTTCACGCGTCTCATTCATGTAGACAGTGTATACGTAGCCGTGTAGACAATGTCTACACGTGGGCCAAACGTCACGAAATGACGTCCGCGATCTAGCAGGACAATCGGCATTCGGGACCTTCCGGTGCGAGAACGAGGCGACGCGCGATCTCGCGCGGGTAACCGAGCGCATCCGTGCCGATCACGAGCAGTTGTCCCAACGGCCAGGGCCGTTGATATGCGCTGTGCCGACGACCAAGTGCGCTGCAACTGCCACTCGACAGTCGGTGCTTCATCTGGGTGAGGTCGTCGAGCAGACCGAGGTTGTCATGGCGAATCCGGAGCCGAGCAACTTCGTCGCGATCGGCCCGATGAACTCGTGCTGGACGAGCACGTCGCAGTTGCGATGGCCTCGCTTCTCGTGATCGTCACGTCGACGTTGCAGGGTCAGCAGCTCCCTGGGTATCCGGCCTCGAGGTCGCGGATAGGCGCGCTCTCCGGCGCGGCAAGACCGAGAGCGGACACGGTGCGAGGTCCGATTCGTCCATCCGGCCCTTCGGTGCTGGCGGTCTCTTCGATGCCTTCCGCTTGCTGGAACGAACGCACTGCGGTAGTCGTGGCGGGGCCGTAGATGCCGTCAGCTTCAAGATCGGCTCCTCGGTCGTTGAGCGCGACTTGCAGGTCACGCACCCAGTCCCAGTCGAGTCGCCCGCGCAGCCCGAAGACAGACGCCGGGACGGCGAGGAGATCAGGGTGGTATTCCGTCTCGCAGATGTCCCAGCTGCCGACCGTCACGTCGGGGTGAGTCGAGCGCATTTCGCCAAGGGTCGAGCCGACGCCGAAGCCGTTCTCGAACGTCAAGGCGGCGCTGCGTGTCTCCCAAGTGAGCAGGTGAAGCGTTCCGGGAACTGGCTCTGCCCACTGATCACCAAGGAACGGCGTGTCGCCCAGGACCACCAGCAACGATGGCTCCGCCCACTCGTACTGGACGAGCTCATGGAGGGCTTGGTAGCCGCCGGGCATGTAAAGGCGATCGGGTGGCGGCGCCGAGAATTCGACGGTGTCGCTCGGGGAACCGAGCATCGAGATGAACTCGTCGTGCAGCTCATCGGCGGGTTCACCGAAGTTGAAACGGCCGATACCGTCAGCGCGCAACGTCAACTCGGGAGTCGACGGGGTGCTCGAATCGTCGGTGGGCCGTGGCTGGATCGTCGCCACGATGATGTCGTCGGGTGGAAGCCCGAGCGCGTCTCCCACCTCCGGTGTCAGCCACAACTGTGAAGTGGCGGGTTCGATGCCGTGATCGGCGAGGAATTCGAGCCAGGCGGTCTCGGTGTCGGGGCCCCATGCCCCGTCGACGTCGAGAGTTGCGCCGTGAGCGTTGAGCGCAGCTTGCACGGCACGAATGTCGACATGCTCGACCGCGGTGGTCTCGGGGTCCCAGTCGAGCTGCCCCCCGTAACCGCCACCCGTGGGAACGGTGACGAAGACTCCGTCGAGGAGCCCCTCGCCGTAGCCGAACTCGAGCCCGGGAGCGAGGAGCTTCAGGTCGCCGATGGTGATCCCTGGGAAGATTCCCTCGGCGGTCCGCAAGCGAGCGCTACCGGATGTCCCAGTGGCGCGCCAGTCGCCGAATTGGAGTGGAACTCGGCCGGCATCAGTCCCGGTCGCATCGGAATCCACCAGCGCAACCTCAAGGCCGAACTCCGCCCACGTGAGCAGGCGTCCCTGCTCGATCACTCGGAGCCCTTTCACGCAATCCAACCAGACAGCCCCCTCCACGCACTCGCCGTCCGGTCCGATCGGCACATCACTGGTCGGCGACCCGAACAGGCCCGTGAGTTCCCCGACGGTCTTCTCGGCCGGCACACCAAAATCCACGGGGCCCAATCCGTCAGGCCGCAACACCACCACCGTCACCGCAGCTGGCTCGACGGTCGTGACGACTGAGGGTGCCGATGTCGTGTCCGGCCGTACCGGCTGCGTGGTCGTGGACACCGAACGGGGAGTCGTCGGGTCGGTGGCAGGCGGCAACGAGCCCCCATCACCGCCACAACTGGCGGCGAGCAGCACCGCCACCGCCGCCAAGACATGGACCCTGTAGCCCCGCATCACGACTCACCTCCACCCTCACGATCCGCGCACGAACCACCGAACCGCCAGAGGCAAACGGCAGATCGCCAGCCCATTCGCACCGGCCCGTACCGGACTCACGGTGCCGCGACGACCTTCCGCCCGTCCGAGAACCGGAGGACCGACATCATCCCGGCCTTCAACTCGCGGGCACCGCCCAGCTCCGGTCCCACCGTGACGCGAGATAATCACGGTGAGATTGAGTCGGCGACTGTGCGCGGACCCGCCGATCGGTGCCGCCGTCGAGTAGGCGATCAGCGACACTTGTCGGCGCGGAAGGGCACCATGCGTGTGTCGTTCTGGAGCGTCCCTTCGACTGTCGAATGGGGCCGACGCCGACAAATCCGCGGCCGCTCCAGTTCCGACCGGAAGGCGGCTTCGGGATCGCGGACGTTCGGCTCTAGGCAGCTTCCACGGTGGGTACTACGACCGAGGTAGCAGAGAGTCCTGGAGAGGAGGCGTGAAATCGCACGACCTTGATCTCAGGACACCAACAGGAGGAATCTGACGATGAAACGACTACTTATCGTACCGCTGGCGCTGTGCGCGCTCATGCTCGGCGTTACAACCGCTGCGGCCGGACCCCCGGAGCAGGCCTCAGGCGATTGGACCTACGTGCCGGACCTCGCCGGGCTGACCTTCCGGACAGCTGGCAACACCACCTTCGTCCAGGGCACAGAAGTCTCAACGTTCACCGGGACGTTCGAGGGTACGTCCGAGGACGAGTTCGACGTCGTGTGCCACCAGAAGGGCCCTGAGTCCTTCATGAATTTCGTCAAGATCACGATCGAGTTCACCGGAGAGGTGGATGGGCGTGCCGGCGACATGACCATGAAGGCCACGGGCAAGCAGGACTCCACTACCTGCGACCCAAGCGGAGCGATCTGGTCCGGCAAGTGGGTGATTCTCGGTGGCACGGGGGAACTCGCAAATCTCCACGGGAACGGAACCTGGACCGGCCCCAGCTTCGACCTGGACTACACCGGCAAGGCCCATTTCAACTGATCGTGGCAGGCGCCGTCATGCCCTGGCTCCTCGCCCGTTTTTGGGCGCGCCCCCTATAGACGGCAGCAGACCGCGTCTGGACCCACCTGCGAATCGCCACGATGATCGGCTCTGGGCGGCGGTTCCCGTCCGTTGTGGCCGACGCGCGTTCTCGAGCGGCCAGCCGCTCGCAGTCGTGCCGTTCTTTCTCGGGTCCCGCCATTGCAGCGCGCTGTTGATATGCGTGCTTGGATCTCGGTCCGCTCAGCTCGACGGGGCAGCGGAACAATCCGGCAGTTCGCCGGCTCGAGCGCTGTGCGATCCTCTGATCGTGATCTTCGGCGAGACCCTCGTACCTGCGCCCTCGACGGCCCCGGCGGAATGGCTGGTCGACGGATCCGGTGGCCCGCAGGGGACGGTGGACGTACTGGTACCGGACCGCTTCGAGTCGATCATCCGGCTCCACGCTCCAGACCCTGAACCCGATGATTGGTGGAATCAATATCGTGACCTGTTCGTCACGGTGACATCAGTGGGAGCGACGCACACCGCAACTCCCGACCTGGCGTGGTTCGCGATTTGGGAGGGCCACGGCTTCGGCCCTTCGAGCGGAGAGATGGGATGGAGGCATCCGCCCGCCGATGAAGCTGAGCGGCGCCAACGCGAAGAACTTCGCGAGCATCACCGCAGCGCAGCGCAAGAACGCAATGCTCGAATCGGACCAGCCCTGGCAGAGGTTCCCCGGTTCGCTCTGCCTGATCGCACGTATTACCTCGTGCAGGGTTCGCTGTCTGCGCTGGTGGGATTGCGCTATCCGGACGACGACGGCTGGAGGAACCCGGATCTGTTCTGGCCCGACGATCGTTCCTGGTTCGTAGCCACTGACGTCGATTTCTGGTCGCTCTACGTTGGAGGCAGCAACGAATTCACCAGCGAACTCAGCCATCGAGTGAACACGGCATGGGAGTTCGTCGACAGAGACGAACCGCTTCCGATCGAAGACTGAACAGAACCCATCATCAGCTCTTCGCCGCACACCGTGCCGAACATTCAGGAGCGGGTGGCCGAGCACCGACGTGCCGGACCCGGACAGGTCATCGACGCGGAGACGGCCGTTGATATGCGCTCTCTTGACCGGGCGGTCGCCGCGGCGAGGTCTTCCACCCTCGCGACGGCTGTGGGTCTGATGTCATGATGGCGGTCATGGCACAGCGCCCCGCCAATACCTCGCCGTGTCCCGTGAACGCAGCATGTGGGACCGAGCCCGACCTGCTCCCATGACGCAAGTGCGCCCGATACCCGATTCTTCAGCCAGCCAACCCGATTTCTTCGCGGGTTGGTGGGAAATTGTCTTCCACACCAGAGATGGTGAGCAGACAGACGTCACCGGCATCATCGAGCACGTGGACGCTGCTGGCAACTTCGCTGTGTTCAGCGGCGGCAAACGCATCGGCGCCGGCTGCCACGTCGACTTCACGCTCGATCCGGACGGCTTCACCAACGTGCAGGAAGCCCCTGACCCACACGAGCAGACCGCACGCGAGCTTGCGATCTACCGGTTCAGCGGGGACGTGTTAGAGGTCTGCAAGGCGAGCGAGCACGGGGGTCGTCCAACGAGCTTCGTATCACCTCGCGGGAGCGCGTGGACCCACGTCGCGATCCGCCGGATCAGCGACGACGATCCACGTGTCCGCACCCAGCGCTGAGATTCGTTCTGGCAATCGGTGGATGACCAGTTCGCGGTAGGCCACGGTGCTGCACATTCTTGAGCGCCAGGCCGCTCGCGTACGTGCCGTTCCTGGACGGTGTCGAGCGCGCCCGGGTCGCGTGATTATGGAGCGGGCTCCGATCCTCGCGGTGTCCGCGACAGGGGCAAGACGACCACACACTGTTGACAAAAGGACGATATCTTCCTATTCTTTGCGTCATGCGAAGGAAAGCAGGCGTGATTCTTCCTCTGGAGGCGTCGATCCTTGCCACGGCGGTCGAGTTGTCGAGGGCCGGTGTCGACGAGTTTCACGGGTTCGAGTTGGCGAAGCGTCTGCGCGACGACGAAGGGCGGCGCAACCTCACTGCGCACGGAACGCTCTACAAGGCCTTGACGCGCATGGAGAAAGCCGGGCTGCTGTCGTCAGTCTGGGAGGACGCCGACCTGGCGACCGGCGATGGACGACCGAGGCGCCGGCTCTACTCGATCACGATGTCGGGGCGGTCCGCGCTCAGCCAAGTCGAGCGCGAGGCTGAGGCGTTGGACCGTTTCGATCCCGGGTGGAGCCCGTCGTGAATGGCACCGGGTTGTTGTGGGTGGCGTTGGTGCGGCGTTGGGTTGCGCTCTACACCCGTGGCCTCCCTGCACACGCGCGGGACCGCCGGCTGCTGGAGCTCGAGTCCGATGTCTGGGAACACCTTCACGATGCCGATGAGCGCCACGTTCGTCGTGCGATGTTCGGACGGTTCTTGCGTGGCATACCTGCCGATGTGTGGTGGCGATATCACACGCTCCTCGAATCTCGAGGAGCCCGGCAAAGGAGTCAGAACATGTCAACATTCCTACGTGGGAACTGGTGGGCGATCCTCACCGCGATCCTCGGTGTCGTACCGCTCGGCATCAGCCTGGCGATGCTGGCCACGGTCTCAGGCGGCGGCGCGATCCGACTGGTCGGCGTCGCAGGAGCGGCGGTCAGCGGAGTCCTGTTGATCGGCGGTTTGATTCGGCGACAGTCAGATCTCATCGGCGGCTCTCAGATGATCGTTGCCGGTGCTGCGCTCACGTTGTTCGGCCTCGAGTCCATGGGTGTCGGGATCATCGTGCTCGTCAGCGGCTTCTGGACCGGCAACCTGCAACTCTCGGCGCCATCGGAGGCTCCCGACCTTCAACCAGTCCGCCAACAGCAGATCAGCATGACCCACTACTGGTTCTTGTGGCTCGCAGGCGCCGCACTGCTCTTCGCCATTGGTTGGATCCCGCTGATTGCCGAAGGAGGCGACCTCACGTGGGGGTACTTCATCTGGGTCCTCAGTTGGCTCGGCGCGATCGTCACCGGCAGCATCGGAATCATCCTCGCCGGTCTCCGCTTCACCCTTCGCCACCACACGAGGCGCACCGACGCCCCAGCGTCACAAGCCACGTGAGCAGTCGTGGCCCCGGCGTCTCGTCGGGGCCACGACTGGCGACAGACAGGCAGGCAGGATACGGGTCACCTCGCATCCGCGACAAGTGCCGATCTTTCTCGGGTCCGATCGTCGAGGGTGCTCGGAGTTATGAGCGCGACGAGCCGCCGACGGTTTGGGCAGCTCGGCGGTATGCGACAGCGAGTGGCACGAAGAAGAGTCCTAGCCCGAGCAGCGGTAGCAACAGAATCGACAAAGCCGCCCAGAGCCAGCTGGAGCGTCGCAATGCCGTTGTCGGCTGCCACCAAGGTCCCCATCGGCACAGACAGCCGAAAGCCACCACGACGGAGATGAACGCCAGGTACAGCAGCGTCGCTGCGCCGTCACGGCCCGAGCTAGCGTTCTCGATCCCAAGCCCGATACCCGCCGAAATCGGGTAGCCGAGCGCAACCAGCATTGCTGCAGGCAACTCGGTGAGACGCTCGGCGAGGTGAGTGGATGGGTTGCGGTGGGCGAGCACGCCAACGGTGGCCCCGGCCACGGTCGCGGCGATCAACAATGGCCAGAATGCTTGCGATCGATTGACGGTGAACAACGATGCGAGGACTGGGGACACCGTGATCGCCGTGCCGGCCGCCCACCACAGCGCCGTCGAAATGGCAACCGTCGTGTCGAGTCCGGGACCGCGATCAATCGATACGGGTGCCGCTGCGTGTTCCACACACGTTCATCGGCCGCCAGCAGCCATCTCTGCAGAAGATTGAAGATTCACCGCTCTGGGCTCCGCACGTTCCCGAGCACCTACCCGCTCACAGTCGTGCCGATCAAGAGCGGGTTGCGACCTGTCGACGCCGTGTGATTATGAGCTACGCGATACTTGGTGACGGTCTGCCCAATGAACGACGTCCTTCAGAAAGTATGAAGCGGAGAAGCAGTGGTTGAAGAACACGAAGCCGATGATGCAAGAGCGTTGGTCGTCGCGAACATGCGGCCGCCCAAGCTCATAGCCGCTTGCTCTCGAGAGCGTGTCGGTGACCAGATTGTCGTGTTCAGTCACGTGGAGGTCTGGCCGTGGCGCGTCGTCCTGCGCGGAGCGCTCGCCAACGAAGCAGTCCGACTACCCGCGCCCGACCTCGATAGCGAGCAACAAGATCGCTTCTTCGCAGACGGCGGCCTGCATCGATGGATGACGGATTGGCAGGCAACAGACGACCTCGGCAGCGACTACCGCTTTGCTGGTTCAGGCGGTGGTGGATCGGGCGGTGATTTGTGGATGGACTTCCACGTCCAATTCGATCCGGCCCCGCCTGAGAATGCCAAGTGGCTCACGTTCATCCGGCCCGACGGCATCGAAGTGCACGTTGAGGTGTCGACTACCGCCTGATCGAACGGTGCAACGAACGTTCTTGAGCGTTTGGCCGATCGCCTACGTGCCGATAGCGGACGGGTTGATGGCCGCTCGAACGGTGTTGTTCTGATCTCTCACTCGGCATGCGTCGGTCCCACCCGGCCGACCCTGAGTTCGCTATGGACGTCCCCCTGGACCTCATCCCCCCGACGCTCTGATGTGCGTCCACCGAGAGCGCGATTTCTGAACCAGGTCAGCGCGCCTGGCGCGCCCACCTCAGCGTGAGGGCCAGTATCGCAATCGCATACAGGACGGGGACGACCACGATCCAGCCGAATGCGGCGAACGCTTCGAGCGGGTGCTGCACAACGATCGGCTCCGTCGGGTTTCCCAGCAAGCGGCATTCAAACGACGGCAACCACAGCTGGCTGGACATCCGATACCCGCCGTATCCGGGATGATTGTCGATATCGGCGAAGCATATGGACTCAGCTCGGTTGCCAAGGCCCTTGAGTCCAACGATCCAGGCGACAACTCCGATAAGCGCTGCGCCGACCACGATTGCCGCGGCGGTCAACCATCGGACGATCATCGCCGGAGACTAACGAGTCGCATCACTGAGGCACCTGGCATCGCCGACCGCCTCAGAAGGGCCCGAGATCGGGACCGACTGGTTCTCGCAGCGGTGCGGTCCGTTGCGGCCGCAGCGCAGTCATGCGCTCCTGGCCGAGCGCACTCGTGCCGATCGCGAGCGGTCGAGACGTTGCGCGGACAGTGTTGATATTGAGCGGTTCGCGCTACCAGTTGAGACCGCCGCCAAGCAATGACGAGAGACCCCTCGCTGTCCTCTACCGCCGTCACCGATTGCGAGGGTGCCTCTGCGAGTCGCGCTCGTTGCCTCGCTTGTAGTTGCCCGTGAGTCTCGCCATCAGTTCTTGCCCGTCCTCGTCGACGACGTCCTCGACGAACTGATCGGCGCGACGTCCCCGCAGAGTCGTGGCAACGCGACCGTGATGGGAGATCACCACGTCACCGTTCTTTCGTCTCGACCACTCGAAGCTCTCGGCTTGTCCCACCCCGTCAGTTTGCCCGTGTCTTCCGCTCGCTGATATCGCTCGCCAGACCGAGCGCGGACGTGCCTGATTCGCTCTCGGGCGGGTGAAATGGTCGTCGTTGGTCGGTGTTCTGATCGGTGACGCCGCCTACGCAACATGATCGACGAAGCCGAGTTCGTTGCCGTCCGGATCGGCGATCGTGAATTTCTTGGTCCCGTAGTCGGAGTCGAACAGCGCCTCGATGACGGTGGCTTTGTCTCTGAGTTGCTCCCAGAGTTGGTGAGGGTCATCGACGGTGAAGTTGAACCGACCGCCCCGTCCGTCGGCTTCCTGGATCGCGAAGACTGCGCCCGACTCGGCGCGGAAGTGGGCATAGTTCGGCTGGTCAGGTGGCCAGGTCGCCTCGACGACGAAGCCGAGAACGTTTGTGTAGCACGCGATCGCCGCGGCGAGATCCGAAACGTTGGCACGCGCATGTTCAAGCCGGGTCTCCATCGGATCAATGATGACACTCAGCGGCTAGACCGCTTGCGCATTCTCGTGCGGGTCCACTCCGGAAGAAGTGCCGATCTCGAGAGATATCCGGCCCAGATCGGAGCCTTCTCGATCCGTCGTGCACGCGGCTCAGCAGAACACCCGGTGCATCGGGTGAGGTATTCGCCGAATGGTTCGACGGCAAAGGCGTTCCAGGACGCTTGATCGACTTCAGTGACGCTTCGCGCGAAGGTGAGCGCGTCGTCAAGGGTGCCGTTGAGGGCGGCGATGATGAGAACGCCCAGTTCGGGAGACCAGCGGACGGTCACGGTCGAGCCGGCAATGGTGACGATGCCAGGATTGCCGTTGATGTCCGCACTCTGCACGTCGGATTCGGGGAACCACTCGATCTGCAAATCATCGGGGACGGTGGTGACTCGGAGATCGGCTTCGGGTCGTCCGGGTCCGTTCGACCACGTGATGCCCCGTACTTGTGCGTTGTTGGCTTCGCCCTCGATGAACGGAGTCAGTCCGCTGGGCAGGCTGCTCACGATCCATCCGGGTTGATCGGGCCCGGCTCGGCGCATCGTGGCGGCCGCATCGAGCACGACAGCCTGATCCACGTTCAGGCTTCGCAATCGCACGAGGCCGACCGTGTCCTCGTCGTAGAGCTGGAGGTTCACATAGCCGGGTCCAGTGGGTGTCAAGAAGGCTTGGGTCCATTCGGTCGTCCAGTCCGAGGTGTCCACACTGGTGCGCGACTCGGTGGGAGTGTTCGGGACGAAGGGGAGAAGGGTTTCGATCGCGAAGTACGCGCCGGTTGCGACGTCAGCCCACTGTTGGACATAGGCAACCGACTGCCCGTCACCGACGTCGATCGTGAACCCAACCGTGTCGGTCGTGTTCGGGATCGCGTCGGTTGGCAGATACGCCGGAGCAAGATGTCGTGAGCCGCTCGGGTTCACCGGCCAATCGGAGAGAGATACAGGACTCGGCGGTGGTAACGCAGTCGTCGTCGCAGCAACCACGGAGATGGTCGTCGGTGCGACATGGCTCGTCGTCGTTGTCGTCGACGACGGCCGAAGCGAGGTAGAGCTCCTTGCGACCAGTTCGGATGCGCCCGGTTCGGCGCTGCTGCAACCTGCGATCAGCAGCGCCGTCGCAATGAGGGGGACGATCGTGCTCTGTGTCGGCTTCTTCATGGTCACCAGCGACGGTAGTGAGGCAGGGATCGCGATCGTCCGCAGAATCGCCATCGATATGCCGGATTCGCACACCTCGCCACCCATCATCCTGCTGTCAAGGGCGGTCGCTGCGCCCCGAATCGGCACCCAGTACAGCGCACGACGATCACAACGCCGCGAGGACCTCATGGCCGAGCAGATCGGCAAGACGATCGCCTCGACAACAACACCCACCCCTTGCACAAACTTGACCGCCCCGCCGCCCGAATAGGTGCCTCCCACCGGAGTGGTGGTGACTGAGTGAGTCGCCTGTTGATATGAGCTCGCGGTCGTCGTTGGTTGGTACGGCATGCACAGATCCGTCCGCAGGCCAGGACTTACCGTGAGTCGGTGAGCAGATCGGCGACCGTCGAGTCGTCGTATCCGCCGCTCGTCTTCGACCCGGCTGCGAGTCGACCAAACACGCCGGAGATCTCATCGATGAGCGCCCGATATGGAGTCAGTGCCTCCTTGTATGCAGCGCTGTGCTCGAAAGGCTGGCCTGGTGCGGGCCAGTCCAACGACGAAATGAACTCGCCAATGTCCCAGTAGCGGTGGTGTGCGAGGAACGAACGCTCTGCGTCGGTCAGGTCAAAATCGTCGGTCAGAAACAGGCCGAAGTCGGCGAAGAACAGCTGCTGACCGTCGGTCAAGATGTTCGACGGGTTCGCGTCAAAGTGAGCAACGCCCTCGGTGCGGAGGAACGAGGTGATCTCGAGCGCTTGGTCGATCACCCAGTGGATCGCGTCTTGGTTGAGGGGGAGCCAGTCCTGCAGGACATGAGGGACGTGCTCGATAAACATCGTGATCGAGCACGTCGACGCTTCGCGCTCTTGGATGAATCGCCGGATCGCAGGGTCACCGTCCCAATACGCGACATAGCGATCGAGTTGATCGGAGTCGCGCTGACGTGTCTGGCCTGCCAGAGGCAGGAGGCGGTGGTGATACAGCAGCGGAAAGCCGCCCGTGCGTCCTTGTTGAACCCATTGCGTTGTGGTCACGTGCGCAGCGACCTCGCGGAAGGCTCCGAAACCTGCGGAGCCGACCCCGTAGTTGTAGACGACCGGCAGGTCGAACAGGTTGCGAGTGGACCCGAGGTGAGCGAGTTCGAGGTTGGTGACCGGGATGGTCTTGGCGAACACTCGCTGACCGGCAACGTCCACGATCCGACTCACGCCCCAGCCACGATGAGCTTCGGATTGTTTCAGCAGTTCGGACAGCTCGACGTCCGTCCGATCCTCGAACCACGGAACCAGTTCGTCGTGAACGGAGAGCCGGTCTGTCACGGCACCGAACGTACATCAGGGTCTCCGGCGACTCCGCCGGAAGCACTCCCCACCGATCCACCGGAGCACGAAAAGTGTTCGTGGAGGACGATTGCGACCTCGCCGAGAGTGCGACACCTACCCGCGCGATCTGGAGCGGGTCGGACCAATCGAAGGTTCCGCTACGAGCGGTCTCGACCGTCCTCGAGCGGCGTGATTATCGAGTTGTGAGTATGGGCTGGCCGGTTCAAGGTGGCCGGACCAGGATTGGTGTCGGTGATCCGGCGTGACCCAATTATCGAGTTGCCCATCGTGAGATGGTGCGCTTCGAGCGACATGTCCGTCGGATCGCCGATGCCGGTCTGGCCTGCTGTGCTGACCTGATCAGAAGCCTGCCCACCCGTAACGGGTGTGGCCCATCACAGTTCTGTCGTCGCAGTTCCTTCCCAGACTTCTCGATCGAGCTGCCAGTGGGATCGATCCACACCGGACCAGACGACTTGTTCATTGTCCACGACGACGGCGACCTCTACTGGCACCGCGACATTCTCGCCGAGAACCCGACCGATCCGATCCGCCTGGCCGACTTCGCCGACCCGCGCCCGCCGGTGACCGAGGGCTCCGGCCCCAACGGCGTCGATGCCATCGCGGGCGTCGTGAACGGCAGCCTGATTTACGGCGACTGTTGCGAGCCAATCTCGGGCAACCTTCTCGCCGCCACCGGACCCGACAGTGAACGAACCGTGCTCGGTGCCGGCTACTCACCAACCCTCAGCTCCGACCAGCAGTTCCTTGCAACCGCCAATGACTACGCGGTCGCGGTCATCGACATCGCGGCGGGTGCCGGTGAAGGTCTCACCATGAACCAGGGCGGCGCTACCTATCGCAACGTCGCCGATGCGACCTGGACATCCGACGACCAACTCGTCGTGCTCTTCTGGGACGAAGACGGATATCAACTGCTCCCATTCGATACGACGCCGCTGCGAGCTGGCGAGCCGGTGCCGATCGGAACCACGTTCGACCCCGATGCGTTCGGACCCGTTCGCTTCGCCGGGACCACCGCTGCAGGACAGCTCGCACTCACCACGTCGCTGTCCGACTCCACCCGACTGCGGTTCTTCGCTGCCGACAGTCTCTCCGAAGTCAAAGAACTCGAACGCCAGCTCCCAGCACAATCCACGTCAGTCCGGATTGACCAGTCCGGGGAGCGTCTGCTCTACATCAACGACGGGTCACTGACCTACGCCAATGGCGAGATCCTCCACGAACTCGATGGCGACTACCTCGCTGCCTGGTTCGCCGAATAGTTCAATCTCGACCAATCGAGGCCGACCTCACACGCCGCGCGCTGAGAGCCCCGGTCGCGGCTGACCGTCCCGCGCCGCGGCCCCGGCGGCATGCTCGATATTCGCGATGCCATCACAACGTTGGGGGCATCGCATTACCGGCAGCGGAGAGCGCCTCGTCAAGTGCCGACGGCGCCCGCGCGATCTGAGCGGTGTCCACCGATCCGATGTGCCGATCTTTCGCTGGTGCGAGCTTTCTGCGTGGCCGTCGATTTGCGCTGAGACGGCCGCGGCGCCAGGGCCAGACTGTTGATGATGTCGCCGTCGGGAACCATCTCGTTCGGCGTAGCGTCAAAGGGTCCATGAGGGATTCTCGGATCACCGGGCAGTCGGTTGCGCCTCGTTCTCGAAGCTTGGCGAGCGTGTGTGCCGCCGCCGTGATCGTTGCGTCGCTCCCTGGTTGCGGCGGCTCGTCGTCAGATGACGGAGCGCTGGGCGAACAGTCGGCTACGCAGTTGACGTCGTTGCCGATCGTCGATCTTTCGGAATCCCCAGTCGCCAACGACCCTGATCCATCCGTCAGGGCTGGAGCAGTGGCGGATTTCGTCGATTGCGAGTACGGCATCTGGCAGGGAGGCTGGACCTCTGACTTTGGTCCCCTCGGCAGCGGAGCCGGCCCTGATGAAGCGCTTGAGGACATGATCGACGGTGAGACGTTCGGGATGCCGGGCGAAGGTTTCGTCGCAGTCGGACGAGATGAGGATCGCGTGTTGTACACCTACGACGTGGCCGGCGTCTCCAAAGCTGCGCTTGTGATCGCCGACAGCACGGGAGTCGAACTCGAGGCTGAGGACCGATGGGCGATCGAAACGTTCGCTAGTTGCGACCCCTCAGAGTTTGATCCCTCGACCGATGGTGAGTTTCCTCAAGAGGTGTGGCAGGACGCTGACGGTGAACGTGTCCCGACGTCGGTGATCACGTCGTCTCGAGGCCCGGAGCACTGTGGGTGGGAGTCGGCGACGTTCTTGAGATTGGACGGAGAGGGGTACATCTCCGACCCCCAGGGTGTGCTCGACGGGAGGGGTTTCGTTGCCCCGTTCGATGCTGACGCCGAGTTGCCGTCTGACGCAATCGATGTCGGCTATCAGCAGCAGGGACGCCGCTTGTGGCTGTCGAATGATCGGCTGATCGCCTTCGTCGTCACCGCCGACGTGGTTGAGGCGTGGCCGTCCTCAACCGAAGAGTTCGCTTGCGGTTGATCGTTAGCCCACGACCCGGCTGCACCCACCTCGCACATCTCCGGGTGGGTAGCCGCGCCGATACGTGCCGATCACGAGCGTTCGGTTCCCTGTTCGATGGTTGGTGATATGCGCTCTGGCGGATACCCACGGGCGTCGGCCGATTCGGGTCTGCGATGCTCGCGATGTGAGTGAGCGGATCCACGACGACGAGCCCGACACGAGTGCACCCGTCGTCCGGTCGCTGTTGGAGGCGGAGTGCCCGCAGTGGGCGCAATCGCCGATCGAGTACCAGAAGACCTCCGGAACCGACAACGCGATGTGGCGAATCCGCATCGACGATGGATCTGACGTGGTGATCCGATTGCCCAGAGGACCGGGAGCCGCAGCAGGAGTGCTGCGGGAAGCGGCGGTCCTGCAACAGATCGAGCAGACGTCGCTCCGGTCCGACGTGAAGACGCCCCAACTGCGTCACCTTGGCGAGTCCCACGAAGTGTTCCCTCACCGCTGGATGGTTCTCGAATGGATCGACGGGAGCGACGCTTGGACGCTGCGCCACGACCTCGACGGTCGACCCCTCGACGCCCTGGCTGCCGATCTCGCCGACGCCGTCAACATGATCGGAACCGTCGACATCGACAACGCACCGCGGCGCTCGCCTGGCAGTCGCGGCGGGCCGCTCCTGCCGCTGCTCGAACGCCTGGAAGGCTGGCTTCAGTCCGCGGAATGGAATGCTGCTGAGCTCCTGGACGTGGCCGCTGTGCGCCGTCTTGCGGGCGAGGCGCTCGAGGTCGTTGACGAACCGGTGATCGAGGGCTTCGTTCACGGCGACCTGATCCCGGGAAACCTGCTCGTCGACGAAGCCCGACTTACGGCGATCATCGACTGGGGAGGAGCCGGCTGGGGCGACATGGCACAAGACCTTGCTCCGGCGTGGGCGGTGTTGACCGCTGCAGAACGATCAGCATTCAAGGACGCTGTCGGTGCCGATGACGCTGCGTGGATTCGAGGACGGACGTTCGAACTTGAACACGCGGTCGGTGGTGTTCTTTACTACGTGCCCATACAGCATCCCCTCGGTGACGTGATGTCAAGAACGCTCGAACGCATCGTCGCTTCCCCTTGATCCACACGTCGTCGCGAACCTTCGCCAACGAGTTCGGTTTGGGCCGCGCATTCCGGAGCACTTGTCCGATCGCGTACGTGCCGATCCTGAGCAGTCACTCGGTGGCTTGGCTCGCCTTGATATTCGTATCTGCCGATGGGGAGCAAACGTCACGGCGTTCTCAGCCGCCGGATGCCTCGGTCTCGGCACCGTACGGTCGGGTGATGATCTCGAGCAGATGGCCGTCAGGGTCATCCCAATAGACGCCTCGGCCACCGTCATGGTGGTTGATCTCACCGGCCGTGCGCTTCGACGGGTCCGCCCAGTGCTCGATGCCCGCTGCCTTGATTCGTCCGTACGCGGCGTCGAACTCTGGTTCACTGACGAGGAATGCGAGGTGTTGCGGTGTGATGCCGCCACCTCGCCAGTCGGCGTAGTCGAGTGATGCGCCATTGCCCATGGTGACGACGAGGAACTGGCCGGCGAAGTCTCGCGGAGGTTCGAGCCCGAGGATTTCGACAACGTGGGCGGCGCCACGTCGCTTGTCCTCGCACCACACGATCAGGTGATTCAGATCAGCCACAGCCGAACGGTAGCTGATGATGCTGGAGCGCTTGCTCGGCTGGTTGGTCCGAGGTGGATTGACGCTCCGCGTGGGAGGATCCAGCTCCGGGTGCGCGGGTTCTGGAGCGGGCATGATCGATCAGACGTGCCGATCTCGGGCGGGTTGCGGTCGCTCTGTCGTCTGTTGTTCTGAGCGGCTGGAGATAGTGGAGTTCGAATCAGATCGCCGCGGCGGCCACTATTCGCAACGACCCTCGAGCCGTTCGCAAGCTGCGTTAAGCGCTGCAATTACGGCATCGACGGGAGCGGGCCAGGCTTCATCGAAAGCGGCTCCGTAGAACTCCACTGTGAAACCGCCCTCTGCGGCAACAACCTCGGCAACTTGTTGCTGCCCGATGAAGAGGTCCGCAACGAGGCCATCTCGGTCCGGGGGTGTCGACAGGCTGATCGAAATTGGGCTGTCCTGCCACGAAGGGTCTGGACCGGCCAGTTCTCGTTCATTGACCGTGGGCCTCCAGTCATCGATCGGCTGTCGAGACGTGGACCACCAATTTCGGCCGCCATCAATCCATCGTTGCCTGAGAACGGAATATTGAATCGAGCGTGCCGACTCGTCGCCAGGGTTGGCATCGTCAAGTCCGAACTGGGTTCCACAACTCGGACAAATCTCGTCGGAACTGGACCCTCCTGTCCACGGACGGTTGTCAAGGCCGGGGTATTCGCAAACCGGACATGTGAAGTGATCGGTATTCATCAGCGGGTGGGCTCCATCGAGTCGGGCAAAGGAGCGAGCGTCATCGATTGCCAGCGAGTCGCAGGTCAATCACGACGACATGGGGAGGCTCAATGAACACCCAAACTGTAGAAGTCCTCATCTTGACAGTGTTGCCGAAAGAGCAATCTCGAGCGGGGCTCACCGATCAGTCGTGCCGATAGCGCGCAGTCTGTGGTGCGGAGTGGTGGCGGTGATCTGAGCGGCTACTCGGCCTTGATTGCTTGGCCGTAGCGCTGACGAGCGGCCTCGCCCGAGGTGCCGACCATGGCACCGATCGATGCCCACGAGTGCCCGTCGTGGCGGGCTTCGACGACCGCGTCGCGAAGGGCTCGTTCGGTCTCGGCTCGAGCCAAGAATGCGTCGCGAACGGTCCGCAGTGCAGTCGCGTCACGGAGATCGCCGGGTTCGGCGCGCTCGAATCGTGCTGCGAGTTCGTCGGCGTTGTCGAGGATTTCTTGTGCGGTTCGGGGCATTGGAATCACCTGAGGTACTTCGGTCGTGCCGTCATGGCGTGGATGATGATCGGGCCGTCGACGCTTTCGATCACGCCGATTTCGAGCAGGTTGCCCGAGGTGTCGGCGCCGACGAACATCACGAAGCCGTCGTCGTGGTCGTCGACGAACATCGGATGGTTGAAGGCGTGGATCATGTCGTCGTCGTGGACGCCATGTTTGCGAGCACTAGTCGCGATCAGCGGCGTTCCCACGACTCCAAGTTAGCTTGCCACTCCGGAAGGCGCAAGCTAACTTGCAGTGATCTCAGCACATTCACGAGCGGGCACCCGAGCGCCGAGGTGCCGTACTTTCTTGGGTGGAGCGTCTTCGGCCGTGTGTCGATATGAGCGCTCCGGCTGTTGATCCGGCGAAAACGCGAGATGCCGGGCCTTACTTGCGAATCGTTTGCGTTGAGTGCTCTACTCGGAGTCTGAATCGGCCGGGGTTTTGCGTCAGGTCATCAATGATCCTGAGAGGATTCAGAGATGCCTGCGAAGAAGGAATACACCGCGGAGTTCAAGGAGCAGTCGGTCCGGTTCGTGTTCGAGCACATCGAGGTTGACGAGTCGCGCTACGCAGCGTGCGCTCGTCTCGGCCCGAAGCTGAACGTGAAGCCGGTGACGCTCTACAACTGGGTCAAGATCGCCACACCGAAGCCGTCGAAGCCGGCAGCTGCGGCGGGGTCGGTCGAAGAGTTGAAGGCGCAGTTGGCTGAGGTCCGCAAGGAGAACCGGGAGTTGGCTCGGGCGAACCAGATCTTGCAGGACGCAGCGACTTTCTTCGGGGCGGCGCTCGACCGTCGATCACGCAAGTGAGCCAGTTCGCAGCCGCGTTCCCGTCATCACGGGGTCGAGCCGATCTGTCGTGTCCTCTCCACCGAGGAACACCAGATCGCCCCGTCATCGGTCCGCTCCGCACTCCGACGCCCGACGTGCGCTCGACGCCTCGAGGACGACGAGCTGAAGCCGGTCATCGCTGCGATCTTCGTCGGACAACTACGAGGTCTACGGAGCGCGCAAGATCAAAGCCACCCTCAGACGCGAGCACGGCCTGATCATCGACCGGGCGCGGGTCACCAGACTCATGTGTGAGCTGGAGATTCGCGGCGCAGCCAGGATCACGAACGATGCGCACGACCCGACCGGACAAGTCGTCGCTGCGCGCTCCGGATCTCGTGAAACGCAAGTTCTCAGCCGGCCGGCCGAACGAGTTGTGGGTGTCGGACTTCACCTACGTGCGCGACCTGGTCGGGGTTCGTCTACGTCGCGTTCATCATCGACGTCCACTCCCACTTCGTCGTCGGCTGGCGGGTGTCGTCGTCGATGACGACCGACCTCGTCATGGACGCGTTGGAGATGGCGGTCTTCAACCGTCGCACCCGACTCATCGGCGACGTGATCGCGCACTCCGATGCCGGCAGTCAATACGTGTCGATCGCCTACACCGACCGCCTCGCCGAGATCGGCGCCCGCCCCTCGATCGGCACCGTCGGCGACAGCTACGACAACGCGCTCGCCGAGTCGATGAACGGCCTCTACAAGACCGAACTCATCCGACGACGCGGACCCTGGCGCAACGCCGAACACCTCGAGATCGAGACCCTCGCCTACATCGAATGGTTCAACCACCGACGACTCCACGGCGAACTCGGCCAGATCCCACCCGCCGAGCACGAAGCCGACTACTACGATCGCCATAGCCGGTCAGCGACAGATCAAACACCAACCCTGATCTGACGCATTTCACCGGCCGATTCAGTCCTCGTGAGACTCGATGTGTGTTACGAGGTCCGCGTGGCCGGTGCGCACAAGATAGTCGTGCAGGTACGGAGCGTGGTTCCGTCGGACCGGCTTGCCGAGGTAGTCACGAAGCACCCGCTCCTCCTCGGAGTGCTCGCCGATCGCCCGGTACAGATCGGCGATGTCGAGTGCGCCCGCTGGCGGCATGCCGAGTGGGAGGGGTCCCTCTCGGCGAAACGCGGCGAGAACAGCTTGTCGATCTGGGAATCGGTCGAGCCATGGCAGGCCGTGTTCAGCCAACACGCGGTGAGTGTCTGCTGCAGCGGACGGATCGTCGAGCTCCCACCACAGATCGCCGGGCGCTTCCGGCGACATCAGTTGGCCCATGGTGCGCCGAAGGTGGCAGTTGTACTCATTGATCCAAGCAGACTGCGGACTCCCGCCGCGATTCATCTCCGGCACGTAGACGCCGAAGTCGACTCGAAACGATCCGTACCGACGTTGACGCAGGCCCGGTACTTCGGTCCATGCAGGTGGCTCTTTGGGTGCCATCCAGAGAAACACGACGTGCACGATCCCGTCGGAGGCCGATCGGTTGAACGAGTACCGTCGCTTCCGGAATCCAGCGCGCTTCAGCAATGCCTTCTGTTCGGCCACGACGTCTGCCATACGATCCGCCTCAGACTTCACCCGAGCGAAGGTACCCGCGATTCAGACGCCTGGCTTTCCGCCACGCAGCTCGAGGCGATCAGATAGTTCATCCCGAAGCGCACCCGAGTAGCGCATAGCCGGCATTCTGATCACGGCGACCCACCCATATTGGCGCCCTCGCAGATGGTCACGAGCGTGCGTCAGATCAGCACCCTGTTGCCCGTTGCGACGGCGATCGCTATCATGAGGTCCAGCTGACCGGGCTGATCCCGGCAGAAGTCGAAGGCCTCGTTTCTTTGGCCCGAGGGCGCAAGCCGACTAGGGCCGTGGTGCGAGGCCGACGCATTTTTCGACTGAGCTATCGCTGGTTGTTCGGCTCCCATGTCGCCGACCTGATCCGCCTCGAACCGATCAACGGGGCAAGAACTCCTCGATCTCGATCGAGGAGTGCATCGGACCAGAGTCCTGACGCTGCGTCGGCGAGCCAGGTGAGCGGCTCGTTCTTGTCGACGTGGTCGATCGTCGGTCGCCAGCCCTGGCCGCTCGTTCTCGACCAGTCGCGGATGGTGCGCACATCGGCTTCGTTCTCGGCTCGGGACTGCCGCTCGATCACCAAGCGTGTCACGCCGTTCTCGTAGGCTCCCGGGAGCAGCAACCGGGTGAGGAGGCCGCGTCGAGTTTCGGTCTGATCCTTCGGACGACCCCCGGCGGCAGCGACAACCACCGACGTCACGTTCGCTGTGATCTCGTCGATGATCGTTGACCGAACGTTCGGACCGGCGTCGGATTCCCAGTGGAACGGTCGCTTGCGATTCAACTTCGATCGGAGACGGACACCGACCTCGTTCTCGATCTCGCCGGCGATCACGACAAGTGCGAGCGAGTAGAGCGCTTCGCTGCGATCGTCGCTCAGCCAAGGTGTGCTTTCGCCGATGATGCCAATCACGTCGGCACCTCGAAAAGTGCTGCTTCGAACACCTCGATGTTCGGGTCGTGGAGCGGCGGGATCAGGTGACCGTACATGGCATGTGTTGTTGCCGACGTCGAGTGCCCGAGACGTTTCGAGACGACGAGCGGGTTGATGCCGGCCTTGAGCGCCATCGCCGCATGCGTATGGCGCAGCCCGCCAATCGTGATCGCCGATACGTCGATGTGATCGAGGAGTCGCGCAAACGTCTTGGACAACGACTCAGGGTTCAGCTCTCCCCCACCGCGCTGCTCGAAGACCGGCGACGCATCATCGGGTTGCCCCCAACCCGTCCGATGAGCGCGCAACACGTTGACCGTGCGCGGTCCGATGCTGATCGTGCGATGCGCCGCACGCTTCGGCTCGGTCTCGGTGCGTTTCCCGCCAGCCATCGACACGACTCGACGCACCGTGATCGTGCCCGCAGACAGGTCAATGTCGCTCCACTGCAGACCGACCAACTCGCCGCGGGTGAGGCCTGTCGTCAGCAGCACGGCGAATACGGCGTGCAGGCGGTGCTCGCCGACAGCATCCAGGAACGTCTTCACCTCCTCGACCGACCATGTCGAGACCGTCGCCGGGTCGTGCCGTGGCGGCGATGCAGATGCTGCGACGTTCGATGAAACGACGCCGCGACGGACTGCGTCGTGGAGGATCTGGTGCAAGACGCCGTGCACACTCTGCACCGATTTGGCTGACAACTCCTCGCCCTTTGCCGATCCGTGCACGAGGAGGTCGCGTTCGAAGTCATCGACAGCTGCGACCGTGAGATCGCCGACCATCGTGTCGCCGAGTCGGTCGCAGATCCTGTCGACATCGCGACGGTAGGTGCGCAGTGTCGACGTGGCGCAGTCTGTGGCCTTGCGGTCGAGCCACGAGAGCGACACCTGGCGCACGCTCAACGGATCGGCCCGCACGATCCGGGGTGGTTCGGTCTCGGCCGCCACCTCGTGCATCGCAGCGGTCGCCTGGATCTTGGTTCGAAATCCTTGCCGAGAAACTTGCCGGCGCTGACTGGATCCGGGGTCGGGAGCGACGTCGATGCGGAATGCCCAGCCGCCACTACGTCGGTACACCGAGCCCTTACGCACGCCCCCATCGTAGTTCTGTGATCTTTTCGTGCACAACCGGCGTCTTGTCGATAGCCATCGAAGAGCTCTCTCGGACTCGTTATACCTGCTAGATATGTGTGCCCGGGACGGGATTCGAACCCGTACGTACGTTCGTACAGGGAGGTTTAAGCCCCCCGTGTCTGCCAATTCCACCACCCGGGCCGCGGGATCAAGCTAGCTGCCACCATGCGGGTCGAACTCCATGCCCTGGCCACCGTGTCACCGAACGCCGACCCCAACCTCCCGTTCGGGTGGGTCAGGCGACGCGGGCGGTGTGGTGAGTGGAGGTTTCGACTCCGCACACGGCCCAGAGTTCGGATCGCAGGCGATCGGATTGCGGTGGCACCAGCGAGTTCGCGGCGACGACGCCCTCGATCATGTCGGCCAGCACCGCCGCCCACGGACGCCCCCGCAGCCGGACCGAGACGATCGCGCCGTCGCCGCGACGACGGATCGTGCGGTCGACGCCGACCAGACGTGGCGGGCACCGATAGCTCGGACCGATCAAGCCCCGACGGCGCGCCTCGCTGGTGAGCGTGCGAGCGGCGGAGGCGAAGTCGACCGTGCTGGCCGACGAGATCGGATGGGACATGCCCTCATTGTGAACGAGGGCTGTCACAAGGATGATGCGACGACCGGTCGTGAACCAGTCGGTGCCACATCGACTCGGTAGGGTCGCTGGCGATGGCCGACACCGAGCCGAACCCAGCGCCGACCGCCGAACTCTCCCCACTCCAGAACAAGACGCTCGGGCTGCTGCGCCGCGCCGCCGATCCGGTCGTGTTCGACACCGCCTTCATCGCCTCGTTGCGTTCCGACATCGACGATGCGTTCGAGCAGTTCCGCGAGCGGCTCGGCGACGAGTCGATCTTCATCAGCAAGCATCGGCTCACGAGCGTGCTCGGCTGCGAGGTGCAGCACCTGCTCGACGACGACTTCTCGTGGTCCCCGGCGGTCGCCGGTGGCCAGGTCGCCCACCGGGCTGTCCAGCTGATGGTCAACTGGCGCGGCGACCCTGTGCCCGCCGACGTGATCGACGAAGCGCTCGCCCGCCTGGCCGACGAGGACTCCAGCATCGGGGACTGGATCGAGGGGCTCAGCGAGGCCGACCTGGCCGACCTGCGCGGTTTCGCCGTCGACAAGCTGATCAAGTTCCAGGAGTGCTTCCCACCGCTCGACAAGCGTGCCGCTCCGACGGTCGAATCGAGCGTTCGGTGGCCACTCGACGGGCCGATCGTGCTGTCGGGCAAGGTCGACCTCACCCTCGGGCGGCCGGCCGGCGCCGAGAGCCGCAAGGTCATCATCGACCTCAAGACCGGTTGGGTGTCGCCCAAACACCGCGAGGACCTGCGCTTCTACGCCCTGGTCGAGACGCTGCGTACCCAGGTGCCGCCCCGCAAGTTGGCGTCGTTCTATCTCGACGCCGGCGAGCCGGTGGTCGAGGACGTCACCGAGCGGGTGCTGCTCACGGCGTCGCGGCGAATGCTCGACGGCGTCAACGCCGAGATCGAGCTCAGGGTCGAGGGCCGAGCGCCGGTCAAGCGGCCGGGCACCTCGTGTCGTTGGTGCCCGTTGCAGGACTCCTGCACCGAGGGGCAGGCGTACCTCAGGCGCCGCGACGACCCCGACGCCGACACCGACTTCTGACAGCTGGCAATGTTCGAGCCGCGCCGAGCCGGAAGGCTCAGCGGTCGGGGGTCATGAACGCCAGGGGCACGCCGAGCCCCACCCCGGCACGCACGGTCGCGATGCGGCGACCCGGTTGCACGGCTGCTTTCGGGGTGCCGATCACGTCGCTCCCCCACCGTTCGCACACGGCGTCGAGATCCACGACGTTCACGACGAGGCCGAACAGGCTGGTGTGCCCGACGCGAGCATTCTCGACGATCTCGATGATGCAGCCGCGCGACTCGGTCTCATCGGCGAACCGGTGGAACGCCTGGCGGACGGTTTCGGTCTCACGAACACGTTTGCACGGCAGACCCAACGCCGCCTCGATCGCCTCGCTCGAGCGTTCGAGCGAGGCGCTCATCAACACGAGGTGGTCGATCTCGAGGGCGCCGTTCGGATGCTCGCGCGCCGGCACCGCGTCGCCTCGGTGCAGCGCAACACCCTCGATGTCGTCTGGGAGGACGCCGGTCGCATCGACGACCAGGCCAGACATTCCCGAGTCGGCCCCTGTGAACTCGAGCGCGCCGTTGCGCAAGGGAATCCGGCCCGCCGCGTCGGTCGCGAAGCCGAGGGCCTCCCATGGCTCGCACGAGCCGCCGATCCGCACGGCGGCCAGTCGCGCTCCGGTCACGGTTCGACCCCGAGCTGCCAGGAGAAGAAGGCGAGCACGTCGGCCTGTTCGGCGGCCCGTTTGCCGACCGGCTTGCCGGCGCCGTGCCCGGCCCGACCCTCCTGGTGCAACAGCACGGGCCGCTCGTGCTGGTCGGCCGCCGCCCACTGCATCATGGCCGCCATCTTGCGGGCGTGCATCGGGTCGACCCTGGTGTCGCCTTCCGCCGTGGTGAACAGCACCGCTGGATACCGCTGGCCCGGTCGCACGCGGTGATACGGCGAGTAATCGTGCAGCCAGGCGAACTCGTCTGCGATCTCGGGGTCGCCGTACTCGTCGGTCCACAACTTGGCGATCAGGAAGTCGGGGAATCGGATCATGTCGAGCAGCGGCACCGCACACCAGACAGCTCGACACAGATCGGGGCGCTGCGTCAGCGCGGCGCCCATCAGCAGCCCGCCGTTCGATCCGCCGGCGATCGCCAAACGGTCGCGCGAGGTGCGACCGGTCTCGACCAGCCAGTCGGCGGCGGCGTGGAAATCGTCGAACACGTTCTGCTTGTTCGCCCGTTTGCCGGCTTCGTGCCAGGCCTCACCGTGTTCGAAACCGCCGCGCAGCCCGGCGATCGCGTACAGCCCGCCGGCGGCGCACCAGGCGGCGATCGTCGGCGACCACACCGGCGTCTCCGTGATCGCGAACCCGCCGTAGCCGTTCAGGATCGTCGGGGTTCGTCGGTCGGGCTCGACATCGGCACGGTGCACGAGGAACAGACCGATCGCCGTACCGTCGAGCGACGGATACTCGACCTGCGACACGGCGAGCACCGGCAGCGCAGCCCCGGTCGCTGCAGGCTGCAACCGCCGCGCCCACGCGCTGCCGTCGTCCGATTCCTCGACCCGCCAGACCGACGTGGGCTCGTCGAACCCCGTGATCAGTGCCATCGCCGTGCTCGCCACCGGGTCGGTGGCGAGTTGCGCCACGCAGCACACCCCGAGCCCTTCCACGGTGGCCATCTGCGAGCCGTCGTCGGACCATCGCTCGATCGTGTCGACGCCCGCGCTGCTCGTGGTGACGAGGAACCCGCTCCCGAGCGGTCGCGGCACCCCGACCACCACGTCGCGTTCGGCGACGACCGTGGTCCACTCGGAGTGGTCGACGGGTAGGTGCTCCAGATCGATCGCCACGATGCGGCCCTTGGGCGCGTCGAGCGTCGTCGATCCGATCAACCGGTTGTCGGAGGAGAACACCAGGTGGTTCGAGGCATCGATGCCGGCGATCAGCGTGTGCCACCGCTCGCTGGCGCGGTCGAGCAGATGCTGGTCGCTGCGGCTCCATCCCACCATCGCGTCCACCAGCACGAACCGCCCGTCCGGCGAGATCCGTACCTCCGGCCACGTTTGAGGGGTCGGGTGTTCGGCCCACACGACGGGATCGTCGGCCCACGGCGTACCCAACACATGGTGGTGCACCGTGCGGTGGTAGTCGTCGCCTTCGGGGTAGCGGGTGTAGAAGAACGCCGAGCCGTCGGGTTCCCAGGCCACGCTCGCGGCGCGGCAGTTGGGGATCTCGTCGGCCAGCGCAGTGCCGTCAGCGCTGCGCACCACCCGGAGCACCGAACTCTCGGTGCCGCCCTCGCTGACACCGACCGCGACCAACTCGCCATCGTTGGAGGGGAAGAACCAGTCGATCGCGACGGCACCGTCGTCGATGGCGGCCGCCGGTTCGACCAGCACTGTCGGCGGCGCGTCCGGGCTGCCCAGCGCTCGTGCGACCAGACGGGCCTGCTCGCTACCGGCGTCGCGCTCGAGCAGGAACAGCCGGTCGCCGCGCACCTGGACGGCCTGTACGACCCGCAGGCTCATCAACTCCATGAGGCGCCGATGCCAGATCTCCCGCGCAGGCAGGCCGTCGAGCGCAGCGCGTGTCCGTGCGTTCTGGCCGCTGACCCACTCGGCGACGTCGGCGTCGTCGCCGGCCTCCAGCCAGCGGTACGGGTCGGCAACGTCCACGCCGTGGATGATCTCGACGAGTTCGTCGCGCCTCGTCGTCGCTCCAGGCGTATCCAGGGTCATGAGCGCCAACGCTAGGTGATCACCGATAGTTGCGGGTGTGATAACGGCGATTCTCCGAGGCACCCGACCCCGGACAGCAGAATGCCGCCGGCCGGAGCCGGCGGCAGTGTTGCGTTCTCGATCGCGCATCAGCGCGACGGATCGACCAATGGGTGCTGGTTCAGCGGCCCATGTTGGGGCGCTTGCCGTGATTCGCCTTGCTGCGGCGCATCTTGGCCTTCTTCTTCTTGGTCTTCTTCGACATAGTCGGTCATCCTAGGGGCCAGCATCCCCGGCCCCAACCGGGCGCCGGAATGGTGCCTGGCGCCTGTGCGTCACCCGGTCGACCAGGCGAGCAGGTCGTCGGCCGACATCGTGTTGACGATCCGGTCGAGGGGTACCGCGCGCTCTGCCGCGCGATTGCAGCCGAGCGGCTGCCATTCGAGTTGCCCGGTGGCATGCGCATCGGAATCGATCGAGAACCAGCAGCCGTAGTCGATCGCCAGATCGATCAGTTCGCGCGGCGGGTCCAGCCGTTCGGGGCGGCAGTTGATCTCCACGGCCGTGTCGAACTGGGCGCAGGCGGCGAACACGAAGTCGGCGTCGAACGTCGACTCGGGTCGCTTGCCGATCATGCGACCGGTGCAATGACCGAGGATGTCGACATGGGGGCTGGCGACGGCCATCACCATTCGTTCCGTCATCTGCCGGGGCTCCATGCGCAGCTTCGAATGCACGCTGGCGACCACCACGTCGAGTCGGGCGAGCATGCCGTCGCTCAGGTCGAGCGAACCGTCCTCGAGGATGTCGACTTCCATCCCGGTGAGGATCCGGAAGTCGTGGCCGGCAGCGGTGATCTCGGCGTTGATGCGGTCGATCTCGGTCAACTGGTCGGTGAGGCGTTGCTCGTTCAGGCCGTGGGCGATCGTCAACCGGGCGGAATGGTCGGTGAGCACCATGTATTCGTGCCCGAGGTCGATCGCGGTCGCGGCCATCGCCTCGATCTCGGCCCCGCCGTCGCTCCAGGTCGAGTGCAGATGGCAGTCGCCGCGCAGCGCAGCGCGATACACGGCGCCCTCGTCGGTGAGCGGCACCTCGGACTCGGCCTCGATCCTGGTCAGATAGGCCGGCACGATCCCGGCGAGCGCTTCGGTGATCACTCCCGCCGTGGCGTCGCCGATGCCGTCGAGTTCGGTCAGGCGCTCGTCGCGGGCGCGTTCGGCGAGCTCGACCGGATCGGTGGAGCGCACGACGTCGAGCGCACGTACGAACGCCTTGGTCTTGAACGGCGAAGCGAGGGCGCGGTCGAGGCAATGGATCACCCGCAACAGTGCCTGCTCGGGTGTCATCGGCGCCTCGGGCAACATCGCCCACGACAGTACCGCTCGTTCGGGCCGGGGGACCCAGCGTGACACGGGACACATCTGGGCCCTGGAATACATGTACGGACCAATGCGTTTCAACACGAGTACGCAACGCAAGGAGCACACCGTGTCGACCAGCACACTGAACATGTCGAACTTCGAGGAAACCGTCTTGGGCGAGGGCATCACCTTCGTCGACTTCTGGGCCGAATGGTGCGGGCCGTGCAAGATGTTCGGTCCGATCTTCGAGCAGGCGGCGCAGGAGAATCCCGACGTCACCTTCGCCAAGGTCGACACCGAGGCCGAGCAACAGCTGGCCGGATCGCTGGGCATCATGTCGATCCCGACGTTGATGATCTTCCGCGACGGTATCCAGCTGTTCAGCCAGCCCGGTGCGCTCCCGAAGTCGGCGCTCGACGACCTGCTCCGCCAGGTTCGCGAGATCGACATGGAAGAGGTCCGCAAGGAGCTCGCCGAACAGGGCGCCACCGAGAGCGCCTGACACGTTCTGCCCGGCGGCCCAACCCCTCCCCCTGGGCCGCCGGGCCAAGATCCCCCATCGCCGATCGGAACCCCCCGCCGATCGGCCCCGAGGCGGGCAGCATCGCTGCCCGCCTCGTGCGCGTCCATCGGGTAACGCTTGCGGACGTGCGGCTGCGGGTCAGGTGCAGTTTCCGCCGCTGGCGACGTTGGTCCACGTTCCGGCGCTGAACGCCACGCACAAGCCGCCTGAGCGATCGACGTACATGTCACCTCGCTTCGGGTTTGCGGCAGGCGGATGCCAGCTCGAGCGCAACCTGACAATGCCGTTCTGCTTGAGGACGAACTCGGTGGCTCCGCTGCCCACTCGGCTGACCATGAACGCAGACCCTGTGTCATTCGGACCCATCGTCCACGTCTCGCCGGTGTCCTGATCGCTGAAGTTGATGCGCTTGGAACCGTTGCTCGTCTCGATCACCATCGCCGGTCCGTTCGAGATGTCGCCGGCCCGGATGTGCAGCGGTGCCGTCGGGGAGCTCGTGCCGAGCCCGATGTCGCCGGTCGTGGCCTCGACGAAGAGCGCGTTGCTGGGAGCGTTCGGTTGGATGCGGAACACGAGTGTGCTGCCGTTGGTGACGTCGCGCACGAAGAAGTTGGCTTCGTTACCGCCCATGGTCCAGGACTGCGGCGTGAAGCCGGAGGCGCCGGTCTGCTCCAGTTGCACGTAGGGGGTGTTGCCGCCCGTGATATTGGCGAAGTCGGTGATGACCGATGACGCGACCGCTGCCCAGGGCACGGTCAAGATGCCGACCGTCGCCGCAACGACCCCTGACACAATCGCCGCTGTCCGCTTGCGTACCATCGCGACCCCCAAGGTGCTCAGCCGTTGCTGCGGCTACCGTACCTCATCTGCGTCACCCTTCCTAGCCCTTCCTATCTGACCGCGGGAATTGCCACATGACCGAACCGACAACCACCGACCGACGATCACGATGACGAGTCGGCACGACGGGCTGTCGCGGTCGCGTCGTTCGCGGAGGATGACCCGCTCGGTGCTGGCGGTCACCGTGCTGTTGGTCACCGCGTGTTCGAGCAGCTCCGGCGAACCGAGTTTGGCGGATGGTTCGGTGCCACCGAACACCGTCGACGGTGCGGGCATCGGCGCCGACATCGATCGCGCCCCCGACGAAGCCCCGTCCGTGCCGGACCTCGGCTCGCCGGTCGAGTGGACCGATCCGTCCGGGTCGTCGGTGCTGTTCACCGATGTCACCGAGGGTGCCGGCGTCGACGTGTCGTTCAGCTCGGCGTTGAAGGTCGAACTCGCGAAGGACACCGCCGTGATGATGGGCGGAGCCGGCGCCGCCGATTTCGACAGCGACGGCGACACCGATCTGTTCGTCCTCGGCGGCGGCAACCAGCGCGATTCGCTGTTCGTCAATGACGGGACAGGCGCGTTCACCGACGTCACCGAGGCCGCCGGGCTGGCCGAGCCCCACCTCGGCTCGGGCGTGGCGGTCGGCGACTACGACGGCGACGGCCGGCTCGACATCTTCGTCACCAGTCACGGCACACCCGAATCGGGCGCCGTGACCGGAGCCCACCGGCTCTTTCACAACAACGGCGATCTGACCTTCACCGATGTCGCCGTACAGGCCGGGGTCGCCACGACCAGCACCGTCACCCACGACGGGTTCGGCGCGGTGTTCGGCGACATCGATCTCGACGGCGATCTCGATCTGTTCGTCGCCGGCTGGCAGCGTGACGCGCTGGGGACACGCCTGTTCCAGAACGACGGCGACGGGACGTTCACCGACATCACCACCGAGGCGGGCATCGTCGACGACGGGATCCGGGGCTTCTCGCCGTGCATCGTCGACATGACCGGCGACCGGTTCCCCGAGATCCTGCTCGTCTCCGATTTCGGAACCAGCCGGTACTGGTCGAACTCGGGAGCACCCGTCGACAACGCCGACCGGTTCAGCGACAGGACGGTCGCGGCCGGCGTGGGTCGCGAGTGGAGCGGTATGGGCACCGCGGTCGGCGATGTCGACAACGACGGCCTGCTCGACTGGTATGCGACCGCGATCTACGACGCCGACGACGTCGGGCGCGGCGTCGGCAACGCGCTCTACCTCAACGAGGGCAAGAACCGGTTCCGGGAGGTCGCTGCCGATGCGGGCGTCGACGACGGCGGCTGGGGCTGGGGCGCGCTGATGGTCGACGTCAACCACGACGGCTGGCTCGACATCATCGAGACCAACGGATGGGACCTGCCGTCGTACGTCGGCAATCTCTCGCGCACGTGGATCGCCGACGGCACCGGTCGGTTCGTCGACGTGGCCGCCGAGGCGGGTCCGTTGCACAATCTCCATGGCCTCGGGGTGCTGGCGCTCGACCTCGAGGGCGACGGCGACCAAGACATCGCGATCACCGCCAGCAACGACCGGTTCAGCCTGTACCGCAACGATCTCGTCGCCACCGGTGCCGGCTGGCTGCGCGTCGTCCTCGACACGGGCGGCGACCGCTCGATCGCCCCGAACGGGATCGGCAGCATGGTGCGGGTCAGCGCCGGCGGTTCCCGGTTCACGCGAACGGTCGGCGGCTGTTCGAACTACAACACGACCAGCGAGCTCACGGCCCATTTCGGGCTGGGCGACGTCGACGTGATCGACGAGCTACGGGTCGAGTGGCCCAACGGCGAGGTCACCGTGCTCGACGATGTCGCACCGAACCAGACGTTGACCGTCAGACCATCGGACTGAAGCGCCCAGCCGACCAGCGGTGGCTAGGGCACGGATACGGCGAACGGGCCGAACGGCGGGTCGGGCCGACCGCGGCCGTTGTCGACCGGGGCCTCGGGCGAATCCGAGGTGGGCGCGGCTGCGACGATCGCGGACGGGGCCGCGCCGGGACTGCGACCCACGTCGTCGAGGATCGGGTTTGGTTCGGGTTGTTCGACCGGGGTGCTCGGCGTGCTGTCACCGCGCCCGTTCGAGTCGGTCGCCAGCGCGATCGCGAGACCGCCGGTGTACATCACCGCCACGAACGCCAGACCAGCGGTGACGCGTCGAACCGGGACGCCCATCGGCTGCATCCTCGAGAGTCCCCTGGCCATGTCGTGCCCTTCCCTCCGACGCGCCCTCACCGACCGCGTCGACAGCCAACATACACGACGCACGAACGGCCTGTCAGCACCCGTCGCGGGCGAAACATCACCCTGATGGCACCACGAGCAGAGCTCGCAAGCCTTCGAGCAGACCTTCGTTGCCGGCGCGATCCGACAACGTGAAGCACCTCGGGGCCGCATTCATCGCGTAGGTGATCGTGCGCTGTTCGACGATGACCGCCGCGAAGAAGCTCTGGTCCTGCTGCTCGGCGGTGTCGTTCAGCTCCTGGATGCGCTCGACCGATGTGTCGACGACCGAGTGGGCCGCGTCGCAACCGACTCGATCGGCGCGCCCACGCACGACCAGCGCGGCGACCGCTCCGACGGCCAGCCCGACCACGAAGATCGTGCCGATCGCGACGACGCGGCGCCGCGACGAGCGAGGTGGGGCGAGCGAGTCGACGAAGCGTCTCGCCTCCGACGGGTCGTCGACGACGTAGGTGACGCGGCGCCATGTGAGCGTGTCGTCACGCAGCTTGAGGCGGCTCGCCGTGATCGGCTGTGTCTGCAGCACGACGCCGTCGGGCGTTCGCGCCGACAGCACCCCTGCCTCGTCGACGGAGATCTCGACCGTCTGCCCGGTTGACGATCGAGTCGCTCCGATGCCGTCCATCCGCTCAACCTAGCGAGTCGGTCCACGGCGCAGGGGTTGCGGCGGGCGGCCGGAGCGAGCGCGTCCGATACTCGAAGATCGGTTACTTCGGCACGGGCAACGTGTCGGTGATCTGCCAGTTGCCCGACGTCGTGCGGCGCAGCGTGAACGTCACGGCAAACGGTTCGGCGCTCCGCGACAGCTCCTCTCCCGATGGTGCGTAGCTGACCTGCTCGACGGTGCCGGTCGCGACCAGTCCGGCGTTCGCACCGGCCTGCGCCCCACCGGGATAGGCGATCATCAGGCGCAGTGCATCGAACCGGTACGACGGCGCCTCTGCGGGGTCGGCAGGACCGAGCTGGGCGATCGAACGATCGAGCTGCTCGAGCCGGTAGCCGTGATCGACACCGACCAGCAGCGAGGGGTCACGGGTGCGCAGCGCCTCGTGTTCGACCGCCAGGTTCCACGCCAGTGCCGCCGCGAGCTCGCGGGCCCCCTCGGGCGTCGCCAGCTGCTGATCCAGCTTGTGGATGTTGGCGTCGACGGCGACGACGGGCAACGTGGATGCGTCGATCGCGGGGACGACGTCGAGGCGTGGGCCGGCCTCGCCGGCCGGTTGCCGAGCAGGCAGGCCGGCGATGGCGACGCTTGCGCCGAACGCTGCCACGACGGCGATACCGAGCGCCTGGCGGGCGCCGGCACGACGACCGGAGAACATCTGCCGCGCGAACGTCGCCGGATCATCGAGCGGCTCACCGGGCTCGGGCAGTCGTCGCTCGAGCAACGGCCGCGTCGAACTGACGACGGCGAGGCCGGCGAGCAAGCCGACCTTCGTACCGAACTCGGTCCCCCAGGGGGCGGCCAGCAGCGACGCCACGGCGCCGACGAGGACGCCGAACACGATGCGGGCGGTTCGGCCGACCGGCACGGTGCGCGGGTCGGTGAGCATGAAGAACAGGTAGATCAAGATCTCCGGCGAGGTCATCACGATCCACCAGAAGTGGGCACCGGCGATCGGTGACAGCGACCACTGGGCGGTGATCGAGTGATCGAGCGCGGCCAGCACGGCCATCCCGAACGCCAGCGTCACCCAGAATGCGATCCCCATCCCGAGCAACCCGAGCCTGCGGCTGATCAACAGCCCGCCCAGCAGGATCACCGCGTAGGCGAGCACCATCGGCACGTCGAGTGGCCCCCACCAGAGATCGAGCGGTTCGATGCGCCCGCTGCCGAGCACCAGGAAGCCCAGGACCAGCGCGATGTTGGACGGGTTGAACAGGTGGCCATCCCGGAAGCGCACCGCGTGTTTCGTGAGCAGCGCGAACGCAGCGAGTCCGGCGAAGTAGTACCAGCCTCGCCATGTCCACAGGTCGCCGCTCTCGGTCCCCGTGACGCGCAACAGGAGCGCGATGCTGCTCGCGGTCTGCAGTCCGCTGGCCGGCCACACCAGCATCGAGTTGCGACGCAGATTGATCGCGACCTCGATCGTGGCGGCGGTGATCACCGCCGCCATGATCTGGGGGATCGACAGGCGGAAATCGAGCCATCCGATGCCGAGCACGAACAGGCTGATCGTCACGATCGACAGGTGGAGGCGCGGGTCGGTCCGTTTCGGGAGCACCACGGGAATTCGCCGACCGCCGAACCGAACCCGCGGCAGATCTGCCTGGCCGAGATCGGACTCGGTCGGGTCGGTCGCAGCGACGGTCACGCTCACCGCGGCACCGCCGAAGGTCGGCGGCACGAGCTGGTCGTCGCACGTCGCACCGACCGAAGGGTAATCCAGCGCAGCGCCGGCGGCCCCTCGCAACGTCGCAACGCGTCGGGCCGCAACATCCCGGGCCGCAACATCCCGGGCGGCGGTCGAACGATGTGGGCTCGATAGCCTGCACCGTCTCATGGAACGCTTCGGTCTCGTCGGGCTGCCCAACGCGGGTAAGTCATCGCTCTACAACGCGCTCACCGGTGGTGGTGCGCTCGCCGCGCCGTATCCGTTCGCGACGAAGGATCCGAACATCGGCGTGGCACGGGTGCCCGACGAGCGGCTCGAGCGGCTCGCTGCGATGTCGAAGTCGAAGAAGACGATCCACGCCAGCGTCGAGGTGGTCGACATCGGCGGGCTCGTCGAGGGCGCGTCCAAGGGTGAGGGGTTGGGCAACAAGTTCCTCGCCAACATCCGCGAGGTCGATGCGATCGTGTTCGTGTTGCGGGCGTTCGTCGACGACGATGTCACCGGCCCGTCCGATCCGCTCGAGCATCTGCGGATCGTCGAGCTCGAGCTGGCGCTGGCCGACCTCGAAACGGTCGAGAAGCGGCTGAACCAGGCCGAGCGGCAGTCCAAGCTCGACAAGACGCTCGGCGACGAGATCGACGCGCTGCGCGTTGCCTACCAGTCGCTCGGCGACGGCCGGCCGCTGTACCGGGCGGGGCTGCGCGCCGACCACAAAGAGCTGCTGGCGCCCTACTTCTTGCTCACCAACCGCCGGGTGCTGGCCGTGGTGAACGTCGGCGAGGACGCCCTCGACGACATCCCGGCGGCGACGGCCCAGGTCGAGGCCGAGTTCAACGACGCCGGCGACAACGTCGAGGTGATCGGCATGTGCATCCAGCTCGAGGCCGAGGCCGCCACGATCACCGACCCGGTCGAGCGGGCCGAGATGCTCGAAGGCTTCGGGCTGGGCGAGGGCGCCCTGTTCCGGATGGTGCGCTCGGCGTACCACCTGCTCGGGTTGCGCACCTACTTCACGACCGGCGAGAAAGAGTCGCGGGCCTGGACCTTCTACGAGGGTTCGACGGCGCCGGTGTGCGCCGGGCGGATCCACACCGACTTCCAGCGCGGGTTCATCCGGGCCGAGGTCATCCAGTGGGACGAGTTGCTCGAGCTCGGCTCGTGGAACGCCGCCAAGGACGTCGGCAAGTTGCGCGTCGAGGGCAAGGACTACGTCGCCCAGGACGGCGACGTGATGGAGTTCCGCTTCAACGTCTGACGCGATGCCCTCTGGTCGGCGACCGGCCGCGCAAGAGGTTCAGGCGGCTGCGGGCGTGGGTGCGTGACGGCGGCGGCGCGACACCAGCAGCAAGCCGCCGCCGAGCGCCAACAGGCCCAAGCCCATCGAGGTCTTGCGGCCGATGCCGTCGGCGCCGGTCTTGGGCACCTCCGGGACAGGGGCCAGGACGGAGACCCGGAACTCGAGCGTGACGTTCGAACGCAACAGCTTCGCGGTGCCCCGGTACGCCCCGGTCTGGTTGGGCGCCGTGAACGTGGCGGTCGCAGTGCCCGACAGTGAGCCCGGGGGGCCGACGCACACGACGACCTGGACTTTGGTGCCGATCCCGGGCACGGGCGGGTCGGGGAACTTGAACCGCACGCGCTCGCCGACGAGGCAGTTCTGCACGGTGACGGTGAAGCTGCCTCCGGGGGGTGGGTTCGGGTTGTCGACCGTGATCGTGGCGGATCCGGGCGGGTACGCATGGGTGACGCCCGCGCCGACGAACACCGCGCCGGCAACCACCATCAGGGCAACGACAAGTTGTTTCATGGATGCGGTCTTTCCTCGCCCGTGGACAATCTGCCCTGGACCCTACCAGGGGTGTATCGGCGCCGCCACGCCCGCAGTTGAAGGGCTCGATGCGGATGTGGCAACCGGCACGAGGATCGACATCGAGGATCACCGGGCTTCGCGCGCAGAGCGGTCTAGACTTCACCCACCCGTATGACCGACACAACCGCCATCGACGAACGCGAACACGGGGTCCTGACGTCGCTGCTGCGCGTGGCCCGTGCTCACCTGCCGGTCGTGCACTTCCTGCTCGACGGTGCGCTGTGGGCGGTGGCGATCCCGATCGGTGTCTGGTTCCGGTACGACTTCGACACGTCGCACATCACGGCCGATCTGTTGCGCTCGGTGGCGCTGGCGCTGGTGTTGCAGGGCGTGATCGGGTTCGCGCTCGGGCAGTACCGCCGCAAGTGGCGCTACGGCAGCTTCGACGAGGTGCGGATGATCGCCATCACGGCGCTCAGCGTCGGCGCGATCCTGACGGTGGCGCTGTGGTGGGACCTCTCGATCCCCCGTTCGGTGCCGATGCTCGCCGCCGCGATCAGCCTGCTCGGCCAGGTCGCCGTGCGATCGGCGTGGCGGTCGTATGTCGAGAACCAGCGGCGACCCAACGGCCCCGACGTCGCACGTCTGGTCGTGATCGGCGCCGGTGAGGCCGGTGTGCAGATCGTCCGCACGCTGTTGGCGACCCCCACCAGCCCGTACGTGCCGGTCGCCCTGCTCGACGACGATCCGGCCAAGCGCAACCTGCGCATCTCGGGCGTGCGGGTGGCCGGCACCGTCGACGACCTCGCCATGGTCGCCGAGGATGCCCGGGCGACCGCCGTGCTGATCGCGATTCCGTCGGCCGACAGCAGCCTGATTCGCCGGATCGACGAGGATGCCCGCCGGGTCGGCCTCGAGCTGTTCGTGTTGCCGCCGGTCGAGAAGTTGCTCGGCGGGGTCACGGTCGCCGACATCAAGCCGGTCTCGCACGCCGACCTGTTGGGCCGCCATCCGGCGGCGATCGACCCGGAGGCGATCGCCGGCTACCTGCGCGGCCGGCGGGTGCTCGTCACCGGCGCCGGCGGTTCGATCGGCAGCGAGCTGTGCCGCCAGATCGTACGGTTCGAACCATCGGCGCTGCTGATGCTCGACCGTGACGAGAGCGGTCTGCACGGCACCCAGTTGTCGATCGAGGGGCGGGCGTTGCTCGACAGCCCCAACCTGATCCTGGCCGACATCCGCGATGCGGCGCGGGTCGACGAGATCTTCTCCCAGTACCGGCCCGAGATCGTGTTCCACGCCGCGGCGCTGAAGCATCTGCCGTTGCTCGAGTCGCACCCGGCGGAGGGTTGGAAGACCAACGTGTGCGGCACGCTCAACCTGCTGGTCGCGGCCCGGATGCACGACGTCGGTCGCTTCGTCAACGTCAGCACCGACAAGGCGGCCAACCCCACCAGCGTGCTGGGGTGGACCAAGCGCATCACCGAACGGCTCACGGCCGACGCCGCCCACCAGGGCACCACCAACTGTGTGTCGGTGCGGTTCGGCAACGTGCTGGGCTCGAACGGGTCGGTGCTCAAGGTGTTCGAGGCACAGGCCGCAGCGGGCGGCCCGTTGACGGTCACCCATCCCGACATCACGCGCTACTTCATGACGATCGAAGAGGCCTCGCGTCTGATCGTGCAGGCGGGTGCGATCGGACGCCCCGGCGAGGTGATGATCCTCGACATGGGTCAGCCGGTGAAGATCACCGACGTCGCCATGCGGATCGCCTCCGACTACGACCCGCCGCTCGAGATCGTGTTCACGGGCCTGCGCCCGAACGAGAAGATGCACGAAGACCTGATCTCGATCGCCGAGTCCGGCCAGCGCACGTCACATCCGCTGATCACCCACGTGCAGGTGCCGCCGCTGACTCCGACGATCGAGATGCAGGGTGGCGTCGTGTCGACACTCGCCGACATGCGCACGATCGCCTTGACCGATCTCCCGACCAACGTCGCGTAGCCTCGACTTCCGTGTTGCATTCGATGCCCGGCGCGGCGTGTGACGGTGCGGCGTGAAACGCACCCGGGTCGACGACCGCACGGCGGTGGCGATCGCGGCAGCGGCGGCGATCGCGGCCGCGCTCTCCGATCTCTCCCCCACCGGAGCGCAGCCGTTCGACGCGATCGTGGTGGCGCTGGCGGTCGGGTTCGTCACGTGGACGGCGGCGGCCGCTCCGTGGTGGGCCCCGACGCTGCTGGCCGGCGCCGGTGCGGTGCTCGCCACGCAGCCGGTCACGATCGCCTTCGGAGCGGCGGCCTGCGTGCTCGGGCTGTGGGTGGGTACCCGCCGGCGCGATCTCAGCCTGGTGCGCGGCTTGGTGGGTGGCGTGGGGCTCAACGTGCTGTGTCGCTCCGACTTCTCGGAGATCTTCGGGCTCACGGCGGTTGCCGGTGTCGGGTTGTCGCTGCTCGTGGTCGTGACCGGCCTGGGCCGGCGCCACGGCCGTGTTCGCCGCGTGGTGCTGTGGACGCTCGCTGTGACGGCCGGGGTGGCAGTCGTGGCGGCCGCGGTGGCCGGCCTGTCCGCCCTGTCGGCGCGCAGCGACGTCGCCACCGGTCAGGAATTGTTCGGTGACGGCATCGACCTGTTGCGCGACGGCGAGTACGTCGCGGCATCGGAGGCGTTCACCAAATCGGCGGATGCGTTCGGTGCGGCCGCGACGGCGGTCGACCGCCCGTGGGTGTGGCCGGCCGATCTGGTGCCCGTCGCCGCCCAGAACCGCCGGGCCGTGGCCGACGTGGCGAAGGCGTCGCAGCGAGTGTCGACCGAGCTGGCGAACACGTCGCTGTTCGTCGATTCCGATGCATTGCGGGTGTCGGGCGGCCGCCTCGACCTCGACGCGCTCGACGAGGTCAGCGGCCCCGTGGTGGCCGCTTACGACGCGCTGGTCGACCTGCGCACCACGATCGACGACGTGTCGTCGCCGTGGCTGCTGCCCACCGTCGACAATCGGCTCGACAGCGCCCGCATCGAGTTCGACGAGAACATCGACCGCTTCGATACGGCTGTGCTGGCCCTGCAGCTGGCGCCGCGCCTGTTGGGCGGCGAGGGCACGCAGCGCTATTTCGTGGCGTTCACGACGCCGGCGGAGGCCCGCGGCCTGGGCGGCTTCATGGGCAACTACGCCGAGCTGACCGCGATCGATGGGCAGCTCACGCTCTCGGAGTTCGGGCGCACCGCCGAGCTGAATGCCGGCGGCGACGACACTCGTCGGGTCACGGGGCCCGACGAGTGGCTGGCGCGTTGGGGCCGGTACGGGTTCACGAACACCCCCGACGGCACCACCGGGCCGGTGCCGTGGTCGAACGTGACGATCTCGCCGAACTTCCCGTCGACGGCGCAGGTGATCGCCGAGCTCTACCCGCAGAGCGGCGGCTCGCAGGTCGACGGCGTGCTCGCCATGGACCCCTACGTGCTCGAGGCGCTGATCGGGTTCACGGGGCCGATCTCGATCGAGGGCACCGACCAGCAGTTGACCGAGGACAACGTGGTGCAGTTCCTGTTGTTCGACCAGTACCTGATCGACGACACGACCGGCCGGATCGACCTGCTGGCCGAGGTGGCCGAGACCACCCTCGACGAGCTGCTCGACGGTGCGTTGCCCGGGCCGACGGTGCTGGCCGACAAGCTCGGCCCGCTCGCCGACGCCGGGCGTCTGGTGGCGTGGGCCCGCGATCCCGACGAGCAGGCGCTGTTCGAGGCGCTCGGCATGACGGGCGCGCTCCCGCCGCTCGGGTCGGCCGACGGGTTGTCGGTGATCGTCAACAACGCCGGTGCCAACAAGCTCGACGTCTACCTCGACCGCACGATCGAGTACCGCGCCGAGTTCGACCCGGTGACCCGGGTGCTGACCGGCACGATCGAGGCGACGTTCGCCAACAGCGCCCCGACGTCGGGGCTGCCGAGCGGTGTGATCGACAACTACGTGGGCGACCCGGTGGGCACGAACCGCACGCTGGTCTCGTTCTACACGGCGCTGCCGTTCGTCGGGGCCACGGTCGATGGCGAGCGGGTCGAGATGGAACTCGGCACCGAGTCGGGGTGGAGCACCTCCACCACCCAGCTGGTGATCCCGTCCGGCGAATCGCGCACCGTGCGCCTGTCGATCGCCGGTTCGCTGCCTACGCCCGACGCCGCGTTCGACAGCGACGTTGCGAGCGATGACGCCGACTTGCCTGCGTACGAGCTGGTGGTGCGCACGCAGCCGCTGTCGACGAAGGCCGTCTACGACATCGAGGTGGTCGACGCGGGCGGGCTGCCGTTGGTCGAGTTCGCCGATGCGGCGACCGGTATCGCGCGCTTCGAGTGGCGAGCCCTGTGATCTTCGGCCCCGTGATCGCCGGCCGGTAACCTGCCGCCTACCCGACCCTCGTCACCAGCTCGGATTCACGCCATGCCCGAACGCATTTTCCTCAGCTCACCCGACGTCGGCAGCGCCGAGCGCGAGGCCCTGCTGCGTGCGTTCGACAGCGGCTGGGTGGCACCCGCCGGGCCCGAGCTCGACGCGTTCGAGGCCGACCTCGCGGCACTCACGGGTTGGCCGGGCGCAGTGGCACTGTCGAGTGGCACGGCGGCGCTGCACCTCGCGTTGCTGGTGCTGGGCGTGCAGCCGGGCGACGAGGTGTACGTGTCGTCGTTCACGTTCGCTGCCTCGGCCAACGCGATCGTGTACGCCGGGGCGCGGCCGCGCTTCATCGACAGCGACGACGTGTCGTGGAACATGAGCCCGGCGCTGCTGGCCGACGAGCTCACCGCGGCCGCCTTCGAGCATCGCCTGCCGGCAGCGGTCGTGGTGGTCGACCTGTACGGCCAGTGCGCCGACTACGACGAGATCGTCGCGATCTGCGACCGCCACGGCGTGCCGGTGGTGGAGGATGCCGCCGAGGCGCTCGGCGCCACCTATCGCGGCCGGCCGGCGGGCACGTTGGGTGCGATGGGGCTGTTCTCGTTCAACGGCAACAAGATCATGACCACCTCGGGCGGCGGGGCGTTCGTGTCGCCCGACGTCGAGGCGGCCGACAGGGTGCGGTATCTGGCCACCCAGGCCCGCCGGCCGGTGGTGCACTACGAGCACACCGACGTCGGCTTCAACTACCGGCTCAGCAATCTGCTGGCGGCGATGGGCCGCGCTCAGCTGGCGCGGCTGGCGGAGATGTCGCAGCGGCGCCTGGCGATCAACGGCTTCTACCGAGAGCGGTTCGCCGACCTGCCGGGGCTGTCGTTCATGCCGGTCGCGCCGTGGGGTGGCTGGAACGGCTGGCTGACGTGCGTGACGTTCGACGACCCGGCCCTGCGCGACACCGTGCAGGCCGCGCTCGATGCCGCCGAGATCGAGAGCCGACCGCTGTGGAAGCCGATGCACCTGCAACCGGTGTTCGCCGGCGCGCCGGCGCGGGTCGACGGCACCAGCCAACGGTTGTTCGAGCACGGCTTGTGCCTGCCCAGCGGCAGCGTGTTGACCGACGCCCAGGTCGAGCGGGTCGCCACGCTGACCGCCGCCGCGATCACGTCTCGCCGGTGACGTCGGGGCGCTCCGTGCCCATGAACTCGTGCATCGTGACGTGGCCGTCGGCGGTGATGCCGCCGCCGCCGAACACGGCCCGCACGGTGAGCGCCACGATCTTGGCGTCGAGGCGCCAGCTGGCGTGGTCGACGTACCACACGTCGAACGCCAGCTTGTCGGGCCACGAGATCGCGTTGCGGCCCTGCACCTGCGCCCAGCCGGTGACACCCGGGATCGCCTCCAGCCGGCGGCGTTGCTCGGGCGTGTAGCGCGCGACGTACTTCATCGGCAGCGGGCGCGGCCCGATCAGGCTCATGTCGCCGCGCACCACGCTCCACAGCTGTGGCAGCTCGTCGAGGCTGGTGGCGCGCAGCATGTGCCCGAAGGCGGGCAGCCGGTCGGCGTCGGGCAGCAGTTCGCCGTCGGGACCGCGGGCGTCGGTCATCGATCGGAACTTGACGACCTCGAACGGAACGCCGTGGCGGCCGGCGCGTTGTTGCCGGAAGATCACCGGCGAGCCCAGTCGCAGCCGCACCAGCAGCGCGGTCACGACGATCACCGGCGAGACCAGCACGAGGGCGACGGTGGCGGCGACGACGTCGAACCCACGCTTCGTGCGCGAACTCAGCCAACGCGAACCGCTCATGGCCGCACTGTACGCAACGAACGTGAGTTGGGAGTTGTGCCAGGCGCAACTCCCAACCGCGGGGGTCATCGACGGGTAGGTTGGTCGGCCGTGGCGACGCTTGGCGACAACCCTGTTCGGGCGCGGCTCGTGCTGGTGGGCGCCGGCGGGTTCGGGCGTGAGGTGCACGACATCGTGGTGGCTCTCGACGCGGCGGGCGCCGAGTTCGAATTGGTGGGCTACGTCGACGACTCGCCGGGTGATCATCCGCTGCTGGCCCGCCAGGGCATCGCGTTCCTGGGGGCCAGCGACGTACTCGCTCGGCACCCCGATCGTGAGCGGATCGGGTTCGCGATCGGGATCGGATCGGGGGCGGTGCGCCGCACGCTCGACGCCAAGCTCACGGCGGCCGGCTGTGCCCCGACCACGCTCGTGCACCCGATGGCGACCGTCGGTGGCGACAATCGCATCGGTGAGGGGTGCATCCTGGCGGCGGGTGCGAGGGTGACGACCAACATCACGCTCGGTCGCCACGTCGACCTGCACGTCAATTCGACGATCGGCCACGACTCGGTGCTCGACGATTTCGCCAGCGTGTATCCGGGCGCCACGGTCAGCGGCAACGTGCACCTGTGCGAGGCCGTGACGATCGGCACCGGCGCCAACGTGTTGCCGGGTGTCACCGTCGGCGCCGGAGCCTTCGTGGGCGCCGGTGCGGTGGTGATCGCCGATGTCGAACCGGGCGTGACGGTGGCGGGTGTGCCCGCTCGGCCGACCAGCACGACAACTACCGGGAAGCAGGGCAGGGCGTGAGCAACCAGCGTGGGGCGATCGAGTTGATAGCGGCCCGTACGGCCAAGGTGGTCGTGGTCGGGCAGGGCTATGTCGGTCTGCCGGTGGCGATGCGAGCGGTGGCGATGGGGTTCCCGGTGGTCGGCTACGACGCGTCGGCCGAGCGGGTGCAGGCGTTGCAGGCCGGCGAGAGCTATGTCGGCGACGTGTCCGACGCCGAGCTGACGAGCGCGCTCGGGGCCGGCTATCGCGCCACCACCGACCCCGCCGATCTGGCCGGGTTCGACGTCGCCGTGATCAGCGTGCCGACGCCGTTGCGCGACTCGGCGCCCGACCTGTCGTACATCGAGATGGCCGGCGCCGACCTGGCCCGCCATCTGCGCCCCGGTGCCTGCGTGATCCTCGAGAGCACCACCTATCCGGGCACCACGACCGAGCTGCTGCTGCCGATCCTGTCCGAGGGCTCGGCGCTGGCGCCCGGCGACTTCTTCGTCGGCTACTCCCCCGAACGCATCGACCCGGGCAACCTCACCCACGGCCTGGTCAACACCCCCAAGGTGGTCAGCGGCGCCGACGACGCCTCGCTGGCGGTCGTCGATGCGTTCTTCTCGGCGCTGGTCGACCAGACGGTGCCGGTCGGCAGTTGTGCCGAGGCCGAGCTGGTGAAGCTGCTGGAGAACACGTTCCGTCACGTCAACATCGCGCTGGTCAACGAGCTGGCGATGTTCGCCCGCGACCTCGACGTCGACGTGTGGCGGGCGATCGACGCGGCGGCCACCAAGCCGTTCGGGTACATGAAGTTCACGCCCGGCCCGGGGGTCGGCGGCCACTGCCTGCCGATCGACCCGAGCTATCTGGCGTGGCGGGTCAAGCAGCACCTCGGCCACACGTTCCGGTTCGTCGAGCTGGCCAACGACGTCAACGAGCACATGCCCGACTACGTGCACGAGCGGGTGACGGCGATGCTCAACCGCCAGCGCAAGCCGCTCAACGGCAGTCGGGTGCTGCTGCTCGGCCTGGCCTACAAGAAGGCCACCAGCGACTGGCGCGAAAGCCCGTCGGTGCACGTCGCCGACCGGCTGGCGGCGAGCGGGGCCGAGGTACAGATCTGCGACCCGTACATCCCCGACGTCAACGCCCAGCATGTCCGGTACCCGATGGTGCCGTTCGACGCCGACGAGCTGGCGTTCGCCGACCTGGTGGTGGTGCTGGTCGACCACCCCGAGTTCGACCCGGCCGTCATCGCCGCCAGCTCGCAGCTGGTGTTCGACGCCAAGAACCTCCTGCGCGGCCTCGAGTTCACCGGTGAAACGCTCTGACGACGCGGGGCCGCCACGGGTCCTGTACCTACTGACCGACGAGATCTCGGCCGTGCTGGTGCGCGGCCAGCTCGGCTTCCTGGCCGGCCAGGGCTTCGAGGTGACGGCGGCGACGCGATTGGCCACGCCGGGGGCGCCGAAACCGGGCGCATGGGACGAGGGCGTGCCCGTCGAGAACCTGCCGTTCGTGCGCGAACCGTCGCCGTTGCGCGACCTGCGGGCGCTGTGGGCGACGATCCGGCTGATCCGCCGGCTGCGCCCCGACATCGTCAATGCCTCGACGCCGAAGGCCGGCTTGCTGGGGATGATCGCCGCCCGCTTCTGCCGGGTGCCGGTGCGGGTGTACGTCGTGCGCGGCTTCCGATTCGAGACGGCGACGGGTTGGCGGCGACGCGTGTACCGCCGGCTCGAGCGGGTGGCCGGCGGCGCCGCGAGCCAGGTCGTGTTCAACAGCGCCAGCCTGATGGCGGTCGGCGAGTGGGCCGGCGTGGTGGGAGCGGACGGTGGCGAGGTGATCGGCGCCGGCTCGGGCAACGGCATCGACGTGGCACGCTTCGCCGACGACGCACTCCCCTCCCGCAGCGAGGCGTGCCGGCAGCTCGGCGTGCCCGCCGATGTGATGGTGGTGGGGTTCGTCGGCCGGTTCACGCACGACAAGGGCATCGCCGATCTCGTGCACGCCGTCAACTCGCTGCGCGCCACCCGGCCCGACCTGCACCTGCTGCTGGTCGGCCAGTTCGAGGACGGCGACCCGGTGCCGCCCGACGTGCGGGCCGCGATCGAGGGCGGCTATCAGGTCACCGTGGTGCCGTGGCTGGAGCACACCGGTGTCGCCTACCGGGCGATGGACGTGCTGGCGTTCCCGTCGTATCGCGAGGGCCTCCCCAATGTGCCGCTCGAGGCCCAGCTGTGCCGTGTTCCGGTCGTCGGCTATGCAGCCACGGGCACCGTCGACGCGGTGCGAGACGGAGCGACAGGTGTGCTGGTGCCGACCGGCGACGAGTCGGCGTTCGCCGACGGCGCTGGCCGAGCTCGTGGACGATCCGGCGCGCCGGGCCGAGCTGGGCGCGGAGGGCGCCGAATGGGTGCGGGCCACGTTCGATCGCGAGCAGGTGTGGAACGGCTGGTTCGACCGCTATCTCCGGTGGCTGACGACATGGAGTTGACGGCGTCGCCGAGGTCGGTGCTGATCCAGGCACTCGATGCCCGGGTGCGGATCGTCGCCCCCGACCCGATCGCGACGATGTTCGAGGATCTCTTCGCCGACCTCGCCGCCGCCGATGACGACGACGGCGACGAAGTGACCGAGATCGTGTGGCGGCCCACGGACGACGGCGCGTGGCACGTGTCGCTCGGTGCGGGCGGCTCGGTGGTCGGTGACGTCGGTGGTGGCGCTGGCCGAATCGATCATCGAGATCAACCGGCAAGCGGCAGCTTCGGTGTCGGCCGAGCGAACCGTGCTGCACGCCGGCGCCTTCGAGGTGGACGGCAACGCGATCGCCGTGACCGGAGTCAGCGGCGCCGGCAAGTCGACCCTCGTCGCGGCAGCGGTGTTGCGCGGTCACGGCTACCTGGCCGACGAGGTGTGCGTGGTCGACCCGGCCGACTACTCGGTGCGCCCGTACTACCGCCCGATCGGCCTGCGCACGAAGGGCGCGGCGGCGATCGGGGTACCGATCCCGCCCCACCCGGATGACGCCTTCAGCGAGGTGTACCCGTGGACGGTCGGTCGTCACGGCACGGTTGGCCAGTGCGGCGCCGCTGCGGCTGTTGGCCTTCGTCGCATCGCCGCCCCGGCCCTGTTGAGCTCGGTGACGTCGCCCCCGCCGATGCGCTCGTGCGGCTGGCCAACCTGAGCCTCGGCACCGAGGGTGTCGAACGTCCGATGTTCCGACGCCTCGATCAGCTGGTTCGCGAGGTACGGGTCGGTCACCATCGGCTACGAGGATTCGTTCGCCGCCGTCGACGCGTTGGCGGAGATGGTGCAATGAGCGAAGCACTCGACGCCCTGCGGGTAGCGGTCGCCTACGGCCTGCCGGGGCCAGCCCGGTTGCCGGAGACCGGTGAGGTGCCGGGGCTCACGGCCGAGGTGATCTCGCTCGCCGCCCAGCACCGCGTGCAGGGCCTGTTGTGGTCGGCGATCGAAGCGGGCGCGATCGAGGGCGACGAGCAGCAGGTCGAGGCCGCTCGCGACGGTCTGTCGGCGGCGCTGCGCACGTGCCTGCGTATCAGAAGAGACGGCGGTGCTGGCGCTCGACGCGTTGAGCCGGGCGGGGGTTGAGGCACGAGTCTTGAAAGGCGTCGCGATCGCCCACCTCGACCACGAAGACCCAGCCGAGCGCGTGTACGGCGACGCCGACCTGCTGATCCGTCGGGCCGGACTACAAACCGGCCCTGATCGGCGTTGATCGCTGCCGGGTTCCGGCGTGCCGAGCCACCAGTGCGCGGCTGGTGGGAGCACCGGTTCGGCAAAGCGATCATGCTCTACGCGCCGTCGGGCGGCGAACTCGACCTGCACCTGGGCATCACCGGCGGCTACTTCGGCGAGAAGATCGACCATGACGATCTCTGGTCGAGCGCAGAGCGAACCGTTCGACCTCGGCGGGGTCACTGCACACGGACTCGATCGCGAGGGCCGCTTGCTGCACGCATGCTGCCACGCCGTGCTGGGCAGAGGCTCGGGCCTTCGAGCCCGTCGCGATGTCGCCCAGCTGGTGTTGATCAGCGGCGCCGACTGGCAGACGCTCGTTCGAGCGGGCCCGACGCGACGGCGTGGACCTGGTCCTCGCTGAAGCCGTCGGACCACGTGGTCCGAGCTGCGCCTCGACGCCCAGCCACGAATCTGGCCCATGGGCCAGCGGACTTCGTGCCTGACCGGGCTCAACGGCGAGCCTTCGGCTACATGGCAGAGTCCGCCGAGGGTTGGGCCCCCGAAGGCCTCAGCGTACTGGCGGCGCTCTCCTTCATCGACCAGGTCCGCTTCCTGGCCGGACTCGCTGCCCCATCGCGAGCGAGCTTGCGATTCCGTCAGCGGACCTGGCCGCAACATCTGAGATCGGGGGCCGCCATCGTCAGGGCTCGTTTCTGATGAGCTCGCCCGACAAAGAATCAGCCGCATGCATTCCCGAGTCGCGGCCCCGCGGGCAAGATGAGAACAGAATGAACGCATCACCGTCGCCTGACGTCGAAGTTGACGGGCGAGCACAGACCTTCGCCGCCTCCTCGGCGTTGACATTCCGGCGCGAGTTGACGCCCACCTGGCTGGCAACGACCAGTCTTCTGGCCGCACAGCGTCCACCCGACCTCGCGCGGCCTTTCCGCTACGTACATCTCGGCTGCGGAACCGGCGTCACGAGCGCTGTCGTCGCAGCGGTCCATCCGCACGCCGAGGTGTGGGCCTGGGATCCCAAGCCGGCGCACGTCGAGGCGACCCGCCGACTTCGTGACGAGGCGGGACTCGCGAACATGTACGTGCACGAGCGTCCTGGTCTGCCGAATCGACCTCGGCGGTGAACTCGCTGACATCGTGATCGTGCAGGACATCATGGTGGCAGCGTCCGACGCGCTCAGAACCGAGATCATCGACGCGATCCACCACAGTCTGCGCCCCGGTGGTCTGGTGTGCGTCACCTACAAGACCACCGTCGGTTGGATCGAGATCGCACCGGTCCAGCGCATCATGCGCCACGTCGCGCAGCGTTACATCGGCCACCCGGACGGTTTGGTGCCACATGTGCTCGATCTGCTCGACCAGCTTCGCAAAGGTGGCGCCAAACACCTCACGGAACGTCCGGCAGTCGGAAAATGGCTCGACGAGCTGGCAACGACCGACCCAGCGAGTCATCGTCTCCGAGTACCTCTCCGGCGAGTTCCGCCCGATGTCGCACCCCCAGCTGAGCCGGGCAATCGCACGTGCCGGCTGCGAATACATCAGTAGTGCGCGCCTGCTCGACGAACTCGATCTCGACATCCCGATCGGATTGCAGGAGCTGGTCGCCGACGCAGGGAGCCCCCTGTTGCGCGAGACCTACCGCGACGTTGCAGCTCGGCCTCTGACCAGAATGGACCTGTTCCGTCGAGGGCTTGCTACCCTCCCGACCGTCGAGAGAGTAGACACGCTCGAGCTCGTGGAGTTCGTCGGACTCGCGGCGCCAGGAACTCCGTGCGCCGTCGACCTCGACCTCGACACGTGGCGGCGTGCCCAGGATGGATCGCTGACTGGCGCAGAACTGATACGTGCGCTCGGCGACGATCACATCGCCGCACTGCAGTTGCTGCTCGACGCCGGCCAGATGCACCCGGCCATTGCCGGGGGTATTCACAACAGCACAGCCGATGCGTGCGAGGCACTGAACAAGGTGCTGGCCGCGGGACGAGCCGACTGCGACAGGTGGCGCGCCGTCCCGAAGATCGGTACCGCCGTAACGGAACGAGCCGACGATGATTTCAGCCAGGTCTCGGCGTGACTCCGCAACGCGTTACATCGGTTTCGGAGGCAGCGTGGGACGATGGCTATGTCGTAGATGTGTCCTACATAGAGCCGATCACGACCGATCTCTGCCCGGCATGGTTCTCGATGGCCTGTGTGCTCAACGGTCAACCGCCACTTGACCAATCCCGCCCACTCGTGTGGGCCGAACTCGGGAGTGGGAGCGGCCTGTCGGCGTGCATGGTCGCGGCAGCGAACGCCAACGCCGAAGTGTGGGGCTGCGACTTCAATCCTGCCCACGTGGAGCGGTCGCGCAACCTCGCCCGCAAGGCTGAGCTCACCAACTGCACCTTCGACGAAGCGACCTTTGAGGAGGCTGCCCGAGACGAGCGGCTCGGCCCCTCCGAGGTTGATGTGGTGGTGGTCCACGGCGTCTACAGCTGGATCTCGGCCGCGAATCAGCGCCACATCGTCGAGTTCATCCGTCGGCGCCTACGCCCCGGCGGCCTGGCATACGTCAGCTACGAGGTGCCAACCGGATGGGCCTCGATGGTTCCACTTGCAGAGGCAATGCGGCTGTACACCGAGGTCGATGGCCGCCGCAGCGACCTCGCTTTTCCCGACGCGGTCGAACGCGATACAGCGCCTTGCCGATGGCGGCGCCCGCTACTTCCCGATCGGCCCTCACGAGGCACGCCAGTTGGCATCATTACCCGACGCTGACGTTCGTTATGCGGTCCACGAATACGCAGGATCCCACTTCCGGCCTCTGATGTTCGACGAAGTGGCGAGAGAGATGTCGCGAGCGCGATGTTCTTACGTTGGATCCATCGATCCGGTCGATCACGTTTCCGACTTCTGGGTACCGCCCCAGCTAGCCGACCTCGTGACCTCGACCTCGGATACAACACTGCGCGAGATGATGCGCGACCTCGCGGCCCAGCGGCCGCTTCGACGCGATCTCTTCAGGCGCGGCCTTGCCCCAACGACCACACCTGAGCAGGAACGATGGATGCACGACTTGACGCTGGTCGGCCTCGACAAGTCATTCGCGGAAGGCGCATCGGTGCCGGTGCCAGCAGGAAACGCCGCATTGAGCAGTGACTTCTACGAGCCGTTGTTGGCGGCTCTGAGTGAGCGATCACTGGATATCGCGGGCATACGAGAGTTCGGCTCCCTCGAGTTGCGGGACGCGATCGCAGCATTTTCCATCCTCGTAGCAGGGGCATACGCAGCCCCGATGGTCACGGATCCGATGAATCAGCCCAGCTATGACGGGGCGAGGCGATTGAACCGGGTGCTGATCGATGAAAACGCGATGGGGGGTGCCCACGAATGCCTCATTGCCCCGGCGACAGGGGCAGCCGTAACCAGCGAGTACGTCGAGATGCTGGCTATCGGACTGCTCTGGGACGATGAAGCCACCACGGTGGACATTCTGATCGAAGACGTCTTGGCGACGCTCGACCGACAAGGACGCCAGCTGCGAGAAGACTGGGTGGTCGTCAGCGACCCGGTCGAAGCTCGAAGAATCGCCCGGGGGCGCATCGAGGCGGCGATCGTGCGCCGGACCGGGATCTTCAGCGTTCTAGGCATCGCCTAGAACACGACGCTACGGCGAACTGATCGTGACTCGGCCAGGGGCGCCGACACCGCCGGCGAGGTTGGGGTTGGCCGCCCCCGCGCCACTCCCGCCACTGCCCGGAGCGTTGCCGGCCATGCCAGCCGCCAAAGCGTTGCCCCCCGCCGCTCCCGCGGCGCCGGCTGGGGTGCCCGTTCCCGCCGCGCCGGCCGTGCCGCCGGCGGCGCTTGTGCTCGCACCACCAGCACCACCACCTGTCGTTGCGCCGCCGCTGCCGCCGCTGCCGCCACCGCCCTGATCCATTGTCCCGCCCATGCCGCCTGCCCCACCAGTCGTGGCTATCGTGCCCGTGCCACTCACGCCGCCCGCGCCTCCGGCTCCGCCGCCGGTCCCCATGTCGGAAGCCCCTCCGGACCCGCCGATTGCTACCACTGAAGTGGTGGCGAACGTGGAATTTCCCCTGCGCCACCAGCCGCCGCGGCAGCACCGGCAGCACCGGCAGCGCCGACGACGATCGTGTAGGTGGTGCATGGCGCTACGGTCAGACTGCTCTGGGAGAAGCCGCCGCCGCCGCCACCACCACCACCGGCATTGTTGACAGAGCCACCGCCACCACCACCGCCACCCCAAGCAGAGACTGTGACCATGGTGACCATCGTCCCGGTCTTGAGGCTATAGATGCCCGGTGCTGTAGGTGACCGGAGTGGCCAGATTGTCACCGGGCCCGGCGGTCATATCGCCGTCGGCAGCGGTGCAGGAGGACGCCGCGGCGGCCGCCGGCAGAGGCGTGGCGACGGTGATGATGCCGGCGCCGGCGACTCCGGCGGCGCCCATCATCAAGAGTTTGCGACGCGACCAGGTTGAGGCGGTCACCACACCTGCGTCGACGAGCGACGCCATAGCGCCAGCTAGACGTGGTGGGATCTCGGAATCGTCGATGCCGTCGGTGGCCAGGCGCAATGCTTCGACTGCATCACCGGTAGCGTGACGGACAACCGCACCGGCGCGATCGAGCACGATGATTTCGTCATCGACTCGTTCGACTCGCATGTGATGCGGAATTTGCAGCTTCACGGCACTCCCAACCTCTGGAAAGAGGTGAAGGGTAACAGAGCATCCACGATGCAGGCCAGTGAGGTCCTATACAATCGCTTCGTGGTCGTTCCGGATTTGCCTGGCGCACATCCGGATCGCTCGATCAACGAGCGGGATTCGAGCGAACCCCTCGCACGCGTGTATGGGGTGTAGCAGACGACGGAGCGGTCGTCGAGATCGCCGTCGATCGCTCGATCGCTGGCCAACTTCCGGAGTGTTGGCCGCCTTGGGGCTTGGCCCGCTCGACGAACCGCCCGGGCCACGCGCACGACAGTTGTCGGTTCGCGCGTCGACCAATCGGGATCTAGCCGAGGTCACGGTGGACCGGCTTGCCGTCCTGGGGCGGTTGGGATCGAGTCGAATCGGAGCTGTCTCTCTTCGCTGCCGAGCGGCTGACCGACCGGGTTGCGACGCACGCGGCCGTCGTCGCCCGAGGGCCCTCGGCGATCTTGGTGCCCGGGCCCTCGGGCGTCGGCAAGAGTTCGCTCTGCGTCGCCGCGGCGAAGGCCGGCGCCAAAGTGCTCACCGACGAGTACACGCTCGTCGACCCCTCGACCGGTCTCGTCACGGGTTGGCGTCGGCCGGTTCGGGTCAAACGGCCCGGTGGCGGCGTCGATCGGCTCGACCTCGTGGTCGACAGCGACCCGATCGCCGTCGGCCTCGTTGCATTGGTCAGATACGATGCTTCGGTATCGGCGTCATGGGGTCCGATCAGTGGCGCTGAGGCGGTCGTGGGGCTGCTGGCCAACACCGTGTGCGCCCGATCACGTCCCGACGAGGCGCTCGACGCCGCCTTGGCGATCGTCCGTAGGGCGCCGTCAGTCGCCGGCCCTCGCGGCGATGCAACCGAGGCGATCGTCAGGCTGCTGGCCGAGCTCGACGACCCAACAATGATTCATCGATAGCCCAGTCTCCTACTGACGGGCCTGCGCCAACGCTGCTCGAAACGCTGCAGCAGCCTGGGCTGCATCGACAGCCGACATGGCGATGACCGGGTTCCGCCGCACCAACTGGTTGAGTCGTCTGAACATGACCCGTTCGTGGCCGACCGCTGCTGCGGCGTGATTCGCCAAATGCGACAAAGCCACGGCGGGTGACAACGACTCGGTCGATCCCGAACTGCCGCCACGATCGACAAAAGCGATCAGACCGAGCGGCGCACCGGTTGACATCGACACCCCGCGACCAATGCGAACCGGATCGCTCGACCGACGTCCTCGGTGTCGGGTGGCGACCCCAAGGCCCTGGCTCGCCTGCATGCGAACTGGGCATGGAACGGCCGCACGACGCCGGTTGGTTCGATTGCCACGACACCGTTGGCGATGTAACTGTGACCGAGGGAACCGAGGGCCGTCAGAAGCGACCCGACAGCGAGTTGCGAGCCGATCAACGCCACGGCGTGGTCATCGATCTGCACCGCGCCTGCTTGGAGCACGGTGTCGGTGTCGATCACCGCTGACGTCGCCAACTCGGCGATCGCCGCAGTCGCATCGCTCAACGCAGCCCATCGGCTGACACGCGCGACGCGCACAATGTCATCGACTCGAACGGTCCAGCTATGTGGCGCACGGTGAACGATTCGCAGCACGTGTACTGGTTCCGTCGTGTCGTTGCCGGCGATATCAGCGCACGCACCACGAAGCACAGCCGCTGCTCGGCTGCGACCGCGCAGCTCGATGCCCACGCCGAAAGCGTCGATCACATACGGCCGTGTCATCAGCGGATCAATCGGCGCCGAGCGGCACCGATACCGGGCCACCACCGCGGCATCCGACGCAGGGTGGAGGTTTGCCCGGTGTGGTGCCCTCGAGCAGCCCAAGGTTCGCCAGCTGCGTCAACACCCCTGAGATCAGGCCTTCTGCGTCAACCTGTCGAGCTGATCCCGCCGTCAACCAACTCGTCGACGAGCGCGCTCGACGCTGTCGTGCCGTCACAGGCATCGAACACCACTGCAAACGTGTCGCGAATCATGTGTACCTGATTGGTACGCGTATCGAACACCACGAGCTCGCCTTCGAATCCTGCCACCTCCAGGTCCGGGTGGCACGCCGGCAGTTCGTCCGGCAGGCTGTGTGAACGCAAGTCAGCCATGGCAGTCATGGGAAGCGCGAACGTGCATTGATCCATTGTGCCAGGCCCCAGCGGCTCGACGAAGGACGCAGTGCGCAACAGCGCAGCCCACGTCAGTTCTCCGCGTCGATCTCATGATCTGGGCCTGCAGGTCGAGCCCGACCGCCGTCAGACGGGGCAGACGAGGCCGGGGGCGCTCAACAACGGGGTGAATGGCGCTCCGGCGCTGCCCCATGAGTTGCCCGGCTTGGCAAACGTCAGCACCCAACTACGGCAGACCTCGGTGGTCGTCGCACCCTGCGTGCAGCGGTAGCGGGCGCGGAACTCGATCGCAATCGACGAGTTGCCGTTCTGCGTCTTGGTGATCACCAACGAGTGGGTTCCGCCAGGTGTGAGGCTCGCGGTCGGCGGCGTCGCCGAGGCACGGTTGGGAGTTCCGACCACCACGAACTGCGAGTTGGGCACAGATGCGGTGGTCGGGCTGCTTGCGGTGGGTTCGCAGATGGCCGTTCCTGGGCCCAGCGTGACGTTGATCAGCTTGTTGTTCGTGGCGCTGATCACCGCGGTGTAGACCGGAACCGCAGGTGGGATCGGGTCGGCGAGGCCGAAGGCACGCGACGAGAGCACCATGGTGGTGCCCACAAATGCAGCCCCGCCCACGGCCATCTTCTGCAGTGCCTCGCGTCGATCCAAACCGTCGTCTCCTCCGAGCAAACGGTAGTTGTGGCAGGTCGCGGGATCGTGGATACCCAGTGAACGGTCGATCACTCCGTGTGGTATCAGCGTTATACGGAGCGGCCGAGCCTCGCGTAGAGGGCCTGGTGTGCGTCGAGCACGTCGTCGAGGGTCCACGACAGGGGTTGCTCGGCGGCGGCGCTGGCCATTTCGGCCCGCGTCTCGGGCGAGGCGGCGAGCTCGGCGAGGGCGGCACCGAGCGCGTCGGCGTCGCCGGGTGGCACGACACGGCCGACCGACGGGTTCACCATCTCGGGCACACGGCCGACGGCGGTGGCGACGACCGGCTTGTGCAGCGCCAACGCCTCGGCGACCACGATCGGTTGGCCCTCGTAGTCGCTGGCGACGACGAGTACGTCGGCGGCCGCCATGCGTTCGAGGATGTGCTCGGTGGGTACTTCGAACGTGACCACGCCGTCGAGCCCGAGGGCGTGGGCCAGTGCCCGGTGCTTAGACAGCGCGTCTCCCTCCCCCACGCACGTGAGGGTGAGCTCGGCGCTGTTGTCGACGGCAACCCTGATCGCCTGCAGCAGGTTGGGGTAGTTCTTCGCGTCGCGGTGGCTGGCAACGGCGATCACCGCCATCGGGCCGTCACGTCGATCGGATGCCGCCGCGGCGAGCGCTACCTCGACGCGTGCCGGGTCGATCCCGTGCGGCACCACCACGGCTCGGGCGCCGACGCGGGACGGCAGCGTCGCCGCGGAGACGGCCGACACGGCGATCGTCGCCGCATCGCGGCGAGCTGTGGCTCGCCATACGGCACGGGTGACGGGGTGGAACGATGGCCACAGGCTGTGGGAGGTCGTGACTACGGCCGCTCCCCCGCCGGCAAGTCGCACCACCGGCGCCAACAGCGGGCTGTGCACGTGCACCACGTCGTACCGCCCGCTGCGCACGAGGCCAACGAGGCGGCGCGCCGCGCCGATACCCACCCGGTCGGAACCTCCCAGACGGTGCACGACCACACCGGCCGCTTCGATGCTGGGTGCCAACCGGTCGCGGTCGGGGTTGACGACCGCAACCTCGACCGACATGCCCCGGCCACTCAGCCCGATCGCGAGGTCGGCGACGATCCGCTCGAGGCCCCCCAGGTCGAGGCCCTTGGTGACCAGCAGCACACGTGGCTCGGGGATCTGCGGCGCGGCCTGGTTCGACTGGGTCATGGTCAGTTCTTGGCAGTGCGGTATTTGACACGGGCCACCAGGTCGCGCAGCTCGCCCTCCAGGCGCATGCCGCCGGCGGCCTTGGCGGCGAAGTAGCGCTCGCCGTCGCTGCGTTGGATCGGGGTGCGCCACAGGCGATGCAGGTCGGTCTTGCCGGGCACGTTGACGCGGCTGCGGGCGAGAGCGGCAGATGTGAACCGGCGGCGCACCTCGGCCTCGGCCTCGGGCGAGCCTCCCAGCGCTTTCGGGTAGGCGAAGTGCGCCGGTCGCTCGCCGATCTCCGTGGCGATCAGGTCGATCGAGCGGTCGAGCTCGTCGGCGATGCCCGCCGGGTCGGCGCGGTCGAGCAGGGCGTGGGTATGGGTGTGGGATCCGATCGTGACCAGTCCGGTGGCGACCGCGTCGCGCAACCCGGCCCACGAGGCCGGCGGGGCATCCCACGGAAACGGCGTCCCCGTAGAGATGAAGTGCGTCGCCGCGTACAGCGTGGCCGGCACGCCGGCCGCGACGAGCGCCGGCACCACCACGTCGCAGAAGTCGGCGGTGCCGTCGTCGAAGGTGAGCACCACCGCGTCGTCGATCGGTGCGCCGTCGCGCAACGCGTCGACGGCGGCGTCGAGCGTGACCACCTGATGGTGTTCACGGAGGTGTTCGAGCTGGGCGCGGAAGGCATCGGCGTCGAGGTCGACCTCGCTGGCCGACCCTCCCCCGACCCGGTGGTAGATCAGCACGGTCACGCCGACGGGTGGCTTGAGCACACGGTCGCCCTGGGCGAGCAGCTGTTTCACCAGCGAACGGGTCGGCACCCCGCCAGTCTGCCAGTCGAGCGATACCGACCGGCCGATTCGCTGCCCGTCCGCTCGAGCGTTCGCATGCGGGGGCCGAAACGTGGTGAACTGTTGCTTCGCCATCGTCTCGCCATCGTCTCGCCACCCGAGAGGTTCTGCCATGAACACACACATCCGTCGCCGCCGCACACTCACGGGCATCTGCGCCGGTGTGCTCGTGGCCGCTCTCGTGGCGACGGTTGCCGTCGCCTACACCTACCCCAGCACGAACGCCGCCAACCGTGCCGCCGACCATCCGTATGTCGTCAAGTGGACACGCGGGCCGGGCACCGTGACCCTCAAATTCGTCAACAACACGAACTCGCTCGCCTTCTTCGAGTATCGGATCGACGGCAAGAAGGTCGTCGGCGCCCCCCACCCCGTGGTGGACGGTGACGTGATCTATCCGGGAATCTGCGTCGATGGTCGGGCGGCCCCGATCTGCGACTCTGGCACGGTGACGAAGAAGTTCAAGGCAAAGCGGAGGGTCGCGGTGCGGTTGGCCCTCGGCGGCGAGCGCGACTGGGACTTCAACTGGACCGTGTTCAACGTCGGCGGCAAGTACCCCAAGATCAAGGCCGATTGCCGCCATGGTGGCTGGCGCAACTACGGCTTCAAGAGCATCGAGAAGTGCCTCAGATACGTCAGACGCCTGTGAGCTCGCCGCCCGCCTAGCTGCCACGATCGTTGCGGCGTGATCGTCAAGGGCCCGCCGATTCGCAGGAGTACGCTGCTGGGGTGCCGAGGCGGGTGTTGTGGGTGATCAAGGGGCTCGGCCCGGGTGGGGCCGAACGGCTCCTTTGTGCCCAGGCACGGGCCCACCACCACGACCGCTTCCACATCGAATGTGCCTATGTGCTCCCGTGGAAGGACCACCTGGCTGAGGAACTGGAACAGGCCGGTGTTCGCACCCATTGCCTGAGCCGGCGGCGCACCGATGTGCGCTGGCCGCTGCACCTGGCGAAGATGGTGCGATCGGGTGAGTGGGACGTCATCCATGTCCACTCCCCGCTGCCGGGCGCGGTCGCCCGACTCTCCGCCCGCACGATGCCGAAGGCTCGTCGGCCCGAAGCTGATCTCGACCGAGCACAACCGCTGGGCGACACACCGGTTGCCGACCCGTCTGGCGAGCCGGTTGTCGAGTCGCTGGGACGATGTCACCTTCGCCGTCACCGACGAGGTACGAGACTCGCTCTCGGGCGCAGCCGCGAAACGTGCGATCACCCTGCAACACGGCATCGATGTCGAGTCGGTCGCCAAAGCGCGGGCCGATCGGGCCGAGGTTCGCGCCGAGCTCGGCATCGGCCCCGACGAGATCGTCGTCGGCACGGTCGCCAACTTCCGTCCCCAGAAGGACTATCCCAACCTGCTCGGCAGCGGCGAAGCTGCTCGCCGACCGAGGCGTCGCCGTTCGGTTCGTCGCCGTCGGCCAGGGGCCGCAGGAATCCGAGGTCGCAGCCCTGCACGAGCAACTCGGGCTCGGCGACCGGGTGATCTTGACGGGGTTCCGCGACGACGCGGTGCGGGTGATGGGCGCCTGCGACATCTTCACCCTGGCGTCGAAGTGGGAGGGCCTGCCCGTCGCCCTGATGGAGGCGCTCGCCCTCGGCCTGCCGGTCGTGGCGACCAAGGTCGGCGGTGTCGCCGAGACGATGCACGACGGCCAGGATGCGGTGCTGGTGCCTCCGGGCGATGCCGAGGCGCTCGCCGATGCCCTGCAGAAGGTGGTGGAGGACAGTTCGCTCCGTGCACAACTCGCGACGGCCGCGGCCGGGCGAGCCCACGAGTTCGACGTGAGCCGAACGGTCGAGTCGATCGAGGCCGCCTACGGCAGCGATCCGAGTGCGACGGTCAACGACGAGCCGGAGCCAGCGGTGACAGCGGCGGCCGATGCCCCAGGGCCTCGAGATCCGGCCGGCGACGCCCGACGACCGGCCGGCGATCATCGAGCTGTGCCGATCGTCGCTGGGTTGGGGCGACGATCCGCGGTTCGAGCAGTTGTTCTCGTGGAAGCACGACCAGAACGCGTTCGGCCCGTCGTACATGTGGGTCGCGACCGACGGTGACCGAGTCGTCGGTCTGCGAGCGTTCATGCGATGGGAGTTCGTGCGCGGTGGCGAGGTGCTGCGAGCGGTGCGTGCCGTCGACACGGCAACCCACCCCGACTACCAGGGCAAGGGCCTGTTCACCGCGATGACGATGCACGGCCTCGACGAGGTGAAAGCCGATGGCATCGACTTCGTCTTCAACACCCCGAACGACCAGAGCCGCCCGGGCTATCTCAAGATGGGCTGGCAGGTGGTCGGCCGCTTGCCGGTCGCCGTACGCGTCGCCGGTGTCGGGAACCTGCGCACGTTGGCCCGCTCACGCACGGCTGCCTCGCACTGGCCGCTCGATCTCGACATCGGATGCCCGATCGACGAGGTGCTCGATGAGCTGCCGTCGGACGCCCCGAGTCTCAGCGATCCACGTGCGATCCAAACGCGCACGAGCCGAGAGTTCTTCTCGTGGAGATACGGCGCCGACTTCCTCGGCTATCGAGCCGTTGCCCACGAACAAGGCCATCTGCTGGTCAGGTCGCGACAGCGCGGAGCAGGACGTGAACTGGTGGTGTTGGGCGCGCCTGGCCTGACCGCCGAAGCAGCCGATACGGCAGCGGTCACCGCGATGAAGGAAGCAGAAGCAACGCACGCGCTCAGGCTCGGTAGCCCGGACGTGCGACACGGCTTCGTGCCGGTTCCGAGTCTCGGCCCGACCCTCACCTGGCGCTCGGTCAACGCAGCAGGAATGCCACCGCTGTCGAACTGGAACCTCACCATGGGCGACGTGGAACTGTTCTGAGATCGCCGCACCCGACACAACAAAGAATCAGGACCTCAATGAACGCGCGCATCATCCGAGCAAAGATGGACTACAGGTTCGAGGCCATCGAGCCGCTCGTAGCCGGTAAGGACGTCCTCGACCTCGGGGCGGGCAGCGGACATTGGCGCGATGATTGGCTCCATGGGCGCATCAGAGAGGTCGCCAAGAGCGTTCTTGGCGTGGACCATGCCGAGGCATATGTCGAAGAGTCGCGGAAGCTCGGCGCAGACGTGATCCAGGGCGATGTGGAAACACTCGACCTCGGTCGCACGTTCGATGTCGTGGTCGCCGGTGAGTTGATCGAACACCTCTCCAATGTGGGGCTCTTTCTCGACACGTGCCGGCGGCATCTGGGCTCCGACGGGATCTTGGTCATCACGACCCCGAATGTCTTTTCGCTCAGCAACTTGGTGCGGAGGGGGCTGCAGGGTGTTCCACCGAACACTGATCACTCGGCGTGGTACTGCTCGGACACACTCCGGCAGATCACAGAGCGGCATGGGTTCAGCGACGTTCAGATTGTCTACGTGCGACATCGCACACCAGGACGGATTCGGCGCGCTGTGCTTCGCCCGGTGTATGCCTTGATCGGACAGCGCCGCGCGTCGAGCAATCTGCTTATGACCGCGCACCCAACTGGGGAGCCGACTTGATGGACCCCTGTGAGCGGGGATTTCGCTCCTCGTGAAACCGACCTACTGGTACGCGCCCTTCGACAATGCCGGCGAGATGGCTCTCGCCAGGGCAATCGCACCGAAGTTGGACAGCGAGTTGATCGTTCACAGCTGTGAGTCTCGATTCGGTCGCCCGCTTCCAATCGAGGCAGGAGCACGGTTTACGCTCCACCGTGAGTTGCCGCCACCAGCGGGAGAGGGTGGCGGTTCGAGAAGCCCTCTTTCACGCTGGCAAGTTGCGAAGAAACGGGCTGATCTGCGTCGCGATCTCGTCCGCCTCACTCGCCCGGGATTGGTGCACCTTCACACGTACAACATCTTCACGGACTGGTTCGAGATCGGCCGGTTGAAGAGACTCGGTGCACCTGTCATCCAGTCGATTCACAATGTTCGGCCTCAGGAGAGCACACTCCCGAGTGCTGTCGAGCATCGACTGCTGCGGCGCGGCTACCGGGCCCTGGACCACATCATCGTTGCCCACCAGCGCCTTGCCGAGTGGCTCATCGATGATTTCGCCATTGGACCCGAGAAGATCAGCGTGGTCCCGTTGCCCGTTCAGTCTGAGGAGTTCGATGCCAACCGGCACCCCCCCGAGGATGGTCTGACGACATTCCTCTTCTTCGGCACGCTTCGTCGAAACAAGGGTGTCGATCACTATCTTCGGGCGATCGAATCACTTCGTGTTGATGACGGCCTGAGGTTCGTCTTCGCAGGGCGTGGTGACGGCGAGTGCGAGGAAGCAATCTGTGCTGCTGCCCGGGTGGACCCGAGGATCTCCACCGAGATCGGGTACGTGGAGAACCCACGTCGGGCTGAGTTGTATGCGCTGGCGGACGTCATCGTCATGCCGTACACCGAGCTTCCTGCGCAGAGTGGCGTACTTCAGGATGCATATGCGGCGGGGCGGCCGGTCATCAGTACGAACGTCGGAGCACTCGGGCCAACCGTCATCGAGGAGCAGACCGGCTGGGTCGTCCCCCCGTCCGACGTCGGCGCCCTCGCGCAGGTGATGCGCGATGTTGCTGCGGGAAAGGCGGAGCGGGGCATGCGAGCCGACAATGCTCGTCATATGGCAGAAGCAAGGTCCCCAGAACGGATCGCCGACCGACTTGTCGATGTCTATCAGAACGTCAGTGGGCCGAGACCGGCCGGAGGCGGTGTGGGTGTACTCCCTCCCTCCGGTTGAACCACAGCTCGATCGGCTTCGTGGCGTTGCTAGCAGCCTATGCGACGGTGTTCTAGCAGAAGACAAGTCGGGGCTGGCCTGGGCCGCGATGCCCCAGCTAGCCGCCATCCTCAGCCAACCTGCTAGCCATGGTGGGGGCACTTCGCGGATGTCTGGCCCGCGAAACGTCGCGCGGGCAATCGCGAGGCCCCTCGGGCCCATGCTCGTGCGCGTTGGCGAGTTCGCGTTCCTCGCGACAAGCGTTCAGCACGAGCGCGTTCTAGGCCCCGTCATCCGTCAGATGGAGGAACGCACTGGCGCGACGCGAGCAGACGTCCACCCGCCAGCGTTGGGGCCACGGTCTCTCACGGCTGCTCTTCGCCGCGCCAGACAACTACAGCGCACAATCGACGGCTGGGCATCGACGACAGGCATCCTCGTCCCTGACCACGTGCAGTCGCTCATCTCACGCAGTTCGATCTACCAGGCTCGAGCGGAGCAGCTGGTTCGGCGCGGGGAGGTTCCGCGTGTGTTGGTTGTGGCGACGCAGCACAACACGACCGAGCGGACGTTTCTTTCAGCGCTGTCCGAACACTGTGTGACGGTCTACATACCCCACGCACCGGTGGCAGCGAACGTTCTGTACGAAGACCTACCGGTTCATCACGCCATTCTCCGCGGCCAAGCCGAACTCGACTGGTATGTGGCCCTCGGGGCCAGCGATGAGATGAGTGTGGGCGGCGATCCCTCGATCGAGTCCCATGGATCAGCAGCTTCACCTCGATCGGACACCGTCGTCTACGCCGCCAGTCCGCACCCGCCAGAAGTACTCGCCGCGGATGTCGCACTGATCCTTGCCGCAGGAATCACGGACGTCGAGGTGTGTCCGCACCCGCGAATGCGGTCTGAGCAGCAACTGCTCGCGTGCTTTCCGAAAGGCTGGGCCGTGAACATCGACACCTCAACCTGGGATCGGTTACGCCTTGGAGGGGCGGCTGCCGTCATCCAGCGCGACAGTGGCGTCGGATTGGAAGTTCTCCGATTGGGTATCCCCTTGATTGACGTCCGGAATCCCGGGTCGAAGGCGAACTATCCGTACCTCGACTCGCCGAACGTAGACGTCGTGAGCACGAGTGATGAACTGCGACGAGCGATCTCCAGCGTGTGCGGCGGGGACCGCGCACGCGAGCAGCAATTGACCTACGCCGCGAGCTGGGCCGCGCACACGGGGATGGAGGCCGCGGACCGAATCGCCTCTCAAATGATTGCAGTCGCGAATACACCCATCGATCGCAAGCCTGTTCTGGACGGATGGATACAGAATGGTGTTCGGCGGCCGCAAATCGGCTGACGGATCGCCGCCGCATGATCGCGTGGGCCGTGTCAGCGCGCCGATTAGGACATACTCTGATCGTCTTGAGTAAGGCCCTACTCAAGAGGTCGACAAGGTACCGATGAGCAACCGTTTCAGTTTCGATAACAAGTCCGTGCTGATCACCGGCGGAACCGGCTCCTTCGGCAAGCGGTTCATCGCGACCGTGCTCGAGCGCTACTCGCCGAGCCGTGTCATCGTCTACAGCCGCGACGAGCTGAAGCAGTACGAGATGCAGCAGTCGGAGCCGTTCGCCTCGCACGCCGACGTCAGATGCGGTACTTCATCGGGGACGTCCGCGACGAGCCTCGCCTTCGCCGTGCGCTCGAGGACGTCGACGTCGTCGTCCATGCCGCGGCGCTCAAGCAGGTCCCGGCTGCCGAGTACAACCCGTTCGAGGCTGTCAAGACGAACATCCTCGGCGCCCAGAACGTCATCGATGCTTCGATCGCTGACCGGGGTCAGCCGGGTCATCGCGCTGTCCACCGACAAGGCGGCGGCTCCGATCAACCTCTACGGGGCGACGAAGCTCGCGTCCGACAAGCTGTTCGTGGCCGCCAACAACCACCGCGGCAAGCACGACATCCGATTCTCGGTGGTGCGGTACGGCAACGTCATGGGCAGCCGAGGCTCCGTGATCCCGTTCTTCAAGGACCGGGCGAAGTCGGGCGTGCTCCCGATCACCGACGAGCGGATGACCCGCTTCAACATCACGCTCGGCGAGGGCGTCGATCTCGTGCTCGCCTCGTTCGAGCGGATGTGGGGCGGCGAGATCTTCGTTCCGAAGATCCCCTCCTATCGGATCGTCGACGTGGCCAAGGCGATCGCTCCGGACGCGATCGATCGAGATCGTCGGCATCCGCCCGGGCGAGAAGCTGCACGAGGAGATGATCACGATCGACGACGCTCTCATGACGATCGAGTTCGAGGACTACTACGTGATCGCGCCCTCGTTCCGTCAGTGGGATCCCGAGGAGTTCCGACTGACCAGCAACTCGCGGCCGGGCAACGCCTGCGAGCTGGGCTTCAGCTACGGCAGTGGCACCAACGATCACTTCCTGACGGTCGAGGAGCTGGCCATGCTGATCGATCAAGAAACCTGATGAGTGGCGACCCGATGATTCCGTACGGGCGCCAGAGCATCGATGAGGACGATGTCGCTGCCGTTGTCGAGGCACTTCGGGGCGACTGGCTGACCCAGGGCCCAACCGTCGATCGCTTCGAGGATGCTGTCGCCGAGCGTGTCGAGGCTCGGCATGCCGTGGCGTTCTCGTCGGGGACGGCCGCCCTCCACGGCGCTGCGTTCGCGGCCGGTTGGGGCCCGGCGATGTCGTTGCGACCTCGCCACTGACGTTCATGGCGAGTGCCAACTGCGTCCGCTACGTCGGCGCCACGCCGACGCTGGTCGACATCGACGCGGCGACGTGGAACCTCGACCTCACGCTGATCCCCGACGGCGTCGCCGGGCTCGTGCCGGTTCACTATGCGGGTCTTCCGGTCGACCTCGCGTCGTGGGATCGGGGTGCTGTGATCGTGGTGGAGGATGCTGCTCATGCCCTGGGGGCATCGACCCCCGACGGGCCGGTCGGCAACTGCGCTCACAGCGACATGTGCTGTTTCTCGCTGCATCCGGTCAAGCCGATCACGACGGCCGAGGGCGGCATGGTGACGACGAACGACGACGAGCTCGCCGATCGACTGCGCCGATTCCGATCGCACGGGATCGTCCGCCGGCCGGAGCGAGGCGGCTGGTACTACGAGATCAGCGAGGTCGGATTCAACTACCGGTTGACCGACGTGCAGGCCGCGCTTGGGTCTGTCACAACTGGGCAAGCTCGACCGCTTCATCGCACGCCGCAACGAGATTGCCGAACGGTATCGAGAGGCGCTCGCCGACTCTGCCGATCGAGTTGCCGCCGGCGGCCCCGAACGGTTTCGTGCACGGCTATCACCTCTTCGCGGTGCTCGTGCCGAATCGCCGCGCAGACCTACGACCGGCTTCGGGAAGCAGGGATCGCCACGCAGGTGCACTACGTGCCCGTTCATCACCATCCGGTGAGTGCCGACATCGGAATGAAGCCCGGCGACCTGCCGGTGTGCGACCGGGTCTACGAGGGGCTGCTCAGTCTGCCGATGTTCCCCAGGCCTGACCGACGACGACGTCGAGACGGTCGTGGAGGCAGTTGCGTGCCTGCGTCGAGGGCTGACGTCGATCCACTCGTGGTCGTGCGAGCGGATGCCTCGGCCTCCGATCGGCCTCGGCCACGTGATGCGGTCGCTCACGCTCGCTCGAGCACTCGCCGAACAGGGCTGTCAGGTGCGGTTCGATCGGTGCTGGGATTCCGGCTGAGGCGCGATCGAATCTGCCCGACGTCGGTCCAGGTGACCGATCGCTCCGTTGCCGAGGTGACGAGACCGACGCCGTGTCTGTCGTTGGCGGAACGACCGAACTTCGTGGTCGTCGACGGATACCACTTCTCCGCCGGCTTCTTCGAGGCTCTGGAGAACTCGCAGCACGCCGTACGCAGTGATCGACGACAACTTCGAGACCGCCGCCCGATCACCCGTGCTCGTGCTCAATCAGAATCCTCACGCGACCGCGGAGCTGTACAGCGACATGGAGGGAGCAACCGATCCTGCTGCTCGGGCTTGAGTACGCACTCGATTCGGCCCGAGATCGTGGCGGCCGCCAAACAGAACCTCACGCGCAGCCGGGCGCCGTCTTCGTCTCGATGGGCGGAAGCGATCCACGAGGGCTCACGGTACCGATCGTCGAGCGCCTCGCTGGAGCCGGCGTTCGAGTCTTGGTGGCGCTCGGCCCCGCACACCCGTCACGCGTTCGGAGATCTCGGACCAGCTGACGTCCTTGGAGGGCGTGCATGTCATCGAGCCCGAGCGATTACGTAACGACGTTGGCGACTGCCGAGGTCGCAGTGCTCGCCGCCGGGTCGAGCCTCTGGGAAGCTGCCTGTCTCGGTACGCCGACGATCGCAGTCGTGGTCGCCGACAACCAACGCGCCGCTGCCAGTGAGGCCTATGCAGATCGGTCTCGTCTTCGCCGTGCATGATCTCGAGCTCTGAGACCACGCCCGGAGCTCGTTCGAGCGAATCGCAGACGAGCGTCGGTCATCGGGATGGCCCGAGCTCGTCAGCTCCAGAGTTCGTCATCGATGGGCTCGGCGCGGAGCGCGTGGTCTGATGCCATTCAAGCCTGTTCAGCGAGGCTCGGACTGGCAGCAGGTCGCGGATTCGCGGTCTCCGGAGCCGCAGACACGGACGTCCGAGCCCAGGTAGGTAGCATCGATGCGGCAATGCGAACAGATACTCACGCTCCGGCCGGCGACCGAAGACGATGCGGACTTCTTACGCTCGCTTCGGAATGAACCGGCGGTCGTGCCGCCTCGGCGTCGACCGGTTGACGCAACTCAACCGGTTGACCGACGGCAACACATCGGCATGGCTCGCGGAGTCTTCAATCGTCGACCCGACGGCTCTCTTCGTCGCGATCGACGCCGTGTTCCGATCGGCCAGGCACGATTGGATGCTGCCCACGAGCGAGTGGGTCATCGATCGCTCTTGCGCTGCGCAGCGAGCCAGCGAGCACGGTACCGAGGTGCTGAACGCGCTTCAGCGCGTCGGCCCACGGCGACCTGCTCGCCGAGGTCAGAACGAACAACCCGTCGTCTCGCGTCTGTTCCGAACGTGCCGGCTTCGAGGAACTGCGCTGTCGACGACGGCTTCGCCCAGCTCAGGTGGACGAACCCAACCGATCGTCGGGAAGACGCAGCGAACCACGGTGAGGGATGGGGCAGCATGCAGATTGACGGTTCAGCATCATCGGCGCCGGTCAGCGTGCCTTACGTCATCGCGGAGGTGTCGGCGAACCACGACGGTTCGTTGAGTCGGGCGATCGAGGTGATTCACGCCGCGAAGGAAGCCGGGGCAGACGCGATCAAGCTGCAGCACTACACGCCCGAGACGATCACGGTGAGATCCGAACACCCGGACTTCCAAGTGAAGGGTGGCACGCTCTGGGATGGACGCCAGCTCGCCGACCTGTACGCCGAGGCGATGACACCGTGGGAATGGACCGAGGAGCTCGTTGCCACGGCCAAGCAGCTCGATCTCACCTGGTTCTCGAGCCCGTTCGATCCAACAGCGGTCGACTTCCTCGCGGCGTTCGACATGCCGGCCTACAAGATCGCATCGTTCGAGATCATCGACCTGCCGCTGATCCGGTACGCAGCTCAGCAGGGCAAGCCTCTGGTGATCTCCACCGGCATGGCGACCCTCGGCGAGATCGACGCCGCTGTCGAGGCGGCGCTCGAAGCTGGGGCACCGTCGATTGCGCTGCTTCGCTGCAACTCGGGATACCCGGCACTGCCCGAGGAGATGGATTTGCGAGCGATTCCGGTCATGGAGCAGATCTGGCAGGTGCCGGTCGGGCTCTCGGATCACACCATCGGCCACACCGCCGCAGTGGCAGCGGTTGCGTTGGGTGCCTGCATCATCGAGAAGCATCTCACGCTCAAGAGGTCCGATGGTGGGCCCGACGCCGAGTTCTCGGCCGAGCCCGACGAGTTGGCCGATCTGGTGCGGGCGGTTCGTGAAGCCCACGCATCGCTCGGGACAGCCCGTTTCGGCCCGTCGCCGCGAGAGCACGCGAGCCGGGCATTCCGACGCTCGTTGCGAGCCGTGCAGCCGATCCGAGCCGGTCAGGAAATCACGCCGGAGCTGGTCCGATCGGTGCGACCGAGCGGCGGTCTCGCCCCCGACGAGATCGACAACGTGCTCGGACGCGTTGCCGACCGTGACCTCGAGCAGGGCGCCCCGATCACGTGGGACGTGCTGCGGCCCGCCCGTCAGGGTTGACAGGCATGGTTCCTCCGAACCGAGAACCCTCTGCGTCGTGCCTGCGCGGGGTGGGAGCAAGCGGGTCCCACGGAAGAATGTCCGCCCGATCGCATGGGGTGCCGATGATCGCCCGAACGCTCGATGCGATCATTCGAAGCGGGGTAGCCGATCGCATCGTGGTTTCGACCGACGACGACGAGATCGCCGCGGTCGCCCGGCAAGCGGGCGCAGACGTGCCCTTCATGCGACCAGCACACCTCGCCGACGACCACACACCGACCGCACCGGTCATCGCCCACGCGATCGAAGCTCTCGCCGAAGCCGGCGATCGAGGACTACGACTTCGTTCTCGTCGTCTATCCAACAGCGATCTTCATTCTG
>CAVPAQ010000010.1:0-344390 GCA_963701575.1 uncultured Acidimicrobiaceae bacterium
CTCAATCGTACCTTCTGCGGTTGGCCCGTGCGGCCCCGCTGTTGGGTGCGCTCCAACGGCACATAGGGGATGCTGGTCGAACGTCGAGGGCTGGACGCTGTGGGGCCATCGCATGATGGAAGCGGTGCTGGGTCGGCAAGCTCAGATCTGAGTGCGGCGGCTTTGGCCTGCGCGGTCGCGAACTGCTCTCGATGGGTCAGCGCCGCGTGCTACTGCCGCGTCGAGTCACGACGACCAGGCCCGCGCCGAGGATGAGCAGAGCGAGGGCGGCCCGTTCAGTGGAGGTTGTGCCCGCTCCGGTTGCCGGAAGGGTGCTTGCGGCGGCGACGGTCGTGTCCGGTGAGGTTGCGATCGGGGGCGAGGGTGTCTCGGGCGTGGTAGTGCCAGGTGCGCCGACTGTGATCGAGTCGGAGTTCACACCGAAACCGCCGAAGGGGCCTCCCGAGCCGGCCGCTGAGACGCTGACCATTGCTCGTAGGTAGGTGCCGTCGACGGTAACCGCCGCTGAGCAGACCCATGTCCAGGTCTCTCCGGGATTGCCGATGTTGTCACCGTTCGACGCTTGGTCCGTCAGTGTCATTGGTATCGGACCTGTGATCGGCTCTGGCCCATCGTTGGTCGTGAGACCTGCCCACAGCGTCGCTGTCGGCGTGGCGTATTCGAGGTCGTGTGGGGACTGGTTGGTGATCTCCAGCGTCCACTCAACAATGTCACCGCTATTTGCGACCAGCGTGTTCGAGGTGATCGTGACGCCGACCTGAGGAGGCTCTGGGGAGTAGCCCAGGATGTCGGACGCTTCCACCGTTGCGCCCGTAGCAGTCGAGGCGCTCACTTCGACAGAGACACTGCCGGTGGAAATCTGGCTCCGGCATTGGTACGACCACTGCTCACCGGGATCGAGAACGTCGTCGGCATTGCCGGCGATGACGTTCCGGTCCGTCAGTGTGTCTTGAACGAGGTCGCCCCCCGGCACGATTGTCACCGCCTCGAGTGGCTCGGAACCTGGATTGGCGACCAGGATCTCGTGGATCACGAATGGGAAGTGCAGGTCGACCGTCGAGATCGTCACGGCAATGGCCGCATCGGCATGCACCCGATTGGAGGGCATCATCCAACCTGCCCACACCAACGCGCAGACGCACGACAAACGCAGTAAGCGTGAGAATCGCATGTTCATCCCTCGCTCTCGGCCTCATTATCGCGCTAGCGCATCCGATCGAGGTGGGGCCGTTCGTCGATGTCGGTTGCGCCGTTCCGGGGGCCGTCCACCCACCGGCAAGGCTCCTCATTCGTTCATTCCAGTAGCTGTCCCCGATCGCCGGGTCGGTGGGTGTGCGGTTGGATGTGTCGGTCCAGCAGTGCTACTGGAGCGCGATGAGGCCGGCATTCGTCGGGGTGAAGCCGCAGGCGTCGAAGTAGAAGCGCAGGCCGCCCCACGGAACAGCCCGGATGAGGATCGTCGAACGTACGGACTCGGCGAAGGCGTCACGATGTGTCGAGCGTCATTATGCGTGGGTCGAGAACGTCCCGACCCGACCTACTTCGCATGATATGTGGGTGTCGTTGGGGCCCGTAGTGTCTCGGCGAGCGGGCTCGATGGTGAGGAGCTCGTGATGCGTTGGAAGCCGGTTGTCGTGCAGTCCGAAACGTCCCACGGGTCGCTCGTGGTGACGGTGGGTCATCCGCTCGTGGACGCCTATCTCGAGTTTCTTCGGGCTCGGGCGAGGCCGAACACGATCCGGGCGGTGGCGTTCGATTTGAAGGTGTTCTTCACCTTCGTCGACAAGACCCCGGTCCGGGTGACCTCCGCGGATGTGATGGCGTTCATCACCGCCCAACGCAACGGTGATGGCGGCAGCAAGGTCGTGGCGATCGACCGAGCGTCGGGGTTGTCACCGCGCACGATCCGGCGGCGGTTGTCGTCGGTGTCAGGGTTCTACGCGTATCTGATGGTGCGTGATGACACCTCGGTGACGCGTAACCCGGTGCCGCGTGGGTTGGTGACTCGTCATCAACGCTCGGGTCCTCGTCGTCGAGCACCGTTGGTGCGCACACCGGTGACGTTGCCGAAGGTGTTGTCACCTTCTGATGTGGATCGGTTGGTGGCGGCGTTGCGGACCGAGCGTGATCGGGCGATGGTCGACGCGATGCTGCTCGGCGGTCTGCGTCGTTGCGAGGTGCTCGGGTTGCGGCTCGAGGATGTCCGCTCAGCTGAGCGCAAGGTGTTCATCGCGGATGGCAAGGGCGGCCGGCAACGTCTGATTCCGATGTCGGCGAGGTTCTTCACGACGTTGGCGCGCTATCTCGACCTGGAACGCCCGATCGATGCGTCGACCGAAGCGGTGTTCGTGGTGTTGCGCGGCCCGACGACGGGGGCGCCGTTGTCGGGGTTCGGGCTCGATGAGATCATGCGTGGTGCTCGCCGCCGCGCCGGTCTCGAACAGGCGTCATGTCATCAGCTGCGGCACACGTGTTTCACCCGGCTGCGTGAGGCCGGCATGTCGATCGAAGCGCTGCAAGCCCAGGCCGGTCACGCCTCGATCGAAACGACTCGGGTGTATCTGCACCTCACCAACGAATGGCTCGCCGGCGAGTATCGCAAGGCGCAGAAACGCATCGACGCTGACCGGTTGGCGGTGACCCGATGAGCGCCATCGCTGCCGTCGTCGGCCCGGTCGAGCGACCGAAGGTGCCGTCGAGTTGGGACGAGATCGATGCTGCGGTTCCGCAGGTGGCGGCGACGATGCTGGCCTATCTCGCCCAGGTCACGGTGTCTTTTCGACCCTCGACGGTGTCGTCGACGGCCACCGACTTGCGGATCTTCGCCGGGTTCTTGATCGGCCATGACCCGGCGTTGAGTTGTGTTGCTGACATCGACCGTTCCCATGTCGAGGCGTTCAAGATCTGGCAGCACGACCAGCCCGGCATGACCGGCAAGCCGTTCAAGACGACCTCGTTCCGGCGGCGCATCGGGAGCCTGCGCATGTTCTTCATTCGCATCATCGAGTGGGACTGGGAGGACGCCCCCGCGAGGGTGCCGATCTTCTTCGGTGATGTCCCCAAACGCGACGAGTCACTGCCGAAGTTCCTCGACGACGGCGACTACGCCAAGTTCATGCGCGCCCTCGCCGACGAACCTGCGCTGCATCGTCGCCTCGGTGTTGACATGCTCGCCCGCACCGGCATGCGCGTCGGTGAACTCTGCAACCTCGAAGCCGATGCCGTGTCGATCATGGACGGCGAACCCTGGTTGCGAATCCCGGTCGGCAAGCTCCACAACGACCGCTTCATTCCGCTGCACCCGCACCTCGTCGAACTCATCGCCGAGTATCAAGCCAGCAACGGGCCCTTCACTCCCGGCCGGCTCCTGTCAGGGGCAGAGGGACCGTTGAACCGCTACGCCGTCGACCGCTGGGTCAAGATCGTCGCCCGCCGAGCCGGGATCACCACCAACGTCCACCCGCATCGCCTGCGCCACACCTTCGCCACCCAAGCGATCAACCGCGGCATGACCATCGACGTCATCGCCGCCCTGCTCGGGCACCGATCTTTGGACATGACCCGCCGCTACGCGCAGATCTCCAACCGCGTCGTCGCCAACGAATACGCCGCCGTCGCCGCCAAAGTCGAAGCGCTCTACAGCACCGACGCACCACTGCCCGCCGACACGATCGGGCCGAACATGCGCCGCATGAGCAACGAAGTCCACCACCGACTCTTGGGCAACGGCTGGTGCCAACGACCAGCCCAGCTCGACTGCAGCTTCGAGTCGATCTGCGAGTCCTGCGTCCACTTCACCACCGACGCCACCTTCCAGCCCGTCGTGCTCCGACAACGCGACCACGCCGCCGCCCACGACCAGACCGCCCGAGCCGAGCTCTTCACCAATCTGCTCGCCGAGATCGGAGACCCGACATGACCGCCAACTCTTCCTTGACAGCCGACACCTACATATCGATGCTCCTATGTTTGTCAAGGGCCAGTTTTGTGGCGTCGGTGGCGGTGGTGTGACAGGACAGGGATGAGGCACTCGGCGGTGCGAGGCCAGGCTCTTATGAGGTCATCACGGCCGGTCGCCGACGCGGCGAAATTCGGTTGTTCAGGCGATGGGCTGACGGTTCGTTGGTGAGACAGCGTGGCGTCGGCCGGTTGATGGATGGGTCAAGCCCATCGCCCGATGACGGTGTCAGTTGCGGGGCAGGAGAGCGAAGACCTCGCGAGCGATGTAGCGCTTCAGGATTCGCATGATCTCGGCTTTCGATTTGCCGTCGGCGGTGCGCCGCTCGACGTAGACACGGGTACGCGGATCGCTGCTCATGCGCGTCAGCGCAATGCGCCAGAGGGCGTGGTTGGCTTGGCGGTCACCGCCCCGGTTCAGTCGGTGGCGGGTGACTTTGCCCGATGATGCTTGGATTGGTGACACGCCGCACAGGTGCGCCCATGAGGCTTCGCTGCGCAGGCGCTGGGGGTTGTCGCCGGCGGTCACGAGCAGCAGTGCTGCGGTGTGGATGCCGACGCCGTGCAGCTCGAGAAGCTGGGGCGCGGTCGCGGTGACGAGCTCGTTGAGCAGCTTGTCGAGCTCGATGAGTTCAGCATCGATCGCGAGGACCCGGCGGCCGAGAATACGCATCGAAGTCTTGGTCGCGAACGTCACCGCATCAGTGCCCGCCCGCGGGCGCATCGAGGCCGCCTCGACGGCCAGGCGAGCAGCAGTGAGCCCGCTGAGCCGTTCACGTAAAGGGTTCGGAGCAGTGAAGCCGAGATGTCGGATCTGATTGAGCGCCTTGGTCTTGGTGGTTCGGGCGCTGCGTTTCGCGACGACCAACGCCCGGATTGCTTCGACGTTGCCGTCACGCGACTTCGCTCTGCCGACCGCTCGGCCGGACTGTGCAGCACGCGCCGCCTCGATGGCATCCAACGTGTCGGTCTTGCCCTCGCGTCGGCGCAGCTGCCGGTTCGGGCGATCCACCTCGACGACATCAACACCTGACGCTGCGAGGAGGCGAGCGAGACCGGCGCCGTAGGAGCCGGTGCCCTCGACACCCACACGGGCCAGCGGACCGAACGATCCCAGCCAGCCGACAAGTTGGTGTTCACCGCCCCGGTTCGCCTCGAACGACTCGGTTGCCAACAGGCCGCCGATCTCGTCGAGGACAGCCGCCACGTGAACGTCCAAGTGCGTGTCGACACCACCCGTCACAGCGCGAGTTGGTTCTACGATGATGGTCATCGCCATCCCTACCTTCCATTGGTCAAGGGGTGGCGCGCACTCACTCCAACGGTGCAACGTGCATTGTTCAACCTGCTGTAACAGGACGAACAGTCACACCATCGACGCGGGTGAGCGCCAGGAAATCTGGGTTCCGGCCGACGAATCGATATCAAGACAACCGCAGCGTCAGCCGGTGAGGTGAGTCAGACCGGAACCCAGAACCTGGACCGTACCGAAACAGTCACCGCCGAGCGGGGACCACCACGAAACGATCACTCCAACATCCTCCCTGCCGGTGACCGGGCGGTCGAGTTCTAGCAACTGGAGGAGTACCCGGCCCAGAGGTGCTCAACGACCGCGGTGCCGGGGGCTGCAAGGCCGAGTGCGGCAAGGGTCTGGGGTCCGATCTCTCCGTCGCTGTCCCATGGTGCGGCGGAGTCGATCGCTGCTTGGGTCTGAAATGCGGCGACCGCCGCAGTGGTACGTGGCCCGTATTCACCGTCGACGGCGAGGATGGCACCTCGTTCGTTGAGTGCCTGTTGGACGTCTGAAACCCAGTCCCAGGCGATCGTTCCTTGAACCCAGACCCAGTCCGTGCCGTCGGTAGTCGCGTCGGCGTCGGTGGTGATGGTGATGTGCCGTGGGTAATAGGCGCCAGCACATTCCTCGACGAGTCCGACCGACACGTCTGGGTAGCTGCCGATGAATTCGGCGAGAGCGGACCCGACACCGAGCCCGTTGGCAAGCCGGGGACGAACGCTGGACGTGGCCCAGTTGACGAGCCGGAGATCGCCGGGCGACGTACCGCCGTACACCGGTCCGTCTGCCACGACGATCGTCAGCCCGGGGTCGTACCAGGTCAGTTCTCGCAGTTCGGTTTCGGGCCAGTAGCCGTGTACGCCGCGGAATGTGTCTCCTGGTGGCGCGTTGACGTTCAGCTCCTTGGCCGGCGGACCGAACCGTTCGGTCAACGAGTTCACGAGATCGCCTGCTGCGGCCGTCACGTCGGTCGGGCCGAGACCGTCAGAGCGCAAGACGAGATCAGGAATGACGGGTCCATCGGGCGGTTGGGGCGAATCGGGGATGTCGTCAGGGTGGAGGGTGTCGGCTCCTGCCTCGAGTCGAATCACGCGGTCCTCGCTGGAGAGGAGTCCGCGGATGCCTGCTTCGCCGGTCTCGGCGGACACGATCGCGAACCAGTCTTGAAGGCCGTAGGGGTCGGTGAGACCGAACTCCACGTTCGGGAACTGCTCCTGCAACTCAACCGATGATGAGCCGATCGCGAGGCCCGAGGGCGTCGCCAGCAGCACGTCACCGCTGGAGTAGGTTGCCCAGCCCGCCAAATGCACGATGCCGTCGTCACGGACCTCACTCAGGTCGCTGAACACCACGACGAGCGACGTATCACTTCCCGTCTGTTCCGACATGCCCGAGATGAACGTGAGAACTCGCAGCATGTCGCGTGCCTCGTACCACTGCGAGGCCGCCAGTGGTGCCCGCGCGACCTCCTCGAAGTAGGGATCGCCCGCCTCGCTGCGCAGCCACGGCTCGACTTCCAGCATCGGATCACCGAATCGGGCGCCTCCCAGCCCGTCGCCGCGCAGCACGATCGGGCCCGACAGCGGCCTCGCGAGGGTCGTCGTCGTTGTCGACGACTCTCTGACGCTGGTCTGTGTCGCAGCCGGATCGCTGACAGTCGCTGAGGGTCCAGAGGTCGGAGTAGTGGACTCGGTCGACGATGAAGCCGGGACAGTCACCGAGGCAACCGTTGTCGACTCGACCGTGGCGGGTTCGGAGCGCGGCGGGGCGGTCACCTCGCTCCCACAGGAGGCGACGAGAAGCACGGCGAGCAGCCCACCCACTCGTGGAGCACGCACCAGAACTCACCTCCACCCCAATCGCGCGCAGAGAACAGCCCAGGACGATAGGGCCCACCGTCACCTCGACACTGCCCAGCCGGTATCGGCCCACGCGTCACGTCACACTTTCACGGGATATCAACCAGAATCGAGCGCTCGGCAAGCGTACGAATTGGGAACCCCAACCGGACGGCTACGGCGGCGTGGCGCGGGTCACGCAGCCTGACCTGGGGCGTCTCACATAGGTGGTCCGCAATGTTTCTCAGTGAAGGGCCGCTATTCGTTACACCGCTGACCACGCTCACGTAGATCTCCCCAGACCTGCTCATTGAAATTCCCCACCCTCTGGACCCATCCACCAACGGGGTGGGGCTCCTCTCGAAGCTGACGGTTGCGAGACCTGCCAGCGAGCGAGAGGAGCCCCGTCTCGATGTTGACACCAGAGGAAGACATGGAGATAGCAGCGTTGAAGAAGCGGGGGTGGTCGATCTCGGCGATCGCCCGCCACACCGGCCGGGACCGCAAGACGGTGCGAGCCCATCTGAACGGCGAACGCGAGGCCGGCATGCGCCGACCCGACGGTGAGGATCCGTTCGACCGGTTCGAGCCCTACGTACGTCAGCGGTTGATCGATGATCCGCATGTGTGGGCGACGGTGCTGTTCGACGAGGTCCGCAGGCTTGGCTATGAGCGTGCGTATCCGACGTTCACCCGTCAGGTCCGTGACCGGCAGTTGCGTCCGCATTGCGAGCCGTGCGCGTCGTCGAACGGGCGGGCGCATGTCGACATCGAGCACCCGCCGGGCGAGGAGGTGCAGTGGGACTGGCTCGAGCTGGACGAGACCCCGTGGGGCGACAAGGCGTATCTGCTCGTGGGGTCGTTGTCGCACTCGAGCAAGTCCCGTGGTTGGTTCTCCGAGTTCGATGATCAGGCGCATCTGATCGTGGGGATCCACGAGGTTCTGCAGCGCCTCGGCGGCACTGGCCGGGTGTGGCGGGTGGATCGGATGGCGACGGTGATCAAGGTCGGCACGAGCGAGGTGCAGCGCAGCTTTGTGCCGGTCGCGAAGCACTACGGCGTCACCGTGGTGCCGTGTCCACCGCGGCACGGCAACCGCAAGGGCGTGGTGGAGAAGAACATCGACTTCATCACTCGGCGCTGGTGGCGCACTGCACGCGTCGCGTCGATGGCGGAGGCGCAGGCGAGCCTGGACCGGTTCTGTGTTGAGGTCGCCGATCAGCGTCCCCGCGGCGACAGGACCGTCGGCATGACCGGTGATGCTGAACCGTTGCTCGGGTTGCCAGCAGCCGCGTATCCGGTCGAGGTGACCGTGGTGCGCACGGTCGCGGCGAACGCGTTGGTGTCGTTGTGGGGCAACCGCTACTCGGTCCCACCGGGCCTCGTCGGCGGTCACGTCCAGGTCCGCTGGCGGCACGGCACCGACACCGCCCGGTTCCACACCGGCGGCACGATGGTGGCCGAGCATCGGCTCGCGCCACGCGGCGCCCAACGCACGATCCGGCTCCCCGAGCACACCGCCGCGTTGGAGAACGTGGTGCTCGCCCAGTTCTCTGACGCTCGACCCTGCAAGCGCAAGGTCAACCGGCCACCATCGGACACCGCCCGCGTCCTCGCTGCGGAGCTGATCGGTGACCGCGGCGCGGATCCGGTCACCGAATTGGACGTGTATCGCCGGCTGATCGAGGAGGGCGATGCGTCATGAGCCGCGACTCCCTCTACCAACAGCTGCGATCACATCTCGCCTACCTCAAGCTCACCGCGGCGGCCGAAGCCTTGCCCGGCGAGCTCGACACCGCAATGAAGACCAAGGCGACCCACACCGAGTTCCTCGAACGACTCCTGTCGATCGAGGTCGACGCCACCGAGCAACGCCGACACGCCGGCCGCCTGCGGTTCGCGAACTTCCCCGCCCCCTGGCGGCTCGACGACTTCGACTTCACCGCCCAACCCTCCGTTGATCCGGCGATGATGCGCGACCTCGCGACATGCCGGTTCGCCGATGATGCGACGAACGTGTTGTTCATCGGCCCGCCCGGTGTCGGCAAGACCATGCTCGCCATCGCCTTGGGGCATGCTGCGGTCGACGCCGGGCTACGCACCTACTACACCACCGCGGCGGACCTCGCGGCCCGGTGCCGCAAGGCCGCCGTCGAAGGACGCTGGGCGACCACGATGCGGTTCTTCAACGGGCCATCGGTGCTCATCGTCGACGAGCTCGGCTACCTGCCGATGCCCGCCGAAGACGCCAACGCTCTGTTCCAAGTCATCTCACAGCGCTACCTGCGCGGCTCGGTCATCTTGACGACCAACCGCGGGGTCGCCTCCTGGGGTGAGATCTTCGACGACACCACCATCGCCGCGGCCATGCTGGACAGGCTGCTGCACCGCTCCGTCGTGTTCAACATCACCGGCGACAGCTACCGCATGCGCGCCCACCGGGCACGTGCTCGCAAGCTCACCGAAGGAGGAAACACCTAGAATCCGACCCGACCAGGGTGAGGAATTTCGACGAGCAACCCTGGGGAATTTCAGCGAGCGGCGTCACCGCCTCGGTGGCCCGATCCGCATCCTCGGCGTTCACCGAAACTGGAGTCGCCGAAAGCTCGCGTTGGCTGTCTCACAACGCCGAGTCAAGGGCACTTGGTGACACCGGTCTCCACGGCCTGCCCTTGCGCACCGTGCTGGCGAAGTCGCTCGGGTAAGAGTCAGATCGATGCGCCCGATAATCACTGCTTCTCGAGACCTGAGCGGCGGGCACTGATCTTCGGGTTGGCTCCGACATTGCCGACCGAACCGGCCGGCGGGAACGACGCCACGCTCTGTCCGCGTGTGGGACATCGCCCCTTTTCGGTGCGATACACGGAGGCGCGTTCGGTTACCTACGGACCGTCACCGTGGCGCGGTTGGAGACGACGCTGCCGGTGGCGCCGGTAGCCGTCAGCCGGTACGTATACGTCGTGCCACCCTTGACCGCGGTATCGAGGTACGACGTGGCCGTCGTAGGGAGCACTGCGATCTTCGTGAACCTCGTGCAAGTCGACCCCTTGCAGCGCTCGACCGTCCACGAAGTCGCCGAGCTGGCGGGGTTGGTCCAGGTCAACAGCGCGCGGTTGCGGGCCGGCGAGGTGGCCGTGAGGTCGTTCGGCGCCACCAGCGGTGGCGCAGTGACCGTGATGATCACGGCGGTGACGTCGGCCGAACCGAACGGTCCGCCGGTGACCTTCAACGAGGCTGCGTACACGCCGGGGGCCGCGTACGTGTGCGAGACGATGGCCCCGGTTGCGGCCTGGTCGTCGCCGAACGACCACGAGTACCCCGTGATCGATCCGCTGAGGCTCGTCGACCCCGAGCCGTCGAAGGCGACCGTGAGCGGCGCCGAGCCGCTGAGCGGCGCAGCGGCGACGACGGGGAACACCTCGCCGGTGCCGACCACCATGGTCTCGGCGACGTCGGAGTAGCCCGAGTACCCGGCCGCGTTGAAGGCGCGCACGCGATAGCGGTCGACCCCGCTCGCCCGGAACGAGTCGGTGAACGTGGTGACGCCGGCGCCGACGGTGGCGATCTGGCCGAAGGTCTGGGTCCAGCCGCGAGCGATGCGTGCCTTGACGAGCACCGTGGAGAGCTCCTCCAACGACGCTGCATCGAACGTCGACACGGTTCCGCCGCGCGGCTGGTCGAAGTCGGCGAGTTCGGCGCGTAGGTCATCGGCCTGGGCGCGTACGGCGTCGAGTTCGAGGCGTTCGAGTTTGGTTCGCTTTCCGGGCCGGGCCTCGATGTTGGCGGCAGCTTGCTCGAAGCGTTCGAGGTGTGACGTCGCGTTCGCGAGGCTGATCCACTTGCGGAGACGTGGACGAGTCGTGATGACCTCGCGAACCTCGCCGAGGAGTTCGGGGCACATCACGACCTCGAAATCGGCGCTACCGCTCAGCCACGACTCGATGATCCGATGAGACGCGCCTCGTTGGATGGCAGCGGACACGAACACGTTCGCATCGATGATGACCCGCACGGGTGAGGTGACCGATCAGCTCGTGGCGCGGCGATGGCGTACTGCTCGTACCTCATCAAACGCGAGTTCGAGTGCGTCGTCTTCATCGAGCGTACTGTTGGCGTCCACGTTGGCGGCCAGAGCGTCTCGGGTTGCAGCGGTGAAGCTCTCCCATGCCGATTGGCGCGTGACGCCGAGAGCATCGCCGATCTGTTGCCACGATGCACCCGCCGATCGTGCGGCAATGACCTGCTCGCGGCGAATCCGGTCGAGTTCGTGTTCGCTGTCGGTCAGGACGCGTAGCGCCGTCAACGGCTCTTGCGGAAGAGCATCAGCCACCACGATCACGCTCACGACTGTCAGGATGACCTGACGGGCAGGGATGAGTCAACGGCAGACCCCGGTGGCGGTCTGGCCCACAGGCGGCAGCTCACGATCACGCCATCCCAGGTCGCGGATGCAGCTCAACACCGGCGCTGGCGAGCCGTGGGCCCGCGGTGGACGGGCTGATGACGACCCAAGCCATCGCGGCCTGACACCGGACGGGCCGTGGAGCTGGGTAGGAGCCAGTCATTCAGTCTCTTCGCTGTTTCGCCCGAAGCTGAATGGTCGGGCAGGCCAAAGAAGTGATCACTGGGTTCTCCTCGCATGCGTCAGCCCTCGAAGTCGGAAGGGCCCGCCAGCCCGTCGAGGGTCCGTTGGAGCCCCCAGTCGAACGTTGCGCAGACCGAAGCACTCGTGGCGCTCCCGCTCACCGCTCGACGTCGGCGAATCCCACCTCGATCGGCCAGAGGCAAACGGCCGCCTTCAACCGGCGTCGGCGCGGCCTCGAACGACGGCCCACCGGGGGTCGCGGATCCATGCCATCCGAGGCGCAGCAACCGAGCCGCCTCGGTTACTGCTCTCGGAACCACGTGATCGTGGCCTGGAGCGCCTCGGGCAACGGGGTCGGCGCGATGCCGAGTCGGTCCTGCGCCTTGGTGCTGTCCACGATGAACGGCTGGGTGAACTCGTAGCGCATCTCGTCGAGCTCTCGGACCGTGGGGTTGAACAGTCCCAGAGCGCGCAGCACCAGTCGAGGCGCGGCACTCACCTTGATCGGTGAGCCCATCTGCTCGGAGATCATGTCGATGATCTGGCGTGTGGTCTGAGCAGGGGCGTTGGGCACATGGAAGATCTCGCCGTCGACGTCGTTGCGGCTACCGAGCGCAGCGAGGGTTCGGGCGGCGTCAACGGTGTAGGTGTAGCTGTGGGGTTGATCGGGATCCCCCATGACGCGGGCCGCCTTCCCGGCGAGCGCTGCGCCGATGACCAGATCGCCGAACGGTGACTGGGCTGTGCCGCGTGGCCCGAAGTAGTCCGACGCCCGTGCCGTCGAGACCTTGAGATCACCGGATTCGTGCAGAGCCCGGAGCTGTTCTGCCATGGCGGCGCGGACCTTGCCCTTGCGGGTGTGCGCTCGCATCGGCGTGGTCTCGGTCATCGGTTCGCCGCTGGTGTCGCCATACATGTAGGTGTTCTCGAACGAGACCAAGCGTGCACCTGCTGCTCGGGCGGCGCCCACAGCGGCGTCCTGGAGGCCAGGAAACTCCTCCGCCCACCGGTGGTATGGCGGGTTCAGACATTGGTAGATGACTGTTGCGTCAGCCACGGCGGCACCGGTGAATGTTGGGTCGGTCAGGTCTCCGGCGCATACCTCCACTCCTGCGGGTACACCAGCTCGGCCCGACCGGTTCACCGCCCGCACCGAACGACCAGATGCGACGAGTTCCTCGACGAGTGCCAGCCCGATGGCTCCCGTGCCCAGCATGACATGGATATCACTCATCGATTTCTCCCTGCAGTTGGCGGCCCAATCGGGTCAGCATCGGCTCGCTCGCTAGCCAGAGCCTGCCTGACCTACTTGACAATGTCAAGTAGGTCAGGCGAGGATGATGCGGTGAGCTCCGCAGGCGCAGCGTCCGACGAGGCCCGGGAACGGGTCTTGGAGGCGGCGGAGGCGTTGCTCGCCGAGCGAGGACCCGCCGCATTCTCGTTGCGAGAAGCGGCACGACGGGCCGGTGTCTCCCACGCTGCACCCGGTTACTTCTTCGGAGACGCACGCGGCTTGCTGACCGCGGTGGCAGTGCGGTCGAACGCGCGCCTGACCTCGGCGATGGAGCAGGCCCGGCACCGACATCGCGACGACCCCTATGAGGCACTGCTCGCCGTCGGGCGCGCGTACGTCAGGTTCGCTCTCGACTCGACGGCCGAGTTCCGCAACCTGTTCGGCGACGGAATCACGGTGGATGATCCGGTCATCGAGCAGTGTCGACTTGAAGGCGCCCTACCCCTCATGGCAGCGCTCTCCGATCTGCAGCCGGACGCAGACATGGCCAGCGAGAAGTTCGGCGCCCGGATGAACCTGGCATGGGCAACCGTGCACGGCACCGCAGTCCTGGCCATCGATCACCGACTCACCGGCACCTCAACCACCGCCATATCCCGAATCGTCGATCAGGTCGTCGACGCGCTCGGCCCGGCCCTCGCCGCCCCGCTCGACACAGCGACGATCGAGGGCGCCAGCCAGCACAAGCAAGATTGAAGGCCCCCGATGGGGCCGAGGTAACCGCAGTAGGAGTGTCTGCGTCGCGGGTTGTACCAGGTTTCGATCCACTCGAAGATCGCCCGGGCGAGGGTGTCGCTGTCGCGCCAGTCGTGCTCGTCAAGGAGTTCGTTCTGGAGGGTCCCGAAGAACGACTCGATGACTGAATTGTCGAAGCAATTGCCGATCGAGCCCATCGACCCGAGCAGGCCGGCGTCTCGGATCCGATGCCCGAACAGCCGCCGAGAAACCATCCGCGACCATCGGGCCAAGTCTCGATGCGGTACTCCAACCAGGTAGAACACCCGACACGGTCGAAAAGTTGGTACATGGTTGGTACATCTGAACCGTCTCGGTCCTCGGGTCAACGAACAAAGCCCTGGCAGATCTTGCGATCTACCAGGGCTTTTCTAGTGGCGGGGGAAGGATTTGAACCTGCGACCTTCGGGTTATGAGTGCACCGACGCCAGTGGGAGATGGTCGGCGCTCATCGGCGTTCTCCCTGTTGAACGAGCGAATCGGAGCCTGCGTACGGCCCGTTCGTATGCGTTGGTAGGAGCCGGTTGGTGCTCGTCGTGTTGTACGACTGTTGTACGAGAGTCCCCCCGAGCGGCGGCACCACTTTCGTCTGCATTGGTGGGTGCGAGTCGTGCTGACACGCTGCTGACAGCGTCCCGGTCAGGCTGCGTCGTCGCGGCCGAGGTGGATGGGCTCCCGACGGTCCTCGTCGTCGAACACGGCCACGAGTTCGAGACGGGCGCTGAGCGCTTCGAGGTACTGCCGCACTGTCGACACCCGGACGTCGTCGGAGTGCTCGAGCTTGGAGATCGCCCCTTGCGTCACGTCGAGCCGGCCGGCGAGTTCGGCCTTGCTCACGGCCTCGGCGTGACGAGCTCATACAGCCGGATCTCCTCCAGCGTCCCGACACGTCGAGCGGCGAGCCGCTCAGCAGCCTCGGGCTTCGCGACCACGGCGTCGCGGAGTCGGGAGAACTTGGTTCGTGCCATCAGATCAATCCTTCCGCACCGAGCACGGGCCTACCGTCGCGCGCGAGGCACGCCCCCCGGGGTTCACGCGACGGGGTGCAACTCGAAGCGGAGCCCGAGCGCGTTGGTCACCTTCAGGATCGTGGACCATGTGGGATTGCCGTCGGCCGACAGCGCCTTGTACAACCCGTCCCGGCTCATGCCGACGCGACGTGCGAGCTCGCTCATGTTCTGTGTACGAGCGATCGCCCCGAGGGCGCGCGGCACGGCGGAGGGATCGTCTGCCGATTCCTCGATGGCGAGTTCGAGGTAGCCGGCGACGTCGTCGAGATCGACGAGGTAGTCGGCCACATCGAACGGCTTGTACTTGTCACTCTTCGCGCTCATTGCGTACCTCCTTGGATGTCGTTGCGCCACTGCTCCGCCAGGCGATGCGCCTTGTCGATGTCGTTCTGCTGGGTCGACTTGTCGCCGCCGCACAGCAACAAGATCAGCACGTCACCGTGGCGGAGGTAGTAGACGCGGTAGCCGGGACCCACGTCGAGGCGAAGCTCCGACACACCGCTACCGACCGATTTGACGTCGCCGGGATTCCCGTTCACCAGCCGATCGATGCGCTTCAAGATGCGCAGCCGACCGGCCTTGTCCTTCAGCTTTGTGAGCCACTGGTCGAAGTCTTCTGTCCTGACGACCTCGACCATGTGCCGACTATAGTCGACAGTCCTGTGCGATGCAACCACCACCCAGCCTCACCACGGGCGACGCGCGAGGGGTCAACCCGTTCGGCGCTTCCGCAAGCCGTGTGATCGGTGGTTTCTGGGTCGGCCGACCTGGCGACGAGAGCGGCCACTCGTGCCGCTGATGAACGTGCCTACAGTCGAGGTCGATGAACAGCGAGACGGCGGTGATCGAGTTGTCCGCAGCGGTCGATCACACGCAACCAGGAACCGACGAACGACTCCACGCGCTCGTCGCGCTCGCCGAGCACCCATGCGCATGGCACACGGTCGCGGTCACGGAGGTATGGACCGAGATCAGCGAGATCCACCGTCGCGACATTGGTCTCGCTGATCCGGGCGTTGACAGCACAAGGTTGATGGTCGGCGCTCATGCCCACGGTCGTGCTCCTCGAATCACTCCCTTGCGCGGTCGGAGTCGCGCCAGCGGACGCGAGAGCGCCTTGCCCGCGAGTTCATTCGACGGCCGCCTAGTGTCCTGTCAGGCTGATCCGTCAACGAATGTGGTGTTGGTGAGGTCGGCGCAGTAGCGGCCGAGTCGTTCGAGGATCTCGTCGGCGGTCTTGTGCCAGACGAACGGGGTCGGGTTCTCGTTCCAGTGTTCGACCCATTCGATGATGTCGGCGGCGAGTGCGTTGACGGAGTCGTGGGCGGAGCGTTGCAGCTTCTTGGTGGTGAGTGCGGAGAACCAGCGTTCGACGAGGTTCATCCACGATCCGTAGGTCGGGGTGAAGTGGAAGTGGAACCGGCGGTGCCGCAGCAGCCACTTGTGGACGGCCGGGGTCTTGTGGGTCGACAGGTTGTCCAAGATGACGTGCACGTCGAGGTGGTCGGGCACTTCGCGGTTGATCTTGTTGAGGAACTTGATGAACTGGGCCGACGTGTGGTTCGGGCGGAGGTCGTGGATGACCTTGCCCGACGCGATGTCGAGCGCCGCGAACAGATCGATGGTGCCGTTGCGTTTGTAGTCATGACTGCGTCGTTGTGCGGTGGTGGGCATCATCGGCAGCATCGGTGCGGTCCGGTTCAACGCCTGGATCTGGGGCTTCTCGTCGACGGCGAACACCGCCGCGTTGACGGGCGGGTTCATGTACAACCCGACGATGTCACGGATCTTGGCCACGAGTTGCGGGTCGGGGGAGATCTTGAACTCGTCGATCTCCCACGGCTTCAATCCGAACGCCCGCCAGATCTCGGCCACCGTCTGATGCGAGATCCCATGGCGTTCGGCCATCGACCGCGTCGACCAATGCGTGGCGTCCTTGGGCGTCGACTCCAAGGTGTCGATCACGACCTGCTCGACGGTCTCATCGGAGATCGTCCGCTGCGCCCCGGGCCTTGGCTCGTCGATCAGTCCGTCGAGTCGCTGCTCGGCGAACCGCTTCCGCCACTTCGTCACCGTCGCCGGGTTGCAGCCGACCCGATCCGCGACCTGCTGACGCGACAGGCCCGGGTCCGCACACGCCAAGATGATCTTGCAGCGCATCGCCAACGCCTGCGCACTCGAGTGCCGGCGCGCCCAACTCTCGAGCTGTCGTCGCTCGGTCCCAGTCAAGATGATCTCGACGGTCGGTCGTCCTCGCTTGGCCATGGCGTCCCTCCGATGTTGGCGTACAACACCGGACAACGCGACCGAATCAGAGAAATTCCCGATCAACCAATATTTCTCTACGGATCAGCCTGACAGGACACTAGCACGTCGACCCGGTGCATCAGGTCCGGGGGTAATGACGCTGTGGGCGCAGGGTTGAGGACGAGAGTGCCTGAGGTTGAGAAGCCAGCTTCGGTCACCGCATCGAGCGGGATCTCGAGCTGTGCCAGCAGCACTCGTGCGGGGCCGATCACGTCCGCGTATCGGGCGATATCGTCGCTAGTCACCCGGTGGTTGGCGCCAGCGTCGACAACGATCATGTTCTGGCCGCTCGAGTCAAGCATCACCGTCGCCGTGCCGGTCGGAGCATGTTCATCGACGGTGATGCAACGAGTGTCGACGCCCTCCGCCGATAGGGCTGCGAGTAGGCGCTGTCCCGCGGCGTCGTTACCGACGCGCCCGATCATCGCGACCGATGCGCCCGCGCGACGGGCGGCGACGGCCTGGTTCGCGCCTTTGCCGCCGATGTTGTCGGTCCTGCGACGGGCGATCACCGTCTCGCCGGGTTTGGGTGAGCGCTCGACGTGAAGCACTACGTCGATGTTCAGACTGCCCACGACCACTACATCGAACGCATGGTCGTGGGGTATTGGTGAGCTGCCAAGTTCGTCTGAGCGTTTCACCATCGTGGCGATGCTCTGTCGCGCGGAGAGGGCACGTAGGTGTGTCTGGAGAACCTGATGGCGGCTCCATCGCCTCGTTCGTAGAGCAAGCCGATCGATCGATCTGGCAGCGGGGTGAGGCTGGAGTAGCCGACCGGGCCGGCATCGATGAGGTGCGATGCCGGCCAGGTTGCGCCACCGTCGTCGCTGGCCCAGATCGTCATATGGGAGCGGTCCGGGCCGCGTGGGCTTGAGAACAGCAGTGTGTCGTCGTCGAGCCGGAGCAGGCTGGCCTGGCAGGGTGGCGTGTCGAGCTCGGTCGCCAGCCATGGTTCACCGAACGAGCGTCCGCCGTCGGAGCTGATCGACAGTGCGCGACGGTTGCCGTCGAACGCGTTTCGCATGGCTTGAATGATGGAACCGTCGCCACGCTCGGCGACTGCGCTCTCGTTGGTCCTTGGGGGTTGGATGCCACCGATGGACCACGACAGGCCACCGTCATCGGAGATGAGCACGTGGCTGCGGTGATGGAGATCATCGGCAATCTGTGCTGTGGGGACGGAGTGGTTGGCGGGGACGATCAAGCGGCCTCTATGACGCCCGGTTCGGAGCTGGATCCCGTTGCCGGGACCCGTCGCATACCACAGCCAGTTGGGGTGACGCGCCGATTGGCTGAGGCATCGCGGATCGCTCCACGCGACGCCGTTATCGGTGGAGCCGAGCACGTACGGGTGGCGAACGTCGGCGCTGTTCGATCGAACAATTGTGCTCTCAGTGTCTGAGCCGAGGTTCCAGGTGGCAAGCAGCCAGATCGTTCCTGTCGACTCATCGACCACCGGACACGGATTGCCGCAGGTATTTCCTGCGTCGGCCCAAACCGTCTCGGGGTCTGCCCAGGTCGCGCCGAGGTCGATTGAACGACGAACCACAATGTCGATTTCACCACTGTCGGTGTGGCCATACCGCCGCCGCTCACAGAACGCGAGCAGGCCGCCATCGGGCGCGACCGTCAGCGCAGGGATGCGGTACGTGTGGCCGCCCATACCGGCCTCGTACAGATCGATCGGCTCGTTCTTTCGCCCCGGATGAACCCGGCGACGGCCCTCGCCCAGTTGGGCTGGCAGACCGAGTGCCGATGAGTGCAGACCGGTCATGTCGGGGTTCGGTCCGCGGTCAGATCGAGTTCCCGCCAAAAATGGCACGCGACTTGATGTGAAGGGTGCTCGCCCGATGCTGTCTCGGCCAGTTCTGGTGTCTCGGTCTGGCAGATCGGTTGCGCGTATGGGCATCGCGGGTGGAACTCGCATCCGCTCGGCCGGTGGGCGGGGTCTGGGATCTCTCCGAGGGCGTCCCTTCGTTGTCGCCGCTTTCGGGGATCGGGAACCGGCGCTGAGGCCAGCAGCAATGCCGTGTAGGGGTGTTGAGGGTTGTCGAAGATCTCGTCTCTCGTCGCGATCTCGACGATCTTGCCCAAGTACATGACTGCGACACGGTCGCTCTGGTAGCGGACCACGGCAAGGTCATGGGCGATGAACAGATAGGTGAGGTCTCGCTGGCTCTGGAGTTCTTTGAGCAGGTTGAGGATCTGCGCCTGCACCGAGACGTCGAGGGCCGAAACCGCTTCGTCGGCAATGACGACTGAAGGGTCCAGTGCCAGGGCTCGGGCGATCGCTATGCGCTGGCGTTGCCCACCCGAGAGGGCGTGTGGATACCGGCTCATGTAGCTCGGATCGAGATGGACGAGTTCGAACAGTTCGGCGACTCGGTTGCGTAGTTCGTTCTTGGATGTGACCCGTTTGTTGATCAGGAGCGGTTCTCCGACGAGTTGCAGGAGGGTCATGCGCGGATTGAGCGAGGAGAATGGGTCCTGGAAGATCATTCTGATCTCTTGGCGGACTTGGCGCAGTTGGTCTGTGCCAAGCGAGGCGATGTCGAGACGCTCGCCGTTGCGGTCGTAGTGGACCGTTCCGCTGGTGGGCTCGATGGCTCGGATGAGGCAGCGGCCTGTGGTGGTCTTGCCGCTGCCGCTTTCGCCGACCAACGACAGGGTCTCGCCGTGCTGCAGAGTGAACGAGACGCCATCGACCGCGCGCACGAGCCGTCGTGACCTTTGCAGGAAGCCTTTGGTGCGCTCGAAGTGCTTGTGTAAGTCGTTGACTTCGAGCACCGACCTGGCGTCGCCGACTTGTGGCCTCTTTACCTCAGACATCGCGGTCCCCCTCGCGACCGGGAGGGGAGTGGAGGAAGCAAGCGACCGAGTGACCGGGTGAGATTTCCACCAACGTGGGTGTTCGAACGTCGCATGTGCCTTCGATGAACGAGTCGCATCGGGTGTGGAACCGGCATCCCGACGGCATGTTGAGCGGGTTCGGTACAGTGCCCTTGATCGAAACCAGCGTCTCGATCGGCCCGGTCGCGGTAGGAATCGAGCGGAGCAGGGCGCGGGTGTACGGGTGGAGGGGGTTGTGGAACAGATCGTCGACCGGGGCTGTCTCCATCTCGCGGCCGAGGTACATCACCATCACTCGGTCAGCCATCTCGGCGATCACGCCGAGATCGTGGGTGATGAAGATGATCGACATTCGCTGCTGCTCGCGCATGTCGGACATGAGGTCCATGACCTGGGCTTGGAGGGTGACGTCGAGTGCGGTGGTGGGTTCGTCGGCGATCAGAATCCGTGGCGCACAGGACAACCCCATGGCAATCATCGCTCTCTGTCGCATGCCTCCGCTGAGCTCATGGGGGTAGGCGTCGATCAGCTGTTTCGGTGACGGCATCCCGACCGATGCCAAGACACGCACCGTTTCGTCTCGAACGTATTGCTTTCGTTGACGTCTGGGCGTGTCTGGGGGAACGTTGTGGAGTGCGATGACCTCGCCGATCTGGTTGCCGATCGTGTGCAGTGCGCTGAAGGCGGTCATCGGCTCCTGGAAGATCATTGCGATCTGTGCTCCGCGGATCGAGCGAATCGTCGGACCGTCGGCTTCGAGTTCGGTGATCTCAACCGGTTCAGCATGGTCGTCAGCGCGGAAGCGAATGTTGCCGTCGGTGATGCGCCCGTTTCGAGAGAGGAGCCTCAGCAGTGTGAGTGCGGTAACGCTCTTGCCCGAGCCGCTTTCGCCGACGATGCCGAGCACCTCGTTTCGGTACACCTTGAAGCTGATGCCGTCGACGGCCTTGACGTCGCCCTCCTTCGATGAGAACTGCACGCAGAGGTCGGAGACCTCGAGGAGCGGGGTTCGGTCGGCGGCGTCGGATTGTTGTGCAGGGGTCATCAGATTCTCGAGTACGGATCGGATGCGTCGCGCAGCCCGTCACCAACGAAATTGAATGCGAGGACGGTGAGTATGACGAACACGGCGGGGATGAAGAGCCAAGGTGATTGGGCCAGTGTGCGGATGAATCGACCCTCCTGGAGGAGCACGCCCCAGCTGAGGGCGGGGGCCTGTAGCCCCAGCCCGAGGAAACTCAAGGAGGTTTCGGCGAGGATCATCGCCGGGATCGAGAGGGTCAGGTCCGCGATCTGGTGGCTGAAGAAGTTCGGGAACAGGTACCTGCGGATGAGTCGCATGTTGCCGGCGCCGTCAAGGCGCGCGGCCATGACGTAGTCCTCTTCTTTGAGGGCCTTGAATTTGCCGCGCACGGTTCGGCTGGCGCCGGTCACAACACCGAACAGCGCAAGGATCAGGGTGATGGCGATGTAGGTCTGGGTGATCGACCAGTTCTGGGGTAGAGCGACGGCGAGCGCCATCCAGATCGGCAGGGTCGGCACGCTGATGAAGACCTCGGTGATCCGCATGATCACCTGGTCGACCCACCCTCCCAGTAGCCCAGCCATTCCGCCGATCACGAGTCCGGAGAAGAATCCGATGAAGACGCCGATGAAGCCGATCGACAGTGAGATTCGCGAGCCGAAGATGATCCTCGTGAATACGTCGCGGCCGAGCGAGTCTTTTCCCATTGGGCTGAAGATGCCGCCGCCTTCGATGCCGAAGAGGTGGATGTCTGATGTGAACATGCCCCACATCTCGTATTCGTCGCCGCTGACGAAGAGACTCAGCGAGTTGATTTCGTCCTTGTTTTCGGTGTAGCTGACGCGGCCGGTGCTGAGGTCGACTTCTTTCACGAGCGGGTGGACGAATGGGCGGAGGTGGAAGTTCCCGTCGTCGTCGAAGAAGTGGATGCGCTGTGGGGGGGCGTTCACCCACTCGGTTTGTACATCGAACGGGTCGAACGGAGAGACGAATTCTGCGAAGGCTGCGCCGAAGTACATCAGCGCCAGGAACGCGAGCGAGATGACGGCGAGCTTGTGGCGGGCGAACTTCCAGCGGAACAGCGTCCAGGGTGATGCCACGCCAGCGAGGTCGGCTCGGCCCGCCTCGCTGGGCGGACGGTTTCGACGCGGTTTCATATCGAGTCCCGAATTCGTGGATCGATGACGGCCAACATGATGTCGGAGATGAGGATCCCGATCACGGTGAGTGTCGACAGGATCAACACGATGCTGCCGGCGAGTTGCATGTCCTGTGCTTCGAGTGACTCGAGGAAGACGGGGGCCAGGGTCGGGATACCGAGGGTGATCGACACGATCAGCTCGCCGCTGACGAGCCCGGGAAGAATGCTGGCGGCGCCGACGACGAACGGGTTCAGCGCCATCCGGAGCGGGTACTTGTACAACAGCTTCCGGCGGGGAAGGCCTTTCGCTCGGGCGACCATGACGTACGGTTTTTCGAGTTCGTCCAGCAGATTCGCTCGCAGGATTCGGATCGTCCCGGCTGTTCCGGTGGCTGCTGCGATGAGCGCCGGTAGCCACAGGTGCCCGACGATGTCGACGAATTTGCTGAGGCTCATCGCCTCACCCACGAACTCGGGCGACATCACACCGACGTTGACGTCGCCGGTGGCTTGGAAGACCGCCCACATCACGACGATCGCGAGGATGAAGTCTGGGATGCCCATCGCCAAGAAGCCAACGACGGACAACGCATAGTCGATGAACGAGTACTGCCGGGTTGCGGACAGCACGCCGATCGGGATGGCGATCAGGTTGAGCATGATGAACGAGAGCGCGCCGATCAGCATCGTGAAAGGGAGCCGGTCGGCGATGATGTCCTTGACTGGTGCCTGTTGTTGCAGTGATACGCCGAGGTCACCCGTGAGCACGCCGCCAATCCAGTCGGTGTACTGCTGGAGGAGCGGGTCGTCCACTCCGTATCTGGCTCGATACGCGGCTTCGGTCTCGGGAGTGACCGGAAAGCCGGCGGAGCGCTGGTCGCGCACGTAGGCATCGACGAAGTCGCCGGGCGGTGCCTGGATGACGAGGAACGAGAGCAGGCTGATCATGAACAGGACGGGGATCATGTAGATGACGCGCCGAATGATGTGGGTCAACATGTGGGCCTCCCTGTGTCGATCACCGCTTTACTCAGCGGGCCCAATCGTGGAATCCGAGTTCGCTCACGCTGTCGCGGAGCGCTGCTCGTTGTGACGCGGAGAGCGCCGACTGTGGCAGGCGGCACGGACCGCAGTCGATGCCGATGATGCTCATCACTTCTTTCTGAGCAGACAGGCTGCCGTGTGAAACGATCGCCCTGATCATCCTCGCCGCCGTGGCTTGCATGCGTGTCGCCGTGTCGATGTCGCCCTGACCCAGCGCCTCGATGACGCGCAGGTACAGAGGAGCGGCGAAGTTGTAGGTGGAGCCGATGGCACTGTGCGCACCGGCGATCAGCCCACCGGCAAGCATCTCGTCCACGCCGAAGAACACTGTCAGGTGGTCGGCGCCGACTTCGAGGCAGGCCTGCAACTCGTGCAGACGGGGATCGGTGAACTTGACGCCGGCGACCGAAGGAACGCGGATCATGGCATGTCTCATCAACTCCACGATGTCGACTGAGCCGTTCGAGGCCATGTGGTAGAAGATGAACGGCAGGTCCGGTGCGGCGCTCGCCACGAAGGCGAGGCTGTCTGCGATCGTCTCGACCGGGCCGGGGCCTACGTGGGTCGGCAACATCGCCGAGATCGCAGCGGCGCCTGTATCAGCTGCGTGGGTGGCCAGCGTTCTTGCCTCGCGCAGACTGTTGTGCCCGACATGAACGGCGACGGGAATCCGTCCGTTGGTAGCCCCGATGAACGCACCGACGGCATCCATTCGTTCGCGGGTGGTGAGCGCCTGGCCCTCGCCGGTGGTTCCACCAACGTAGAGTCCACCGATTCCGTCATCGATCAGCTGTTCGACGTACTTGCCGACAATGTCGAGGTTCAGTGATCCGTCCTCGCGCATCGGTGTGAAGGTCGCCGCGATGAGGCGAGCATTCGTGAACCCTCTCCATGCTGGTGATATCGCTGTGCTCGTCATGGCGGTGTTCATCCTTTCGCGCGCTGAGCGCTGACTGCGTAGAGCGTGACGTTCGACAGCTCGAAGTCGAGCCGAACGGGTGTGTTGGGGAGGTCGGACTCCGAGCGCGATGCCCAGCGCACAGGCGCCGACACATCGTCACCCGTGATGGGTTCGCAATCGGCGTGGCCGAACCCAGGGACCGGTGTCCCGTCGACGTGGACCAGCGCGACACGGACGTGCCCGTCACCACGTGGCTGGACGTTGATGGTCAACTCCCGACCCACAACGACCGGGCTCGTCCGAACGGTGGCCCGAGAGGCATCCGGAGTAGGGGTGAGACCTGCGTACCGGTTCGCGCCGAGCACTGCGAGGTTGAGTGAGCCTTCGCGCCAGCCGTTGTGCAGGCCGTTGCTGCCGCCGTAGTAGAGGCGGATGTTGCCAGTGGGGTCGACGATTGGCGGTGCGGCGTAGATGCATCCGGCGTCGGCTTCGCCGTCGGGATAGGCGCTGGCGCCGCGGGGGATCAGCGCTTCGCCCGGTCGGATCCGATGCCATTCCCGGCTGTCGGGGCTCCAGGCCAGCTCGGTGTCCACGGTGTCCCAATCGGGCGCGTCGGGGTCACCTTTGTGGAAGACGGCTGGGAGGCCGATGAAGGCGTCGCCGACAGGGGCGATCGGCATCGAGTAGATCTGGTCGTGAAGGCTTGCGCCGCGGGCCACCTCGACGGGTTGGGTCCAGTGCACGAAATCGTGGCTTTCTGTACGGAGTACTGTTCGTTCGCCGTGGTACGGCGACTCGGTCCACCCACGGGTGATGCCGACGTACCGCTCCAACTCGTGGGACCAGACAGCGTTGTTGTGTGTGTCGCCCACGGCGTCGTTCTCCGGCCACACCACCGTGCGCCCCCAGTCGAGGCCATCGGTCGAGAAGGCGACTGCCATCCGTCGATCCCTGGCGCTGCGGAACAGCAGCTTGAAACGGCGGCCGGGATCCGGGTCGTGGGGATCGTGAAGCACGCCATCTGCATGGATGCCGTGGGTCCAACTTGCCATGACGATGTTGTTGTCCGTCGAGCCCTCGAATTCGATCAGTCCGAGCGATGGCTTGTCCCACGTGATGCCGTCTTCGGACTCTGCGTACAGCAGCACCTCGTCGCGATCGGCCGATCGGTATTCCGCGCGGCTCCGATCGTGAAGTGGTGTGTTCTGTAGCGGCCCGTCGAAGCTGAACGAGAAGTACCAGGCCCGGTACCTCGCCATCTCCGAGTCGTAGATGACTGTCGGATACATGTTGTCGAAACGTGCCTCCCATCGACGAGGCGGGTCCGCGAAGTAGTCCTCACCGAACAACGGGTTCGCGTCGCATTTTGTGACCTGTCCGAGGACCAACCGAGTGTTCATGCTGCTCGACACCACGCGCGTGTCGAGCAGCAGTGAGCCCCGGAACACGGGACCCTTCGAGGGCGCCATGTTCAGCTCTTCAGGTACAGGGTCTCAAGAGCCATGTAGTCGTATTCGGTGACGCTCGGAGTCGAGACGTTGCCGACCCTCGAGCTGAACACGTTGTAGTTCGCCAGGGGGAACGTGGCCTCCTGCTTGAGCAGACCGACGACGAACAGGTTGTTCGCATGCAACTCGGCGATCTGGCGTTCGACGTCGACTGCGTCGGTGGGGTTGGTGGCGGCCTGAAACTGGCGGGCGAGATCGGCGAGTTCTTGAACGGCCGCGGGGGGTTCAGTGCCCTCTTCGCCGCCGGAGTTCACCCATTGCGACCAGGGGCCGTGAACGGGCCAGTCTCCGCCGAGTGGCACCACGATCTCGCTGCGACCGAGGGTTGCGGGATATTCCTCCCCCATCCCGAAGGCCGTCAGATGGATGCCTTGTTCTTCGCCCTCTGCGAAGCCCCACATGTCGCCGTCTCGTGGACGGATGTTGATCTTGATGCCGAGGTCTCGTTCCCATTGAATCTTGATCAGTTCGGCGATCGCCACGCTGTCTTGGAGTTCGTCTTCCTGCATCATGAACATGACGATCTCGAGGTCTCCGCCGTCGGGGCGTTGCCGAATGCCGTCGTCGTTCTTCTCGACGTCGAGCCCATCGAGTAGGGCGTTGGCCTGCTCGATGTCGTGGGAGGCGTACTGCGTGAACACATCTCGATCACCGTCGTAGGGTGCTCCAGCGGCGGGCGCCCATTGCGAGGGGGTGAGGAGACCGTTGAACAGGATTGCGTTGATCTCGTCCCGGTCGGTGCCGATCGAGAGAGCCTCACGGAACTCGAAGCTGTTGAACAGGTCGTTGAGGACCGGATCCTCGATCGAGTAGTTGAACTGGATGTTGCCCAACGTCACCGCGGCGGCGATTCGGGGCACGATCTGGAACGCGCCGCTGGACTGTTCGTCAGCGAGCAGGGCGTAGTTGCTCTGGCCGCCGATCTGCCCACCCGGTGCGAGGTCCACTTCGCCCGCAATCGCCTGCACGAGGACAACTTCTTGCTCCTCGTTCGGGCTGATCTGCATCGTGTCGATGTAGGGGAGCTGGTTACCGGCCGGGTCGACCTTCCAGTAGTAAGAGTTGCGCTTGAGTACCCGGACTGCTGCCGACGGCTCGTTCGTGACCTGCCACGCGAAGATCGTGGGGATCTCGGGGTTGTCGGTGTAGCTCTCCTTGACCTCCCACAGGGCCGTCCAGTCGGTGAGTCCGCTGTCCGATATGGCTGCCTGGAGTTCGGCTGGGTCAGCGAAGTCAGGGTGGAACTGCTGGGTGTAGTGGACCGGGGTGAACGCCGGGTTGACGCGGCTCATGACCAGCGGAAACAGGCCGTAGGGCTCGGCGAACGTGTACTCGATCGTATAGTCGTCGATCTTCGCGAGGCTTCCCATCCCGCTTTCGGTCTGGTACTCGCTGCGGCCGTCGGGCCACACCTCTTCGTTCAGGAGGATGTTGTCGTAGTACCAGACCCAGTCGTCTGCGGTCATGGGTTCGCCGTCGCTCCACTTGAGCCCTTCTCGGAGCGAGACCGTGTAGACCGTAGCGTCGTCGTTGGCCTCGACGCTCTTCCAGATGTTGGGGGCAGTCGACGCCAAGTCAGCCGCATAGGAGAGCGGGAATTCCCACAGGTATCCGGTGAGGCTGGCGGAGGCCGCCACGAACGTTCCGCCGTAGGTGCCGATCTCGTCGGCAGGCTGCATGACCTGTGCGTCGACCGGAACGCGCTCGTCGACCGATGGCAATCCGGAGTCGGCGAGGCTCGGCGACTCGGCCAGCGCGTCGACGGTCTCTCCGGTGGCTGCCTCAAAGTCTGCGATTGTCGAGTAACGAACCCACTGCCCCGTGAAGCCGACGTTGACGGTCGACCCGCCGCCTCCGTTGGTCGTGGTGTCAGCGCTGGTCGAAGCGCCGCCGTCCGTCGCCACTGTCGGCGCCGGCGGATCTGTCGCCGAATCGTCGTCGCCGCTGCACGCGGCTGCGACGAGCGTGAGCGCCAGCAGTGGCGTCAAGATGTTACGTGTCTTCATCGCTTGGTCCCCTCGTTGCGGTGTTGCTTCCCGGCATCAGATGACGCCGAAAACTCGTTGTGCCTGGACGGTGAAGCGGTCGACCAGGTCATCGATCTCGAAGGCGCTGTGGCCGTTCAGATACGACAGCGACTTGTTGTTGAAGTTCTTCCACCAATGCTCTGGCACTCCGTCCTTTGCGAGTACCGCACCGGCAATGCTCCCGGCGGTGGCTGCCGTGCAGTCATTGTCGAACGACATGGCGACGGTCTCACCGATCACTTTGGTGAAATCGCGGCCACCAATGGTGAGACCCCACACCGTGAGGCAGCCGTTGTTGATGGCGTGCACGATGTGCATGCCGCCGTATGCCTCGGTGATCGCGGCGTTGGCGTCGCGATAGTCCTTGATCTGGTCGGCGATGTCGAGCGACCAGCGAATCCCTTGAGCGAACAGACAGTCCCGGGGGATTTCCTCAAGACCGATCACCAGAGCGTCGACGGGATCCTCCACCGTGAACGCCGCCGAAATGACCGCCGAGAAGTACATCGCGCCATAGATGCCGTTGCGACGATGCGACAGATATGCGTCTCGATACGCGAGTTCTGCCGCCTTCTCAGGAAGGCCTGGAGCAGCGTACCCCCACGGGTCGCTTCGGATGTCAGCGCCGATGTACTGCGAGTACGGGTTGCCGATCTCAGCCGCTCGCTCCGCCGGGATCCCGGCGCGCAAGTTGTCGAGCGCTACCTCCTCGGCCGTGTGAGCGTAGGGCACGTATTTGAGCCACGCGTCGCCGACGTCGGCGACCGTGAAGTCCGGTCCGTAGTCCTCGAGGACGAGGAGACCAAGTTGAGTGAAGATGATGTCATCGTCTGTAGGGACGCCGTCCATCTGCGACGGGGTGAACGCGGCGCGGGGCGACACGTGATACTTCAAGTCGTGTGGGCGTTCGACCTGACTCCAGTAGTCCGTGGGCGGGAAACTGTCGCCGATGTAGGTGGCCCAACTCGCCATCTTCTCGACGCCGAACAACTCGACGGGCGACCCCAACGTGCACCCTGCACACCTGCCCAGAAACGCACCCAGCAATCGGTTGCGATACTCCTCCACGGGGAGCTCATCCCAGATTCGCCGTCGGCCTTCAGGACGGAGGGAGCGGATCGTTTCGAGGTCGTTGGGCTCGGCCGCGGCGAGAGCCGGGTCGGGCGGCAGACCCTGGATATCCGCGATCGCTTCGTCGAGCATCCCGCTGATCTGGGAGAGCTTCGCATCGAGACCCGCGGCGCCGAGTTCGGCGGCGAGCTGCACCCAACGGTTGAACTCGTTCTCCCAGACGATCGGGTTCGGATACTCGATCGCCACGTCACGCCGCCCGAGTGGGTTGACCAAAACATGACCGAGACATGGGATGACACACGTTCCCAGCAACGTCAACCGCAATAGACATCGAGTGACATCGACTAGACGATGTGATAGAAAGATGGTTCATGGCTACGTCCTCATCGAACAACGACATGGGACATCCCATGTCTCGCAGTCACAGTAGCGAACCCAACCGTCAAGCGCAAGCGATCGGGCAGAACGGTCGCGTTCGAGGCGACGCTGTGCAAGCGGCCATCACGGACTTGGTTATCACTCGAGGGCTGCGAGCGGGTGATCCGCTCCCAAACGAGGCGGAGCTCGTGCAGGCGCTCGGCGTCAGCCGGAACTCGGTTCGCGAGGCGGTCAAGGCGCTACAAGCGCTTCAGATCCTCACGATCCGCCACGGGTCCGGCACTTTCGTCGCAGATGGCAGCCTTGAGCCGTTGGCAGACCTCCTGTCGTTCCGCGCGCGGCTTTCGATCGAGACTGACCGCCGTGATGCCGCCGAGCTCGTTCAGGTCCGCGAAGCGCTTGAGGTCGAGTTGCTCCCGAGAGCGATCGCTCAAACGCGACCCGATGATCTCACGCGCCTCGACCGGATCGTCACCTCGATGGAACAACGGGCACGCCAAAATGAGCACTTCTCCGATCTCGACATGGAGTTCCACGCTGCCTTGTTCGCACCCGTCGGGAACCGGTTGCTGTCCGAACTGCTGCGCTCATTCTGGATCGTGTACCAATCGATCGCTGCCAGTGTCGATGACGATGCCGTCAACCCCGTCGAGACAGCCGCGGCGCATCGCGCGATCTATGACGATGTCGCCAGCGGCAACTCCCAGTTAGCCGTCGAGGCGATGCGCCTCCACTTCCAAAGCGTGCGCCAACGGATCGGGATGCCCCGACCATCAAACTGATGTTGAACTGGCTCACCTTGCCGTCGCACCACGACTGGCTTCGTCATCATGCAATCGACCTGTTGACGTTCGGCCGTCATGCAGCTCGGGCGGATGGCGGAGCTGCGTGGCTCGACAATGACGGCCAGCCAGACTCCAGCCGGGGAGTGCACACTTGGATCACAGCTCGGATGACGCACGTCTACGCCCTCGGGTCGCTTCTCGGGGTGCCCGACTGCCTCCCGATTGCACAGTCAGCGCTCGACGGGCTGACCGGACCTCTCCACGACCCGAAACACGGCGGCTGGTACTCATCCATCGGCCCAGACGGTCCGGCGTCAGGCAAGACCTGCTATGACCATGCGTTCGTGTTGCTGGCAGCGTCCACGGGGGTTCACGCTGGGCTCACAGGAGCGACCGAGCTGCTCTCCGAAGCCTCAACGACGTTCCTGGATCACTTCTGGGACGAGACAGATGAACGGTGCGCGGACACGTGGGACACTTCGTTCGAAGACCGCGACACATATCGAGGTATCAACGCCAACATGCACGCCGTCGAAGCCATGCTGTCCGTTGCCGGGCTGTCGCGAGATGTCGTCTGGCTCGAACGTGCCCGGGGCGTCTGCACCTTTGTGATCGCCGCAGCCGAGAGCAACTGCTGGCGGATCCCGGAGCACTACGACGAGGCATGGCGGCCCCTGCTCGACTACCACCACGACCAACGGACGCATCAGTTCAAGCCGTACGGGGCAACCGTCGGGCACGCGTTCGAGTGGGCGCGGCTTTTCGTTCATCTCGCGAACGCTCCCGTCGAGAGCGACCACGACGTCCTGCTCGGTGCCGCCATTCACCTGGTGGACCGCGCCGTCAGCGACGGATGGGCGACCGACGGCCAGCCCGGATTCGTCTACACAACAGACTGGGACGGCGAGCCCGTGGTCCGCGATCGCCTGCATTGGGTGCTCGCCGAAGCCATCGCCGCCGCCTCCGTGCTCCACCGTCAAACCGGTGACCCGAAGTACGCCGAGTGGTATCGCACCTGGTGGGACCAAGCGGCCACCTATCACATCGACCCCCGCGACGGGTCTTGGCGCCACCAGCTCGATAGCGCGAATCGACCAACCCAAACAATGTGGCGAGGAAAACCAGATCTCTACCATGCGTTTCAGGCGGCACTTATCCCGACGCAGCCGCTCTACCCAATGATCGCAACCACTCTCAGCCAGCGCAGAAACGATGGCGCTCGGCCGAACGTCGACGTCGTCATGTGAGCCGCACGACTCCCGTCGGGTCCGTCAGGTACCAACAAGCTGGCGCCGGCGGCGCCAGCCAATCGGCGACCATAGGGCCACATCTCGATGCGACACGCCTACCAGGGTGAACGCTCGGCAGCGAGCACGGATCTGGTACATATGTGGTACATCCGCACCGGTCCGGCCTCCCGGCAACAAGAAAGCCCTGGTAGGATCTTGCGACCTACCAGGGCTTTTCTAGTGGCGGGGGCAGGATTTGAACCTGCGACCTTCGGGTTATGAGCCCATGCCCGGTACTTTCCGGAGCGCCTGGTAGATGGATGTTTGCCCTGCTCACGTACGGTTTTCGAGTGACCGTGAGTCCCCGTGGTTCCCCGTTGTTTACCGCTGTGCTGGTACATATTTGGTACATGGACGACGCCTCCACGGTTGCCACGCAGCGTGACCAACCAGGCTCACTCGCACGGTGCCCACGATCTCGATCGTAAGACCAACCGTACGCCGACAACCTCGTTCATGTTTATCCAGCCTGACCGGCCCAACGAACAACTCGACCTACCCTGGGCAGATGGGCACCGGCCCCTCCGTTCTCAACACGATCACCATCGCCGCACAGACGATGCTGCTCACCCAGACCGGGGGCATCGCCGTCCACCTCACCCAGCCCGCCGCCGTCAACGACGACGCTCGACCCGCGATCCCATCGCATTGGCGGCCGAGCTCCCTGCCACCCGACACCGAAGAACCGGCCGAGCTCGCCGAGTTACGCGAACCGCGCTGGGCACCACGGACGCTGTGCGGCATCAGGTGGACCCGGATGGCCGGCAGCGACTCGATCGGCGACAGCACCGGCGAGGACGCTGCACCGACGTGTCGACGTTGCCTGTCGATCCTGGACCGCTGGTTCCCCGCCCCCGTCGCCGACGACCGGATCGGGCTGCTCGCCGTGATGATCGGGCGAGCGGTCCATGAGTACGGCACCGCCGAAGTCGTCGGCGTGCCCGGCGATCAACTCGCCCCACTGCGTCAGGCCGCCCGAACCGAACTCAAACAACGCTTCGGCTACAGCGCCAAGACCTACGTGATCGACGACCACGTCATGATCTCCAGCAACGACACCAACGAAGCGCTCCACGCCGAGGCCGCCAGACAATTCCGCCAGGCAATCAGCTCCGACGACGGCGACACAGCCCCGATCGACGACACCGCATGGCGATTCCACTGGTCAACCTGGTCGACGCCGTAGCCGAACCACGACAACAGCACGCGATTACCGAGCACTGCATAAGGGCCGTGATGCGGCGCGACTGATCGTGAACGGAGCGGGTTATCGCTCGCCGTTATCGGGTGCCTCCGATCGGCACTTCGGCCACGCGCCGGTCCGGGTCTCGATGCCAGGCCCGCGCCCGTCATGTTCCGGGCGCAATGAGTCCCGGAATGCGAGACGGATCCCGGGACTGGAGCGTCCACTGCGCCGGAGTTTGTTTTGCGGCGTTCGCGTATGTGCGCGGGTGCCCGAGCGGTGAGTTCGCAGGTTGCCGACTCCGTGCGCGATATCGAAGTGAGTGGTTGGTGTTGTACTGATCGTCTGGCCTGGCTCAGAGCAGGTTGTAGACCCACGGGTCGTCAGCGAATAGCTCGATTTGAACGCGGTGCGGCCAATGCGGCTCGGGACCGGTCACCATGTCCGAGTCGAGCAGCGTTATGTACCGGTCGACGAGCTCGGCGACGTCGGCGGCAATGCGATCGTCGGCGGTCTCTGGCATTTCGCTGTGTGCGTCGAACAGGACGACCGTGCCTGGCTGGGTGTCGCAGTCAACGGCGATAACACCTGACGTGCCCGCACCAGCCAAGATGGGGAACCATCCTGGCTGGTACTTGAATTCCTCTGGCACGGCTGCGGTCGCGTCGAGCTCGATCGCACGCACCTCGAGAGCGGTGGCGACGTCGACGGCGGCGAACCGTCCAATCAGTAACGCCGGACTGTCCGGGGCGAGCGGACCGGGCCCGTTGCGCCAGCAGTACCAGTCGCGCAGACCAGGCGGCGCCGTCAGACCGATCGACGCGCACGCGGCGTCGAGTTCGTCGGCGGCGTCGGCGTGTGATGTCGCGGCGATCGGCGCACCGACGCGAGCGAGGAGTGCGTCGAACCGTTCGAAGTCTGCTGTCAACGGTGAACCCGGCGTCGCCTCGACTCGGGTACCACGAAGTCGTCTGGCACGAAGCCGGTCATCACGACGACACCGTAGTTCCCTCGTTCAGCGTGCTCAGGGTCTGTGGGGGCCCTCGGCCGCTATGCCGACGAGCGACCCTCTCACCGGAGTCGGCCTGTTGCACCACACCATCCTCGAACACCGGATCGGTGACGCGATTACGTGACGCGGGACTTGGGCCGCACTGCAGCGCGAGCGGCTCAACCGAAACAGTGATTCTGCGTGCCGAAGTGTGCGGCCGCGGTGGTGGGTCGGTCGGCGGTCAACCGTCAGGTCACGAGGCCTGAGCGGTGAGCGATCGCGGCAGCTTGGCCTCGATTCGATGCGCCGAGCTTGCGGATCACATTGGAGACGTGGACGCTGGCAGTCTTCTCGCTGATGAACAACGCTGCAGCGATCTGGCGGTTGGTGTCGCCGGCGCTCAATCGCTGAAGTACCTCGTGCTCGCGTTTCGTGAGGGCCGGGTGACGGTCGGGCTGTGTCGCTCCGATCTCGAGTCGGCAGCGGCGAGCGAAAGCCTCGATCATCAGCTGGAGCGGAGCGGCGCCGAGCGAGGAGGACACCCCATGTGCCTCCATCAGAAGCTCGCTGAGGCGCTCGCGGTCCGTTGCCACCGCGTTGGCGGCTTCGGCCTGCCGGAACCGTGTGTAGGCGCCGTGATACGGCATGTTCATTGCGTCCCAAGCAGCGGTCACCGTCGCCCATGCGGTCGGATCCGCGACGCCGCTGGCTCGGAGCAACTCGGCGTCACACTGCAGACGGAGCGCTCCCACCTCACGTTTCCAACCCTCGGCCGGGCCGGGGCGTTGCATCAGCGTCGACATGTGGTCGGCGAACGACTGGGCCCGACTGTTGGCAGCTTCCTCCTCAGCGGTGTGGTCGTATCGCCGTGCGTGCTCCGCGACGTCGGCCTCGCATCGGCACCCGATCGCGAGCGCGTATGCCGTCGCGATCGGCGATTCGGTGCCCGCAGTGATCTCCAGCGCTTCATCGACGGCCAGCCGAGCGGCGTCGTGATGACCCTGCCAGTTCTCCAACGCAGCAAGGTGAACCAGCGGCCATCCCTGTTGCTCCCGGTCCGTGAAGACACGTCTCGCCAGACGCGCACCGATGAGTTCGCGCGCCGTGTCGAAGTCGCCGCGCTCGACCGGCAACTCCGACATCACCGGCACGTCGGTTTCGTCGGCGAACCGCTCTCGAGCCTCGTCGACGATGGCTTGGGCTTCATCCCACCGGCCGAGCCGCAACAGGATGTCCGCCGCGTTGGCGAACAGGTCGGGAAGGAGGTGCCCCAATCCGAGGCGTGGGAGCTGCGCTTCGGCCTCGTGGAACACGACCAGCGCGCGTTCCCAATCTCCGGCATCCGACAAGCACGACACAGCGTTCCAGTAGCTCCGCATCTGCTGGTGAGGATCACCGCTCTGCTCTGCCAACTCGCGTGCGGCCCGGATCAGCGCGATACCGCGTTCGACGTCGTCGATCATCGTGGCCAGAACACCGAGCGTGTTGAGGGCATCGGACTCGGCGAGCACCGAACCGCATGCGCGGGCCATCTCGGCCGCCTCGGTTGCGAACCGCCTGGCTTCGATGTACTGCCCGTCGGTCATCAGTTGGCCGGCCAGACCGGCGAGCACACGTGCGCGATCAGTCGACGGTGGCTGCGACGGCACCAGGTCGACGGCGCGCCGCACCAGTTGCAGCGCCTGGTCCGCATCGGCGGTGTCGCGTACATACCGCGCCAACCGTTCGTGGAGCACCCCGGACCGGCGCGGGTCGTCCAGGGCGTCGACGAGCTCGATCGCCTCCCGTGCGAGCGCGCTCGCAGCGTCGGCAGATCCGGCCATGAAGGCATTCTCGGCGGCCCGAGCGACCACCTCGTCGTAGTCGGCACCGACGAGCGCCCGAGCCGACGAATCGCGGTTCCAGTTGGCGATGATCCTCGAGAGGTGGTGATGGGCTTCAGCGAACGCGAAGATCCCCTCGGCGGCGGTCGCCGCCATGCTCCACGCCTGCAGCGCCCCAGCCATATCACCGGCACCGGCCCGGTGATGGGCCAGCAAAGCCAGGGACCCGGCTCGGTTGCTGGCGACCCGGTCGACTTCGGCGTCGAGCAGATCCGCCCACGCAGCGTGGTACTCGGCGCGCTCGCCGACGAGGAGATCGTCTTGCAACACCTCGCGCAGCAACGCATGGGCGAACCGGGTTCCGGTCGCTGTCGGCACGAGGAGGCGACGATCGATCGCCTCGCGAACGTGCTCGCGCACATCATCTAGCGGCTGCTGAGCGACGAGGGCCAACGAACGATCATCGACCTGCGAATCGGCGAGCGCGAGGATCCGCAGCGTCCGCCGAGCGTCCGCCGACAGCACATCGGCTCGCACCAGGAGCAGCTCCCGCAACGAGGCCGGAAGGGTCTCGCCCGTGAACGCGTCGGCTGTCGCGAGCTCCTCGATGAAGTACGGATTCCCTTCGGTGCGATGCATGACCGCATCGACCAGAGCCGACACGGGTTGCGCGCCCGTCAGGTTCGCGATGTGCGCGGCCACGAGCCCGCGGTCGAACGGCAGGACGTCGAGGTGCTCGACCGAAGGGTTCCGTTGCAGCTCCGCCAACGTCGGTCGCAACGGATGGTCACGGTGCACGTCTTCGGTGCGGTACGTCAGGATCATGAGCAGCGGTTCGGAGCGCAGGTTCGGGATCAGAAACGACAACAGGTCACGCGTCGATCGATCGGCCCAGTGGATGTCTTCGATCACCAAGACGGTCGACTCCGACCGGGCGAGCCGGGCCAACAGCGCGAGCACCGATTGGAACAGCTGGACCCGGCTCGTCGGCTCGGACGCGCCGGTTGCGATCGCCGGTTCCAGACTGCCGAGCCCTGCCGGGAAGAACGTCGCGTGACGTGGGTCGGACTCCATGGAACGAAGAATCTCGACGATCGGAGCGAACGGCACCCCGTGCTCCCCGAGGGGGAGGCACGAACCGACGAGTGGTGCCACTCCTTCACGGCTCGAGAACTCGTCGAGCAGGCTCGATTTCCCGACACCTGCGGCGCCCGCGATCAGTGCGAACTGCCCGATTCCGTTCGCCGCACGATCGAGCATCGCGTGGAGGCGCTCGAGTTCGTCGCTCCGGCCGATGAATCGGCGCCGACCCGGTGCTCGCGGCATCCGCCAAGTATCGCGCCGCCTCCGAACCGAATCGTCGCCGTTTCTCCCGAAGATACGGCATTCTCCCGATGTCTCAGGTGGGGCCTTAGGTGCAGGCTCGTCCACATGGAACACGACACGATCCCACCGACGATCGGTGCGCCTCACCCTGTGAGCGCACCATGATCCTCCAGCTTGCAGCGGCCGTGGGCACCGGCCCGACCGAGTTGGCGGCGTTCGACGACGCCTTGTTGCAGGTGGGCGCGGCCAACTTCAACCTCATCCGGCTCAGTTCGGTGATTCCACCGGCTTCGCACTTGACCGAATGCGACGGCGCGATGTCCTCACCAGGCGGATCGTGGGGCGATCGTCTCTACGTCGTCTACGCCGAACAGCGGGCGAGTCGACCGGGCGAGCAGGCATGGGCCGGCGTCGGCTGGGCGCAAGACCAGTCAGGCAAGGGGCTCTTCGTGGAGCACGAGGGCCCGTGCGAACGCGGCGTGCGCGACCAGATCGACGCGAGCCTCGACCACCTCCAACACGGCCGCAGCCTTCGACTCGGGCCATCGCGTCGACGTCTGATCGGAGGCACGGTGGTCGATCGACCGATCTGCGCGCTGGTGCTGTGTGCCTACCAGACCGAGGCCTGGGATCCGAACACGACCACCGCCGGCCGGTTGCTGCTCGCTGACCAGGAACTCCAGTCGTGCTGAGCCTGCCCCACGACGTGAGCGACGTCGCTGTGACCGGCGCCCACCGATCGGTGGTCCCGGTGATCGCAGCGATGATCGCACTCGCCGGACTCGACCTGATCGGGGCCATGCTCGCACGCTCGTGGGCGGACCACCGATCGATCGTCTCGATGGTCGGGGGCATCGTCGTCTTCGGCCTCCTCTTCGTGGTCTACGGCAAGAGCCTCGACTACGTCGAACTCAGCACGGTCACGATCGGGTGGGTCGTCCTGCTCCAGGTCGGGGTCATGGTGCTCGACCGCCTCCACGGTGTCGTGATTTCGACGCCACGACTGGGTGCCATGGGCTTGATCCTGATCCTGCAGGCCTACCTCACCGTGAGCGGCCTCGCGGACTGACCACCCCGTCAGGCCAGAGAAATCCGATCAGGCTCGCGTTCCGGAATCGACAGCGACACACGCAACAGTGAGATCGTCATTGCCCAGAGGCCCCAGCCAGGGATTACCGGGTGCGCTGCTTGGGCCGATATCGGGTGCTCCATTGGACGGAGCAACGCGGGGATGGGACGACAGTCAAACGACTTGGTCGCCCGGTGCCCGCCTCGGCGGAACTCGAGCTCACCGGCAAGCAGTGGTAGCGCATTTCGGACGCGATGACCTGGTTCTCGGCAGCACCGGCTCGTTGTACAGCTAACACCGCTGGAGGGGTTCAGGGACTCTTGCGGACGTCGCCCGAGCCCGAGATGTCGATCTCGATGGCCGGGTCACCGAGATATTCGACGTCCCCGCTTCCTGCGATCGAGACATCAAGAGCGTCAGTGGCATTCACCAACACGTCGCCGCTTCCTGCGATTGAGATATCGGCACGTGCCACTGCGAGATCGCTCGCATCGACGTCGCCGCTCCCCGCGATCGAGACATCGAGTGCGTCGCACGTGCCGCCAAGGTCGAACGAGCCGGATCCGGTAACCGTAACGGAGAATGTGCCGCAAGCGAGGTTGGGCGCAACCACGTCGGCGCTGCCGGCTACGGCGACCTCGTCGAACTCGATCATTTCGATGCGATAGACGATGGCTTCGCTCGGGCGGAGTGGCTCGTCGAACTCGATCACCAAGCGCGATCCGCGCACTGACGTCGTGATCAGCTCGAGCAGGTTGTCGTCGGCCTCGACCGTCAGCGACTCGTTCTCACCTATCTCGACGACGACATCTCCGCTGCCCTCGAGGTGCACCTCGCTGAAGCCGCTGACCTCGCGGACCTCGGTGACGATGTCACCCGAGCCGCGCACCGCGTCGTCGCTGTCAGACTCACAACCAGTAGCCGTGACGATGAGCAGCGCCATCGTCAATCCGGCCGTCGCCGCCCGAGTTCCCATCGCCCAGCTCCCCGAATCGTGTGTTGCAGGAGTTTGCTTCTTACCTACCGTGCTCCAGCCGCACAAGCGTCACCAGGGCCGATTGTCGCAACCGTCGGTCCGATTGCTGTGGAGTCGAAGGTTCGACCACCGTCGTCAACCTGCGACTAGCTCCAAGAACAACCCGATGACCGGAGCACAGCGGCGGTGCGGGCTGTGGTTATCGGGCAGCGTTCTTGGCGTTGTTGCTGCCGTCAGAGAGGCAACCGTCGACCGGCGAACGGGTCCGCGTTTCCGTTCTCTTCGTTCTCACAAGTTGCGGTCGATGACTTCGAGGAGCGGTCCGGCGGTGGTGGCGATGGTGGCGTTCTCGTTGAAGAGGGCAACGACGGTGGCGTGATGCTGCGGCAGGTAGAGGTTCAGAGTGTCGTACCCGATCACGCTGCCGCCGTGGCCGTAGTGCTCGAGATCGGCAAGCCGTGAGCTGCCTGGCGCGACCAATTCGAAGTTGAACTTGCCCACGCCCAGCCCGTACTCAGCCGCCAGTGGTTCCGTCGGGTCGGAGGATGCGGGAACGAAGGAGAGCATCTCGGTGAGTGATTGCTCACTGAGCACCTTGCCTTCGTCGAACAACGCCTGTGACCAGCGGGCCAGATTCTCGGCCGTGGTCCAGGTCGGCGACGACAGGATGCTGCAGTAGAGATTGGGGGATTGGCCGGAGATGTCGTCGAGGTCACCGTCTCCGTTGACATTCGCCCAGGCGTGGGCGAACTCGAGGCCCTCCGGAGGAGGCTGGTCGCATTCCACCCAGGTGTCGTCGAGGCCCAGCGGGTCGAGCAGGCGGGTGCGCAGCGACTGGGAGATCGGCATCCCTGTCTCGGCTTCGATGATGAGCCGGGCCAGGTGATAGCCGGTGTTCGAGTAGTGCCACCCCTCGCCGGGTGGGAAGTGGGGTTCGTCGACGAGCGCCATCACGTCGTCCAGCGTCCACCAGTGGCCCCAGTCGATCGCCCCGTAGCCCTCACTCTGATACAGGCCGGTGAACGAGCCGGGATTGTCCTCCCAGTCGTAGATGCCACTGGTGTGGTTGAGGATCTGGCGCACCGTGATCGATGGGTCGATCTGGTCGTAGCCCGACACCCAACGCGAGATCGGGTCGTCCAGCCCCAACCGGCCTTCCTCGACCAGCTGCAGCATCAGGGCGGCGGTGAAGTTCTTCTCGATGCTTCCGATCTGGAACAGCATGTCCGGTCGCATCGGCACGAACCCGCTCGACTCGACGGCCGAGAAGCCCGCGACACCGACCCACGGGTCGTATCCCGCCACGATCACTGCCACCGACACGCCCGCACCATTGCTGGCCTCGAGCCCGTCGTCCAGAACCTGCTGGATCTCATCACCGAACGGAAGCGGGCCCGGTTCCCCCGCCTCGGTGGGAGCGGGGGGCAGCGTGGTGGTGCTGTCGTCGTCGCTGCTGCACCCGCCGACAATGGGGAGCGCGAGAGCGGCGATCGCCAACCCTGTGAGTGTGACGTGGCGGGCCGTGGGACGCAGCTTCATGGTCGCCTCACATTCCTCGATCTGCTCTCAGTATGCGCGCTGCCCTACTTGCGGCACAGAGGCGTTCGGCACCGTCGGGGACACCCCGTCGCCCGTAGCTGTCGGTCTGCTCGGTCCACGCCTGCCGCGCAGGTCGCCAGCTCGAATGCACTCGACAAACGCCGGTCACCACGCACGACCTGCCACTCGGGAACCGGCGAAGTCGCTCGGGTAGAAGTCAGATCGATGCGCCCGATAATCACTGCTGTTCGAGACCTGTGTGGCGTGCACTGATCTTCGGGTTGGCTCCGAAGTCGTCGACCGAACTGGCCGGCGGGAACGCTGTGGCGATGGCTTACATCGTCACCAAACAGAACCGCTTCTACGTCGTCACCTACGACGGCATCGACCCAACCAACGGCCGGGAACGGCGGCGCTGGCATCTGGCCGGCGACTCCCGCGAGGACGCCGAAACAATCGCTGCGAACCTCACCCACCGGACCATCCAAGTCCGTGTCGGCACCTGCTCGGCAGCGACGGTCACCAGCTTCGTGAGCGAGGTCTGGATGCCCAAACGCGTCCAGCACCTGCGACCGTCGACCGCCCATCGGTATCGGTGGATGATCGACAACTACATCACCCCAACCATCGGACATCTGCCGATCCGCTCGCTGCGGGCCGAACACCTCGAACGCCTCTACGCCGATCTGCTGGCGACGGGCAAGATCAACGGAACCGGGCTCGCCCCCAAGACCGTCTACGACGTGCACGTCATCATGCGCGCTGCGCTCAAGCACGCCGTGCAGATCCATCTCGTCGAACACAACGTCGCGCTCGACGCCACCGCTCCCCGCCCCACAGCCCAAGCCAAACAGGGTCCCGAATCATGGACGTTCGACCAGCTCAGAACCTTCCTCGCGGCCACCCGACACCTGCGCCTGTACCCGGCGTTGCACCTCGCTGCGACGACCGGGATGCGACGCGGCGAACTCGCCGGCCTCCGCTGGAGTGACTGGAACCGGACCACGCATTCGATCTCGGTTGCCCGCGCTCGGCAATCCGTCGGAGGACGCAGCACCGAGGTCCCCTGCAAGACCAAGAACAGTCGACGATGCATCGACCTCGACCCGGACACCGAAACCATCCTCACCCGATGGCGTCAACGCCAGCAACGCGACGGGCACCCGGTCGGACTCAACGATGCGATCTTCACGAACGCCCAAGGCGCCCCAGTACACCCAGAATCGATCAGCCAACTCTTCACCCGGCAGCTCGCACGCATCGATCTCCCCACAATCAGATTCCACGACCTGCGCCACACCCACGCCTCGCTGCTCGCCGCGTCGAGTACGCCGATCAAGGTCGTGTCCGAACGGCTCGGCCACGCCCATCCCGGCTTCACGATGGCCACCTACCAACACGTCATGCCCGGCATGGGCGCCTCCGCCGCCCACACGTTCGGCCTCATGCTGTCCACGCAGCGTGACATCACCGAGGGCTCCCGACAGCACCCCTCACCGCCGACGGCCGGTAGACGTCTACCGGTTCGAATCCGCAAACGCCCAGGTAGCCGGATCGTCGCCCAGACAGCCGGTAGATGACCCGGTAGAAGCAGGAGGCCCGCCGGGAACGTAGAAGGCCCGGAACCTCATTGGTTCCGGGCCTTCCAGTTGGTGGCGGGGGTAGGATTTGAACCTACGACCTTCGGGTTATGAGCCCGACGAGCTACCGGACTGCTCCACCCCGCGCCGCTGGAAACATGTTACGGCGTTGAACCTTTACTCACAACCAACCAGAGTCAGCGATGGCGGGCAGCAGCGTGCGCTACCACCCAATCGGCAAACTGCTCGCAGGCATCGACCGCCACGGCACTGCGCTGAGAGTTCAACGTGTCAAACGCGTGCTGGGCGCCCGGCACCTCCCAGTACACCACCGGTTGCGTCGACACGTCCGCGAGCTGCTCGGCGAACGCCCGGGTCTCCTCGCGCCAGACCAGCACGTCGATCGAGCCCTGGATGATCAGGAACGGCGGCGCATCGGCCCGCACGTGGTCGATCGGTGACATCGCCCGGTACAGATCGCCGCACTCCGCCATCGAACCGGGCATCACCGTGCGCTTCAAGAAGAACTCAAACGTCGATGTGCGTCCGCGGATTCCGAACCGGTTGGTGAAATCACTCGGCCCGTAGAACGGCATGCACGCCGCCACCGACGTGTCGACCGTTTCGAACCCTGGCTGATAGGCGGGATCGTTGGGCGTCAGCGCAGCCAGCGACACCAGGTGCGCGCCGGCGGAACCCCCGGTGAGAATCACCAGGTCGGGGTCACCGCCGTGCTCGGCGATGTGCTCGCGCACCCAGGCGATCGCCCGTTTCACGTCCAGCAGTTGCGTTGGGAAGCGTGACTTCGGGGCCAACCGGTAGTTGATCGACACGCACACGTAGCCGTTGCCCGCCAGCCGGTGCAGCAGAGGTTGGGCCTGCTGCGCCTTGTGGCCCACAACCCAGGCGCCTCCGTGAACCTGCAGCACCACGGGCAGCAGCCGGTCGGGCAGCTCCGCCGGCCGGTACACGTCGAGCACGTTGCGCTTCGTCTCCCCGTAGGGGATCCGGCGCACGATCTCGATACCGGTACGGTCGAAGTGCAGCGGCCGCATCACCAACAATGGCTCGGGGCGCGAGCGCAACACGGCGCGGCGCTCGGGATCCAACGAGTCCAGGTACCCCTCCCCCAGCCCGTCGGCCAGCGCCGCCTCCGCCGACGGCCGGGCGCGACCCTGCCTGACACGAACGACCACCAACCCCGACCAGGAGACGAGGTACGCGATCAGCCCGATCATGCCGAGCGTGCGGTCGGCGCCGCCGATCAGCGCGGCCGCGATCACGACCTGCACACCGAGGTGGAAGAGCGGATACTCGCTGACCGCAAAGCTGACGAAGAACACCAGGAACCCTGCGTGCGCCGGGTGGCGGAACCGGAACAATGCCGACGCCGTCGCGAGCAGGCTGAACAGCCCGAGAACCAGCAACAACCACGCCGTCACGCCACCAACGGTATCGACCAGCTGCGACGAGAACCTCAGGCCGTCCAACGATCGACCGACGGAAACCGTCAGCCGAGTCGGTACAGCCAGACGGGATCGGCGACACCCTTGACCGGTACGGGGCCGATCGGTTCCGGGCCCACGCGATCGGCAGTGGGGCAAGCGGCCAGCACTGCGTCCGACACCAACAGCTCCGACGGCCCGGCAAGCGCCGAAATGCGCGCCGCGATGTTGACGGTCTGGCCGACCACGTCGTCGCCCCGTTCGGTGACCGGACCATGGTGGATGCCGAGCCGTATCGCCAGCGGGAAGTTGCCGGCATCACGCTCGGCGCCGACCGCGGCCAGGAACTCGGCCGCCGCACCGAGGGCACTCGGCGCGTCGGTACTCCACACCATCAGGCCATCACCAAGCTCCTTCACCAGCCGCGCACTGGGGTGGTCGTCGAGCACGGCGTCGATCAGGCAGCGTTGCCGATCGAGCACGTCCACCGCCGCCGCATCGCCGCGCGCATCGTTGAACTCCGTGAACCCGACGAGATCGGTGAACAGCACCGACCCGACGACCTGTGTGGCGACGGTGCTCATCGAGCCGTCACCACCACCTTGCCGGTCGTCGACCTGGCGATCACCGTGCAGTCACAGCCGGGCGGACGCAACGTACCGACCACCGGTTCCGGCGGCTGGAACGCCACCGTGCCGTTCGGCAACGACACCTCGATCCGGCCGGTCACCGTTTCGGCTCGGACGTCGTTGGCGGTTGCCATCGACAGCTCGATCCGGCCGCTGACGCTGTGGGCGTCGACCTCACCGTTGACCTCGCGGAGCTCGATCCGGCCGCTGTCGCCGGCGATGTCGGCCGTGCCACACGACCCGACCTCCACCTTTCCCGACGACGACCGGATACGACACGAGCCGGTGACCACGCCCACCTCGACCCGCGCCGTCTGCGTGCGGACGTCGACCGACATCGCGCGCTCGATCTCGACCTTGCCCGACTCGGTGACGACCGCGACGTGGCCGACCCGACCCGTCACCTCGACCTTGCCGCTCGTCGTGCCGATCACCAGGTCGGTGTCGGTGCCGACGCTGACCTCGAGCTTGCCGGCGACTCCGCTGATGGTGATTCGACCGTCCACCTCGGCCACGTTCGCGACACCCTTCACACGAAACGGCGCGTCGAGCGACGCGTGCACCTCGACGCGGTCACGATTGCCCGAGATGCGGACCATGGTCGGCCGGTCGTTCGTCATGATTCGACCGTACGGCCGCGCCGTAGAGGGCGCAAGGCGCTGAGACAACAGGCACACCGGCACCGGATTCGACCGGGAGCACGGCGCCGTCGGCGAGGCGGCCCGATCGCGGTACGGTCGAGAGCGCTACCCATCGAACGAGCCCTCCAGGAGCAGCCATGATCTTCAACCGCACACCTCGTCTCGACCTGAACGACAAGGTCGTGGTCATCACCGGGGCCGGGTCGGGCATCGGCCGGGCACTCGCCGGCGAGCTCACCCGGCGTGGCGCCCACGTCGCGATCTCCGACTGGAACGCCGACAGCGTCGCCGAGACCGCCCGCATGATCGAGGGCAACGGCACCAAGGTGCTCACCGACTCCTTCGACGTGTCCGACCGAGCTGCGTTCGAAGCGCACGCGCAGCGCGTGTTCGACGAGTTCGGACGCGCCGACATCGTGATCAACAACGCCGGTGTCAGCCTCGCCGCCCGCGTCGCCACGATGACCTACGACGACATGGAGTGGGTGATCAATATCGATTTCTGGGGTGTCGTGCACGGCACGAAGACGTTCCTGCCGCACCTCCTCGAACGCGGCGACGGGGCGATCGTGAACGTGTCATCGGTGTACGGCCTGTTCGGGGTGCCGACACAGTCGGGCTACAACGCCGCCAAGTACGCCGTGCGCGGGTTCACCGAGGCGCTACAGCAGGAGGTCGCGGGCACCGACGTGCTGGTGACCCGGGTGCACCCAGGCGGGATCAAGACCAACATCGTGCGCCACGGGCGAATTCGCGAATCGATTGCCGAGGGCCACGACCCCGAAGCGCTGGCCGAGCAGTTCGAAAAGGCTGTGAGAACCACGCCCGAACGGGCGGCGGAGATCATCGCCAACGGCATCGTGAAGCGCAAGCCACGAGTGCTGATCGGCCCCGACGCCGTGATGCTCGACCTCCTCGTTCGGCTGTTTCCGGTTCGCTACCAGAACGTGATGGGCCTGCTCAACAAGCTGATGTTCCGCGATCCGCAGACCGAGGCGGCCGAGGCGGCCGGGGCCGGCAACGTCGCCAGCGCCGTGAACCACCTGACGCCCGACGACACCCCCACGGTCTGACGAGGCCGACGAGACACCGCCGCGCCAGTCGCCTCAGCGATCAGTGGTGGGTGTCGAGCGGAACAGCCATCCGCTCGGTGAGTTCGGCGCCCACGGCGTCGGCGAGTTCGACGAACCGTTCGGCCGCCGGCGACAGCGTGCGCCCGGCGCGCCACGCGATCGAGATTCGTCGCGCCGGGATGGCGGGGACGAGCGGGTGCAACGCCGTGCGCGGGTCGTCGGGCTCGGTGCACAACAGAGGCAGCACGGCGACGCCCATGCCTGCGCGCACCATCGCCGCGACCGTGCCGTTGTCGTTGGTGCGAAACACATAGGCCGGGTCGATGCCGGCATTGCGCAAACCGGCTTCGTTCAGCAACTGGCACGAGTTCTCGTGTTGACCGATCATCGGCTCGTCGACCAGGTCACCGACGTCGACCGGGCCGGTCGGGAACTGACCCGGACGCGCGATCAGCACGAACGGGTCGGTGAGCAGATCTCGCGACTCGAAGTCGCCGACGTCACCGACCAGGAAACTGACGTCGAGCTCGCCGCTGGCCAGTCGCTCCTCGAGTTCATGATCGTGATCGCTCTCGAAGACCGTCAGCTCGATGTCCGGATGATCGCGGCGCAGCCGGCCGACGACCTGGGGCAGCACCGTGGCCGACACGCTCTGGAACGTGCCGACCGCCAGCCGACCCACGTCACCGCCCCGGAAGCGGTCGAGTTCGTTGCCGATGCCGTCGAGTTGTGACAACAGTCGCCGACCGTGCGCCAGCAGCTGTTCGCCGAACGGGGTGAGCTCGACGGGGCGCGGCCCACCAGGTCGATCGAACACCGGCTCGCCCATGATCCGTTCGAGCGCCGCGATCTGCTGGCTGATCGCCGACTGCGTATAGCCCAGGCGTTCGGCTGCGCGGCCGAACGTGCCCTCGTTGGCTACCGCATCGAGCGCCACGATGTGGCGAAATTCGAGGTCACGGAGGATCGGCATGAACATTAGCATACCTGATGGTTATGGTCACTGATCATCGCTAGTGATTGACACTAGGTGCCCGTACCGTGACACCATGAGTTCTCGAATCGACCTCGCTCTCCTCGACCGCATCGGGCGTTCGATCGACCATGACGGCATCGCCGCCATTCCCGATTACCTGCTGACCGACGTCGCCCATGAGGCCGTGCGGTTGGGGGTGCGCCCCGTGCTCGCCGGTGTGTTGAGCAGCTCGACACATCCCCCGGTCGCTCGCGAGCGCGCCTTCGGTGCCGTGGCGTCCGCAATCGGCAGCGCCTACGCCGTCGGCGTACCCGCCCGCGCCGCGGGCATCGCTGCCTGATCACGGCGACCGCGCGTCACACCGTTTGCGATGTGACACACTCGCGGCATCGGGGGGATCGAGCCATCCAGGTTGCGTGACCTGAGGGTCCGCGCAGTGGGCACCGACGACGAACCGCGCGTCGGCACCCTGTCTCGACCGGTCCGCTTCGTCGCCCGCCCGGCGATGCGGGTGCTCTACCGCGTCCAAGTCAGCGGACTCGAGAACGTGCCCACCGACGGACCGGCGATCATCAGCCCCAACCACCGTTCGTTCTTCGATTCCCCGCTGGTGATGTCGATGTCGCCACGGCCGGTCATCTTCCTCGGCAAAGCCGAGTACATGGACAGTCGCAAGACGAAATACCTCTTCCCCGCCGTCGGCATGGTGCCGATCAAACGCGACGCCAAGAAGGCGTCGATGGCCGCGCTCGAGACAGCGGCCGACCTGCTGCGCGACGGGCAACTCGTCGGCATCTACCCCGAGGGCACCCGGTCCCGCGACGGCTACCTGCACCGCGGTCACAGCGGGGTGGCACACCTGGCTGCGATGACCGGGGCTCCGATCATCCCCGTAGGCCTGACGGGCACCGACCGCGTGCAGCCGATCGGCACCGCCCTTCCGCGACCGTTCAGGGGGCCCGTGCGCGTGCGTTTCGGCGAAGCGATCCTGCCGGCGAACTACCGCTACGGCGGCAGCCGCAAACGCCGTCAACAGATGCTCGACGACGTGATGGCGTCGATCGCGGCGATGACCAATCAGCCACGTTCGAACGATTTCTCGAGTGACGAGCCACCCTTGATCAGGGGCGGCAGCGAGAGCGTGTACCTGGTCACCCGGCATCGAGCGGCCGGGTTGTCGTGGCGGCAAGCCGCCGAGCGCGCGGTCGACGACGCCTGCAACAACTACGACGACGCCCGTGTCGGCGAGGTTCATCGACTGCGCTGCCGCGTGCTGCCCACCGGCCAGATCGAGTTCGATGCCGAGTTGAAACTGTCGACCAAGTTCCGAGGAGGATCACCAGCATGAACACGACCGTCAACACCACACGGATGAGGAGCACGCCATGAGCGGAGGAAGCGTCTATCACGTCGTCGAACTGATCGGATCCAGCAGCGACTCGTGGGAGCAAGCCGCCCGCAACGCCGTGCAGGAAGCAAGCAGCACGTATCAGGACCTGCGCGTCGCCGAGGTCGTCGAGATGGACGTGCTGATCGAGACGGGAGACATCATCGCCTTTCGCACGAAGCTGCGTCTGAGTTACAAGCGTTCCGGCGACTGAGTCGCCTCAGTCCGGGCGGAGGCCGTACAACCCGCGGCCACGCATCCGCAGCACCACGACGCCGTCCTGGTTCGTCATCTCGCTGAGCTGGATCACCGTGCCGCGATTCGGCTTCGTCGCCGATGGGCTCGCCGACTCGACGGTGACGGTGCCGGTGAGCCGATCACCGGGCCGCACCGGCGCCAACCAGCGCAGCTCTTCCATGCCGGGCGAGCCCTCGCTCGACGCGTCGTGCAGGATGCCGTCGTAGAGCAACCGCATGAAGAGGGCACAGGTGTGCCATCCACTCGCGATCAGCCCGCCGAACGGCGTCGACGCGGCGGCCACCGGATCGATGTGGAACGGCTGCGGGTCGTACCTGCCGGCGAACTCGACGATCTCGTCGGCCGAGACATCGATCGTGCCGAGTTCGAACACGCGGCCGGGTACGAAGTCTTCGAAGTACAGCGTCACAGCTCGGTGACTATCAGACCGGCGAGCGCGGCGCCGAACCGTCAGCCGCGCCCAACCGTCAGCCGCGCCGAACGACGACTTCGGCGCCACGCACCTCTGGCTCGTCATCGACGAGTTCGGCGGGAAAGCCCGGGGCCGTGATCGACAGACCGGTCGCCTCCTCGAGACGGCGGACGATGTCGTCGCTCCACGCGCCGCCGCCGTAGCGCGCGGCGCCGTCGCGGAAGATGTCGATCATCATCGGATTGAGCTCGAGCGGCACGTCGTGGCGGTCAGCGATCGCCTGGAACAAACCGATGTCCTTGAGCACCAGGTCCATCGTGAAGCCGATGTCTCGCGATCCGTTCAGGATCAGTTGGCTCTCGGTCTCGTGCACGAACGAGTTGCCGCTGGAGATCCTGATCGCCTCGAACGTGGTGCCGAGGTCGATGCCCGCCGCGGCCATCGTGGTGAGCGCCTCGGTGACCGAGAGCAGATTGGCCGTGGCGAGGTAGTTGGTCATCACCTTCAACACCGACGCCGAGCCGATCTCGCCGGTGTGCAGGACCTTTCGGCCCAGCACCGTGAGCAGCGGTAGCACCCGCTCGAACGTTGCCCGGTCGCACCCCGCGAAGATCGAGATGTTGCCCGTCGCGGCACGATGGCATCCACCCGACACGGGGCAATCGACCGCGTTGCCGCCGAGCTCGACGACCCGAGCACCGAGGCGGCGGATCTCGGCCTCGTCGGTGGTCGACACCTCCATCCAGATCTGGCCGGGACGCAGCCCGGCCAACACACCGTCGTCGGCTTCGAGAACCGCAGCCGACGCAGCGGGCGAGGGCAGGCAGGTGATCACCACGTCGACCAACTCCGCCAGCTCACGCGGCGACTCGGCCCACTTCGCTCCGGCGTCGAGGAACGGCTGCGCCGCCGTCCGGTCGAGATCGCGCACGGTGAGCTCGACGCCGTTGCGCAGCAGTGAGCCGGCGAGCTTGCCACCGACGTTGCCGAGCCCGATGAAACCGACGGTGGGCAGGGCGGTCATGGAACGAGCCGCTCGGAACCGATCGCGATGACGTCGGGCGACCACGCCACCCGGCCGAACACCTCGCACACCTCGTCCTCGAACGAGGACAATTCGTGAATCGGAAAGTCGGGGTCGAACGAGTTCTGATCCCATTCGGCACAGAACTGCTCGCACAGCGGACCCCAGCGATGATCGCGGTATCGATCGCGAGCGTCGCGGTCGCCGCCCAGGTGGTGGGCGTAGTAGTAGCTCTGGAACACGCCGTGGTGCTGGATCACCCAGTGCACCTCGGCGGGCACGTACGGCTGCACGATCGCAGCCGCGTACTCGCTGTGGTTGAACGGGGCCAACTCGTCACCGATGTCGTGCACGAGCGCGGCCACGACCCAGTTCACGTCGGCACCATCGAGGCGCGCTCGCGTGGCCGACTGCAGCGAATGTTCGAGGCGCGTGATCCTGTAGCCGCCGAGTGACCCGGTGAGGCGGTCGAGTGTTTCGAGCACCCGGTCGGGCAGACCCGCAGCGTGTACGCGCTCGTAGCGATCGAGCATCGCGTAGTCGTCGGCGGTGCCGTCAGCCATCGCCGTGAACGACACCACGCCGGTCGGTTGCACGCCGTCGAAGGCGTGCCGGGTGATCACCGGTTCGGTCATGCCGACATGCTCGCGCGTCGACGGGTCGCGAGGCGATACATGGTGTCGGGCCCGTCGTGATCGATGTAGCAGCCCTGCAGGTGACGGTGCCCCTTCGACGAGTCGAACCGGGTGCGTCCGTGGAGCGCCCGATGGTTGTCCATGAACATGACATCACCCGGTTCGAGCCGGAACGTCACCTGGTGGGTGGGGTCGTTCAGCCAATCGATCAACCAGCGACGGCCCGCGTAGTAACCGTCGAGGTCGGCGCCGGGTGTCAGCACCGGGTTGTCGAGCTTGGTGTTGTACCGGATCTGCCGGTACCGGCCGTGACGGTCGTACTCGAGGGTATGGCCATGATTGACCACGACATCGGTGCCCATGTCGTAACGCCACTCGACCTCGGTCTCGACGAGCGCGGCGTGCAGGTCGGGACGCTCGGCGTGCAGCGCATTGGCGGCAGCGAGACCGTCGACGAGCGTCGAGTCACCTCCCGGCGCCTCGTTGCGCAGGCAGTGCAGCAACTGGATGCCCGGCACCGGTTGGCGGTAGGGCAGATCGGTGTGGGCGAGCAGCTCGATCGAGGTGAACGCGAGGTCGGTCGGGTTCGGCTCGGCGCGCACATCGAAGATCCAACCGAAGTTGTTGCCGACGATGTATCCCAAGCGCTCGGCGATCCGCCGTAGGGTGCCGTCCGTGGTCGGCGTGTTGCGCAACACGACATAGCCGTGCCGGTAGAACGCCGTGAGGAAATCGATCACCGCCTCGGTGTCCTCGTCGTCGACGCTCCAGCCGACGTGGGTCCAGTCGACGTAGGGAAACGGGTCGAGCGGAGTCGTCCATGGCTCGGGAGCGGGTGGCTCCTCCTCGTCGACGAGCCACCCGAGGCGACGCTCGATGAAGTCGGTGCGGATCCGGGCCACGTGCCCGTCGCTGAACGCGACCGTCAGGTGATCGCCCTGCACGCTGCATTCGACGGCGGCGAGATCGACGTCGAGGTCGCGCGGGGTGTACAGCCGCTGCCGATTGGTCGCCTCCACCTGCCCCGGTTCCTGCGACTGCTCGCGCAACCAGTTGGGGTGCAGCTCGGCAGTGCGACCCATCGAGGCGTAGTGCACCCGATTCGCCGACAGCACAGCGGTGCTGGCTGAGGCCGACATGGCGCGCTGGGGGGAGCTGACAATCGTCACCACTCCAGCCTGACGGTCGTCAGCGACCATGAACATCGGCAATTCGGTATGCGATGGCATAACCTCAGGGCATGGTAAGGATCACCGCGGTCGCGCGACGGCCACGCCCATGAGGGCCCTGATCCAACAGGTCGACCGATTGCAGCGCCTGGCGGTGTTCGAATCGGCGGGCAGGCTGGGCAGCTTCACCGCCGCCGCCAAAGAACTCGGCATGACCCAACCCGCCGTCACCCGTCAGATCCGGTCGCTCGAGCGCAGCCTCGGGGCCGAGCTGTTCCACCGGAGCTCGAACCGCAGCGAGCTCACCGACATCGGCCGCCGCTTGCGCGACCACATCGCGGCCGGCTTCGACGTGATCGAGGCAGGGCTTGCAGAGCTGGCCGCGCATGCCGGCACGTTCGTGCTCGCTGCCCATCCCGGTGTCGCCCAGCAATGGATCGTGCCCCGCATCGACGGCCTCCGCGCGGCGCTGGGCGACCGCGACCTGCGATTGTGGCTGTTCGACCGCGATGTCGAGATCGCCGACGGCCGGTTCGACGCCGCCATCCGGGTCGGAACGGGCGACTTCCCCGGCCAGTCGAGCCATCTGCTCTTCGACGAACTCGTGGTGCCGGTCGCTTCACCCTTGTTCGCGGAGCATCACGGCCTGTCGGCACGCAGCACGGCGAACGATGTGTACGAGGCCGCATTCGTGCACATGGACGATGGCGATCGACCGTGGATGACGTGGAGCGACTGGCTCGCGAACTTCGGAATCACGCTGCGGCGCCAACCGGGTCGCGTGCTGTGGCACAACTACCCGATGGTGCTCCAGCAAGCGCTTGCGGGCCGCGGCGTCGCGCTGGGTTGGCGACCGCTCATCGACGATCTCGTCGATGGTGACGCATTGGTCGTGGTCGGACCGGAGGTGTCCTCGAACCGCGGCTACTACGTGACCTGGCGGACCGGCGAACCTGATGCCGGCGTGCAGGCCTTGATCGCCTGGCTGACCGGGCTCATCTGAGCCGCTGTCGCCCGGTCACACGGGGGCGCCGATGCGGGCGCGCGCCGCATTGGCGGCGATCGCGTCGACGGTTTCGACCCAACGGGTCCGCGGCAGATCGTGACCCATGTCGTTGAACATCAGCAGGCGCGATCCGCGGATCGCATCGGCGGTCGCGATGCCGCCGCTGGGGCGCACCAACGGGTCGACGAGACCGTGCACGACCAGGGTCGGTACGTCGAGCTGGCCGAGCGCCTCGGTGCGATCGCCGCTGGCCATGATCGCAGCCGTCTGCCGGCCGGTGCCGACCGGACGGAAACTGCGCTCGATCGACACCTTCGCCATCGCACGGAACTCGTGCTCGTCGAAGGTCGGCCCGCAGATCTCGCGGAACGTCTCGACCGCTTCGTCGAGCGCAGTCGCCACCGTGGGCGGCTTGCGGCGGGCGAACTTGCGGATCACCCGCAACGTCGGCTGACCGACGCGGCGGTTGCCGGTGGTGGACATGATCGAGGTCAGGCTGCTCACTCGTGTCGGATGTTGAATCGCCATCGTCTGGGCGATCATGCCACCCATCGAGACGCCGACCACGTGGGCGCTGTCGATGCCCAGGGCGGTCAACAATGCAACCGCATCATCGGCCATGTCGCCCACGAGATACTGCGACGACATCGGCCGCCGGAACAGCACCGACTTCGCGATCTGCCAATTGGTCGGCGCCGGGCCGGTGAACTCGGTCGACAGGCCGCTGTCGCGATTGTCGTGCCGGATCACCCGAAAGCCCCGCTCGGCGAGCAGGTCGACGATCTCGTGTGGCCAATCGGTCAACTGGCCACCCAATCCCATCACCAGCAGCAGCGGTTCACCCGAACCTTGCTCTTCGTATTCGATCGTGATGCCGTTCGCCTGTACCGATGCCATATCGAAAGGCTAGAGGCGAGATCGTCAGGGCGACGTGGTCGTCGGTGTGGTCTGCGGCGGGGACGGTATCGAATCGACCATCGCCGGCATCGTCGACGCAGTCACCTCCTCGATCGGGGGAGCCACGTCGAAGCCGGAGTCGGAGGTTTCGACCGTGCTGAACCCGCCTTCGGAGTACCCCATGGCCCGTGTGCAGGCCAGCACGTCGGCGAGCGCCGGATCGGCGATGGTGCGCAGGTGTCCCGAGCCGTCGGCCTCGCCGATTGCCCGGCAGGGCTCAGAGACATCGGGCGTGTACTGATAGTACTGGTCGAGCTGGGCGCGACTGACGGCACCGGCATAGAGCGGCAGCAGGGGCACGTCGATGATGTTCACGTCGTCGGGCAGCGATCGCATCGATTCGAGTATCTGGGCTGCGATCGTGCCGATCGGCGACACGAACCATTGGCCGTCGTCGTTCACCAGGGTGAGCGGGGGCAGGTTGGTCAGCGAACCGGAGCCGGCGAGCAGGAAGAGCGCCGAACCGATGCCGAATGCACCATCGTCCGCACACGTTCTCACGGTGCCGTCGTCGATTCGTTCCGAGCCCGGTGAATAGGCGGCCATGTCGCTGAACGGGGACCCGGACATCGTGGTGCAACCGTCGCTGCGTACGATCCGGAACGGTTGGGGATCGGGGGCGGCGGCCTCGTCGACGAACGCCACGATCGTGCCATCGGGGATGGCGAAGGTCGAGTTGTACTCGCCGTTCGTGAAGAGCGCCTGGGCGGCGTCAGACTCGTACGGGACCGGTTCGCCGAGGCCGTCGATCGTCGCCGGTGGTACCACGCCCGGATCGAGGATCCAGACCCCGGCGCCGTCGGGCGAGCCGATGACGGTCGGCCATTCGGGGGTCATGACCATCCCGTTCGAGCTCTGTGTGTCCCAGCCGGCCGGCGTCGTTCCGTCGATCACGAAAGCGGTGGGCCGCAACGTGGCCCGAGCGCCCGAGCCGGCGATCCGCTCGAACTGCAGACCGCTGACATCGATCGACAGACCACTGCTACCTGCGTCGCTCAGCGCCCGTTGGGCCGGCGGCAGCCACAGCGATGCATACCGGCGGAACACATCGCCCTCACCCGGGGCGACGAGCGCCGAGGCGCTCGCCAGGTCGAGCCGAGCGAGACGGTCGAAGAACGCCTCGGCGGCAGCCTCCGGAGAGGCGGAACCCTCGGCGATGATGCCGATGCTCGCGGGAGGAGCCGAGCCGTTCGAGTTGCTGATCGCCTCGGCGATCGACATCCCCATGCTGACGTACCATCCGTCGCCGCGTTGCATCGTGACGAGCGTGATCGGGTCGGCGGTCAGGTCGACCGTGGCTGATCCATCGTCGATCTCAATCGCCGAGTCGCCGCTGATCAGCCGCCCGAGCGGGAACTCGGTGGCGTCGAAGATCGCAGCGATGCTGCCGTTGGTGGAGGTGACGGCGACCAGATCGGAATCGATCGGCGTCGTCGTCAGCCCCAGGCCGTCGACGGTCACGTCGACGCCTGCGACACCGCCGAGCGCAAAGGTCTCGTCGAGCAACCCGATCCGCTTGGCTTGGAAGGCGATGTCCTCGAACGCGGCCCGCAGCGCGGCGACCTCTTCGGGGAGTGTGACGTCGATCATGCCCAGCAGGTCCTCCTCGGCCAGAGCGCCGGCGAACTCGCGAACGGCGGCCTCGGGGCTGTCGGCACCACCGGGTTCGGCGGCGCTCTGGAGGGCGATGCCCGTGAGGCCGGCCCCGCCGGCGATCAACGCGATCGCGGCGCCGATGCCGGCAGCCCGCCGGCCTCGGCGCGGTTCGGTCACGGCGTTGACCCGAACCTCACCCGGGGCGGGCACGGTCGCAGGCGCATGGTCGGCGAGACGGTGCATGCGCTCGCGCAGCATCTGCTCGAACCCGTCCAGTCCGGTGGTCGGCGTGTTGGTCGGCGTGTTCATCGCGTCACGCGTCCTTCGTGTCTTCGAGAGCGGTTCGGAGTTCGGCCAGACCGCGCTGCACGAGGCTGCGCACGGTGGCTCGGCGGCAGTTGAGGATCTCGGCGATCTCGGTGTCGGCGAGATCGCACAGGTAGCGCAGCACGATCGCCGTGCGCTGTTTGATCGACAGGTCGGCGAGCGCATCGCGGAGCTCGATCAGTCCGACGTCGAGGGCAGCGTCCTCGGGGTGCTGTGGGGCCGGAGCGGACCGGGTGTGACGATGCAGCGAGCGGCACCGGTTCACGACCGCGACACGCAGGTACGGCACCGGATCGTCCAGCTCTGCGATGCGCGGACCGACCTGTGCGAAGACGTCTTGCACGACGTCCTCGGCCTCGGGGCCCGAACCTGTGAGCACGAAGGCGGCCCGGATCAGCTGGCGGTAGGCCGAGATGTAGACCGCCTCCGACCCTGCCCAGCCGGCGGCTTCGCCCGTGCGGGTGTCGGGTACCGACGTGCGTCCCGACCAGTTCATGGTGAGTTCCATCACTCTCTATCACGCACCGGGCACGCGATCTGTTGCACTGGGTCGCGAGATTTCTCGAATCGAGGAGCATCCAACGCGACGCTTACCATCCTTGCGTGTCAACGCTGCCGGTGCTCGACATCGAATCGTTCCTGTCCGACCCAGCCGGGTCGGACGCGGCCGCGTTCGTCGACCAGCTGCGCGACACCTTGCACGGCCCGGGGTTCTGCTACCTCGTGGGCCACGGCATCGACCGAGGTCTGGCCGCGCGCGTGATGTCGGTCTCGGAAGAGTTCTTCGCCAGGCCAGAAGCCGACCGCCTCGCGATCGTCAACACGAACACGCCTCACTTCCGGGGCTACACCCGGCTCGGCATGGAGCACACCAACGGTGTCAGCGACTGGCGCGACCAGATCGACATCGGTCCCGAACACGAGCCCATCGAGATCGGCCCGGACGATCCGGTGTGGCTACGGGTGCGCGGCCCCAACCAGTGGCCGCCGTCGGTGCCGGCCATGCAGCCGACGGTCACCGGGTGGATGGGCGAGATGGCCGAGCTCGGGGCCGCCGTGCTGCGAGCCATCGCGCGCGGCCTGGGGCAGGACCCCAGGTTCTTCGTGCCGATCACGGACCCCAATCCGGAAGTACTCGTGAAGATCATCCGCTATCCGGCCCGGTCTGCCGACAGCGACACCGGGCAGGGTGTCGGCCTGCACCACGATTCGGGTCTGTTGTCGTTCATCATGCAAGACGACGTCGGCGGGCTCCAGGTGCAGATCGGCGATGAGCTCGTCGACGCCACACCGATGCCCGACGCCCTGGTACTCAACATCGGTGAGATGCTCCAGATCGCAACCGATGGCTATCTGCGGGCGACGAAGCACCGGGTCGTCAGCCCGCCCGCCGGCCGGCAGCGCATCTCGGTCGCCTATTTCTTCAATCCGAAGATGGAGGCGACGATGCCGCAGATCCCGCTGACTCCGGCGCTGGCTGCGCTGGCGCCCGGCGGGCAGAACGAGCGACCCGGCGATCCGATCTTCTCGAACTACGGTGACAACTGGCTCAAGTTCCGGGTGCGGTCGCACCCTGACGTCGCCGAGATCCATCACCCCGATCTTCTGGGCCGTTTCGGCTGATCGTTCCCCGCCTCGGCGTCTGCTGTCCGGTACGGTGACGGGCAGCGCTATGGGACTGTTCAAGAAGCGAGCCAACGAACCGTCGGAGATCGACCTGTTGCGGGAGGAGATCACCTTGATGGCGGCCCGCATCGACGCGACCGACGCCGTCAAACAACAACTCGGAGCGCAGGTACAGGGCCTGCTCACCCGCCTCGACGAGCCACCGCCGATTCCCCCGCCGCCAGCGCCGACGGTGCATCCCGACGAGTTCAGGGCACTGGTCTCGAGGGTGAGTGAGCTCGGGAACAAACTCGCCGAAGAACCCGAGCCTGCCCCTCCGACCGTCGCCCCCGAACAGCTCGAAGAGGTCGGCGCCACAGTCGAGCGGCTCGCGGAACGAATCGAACAGGTCGACAGCCGCATCACCGCCGTCTCGAGCGAGCTCGCCAATCAGCTCACCGAGCTCAGCAGCGAGATGGAAGCGCTCGGCACGGCCGACTCGGACTCCGAGATGGTCGAGGTGGTCGAGCGCCTTCGTGACACACAACTCAAGCTGGCGAACGAACAAGCCCGCTATCAGATCGCCTTCCGCCAGGACCTCGCCGCGCTGGCCGACTTCCTGAGAGGTCGCTGACGGCGCGCACAGCGCCGGCCATCCGACGCCGGCTCAGTTGTTGCCCAGGGCGTCGCTGAGCTGCGCCAGGATCTCGCCCACTTGATCGAGTTTGGCCTGGTAGGCCCCGAGATCGCCGTTGCGCAACAGATCCTGGGCCTCGAGATAGAGCCGTTCCGCCTCGGCAGCCAGCTGGGCCGGGTCCGTCAGGTCGGCGCCCGGTGTCGCGCCGTCGTCGGGTGGCGTGACGTCTTCGCCGGTGTCTGGCGTCGAGTCGGGGCCTGGGACACGGTCGCCGACCTCGCCCTCGAAACCACGGAACAGCCTGGCCAGCGCCGCATCGAGGCTGGTGTCGAGTACCGCCGCATTGTCGTGCGACACGATCACGAACCGGTACTCGGTGATGTCGCTCGAGATCACGTAGACGGGTCGGATCCAGACCAGCCCATCGGCGACGGGGATCAGCTGCAGATCACCGAACTTGACCTTGGTGCCGGTCTCCACGTTGGCCTGGAGGCTGAGTTCGGGACTGATGGCCTGCTCGGATTCGGCCTGGTCGGCGACACGCAGCGGGCCGGCAGGCAGCGGATCCTGCTCGACCACGTACGACACGAGGGCCCCGTAGTTGTCGGGTTCGCTCGACGCCGTCATGTAGGCCTGCAGCTCGGTACGACGATCGTCGGTCGAGAACGGCACGAACGGGCGCAGGATCACGAACTCCTCCTCGCCGGTCTCGCCGTTGCGGAACATGGTGTAGTACGGCACGAACCGTTCGACGTTCGACTCGGTGGCGAACTCGGTCTGCACGTCGGTCGGGTCGGCAGCGCTACCGATGGCGCGGCGTCGTGTCCTGACGATCGACCGACGGCGCCTGTGCGACCGACCAGGCGCCGGTGCGCTGGAAGAAGTTCTCGGGGGCGATCTGGTACTTCGAGTAGAGATCGGTCTGCACCCGGAACAGGTCCTCCGGATAGCGGAGGTGTTGCTGCAGGTCGGCCGGCATGTCGGCGAGATCGGTGAACAGGTCGGGGAACGCCGACCGCCACGCACGAACGATCGGGTCATCGGGGTCGACGACGAAGAACTCGACGTCACCGGTGTAGGCGTCGACGACCGCCTTCACGCTGTTGCGGATGTAGTTGGCGCTGCGCGACAGGCCGGTCGAGTTGCTGAGCTGCACGTTGCCGATCCGTTGCGCGTACGGGTACCGGCTGCTGGAGGTGTAGGCGTCGATCACCCACTTCACGCCACCGTCGACCACCACCGGGTACGGATCGCCGTCGTAATCGAGAAACGGGGCGAGCTTCTGCACGCGATCCTGGACCGACCGCACCCACAGCATCTGCGAATCGGTCTTGATGGCACCCGAGCCGAGCACGTTGTAGTCGAGGAACGCGAGCGCGAACGCCGCCTTGCGGAAGAAGCCCTTCAACCTGACACCCGACGTTCCGGAGTACTGGGCCGTCTCGCCGCACTGGCTCTCGGTCACCGATGTGCGAGCGATCGCATACCCGCTGATCGCCGGACTGAAGTACAGCTCTGGCCGCGTCAGCTCGACCGTTTTGTAATCTGGGCGATCACGATCGGTGACCCGCCCGACCGGGGCCAAGACCAGGCCGCACCCGCGGGTGCTCACCAGATGCTCGCCCTGCCAGCTCTTGTTCGGGATGTTGCGCAGGTCGAGTTCACGAGCGGTGATCAGCACTTGCTCACGCTCGTTGTCGATGTCGTACCGGTCGACGTCGAGATCGTCGATCTTGAGCCCTGCGACCTCGCCGCGGTCGATGGTGAACCGCGACAGCAGCTGGGTCGGGTTGAGCAATCGCACGTTGCGGATCGGATCGAGGTCGCCCTCGACCTCGGGTGCCGTCAGTCGATCGAAGGTGACCGGCTGTTCGGTGACCTCGCCGATCCGCATCGCCGCCCGCGTCGCCGCGATGTTGCGAGCGATATAGGGGGCCTCACGTTCTTCCTGGTTCGGCTTGACCACCAACGACTGCACGAGCGCGGGGTAGATCAGCCCGCCGATGATGAGCACGACGAGCCACAAGCTGGAGGCAACCAGGGGCAGACGCCATTTGTTGGTACGGATCGTCGACAGATACAGCAGCGCCGTGAGCAAGGCGATCAGTACCAGCAGCATCATCGCCGGCAGCTGCGCTTTCACCACCGTGTACGTGGCGCCTTGCACGAACCCGCGGGTTTCGTTGGTGAGCTCGTACCGGGTCAGCCAGTAGTCGGCCGCCTTGACGGCAGCCAACACCGCCAGCAACACCGCGACGTGCGCCTTGGTGGCGGCCCGCACCGTCGGGCTGTTCGATGTGAACAGGACACCGCCGTTGAGCAGGTGGGCTGCGAGTGTCAGCAGCAACACGATGATCAGCGCAGCGAACAACCAGTCGATCGCGAACGAGATGAACGGCAGTTCGAAGACGTAGAACCCGACATCGACGTGGAATTGCTCGTCGCGGACGCCGAACGACTGGCTGTTGCGGAACAGCAACCAGTCTTGCCACTTGGCGGTCGCCGGCAACGCCAGCATGAACGCCAGAACCAGCGCTGTTCCGTAGCGGACGAGCCGGAGGCGCTGCCCGAACACCTCATGGAATCGTTCGACGTACGGGTGCACATTGGCGGGGAATGCGGTGGGCGCGGTGCGGTCGGCCACGTACAGGTTGACGCCGGCGAGCAGTGCGAATGCCAGGAAGAACATGGCGAACAGCGTCGCCTTGGCGCGCAGCTGCCCCCAGAAGACGTCACTTCGCCCGATCGCGTCGTGCCAGAGGGCATCGACATAGAAATTGGCCACGGCTCGGCCGAAGACCACGACCAGGAAGAACAACAACCCGATCGCGATGAGCACCACCCGTCCGGAGATTCGATTCCAGGGCCGTGAGCGTGGAAGGTCTTGTGCGCGCCGCATCTGGCGCCGAGGCTACAAGGGCGCGGGCACCGTGAGGCAGCGGCAGCCGGGATGAGCGGGTGCGGCCGTATGCCCGGTGGGGAACGCCTCGCCGGCTGCGACCGAGCCGGCGAGCGAGTTGTCCTCGCAATCGGGACAGGCCGGGTGGCCGGGGTCGATCGCCCAAGTGATCTGGGTGCCGGGTTCGATCGACACGGCAAAGCCGCCCCCGTGCGCGAATCGGAACACGTCGTCGAGCTGGTCGTCGATGTGCTGCGTCTTCCACTCGCGGTACACCGCACGCACCCGCTTGGTGATGTCCTCGTTGTCGCCCGCTCCGTCGGCGACCGCCCGCTCGAGTCGATCACGGAGCGGACGCAGCAGGTCGGTGCGGAGCAGATCGTGGGCGTTGTCGAGCGCACCGGTCTTGGCGAGCTTGCGCCGCAGCGTCTTGGTGTCATTGATGCCCACCTGCGTCGCACCCGCTGCCGCGGCGCCGAGCAACTCGTCGGCGAGCGCGCCGATGTACACATCGAGGTGTTCGCCGATCTCCGGAAGCATGTCGGCGAGCGAGCGCACCGGCTCGTTGCGACGCAACGTGTCGAGGACGCCGTTCTGCTCGTCGGCGAGTGTCCGCTTGATCTTCCTGGCGCCACTCACGATCAGCGGCACGATCGCCTCGTCGCGACGCGAGAACGGTGTCGGTTCGACGGCGACTTCGGCATCGTCGGCATCGTCGGGGTCCGTGCGATCGACGTCGGCGTCGGCCGCGTCGTCGTGCACGTCGGACTCGGGGGCCTCGCTGCGCAGGCGAGCGAAGATGCCGCCGACGTCGGGACGATCCTCGACGTGGTCACCGGCCGAGGGCACGTCCTCGCCGTCGTCACCCGCGTCATGGTCTGCGTCGAGACCAGGTTCGTCGGCGACCCGGCCCCTGAACAGTGAGAAGACGTTGGCGTCACGGCCGGCTGTCGCCGTTGATTCATCGGTCTGCCCGGCATCGGCCTCGTCGACCTCGACAGGCGCATCTTCCCGATCGGCCTCGACAGCCGCATCGACGATGTCGAGCAGCTCGGTCGGCGCGTCGACCTCGACAACCGCATCGACACCGTCCAGTGCATCGACATCGACGGCCGCATCGACGTCGGCCAGTGCCGCGTCGATCTGGGCCGTCGGGTCGACGTCGTCCGTGCCGCCGAGTTCGTTCGCTGCCCGTTCGGCCGGTTCGTCGGCCGGCACGCGATCGGCCGGCACCCGATCGGCCCGGACCATCAAGGGAACCGGACCCGTGGTGTGCGCGAGATTCACGAGTTCGTCGGGACCCTCGATCGCCTGCAGATCCGACGTGACATCGACGGCGACCAGCCTGGCGCGCTCGAACACCTGCAAGAGACGATCGCGACCCTGCAACAATTCCTCGATCTGGCGACGGGCGAGCGTGGTGCGACGGTCGAGATCGGCAAGCACGCGCTCGCGGTACGCACGAGCCTCGTTGACCATTTCACGGCCCTGCTGCTTGGCGAGCGCCACCTCGGCTTCGGCATCGGCCGACGCGTCGTAGCGCCGCCGTGCGACTTCGACCTCGGTCTCCTGACGCACGCGATTCGCCTCGTCGTTGGCCTCGCGAAGAACCCGAGCGGCGTTGTCCTCTGCGCGGATCTTGATCTCGGACGCCGACTCGCGGGCGGTGTGGAGCACCCGCAGCGTCTCCTCACCGAGCCGGCTGGCAATGGTCTCGTCGTCGAGCTCGACCGAGGCCGTGGTGGCCGAACGTGCCGTGTGCAATTCGGCCTCGAGTTGGCGCTGGCGCTCCTGGAGCCGACCGAGCTCGGAAGCGACCGAAGCCAAGAAGGCGCGCACCTCGTCCTGGTTGTACCCGCGGCGAGTCGTGGAGAACCCGGCCTCTGCCACGGATGCAGGCGAAGAAGGGTCTGATCGCGTCAGCGAGGCAGCCATCCCAGCGAGCGTAAACGCCCGGACGCCCCCAGAGGTGGCAATCGGGCAGAACGGGTGATCCGTTGTTCAGCCGTCCGAGGACGCGGGAGGCGGCGGGATCGGGTCGCCACCGAGCGATTCGAGCGCCTGGATCGCATCCTCCAAGGTCTCGACGGTGATGATCCGCAGGCCATCGCCGCCGGAGCGGCGCGCTGCTGCGATGTCGTCGTCGCCCTGGGCCAGCGGCACGATGAACACGTCGACGCCCGCCTGTGCCACAGCAGAAGCCTTCTGACGCAGACCACCGATCGCACCGACCGTGCCATCGAGCTCCATCGTGCCGGTGACGGCGACGTTAGCCCCGCCGGTCAGCTCGCCCGGCGTGAGCTCGTCGATCAAGGTCAGCGTGAACGCCAGCCCGGCCGACGGTCCGCCGATCGAACCGGTATCGATGTCGAGCTCGAAGGGGAGCTCGACACGCCGGGTGTCGAACGGGTAGAAACCAACGATCGTGCGGTCGGGATCGTCAGGAGAAGTCGTGAGTTCGACATCGACCGTGAGCTCGCCCTCGCCGGGCCGATCGATCTTCATCTCGACGCGGTCACCCGGAGACTTCCCGACCAGCAGGCGGCTGAGGTCCTCGACGCCATCGATCGTTTCGCCGTCGACCTCGAGGATCCGATCACCCGGATCGAGTACCTCGTCGGAAGGGCTCCACGTGATGCACTCGTCGCCGTCCTCGTTCGCGACGAGGCACACCATGTCGCGAATCAGCACGTCCCCCGGAACAACGTCGACGTCGAAGCCGACGCGCTGAAGTGCGACGTACTGCGCGACCTGCTCGGAGGTGCGCATCGACTCGAGCGCGAACGTGCGCCGCTGCTGAGGGGTTTGGACGCCGTACTTCTCCTCGGTGGTGAGGAACTGGATCGCAGGATCGTCACGACCGACGACCCACGACAAGACCGACTGCTCAGGCTCGGTGACCGTTACGAAGTAGATGTCGCCGGCCGGGGGATACTGCTCGGCCATGTCGCCGAGATCGCCGAACACGATGCGATCGGCGACTGGTTGGGCGGAGGCGGGCGTGCGCGCATACGGGGTCGCCTGATCGATGCCCAATCTCTCGTTCTCCTTCGTCGCGACCACGTCTGCCGGAAGTACCCCGGCTACCGCGATCGCCACCAGACCGCAGGCGGCCAACACCGTCGCCGGGATCGCCCACCAGCGATGACGTGCCGATGCCGTGGCGAGACCGGCGCGCTCCGCCGCTTCGGCGTGGGTCTCGGTTCGCGGTGCCGGCGGCGTTGAGGGATCATCGCCCAGTAGTGTCGTTGTTTGCGTGTCGGTCACTCTTGCGCTCTCCGTGGATGATCTCACCGTCAGATCAGCATTCATCGCCGCGCTGGCGATCACTGCGCTACTGCTGACCGGGTGGCGTAAGCCTGCCAGAGCCGAACCACGTTCACCACGCGGGCCGATACGCCGCGAGCCGTCCGGCGTCGTCGTCGAGCACTTCGACACGCCCCCATACCGGCGCCCCGGCCCGATCCGGCGCGTCCTCGCCGGGCTGGCGAGCGGGGCGATCGGGATCGTCACGGGAGTGCTGACGGCGATCGTGTTGTCGTTCGCCGTCGCCTTCGCCGTGATCTGGCTGACGAACCTGTTGAAGACATGAATCGACACGAACGTCGCCGGTTGGTGATCGTCGCCGGCCATCTCGACGACCGCGAAACGGTCGACGCACACGTCGCCGATGTCGACCCGGACGTACGCGCTGCTGCGCTGGGGGCGCTCGACCGCCTCGGCGCGCTGACAACGTCACGGATCGAGGCGGCCTTCGACGATCCGGCGCCCCAGGTGCGACGCCGAGCAGCCGAGCTGGCGGGCGCGAACCGGTCCGTCAACTTGCTGCCGCTGCTGGCCGACCACGACCCCACCGTGGTCGAGATCGCCGCGTGGGCCTGCGGCGAGCAGGAGCAGGTGGGCGACGACGTGCTCGAGCGCCTCGTGGAACTCGCAACCGACGCCGATGACGCACTCGTTCGCGAGGCCAGCGCCGCGGCGCTGGGCGCGATCGGTGACGTGCGAGGACTGCCTGCGATTCTCACGGCATGCGCCGACAAGCCCAATGTGCGCCGCCGGGCCGTTCTGGCACTGGCACCGTTCGATGGTCCAGAAGTCGAAGCTGCGATCGAGCGAGCGCTCGCCGATCGCGATTGGCAAGTGCGTCAGGCGGCTGAAGACCTGCGGCGCGCTGCGGGCGAGCTCGATCTCGGCTGATCCACGGTTCGACCAGCTGTTCGGCGCGTCGGTCGACGCCCGACGAGTGCCGGCGAACGCCGATCGGCAGTCAGATGGAGTACCGGTACACGTTGGTGTCGTACCGAACGAACCCGAGCCGGGCGTAGAGGCGATTCGCGGCCTCGCGCGATGGCCGACTGGTCAGATTGACGTTCTTGGCGCCGCGCTCGGCCGCTGCTGCGATGGCCGCGAGGTTGAGCGACTCGCCGATGCCATGGCCGCGCGCCGCCGCATCGACGACGACGTCCTCGATCCACGCCTTGAGCCCGGTCGGCATGCGATAGAACGCAAGTGTCAGGCTGCCGACGATGCGGCCGTCGAGACGGGCCAGATAGAGCACGACGTCCGGCGAGTCGACGATCGAACGAAGCTCGTCGCGGGTCGGCGGTGGCGACGACGACGACAGCTGCGGGATCAATCGAGCGAACGCCTCCACCAGCTCGTCGTCGACCACGTCGGCTGGTCGGATCTCGGCGGCTGGTCGGATCTGAGCGGTCACCGGAACGACGCTATCGGTTGCGACCACGCCACCTCAGCGCTCGTCGGCGGGGCCCCGCACCGGTGCAGATAGGGTGAAGGTCTCATGGAGCACGTTCGTTGGCTGGCCGACATCGATGATCTCTCGCTCACCAATCCGGTTGTCGTCGCGGGGTTCACGGGCTGGAACGATGCCGGCGATGCAGCCTCCACGGCACTCCGCACGATGATCGAGACCAGCGGTGCCACAGCGCTCGCCGAGATCGATCCCGAACCGTTCACCGACTTCGCCACGGTGCGTCCGCACGTGCGCCTCGACCAACAACGGAACCGGTCGATCGTCTGGCCGACGGTCGGGATCTGGTCGGCATCGCTGCCCGGCACCGACGTCGTACTGATCCTCGGCCCCGAACCGGCACTCCGCTGGCGCACATTCTGCGAGCAGATCACCGGTGTCGCCCACCGGTTGGCTGCGCCGATGGCGTTCACGCTCGGCGCGCTGTTGGCCGACGTGCCCCACACCCGCCGAACGCAGATCATCGGCACCGCGACCGACGCCGCGCTGATCGAACGCTTCGATCTCGAGCGGTCCCGGTATGAGGGGCCGACGGGCATCGTGGGGGTGCTCCACGACGCACTCTCGCGAAGCGGTCTGCCGACCGCCTCGTTGTGGGCAGCCGTTCCCGGATACGCATCGCAGCTGCCGTCGCCTCGCGCGACGTTCGCGCTGCTCGACCGGGTCTGCTCGATGATGGGTACTCCGGCACCGGTCGCCAACGTGGCCGCACAGATCGCCGACTACGACGCCAAGGTCGCGTCGCTGATCTCCGACGACGAGGACCTCGTCACCTACGTCAGCCGCTTGGAGGACATGGTCGACGAGATGAACGATGACAGCGACGAGGTCGATTTCGCCGACAACGACACCGACATCGGCGACGCCGATCCCGAACAACTCGCCGACGAAGTCGAACAATTCCTACGCAACCGCGACCTCGACAACTGATCGGCCAGGGTTGATCAGCGTCCACTCCGTGGCGTCAGGCGCGCCAGATCGGGTTGCGCGGCGAGTCGAAGGCAGTCGGAGACACGGCCCCCTCGATCGCCGCGAACGCCATCGGTCCCCACCACGACGCCCCGGCCGTCGCCTCGGGCAGATCGTTCGGCCCGAACCACCCGACATCGGATGTCTCGAGTGGATGCGGGCACAGCTCACCACCGGTCGCGCGGCAATAGAACAGCAGCATGTACATGGCGAACCTCGAGAACCCCATCCGTTGGCCGTCGATCACCGACAGCAGGCTGACCGGCTCGCAGATCACACCGGTCTCCTCCTCGACCTCCTTGACGGCTACCTCCGCGGGCGAGTAGCCGACGTCGGCCCAGCCGGTCGGGTACAACCAGATCCCCGAGTCGGCCCGTTGCACCAGCAGCAGCTCACCCTGGTCGTTGCCGACAACGGCACCGATCGCAACCTTGGGTGTGACGTAACCGGGGACACCCTCGCCGACGTTGTCGAGCCATTCCTGCACGAAATGGTCGGTTTCGCGCTGCACCTCGACCGCCTCGTCGAGTGCGGCGGCGGCGACCTTGATGTCGCTCGCGACGTGGAGCACCTCCTCGAATCGCTCGCGCTCGTACAGGTTGTCGGTGAACCCGAGTCCGGTGCGTGCGATCGCAGCCAGGGCGGAACTCCAACGGGCCAGGTCGCGTGCGTCGGGAAGGCCGGCCGATTCGCTCACGGTGGCGACGCTAGCCGCCTGGAACGGACGGTGATTCACCCGATGGCGTGCAAGACCGCCCGTTCGATCTCGCCGCGATGGAACGCATCGGTGATCAGTTCACCCGACCAGTTGCGGACATAGAACGTATCGACGACCTCCATGCCGATCGTCTGCACCGTGGCATGACGGATGTCGAGTCCGACCTCGGCGAGCGCCTTCGTGATGCGGTACAGAATGCCGATCTTGGTCGGGCACCTGACCTCGACCACCGTCGCGTCGCCGGACGCCTCGTCGTGGAACACCACCCGCGGCGGTCCGGGCTCGACCGCCTGCATGGCCCGACGACGGCGATAGGTTCTGGCACGCTCGGCGAGGCGAGACTCGATCGCGAGCTGGCCGTTGAGACCACGTTCGAGATCGGCCCGGATCGGGGCCCAGTCGATGCCGTTCCTCGGCACCTCCACACGGAACTCGGAGGCGCCCATGCTCATCCGGCCGAGCTGTGGCTCGTCGGAGTGGGCGCGTGCCGCGACCACGTCGAGTCCGTGCAGCGACATGATCCCAGCGATCCGGCTGAACGTGCCCGGCACGTCGCGATACACGACGGTGAGGCGATCGGATTCGATTCGAACATGATGTTCACCGGTCGCCATGAACGCCACCGTCTCAGCGTCCGGGAACAGGGTCCACGTCACCTCGGCGACATCGCCGCCGCCCATCACATGGGAGACCCGGCCCACCAGCTCGTCGACCAGCTCCTCCTTCCAACCACCCCATGCGGAGGGCCCGGTCGCTTTCGAGTCGGCAACCGTGAGGGCGTGCAGCAGCTCGAGTATCTCCGGGGTGCCGACCGCCTCGGCGACGGCCTCGACAGTGACCGGATCGGAGAGGTCGCGTCGCACCGCGACGTCGGGTAGCAGCAGGTGGTGTTCGACCATCGCCACCAGCACGTCGACGTCGTGTTCGGACAGCCCGAGCCGTGGACCCATCTCCCGGACGAGCACCATGCCGGCCTCGGTGTGATCGCCCGGGTACCCCTTGCCGATGTCGTGGAACAGCGCGCCCAGCACGAGCAGGTCGGGGCGTCCGACCCGATCGGCCAGTTCGGCGGCGTTCGCGGCGGCCTCCCACAAATGCCGATCGACCGTGAAACGGTGATACGCGTTGCGTTGCGGCCGCGACCTCACCGGCTCCCATTCGGGCAGCATGCGGGTGATCAGGCCACGTTGATCGAGCGCCTCGATCACGGGAATCGCGCGATGGCCTTCGAGCAACAGCGCCACCAGCTTGTCGATCGCGCCCGCCGGCCACGTCACCGGCCACTGTGGCCCGATATCGGCCAAACGATCCAAGCTCCGCCGTCCGATGCGAGCACCGTGCCGTGCGGCCGCAGTAGCGATCCGCAGGACGTAGGTCGGGTCGACGGCGGGATCGGCGTCGATGGCGAGTTCCATCTCGCCGTCGATCAGCATCACCCCGGGCGCGACCTCACGCGGGCTGCCTCCGGTGGACTTTCCGACGCGACCCCATGCCTCGTCGGAGATCCACGCGACGGTGCGGGCAGCGGCCGCGATCTCTGCCATCAGGGCGTCAGCCGAGGCTGCGCCGGCTGCTCGCGCTGCCGCGTCCTGATCCTCGAGCCGCAGGACATCGCCGACCCGGCCGGTGGCGAGATGGAGCGCGACGCGGGCCGCGAGCAAGACGTCGTAACACTCGTTGAGCGCCTGGCTGTCCTCGTCGGACAGAGACAGACCCCCGCATTGCGCCCACCACAACGAATGGGCGTCCCGGATTCCTCCGTGACCCGACTTCAGATCGGGTTCGAGGGTGTACGCAACGTCGCCGGCACCCGATTGACGCTCGCTGACCCGCAGCTGCAACTCGCCGAGCCACTTCTTCTTGCGCTTCGTCCAGTTGGAGAGGCCGGAGTCGACGATGCGTCGACCGAGCTTCATGTCTCCGGCGATGGGGCGCGCCGTGAGCAGCGCCGTCGCGGTGTCGAGGTCGGTCTTGGCGAGCGCCAGATGCTCGTCGAGCGTGCGCACCGAGTGACCCAGCTTCAGCCCGGTATCCCAGATCGGATACCAGATCGCTGAGGCGAGCGCCTCGATGCGGCTGGACTGCGACTCGTGGACGAGCAGCACATCGATGTCGCTCTGCGGCGCGAGCTCGCCGCGGCCGTAGCCACCGACGGCGATCAACGCGAAACGGGGCGCCCGGGGATGTTCGGCACGGGCAGCGCCGGCGAGCGCCGCGACCCACGCATCGGTCGCGAGCGCCAACTGATGGCAGTACGCCCGGCCCACGAGCGTCTGATCTGCGACCGCGCTGACACGTTGCTCGTAGGCGGCGGCGACCGCTCGTTCAGGGGTGAGTGTGCTCACGGCGCCCCACCGTAGAGCCCAACCGAGGCACTCGCTCACTCAGCTCGTCACCGATCACGTCAACGCAAACCCTCGTCGCGCCGTCGCTGCAAGACCGTCATGGCCTTCCACGCACCCCAGATGAGACCTGGCTCGTGCAACCGACGATCGACGTCTGCCCACGTCGCCGGGCCGAGCCGGTACACATCGTCGGGGAAGCGTTCGGCGGTGAACCGATCGGACGGCGGAGCGGGCACACCGACCGATCGAAGCCACGCGGTCGGCCCGGCGACCGCGGACCGGAACAGCGACAGGGGATTCGTACGTTGCTCATCGACGTCGGTGACCAGCAAGTCCTTGAGGGCCGTGAGCAGACGCGCCGACTCGGTACGGACCACGGCGTCGAGCCCGGCGGTCATTCCTGACACGTCGACGCCGCCCGAAGCCGCCGCACTCAGCATGGTGCGTCGCATCCACTCGCCGGTGACCGACGAAGCGACGTCGAGCAGCCGGGCGGCCGGCTCGGAGAGCTGCACATCGCGATCCACCGGTTCTCTTCTATCGTGATGTCCGTGCCAGCACTCACCACGCGCCCGACCCGGCGCGCCAACCGATGGGCCGTGGCCGCTCTCGGCCTCGGACTCGTGGTGATCGTCGGGTGCACCGGCGACGACATCGACGGAACTCCCACGAGCACCTCGCAGCTGGCAACCACGACCACGACGATCGAACGACCCAACGACGGTGTACTTCATCTGGGCATCTACCTGCCGCGAACCGGTGAGGGAGCGACACTCGGCGAGCCCATGATCGCCGCGGTGGTCGCTGCCATCGAAGAGATCAACCAAGCGGGCGGCGTGCTCGGCCGACCGGTGCAATTCGACATCGTCGACGAGGAAGTCGGCACAGGCCCCGACGAGTTGCTCGCCGACGGTGTCGATGCGATCATCGGTCCGGCGTCATCACGAGTCGCATTGGCACAGCTCGAGCAGATGGTGCAGCCGGACACCGGCGTGGTGACGTGTTCCCCGACGGCGACGGCGATGGCACTCGACGACTTCCCCGACAAGAGCGGACTGTTCTTCCGCACCGCCCCCAGCGATTCGCTACAGATGGAGGCGATCGCCCGGCGCGTGGAGGACACCGGTGAAACATCCGTCGCCGTCGGCTACCTCGACGACCCGTACGGTCGCGGGCTCGAGAAGAGTCTCGCCGCTGCGGCGACGCGGCGTGGCCTCACGACCTCGGCGAGCGTGGGGTTCGACCGCGACCAGGAGGACCTCACGGACACCGTCGCCGATCTGCTCGCCGAAACGCCGGGTGTCGTCGTCGTGCTCGGCGATGCGGACGACGGCAGCCGGCTGCTGGCGGCGCTCGACCACGCCGGCAACAGCAGCCTGCGCCGGATCATCGTCAACGACTCGATCCGCAACGCAAGGCAGACGATCCAGAGCCTGTCGAATGGATTCCGGCAACGACTCATCGGCGTCGCCCCGCGGGCGCGCGCGCTGCACGAAGACGGTCCGGAGGGATATTTCACGGCACACGCTGTCGACTGCGTCAACCTGATCGCACTGGCGGCGATCGTGTCCGATTCCGACGCACCCTCGCGCATCAAAGCAGCGATGGGCGAAGTCGCGAGCGGTGGCCGCGTGTGCACCCGCTTCGCAGACTGTGTCGAGCTGCTGGATCAAGAACTCCAGATCGACTACGACGGCGCCTCGGGCAGCGTCGACCTGTCGAACAGCGCCGGCGACCCGGTGCGGGCATGGTTCGACTCGTTCGGATTCGACGCCGACGGAGCGGAGACCCGCTCGCAGACATTCGAGGTGCCGTGATCGATCGAGCCGCCACACCGCTCGATCGGCAGAGATCGGCGGGTGGGCGCAAGCCGGGCCGGCGCGGATCGGATCAGAGCAGGTCGTCGAGGTAGGCCAGGTAGCCGACGTAGAAGGTGCCGAACTCGCCGTACAGCGCCGAACCCTTGTCGTAGCGCAGCGTGTAGACGACGTCTTTGATCACTTCGAGGTTGACGCCGAACAGCGTGACGCCCCATTCGTAGTCGTCGAGACCAGTCGACCCGGTGACCAACTGGACGATCTTGCCGGCGAACTTCCGCCCGCTGCCGCCGTGCTCCATCATCATCTCGCGACGTTCCTCGTAGGGGGTCGCGTACCAGTTGGCGTGCGCCTCGCGCCGCTTGCTCATCGGGTAGAAGCAGAACGCCGGCTTGTCCTGCGGTGGAAGCTGCGGGTACAGGCGCGCCTGTAGCGCCTCCTCGGGCATGCCCTTCGCGTACTCGCTGACCTCGGTGATCGAGAGATAGCTGTCGACGACCCGTAGGCCGGCTCGCTGCAATCCTGTCTGGAGATGCCGCAGTGCTGTCACATCGGGGCCGAGGGCCATCACCGCAAGGTCACCCTTGTGACCGAGCAGGGCGGCGGTGACCACCTGGCACTCCGACGCTTCGGCGGCCTTCACCGCCGCCTTGGCCGCCTCGCGATCGACGTGGTCACCCGGCGAGCAGAACAGGTGGAGGACGCAAACGCCCGTTTCCATGCGCATGCGTGCAGGCTACCGAGCCGCCGCGCCGACGGACCCGGCTGCGTCGAACGCTGCGCCGACCGGGGAACTCAGCCGGGTGGTTGCAGGCGCTCGGGGGCGTAGATGTTGAGACGGTCCCCGCGTACGAAGCCGGCCAGCACGATCCCAGCCCGACGTGCTGCCTCGACCGCCAGAGCCGTGGGTGCGCTGACGGCCACGACGGTGCCGAATCCTGCCGCCCACGCCTTCTGCACGATCTCGACGCTGGCGCGACCGCTGACGAAGAGCCCCAATCCGGTCGCCGGGATGTCACCCGCGAGCAGCATCGCCCCGACGATCTTGTCGACCGCGTTGTGTCGGCCGACGTCCTCGCGAACGAGGGATACTTCGCCCGCTCGGTCGAAGGCGGCCGCGGCGTGCACGGCACCGGTCGCATCGAAGAGCCGTTGGTGCGCCGTGACGATGTCGGGCATCGTGCACAGCACGTCGAGCGGGATCGGCTGGGTGGGCGCAACGGGCGACAACCGCTCGCACAGGTCGTCGAGTTGATCGCTGCCACACCACCCGCAGCTCGAGTTCGTGGTGCCGAGGCGAGGCGTCGGAACCGGTGCCCGCCGACCGGTGTCGACCGTGACCACGTTGAACTCGGTGTCGACGGCGCTGCCGTCGGCGCAGTATCTGACCCCGTTCACCGGCGCCCCGGCAAGCAACCCGTCGGTGTGACAGAAACCCGCTGCGAGCTCGAAGTCGTGCCCGGGGGTGCGCATGGTGGTCGTTACCACCTGGCCGTCGAGCTGGATGGTCATCGGTTCCTCGACGATGAGGTCGTCAGGTCGTCGATTGGTGCCATCGGCGGTCACCGATGTCACCAGGAAACGCTGCGTCCGAGACCGACTCACGGCGCCAGGCTACGGAACACAGACGCAGCGCGCTCCGCGGCGCCCGGGTCGAAGCTCAGGTAGAGCGATGGTTCGATCACCTCGACCTCCAGCACGACCGGACCATCGTCGGTCGGCAGCAGATCGACTCGCGCATACGCAGTGGGGCCCAGCAAGGCGATGACACGCTCACCGACGGCGACCTCGGCGGCCGTGGCGACTCGCCGCTCGATTCGTTCCTCGGCGAACAACCCCTCCTCGAACACCACCGAGCCGGTCAGTATCGCGGCCTTGCCGAAGGCATGGCTGAACTGCCCGCCGAGGAACACGAGACCGGTCTCGCCGGCGCTGTCGATCTGGTGGAGGTAGGGCTGCACCATCACCGTTCGTCCAGCCGCGTGCAGGGCAGAGATGTGCCGGCGAGCCAGCGCCGCGTCTCCGTGTGTTCGTAGGGCTCCGTTCGCGCCGGCGCCGACGGACGGTTTCAGCACGAGGTCAGCGGTCAGATCGGGCAACCGCTCGAGCGGCTGCCCGATCGAGACGAACCCGGTCGGCACGACCGGGATTCCGGCATCGGCCAGCTCGCCCAGGTAGGCCTTGTCGGTGTTCCACTCCACCAACTCGAGCGGGTTCCACAGTCGCGTGAGCGATGCCACGTGACGCGCCCAGGCCAAGAATTGAGCGTAGCGGGCGTGGTAGTCCCAGGCCGACCGTAGGACCACCGCGTCGAACGCCGCCCAGTCCACTCCGGGGTCGTCCCACACCACGATGCGCGCCTCGGGCAGCTCGCGCTGCAGCAACGCCAGGTCGGTGTCGAGCCGACTCGCGGCGTCGCAGGTGACGAGGGCCAGCACCAGGCAAGACTACGCTCGCATCCCATGAGCGAGACCAGCATCGGCCGCAACGTCGCGTCCGAATTCGTCGGCACCGCGATCCTGATGCTCGGTGGCCCGGGCCTGCTGATCCTCGGTGGTGACGACATCGGCAAGCTCGGCCTCGCGATCGGGTTCGGTGCTGCGATCGCCATCTCGATCGGGGTGATCGGGGCAGTCGCGAACCCGATGTTCAGCTTGGCGTTGTGGTTCTCGAAGGGCATCACCGCCGGCGAAGCTGCGGCGGACTTCGTCGGCCAACTGCTCGGTGGCATCTTCGGGGCGGCGGTGATCTACGGATTGAACGACTCGACCAGGTTCACAGCGGGCACGAACGGGTGGGAGCCGACCGACCAGATCGACGCGGGTGTCGATCTGGGTGTGCACCTCACCGGATTCGGCGAGCTCGGGGTGGTCATCGGCGCCGAACTGGTCCTGTCGACGATCGTCGTGGTCGTCCTGCTCTCGTCGATCAGTCAGCAGCGGAGCAACAGTGCGATGGCGGCCTTCACCGGCGCCGCCTACGCCCTCGGCACGTTGTTCCTGCTCGACATTTCCGGCTCGGGTATGAATCCCGCACGCAGCCTGGCTACCGCGTTGTTCGCCGACACCGACCCGAACGCGCTCGGTCAGGTCTGGGTGTTCATCGCCGTGCCGATCGTGGCTGCCTTCGCCGGCATGCTCGTGTGGTTGGCGATCGACGAGGCGACCATCGACGACACGATCTTCGACGACACGATGCTCGAAGACGTCAGCGACGCGATCACCGGCGACTACGACGCAGCCGACCACACACGTTCGGGCCGCGAAGCCTGATCGACCTCGGCTGCGATGGTGTTCGTGGCCTTCGTTCGTGCGGTGATGATCGGCCGCGACGGCCTCGATCGCCGGGTCCTGCTCGACATGTTCCGGGCCGCGGGCGCCGAGGACGCGGCGTCACACATCTCGACCGGCAACGTTTCGTTCGTTGCCCGACCGGTGCTGCTGGGCGAGATCGTCGAGCGCGTCGAGCGCGACCTGGAGTCGCTCCTGGGCCGACCGACCGAACTGTTCGTCCGCTCGCTGACCGCGCTGATCGACATGCTGGCTGAAGACCCGTTCGCCAGATCGCCCTTCGACGACCCGCAGGATCGAATCGTCACGTTGTTCCGCGATCGGGTGCCGGCTCGGCTGGAACTGCCGATCGTGGCAGACCGAGGCGATTACGCCGTGTTCGCCGCCGGCGCCCGCGAGGTGTTCAGCGTGACCCGTGACGTCGACGGCCGAAGGCGTGCACCGGGCGGGATGATCGAGCGGCTCGCCGGCCAGCGTGTGACCAGCCGCTCGTGGTCGACGATCGAACGAATCGTGGCCCACCGGAGCTGACGTATCTGCCTCGCGCGGGCCGAGCATCGCGAAGATCGCGGTGATCGCCGTGGCGGCGCCGAGCACCACCAGGGCGGCGGTCACGCCGGTCGAGGGCAGGACCAGTCCGACATCGAGAGTGGTGCGGACGATCCACGTCGGCCGCCCGCAACCAAGATCCACACGACACGACGAAGGGCCCGGGCACGAGCCCGGGCCCTTCGGCGAAGCGTTACCTGTCGGTCAGAAGTCGTGGTCGTGGCCGGCGTGGCCGCCGGCCGGCGCTTCGGGCTTGTCCGCGACGATCGCCTCGGTCGTCAGGAACAGCGCTGCGATCGATGCCGCATTCTGCAGCGCAGAACGCGTGACCTTGGCTGCATCGATGACGCCGATCTTGACGAGGTCCTCGTAGACGCCGGTGGCGGCGTTGAGGCCCTCAGCGCCCGTGAGCTCACGGACACGGTTGATCGCGACCCCACCCTCCATACCGGCGTTCTCGGCGATCTGACGCAGCGGAGCCGACAGGGCGTGGGCAACGATGCGGGCACCGGTGGCCTCGTCGCCCGCCAGTTTCGCCGCAGCGGCATCGACCGCATCGATCGAGCGGATCAACGCCACACCACCGCCGGGTACGACACCCTCCTCGATCGCGGCCTTGGTCGTGCTGACGGCGTCCTCGATCCGATGCTTCTTCTCCTTCAGCTCGACCTCGGTGGCCGCGCCGACCTTGAGCACGGCGACACCACCGGTCAACTTGGCCAGACGCTCCTGGAGCTTCTCGCGGTCGTAGTCGGAGTCGGTGTTCTCGATCTCGGCCTTGATCTGGTTGATGCGGCCCTTGATGTCGGCCTCGTCGCCGGCGCCTTCGACGATCGTGGTCTCGTCCTTGGTGATGATCACCCGCTTGGCGGTGCCGAGCAGGTCGAGGGTGGCGTTCTCCAGCTTGAGGCCGACCTCCTCGCTGATGACCTGACCACCGGTGAGAATGGCGAGGTCCTGCAGCATCGCCTTGCGACGTTCGCCGAAACCGGGCGCCTTGACCGCCGCCGACTTGAACGTGCCGCGGATCTTGTTCACCACGAGCGTGGCGAGCGCCTCGCCTTCGATGTCCTCGGCCACGATCACCAGCGGCTTGCCGGACTGCATGACCTTCTCGAGCACCGGCACCAGGTCGCGGACGGCAGTGATTTTCGACGACACGAGCAACACGTACGGATCGTCGAGGGACGCCTCCATGCGATCGGTGTCGGTGACGAAGTACGGCGAGATGTAGCCCTTGTCGAATCGCATGCCCTCGACGAGGTCGATCTCCATACCGAAGGTCTGGCTCTCCTCGACGGTGATGACGCCGTCCTTGCCGACCTTGTCGATCGCCTCGGAGATGAGGCCACCGATCTCCTCGTCGGCCGCCGAGATCGACGCGACCTGAGCGATCTGCTCTTTGGAGTCGACGTCGACCGACAGCGCCTTGATCGAATCGACGGCGGCCTCGACAGCCGCCTCGATGCCCTTCTTCAGGCTCATCGGGTTGGCGCCGGCCGCCACATTGCGCAGGCCCTCACGAACCATCGACCAGGCGAGCACCGTTGCGGTGGTGGTGCCGTCACCGGCGACGTCGTCGGTCTTCTTCGCGACTTCCTTGACGAGCGCAGCACCGATCTGCTCGTACGGATCCTCGAGCTCGATCTCCTTCGCGATCGACACGCCGTCGTTGGTGATCGTGGGCGCGCCCCACTTCTTGTCGAGCACGACGTTGCGGCCCTTCGGGCCGAGCGTGACTCGCACTGCATCGGCGAGCTTGTTCATACCCGCCTCGAGCCCGTGACGGGCCTCTTGGTCAAACGCAATCTGCTTCGGCATCTTCGTGTGTCCTCCGTTGGACGTTTGTGTGCGCGAATATGAATACCCCCTCGTCAGCACTCTCGCCGTACGAGTGCTAGCACTCTACCGCGGAGACTGCTAAGCGACAATCGTCAGTGGGCGCTTCGTCCTGGTCAGGCCACGTGGTACTGGACCTTCCAAGGCATGGCTGTCACAGTGGAAGCATGAGGACCGCACAGGTGCTCATCACTGTTGTCTCGATTCTCGTGACCGGAGTGCTGCTGATACGCCAGCTGCGGCGGGCAACGAAACGAATTCGTCTGCGTCCTCGTCTCGATCTGCTGCGGATCGTCGTGCAGTTGGGTGCCGTGATCGTGGTGGCGGCGCTGCTCGGCGCCGGAGCTCCGATCGCCGCACTCGTGCTGGTCGGTCTGTTCGCGGTCGGGCCGGGCTACGTGCAGGGACGCAATCTCGAGATCAGCGACGACGACGGCAAGCTCTACGCGGTACGCAACACGGTCGCCGTCGCGGTGTGGGGCGTCGGGCTGGTCATCATGCAGTTCGCCGGGTTGTTGCGTCGCACCGGCATCCTCTCTGTCGGTCAAGCGACGGCATGGGTCGGAGTCGGGTTGGCGATCGGTTTGATGATCGGACGCAACGGACCACTCAGCGAGTACCGGAGAACCGCAGCACGTATCGCCGCTCCCGTCGCTGCTGTCGTCGTGGGGCTGCTGACGGTTGCTTCGTTCGCGGGTGGACGTCAGGCCGACGCACAGGACACCGGCCAGTGGGTGCGGGTCGATGAGCAGGTCAACCCGGGAGGCGAGCCGGCGCCCGAAACATGGCAGGTCACGCTCACCGCAACGTCGATGACGGTCGTCGAGAGCTTCGGGCCCGACTACCCGGACGGCGGCGAGGCGACATTCGAAGCCAGCTGGGAGGCGCCACCGGAAACGCTCGTCCCGGGAGATCCACTCGCGATTCCGGTCACGGTCTCGGGGCGCAACACCGGCAACCTCGACACCCAGTACTTCTTCGGCCTCGACGTGATCATGATCGTCGACGGCACTTGGAACAGCGAGGCGGTCGGTGCCGGCGCCAACTGTGCCCAGACCACGGTGATCAGCGGTGTGTACATCTGTTCGGACCCGGTGACCAACAGCGGTGAGATGACAACCAGGGTGCCGACCTCCGGCGACGAGTTCTCGGTCGGCGTCGGTGCCCTCAACTGCGGCGGCGCCTGCTACGTCGGATGGTCATACCGGTTCGAACAAGCCGGCGCCTCCGGGGATGCAGCGGTGGCGGGTGACACCGACACCGGCACCGAGATCGGCAGCGACGTCGGAGGGGACCCCGGGGCCGATGGGGTGACAGGCCGGGATGGAGCGACGTCGAGCGACACCGGACAGCTCGACGATTTCGTCGAACAGCAGTCCGAGGAAAGCGGGATCGAGCCGGACGAGGCGATGCGAGCAGCGATCGCCGGTGTGATCGCCGCACTCGCGACCGGCGGAATCAGCTTGATCGAGGCGATGGACGGTGTCGCCCAGATCTTCGAGGAGGGCTCGACGATCGAACGCCGTCCCCGGCAACCCGACCCCGTCGACCCCGCCAATCCGGACGGGCCGGGCGAGGACGGGATGTATGACTGGGGGGGTCGCCGCGTGTCTCCCGAGGACTACGCGGACCTGTTGGCCGACGAAGCCGCGATCGAGGCCGACCGCCAGGCTCGAATCGACGCGCTGATCTCCCTGATGGAGAGCGAGGAGCAGGCGGCCGCCCGATTCGGCGACCTCGCCGGGCGGTCGGCCGACGACGATCGCCGAGCCCGCGACGCCTTGGCGGAAGAACTGGAGACGCTGCGCAACCGGACACGAACCCGCGAGCGGGTCGCCGACATCCTGGCAGAACGGGCACGAGCCGGCGGTTGGGATTCGATCGCCGAGCGGATCACCCGGGGCGACGAGCTGACGAGGGAAGAACTGATCTCGATTCGCACCGCACTCGATCGGCTGTCCCGACGACAAGGCACCGTCGATCACGATGCCACCGGGTCGTTCTCGACCGATCTCCTCGACGAATTCGCCAAGGATGCAGCGACCGCCCAGGAAGTGATCGCCCAGATCGCCGAACACAGCCCTGGCGGGCCGCTCGCCGGCTGGGTGGTCCGCAACCCGACGGCAGCCGGTCGGATTGCGGCCGCGCTCGGCACGGGTGGCCTGAGCGAAGGCATCATCGCCCCCTGGGAGATCGCCGCCGCCATGGAGCGGGCGGCGGCGCAAGCCCACGCCGAGGGACGCGACCTCACGTACGGCGAGGCGATCGCAGCGGGAATGTGGCAGGTGGGGCCCGGCATGTTGATCGGCAAGCTCGGCCAGGTCGGCATCGATCGATATGGCCGAGCAATCGCCGAGGCCACCGGGGAAGCACTCGAAGCCGCCAGCCGGCAACTCGACAACTTCCTCGAGGCGGGAGCCCGCGCCGGAGCCCGCGAGGGCCTCGAGACGGGCCTGCGTGAGGGCGCCGAGTCGGTTGCCGCCCGAGCTGCGACCCGTATCGCCAATGCACCACGACTGAGCCCACAAGAGTTGTCCGAGCTACGCACGCAGGTGGCTGCGGCCGTCAAGTCGGGCGACGATGAGGCGCTTCGGGCGATCTACCAGAACGGCGGCATGGGTCGGCTCGGGCAGCTCGAGGCTGCGGGGGCGATGGATCAGCAAACCGCCAAGGCACTCGTCGACTTCCACGATCGGGTGACCGGCAACGCGATCAGGCAGGGAACCCACGACACGATCGACGAGTTCGCCCGGTTGAACGGCGGGATCCGACCGAAGGAGGTACTCGTCGGCAACAGCGGATCGGTCGGTGCCGGTCGGTCGGTCGTCACCGATGCAGACCGCACGATCTCGACGACGTTCTCCGACACCGACATCGACCGTTGGATCATCGGGAAAGGTGGCGGCATGACGCGATCCGAGGCGGCACGGCAGATGCGCGCCGACTTCGCCCGCCTGCACGAGGGCAACGTGGTCAACAACCTCAATCCCCCGGGAACCTTGAACCCGGTCGCCAAGGCCGACATGGACGTCTCGAGCTACGGGGGGTTCGCCGGAGGGAGTTCGCACGGCGACATCTACCCGACCGGCTATACGCAGTCGCGGACGGCGATCCAGGGTGGCACCGACGTGTACCGCGTCGATCCCCAGACCGGACAGGCGACGGTGCACTCGACGTCCGGCCAAGCGATCATCGATCACAACATGCTGGAAGAGGTCAGATTCACCGGTAAGGAGATCCCGCGCGTCGACGGCTGGCCGCTCGACCCGGCGCGGATTCCGGACACCGAGCTCGGACCCTTGTTACGCGAGCAGCAGAAGGCGATCGCCAAGTACACCGACGTCAAGTCGATCGCGAAAGCGCTCGATCGCGCCGAATACATCGCCGCCCGCAGCCGCCAGCCGATGGGGAACCAGAAGCTCGTGGATGCTGCCGTACGGATCCGCACCGATCCCCGCCAGACCGCCGCCGTGCTGAAGGAACTGAACATGACCGAGGCGCAGTTCGTCGCCGCCTCGCGCGAGATGATGGAACAGTACGCCCCGGTGCTCCCGTCGTGACCACGGATGGGCCCGGCAGCGGTCGACGCCGGAACGGACGGTGAGAGGGTCGATCGACTGTGACGTCGCCGCGTCAGCCGCCGGCGACGGCGGGGATGATGCTGACCGTCAGGCCGTCGGCGACGACGGTGTCGAGGCCATCGAGATAGCGCACATCGTCGTCGTCGACGAAGATGTTCACGAACTTGCGCAAGGCGCCGTCCTCGTCGAGCAATCGATCGGCCAACCCCTCGTGCGCAGCCTCGAGGCTCGCGATCACTTCGGACAGCGTGCCGGGAGCGACCTCGACCAGCTTGTTCCCGCCGGAGAGTGGGCGAAGGGTGGTGGGGATGCGAACGCTGACTGCCATGACACAAAAGATTACCAAGTCGATCGGGATTTCATTCTGGCCCTAAGGTCACGCCATGCGAGTCGTGGCCGCCGTCGACAAATTCCGGGGCACGGCGTCGGCCGCAGAGGTTGCCGCCGCAATCGGCCACGCATGTTGGGAGCACGGCCACGACTGCGTCGAGGTCCCCCTCGCCGACGGCGGGGAGGGCTTGCTCGACGTGCTCGGCGGCCCTAACCGCACCACCACCGTGACCGGCCCGCTGGGCACGCCGGTCGAAGCTGCCTGGCGCATGAATCGCGGTACCGCGATCATCGAGATGGCGCTCGCGAGCGGGTTGATGCTGGCCGGCGGCCCAGAGGGCAACAACCCGATGGAGGCCACTACGACGGGCACGGGCGAACTGATCGAGGCAGCACTGACAGCAGGCGCCAAGCGGATCATCGTCGGGCTCGGCGGCTCGGCGACGACCGACGGTGGCCTGGGTGCACTCCAGGCGATCCGATCGCCCGCCCGGCTCAAAGGCGTGGAGTTGTTGGTGGCGTGCGACGTCACCACCACGTTCACGGACGCGGCCCGCGTGTTCGGACCACAGAAGGGCGCGACCCCGACCGAGATCAAGATGCTGACCGGACGCCTCGAACAGCTTGCGCAGAGGTACCGGGAGGATTTCGGGGTCGACGTCAAGCAGATCGCCGGATCCGGAGCGGCGGGCGGCATCGCCGGAATGCTGGCAGCGCTGGGGGGCACGCTCCTCCCGGGTTTCGATCTCGTCGCCGACGAGCTCGACCTGTACGACCACGTCGCCGACGCCGACCTCGTGATCACCGGCGAAGGACATCTCGACGCCCAGAGCTTCCAGGGCAAGGTCGTCGGGGGGCTCGCCGAGGTGGCGAACGAGTACGGCGTCGCGATCGCGGCGATCGTCGGGATCGCCGACGACGAAGTCCGCGACCGAATCCCGACGTGGGCGATCGCCGACCGCTTCGGTCAAGAACGCGCGCTGCGCGAGCCACTCTGGTGCATCGAACAGATAGCCGGCGAGCTACTGAACCACTTCGCAGGCTGACCGGCGGAGTCGGATCGACACCGCAGCAGCGCGCAATCAGCCGCTGGTGGTCGCCGTAGTGGCCCCGCCGGCGATCGGCGGGTTGGTCACGGGCGATGCTGTGGCGGTCCCGGCCGGTGACAACTCGGCGAGCGTCTTGCCGGCCTTGTCGTTGCCGAGCATCAGCAACACGTCAGCTCCATTGAGGGTTCCGTCGCGTGTCGGCGGCGTCTCCGGCATCGGGGCGACCGTCGCCACACCGCCGAGCACCGTCGCCAGCGAGTTCGCGACCGTCTGCGCAGCCGTGTTCGACGGTTCGAAGTAGATCACTGACACGTCGAGATCGCCGATCGTCTCACTCGAGTTGGCGGGATCGACCACCTCGAAGCCACCGCCCGTCTCGAGCGCACGCGTCATCGCAGTCGCTGAGCCGCTGACACTGTTGGCATTCACGACGATGACGGGCGCGCCGGTGGTGATCAGCGCGGGCACCGTGGTGGTGGGCGGCAAGGTCGCGACGGCCGAATCGGGAGTCGAGTCGGTCGGACCGGATGCATCGTTGCCCGCCGACGGTGTCGAACCGTCCGTGCCGAAATCGAGCGCCTGCTCTCCGCCGTCGCTGATCGAGCGCAGGATCAGGAAGCCTGCGACCACCGCGACGACGGCCAGCACGATCGCCAGCGCACCGCTGACGGGCGCCCCGCCATCGGTGACCCGAGTCGTTCGACGCGGGATCTGTCCCGAGCCATCAGGTCCGTCCGTCATACGTGTGTGCCTCCCTGAGCATCGGTGCCCGTCTCGAGTCGCTCACGGCGGCGGCGCACGCGTTGGCGCTGCAAACGGCGCACGACGAGTGGATCGTGCTCCATCGCCGAAGGCTGTTCGAGCAGGTTGTTCAGCTCTGCATAGTACTCGTCGACCGAGCATTGAAACCGCGCGCGAACGAGCAGTTCCTTGGGTTCGTCGAACGTCCAGAAGGACCGCTCGAATTCCAACATCGCCTGCTGTCGCTCGGTGATCACCCGCACAGCCTGGCCGTCCGACGGGGTGTTTTACAAGCACCCCCCTCTAAGTTGTCCTTCGTGACGACCGCCAGCGAGGCAGAACCGCCGGCCAAGCGCCCGTACCTGATCGGGGTATCGGGAGGCAGCAACTCCGGAAAGACCACGATCGCGACGCGATTGGCCGAGTTGATGGGCGACGAGCACCTCTCGCTGATCAAGCTCGATTCGTACTACGTCCAACGACCCGACGAGCCGATGGATGTCCGCGCCGCCGCCAACTACGACCACCCCGACGCATTCGACTGGGACCTCCTCAACGATCACCTGGCCGCCCTCTCGGCTGGGGCATCGGTGAATGTTCCGGTCTACGACTACGCGATCCACGATCGCTCCGACCGGCACCTCACGGTTCAAGCCTCGAAGGTGATCGTCGTCGAAGGCATCCTCGTGCTGTGGGAGCCACGCCTGCGCGAGCGGTTCGACCTCAAGATCTTCGTCGACACCCCGCCCGATCTTCGGATCATCCGGCGGCTTCGCCGCGACGTCGCCGAGCGTGGGCGTACGACCGAGAGCATCCTCGACCAATACCTGACCACGGTACGACCGAGCCACGAACTGTTCATCGAGCCCAGCAAACGCTACGCAGACGTGATCGTGCCCGAAGGCGGGCTCAACCGCCCTGCCCTCGAGGTCTTGCTGGCGAGGGTCCGCGAGCTCGCGAGTGCGAGCTGACCCCCGGCAGCCAGACCCGGCCCAGCCCGACCCGGCTCAGCCCGACGGCTCGGACGTCGCCGGGGTCGTCGCCGGGGTCGTCACCTCGGTTGCAGGTGGTACGAGACCTTGGAGTTCTGCCAGCGACTTGTCGGAGACGTCGTTGCCCATCGCCAGGACGATCGACGCGTCGCCGACCTCACCGGTCTCGACCGGGGCCGGCGTCGTCAGTTCCAACACCTGGATGTCGCCACCGCCGAGCGCGTCACGCACCGAGTTGGCGACTGCTTCTGCCGCCGGGTTCTCCGGGTCGAAGTAGACCTTGGAAGTGGCCAGTTGGCTCTCCGTGCTGTTGGTGGCGGGCCCGGTGGAGAACCCGACGGCGGCCAAGGCGTCGGACATTCTGCCGGCTGCGCCGTTGATACCGCTGGCGTTGGCCACGATCAACTTGGCGCCCTCGGTGACCAGCGGGATCGTGGTCGTGGTGGTCGTGGTCGTCGGCGCGATCGTTGCCGGCACTGTCGTGCTCGTGGCGGGCGACAACGCAAGGGTGGTCGAGGTGGTGGAACTCGCGGAATCGTCGTCGCCGCCACAGGCCCCGAGCACGAGCGTGGCGATCGACAAGCCGGACATCGCCGTTACCCATCCGGTTCGTCGAACCCGACGCTTCCGGAGCCCAGTGGCGGATGGGATCGGCTCGAACGCTGTACGTGTCACAGCTTCGACGCTAGTCATCGCGTCGACCTCGCGCGGACCAATGCGCGAATTCGACAGCTCGACCTCCCGGGTCTCGCGCAAGACGTGTCGATGCGAATGCCCGAACGAACCGGGTCGCGGCCGCTCAGCAGAGGCCGTCGACCGACCCGGCGATCAGATCTCGGCGTCGACTGCGACGAGGAGCTCGGTGATGTCCTCGACCGTGATGTGCTCGGCCGCGGCCGCGGCAGCGGACAGCCGCCCGACCTCGTCGAACGACGCAACGGCCGGCATGCTCGGCAACACGGCGATCACCTGGTCGACCACAGCCGGATCCCATTGGCTTCCCGAGTGCTCACGCAGGATCGCGAGCGCGAGCTTCGTGGGCATCGCCTTGCGGTACTGACGATCGTGCGTCATCGCATCGAACGCATCGCAGACAGCGATGATCCGGGAGCCGAGCGGAATTTCGCGACCGACGAGATTGTCGGGGTAGCCCTTGCCGTCCATGCGCTCGTGGTGCGAGCGAACGATCGGGGCAGCGGAGGCAAGGGCCTGTTCGGCCAGCAACATGCGTTCGCCATCGATCGAGTGAAGCTTGATCACCTCGTACTCGGCCGGCGTCAGTCGGCCCGGCTTCTTGAGGATTTCATCGGGAACCTCGATCTTGCCGACGTCGTGGAGCATCGCGGCGAGACCGAGGTCGCGCAACTGCCCACCGGACATGCGGAACCGCTCACCGACTCGCAACGCCAGCTCGCCGGTGCGGACGACGTGGTCGCGGGTCATCTGGTCCTTGACCTCCAGATCGGCGACGAACGAGTGGACGATCGGGCTCAACCCGAGTTCGAAGGCCGCCAACGGGTCGCGGGCCAGCACCGGCGCCAGGATGTCCTGGGCCGACTTGGCCATGCGCTTGGAGGCGGTGAGGCACACGAGCGTCCCGAACACGCCGAGCACGCCCGTCAGGTGGAGCCACCAGAATCCTGCCGTGTACGGCTCTTCGGCGAGCGGCAGCAGCGCCGTGAGGCCCAGCAGGATCATCGAGATCGCAGCGATGAGGTTCGGCGCCTGTCGACCGAGTTCGAAGAAACGCAACTGGCGCAACGACAACAAACCCAGCGCGACCGCCATACCGACCGCGACGAGGATCGTCAACGGGTCCGACGGCCCCGGCGCCACGATCGCGTCCGGGAAGAAGACCAGGACCGAGGCAAGCGTGAACACCCCGACCAGCGAGACCAGGGACCAATCGCGCCAGCGGCGAGCAGCCCAACGGCCGAAGGCCGAATGAGGGGTGAGGAGCGGCGACGAAACGGCGACCGCGACGGGCAGCGACAAGAACGCTGAGGCACGGAAGGCCTCGGTGGCGTCGTACAAGACCTCAGGCGTGACGAGGCCGTGGACCAGGGGCAGCACCGACGCAGCCATCAGGGCCGAACCCAGTAGGCCGACCTCGGCCATATCACGCCGATCGGCCATGGCGATCACGATCGTCGCCCCGATCACACAGACCATCGCCGAAACGGTCACGAGGCTGAACAGCAGCTGGGAGTTCTCCCAGCGTTGATCACGCCACGGGCCGAACAAGGCGAGCAGCGTGATCACGACGAGCACGCTCGAGATCGTGAGCCACGCGACTCGAGCCGGGGAAACATGCGAACTGTTCACGGACGCTTCATCGGCGCAAATAACGCGTGACTTGAGCGTCTTGCACCAGCGTCGCGACACGGTCGCCGGCACGGCTCCGACCGACGACACGGCGCCGGCCGGAGGCGAACGGACATGCATCGGACGCAGCCGCTCTGTGGCCGTCCGCGGCACCCGAGCGCGATTCGTCCGTCCAGCGAGCATGATGGCGAGGTGGCTCGGCTCATCTCTCCTTCGAGGATCACCGCGTGGCTGGCATGTCCGCACACGATGACCCTGCAACACCGAGTCGACACGAAGCAGATCGAGCCCCCTCACGGCGGGCTGGGCGAGATGGCTCGCATGTTGATGGCCAAGGGCCAGGCACATGAGGAAGCCGTGCTCGCTCGCTACGAAGCGTCGGGCCGATCGATCCGGCACGTGCCGGCACGAATCACACCAGACCTTCCGACTCCCGACGGGGCCGGAGGGCGGAGCGCGAAAGACTTTCCGGGCGGCTGGGAGCCGTTCGCGGCGTGGGTCGAACGTGTCGGCAACCCGATGGCCGAAGGCTGGGACGTCATCTATCAGCTGCCGATGATCCACGACGGCGTTCGCGGTGTCGCCGATTTCATCGTCCGGGTCGGGGCACGGCAAGATGCGCCGGCTCGCTACGAGGTGGTCGACGCCAAGCTCGCCCGCCAGGCCGCGAAGCCCGGACACGTCCTGCAGTTGTGTTTCTACGCCGACGCGCTCGAAGCGCTGACGGGGCACCGCGGCGAGCAGATCCACCTGGCGCTCGGGTCGGGAACCACCGAGTCGATCCGGCTCGCAGAAGTCGACGCCTACTGGCGGCGCCTCAAGCGACCGCTCGAGCGTGCGCTCGATGCTGCGGCGACGGCGGACACCACCGCAGTTCCATGCAGCCATTGCGAATTCTGTGAGTTCGCGGAACACTGCGAGGGAGAGTGGCGGCGCGACGACTCGCTCGTCTTCGTCGCCGGGATTCGTTCGGCCGACCGCCTCGCCCTGGTCGACGCAGGGATCGACACGATGACGGATCTGGCTCAGGTCGATCCCGGCGAAGCGACCGCCGGGACAGGCTTGGCCCACCTGGATCGGCTCGTCGCCCAAGCAGACCTCCAGATCCGCACGCGCGACCAACCCGACGGTTCGAAACCGCTGTTCGACATCCTCGAGCGCTCCTCCGACGAAGTGGACCCCGACCCGGTCTCCGGTGACGTCGACGCCGTCCAGACCGAACCTGTCGGGTTCGAGGCGCTACCTCCCCCGAGCCCCGGCGACGTGTTCCTCGATTTCGAAGGCCATCCGTTCTGGACGCCCGAGTCGGGATTGTTCTTCCTGTTCGGCTTGATCGAGCGCTCCGACTCCTCGATCGCAGCCCACGATGACGATCCGCGTCTCGACGGCCCGCACGACGAGTGGGAATTCGTGCCGTTCTGGGCGCACGACGACGGCGAGGAAGCCTCGGCGACCGCGGCACTGATCCGACATCTGGCCGACCGCCGCCGGCGCTTCCCGCACATGCACGTGTACCACTACAACCACACAGAACGCACAGCTCTCGAGCGGCTCACGACCGAACACGGCGTCGCCGAGCTGCCGCTCGAGGAGATGATCGCCACCGGTCTGTTCGTCGACCTGTTCGCGATCGTGAAGGGCGCCGTCCAGATCGGTGCCGAGTCGTACGGGCTCAAAGACGTCGAACGATTGACCGCCTACGAACGTGGCCACGACATCGACCGTGGGGCGGGCGCCGTCGTCGAATACGAACGATGGATGTCCGAGCCGGAACGGGCATTGCGTGATCGGTCGATCCTCGACCGCATCGCGAGCTACAACGAGGACGACGTCCGCGCCACCCGAGCAGTGCGCGACTGGCTGGTGCGGCACCGCCCGGCCGACCTGGCCTGGCGGGCGCCGGTGCTCGACCTCGTCGCGCCCGAACCCGAGCTCGATGCGCGCATCGAGGCGCTGCACCGTTTCGAGGTGGCCAGCCCCGAACACCGCATGGGCGACCTGCTCGGGTACTGGCGGCGCGAGCGACGGGCAGCCGCTGCTGACGCGTATCGGTTGTCGGTCGCCGAGGCGGACGACCAGCTCGCATCGTCGAGGGTGATCACCGGGTTGTCATTCCAGTTGCTGGAAGATCAGTTCAGTGAGACGACCGGCAAGCCGCTCAAGTGGCCGGCGGCAGTGTTCTCGTATCCACCGCAGTCCGTCGACGACGAGATCGGACCCGGTTCCACGGTGATCCAAGCGTCGAGCCAGCAGCACTGGGGGTTCTTCAAGGTCGCGGCGATCGACACCTCGGCTCGCAGGCTGCGACTGCACTGGCATGGCGACCATCAGGCGTCGGGCATCCGGCCGACATCGGTCGTGCTGCACGAGACCTTCCAGGAGGGCGCCAAGCTCGATGCGCTCATGGTGCTGGCCGATCAGATGCTCGCGGGCGACGCCACCCGTGTCGGCCACGCGATGCTGCGCCGTGATGCCCCACGATTCGCGGCGGGCTGTGCCGGACCCAATGGCGGCGTGTTCACGGCGGAGATCGACGACATCTGCCGATGGGCGACGCAGCTCGATCACAGTTGTGTCGCGATCCAAGGGCCACCGGGAACCGGCAAGACGTACACAGGGGCCCAGATCATTCGAGCCTTGGTGAACGCCGGCCGGCGGGTGGGGGTCACGGCGATGACACATCTCGCGAACGACAACCTCATGGCAGCGGTGGTCGACCGCTTCACCGAGGACGGAGCGCTCGCCGACCTGCGTGCGGTCCGCAAGCACGACACCGCCCGCGTGCCCGGCGTGTCGTACATCAATGACAACACCAAGTGTGCCGAGGGCGAGTTCAACGTGGTCTCGGGCACCCCGTGGCTGCATGCCAGCAGGGCGATGCGCGACCATCCGGTCGACGTGCTGGTCATCGACGAGGCCGGCCAACTCAGCTTGGCCGACGCCATCGCTGCATCGATCTCGGCGACCAACGTGATCCTGCTCGGCGACCCGCAGCAACTACCGCAGGTCGTTCAGGCGAGCCACCCGCACGGCAGCGGCGCGAGTGCGCTCGAGCACATGCTGAACGGCGCGCCGACGATGCCGCCCGATCAGGGAGTCTTCCTCGACACGACGCGCCGGATGCATTCATCGGTCAACGGGTTCATCTCCGAGGTGATGTACGAAGGCCGCCTCCGTGTGCACGAGTCGTGCGAGCGCCAGACCACGCGGGAAGGAACGGGTTTGCGCTGGTTGCGCGTCGTGCACGACGGGTGTGACACCAGCTCCGAGGCCGAGGCACAACGGATCGCCGAGCAGCTGCGATCGCTGATGGACACACCCTGGACCGATCAGCACGGCGAGACCAAGCTGCTGCGGCCGGCCGATTTCATGGTCGTCGCGCCCTACAACGATCAGGTCCGCCTGATTCGGAAGGTGTTGGGCTCGAACAAGCGCACAGCCAAGGTCGAGGTCGGAACCGTCGACCGATTCCAGGGCCGCGAGGCCGCGGTCGTGCTGTTCTCGATGGCCACTTCGTCGGCCGACTTCATGCCGCGGTCTGCTGATTTCCTGTTCTCGAAGAACCGGCTCAACGTCGCCATCAGCCGTGCTCGCTGCCTCGCCTTCCTGGTGTGCACCGACAAGCTGCTGGCCACACGGGCGAAGACGGTCGAGGAGATCAAGATGATCGGTGCGCTGTGCTCGTTCGTCGAGCGAGCCACCGTCGTCTGACCGCGATGGCGCCAAGGCACCCGACCGGCTCCATTCGCAGACGCGGCGGACACCTCCGCAGTGGCGCCTGGCACCACTGCGTCGCGATGTGCAGGCGGCGATTGCTGTCTGCCAACGTGTCGGTGCATGACGACTCGGATCGACGCTGACGCGCTGCGCGCCAAGTACCTCGAAGAGCGCGACAAGCGCCTGCGCCCCGACGGCAACGAGCAGTACATCGAGCCGACCGGCAAGTTCGCGGCGTATCTCGACGACCCGTACGTCGCACCGGTCGAGCGCGACCCGCTGTTCGACGAGGTGACGGTTGCGTTCATCGGTGGCGGGTTCGCCGGCCTGGTGACCGGCGCCCGGCTGAAGCAGGCGGGCATCGATGACGTTCGCATCATCGAAAAGGGCGGCGACTTCGGCGGCACCTGGTACTGGAACCGATATCCGGGCGCCCAGTGCGACACGGCGGCCTTCGTCTATCTGCCCCTGCTCGAAGAGACCGGCCACATGCCGACCGAGAAGTACACACACGCCCCCGAGATCCTCGATCATTGCCGTCGCATCGCCGAGCACTTCGGCCTGTACGAGAACGCCTGTTTGTCGACCGAGGTGACCGGCCTCGAGTGGGAGCAGGACTCGTGCCGCTGGATCATCCGCACCAACCGCGGTGACGAGATGCGCGCCAGGTTCGTGGCGATGGGCACGGGCCCGCTGCATCGCCCGAAGCTGCCGGGCATCCCCGGTATCGAGACATATCGAGGGCACAGCTTCCACACCAGCCGGTGGGACTACGGCTACACCGGCGGCGACCCGTCGGGTGCTCCGATGGAGCACCTCGTCGACAAGCGCGTGGGCGTCATCGGCACCGGAGCGACCGCAGTGCAATGCGTTCCGCACCTCGCCCGGGCATGCCGCGAGCTGTTCGTGTTCCAGCGCACTCCGAGCTCGATCGACATCCGCAACAACGTGCCGACCGACCCCGATTGGTTCGCCGCGCTCGAGCCGGGCTGGCAGCAGAAGTGGCTCGAGAACTTTGCGATCCTGCAGACCGGCGGATTCGCCGAGCACGACTTCGTGATGGACGGCTGGACCGACATCAGCAAGCGGATCCGCGACAAGCTGTTCCAGGGTCCCAACCCCGAGTTCACTCCCGAAGCGATACTGCGGGCCTACCACGACAGCGACGACGAGAAGATGACCCAGATCCGCGCCCGCGTCGACGAGATCATCGACGATCCTGCCACCGCCGAGGCGCTCAAGCCGTGGTACCGGCAACTCTGCAAGCGGCCGTGTTTCCACGACGAATACCTGCAGTCGTTCAACAACCCGAACACACATCTGATCGACACCGAGGGCAAGGGTGTCGAGCAGATCGACGAGACCGGTGTGTGGGCCAACGGCGAGCACTTCGAACTCGACTGCGTGATCTACGCCTCCGGCTTCGAGGTCGGCACCGAATTCGCCCGCCGCTCGGGGTACGACACGGTCGGCCGCGACGGGTTGAAGCTGTCCGAGAAATGGGCCGACGGGATGACGACGCTGCACGGCATGCACGTCCACGGCTTCCCGAACGTGTTCGTCGTGCAGCCCACGCAGGCCGCCAACCTGATCTCGAACATCCCGCACAACCTGGTCGAAGCCGGCACCACGATCGCGACGATCATCGATCATGCGCTCGAGGTCGGCGCCCACGAGGTCGAGGTCACCGCCGAGGCCGAGCACGCCTGGGTCGACAAACTCGAACACGGCGGACGCGCGTTCGGTGCCGACCCCGACTGCACGCCCGGCTATTACAACAACGAGGGCCGGCCCACCGGTCGCGCCGGTTTGCTGGGCCGGCTCGGCTACCCCGAGGGCCCGGTCGCCTACTTCACGTACATCGACGCCTGGCGCAATTGCGGCGACTTCGCCGGCCTCACGTTCCGCTGAGACGACTCACGTCCGGGTGGGAAGGTCACCTCCGGCGCGGTCGCGTCTACGCTGTCGATGACCGCGCCAGCGGGGTCGACGCCCTCCCTGGTGACGAAACGCGGGACACGACGAGGAGCGACCAATGGGTTTGGCAGAGGCGATCGGGTACGAGAGCAAGCCCGCCAACGCGGCGCAGCGGGCGATGCAGCAGGTCGCCTCCAGCAAGCCGGGCGCATGGGCGTTCTCGAAGGTGCTCCATCACGCCGACATACGGCTGCACGCGTGGAGCAAGGGCCGGTATACCGTCCCCACGATCGTGGCGGGACTGCCCGTCGTGATGATCACCACCACCGGCGCCAAGAGCGGCCAGGCCAGAACGATGCCGTTGCTGGCGATCCCCGTCGGTGACGACCTCGCGATCATCGGCACCAACTTCGGGCAGACCAGCACGCCCGGCTGGGTGTACAACCTCGAGGCCGATCCACACGCCACCGTCGCCTACCGAGACCGGGAGGGCGCAGTCGTCGCCCGGCCGGCCACCGACGACGAGTTCGACGTGGCGTTCACAGCCGCCGCCAAGGTGTACCCCGGTTACGACAAGTACCGCGAGCGGATCTCCGGGCGCGAGATCAGGGTGTTCGTGCTGCAGCCGGACGGGGCCTGACTTGGGCCCACGGCGGTTCGACACCGACGTAGCGATCATCGGCAGCGGATTCGGTGGGTCGGTATCGGCACTACGGCTCACCGAGAAGGGATACCGCGTGACGGTGTTCGAGGCCGGCCGCCGGTTCGAGGCCGACGACTACCCGACCACCAACTGGAACATCCGAAAGTTCCTGTTCGCACCGCGCTTGGGCATGCACGGCATCCAACGCATCAATTTGCTCAGCGACGTGATGGTGTTGTCGGGCGCCGGGGTCGGTGGCGGCTCGCTGGTGTACGCCAACACGCTCTACGAACCGCTCGATCAGTTCTATGCCGATCGGCAATGGGCCGGCATCACCGACTGGAGGGCCGAACTGGCCCCGTACTACGCCCAGGCGAAACGCATGCTGGGTGTCACCACAGCACCCGACGACTCGCCCAACGATGACGTGATCCGCGCGATCGGTGAGCGAATGGGGGTTGCCGACACCTATCGGCCGACCGAGATCGGGGTGTACCTCGGCGAGGCGGGCGTCACCGTTTCCGATCCGTACTTCGGCGGGGCCGGCCCCGACCGGACCGGCTGCATCCGATGCGGCGGCTGCATGGTGGGATGCCGGCACGGCGCCAAGAACACCCTCGACCGGAACTACCTCTACTTGGCCGAGCAAGGCGGAGCGATCGTGCTCCCCGAACGCCTGGTGACCGATGTGATCCAGCTCGACGGGGGCGGTTTCGAGATCGTCAGCGAGCGTCCCGGTCCGCGCCGTGGACGCGACATCCAGCGTCACACCTCTGAGCAGATCGTGTTCTCGGCAGGTGTGCTGGGCACGGTCAAGCTGCTGGCCGATCTCAAGGAGCGGGGCCGGCTTCCGTACCTCTCCGATCGTCTGGGCGAGCTGGTGCGCACCAATTCGGAATCGATCCCCGGCGCCGTCGCCATCGGCAGACCCGACGAGGACTACTCGACCGGCGTGGCCATCAGCTCGTCGATCTACCCCAACGAACACACCCACATCGAAGGCGTTCGCTACCCGAAGGGGTCGAACGCGATGGGGTTGCTGGGCACCGTGCTGGTCGACGGCGGTGGCCGCGTGCCGCGCCAGGTCCGGTTTCTCGGCGAGATCGTGCGGCATCCGATCCGATTCGTGCGCAGTATGTCCGTGCGGCGTTGGTCCGAGCGCACGGTGATCCTGCTCGTGATGCAGGGCCGCGACAACAGCATCAATCTGCGCTGGAAGCGATACCGCAACGGTGTTCGCCTGCGCTCGGAACAGGGCACCGGAGAGCCCAACCCGACGTTCATCCCCGAGGCGGTCGAGGCAGCCCGCCACGCTGCCGACATCATGGGCGGCGACGCCTTCGGGTCGGTCAACGAGGCGCTCCTCAATACTCCGGTCACCGCCCACATCCTGGGTGGCTGCGTGATCGGCGGATCCCCCGAGGAGGGCGTGATCGACCCCTACCAGCGTGTCTACGGGCACCCGGGGCTGCACGTCGCCGACGGTTCGGCGATCAGCGCCAACCTCGGCGTCAACCCGTCGCTCACGATCACCACCCAGACCGAACGGGCGATGGCGTTCTGGCCCAATCGCGGCGATGCCGACCCGCGACCGGAGCTGGGTGGCGACTACCACCGGATCGACCCGGTGGGCCCGGCTGCGCCGGCGGTACCGGTCGACGCACCGGCAGCGCTGCAGTGGTGATCACGCAGAATCGGCGGCGACCCATCGCTGGTGCGCCGACCCGCACCTTCGCGTTGCCAGCATCGACGGCGCCGACGAGACTGCTGCGGTGACCATCCCCGACATCGTCGACATCGAGTTCCGTGACCTGCTGCAGCTCGAGCCGCACGGGCCGGACACGTTCGTCGGGATCGCCACCCGCTATCCGTGGGGCGGCCGACTGTTCGGCGGCCAGATCATCGCCCAGGCGCTTCGGGCAGCGGCGGCCACCGTGACACCCGACCGCCCGGCCCACTCACTGCACTCGTACTTCATTCGCCCCGGTTCGCCGAACGAGCCGGTGCGATACGAGGTCGAGCGTCTGCGCGACGGGCGCTCGTTCAGCACCCGGCAGGTCGTCGCCCGCCAATCGGCGGGGGCGATCCTCAATCTGTCGGTGTCGTTCCAAATCGACGAGGACGAGGCCGACGCCCAACTGGCCGTGCTGCCCGCCGACATGCCCACCCCCGACGATCCGTCGCTGCAGGACACCTCGTGGGGCGCGCTGATCGAACGCAAGGCGGTCGACCTGCCCGACGGGCGGCTCGGTTACTGGATCCGGCTGTCGGCCGACGTGGGTGACGACCCGATCGATCACGCCTGCGCCCTGGCGTTCATGTCCGACGCTGCCCCGTCGCGAGCGGCCAGGTCGCCGCATCCCGACTTCGAGCGGGTCTCCACCGACCGCAACAGGTTCCAGGGCGCCAGCCTCGACCACGCGATCTGGTTCCATCGCCACAGCCATCCCAACGAGTGGCACTGGTTCGACACCCGCTCACACGGCCTGTTCGGGGCGCGAGGGCTGATCACCGGCGATGTGGTGTCGGAGAGTGGTGTCCACGTCGCCACGATCGCCCAAGAGGTTCTGCTGCGCCGCCACCGCGGCAGCTGAGCCCGGGCGGGCAAGGCTGCGCGCTTGGCTCACGCACGACCATTCGAGACGCCCTGCTGATCGCTGTACGCAATCGCCTACTGGTGCATCCTTCCTGGCCAGAGGTCATATGTCGACATATGTCGGCTCTGCGACATCGACCACCTCGGACCCCGGTCCCGGGGCGGACCGACCGATCCGGGCAACGGCAAGATCACATGCCAACAAACACAACGTCTTCCAACACAGCGCCGGCTGCGCCGTCACATGCTCCGGCACCGGCACGATCCAGATCATCCGATCCGACGCGCCGGCGGCCCCCGACGCCGCTTGACCGGCCGCATCACGGCGGCTGAGACGCGGAGCTGGGCGGCACCGAACGTTGCGTTCGGTGCCGCCCAGCAGAGATTGGGGTTCAGCCGGGGAAGGCGGCTTCGAAAGCTGCAGTCAGTTCCGGCGTCGCCAATCCGCTGTATCCACAGAAGTTGACGTTGCCGTCCGCAGCCGTGATCAGGTACTGCTGCCCCACCTCGAACTGGAATCCGTCGATCAGCGCAGGCGACCCGCCGGCACCGGACAGCACCACGCTGGCAGCATCGCCGCCCGCATACCAGCGGTCGACGGTCAACGTGACGGACTCGCCTTCAACCGCAGTTGCGGTGCCGGCGAAGGCGGGCGACATGTCGGACAGGATCGAGACGTCGAACATGATGCACGACGACATCACACCGCTGTCGCCGAGCGACAACTCGAGTGGCGGACCGGCAGCGACCTGGCCACCGCCGTCACCGCCGCGATTGCCGACGATCACAGCGCCGCCGATGGCGAGAACCGCGGCAGCGGCAACTCCGCTGACCAGCATCCAGCTGCGGCGGCGGCGGGCGTCGATCGCCGTGGGCCGCGGGGTCGACGTGGTGAGTGAATCTTCCTGATCGAGGACTGGGGTGTTCATGATTTGCTCCATTCGGGCTCGGGACGACGGCGTCGTCACTGATTCGACGGGCACACCGGGATGCATCGGGTCGAGACGTCCGAGTTGTTCGCGCAGCTCGTCGTTCATGGCCGAGGCTCCTTTCTGTGTCCGAGCCCTTCCTGTCCGGCAGCGGCAACATTCTGTCGCTCCATCGAGGAAGCAATCTTTTTCTTGGCGCGGGTGAGCCGGAGGCTCACCGCGTTCGGGGTCATGTCGAGCACCACGGCGATCTCGCGGGGTTCGAGCTGCTCCCACGCCCACAGCCGAACGAGTTCGCGCTCGGACTCGTCGAGTTCGTGGAGTGCGGTCTCGAGTTGCGGGTGGTCGAACTCGGCGACCGGTGCACCCGAGACGAACGAGTCCCTCGGCGTGCGATCGATCACCCGGCCGACCAGCCGGAGCCGCCGTTGCCCTCCCCTGCGATGATTGGCCAGGCAGCGCTTGGCGACCCCGTACGACCAGGGAAGCGCATCGTTCAACGGGACGTGATCGAGGCGACGCCAGATCACGAGCAGCGAGTCGTTCAGGAGCTCCGAGACATCCGCCGGCTGGGCGCGTCGACCGAGGTACCGCTGCAGTGGCTCGTACACCACCTCGACGATGGCTTCGAACCGTTCCTGTCGTTCGAGATCGGTGATCATGGATCGCAGCAGCCTGACGTTCTCAGCGGATACCCGTGTCGTAACCGACCGTCAGCCTGATCGTCTGATCGGCGGCGATCGAGATCGTGATCGGTGAGGCGGTGCCGAGCAGGCCTTCCACGGCCTGCGGAGTGATCGTCAACTCGCCGACCGGTACCTCGAGCACCAGCGTGCCATCGGCCCCGGTGACACCCCGGGTCACTTCCGCCCCGGCGGCATCCGTCACGACGACCACGGCGCCGGGCACCGCTCGATCGGCGCAATCAGGCGACGGCGGATCGGTCTCGACCGGGCACACCGGCCCGGCCAGGGCCGTGAGCTCGAATCGGCCGGTCGGGGCGGGAACGGTCGGGGCCGAATCAGCTGCGCCGTCGGTTCCACCGCACGCGGCCAGCGCCATGCCCGACAGGACGATGCCGGACACGATGATGGACGACAGGCGCTTCACGATGGATGAGACGCTCGGGGCACGGGCCTGGTTCCCGCCGGTCGGGTGTCAGCCGTGCGTCGGGCCGTGCGCCGCATGCCCCGGAATCGAGATGACCCCGATCAGTCGTGCTCGAAACGGTCTTCCCACCGATCCCGAGCGTGGCGGTGCTCGCGGCCGCGGGCTATCTCGCAGGCCTCGGTCGACTCGACCTGTGGGCGACCGTGGCCTGGGCGACAGTCGGCAGGGTGACCGGTGCGCTCCAGTTGTATCGGGCGGGAGCGGTGATCGGGGTACGACGGCTCGGAGCTCTCGCAGGGCGGCTGCCGTTGATGTCAGAGCACGACGTCGAGCGCGCGTGGGAAGTGTTCGATCGATGGCGGCAACCAGCCGTGTTCTGGGGCGGCTCGTTCCCGGAGTTCGCAGTCTCGTGTCGATTCCGGCCGGCGCACGGCGCATGCCGTTGGTGCGATTCGTCGCGCTGACCGCTGCTGGATCGGTGGCCAGGAACTGGCTCCTGATCGGTGCCGGATGATGGCTGGGCGATCGCCATGGCGCGACCTCGACCGGCTGGCGCCGGATCAACGTTGTGCTGATCGGTGGCTTCGTCGTGTTCGTCGGGTGGTTCGAGGCCGGCAGGATCCGATCGCAGCGCCGCCCGACCGAACAGCTGCCCGAACCACGGACCCCGTGAACGACGGCCCACCAACGCCGGGTTCGTAGACTGATCCCGGGTGATGTTCGTCACCCGCGATCGCGAACTATTCGGAACGAGGCACCGATGCCCGACCAGACGTCGCACGAACCCAAGCCGGACACCCACACCTACCGGCGAGCGCCGATGCTCGACGATCTCGCCGCTCGCGCTGCCGGCCTGGTCGACGAAGGGCTGTTCAAACACGAGCGGGTGATCGCCTCGCCGCAGTCGGCCCACATCGACCTCGCCGACGGCACCAGCGTGCTGAACCTGTGCGCCAACAACTACCTCGGTCTGGCCGACCATCCGTTGCTCGTCGAGGCCGCCCACGCAGGGCTCGACACGTACGGCTACGGCATGGCGTCGGTGCGTTTCATCTGTGGCACCCAGACGGTGCACAAAGAGCTCGAGGCCGAGCTCAGCAGGTTCCTCGGCACCGAGGACACGATCTTGTACTCGTCGTGCTTCGACGCGAACGGGGGTCTGTTCGAGACGATCCTCGACGAGCACGACTGCGTGATCAGCGACGCCCTCAACCATGCGTCGATCATCGATGGCATCCGGCTCAGCAAGGCCCAGCGGCTGCGCTACGACAACAACGACATGGGCCAGCTGGAACAGCGGTTGCAGGAATCCGCCGGTGCCCGCTACCGGTTGATCGCCACCGACGGTGTGTTCTCGATGGATGGTGTGATCGCGGATCTGGCGGCGATCTGCGACCTCGCGGATCGTTATGGCGCGATGGTGATGGTCGACGACTCACACGCGGTCGGGTTCGTCGGGCCGACCGGCCGCGGCACACCGGAGCACTGCGGTGTGACGGGACGTGTCGACATCATCACCGGCACACTCGGCAAGGCGATGGGCGGCGCCTCGGGGGGCTACACCAGTGGCCGCCGCGAGATCGTCGACTGGCTACGGCAACGCTCGCGGCCCTACCTGTTCAGCAACTCGCTCGCCCCCGTGATCGCGGCGACGACCCTGCGCGTGCTCGAGCTGCTGCAGTCTGCCGACGACCTCCAGCGCCAGCTCGAACGGAACGCACAGCGCTTCCGCACTGGCATGGCCGACGCCGGTTTCACGCTGGCCGGAGCCGGGCATCCGATCATCCCGGTCATGCTGGGCGACGCTCGAATCGCCGGGGAGATGGCCGCTCGCCTGCTCGAGGAAGGTGTCTACGTCACCGCCTTCTCGTTCCCGGTCGTGCCCACCGGCAAGGCACGGATCCGAACCCAGATGTCTACCGCTCACTCCGATGACGACGTGGCCATGGCGATCGAGGCGTTCAGGAAGATCGGCGCAGACATGGGGATCGTCTCATGAAGGCACTGGTGAAGGCGCGAGCCGAACCGGGCTTGTGGCTCGACGACGTGGACATCCCCGAGCCGGGCGCCCACGAAGTAATGATCAGGGTTCACCAGACGTCGATCTGCGGTACCGACCTCCACATCCACCGCTGGGATGCGTGGGCCCAGGCGACGATTCCGGTGCCGATCGTCGTCGGTCACGAGTTCATGGGCGAGATCGCCCGGCTCGGTGCCGATGTGGTCGGGCTCGAAGTCGGCCAGCGCGTTGCCGGAGAGGGCCACATCACCTGCGGCCACTGCCGCAACTGCAAGGCCGGGCGGCGCGAGTTCTGCCACAACCACATCAGCGTCGGGGTCACCCGTCCAGGAGCGTTCGCCGAGTACGTCGTACTCCCCGCCCAGAACGTCTTCGTCGTGCCCGCCCACATCTCCGACGACATCGCCGCCGTGCTCGATCCGCTCGGCAATGCCACCCACACCGCTCTGCGTTTCGACGTGGTCGGCGAGGACGTGTTGATCACCGGGGCCGGCCCGATCGGGGCGATGGCGGCGGCGATCGTGCAGCACATCGGCGCCCGTCACATCGTCGTCACCGATATCAACACCTACCGGCTCGGCCTGGCGGCACAGCTCGGGGCCACACGCGTCGTCGATGTCGGGCACGAGGAGCTCTCCTCGGTCACCGCCGAGCTCGGCATGACCGAGGGGTTCGACGTCGGCCTCGAGATGTCGGGCGCCGAAGCCGCCTTCAACCAGATGCTCGACGCGATGAACCATGGCGGACGGATCGCGGTGCTCGGCATACCGCCGGGGCCCATGACGCTCGACGTCAATGACCTGATCTTCAAGGGCCTCGAACTGCAGGGCATCTACGGTCGCCGCATCTTCGAGACCTGGTACAAGATGGCCGCCATGCTCCAAAGTGGTCTCGACGTGTCGCCGATCGTGACCCACCGCTTGCCCGCCGACCGGTTCGAGGAGGCGTTCGAGATCGTCGCCGGCGGTGAGTGCGGCAAGGTGATCATGGACTGGACCTGAGACGCCGGAGACCGATCAGCCTCGCCCGACCCGGCTGGATCGATGGCGGATCAGCGCACCCGCAAGGTGACGTCGGGTTCGGCGCCCAGCCGGCGCGCCTCGGCGGCACCCGTACGAGCGTCGAGGTCGAGGACGATCTGCAAGAACGCCCACACCACGCCGACCTGGGTCGCCAGCAGTTCGCGCCACGGACGGGAGCCGGAACCGATGGCGTCGGCCGAAGCCTCCAGATAGTCGCGGGCGAATTGCGGGAGCATCGGCAAGTGGCCGGCGAGCTCGGCATAGAGGCCCATGTCGCTGGAAGCCTGATGACCCGCGCCCGACAGGTCGACGCGCCACGTCGGTTGGCCACGCAGGAGCGCCCACGGCCGATCGGCATCGCTGGAGGCCGGCGTGGTGACGTCATCTTCGGACACGACGAGCAGCGTCGGCACCGTCACCCGCCCGAGCGCGCCGTCGCTCATCGACCTGGTGTACGGCTGGAGACCGACGACGGCCCGAACACGATCGTGGGCCGGCACACCGCGAGCCCCCGCCGCCGTGGCGAGCGCCGTGTACGCGCCATACGAGTGGCCGGCGAGTACCACCCGGCCGTGGTCGATGGCGTCGATCACCTCGGTCGGCAGCACGGTTCCGCCCGGGCGGAGTTCGGCCAGCAACGCATGAGCGTCGCCGACCCGGTTCATCTCGTTGGTCCGATCGTCGACGAAGCTGCCCAGCAACCAGTCGGTGAGCCCGTCGCCGGGATGATCGGCGGACACCACGATCGCACCCCGGGCCGCGAGCGCCTCACACAGCAGCGAGTAGGCGAACCGCACTCCGGTCCGCCCGTGCGAGAACACGATCAACGGGAACGGACCCGACGCCGGCGGTGGTTCGTGTTGAGCAGCCGCGGCCGTGAACGAGACACCCGGAAACAGTTCGTACTCGGACATCGGCGCGTCGCTGTCGACCGCCGGGTACCACACATCGACTCCCAGTAGCCGACCGTCACGCTGCGGATCGGCCACCAAGGTGGTGCGGCGTCCGATCGAATGCTGCAGTGGTTCGACGGGCGGCGACGCCGAGAACTGGGTCATACACCGAGCCTACGGACGGCGGGCGATGGTCAGCGGGGGATGATCGTGCCGGCGTTCATCACGCCGTTCGGATCGAATGCCTGCTTGAGCGCTTCGATCATCCGGTACGACGAACCGTATTCTTCCTTGACCCATCGGGCCCGACCCTTGCCGATCCCGTGGTGGTGCACGATCGATCCCCCGTGGCGCAGGGTCTCCTCGACGATGATGCCGATGATCGGGATCGTGTAGGTGGTCGCCTCGTCCTCCGGTGCGCAGTCGAGCAGGTCGTAGAAGTAGTTGAAGTACATGTTGGTGCCGTTGATGTAGCTGTGCGACGAGTGTCCGCCGAGCAGTGTGATGCCAGGGATCTCGGCCCGAATCCGTGGGAGCACCGCCTCGTAGATGGCGTTGATCGAGCTCCAGTCGGCGGCGATCTCGGTCGTGCGGTTGACGTTGCGGGTGGTGCGGATTCGCTCGTCCTCGGCGGTGATCTTCTCCGGACCCCAGACCAAGTCGTCGAACCAGGTGGCGATCAGTTGGCTGTCGACCGGCTCGCACCCGGGATGGCCGGCGACGATCCGCTCGATCGCCTCGGCGGTGGCCTTGGTGATACCGGCCGCTCCCTCGGCCATGAACAGCAGGATGCAGTCGTCAGGGGCGGCGAAATGCGAGAAGTGGAGCTGGCCGTCCTCGGGGTCGTACAGCCGGGCGACCGACGGTTTGTAGCCGGCCACCATCACCTCGCGCAGCACCTCGAAGCCGGTCCGCATGTCCTTGAGCGTCCATCCCAGGAACGTGTTGTTCTCCGGCATGTACGGGAACAGCTTGACCGTGACCTCGGTGATGAAGCACAGGGCCCCCTCGTTGCCGATCACGATGTGGCGAATGTCGGGGCCGGCTGCACGGCGGGGCACGTTCTTGATGCGCGACACGTGACCGCCGGGGAACACGACTTCGAGCCCGACGACCATGTCCTCGATGCCGCCGTACAGGGTCGAGAACTGGCCGATGCTGCGGGTCGCGACCAGCCCACCCATCTGGGCGACCGGCTTCGACTGCGGCGAGTGCCCGGTGGTCAGTCCGAGTGCGCGGGCGCGGTCTTCCAACACCTGCAACGGAACGCCGCACTGGGCGGTCGCCTGCATGTTGTAGGCGTCGATGTCGATGATCTGATCCATGCCCGAGCCGTCGAGCACGATCGAGTTCTCGACCACGGTCTCGAGGCCACCCTCGGTCGCGGTGCCCCCGGTGCGCGGCACGACATTGACGCCGTGTTCGTCGGCGAACGCCAACACGGCGGCCGCCTCCTGGGTACTGCGCACCATCACGATCGCGGCCGGCGACGGCATCGTGTACACGCCGAAGATGTTCTCGAGTTTGCGGAAGTTGTCGATGCTGCGCCGCTGGAGCGTGTCGGGATCGGTGACGACCTGGTCGTCACCGACGATCTCCTGGAGGTGCTCGACGATCTCTGATCGGGTGAGGGACATGGTGGTTCCTTGGGTGGGTGGCGATTGGGCGAGTTCAGTGAAAGAGCGGATATGAACGCTCGAGGAGCGGATCGGTCGCGGTTCGGATGTGCTGGTAGATCGTCTCGTTCATCCGCGTGTAGATGACGTTGTCGGCCAGATCGGGATCGAAGCGTTCACGGGTCTTGGCCATCTTGGCAGCCGCGGTGTCGATGTCGGGATGAATGCCGGCAGCTGCGGCCGCACAGATCGCCGCGCCGAGGCTGGCTCCGCCGGCTTCGACGGCGCGCGATGCCGGCACTCCGAAGACGTCGGCGAAGATCTGCATGAACAGCGAACTCGACGATCCACCACCCGACACGACGATCTCGTCGAGTTCGATGCCGAGCTCGTGGCACATCGCGTCGACGTGGTGCTTCATCGTGAGCGCGATCGCTTCGAGGATCGACCGGTAGACGTGCCCGCGCGTGTGTCGAGCGTCGAAGCCGATCATCGTGCCTTTGCGGAACGGTCGATCGGTCGGTGCCAGCCAATCGAGCACCGTCATCAAACCGTCGCTGCCCGCTGCGACGGCCACGGCCTCGCGTTCGAGGTACGCCTCGCGCGACATACCCAGCGATGCTGCCCGCTCGGCCACTTCGGCTCCGAGCAGATCGAGGAACCACGTGAGCGTCCACATCCCGCGGCGGACACCGTGGCTCTCGTAGAGATACCGGTGGGGCACGCTGGCGAAGTTCGTCCAGAACGCCGAGGGTGTCCGATGGTTGTCGGGCCCGCGCACCATCGCTGCGATGTACGTGCCGAGCGAGATCAGCGCGGTGGTCTCGCTCAACGAGCCGACCCCGAGCATCTCGACCGCCTTGTCGTTGGCGGTGGCGACCACCGGCACACCGACCGGAATACCGGTGGCGGAGGATGCGTCCGCGGTGATCCGGCCGATCACGTCGCCGGGCATCACGAGGTCGACCATCAGCTCCGGCGTGACGCCGAACTCTTCGTACAGCGCGTCGTCGTCGCTCCATTGCCAGGTGTCGGTGTCGATCGGCCACTGGAGGATGATGTTGTTGGCCGCCGTGTCGGCGAGGCGACCGGTGAAGCGGTGACCGAGATAGCCCGATGAGGTCGTGGCGTGTGCCAGCGACGCATCGTCGGGCAGGTATGGCTGGTAGGCGCGATCGTCCATCCAACTGATCACCGGTTCGACCAGCGAACCGTCGGCCCGCAGGAATGCCTTGCAGCACCGGATCGTGCACAGGCCCACGCCGGCGATCTCGCCGGGTTCGCCGGTGAAGGCGGCCATCGCCTGGCGGCTGGCCGCCGCGATCGAGGTCCACAGGTCGTCGTCGGGATGGAACGCCACGCCGTGGCGCGGACGGCCCATCGGTCGCAGCGTCTGACGGCCCTCCGCGACGGCGGTGCCGAGGGCGTCATAGACGACGACCTTGGCACTCTGCGTGCCACAGTCGACACCGATCAGGTAGGGGCCGGCCATGTCGTCGTTACCGGACGAGATAGCCACCGTCGACGGCGAGGATGTGCCCGTTGACGTAGTCGGAGGCGCGGCTGGCGAGAAACACGACGGTGCCCATCAGGTCCGCGGGCTCGCCCCAGCGCTCGGCTGGGATGTGCTCGAGCACCCGGCGATTCGAATCGGGATTGCTGCGCGTGTTGGCAGTGATCGGGGTGGCGTAGTAGCCGGGAGCGATGCCGTTGACCTGGACGTTGTGCATCGCCAGCTCGTCGCAGTAGGCCTTCGTGAGCCCGGCGATGCCGTGCTTGGTGGCTGCGTACGCAGGCGACAGACGGCCGCCGAGGAAGCTGAACATCGAACAGACGTTGATGATCTTCCCACTCCGCTGGGGCACCATGTGCTGGGCGACCTCGTAGCTCATCTCGAAGGCTGCCGTCAGGTTCACGCCAACGGTGGCGTCCCACGGACCGCGGTCGAAGTCGAGCACCTCGGCGAGTGGGCACACGCCGGCGCTGTTGATCAAGATGTCGACCGAACCGAGCTCCTCGACACAGGCCTCGACGACCGTTCTCGGCGTGCCGGTCTCGGTGATGTCGGCCTTGACGAACTCGTAGCGAACACCCTCTGCCTCGACCATCCGGCGCGTCGAGCCGGCGTCGTCGACGATGCTGGGCACGAACACGTTGGCACCGCCTTTGGCGAGCGCCAGGACAAACGCTTGGCCGAGCCCTGTATTACCGCCGGTGACGATCGCGTTCTTGCCGGCCAGGCTGAAGTAATCCATCGCGAAGTCTGTGATCTCCACCCGTTCTCCCTTTCGTTCACAGCATCGGCAACGAGCGTACGCGCCCACGTCCCAGCTGGCCGCTGGTGGCGTCTTGCGGGCAACAGCGCGTGCGGACCTTAGCGCTCGGGCCGGTTCAGCCCATCGAGCTGAACTGTACGAGGCCGCCACCGTCGAGCACGATCGCCTGACCGGTCACCCACGATCCAGAATCGGCCGCCAACCAGAGGGCCGCGGCCGCGATGTCCTCGACCTCGCCGAGACGACCGAGTGGGTAGGCCGCGGCGACGTCGTCGCCGCGCTCGCCTTCCCACAGCATCCGAGCGAAGTCGGTCTTGATCAGCCCCGGGCAGATCGCGTTCACCCGCACGCCCGGCCCGAGCTCGGGCGCCAGCTGCTTGGTGAGATGGATCAGCGCCGCCTTCGTGACGTCGTACACACCGAGCACGGGGTTCGTGCTGAGTCCCCCCACCGACGCGATGTTGATGACCACGCCACCGTTGTCCTGCATGTAGCGCTGCCACGCCAGCTGGGTCCACAACAGCGGGGCGGTCAGGTTGACCTCGAACGTCTTCTGCCAGCGGGGCAGATCGACATCGATCGTGCGACCGGCGTAGGGGTTGGTGCCGGCATTGTTGACGAGGATGTCGACCCCGCCGAGGCGTGAGATGCACGAGTCGATGATCCGCTCGGCGTCCTCCGGTTTGCCGACGTGACCCGCCTCCCACGTGCAGCCGTGACCGATCTCCGCGGCTGCCTCCTCGCACGAATCGGCCTTGCGGCTGGTGATCATCACCTCGGCACCAGCTTCCGCGAACGCCTGCGCGATACCTTTCCCGATGCCGCGGGACCCGCCCGTGATCAGCGCCGTCTTGCCGTCGAGTCGAAGTTCCATGGTCGGGATCGTAGGACCCGTGTCGGGCCACGGGCGATCCGGTCGGGCGCGACCCCGACGCTGCCGATCCGCCCCACACGTTCGTTCGTCCAGAGCCGACCATGCCGAGCTTCGTGTCGAGCTCGTCGCAGACCTCGCCACTGCTTCGATACATACACGAGCAATCGGGATGTGATCGCGATGGACCTCGCCAATCCGAGTCAACGCTGAACCAAGCGGGAGTAGCCGTCCAGCCCGGTGAGCCAGTCGGCGAGGATCTCCGCAATCTGCCCGGCTCCGATCGGGGTCGGGTGAACCATGTCGACGAAGCTCTCCGGCTCATCGAGTCCGCTCGAGCGCGTCACGATCGTCGACGACCACTCGACGTTCGGGTGATGCGGATCGGCGTCGGCGATCATCTGCTCGATCCGTCGCAACGCCTCACCATGGCGATCCAATGACGACGCCGAATGCGGCATCACGTACACCCAGACCGGGATGCCCGAGTCGGCAACCGCCGTGATCTGCTCGGTGAGTGCCGCGATCGCCGCATCCCGTTCGATCTGACCGGGACGCTCGGCCAGCAGGCAGTCGTAGCGGTCCGCAGGTGTCGCAAAGTCGCCCTCGCAGTAGCCGGGGTTCCAGGTCCACCAGTTCACGTTGAGGGACATCACGATCGCGTCGGGCTGCGTCGCCGATCCCGTTCCGAGCAGCTCGACGAGGTCGGCGGGCGTCGCGGCGCGCAGGCGGTCGACGCGGACTGCGATGTCGTCGATCAACTCGTCGGTTCCGACTGCGACCGAGACCCCCTCCCAGGAGACATCGCTGCCGCCGAGCCACAAGACGTCGAGCATGGGGTCGTCGATCGTGGGGCCGGCGGTTGACGGTTCCGTCGTCGTGGTCGTGGAGACCGGCGTGGTCGTGGAGATCGGCGTGGTCGTGGAGATCGGCGTGGTCGTGGAGATCGTCGTCGTCCCAGCCATCGTTGTGGTCCCGGCCATCGTCGTGGTGGCGGTCGAGGGTGTCGTCGTGGTTGCCGTGGGCGCGCCACCACACCCTGCCACCAGCACCGCCAGGAGACCGACCAGGCAACGGGACGTCCAGCCCGGCCCCCGATCGGCAGAGCGCCGGTCCGCCCGATCTGGAGATCGCGTCGGCGGCGTCCGGTCGGGTCGGGCAGTTGTGACCAGCCTTCCCACGATGATCACTCTTCCACTTCCAGGGTGAGCGCACCTGGCCGAAACCTGCCAGAGCCGTATGTCACGTCCAACGGTGAAGCCGCGAGTCGGTCGAAACCGACGCCGTGTGGCCGTTTCCGGTCAGATGCCGGGAGCTTCGGTCGCCGCGACGATCGGCGATCGGAAGTTGCGGTTACGGCCACAGCACACCTCAGGGTAGACCTGTCACCTCGATCTCCGGACGGGAAGAACAACTAGGTGGCGGGCTCATCATCGGCTGGGCCGTTGTCGAGCACCTCGATCTCTGCCCCGTCCGATTCCTCCTCCAGATCCGTGGATGCACTACTCCCCTCGCCACGACCGGCCTTCGACGACGGGCCACCCTTGGCGGGCTTGAGTCCGGTGTCTCGACGTGCCGCTCGCACACATTGCGAGATGCTGTGCCAGAAATGGTCGTCACCGACGATTTCGACGAAGCCCGACCGCTCGAGCACCGATCTCACACGATGGATGACACGCGCCAGATACAGGCTGACACCGCGTTGTCGAAGCTGATCGGAGAGGTGTGTCAGCACGTCGGCACTCGTCGTGTCGAGCTGAGTCGTCGCTTCGAGGTCCAGCACCAGCGCCAGCGTGCCCGGCCATTTGTCGACTTCGGCCACGAGCCGGTCCTCGATGGCCGTCGCGTTCGCCCAGAACAGCGGGGCGTCGAGCCGCACGACGATGACGCCCTCGACGGGCTGTCGATCGGGATGACCGCGTACGCGACCCCACGCGGCCTTCTCATCACTGATCTTGCCCAACACCTCGGTGCGGGGCGAGCTCGACCGATAGATGATCGCGAGCAGCGAGACGGCGATGGCGACGCCGAGACCGGCGAGCGGACCGAGCACCACGACTGCCGCGACACCGGCGAGTGCAGCACCGAAGTCGGCACGTCGTACTCGTGCGTAACGGCGCAGCGCGGCCACGTCCATCAGCCCCCAGACGGCGGCGATGACGATCGCGCTCAGCACGGCCTGTGGCAGATCCGTGAGCACCGACGTGAAGAACACCAACACGACCATTGCCAGCCCAGCAGCCGAAAGGCCGGTCATCTGGCTGGTGCTCCCGGCCTGGTCCGCAGCGGCCGTCTTCGACAGGCTCCCAGCCACCCCAAGCCCGCCTGACAGACCTGCGGCGACATTCGCAGCGCCCATCCCGATCAGTTCTTCCTCGGTGTCGACGCGGTATCCCCCGCGCGTGGCGAACAGTCGGCTGGCCGCCAACCCTTCCGCCAGGGCGACGAGCGCAAGCGACAGGCCGCCGACGAGGGTCGCCCCGATGTCGGAACGAGGGATCCGAGGCAGGCCGAACGGCGGCAGGCCGGAGGGCACGTCCCCGATCATCGCGACACCGTCGGCCTCGAGGTCGAGCAGCTTCGCAGCGACGATGCCGGCCACCAACGTGACCAGTCCCCACGGCACGACAGGTGCGATCCGACGGCCGCCGAAGATCATCAAGAGGGCAGCCGCCCCGACCATCCCGGTGCGAACGTCGGTGCGATCGACATCCTCGATCGTCCGCACGAGCAGCTCGATCAGATCGCCCGACGGCTTCGAGATGCCGAGCAGTGTGGGCACCTCGCCGATCACGATCGTGACGGTCAGCCCGAACACGAAGCCCGTCACGATCGGCTTCGACAGGAACTCGGCCAACCACGCAATCCGTATCAACCCGATCGCCGCCAGCACGACGCCGGCCACGATCGCCAGGGCAGACGTGATCGCGACCGCATCTTGGGGGTTGTCGCGGGTGATGTCGGCAACGAGTGAACCGGACACGATCGCGACCGTGGAAGCTGGTCCGACGATCAGTTGGGGCGACGACCCGAGCACGGCGTAGGCGATCAAGGCCAGCGGCACTGCGTAGAGACCGACCTCAACGGGAACGCCTGCGATGCGCGCGTACCCCAACGATTGCGGTACGAGCAGGGCGGCAACGAGCGCCCCCGCCAAGAGATCGCGGCGCAGTCGAGAGCGCTCGTAGCCCGGCAGCCAACGGAGGATCGGAATCGCGCCGGTCGCAACGTCCCACCAGCGCCGATGCGCCGTCATCGGGTCACTCAAGCCGCTCGCCCTCCTTCGATCGGTCAGGTGTTACGCAAACCTACGACACCGACCGGCAACCAGGGTGAAACGTCGTTGGAGCCGGGTGCGAGAATCGAACTCGCGACCACATGATTACAAGTCAAGTGCTCTACCAACTGAGCTAACCCGGCAGTACCGGGTCAGGAAGCTAATCCCGACCATCGACAACGGTACCTCGCGGCCACGGGACCGACACCGGTTCGGCGCAGTGCTGCAGCGTGATCCACTGGATCGGCCGGACGACGCCTCGTCGTTCGGGCACTCACAGCCTCTCCCTCGCTGCCAGCCGGCGTGTATGACCTCCGCCGCTGCCGGTTGCGCCGCTGCCACTGGGGGTGAAGGTGAAGGAACCAGCGTTCGCGTCAGGAGGGACGAGGTGAGGACTGCTTCGCCGCCTTCGAACACGCCGTTCAGCGAGAACGGGGCTGGCCTGACGAAACCGCAAACGCAGTGACCAGATCGAGAGCGAACCGTTGACGAGTGACCAGTATCCCGACGAGAGTTGCTGTGCGCCGACCCGCCGAGCTGTGGGCCGGGAGACCGCCGAAGCGGCCCGTGGAGACGAGCAGGCGGCCCCTGTCGCCGTCGGATCCGACCTCGTGTGGACCAGGGCGCGGCATCGCTGCGCACCACCATCCATCAGGCGGACGAGCCGGCCGACCCGCAGACGTCGTCGCTCTTCATTGGTGTGTCGGCATGAGCTTCGCCTCACCGGGGATGCCGTGGTCGATCAGTGCGAAGGCCATCAGTGCGGCAGCGATCGGGATCGGTTCATTCGTGTGTATGACGTGAGCGGCGTCGATCATGGCGACTTCGTCCTCGTGTCGGCGTAACAGCCAGCTGACCTGACCGAGCAGCCGGATCGGCCCGAGCGGGACGAGCACGAAGCCGAAATGCTTGCCGTTGATGCCGTAGCACCGGCGGCCACCCAGTGGGCCGGAGGTTGCGACGATCCCGGTCCGTGCCTTGATGATCGGAACGATGTAGGGCCCGGCAGTGGTCGCCTTGATCCTCCATTCGGTGCCGTCGACGAGCTGCACACGGCGGCCGCGTCCGAAGAACACGCGGAGGGTGCCGTCCCGTCCGAGGCGTGCGATCGGGCCGCGAGCAGCGATCAACTCATGTGTCGGGAACCCGGACCGGTTGACTCGGCGCAGCGAGATCGGACCCTCGACGTGGGTCGGCAACGGCTCAGTGTGGATCGCGCCAGCCTACGACCTGCCGACAGGTGGGTCACCGTGGCCCGCGTCGTCGGTCCTCCGGCCTGTATCCCTCCGTGGGTGGCGGTTCGAGGACGGAACGTCGTTGCTCGATGTTCTCGAGGATGGCCTCGGTGCGGTCGGTCATTCCGAGACCCTCTGTCGTGGGCCATGTTGCGATCTCCGCCTTGGCGAAGTCCACCCACCGGACAATGAGGTCGAAGAGCTCGAGCTGGAACGTGGCGAAGAGTACGGAGAGATGTGTTCGATGCGGGAACGGATGCCCGCGCAGCACTCAGCAATGCGCCAGAAGCCGCTGAGTTCACCTGACCGCACACTGTTCGTGGGTCGACGGCACATTCAGTCAGACGACCGTCGATGGATTCTCCGGCCTCGGCCAGGAGCACCACCACAAGACGCCGTACTCGTTCGACGCTGATCATCCCGAGTGCTTCGCGTCCGAAGATCGCGGCGCGACACCTCCCGAGATCCTGCTGGCAGCGTTGGCGAGCTGCCTGACGGCAGGTGTCGCATCGGTTGCGCAGCACCGCCAGATCCAGCTTCGCTCGGTCACCGCGACGGTCGAGGGCAAGATGAACGTGCTCGGGATCCTGGGCGCCGACCCTGACATCCGGAACGGCTTCAACGACATCACCGTTCGCTTCGACGTCGACGCCGATGCGTCGCGCGAGGACATCCAAGCGCTCGTGGCGCAGTCGCAGAAGCGGTCAGCGGTCTACGACATGGTCACGAACCCGACCCGGGTCGCCGTCGAAGTCGGCTGACGCGCCCCCATGACGGCGTCAGCCCATGTGACGACCATCATCATCGGTGGCGGCCATGCCGGCCTCGCAATGAGTCGCCGCCTCACCGAGCGTTCGATAAACCACGTCGTACTCGAACGGGGTGAGGTGGCGAACTCATGGCGCACCGAACGTTGGGATTCGCTGCGCCTGCCGACACCGAATTGGCGGAGCCGGCTTCCCGGTCTGGCCTAATCCGGCGATGACCCGGACGGGTACATGACCATGTCGGAGATCGCCGCGAACCGCCCGTCGGCAGATGGCCCGCGAGCCGTCCGTTCAGAGCCCGGTCAGGGCAATTCGCGCCACGAGACGAGTTCGCCGGTCACGACGATTCGGTACTTCAGGCTGGTCGGAGCCCAAACGTCCGGGTAACCCGACTTGGACCGGTCGTAACCGACCGTGCAGGCGATCATCGACAGCGTGGACGCCGGATGGAACCGTGTGGCCTGCAGGATGTTCGCCGTCTGGGCGTCGGACAGATCGCGGCGCACCATCCGATACGTGTACTCGCGCCTGTCGCCGGTGGTGACGGTGAACGTGTCGCCCACGGCCATCGTGTGCAAATAGCGGTACGGCCCGCCGTGCTCGGTTCGGTGGCCGAACACGGCGACGTTGGCGGACTGCCCCATCAGACCCGTTCCGGCCCAATGCCAGGTGTGGCCGGCGTTGGTGACCTGGTTCGGATCGCCGTCGAGCACCAGCGACGTGAGACCGAATCGTGGCACGCGGAGCACCCACGGCGTTGCTGCCGGCGGTGGCGGCGGGTTGACGTACGGCGGTTGGGTCGGCGCCAGCGGCGTACCGGTGAAGTAGCCGAACAGGTCGACCACCACGTGGGCGCCATGTGACGAAAACACCTGATAGCCGTATTGGTCGGTGATCGGCGTGATCACATGGTTGGGCACGGTCGCGCCGGCCACCGTCCAGTTCACGTTCGACGTAGGAGGCTTCGGACGTCGCGCTGCTGACACCGTGAGATAGCCGGGTGCGCGCGAGTCGACCCCCGTGACGTTGCAGAGGATCGCCGACCCGTTCTTGCCGGAACCGTGGGGCACACGGCCCTCGACCACCCATCCCGGCCACAACTTGCCGATCTCTCCGGGCAGCCGCGTGTCGAGGATGCGTTGCGGGTCGACGGGCACGAACAGGCCATCGGTCGACGGCGAACTCTTCTCGCTCGTGAAGTAACCGTTGATGTCCACGATCAGCTTGGCAGCCGTGAGCGAGTAGATCTTGATCCGTCGTCTGCCACCGACCGTCGGCACGGGCACGATCACGGCAGACGCTCGCGTGTCGCCCGGATATGTGACGTTCAGGCTCGACGTCGTGGGCTTCGTGTCGCCGGCTGTGGACGGGAGCACCGTGAAAAAGCCCGGCGCCGTGCACTCGGTGGCGGTCAGGTTGATCACCACCGAGGACGCCTCGGCGGGCACGAAACGGGTGAGGTCGACTTCCGTGAACGATCCACTCGCCGCGTAACCGAACGACTGCCTCGTGTCGATCGCACGGGCTGCGGTTTGCAGCCGGACGAAACGACCGGCACGCACGGCGCCGGTGACCGGTTCGTAGTAACCGAGCAGATCGACGATCACCTCGCACGGCATCCGCTGGTAGAGGTCGATCGAGTTCTTGACACCCACCTTGACCGTGACGAGGTTGGCGGTGACCTCTCCGCCGCGCGGCAGGTTGAGATTGCTGACCAGCGGTACCGAACCACCCGACGGGAACACGGCGACCCAGTTCGGATCGCTTCGATTCACGGCGGTGGCGGTGAGCACCACGGCGGAGGCCGTCGCGGGGATACCCGACCGCCCCCTGACCTGCACTCGAATGTGCCGATCGGAGATCCGGGTGAACGGGTACGTCTTGGGGCGTCTCGTGTCGGCCACGCGGATGCCCTGCGGCAGCGGCGTGAACCTGCTGGCGCCCAAGGGTGTCGCCGACTCGGCGATGCCCGCCGGAAGGACGGCCGAGACTGCGCCGGCACCGGCGACGGCGCCGGCCGCCTGCAGGAAACGGCGGCGGCCGATCGGTTCGGGCAGAACGTCGGGTGCGGATCCACCCGCGGCGTAGTGGCTGATCGAGATCGGGTCTGTGTGGTTCATAGGTTCGTCCGGTGTCGAGAGACTTCGTAGGTGGCCAGTGCAGCGGCCGCCGAGACGTTCAAGGAGCTGAGGCGGCCCCCCATCGGAATCGAGACAATCATGTCACAACGTTCGCGCACCAACTTCGACAAGCCCGCCCCCTCGGCGCCCAACACCATACACACGGCGTCTGATGCCAACTCGTCGATCTCGAACAACGAGCGATCGGCCGCATCGTCGAGCCCGATCACCCAGATACCTGCGTCGCGCATCCGCTGGAGAGCGCTCGGCAATCCTGAAACGACGGCGATCGGCACATGTTCGACCGCGCCGGCGGACGCCTTTGCGACCGTCGGTGTCACGTGTACCGCACGATGTCGCGGCACCACGACCACGTCGACGCCGGCCCCGTCACAACTGCGGACGATCGCACCCAGGTTGCCGGGATCGGTGACACCGTCGACCGCCACGAGAAACGGAGGTTGCGAGCCACGCCGGCGCAGGAAGTGGGCCAGATCAGCCTCCTGGAGCGGCGCCGCCATCGCCAACACACCCTGCGGGGCGTCGGTGCGGGCGGTTGTCTCGAGTCGTTTGCGCGCCACGTAGTTGACGGGCACTCGGTTCGCTGCGGCGATCGCCACGATGTCATCGACCGCGTCGGTGTCCTTGAGCTCGCCCGAGATCCAGACCTCGTGCACCTTGCGACGCTGAGCCAACAGCAGTTCGCGAACGGCCTGACGGCCTTCGACCTGTTCGCCGCCGAGCCCTTTGTCGCTGCGGCTGGGCTTGGGGTCACCGGGCTGGCGAATCGCGCCCGTGCGCCCGGCGCCGCGGCTGCGAGGCGGACCCGAACGACGACCTGCAGCTGCGCGCCCGCCGCGGCCCTGACCAGGCCCCCGACGTGGCGGCGTTCCGCGGGAGCTCATCGGTCGGTTCCGATCAGCACGGCGACAGCGAACGCAGCGATGCCCTCTCGACGGCCGATCGGACCGAGACCCTCGGCGCGACGACCAGCCACCGTGACCGGTGCTCCCGCTGCAGTGCTCAAGTTCCGTTCCATTTCGTCCTTTCGAGGCGCAAGCTTCGGTGCCTCGCACACAACCTTGACGTCGACGTTTCCGATCGTCCAGCCGGCTTGTCTCACGAGATCGGCAATCCTTGACAAGATCTTGAGCGAATCGGCATCGTGCCATGCCGGATCGGTATCCGGGAAGTGCTGCCCGATGTCGCCCAGCCCGGCGGCACCGAGCAGCGCGTCCGCCGCTGCGTGTGCCGGAACGTCTGCATCGCTGTGGCCGATCAGCCCGCGATCACCGTCGAATCGACACCCACCGAGGATCAGCACCCGGCTCGGATCATCGGTGTGGCGATGGATGTCGAAGCCCTGCCCGACCCGAATCGCCCCGGGCAGTCCCTGCCCCGGGCTCATTCGGTGTCCTGCCGACCGATGTGCCCGACAGCCCGACGCGTCCACTCGAGGTCGTCGGGCCGGGTGATCTTGCGATTCGCGGCGTCACCGGGCACGACGACCACCGTGCCACCGAGCGCCTCGACGAGCGCCGCGTCGTCGGTCGCCTCGTCGGCACCGGCATGCGCTGCCCGCAACACCGTGGCACGGAACGCCTGGGGGGTCTGCACGGCCACCAGCGTGGCACGATCGAGGGTTGCGGTGACGCGACCGTGTGGATCGACGACCTTGATGGTGTCGCTGACCGGAACGGCAGGAATCGCCGCGTCGGCGCCGGCGAGCACAGCGTCGATGACGCGCAGATACAGCTGTTGTGAGGCCAGCGGCCGCGCCGCGTCGTGGACGCAGATCACCTCCGCGTCGTCCGGCACGGCCCCGAGCCCGGCGCGAACACTGGCGCTGCGGGTTTCACCGCCGGCGACGCCGGACTCGCGCTCGGCATCGTCGGCAGGCACCACGATCACCACGCCGTCGGACACCGACTCGGCGATCCGGCGAGAGCGATCGATGACACGCTCGCCCCCGAGGGTCTCGTATTGCTTCGCCCGACCGAACCGCTGCCCGCTACCCCCGCCGACCACGACGGTCCAGACCTTCGGAGGACGACTCACCGACCAGAGGGTAGTACCGTGTCCGACACGATGACCGACCACATCGAACGTCTTTCCCGAACATCATTTTTTGCCGACGCCGCCCCGGAGATGCTCGAGCGCGTTGCGCTGGCGGGCCGCGAACGGGGGTTGACGCGTGGCGACGTGCTGTTCGAGGAAGGCGACCCGCCCGACGCCCTGTACCTGGTAGTCCGTGGCCGAATCGCGATCGCGATGTCCAGCCCGGTCGACCGCCGCGAGAGCGTCGTGGCGCTGATGGAACGCGGCGACCTGTTCGGCGAACTGGGCATGCTCGACAACGGTCCCCGCTCGGCGATGGCACGCGCGCTCGAGCCTTCCACGGTGCTCGAGGTGCCGTTCGAGCCGGTGCGCCAGCTGTTCGAAGAGGACCCGCGCCTGCTCTGGAACGTCACCCGGCTGCTGGCCACCCGCCTGCGGATCATGGACGAGGTACTCGCCGACTCGGTGTTCCTCGATGTCACCGGTCGCACGGCGAAGCGGTTGCTCGAGTTGGCGAACGGTTCCGACGAGTTCCAACTCCCGGTCACCCAGGAGGAGTTGGCCGGCATGGTCGGTGCATCGCGGGAAAGAGTGAACAAGGCGATTGCCAGCTTCATCAAGCTCGGTTGGCTCGAGCAGCACGAACGCAACTATCGCATCGTGCAGCGCGATCGGCTCGAGCTGCGAGCTCGTTGAGGCGTGCGCGACGCGGTCTCGCAGCACGTGAGCGCATCCGAATAGCCTTGCCGATCCGTAGAACACCACGTCGCCGCCCTGTACCGGAGTACCCACCCGCATGTTCCTCGCACTGAAAGAGATGGCCCGTGCCAAGACGCGCTTCGGGTTGCTCATCGCGGCGATCGGCATGCTGGTGTTCCTGATCCTGTTCCAGCAGTCACTCCAGAACGGCCTGCTGACCTCGTTCGTCGGGGCGATCCGCAACCAGTCGGCACCTGTGCTGGTGTATTCGGTCGATGGCCAACGAGTGATCCAGGGCAGCGTGATCACCCCCGACCTCGAACGGCAGGTGCGCGCCGACGGCGCCGTCGGAATGGCCGGCCGGATCGGTCTCGGCACGTTCACGGCCGAAACGAACGGTGGCCAGCGGTTCGACACGACCGTGCTGGGCTACGAGTCGCAGGACCTCGGCGCCCCGAGCTCGCTGGTCGAGGGGCGCTTCCCATCTGCCCCCGGCGAGGCGATCGGCAGCGACGCCGACGCCTCGCAGGGATTCGGCATCGGAGCCACGATCACGCTCCAACCCGGAGGCTTCGAGCTGACGGTGGTCGGGCTGGCGCGGGACGTACAGCTCAACGCCGGGCCGACACTGTTCGCGGTCTACGACGACTACGTCGCCGCTGTCCGCTCGGTCAACCCCGACGCGCTGGATCCGCTGCCGAACGTGCTGGGGGTCGCACCGGCGGACGGCGTGACCAACGCCGATCTGGTCGCCTCGATCAACTCGATCAGCCTCGATCTCGACGCCCTGACCCAATCGGTGGCAGCCGACGAGACGCCTGGCGTGTCGCAGGTCCGTCAGTCGTTCCAGGTGATCTTCCTGCTGTACGGGCTCGTGGTGCCGTTCGTCACCGGCTTGTTCTTCCTGATCATCACGTTCCAGAAGTCGGGGGCGCTGACCCTGCTGCACGCGATCGGCGCACCGGCGTGGCGACTCGTGAACTCGTTGCTGATCCAGGCCGTCATCATCATCGGTGTCGGGTACCTGATCGGTCTGGCGATCTACACCCCGATCTCGCAAGCACGCCTCGGCGGCATCCAGCTCCGATTCGAGACGCAGGCCGTGGTCTTCTGGGCGGTGCTGTTGACGCTGCTCGGGATCGGCAGCTCGCTGGTTTCGGCCCGACGAGTGTTGGCGATCGACCCGATCGAGGCCACGACGGGCGGAGCAAACCGGTGAGACTCGCCCTGCGTGAACTCGTTCGCCGACCGGGACGTTTCGTCACGGCAACCCTGATCCTCACCCTGATCGCAGTCTTGTTGATGTTCTTGGGTGGTCTGCTCGACGGCCTGATCCGCACCTCGACCGGCGCCGTGCGGGCACAGGACGTCGACGCCATCGTGTACTCGGAGTCGTCCCAGGCGTCATTCCTGCGGAGCCGGATCGAACCCTCCATCAGAGACGAGATCGAACAACTCGACGGGGTCGGCGAGACGGGCGGGCTCGGAGTCGTGCAGCTGGGTGCCCGCGTGCCGGGGAACGGGCCCCGCGAGCTCGCCAACGTGGCGGTCTGGGGATACGAATTGGCACCGAACGGTGTGCCGAACCCGCCGGGACCGGGCGAGGCGTGGGCCGATGAGATCCTCAAGGCGGACAATGTCGAGATCGGCGACGAGCTCTTGGTCGGCCCGGCGCGCACGCCGATCATGGTCGTCGGGTGGGTCGAGAACACGTCCTACAACGGGCAGAGCGGACTGTGGACCGATGTCGACACGTGGCGCGGGGTCCTCACGGCCAATCGCCCCGATGCCGTGCTCGCCGAAGGTGTCTTCCAAGCGATCGTCGTGAGGGGCACCGGTGAGCAGCCGGATGACGTGGTCGCGGCGATCGAGGCCCAGCTCGGCAACGATGTGCTGGCCCTCACGGTGCCCCAGGCGATCGACGAGATCCCTGGGGTCACCGAACAGCAGACGACGTTCAACCAGATCCTCGGAGTGACCGTCGTGATCGCCCTCGTGGTGATCGCCTTGTTCTTCGCCCTGCTCACCGTCGAACGCACCGCGCTGTACGGGATGCTGAAGGCGATCGGGGCGCGTTCGCGCACGATCTTCGCCGGGCTCGTCGCCCAGGCGGTCGTCGTCACCCTGATCGCGGCCGCGATCGCCGGACTGATCGTGATCGTGCTCGACCTGCTGATCCCGCCCGGATCGATTCCGCTCTACATCTCCGCCAGCCGCATCGTCACCAGCATCGTGCTGCTGCTCGTCGCGGCGATCGCCGGATGCGCCTTCTCACTCCGCCGCGTCCTCCACGTCGACCCAGCCTCCGCCCTCGGGAGTTCGCAATGACACGCTCAGCCCAGAATCAGCCGGCACTGCACATGGCGAACGTCCGCAAGGTGTATCGCATGGCCGACTCCGAGGTCGTCGCCCTCGACCATGCCGAGATGACCGTGGCGAGCGACGAGATCGTCGCCCTGGTCGGTCCGTCGGGCTCGGGCAAGACGACGCTGTGTTCGATCGCCGGCGGGATCCTGTCGGCGACCGAGGGGTCGGTCACGGTCGGCGACGAGGAGATCACCGGGTACAACGACAAGCAGCTCACCGTGTTTCGCCAGAACCAGGTCGGTTTCGTGTTCCAGTCGGTCAACCTGGTGCCATTCCTCACGGCCCGCGAGAACCTGCTCGTGGTCGACGAACTCGGCCGTCGACAAGGCAAGCCGGCCCGCCAGCGCGCCGATCGTCTGCTCGAGGAGCTGGGGCTCACCGATCGCGCCAAGAACCTGCCGTCGCAGCTGTCGGGTGGCCAGAAGCAGCGCGTCGCGATCGGGCGAGCGCTCATGAACGAACCGAAGCTGGTGCTGTTCGACGAGCCGACCTCGGCGCTCGACACTCAACTCGGCATGCAGGTGATGGAGTTGATCCGCTCGGAGATGAAGTCGCGCGGTACGGCGGCGATCGTCGTCACCCACGACGAGCGGATCACCGAGTTCTGCGACCGCACGGTGCACATCATCGACGGCGTGCTCGCCGCCTGAGGCGCGCCACGGTATTCGGCGCGCCGGCGCGGGGCGCTGGGACGGACCGGCGACCTGGTCCCGGCGACCAGGGATCAGCGATCACCGAATCCCTGCGGTCGCTCGTCGCGGTGGCCGGGTGAGAGGATGATCGCGTGCGGCCGAACGTCCTTCTGATCACGCTCGACCAGTTCAGGGCCGACTGTCTGTCGGCGGCCGGCCACCCGATCGTGCGAACGCCACATCTCGATGCGCTCGCGAGCGAGGGGGTGCGGTTCGCCCGGCATTACAGCCAGGCCGCTCCATGCGGACCGGGGCGGGCGTCGCTGTATACCGGCATGTATCAGGCGAACCATCGAGTCGTGGGCAACGGCACGCCGCTCGATCGGAGCTTCGACAACGTTGCCCTCGCCGCACGACGTGGCGGGTACTCGCCGGCGCTGTTCGGCTACACCGATCAGGCGATCGATCCTCGCGACGCCACAGGTCCCGACGATCCTCGCTTGTTCACCTACTGCGGTGTGCTGCCGGGCTTCGATGCGGTGCTGCACCTGCCCGACGATCAAGGGCCGTGGGTCGAGTGGTTGCGCGCACTCGGCTACGACACCACGGTCGGTCCGGAGCGGCTCTTGGCGACCGAGCACGAGCGCCCCGAGCAACACAGCGTCGGTGCGTTCCTCACCGACGCCGCGATCGACTGGATCAGGGCGCAGCGCGAGCCGTGGTTCGCGCACGTCAGCCACCTCCGCCCGCACCCGCCCTATTCGGCGCCAGGGCGATGGGCGACGGCCTACGATCCGTCGCACACGGGCGACCCGATCCCGCCTGCCGCCGAGCTCTCGGCCTATCACGCGGTCGCCCTCGCCGACCCCCGGGCGGCGGCACCGACCGACCGCGAAGTACTCGGTCACATGCGGGCTCAATACTTCGGCCTGATCGGCCATGCCGACCACGAGGTCGGTCGGCTGCTGGCGGAACTGCGCCGGCTCGGACAGTGGGACGACACGGTGGTCGTCGTCACGTCCGATCACGGTGAGATGTTGGGCGATCACGGGCTGAAAGAGAAGCTCGGATACTGGGAGCAGAGTTACGCGATCCCCTGCATCGTTCGCGATCCGCGCCTCGCAGATGGGCACGGCACGGTCGTCGAAGCGTTCACGGAGAACGTCGACGTGATGCCGACGATCTGTGACGCGATCGGGGTACCCGTTCCGACCCAGTGCGACGGATACCCGCTGACCGCGTTCCTCGCCGGTGAAGCGCGCGACCGCTGGCGGCTGGCTGCACATTGGGAATACGACTGGCGGGCGATGTTGATCGGAGCGGTGCCCCACGAGTGGCCGTGGGAGCGCACCCTCGAGCGCCAACACCTCGCCGTCCACCGTACCGAGACGCACGCCTACGTCCAGTTCGGAAACGGCGACTGGTTGTGCTTCGACTTGGCGGACGACCCGACATGGCGGACGACGGTCGACGATCCTGCCGTCGTGCTGCCGCTCGTGCAGGACCTGCTGACGTGGCGCTCGCAGCACACCCGGCGGACGCTCGCCGCACTCGTGCTCGACGAGCGCGGCGGCACCGGTCGTTGGCCGGCCGTCGCCTGGCGAGACTGACACGCGATGTTGTCGGCAACGCTGCTGGCTCTCGCGGCCGCCGTGCTGCACGCCGGCTGGAACCTGATCGCAAAACGCTCGATCGATCCGTTCCTCGCCCTGTGGGGGCAGTTCGTCGTGGCCGGAATCGCGAGCGCGATCGTGCTCGCGGCGCTCGGCGGTCTCCCGGCGGCGGGTTGGGCATGGGCGCTGTTGAGCGGCGTGATCCACGTGCCCTACGTACTCGGTCTGGCCTGGGCGTACCGGCACGGCGACTTCTCGCTGGCCTACCCGATCGCCCGCGGCGGCGGGGCGCTGCTCGCCACCATCGGCGGACTCGTGCTGCTCGATGACGACCTCCACGTGCTCTCGATCGTGGCGATTCTCGTGATCGTCGGCGGAATGACGCTGCTCGCCGCCGGAGCACCGCCCGGTCAGGTCGCGATGGCAGTGCTCGTGGCAGCCACGATCGGCACGTACACGGTGGTCGACAGCCACGCCGCGCGGCTGTACGGCGGTGTCTCCTACGTGCTCGGCGTGTTCGTCATGATGGGCACCTGTGTGTCGGTCGCCGGCGTGATCGGTGGTCGGTTCGGCGACCTCCGCCAACTCGATCGGGCGGTCTGGTGGCGGACCGGATTCGCCGGCATCATGAGTGTCGTCACCTACGGACTTGTGCTGGTCGCGGTGCGTCACGCCCCGGTCGGGTACGTGGCCGCCCTACGCGAATCCAGCGTCTTGATCGCCACGGTGGTCGGATGGCGGATGCTCGACGAGCGGCGCGGCCGCGTGCGCACGGCGGCGGCCGGCGTGATCGTGACCGGGCTGGCGCTGCTGGTGATCGCCGGCTGATGTGCCCAACGACACCTGCGAGGCCCGCACGTTTCGCCGGGCGACGCCGATACTTGACCCGGTGTCCACGATCACGAGTGCTCGATCCCTGACCGACTGGCTGAGCCGGCGGACATGGTCGCGCGCCGGAGCCATCGCCCAGGTGCTCGCCACGGGCCCGACGCGACGCGTGCTCGCCTACACGACCCGGGCTGCGCTGTTCCTCCTCGGAACCGTGCTCATCGCAGCTTCGGTGGCGGTACTCCTGTGGAACGGGCTCGGACCCGGGCCGCTCGATGTCTTCATCGGTGCCGTACGTACCCGAACCGGTTTGCCCCTGGCGCCGGCGGTGTGGCTCACGTTCGGCGCCATGACGCTTGCGGCCTGGCTGCTCGGTCGACGGCCCGGCGTCGGCACGATCGTCGCGCCGATCGTCATCGGTGCGGTGATGCAGATCATGCTCACCGGTCTCGACCAATTCGCCGTGCCTGGTGCTCTCATGGTGCGCTGCACGGCGCAGCTCGGCGCGATCGCCGGCATCGGCCTGGGCGCCGGAGCGCTGATCGTCTCCGGGCTCGGAGCCGGCACCGGCGAGTTGCTCGCCGCAGCAGCGTCCGATCGCAGCGGTCACTCCGAGCCGCGCGTCCGGATGGCGTTCGAGCTCAGCTGGCTTGCGCTGGGCGTACTGCTCGGTGGGCCGTTCGGCTACGGCACCGTGCTGGTCGCAGTGTTCATCGGCCCCTCGGTGGCGGCCGGTTACCGATTCGTCGACACGTCGGTCAGCCGGGTCAGGCATCAGGTGGCGTCGACCCGCGCCGCGCTCGTCGCCTTCGCGCCGTGACGTGACCGATCCGCGCGTCCTGCAACGAGTGACCCGATCGACGCGGTGTCGCACCCGGGTCGCGCCATCCCAGCCGTCGTAGAGCCGACGAGATCACCCGTGAGCGGGAACAGTACGCTCACCGCAATGGGGCAACCAGCGCACGAACACGGTCCGACCGATGTCGAACTGCTCGATGAGACGATCCCTGCCAATCTCCGGCGAACGCTGGCCGAGCACGGCCATCGCGAGGCACTGGTGGCTCGGCACCAGGACATCAGGTGGTCGTACGAGGAGTTCGGCGAGCGCGTGCGCCGGCTCGCCAAGAGCTTGATCCATGCCGGTCTCGAAGTTGGCGATCGGGTCGGCCTGTGGGCACCGAACTACGCCGAGTGGACCTTGGTGCAGTTCGCCACCGCCGAGATCGGCGTGATTCTCGTCAACGTCAACCCGGCCTATCGCACCCACGAGCTGTCGTACGCACTCAACCAGTCCGGATGTCGTTGGGTGATCGCAGCACCCGCTTTCAAGACCTCGAACTACGTCGAGATGGTCGCCTCGATCGCCGACGAGGTGCCGTCACTCGAACGATCGGTCTTCTTCTGGACGGACGACTGGAACGAACTGGCGGCCGGCACCGACGCGGCGTCGGACGCCGACCTGGCAGCCCGGTGCAATGCACTGCACGCCGACGACCCGATCAACATCCAGTACACATCGGGCACCACCGGGTTCCCGAAGGGCGCCACGCTGACCCACAAGAACATCCTCAACAACGGCTACTTCACCACCGAGCTGCAGGGCATCACCCACGAGGATCGGATCTGTCTCCCGGTGCCCTTCTACCACTGCTTCGGCATGGTGATGGGCAACCTCGGGTGCACATCCCACGGCGCCACGATGGTGATCCCCGGCGACGCCTTCGACCCGACCGCCGTGCTCGAGGCGGTGCAGGCCGAGCGCTGCACGTCGCTGTACGGCGTGCCGACGATGTTCATCGCCGAGCTCGGCCACCCCGAGTTCGACTCGTACGACCTGTCGTCGCTGCGCACGGGCGTGATGGCCGGGTCGCCGTGCCCGGTCGAGGTGATGAAGCAGTGTGTCGACCGCATGCACATGGTCGACGTCACGATCTGTTACGGCATGACCGAGACGTCTCCGGTGTCGACCCAGACGCTGCCCGACGATTCGCTGCACCACCGAACCGCCACCGTCGGCAAGGCCCATCCCCATGTCGAGATCCGGGTCGCCGACCCAGAGACCGGCGAAACGGTCGAGCGCGGCGCCACCGGCGAGTTCTGCACCCGCGGCTACTCGGTGATGAAGGGGTACTGGGGCGATCCCGACAAGACCGCGGAGGCGATCGATGCCGACGGCTGGATGCACACCGGCGACCTCGCCGTGATGGCCGACGACGGTTACTGCAACATCGTCGGCCGCATCAAGGACATGGTGATCCGCGGCGGTGAGAACATCTACCCACGTGAGATCGAGGAGTTCCTGTACGGCCATCCCGATGTCGAGGACGTGCAGGTGATCGGCGTGCCCGATGTGAAGTACGGCGAAGAGCTGATGGCGTGGGTGAAGCTGCGCCCTGGCGGCTCGGTCACGCCCGACGAGTTGCGCGACTACTGCCGCGGCAAGATCGCCCACTACAAGGTGCCGCGCTACGTGAAGTTGGTCGAGGAATTCCCGATGACCGTCACCGGCAAGGTCCGCAAGGTCGAGATGCGCGAGGCATCGATCGCCGAGCTCGACCTCACCACCGCCGCCGACACCGAGATGGCATGAGCGCCGAACTCGCTGGATCGATCACCGCCCGCTACGCCGAGGGCGGTGCCCCGATGATGCACGAGATGGGGCTCACGATCACCGAGGCCGAGCCCGGACGGGTCAGGTTCACCCTGCCCGTCGCCGAGCGCCTCACCCACGGCGGTGGGGTCTTGTGCGGCCAGGCGATCCTCGGTTGCATGGACACCGGCATGGTGTTCGTGATGATGTCGCTCGACGAGGATCCCGACTCGAGCTTCACCACCGTGCAGCTCCAGACGTCGTTCAAACGCGGCGTACCCGCCGACGTGGGCGAGGTCATGTTCGAGGCGCACGCCACCAAGACCGGCCGCACCTTGGTGTTCGGCGAGATCGACCTGTACTTGCCCGACGGCACCCGCGCCGCCCACGCAACCACCACGTACATGTGGCTCTGACGGAAAGGGCCAGGAGCGTGAGCCGATAGGCGAACTGCGACCAATCGTCACGGGGGATTCATGCGGAATCACAGGAGCGAAGCGACCTTTCCGCTGAACCCCCAGGCACCCTTCCGTTACGCTCGACGCATGGGCCGGAAGTTCGAGGACGTCGGTCAGGTGTTCGGTCGGTGCCGAACCCCCGACGGCCCGGATTACTGGAATGACCCCGACTCCCGACACGACGAGCACCGGCGCCATGTGCGCAACCTGCTGATCGCCTGCGCCTTTTTCGTGGTCGCCGCCACCGTGGTGCACCCCAGCCTGCTCGTCCTACTGGTGTTACTCGTCCCGTTCCTGCTGCTCGAGCTGTACATGCTGCGCCGCTCGGGCAGACGGGCCCGGCCACCGTTTCCGGAACCCGAGCCGCCGTACGAGCCCGGCTTGGGCAACGTCGACATGATCGTCGATCTCGAGCGGAGTCCGACGGACAACTCCTGAATCAGCCGAGCAGGTCGACGATCACCCGTTCCCAGAGTTCGGTCGTCAGTCTGAGGGATTCGACGTCGACACGTTCGTTGTGACCGTGGAAGCGCAGCCCGAACTCGCTCGGATCGAGCGACGGGCTGAACAGACCAGCTCCGTACGAAACGGCACCGAGGTCACGGAACACGCGGGCGTCGGTGAACCCGACGGTGAACTGGGCGTTCAGGCGCGCATCCGGGAACGGCACGCTGATTGCACGTTGCAGCGTGTCCCACAGCGGGGTATCGGTGCGGCTCATCGACGCCGAATCGTCCATCAGCACCTCGATCTCGACCCGATCGAACAGATCGTCGCCCAGCGCGGCGCGCAGGTGGGCGGTGACCTCGTCGGTGTGATCGCCCGGCATGGTGCGGATGTCGACGTCGAGGTCGACGATGTCGGGGATCACGTTGGTTTTCGGGCGTCCTCGGGTGGCGACCACGTTCGGCGAGAATGTCGTGTGCGTGCAGGCGTGGAAGTGACGTTGCGCACCGGGGTGTGGCAGGTCGGCGAGCAGATCGTCGATGGTGTGCTCGTCGAGCATCGCAGCCTTCATGTCGTCGGGCAGTCCGAGCGCGTCGACCTGCCCGCGCCACAGCTCGTGGAAGCGAGGCGTCGGCTTGTAGTCGGCCAACCGCGAAACGACCTTGGCAGCGGTGACGAGTGCGTTGTCCGATCCGAACGGCATCGAGCCGTGCCCGGGCGTGCCGCGCACCCGCAGCCGCCGCCACGCGACGCCCTTTTCCCCGACGTTGACACCGATGCTGCGCTGGCCCTCTGCCCCGGTGTGCAGGCCGCCGCTCTCGGTCAACAGGTAGGTGCACCGGATCGCGTCGGGATGCTGCTCGGCCACCCAACGCGCGCCGTGCGCACTGCCGGCCTCCTCGTCGGCGACGGCGAAGTACAGCAGGTCACCCTTCGGGCGGAACCCGCGCTGAGCGAGCGACTTGAACACGACCGCCATCGACGACGTGAGGTTCAACATGTCGACCGCGCCTCGCCCCCACACCTCGTCGATCCCGTCGGCGTCGCGGATCAGCTCGCCGCCGAACGGATCGTTCAGCCAGCCCTCGGGGTTGACCGGCACGACATCGGTGTGGCCCATCAGACACAGTGACGGTGCGTCAGGGTCGGTTCCGGGCAGGCGGGCGACGAACGAGGCCCGATCGGGCGTGGGTTCCCACCGCTCGATGTCGACTCCCGGCCCCTCGACATAGCTCTGCAGTACGTCGGAGTTCCTGGTCTCGTGGCCCGACTCGGCGGTGCCGTCGTTGACACACTCGTTGCGGATCAGCGTCTGGAGCAGTTCGACGGTGTCCCCGGTCAGATCGGTTGCCATGCCGACAGTCTCGCATCTGACGATCGAGCGCTACCGATCGACATCCGACCGTTGTGGGGCGTACCCTGAACACATGACGGAGCCGCGCCGTACTCGCAGTGAACGGTGGAGCACGATGTACCGGAATCCGACGTTCGACTACGAGCGAGATCAGGCCAACACGGCCGTGTTGGTCGGAGACGTGCGCCGAGCGATGTACATCGGCATCACCGTCGTCGTGGTGTTCTCGTCGATCCTCGCGCTCTCCGGTGGTGTCGAAGCGGGCCTCAACCTGCTGCTGATCGTCGGCGGCCCATTGCTCCTGCTCGCCGCCGCCGGCGAGTCGTTGCGCCTGTGGTCTCGACGCGGTGCCCGGCGCGAACCAGTGCATGTTCGCACGATCTTCGATCAACTGGCCGAGTTCGATGAACTGCCAGACTCGGCCGATGGACAACCACAGCGTCATCCACGGTGACGCCGACGAAGGCTTCGGCGCCGTCGCCGACGCCTTCGCCTCCAACTTCGAGCGCCACGGCGAGCTCGGTGCAGCCTTCAGCCTCTACGTCGACGGCGCCAAGCGGGTCGATCTGTGGGGCGGGATCGCCAACAAAGCCACCGGCGCAGCGTGGACCGACCGAACGCTGCAGCTCGTGTTCTCGACCACCAAGGGCGCGGCCGCGATCTGCGTCGCCCAGCTCGTCGACGCCGACAAGCTCAGCTACGACGACAAGGTCGCCCAGCACTGGCCCGAGTTCGCTGCCAACGGCAAGGGCGACATCACCGTCGGCCAGATGATGAGCCATCAGGCAGGCCTGATCGGTGTCGATGCCCCGCTCGGCCTCGATGAGATCCTGGCCGTGACTCCGGTCGTCGAAGCGCTCCAGGACCAGACGCCGATGTGGGAGCCGGGCACCGCCCACGGCTACCACGCCATCACGTACGGCTGGCTGGCCGGCGAGCTGGTGCGCCGGGTCGACGGGCGTCGGATCGGTCAGTTCTTCGCCGACGAGGTGGCCGCGCCGCTCGGGCTCGACTTCTGGATCGGTCTCCCGGAATCAGAGGAACCGCGCGTGTCGCGGCTCGAGGCCTTCCCTCCGCCCACCGATCCTCAGCTGATCGCGATGATGAACATGTTCATGGGCCCGGGAACCAACGCGTACCGCTCCCTCACCCTCGACGGACGGATCGACGGCTTCGCCGAGGGCGACAACCCGTTCAACACGCGGGCCGTGCACGCCACCGAGATGGCCGCCGCAAACGGCATCACCAATGCCGTCTCGCTGGCCAGGATGTACGCGGCCACGATCGGCGAGGTCGACGGGGTGCGGCTGATCGGCCGCGACACGATGCAAGCGGCCCGAACCGAACGCGTCAACGGCCCCGACCTCACCCTCATCGTGCCGACACGGATCGCCGCCGGTTTCTGGTTGCAGAACGAGCTGTCACCGATGATCCAGGAGGGCTCGTTCGGTCATGCCGGAGCGGGCGGCTCACTCGGCTTCGCGAACCCCGAACTCGGGATCGGGTACGGCTATGTGATGAACCAGATGGGCGGTGGTATCGCCGGTGACCCACGCACGATCGCCCTCAACAACGCCGTGCTCGCAAGTCTCTGACGCCACCCCACGCCCCCCACAAGATCGCGTGGAACCGAGACCGGACCTCGTGACTCGGTACGAGTATTCATGGCTGCTCTCGACCTCACCACGACCGCCGCTGCGGCAATGATCTCGGCCGGTGAGACCGTGACGTTCGAAGAGCTGTACGCCCGGCAGTACCGACCGATGGTGCGCCTGGCGTTCACACTGGTCGATACGCGCCAGCGCGCCGAGGAGGTCGTGCAGGATTCGTTCGCCGCCGTCTACGAACGGTACGACCGGCTCGACAATCCCGAGGCGTACCTCCGTGTCACCGTGCTCAACGGGTGCAGGCGGGTACTGCGGCGCCGCATACTGCGACGCCGCCACCCGGCGCCGCCCGGTCAGGACAGCGAGCTCGGGTTCAACCACGTCGTCGACGCGATCCGACGGCTCCCGCATCAGCAGCGCTCGATGGTGGTGCTGCGCTACGACCTCCAACTCACCGACGCAGAGATCGCCGAGACGCTCGACGTCCCGCTCGGCACGGTCAAGTCCACGCTCCACCGCGCCCTCGCCACCCTCCGGAAGGAGATCACCCCATGACCGGCCACCCAGACCCCGAGCTCGAACGCACCATCGCCCGTTCGCTCGATCACCGATCGAGGCACCTCGGCGCTCCGGCCGGACACATCGACGGCGTGTTCGCCCGGGTCGCTCGACGGCGGGCTCGCAAGCGCTCCGTGGCCGTGATCGGCTCGTTCGCCGCCGTCGGCTTGGGCGCGGTCGGCATGGCTACCCTGAGCGGAGACCCCGCTGATCCGCCGGCCTCGCAGCCGGTCGCCACGTCCGAGGTGAACGATCAAGCCTCCGCCGTCATGACTGCGTGGCGTTGCCGACATCAGCTGGATTACTGGGGCGAACAGGGCGACGAGCTCTATTTCGTCACCTGTGACCAGGTTGTCATCCCCGGCGACGTACCGGTCCTCGACGCTCCTCCAGGCACCACTCCCGGTGATGATGCGCCGCAACTGGTGCCGACCACGACGACGATCGTGCCCCTCGGGTCGTCGCCGGTCGTGAGCGGCGACATCGACTGCCTCGGTGGTTCGACACCGGACGCCACCGTGGCACCCGTCGGAACGAGCCCGACCGAGCAGCGGTACATCGTTGTTCCGGGAGATTCGCTCGCGAGCATCGGCGAGCGCTACGGAATCGACCCGAACATCCTCGCGAACTACAACTCGTGGGCCGACTGCCTCGATCACCTGATCCTGCCAGGTGAGGTCGTGCTCATCCCCCCGAACACAGCACTCGTCGACAGCCTGCCCACGACCACGGTTCCCTGATCGTTGCGGGTTCGGGCCATCGGTGGTAGCCCATGGCGATGGAACTTTCCGAGGCGCTCGACTTCATCCGCGAACGGCACCACGGAGTGCTCGGTACCCAGAAGCGGAACGGTCGGCCTCAGCTGTCGAACATCACCTACTTCCTCGGCGACGACGGCATCATCCGGATCTCGGTCACCGACGGCCGGGCGAAGACGAACAACCTTCGTCGCGACCCCCGCGCATCGCTGCACGTCGCCCAGAGCGATTTCTGGGCCTACTGCGTGATCGAGGCCGACGTCGAACTGATGCCGGTCGCCGCCGACCCGCACGATCCCACCGTCGACGCCCTCGTCGACTACTTCCAATCCGTCATGGGCGAACATGAGAACTGGGACGACTATCGCCGGGCGATGGTCACCGACCGTCGCTTGTTGCTGTTACTGCGACCCACCCACGCATACGGCATGCTGTCGCGATGAAGATCCACACCCAACCCGATCAGATGGGCGGTGTGTGGGCGAACGCGGCCGCCGTTCGACACTCCCCACACGAGTTCACCATCGATTTTCTCCGCTGCGATTTCGACGACCACGGCAAGGCCGCCGCGGGCATCCTCGTGCAACGCGTCAACATGTCGCCGCTGTTCGTCACCCAGCTCATCACCGCGCTCCAGGACAACTGGTCGAAGTACGCCGACAAGGCGATGCCCAAGGAGTTGCTCGACGAGTTCACGATCGAGTCACCGCGCCTCGACAGTGAAGAACCGACGCCCGGCGAAGACGGCTGAGATGCGACCGCAACCGATGCTCACGTGTCGGTCGGTGACAGCGACGAGCGAGTGGTACCAGCACGCGCTCGGGCTCGAGAGCGCCCACGGCGGTGACGAGTACGAGATGTTGACCTGGCAGGGGTCGCTCGTATTGCAGCTCCACGACATGGACGCCGACGAGCACCCCTACCTGGTCCGCGCCGGTGAATCTTTCGGCAACGGCGTCGCGTTGTACCTCGAAACCGACGAGTTCGACGGAGCGGCGGCACGCATCCACCGTGCGCGCAAGCACACGACCGTCGACGTGCTCGAGGACGTTCACGTCAATCCGCTCGCCAATCACCGCGAGATCTGGCTGCGCGACCCGAACGGCTACGTCATCGTCGTCGCCAGCCCGTACGGCGACGTCGGTTGAGCTGACCTGGGGTCTGCGGGGCGATCGCCCTAGCCTGTCACCCGCTGTGCGCTACTCGACCCTGCTGTTCGATCTCGATCACACACTGCTCGACTCCGATGCATCGGAGATCGCGGCGTACGCACACACGATGGAACTGATCGGGCTCACCGACCCAGACGACCATTTCGAGCGCTATCTCCGGATCAATCACGGAATGTGGGCCGCAGTCGAGCGGGGCGAGATCCAACCGAGCGAGGTTCGGCATCGACGGTTCGAGCGGTTCGTGCACGAGGTCGGGATAGATGCCGACCCGATGGCGATGGCGGACGCCTTCGTGTGGGGCCTCGGTGCCTACGGCGAGCTGTACGACGGTGCCCGCGAGCTGCTCGACCATCTGGCGGGCAGCGTTCGCCTGGCGATGATCACCAACGGGCTCAGCGACGTACAACGGGCCCGCCTCGATCGACTCGACCTTGCCGGGTACTTCGATGCGATCGTGATCTCGTCGGAGGTCGGCGCCACCAAGCCGCGTCCCGAGATCTTCGACATCGCGTTCGAACAACTGGACGCACCGGCCAAGGACACCGCCGTGATGATCGGCGACAGCCTCACCAGCGACATCCGCGGCGGCAGCGACTACGGCATCGACACGTGCTGGTTCAACCGGCGGCGCGAACCGGTCCCGGTCGATCTCGTGATCACCCATCAGATCACCCAACTCGATCAGCTGCCTGCCGTCATTGCGTCGCCGGTCGGCTGAACGAACACGTCCGCGCCCGTACTCGTGCCCGGAGGGCTAACGTCGGCGCGTGAACGTGGGGCCCGCCCGATGGCGGCACCTGAAGATCGCAGCAGCGATCATGATCCCCGCTGCTGCGTTCGCATTGGCGGTGTTCATCCCGCGGGATCAGACCAACCAGATCGAGCTCGACGACGTGGTGAGTCGATTTCGGGCGAGCACCGTCCCGTCGAGTTCTGGCGCGGCCCCGTCGACCGCGGGCGCCGTGTCTGCCACCAGCGCCGCGACCACCACCGCAGCCGAGCGCTGGCTCACGACCAGCACCCCGGCGGCGTCGACGACGTTGACGCCGCCGGCTGCGCCGATCCTGGTCGCGCCGGGCGTCTACGTCTATCGCACCACCGGGTTCGAACACATCGACGCCTTGTCGGGTGTCACCCACGACTATCCGGCCGAGACGGCGATCACGGTGACGACCGACGGTTGTGGCGTGCTCCTGCGTTGGGACGCGCTCGCAGAACGCCGCGAGGAATGGCGGTTGTGCTCGACACCGGCCGGTATCGAGCTGCAACCGCAAGCGCTCCAGTACCACGAGTTCTTTGGTCAACAGACGCCTGAAGACGTCGCGTGCGACACCTCGGTGTTGCTGGTGCCGGTCTCGGGCGAACCCTCCGAAGCCGTCGCCCAGACGTGCACACTCGACACCGACCCCTGGCTCCCCACGTGGGAGGTGCTCGAGGCCGGTTCGCGCACCGTCGACGGAGTCACGATCGACGTTCGCCATGTGCGAATGATGATCGACGATCACGACCACTTCTTCGAGCACTACGTCGCCGACTGGCAGCTCGCTCCCAGTGGCCTACCCGTCGAGCTCACCGTTGCCAAGAGTTCAAGGTCCTCCTCGGCGGTCGGCGATGTCGTGTACGACGAGGAGGTCAGCTTGGAACTGACGTCGCTCGACCCACTGACATGACGGCCGTCGAACGCAGTGCTACAGGTAGAACCCGGTGACGTCGACGATGAAATGCGTCGAGCCGATCCCGCCGGCGAAGACCTTGATATGCCGGCTGCCGTCGAGCTTGCTCACGCCTGCATTGGCGATCGTCACACTACTGCCCGCCCAGTTGATCGTCGATGCACCCACAGCCACCGCATCCCCGGGCGAGACCGCCAAGAAGCCGGCTCCTCCGGTGCCGGTGATCGTCAGGTTGTACGTGATGGCCGTTGCACCCGGTGGAACAGCATTGGCCACCGTGACCGCGCCGCTGGTGAGGTCTCGTCCGTCGGCAACGGAGATCACCCGGCTCGCGCCACTCGCGATCAACCCCGGACTCGGCGCCGGGCGACGCGAGTCGAACGCCCGCACCGGATCGATCGGATGGAACGACCCGGCCGTGCCCGGACCGGCCAGCTTCCGCCAGGCGCCCGGCGTCCCATCGGCGACACAGGCCCACAGGTCGGCAGTGCCCGGTGCCACCGGCGATCCATCGAGCTCGCCCTGGAAGTGCTGATCGGCCCGAGCTGCAGGCACTCCGTTGATCGGGACGATGCGCAGCCCGGCCTGGCCTCCTCGAAAGCTCGCACCGTAGTTCGTGCCGGCTCCGACCACCGCTGTGCCCCCGTCGGCGCGCAGCCCGACACCATCGACTCCGGCTCCACCGTCGGCGTAGAGCGCCGTTCCCGCAGACGACCGGTTCACCGCCTTCATCCCGAGGCCGTTCGATGATTCGCTGTCGCCCCGTACGCCCACCGCCGACGACGAGACGACGGAGCTGTAGCCGTAGACCCCGACGGGATTCTCCGCAACGGTCGACCATCCCGCCAACGCAGCCTTGACCGACGACGACGTGACGTCGAATGCAGACCCTGCCTGCGCCAGGAAGCCGACGTCGTCGGTTCCGGGGACGAAGTCGACTTGGGTGCCGGCCGTGCCGGCCCTTCGCCGCCCGACCCGCACAGCGTCGCCATCGGCCGCGGCCGCGGGCTGGCCCTGCAGCGCCACGGCGGTGCCGACCACGGCAGCACCGGCGGCGCGAATCCAACCACGGCGCGTCAGCTGCGCCGGCTCGAAGGCTTGCTCGGGTGACGGTGGTGGCGTCACACGCGGTACCAACCGTTCGAGCTGGTTACGCAGTTCGGCAATTTCTGCCCGCAGCAATTCGATCTCGTCGTGCTCGTTCATGAAAACCCTCCATCAAGTCGACGGCGATCAAGTCGACGGCATCGAGTCTCGCGCGACCTTCCCGTCGAGTCGACACGCCCCGACGGACCCCGGGGCTTGACCGTGCGAATCGGGATCAGGCTCGGGCGGGGAGGAACCGGCTTGCGAACACGGCTCCGGCCGCCGCCACACCGGCGGCGACGAGACAGCCGACACCGAGGCCCGACAGGAAGGCCTCGTTGACCTGAGCGAGGTAGGCAGGCCCGTTGGGGCCGAGCTCGGCCGCCACGAACCGCGCCGCACCGACCGACTCCTCGGTGAGCTCCTGCGCATCAGGCGGCAGCTGGGCGAACACACCACCGGCATCGGTGAGCGCTGCGACATAGACCGAACTGAAGACGCTGCCGATGATCGCTACGCCGAGGGTGCCACCGAGCTCCCGGGTGGTGTCGTTGACAGCCGACCCGATGCCGGCCTTGTGCGGTGACAACGACCCCATGATGGACTCGGTAGCGGGAGCCGTCGTGGCTCCGAGGCCGAGCCCCATCAGGGTCATCTGTCCGACGATCTCGAGATACGGCGTATCGACCGTGACCCGCATCGCGATCCAGACGAACGACGCCGACAGCAGTGCCAGGCCGACCCGGACGACATTGGTCGTGCCGACGCGCTCGACGATCCGGGGCGACAGCACGGCGGCCGCGGCGATCGAGATCGCGACGGGCAGCGTTCGCACGCCGGCCTCGAGTGGTCCATAGCCCCGAACCAACTGGAAGTACTGGGTGATCAGGAAGATGAACCCGAACAGGGCGAAGAACGCAGAGGTGATCGCCACGCTGGCGGCCGAGAACCGCAGGTTGCGGAAGATCGACACCGGCAGCATCGGGTGTGCGACACGCAGCTCCCATCGGACGAAGCCGTACAGCAGCGCGGCCGCGAGCACGAACCCGCCGAGTGTGCCGACCGACAGCCATCCCCAGTGCGGGGCCTCGATGATCGTGAACACGAGCGCGGTGATGGCGGCGATCGACAGTGCGACCCCCATTCGATCGAGTCGCGGCGCAGCGCTCTCGCGTGATTCGGGCACCAGACGCCACGCAGCTGCCGCCACCAGGATCGTCACCGGCACGTTGATGTAGAACACCGACCCCCACCAGAAGTGCTCGAGCAACCATCCGCCGGTGATCGGTCCGGCGGCCACGGCGACACCGCTGATCGCGCTCCAGATGCCGATCGCCTTGGCCCGTTCGCTGGGATCGTGGAAGACGTTCGTGAGGATCGCGAGGGTGGCCGGGAAGATCATCGCCGCCCCGATGCCCATCAGCGCACGGCCGGCGATCAACTCACCCGACGACCCCACCGAGCCGGCATAGGCAGAGGTGGCGCCGAAGACGAGCAGGCCGAGGATCAGCATTCGCCTGCGGCCATATCTGTCACCCAGGCCACCGGCCGCGAGCAGCAGGCCGGTGAACACGAGCAGGTAAGCATCGACGATCCACTGCAGCTGACGGGTCGAAGCGCCCAGCTCGACCGACAGCGACGGGAGTGCGGCGTTGACGATCGTCCCGTCGAGCACGGTGACGAACACGGCGAGACACACGACTGCGAGGATCGCCCACCGCCGGGGATGGCCCAGGCTCGTGGGCGATGTCTTGGGAAGCGTCGTGGCCCGTGGGGCCGGGTCGGCGAACGTGGTCATGGATGGTTCCTCCGTGATATCGCCAATGGGATATTGCCATTGGCAAGTTGTCGATGGCAAGTTGGCAATGTACAGATTGATCTGTACGCCGTCAAGATGTTGGCTATGCTGGACGGCGTGACATCCGGCACGGACCGCTATCACCACGGCGACCTTCCGAACGCGCTGCGCTGCGCCGCCGTCGACGTCATCGACGAGCGCGGCCTCGGTGCCTTCAGCCTCCGCGAGGTGGCACGACGCGCCGGCGTTTCGCACACCGCGCCCGCGCACCACTTCGGCGACGTTCGAGGTCTGCTGACATCCGTAGCCGCCGAAGGGTTCGACAGTCTGCACGACGCGACTGCGGCCGCGGCGGCCGACCTCGACGATCCGGTCGAACGATTGACCGCGATCGGCGAGGCCTACGTCGAGCTCGCCCGCTCTCACCACGCCCATCTCGAGGTGATGTTCCGAACCGACGTCGTCGACCCTGACGACCCCGAACTGCAACGGGCCGGGCTGCAGGCTTATGGCGTGCTCGAGGACACGGTGCGCAGCCTGATCGAAGCCGACCACCTCGACGTCGAACTCGACCACGCCGTCTGGCTGTGCTGGTCGGCGATGCAAGGGCTCGTCGTGCTCGGCCCGAAGCTCGCGATGCTCAACGAGATCAAGGGGGGCGGCGACGAGAACGCCCAAGACCTCGCGCGACGCTTCACCCAGATCATCGTCAATGGCCTGCGCGCCGCAGCGACCGTCGGCGCCTCGACCTCAGCCGACTAGAGCAGCGACGGCAAGGCGCGGGCTGCTCAGCACCGGCACGCCCACCGCAACCCGATCGGCGGCTTCGGCCATCGACGCCTGGGCCAGCACGATCACGTCGCAGTCGAGCCCGTGCACGGCGAGCGCGTCGGCGATCAAGGCGAGATAGCCATCGCCGTCGCCCGCCTCGAACCGCTCCCACGCACCGACGATCAGTTCCACGTCCACGTCGAGCTCGACCCCCTGGTCGGCGGCCACCGATTCGAGCTGTTCACTGGTCGGCGCCAGCGTGCTCTCGAGGGCGGCGACGACGCGGACCCTGCCACCGATCGCTACGGCGCGCTCGGCCATCGCGCGGTCGACGCGGACGACCGCGACACCGACCCGGCGCCCGACGATCTCGGCGGCACCCCCGATCGTCGAACACGTGGACACGATCACGTCGGCGCCCTGGCGATCGAGTTCTGCGAGGGCACGTTCGATGCCCTCGGCGACTTCCGGGTCGGCGGCACCCAAGCGGCGCGCCCGCTCGAGCAACCGTTCGTCGACCACCCACACGTCCGAAGTCCGCGGGGCCAGCTCGGCGACGAGATTTCGAAACGTCGGCACGTGAACCGGTGACGTGTGGAGGAACCCGATCGCGGACACGCCACCAAGTGTGACCGGCCGGCGACGAGCCGACACGGTTCAAGAACCCGGACATGTAGGTTGAGATTTAACGATATGTCGTTACATTAATCGTAGGTGCACAAGAGGTGCCCCGAAAGGAACAGCAATGACACACGGCATGAAACACGAACACCGGCGCCGCCGCGCGCCCGACGGACACGGTCGCCATCGCGCCCGCCGCGGGGCTGTTGGCGCCGCCATCCTCGGGCTGCTCGACGAGCAGCCGATGCACGGCTACGAACTGATCACCGCCCTCGAAGAGCGCAGCGGCGGACGCTGGAAGCCCAGCGCCGGCTCGGTCTACCCGGCACTTCGGCGACTCGAGTTCCACGGGCTGATCACATCGACCGAGGACGATGGCAAGCGACGTTTCGCACTCACCCCAACCGGACGAGAGCGTCTCGCCGAGCAGCAGAAGGCGGGACACGAGACACCGTGGGACGACCACGGCCTCGGTAGCCACGGCGAACTACGTCGGGCGATTGCCGAACTCACCGGCCCGGCCCGCCAGATCGGCCGTTTCGGAACACCCGAACAGATGACCACCGCCGTCGAAGCGGTGAAGGCCACCACCGCCTCGCTCTATCGACTGCTCGCCGACGGTGCCACGTCGACGCCTGCCAAGGCCGAGGCGGCCAGCGAACCAACGGCCAAAGCGGCCGCCAAACCAACGGCCAAAGCGGCCGCCAAACCAACGGCCAAAGCGGCCGCCAAACCAACGCCCAAGGCGGCCGGCAAACCAACGGCCGAGCCGACGGGCGACATCAGCTGACTTCGTAGTCGGCCGGCGGTCGGCTCAGTCGCGTTGGGTGCGTCCGCTGAGGAAGTCGATCGATCTCGTCACGGTCGCGGCGACGAAGCGCTCCAGTTTCGGCGCTGCCATGAACCGGGCGGTGGCATCGAGAGGAAGCGACGACCCGAGCCGAATTGCCTCGTCGGTGGCGGCGACGCTCATCTTCACGGCGTGAGCGTGCACGATGAACGCCGTCGTCCCGTCGAGCAGCGCCTCGTGCTGCAGCGAACGACCGTACGCGAGCAGGTCGGCGGAACGCGGCTCGACCTCGACCCGCCGGCCGACCGTCGTGTGCCACTCGTGGCGCCCCGTCCAGTTGGCCAGGAACACCGTCCACAAGACGAGCCGGATCAGATCCGGTGTGACCGGCGCCTCGGCCGCGTGCCAACGCGCCGCTCGCGCGTACGTCAGACCGTGCGTGATGTCGAGCCAGCCGAAGTCGTCGTGGAAGTCGAACTCGCCGGCCGGGTCGTAGCGCAGCATGCGCTCGCTGACCACAGCCACGACCACGTCCAGTACGTCGTCGATCGACGCACCGGCGGCGAACGCGGCTCCGGTCGCAAGCGCAGCCTCGGTGCGATCATCGCCGAGCAGGGCAGTGATCAGGCGACCGTCGTCGGCCCACCCACCGCTCGGTTCGGCCGCCGCCTCGGCGATGCGGTCGAGATCGAGTTGGGCGAGCCCGCGATGGAACAGGGTCATGTACGGCAACTTGTCCTCACGAGTGCCGTAGACCAGCCGAGGCACCAGGTGCGGCAGTACGGTGTCGGCCCGCTCCCACCCGATTCGCTCGAGCAGCTCGAATGCCTTCTGTGTGTAGATCGCACCGTGCCCGTACGAGAGCAGGTGGTCGCTGACCACGTCGGTGAACCACGGACGAAGCGCCTCAGGGGCGGCGCCCGCGTGCAGCGCACCCCGCAACAGGGCCTGCGCAGGCTCCAGCTGCTCGGCTTCGACGAGGCGCCGGAACTCGAGGCGAGAGTCGACGGGGATCTCGGTCAGCGGATCGGGCAGCGGCTGGACCGGCCGATCGCGCTCGACCTCGGCGACACCAGCGATCGCCTGCACGATCGGGAGTGCACGCTCGTCGTTCTCGTACTGATCCACCATCGAGAGGCAGTCGGTCAGCGAAGCGATCGCATGCCCCCACCCGAAATCGGCGCGCGGGGCTCCGTAGGCCACGGCCTCCCAGATCAGTTCGCCGGGGTTGGCATCGGCGCGGAGCAGTCGAATGATGTCGCGCGACACCTGTCCGACGTAGTCGTTCTCGATGCCTCGCCGCAGGCTCGTCAGCAACCGAGGCCGCAGCTCGGCCGGATCGGGTTGCGAGAACGCCACCGACAGCGCACCGTCCTCGGCGACATGCACCGGATAGGTGCGAACATCTTCCTCGCCGAGCACACATGCGCCGTCCGACACACGGAACTTCCAGTTGTGCCAGGCACACGTGATCAGGTTGCCGTCGAGCTCGCCCGTGGTCAGCCCGTACCCCTCGTGCGGGCAGGCCTGATCGAGTGCGAACACTCCCTCGCTCGTGCGGACCAGACAGACCCGGTGGCCGTCGACCTTGACCATCTTCATCGCCGCGACCGCGAGGTCATCGATGTGGCCGACCACCGTCGCGTGCCCGTCGCTGGGCGTCTCATGCTGAGCTGTCGTCTTCACGACAACGTACGGTAGAACTTCAAGCATGGTTGAAGTCAAGCGGTTCACGATTGGAGAGATCGGCCGGCGCACCGGGGTCGCCACATCGGCCCTGCGCTTCTACGAAGACCACGGCCTCATCCACTCCGAGCGCAACGCCGCCGGGCATCGGCGCTATCACGCCGACGTCATGCGACGGGTCAGCTTCATCCGCACCGCGCAACGGGTCGGGCTGAGCCTCGGGGAGATCGACGAGGCGCTGTCGTCGCTGCCGGATCAGCGGACACCGACGGCCAAGGACTGGGATCGGCTGGCCGGCTCGTGGCGGCCGCGGCTCGACGCCCAGATCGAACTGTTGACCCGAATGCGCGACCAACTCGACGAGTGCATCGGCTGTGGTTGCCTGTCGCTCGCCTCGTGCGGGCTGTGGAATCCGAGCGATGCAGCCGCGGAGATGGGGCCCGGGCCGCGTTACCTCCTCGGTGACGAGCGGCCCGATCTGTCAGAAACCCACGCTGACCAGGGCCTGTGAGGGGCGCTCGGGCGCTGTGAGACCTCACGTCGGGCGAGTTCCGCGCGTCGACCGGTTCTGTGAGACCCCCGGTGAGGGTGTTCCTGCACGGTGGCGCCATGCCTCGACCCGATCTCGCAGCTCCCACCACCGGCCGCCGGCTCACCCTCGAATGGGGCCGGCTCCGCACCCGTCCCGATGCGCTGCGCCGCGCCGCCGGATGGGGGCTCGTGGAGGCCCACCTCGCGGATCTCGACCAGGTGTTGAGGGCGGTCGGGTTCGAGACGCCCGCCACAGCCGACACCGAGCGACGCCTGCGGGCCCTGTTGCTGACCGCCGCGCATGACGAGCTGGCGGCCAGGGTGCTCGTGCAACGATTGTTGCCCGGCCTGCTGGCGGTGGTTCGCCGACGCCGCCGCGGCGGATACGGCGATGCGGCCTTCGACGAGCTGCTGGCGACCTTGTGGATCTCGATCCGCACCTACAACCCCCGGCGCAGGCCGGCGTGTCTCGCCGCGGCACTGATCTCCGACGCCGACTATCGGGCGTTCCGATCGGCCGAGCGCAGACGGTCGGCCACCGAACGCCCGGTCGTCATCGACGAATCGCACGTCGCCTCGTCACCTCCGTGCGCCAGCGACGAACTCGACGAGCTGCTGGTCGACGCGCTCGCCGCAGGCGTGTCCGCCGGCGACATCGAACTGATGCGTCAGCTGGTCGACTCACCACGGGCGATCGACCTGGCCCGCGAGCTGCAGGTGACGCCCAGAACGATCCGCAACCGGCGCGACCGGATCACCGGCCGGTTGCGCGAGGTTGCGCTCGCTGCGTGAAGTTCGGCCTGCGCTTCTCGAGGAACGAGTTGATCCCCTCCTGGCCGTCGGGGGTCACGACCCCGGCGGCCATCACCTCGATCGCGTACGCATAGGCCTTCGGCTGGTCCATGTCGACCTGGGCGTAGAACGCCCGCTTGCCGACCGCCTTCGACAGTGCACTGCCGCGGATCGAGCGCCTCATCAGGTCGTCGACGGCGTCGTCGAGCTCGTCGTCGGGAACGGCACGGTTGATCAGGCCCCACTCGGCGGCCGTGGCGGCCGGCACGACGTCGCCGGTGATCGCCATCTCGAGCGCCCGCTTGCGGCCGATCTGACGGGCGACCGCCACCAACGGGGTGTTGCAGAACAGCCCGCCCTTGCCGCCGGGCAGGGCGAACCCGGCCGACTCGGCGGCGATCGCCATGTCGCACGTGGCGACCAGCTGGCACCCCGCTGCGGTGGCGAGCTTGGCGACCTTGGCGATCACGACCTGTGGGATGTGCTGCACCATGTTCATCATGTCGGTGCACACGTGCAGCAGATGTTGGGCGTCGGGCAACTCGACCCCCACCATGTCGCCGAAGTTGTGACCCGCCGAGAACACCGGGCCCTCGGCGGCGATGATGACGCCGAGCGCATCGGAGTCACCGATCTCGCGCAACACGTCGGTGAGTTCGAGCATCACGTCGAGCGCGAGCGAGTTGCGCTTGGCGGGGTTGTCGAGGGTCACGGTCGTGACCGGGCCCTCCACGGAAACGTCCACATACTGCCGATCCATGTCGCCAGACTACGGTCGTCGCCGCGTCGGCCTGCGACCGGGAAGATCACGGTTGTCGTGATGCGACGTACAGGAGGTCAGAGATGCAGTTCGGAATCATGTTCGCCAACACCGGCCACGGCTCGTCGCCCGACGGGGCGAAGGCCGTGGTGCAGGCGGCCGAGGCAGGCGGCTTCACGACCGCCTGGACGGTCGAGCACGTCGTCGTGCCATCCGGGTACGAGTCGAAGTATCCCTACGACCAGAGTGGCAAGATGGCCGGCGGCGCCGAGGATTTCGACCTGCCCGACCCGCTGATCTGGTTGACGTGGGCGGCCGCCCACACGACGACGCTGCGGCTCGGCACCGGCATCCTGATCGCCACCCAGCGCAACCCGGTGATCACGGCCAAGGCGGTCGGCACCCTCGACCACCTGTCGGGCGGCCGCGTCGATCTGGGTGTCGGGGTGGGCTGGCTGAAGGAGGAGTTCGACGCGCTCGGGGTTCCGTTCGCGGCCCGCGGCAAGCGCCTCGACGAGTACATCGACGCGATCCGTGCGCTCTGGACACAGGACAAGGCCAGCTTCCACGGCGAGTTCGTCGACTTCGACAACTGCATCTCGCGCCCGCGCCCCGTGGACGCCACCGTGCCGATCGTGATCGGCGGCCATACCGAGGCGGCGGCTCGACGGGCCGGCGCACGAGGCGACGCGTTCTTCCCCGGCAGCGCGACAGCGGGGGAAATCAGCGAACTGATCGACGTGATGAAGCGGACCGCCGCCGAGCACGGCCGCGACGGCGGTGCGATACCGGTGTACGCGATGGCGATGGGCAAGCCGGGCGATGCCCTCTATGGCCGGATCGATTCGTTGGCCGCGGTCGGCGTCGCCCAAACGATCGTGGCGACATTCCGCCCCGACCGGCTCGCTGAGGTCGGCCACGATCTGGTGTCGCGTTTCGGCTGAACCCGCGGCCGCGCGCCAACGTTCGGTCAGTTCTTGCGCACAGTTCTCTCAAGACGCGTGAGATGTTCATCGGGTCGCTGGCCTGCGTTCATGCCGTACGCGTACTGTCGACACCAGGCGACAAATCTCACGTCCGGCGGACCTCGGCGGTGTTGTTCGTTTCGGCTCGTTCGGACGTCGACCAGACGAAGGAGATCCCCTGATGTCGATTTTCCGAACGCGAGGGTGGCGAGCCCTCTCGGTATTCACACTGCTCGCAACAGGGCTCGTGGTATCGGCCAGTACCGACACCGCCACTGCGGCAACCGGCGACTTGTTCATGTCGGAGTACGTCGAGGGGTCGTCGTTCAACAAGGCGATCGAGATCTACAACGGCACCGGTGGTGCGGTCGACATGAGCGCCGGGTCGTACACGTTGGAGTTGTACAGCAACGGTTCGTCGACGGTCAGCCAGAGCGTGGCGTTGACCGGCACCGTGGCAGACGGCGAGGTCTTCGTGATCGCTCATGGGTCCGCTAACGCGGCGATCCTCGCCCAAGCCGATCTGATCAGCTCGGCAGTCATCAACTTCAACGGCGATGACGCGGTCGTGTTGCGCAAGAACGGTGCGGTGATCGACGCGTTCGGCCAGGTCGGAACCGATCCGGGGACCGAGTGGCCCGGTGGCGGTCTCAACGACACGCTCCAGCGCATGGACACGGTCTGTGCGGGTGATACCGACGAGACCGACGCGTTCGACGCGTCGATCGAATGGAACGTGTTCTCGCAAGACACGGTGTCCGGCCTCGGCGCCCACACCGCCAACTGCGGCGGTAGCGGTACGTCCGACTTGTTCATGTCGGAGTACGTCGAGGGGTCGTCGTTCAACAAGGCGATCGAGATCTACAACGGCACCGGTGGTGCGGTCGACATGAGCGCCGGGTCGTACACGTTGGAGTTGTACAGCAACGGTTCGTCGACGGTCAGCCAGAGCGTGGCGTTGACCGGCACCGTGGCAGACGGCGAGGTCTTCGTGATCGCTCATGGGTCCGCTAACGCGGCGATCCTCGCCCAAGCCGATCTGATCAGCTCGGCAGTCATCAACTTCAACGGCGATGACGCGGTCGTGTTGCGCAAGAACGGTGCGGTGATCGACGCGTTCGGCCAGGTCGGAACCGATCCGGGGACCGAGTGGCCCGGTGGCGGTCTCAACGACACGCTCCAGCGCATGGACACGGTCTGTGCGGGTGATACCGACGAGACCGACGCGTTCGACGCGTCGATCGAATGGAACGTGTTCTCGCAAGACACGGTGTCCGGCCTCGGCGCCCACACCGCCAACTGCGGCGGTGCCGGCGACCCGCTCCTGATCGACTGCAGTTCGTCACTCGTCACCGACGCGGGGGTCGCCGGTTCGACGACCATCTCGGCCAGCGACGCCGACGACACCGTCATCGACATGACGCTCGTATCGGACGACGTATCGCCGAGCGGCAGTCTCACCGAGGGAACGTTCACGCCGTCCGCCGGCGTCGGCGGCACGGCGACGCTGGACTTGAACCTCGACGCGCTCGCCGATGTCGGGTTCTACACGGCGACCGTCGAGGCCGTGAACTCCACCGGTCACACAGCGACCTGCGACCTGCAGATCCAGGTCGTCGGGATCACGCTGATCCACGACGTCCAGGGCCCGGGGTTGGTCAGCCCGCTCGTCGGCGCAACCGTGACCATCGAGGGCATCGTCGTCGGCGACTTCCAGAACGGTCCCGCCGGCACGAACGGCGACCTGAACGGCTTCCACGTCCAGGAGGAGGACGCCGACGCCGACACCGATCCGCTCACCTCCGAAGGCATCTTCGTCTTCGACGGCAGCAGTAGCAGCAGTCCGGCGGTCGACGTGGCGATCGGCGATCTGGTGCGTGTCGAAGGGCCGGTGTCGGAGTTCAACGGCCTGACCGAGATCACCTCGTTCACCGGCGTCACCGTCCTGAGTAGCGAGAACAACCCGCCGCCGCCGCCGCCCACACGCGCTGTGCCGTCGCTGCCGGTCACGTCGGTCGACGACTTCGAGCGGTACGAGGGGATGTCGGTCGTCTTCCCGCAGGACCTGGTCATCTCGGAGTACTTCAACTTCGACCGGTTCGGCGAGATCGTGCTCACATCGGAGCGGCGGCTGACGCCGACCGCGGAGTTCGAGCCCGGACCGGCAGCCATCGCAGCAGCGGCCGACTTCCTCCTCAACCGGATCACGCTCGACGACGGGCGCACGAGCCAGAACCCCGATCCCGCGATCCATCCGAATGGCGCTGAATTCGACCTCACCAACCTGTTCCGTGGCGGCGACACGGTGGCCAACGTGACCGGCGTGATGGACTACGGCTTCGGCCTGTACCGGATCCAGCCGACGCAGGGCGCCGACTACACCAATACCAACCCGCGCACCGCGGCCCCCGACCCGGTCGGCGGCGACATCACGGTCGCCTCGTTCAACGTCCTGAACTACTTCACGACGATCGACGACGGCGTCAACGACATCTGCGGGCCCAACCGGGATCAAGAGTGTCGCGGCGCTGACAATGCCAACGAGCTGACCCGCCAGCGCGACAAGATCGTGGCCGCCCTCGCAGCGATCGACGCCGACGTGTTCGGACTGATCGAGATCGAGAACAACGATCTCGCGGGCCTGAACGGCGACGCCGTCGGGAACCTCGTCGACAGCCTCAACGCGGTGGTCGGCGCAGGCGTCTACGACGCGATCGACACCGGCACGATCGGCACCGACGCGATCAAGGTGGCGATGATCTACAAGCCGGCATCGGTGTCGCCCGTCGGACCGTACGCGATCCTCGACAGCAGCGTCGACCCCCGCTTCATCGACACCAAGAGCCGTCCTGTCCTGGCCCAGACGTTCGCCGACAACGCCACTGGCGGTGTCGTCACCGTGGCGGTCAACCACCTCAAGTCGAAGGGCTCGAGCTGCGCCGACGTCGGCGACCCTGACACCGGCGACGGCTCGGGGAACTGCAACGTCACGCGCACGATGGCGGCCGAGGCGCTGGTCGACTGGGCGGCGATCGATCCGACCGGGAGCGGCGACGCCGACTTCCTGATCATCGGCGACCTCAACTCGTACGACAAGGAGACGCCGATCGACGCGATCATCGCGGGCGGCGACGACACGCTCGGCACGAGCGACGACTACACCGATCTCGTGTTCCAGTACCTCGGCGAGGACGCCTACTCCTACGTGTTCGACGGCCAGACCGGCTACCTCGACCACGCGCTGGCCAACGCCGACCTGGTCGACCAGGTCACCGGCGTCACCATCTGGCACATCAACGCCGACGAGGCGGACCTGATCGACTACGACACGTCGTTCAAGCAGCCGCCGCAGCAGGCGATCTACGCGCCGGACGCCTATCGCTCCTCCGACCACGACCCGGTGATCGTCGGCCTCGAGCTGGGGGTTACGGAGACGGCCCGCGGGCTGAAGGAAGCGGCCCGCGCCGATCTCGAAGCACTCCTCCCGACCGGCAGCTCGAAGGACGACAAGGCGATCGAGAAGGCGATCGACGCGATCGACGACAGCCTCGACCCCGATCGCTGGCTCGACGACTCGTACCTGAACGGCAAGGACGGCAACAAGGTCTTCGACGAGGAGAAGAAGGCGGTCAAGGAGCTCGACAAGGTCACGGGTTCCGCGGCGGCTGCGCCGCAAGCGGCGATCGACCGGTTGCTCGCCGCCGACGACCTGCTGGCCAACGCGGCGCTCGACATCGCGATCAACACCGGCGGCAAGGCGAGCGACATCGCCAAGGCCCAGTCCGAGCTCGCGAAGGCCGCCGACGAGATCGCCGACGGCGACTTCGACAAGGCGATCGACCACTACAAGAAGGCGTGGCAGCACGCGGTCAAGGCCGTCGAGGACGCCCGCTACGCGACGTTCAACGCGTCGCTGAACCGGTTCAACGAGGGCGACCTCGCCTTCGAGCTGGCGACCGCCGGCAGCGCCCAGCCGGCGACGATCGCCGAGATCATCCAGCGGGCGCGGCCCGAGGTGCTGCTGATCAACGAGTTCGACTACGACGCCGGCGGCGTCGGCGCGGCGCGGTTCCAGCAGAACTACCTGTCGATCGGCCAAGGTGGCGCCGATCCGATCGATTACCCGTTCCGCTACGTCGCGCCGTCCAACACCGGCATACCGTCGGGGTTCGATCTGAACAACGACGGGAACATCGGTGGACCCGACGATGCATTCGGCTTCGGCTTTTTCCCGGGGCAGTTCGGCATGGTCGTGTACTCGATGCACCCGATCGATGTCGACGAGATCCGCACGTTCCAGAACTTCCTCTGGAAGGACATGCCGGGTGCACTGCTGCCCGAGGACCCGCCGGGCACCCCGTGGTTCTCGGCGGACGAGCTCGACGTGGTGCGTCTGTCGTCGAAGAGCCATTGGGACGTACCGATGTGGGTCGGCGACCGCGAAGTGCACTTCCTCGTGAGCCATCCGACGCCACCCGTGTTCGACGGCCCCGAGGACCGCAACGGCAAGCGCAACTTCGACGAGATCCGCTTCTGGGCCGACTACGTCAAGGGTGGCGGCACCGCGTCGTACATCTACGACGACGCCGGCGACTTCGGCGGGCTGGGCGGCAGCGCCCGTTTCGTGATCGCCGGCGACCAGAACTCCGATCCGCTCGACGGTGACAGCATCCCCGGCGCCGTGCAGCAGTTGCTCGACAACCCGAAGGTCAACACCAAGGTCACCCCGGACAGCCTGGGCGGGCCCGAGCAGGCGGTGCTCCAGGGCGGCGCGAACACGACTCACCTCAGCGATCCGGCGTTCGACACCGCCGACTTCGCCGACTTCGCCCCGGGCAACCTCCGGGCGGACTACGTGCTGCCGTCGAAGAACATGAAGATCACCGACGCCGAAGTGTTCTGGCCGTTGGCGTCCGATCCGCTGTTCGCGCTGGTCGGCACGTTCCCGTTCCCGAGCTCGGATCACCGCCTCGTCTGGGTCGACGTCGACGTCCACTGAGCAACCGATCACATCGTCGACGAGGGAGCCATCGGCGGGTGGCTCCCTCGTCGCGTCACCCGGTTCTGACCAGCGACCTCGACCGGGAGGCCCTCGGATCGGGTATGAATGAGGGCTGAGACACGATTCAAGCCCACGATGTTGCCCGGGAGCACACCTCGACGATGCCGAAACTGCCAACTCATCGACCGTCCCGCGTCGTCATCGAGCCGGTCGCGCCGGTCGTCGACGGCGGCATGTTCGCAGCGAAGGCGGCGCTCGGCGAGCCGGTGACCGTGCGCGCCGACGTGTTCGGCGATGGCCACGACGCCGTTGACGCCGCGCTGCGTTGGCGGCACGTGGCATCGAAGGGTCGCAGCGGCAAGTGGACCGAGATCGCGATGGAGTTCGAGGGCAACGATCGATGGCACGCCACCTTCATGCCGACCAAGCTCGGCCACCACGAGTACGAGGTGATCGGGTGGTCGGACCATCCCGAGACGTGGCGTCACGGAACCGAACGCAAGGTCGAGGCCGACCTGGACGTCACGGTCGAGCTCATGGCGGGCTGTGCACTCCTGCAGGGCCTGCTCGAACGGGCGCGAGCTGCGAAGGACACGACGCAAGCTGACGTCGCCCGGCTCGAGGGCTGGCTGACCGAGCTGACCGCGGGCGACACGACGTCGATCGGTGCCGACTGGAGCGAGATCTTCTGGCGGTACGCCGACCGCGAACCGCTCGCGTCCAGCGGCCCGCTGCCGTTGGACGTCGACCCGGAGCGGGGCAGGTTCAGCGCCTGGTACGAGTTCTTTCCACGCTCGACGATTGCTCCTGCCACCGGTCACGCCACACTGCGCGACGCGATCGATCGACTCGACTACGTCGCGGCAATGGGGTTCGACGTGCTGTACCTGCCACCGATCCACCCGATCGGAGAAGCGAACCGGAAGGGCCGCAACAACACCACGGAAGCTGAACCCGACGACGTCGGCAGCCCCTGGGGCATCGCCGATCACCTCGCTGTGCATCCCGATCTGGGCACGCTCGACGACGTGCACGCGCTCGCGACCGCGTGCCGCGAGCGTGGCATCGAGCTGGCGCTCGACATCGCTTTCCAGTGCACGCCCGATCACCCCTGGGTCACCGAGCACCCGGAGTGGTTCGCGCATCGCGCCGACGGCACCATCCAGTACGCGGAGAACCCACCGAAGAAGTACCAGGACATCTATCCGATCGACTTCGAGTCGTCCGACTGGAAGGCGCTGTGGCGGGGACTCGCCGGTGTGATTCAGTTCTGGATCGATCAGGGCATCACCATCTTCCGGGTCGACAACCCGCACACCAAGGCATTCCCCTTCTGGGAGTGGGCGATCGACTCGATCCGGAACGATCATCCCGAGACGATCTTCCTCGCCGAGGCGTTCACGCGGCCGCGGGTGATGGAGCGGCTCGCCAAGGTCGGGTTCAACCAGTCGTACACGTACTTCGCCTGGCGCCACCAGGGCTGGGAGTTGCGCGAGTACTTCACCGATCTCGCGACCCGAACGGTCGACTCGTATCGACCGAACGCCTGGCCGAACACCCCCGACATCCTCACCGAACAGCTCCAGCACGGTGGCCGCGAGATGTTCGTCAACCGCGCCATCCTCGCCGCGACGCTGTCGGCCAACTGGGGCGTGTACGGCCCCGCCTTCGAGCTGCTCGAGCATCGGCCGATCAAGCTCGGCTCGGAGGAGTACCTCGATTCCGAGAAGTACCAGGTACGTACCTGGCATCTCGACGATCCCGACTCGATCGCACCGTTGCTCACGCGGCTCAACCAGATCCGCCGCTCGCAACCGGCGATGCAGCACTTGCGCACGCTCCGGTTCCACGACACCGACTCGGGTGACCTGTTGTGCTTCACCAAGACCGACCCGCTCGGCGTCGGCGACCCGATCCTGTGCGTCGTCAACGTCGACACCCACAATCGGCGCGCCGGCAGCGTGCACGTCGACCCCGCAACATTCGGGATCGGCCTCGGTGACGACGACGAATTCGAGGTGCACGACCTGCTCGGCGGCGGTGTGTACCGATGGCGCGGCTGGCACAACTATGTCGAGCTCACGCCGGGCCGTGGCGGAGCAGCCCACGTCTTCGCCGTCCGCCACCTCGCGCCGGCCCTTCCGGACGCCGCGACCGACAGTCAAGAGGGAGACACGTGAGCGCTCGAACGACCACGACGGACGCGGCGAGGCAGGGGCCGGCGACCCGTCGCAGGAAGGGAGCAGTCACAGCGCAGCGGAGACCAGACCCGACGATCGGGAACGACTGGTTCAAGGATGCCGTCATCTACGAGCTGCACGTGCGTGCGTTCCAGGACGCGAACGGCGACGGCACGGGGGACTTCGACGGCCTCACCTCGCGGCTCGACTACCTCGTCGACCTCGGCGTCACCGCGCTGTGGCTGCTGCCGTTCTACCCGTCACCGCTGCGCGACGACGGCTATGACATCGCCGACTACCGTTCGGTGCACCCCGACTATGGCAACATGCGGTCGTTCAAGCGTTTCCTGGCGGCCGCCCACGATCGCGGCCTCCGCGTCATCACCGAGTTGGTGATCAACCACACCAGCGATCAGCACGCGTGGTTCCGACGTGCCCGTCACGCCCCCGCCGGTTCGCCCGAGCGCGACTTCTACGTGTGGACCGACGACCCCACGCGGTGGAGCGATGCTCGCATCATCTTCCAGGACTTCGAAGCGTCGAACTGGACCTGGGACCCGGTCGCCCAGCAGTACTACTGGCACCGCTTCTACTCGCACCAACCCGATCTCAATTTCGACAATCCGGCCGTCGAGGCGGCGATTCTCGAGTTGCTCGACTACTGGCTCGACCTCGGCGTCGACGGGCTGCGTCTCGACGCGATCCCGTACCTCTACGAACGCGACGACACGAACTGCGAGAACCTCCCCGAGACCCACGCGTTCTTGAAGCGGATGCGGGCGCACATGGACCGCAACTATGGCGACCGCATGTTCCTGGCCGAGGCGAATCAATGGCCAGAGGACGCCGTCGCCTACTTCGGTGACGGCGACGAGTGCCACATGAACTTCCACTTCCCGCTGATGCCGCGCATGTTCATGGCCGTGCAGACCGAGAATCGCACTCCGATCACCGACATCCTCGAACAGACGCCGCTGCCACCCGACGGTTGCCAGTGGGCCACGTTCCTGCGCAACCATGACGAGCTCACACTCGAGATGGTCACCGACGAGGAACGCCAGATGATGCTGCGGGCCTACGCCCGAGACACGGAGATGCGCATCAACCTCGGCATCCGGCGCCGCCTCGCTCCGCTGCTGGGCAACGACCGTCGCAAGATCGAGCTGCTGAACGGATTGCTGTTCTCGCTGCCCGGCACCCCGGTGCTGTACTACGGCGACGAGATCGGGATGGGCGACAACGTCTATCTCGGCGATCGAGACGGCGTCCGTACACCCATGCAGTGGTCGTCCGACCGCAACGGCGGCTTCTCGGGCTCGAACCCACACCGGCTGTACCTCCCGCTGATCACCGAGCAGGGCTACCACTACGAGAGCCTCAACGTCGACACCCAGACCAACGACCCGGCATCGCTGTTGTCGTGGATGCGCCAATTGATCGCACTGCGCAAACGTCGTCCCGTGTTGGGGCGCGGCTCGATCGAGTTCCTCGACCCCGACAATCCACACGTGCTCGCGTTCGTGCGCTCGCTGCCCGACGAAGAGCCGTTCCTGTGCGTGGCGAACCTGTCACGACTCGCCCAGCACGTCGAGCTCGATCTTCGCGACTTCGCCCACCACGTGCCCGTCGAGGCATTCGGTCACACCCGGTTCGGCACGATCTCCGACTCGCCGTACCACCTCACACTCGCCCCGTACGGTTTCTTCTGGTTCTCGCTCGAGGCACCACCCGATGCGTCGGAGATCACGGTCGAGCTGCCGACCCTGCGCGGATCGTGGGCCGAGGTGCTGCGCCGCCGAGCGGCACTCGCCCGCGCCCTGGGGCAGTGGTTGCCGACGCGGCGCTGGTATGCGGGCAAGGAGCTGACCGCCCGCGACGTGGTGATCGAAGACACGGTGACGTTGCGCCATCCCGAGACCGATGTGTCGCTGCTGATCGTCCGGGTGGCCTTCACCGAGGGCGACGATCACCGGTACGCAGTACCGGTGATGCGGGCGACGGGTCGCTTGGCGACGCTGGCCGCCAGCGAGACACCGGGTGCGGTCATCGCGTCGCTCGACGACGGTGCACTGTTGGTCGACGCGATGGCCGGTCCCGACGGAGCGATGGCCGTGGCCGCTGCCGCGCTCAACCGGCGCACGATGTCCGCTCGCTATGGCACGGCACGCGGATTGCCGCGCCGACCGGGGGTCTCGCGACTGGTCAAGTCGTCCCGAGATCTCGTGCCGTTGGGGGTCGAGCAGTCGAACTCCTCGGTGATCATCGCGAATCAGCTGATCGCCAAACTCGTGCGGCGACTCGAGCCGGGGCCGAACCCCGACGTCGAGCTCCCGGCGCATCTCACCGCTCACGGGTTCGAACAGGTGCCGGGTGTCGCAGCGACCCTCGAGATCGACCTGTCGGGCGAGTCGCTACCTGCCGACGTCGTCATCGTCCATGATGCGATCGCGAACGACGGCGACCTGTGGTCGTGGACACTCGACGAGCTGGCGATCGGCATCGAGCACCGAGGTGGATTCGGGGACGTCAGCGACCAGACGCCGTGGATGGCCGAATTGCTCGGGCGGCGAACGGCCGAGTTGCACGCTGCGCTGGCAGCCTCGGACGGCACCGACCAGATGGCGCCCCTGCCATTCACCCTGCTGTGGCAACGTTCGCTGCTGCAGACCCTGCGCAACAGCGTACGCGCCACACAGCGCGCACTGGCCCGGGCCAAGCTGGACACCCCGGCGACGCTCGCACTGCGCGAGCCCGTCGACGTCGTATTGGCTCGATTCGACACGTTGCGCACCGACAAGCTGGATGCCCGCCGCATCCGAGTGCACGGCGATCTCCACCTCGGCCAGATCCTGCGGTCGGGCAACGACATCACCTTCATCGACTTCGAGGGCGAACCCGGTCGGCCGATCGGCGAGCGCCGCATCATGAAATCGCCGCTGACCGATGTTGCCGGGCTGTTGCGTTCGGTCGACTATGCGGGTCGGAGTGCGCTCGACACTGCGGCTGAGCGCGGGTTGGTGGCCGAGGTCGACCGGTCTCAGCTCGATGACAGTCGAGCGGCGTGGACGCGTGCGACGTGTGCGACGATCACGGACTCGTACCTCGCCGCCGCGGCCGAGGCCGGCCTCGTGCCCGCCGACCGCTCGGCGGCCGATCTGCTACTCGCCGCGTACGCTCTCCAGAAAGGTTTGTACGAGGTGCGTTACGAACTGGCGAACCGGCCCGACTGGGTCCACTGGCCGCTGGCGGCGGTCGCCGAGATGATCGCGCCATGACCCATCCATCCGACTATCAGCGGCCGGCGGCCCGTAGCCGCCGCCGCAGCGAGGCAACGTCACGATGACGAACGCATCGATCCCCGATCTCGACCTGCATCTGTTGGGCGAGGGCACACATCGCCGTCTGCACGAGCAGCTCGGCGCCCAACCGGGCACCGGCGGCTGTCGATTCGCCGTGTGGGCACCATCGGCACGGGCGGTACACGTCGTCGGCGACTTCGACGGGTGGGTCGGCGAGACCGAGCTGCACCCGCAGGGTACCTCGGGCGTGTGGTCGGGATGGGTCGACGGTGCCGGGGTCGGCACCACATACCGGTACCGGATCACCGCTCAGTCGGGTGCTCGTATCGACAAGAGCGACCCCGTCGGCGCGGCGCAGCACGGCGCGCCGTCGATCGACTCGGTCGTCGCCGACCTCGATCACACGTGGGGCGACGGCGACTGGATGACCACACGCGGCGAGCGTCATCGCCTCGATGCCCCGATGTCGATCTACGAGATGCATCTCGGGTCGTGGGGGCGCACCGTCACCGAAGGCCAGCGCTTCCCCAACTACCGCGACCTCGCCGACCCGCTCGCCGATCACTGCCTCGCGCACGGTTTCACGCACGTCGAGCTGCTGCCGATCATGGAGCACCCGTTCTACGGTTCGTGGGGCTATCAGACCACCGGCTACTTCGCCCCCACCGCACGTCACGGCTCACCGACGGATCTGATGGCGATGATCGACCGGCTGCACCAGCGCGGACTCGGGGTGCTACTCGACTGGGTACCGTCCCACTTCCCGACCGACGCGAGCGGCCTCGCCCAGTTCGACGGCACCCACCTCTACGAGCACGCCGACCCGCGTCAGGGTTTCCACCCCGATTGGAACTCGGCGATCTTCAACTACGGCCGCAACGAGGTGCGGGCGTTCCTGATCTCCAGCGCGATGTGCTGGCTCGAGCGGTACCACGTCGACGGACTACGCGTGGACGCGGTGGCGTCGATGCTGTATCTCGACTACTCGCGCAACGCCGGAGAATGGATCCCGAATATCTACGGCGGGCGCGAGAATCTCGAGGCGATCGCGTTTCTGCGCCAGTTCAACGAGACGGTGTATGGCGAACACCCCGACATCGTCACGCATGCCGAAGAGTCGACGGCCTACGCCGGGGTCAGCCGGCCGACCTACCTCGGCGGCCTCGGCTTCGGCGGCAAATGGGACATGGGCTGGATGCACGACACGTTGCAGTACATGCAGCGCGATCCGATCCATCGTGCCTGGCACCACGGTGAGGTGACGTTCCGATCGGTGTACATGGGCAGCGAGCACTACGTGTTGCCGCTCAGCCACGACGAGGTCGTGCACGGCAAGGGGTCGCTGCTCAGCAAGATGCCCGGCGACGACTGGCAGCAGTTCGCCAACCTGCGGCTGCTGTATGCGATGCAGTGGTTCCAGCCCGGCAAGAAGCTGCTGTTCATGGGTTGCGAGCTCGCGACCCGATCCGAGTGGAACCACGACGGCACCCTCGACTGGGGGCTGCACGATGTGCCGATGCACGACGGTGTTCGACGGCTGATCGCCGAGCTGAACCGGCTGTACCAGACCGAACCGGCGCTGCACCGCGGCGACACCGACGCCGGTAACGGCGGTCCCGGCATGCAGTGGGTCGAGGCCCACGATGCCGCCAGGGGTGTGTTTGCCTGGCTCCGCACCGACCCGACCGGCGCCGCACGGCCGGTGCTGGTGGTGCTCAACGCCACCCCGACCCCTCAGGAGAACTACCGTCTCGGCGTTCCGGTGCCCGGCACCTGGAACGAGCTGTTGAACACCGACTCACACCTGTTCGGCGGTGCCGGCATCGGCAACCTCGGCAGCGTCGATACGGTGCCACTCGATTCTCACGACCGTCACCAGTCGGTCGTGATCACGGTGCCACCGCTCGCAGCGGTCGCGTTCGCACCTGCACCCTGACCTTTCTACTGCGGGTGACGCCCGCGTTCGGTAGTTTCGGCAGATGGCAGACACGACCCGGCTCACGGAACTGTCCCGCTCGATTTCTGGGCGACGCGCCATCGTCACCGGCGCCGCCAGTGGCATGGGTCGCGCCACAGCGCGGCTGTTCGCTGACGAGGGGGCGCATGTCGTGGTCGCCGACCTCGGCGCCGAGCGCGTGCACCAGGTCGTCGACGAGATTCGGGCCGTGCACGGTGGCGATGCCGCGCTCGGCGTCGTTTGCGACGTGGCTTCGGCCGATCAGTTGCGAAATCTGGTGGACGCGACCGTCGCCGAGTTCGGCGGCATCGACATCGTGATCAACAACGCCGGCGTCGCGCTGCCGACCTCGATGTTCGAAGATGACGACCTGTTCGAGTCGAACTGGGCCGCGACACTCGACATCAATCTCACCGCTCACGCGCGCCTCGTCCGGTTCGCACTGCCTTGGCTCACCAGCTCGGGCGGCGGGCGCGTCGTGAACATCGCATCGACGGAAGCGATCGTCACCACCGCCGGCATGGCCGCCTATACCGCGGCGAAGTCGGGTGTCGTCGGGTTGACCAAGAGCATGGCGGTCGAGCTGGGCAGCCACGGCGTCACGGTCAACTGCGTCTGCCCCGGCCCGATCCTGACCGGCATGACCGAGACCATTCCCGACAAGGCAAAGGAGACATACGCACGGCGGCGCGTGCCGTTGCGGCGCTACGGCGTGCCCGAGGAGGTAGCGCACATGACGCTCAACTTGTGCCTGCCCTCGTCGAGCTTCGTGAACGGCGCGATCATCCCGGTCGACGGCGGCATGAGCATCCGCCACACCTGACCCGTTCAGGTGAGCGGGCGGGACCACTCGCGCCGCCGAGCCCACAGGCGCGTCAGCACCGTCGCAGCGACCACGACCATCAGCGGCTCGTACGGCACGCGGTACCGATAGTTCCCGTAGTAGAGGAATCCGTAGAGGAACAGAGCGGTCAGGAACGACGCGGCGATCAGGCGACCGCCGCGGGTTGCCCAGAACGATCGACCCAGCGTGAACGCACCCAGCAGGGTCAACGCGAGCAACGCGTAGTAGGAGGCGTCGGCGATGATGCTGATCCGCTCGACGTTGATCGATGAGATCGGTGGGCCGTCGGGAGCGTCGTTGACCCAGTCGAGGGCATACGAGTCGCCGCGGTTCAGGTGAATCAACTTCAGCGGGATCAATTCGAGTTCGCGCAACGGGTGGGTGAACATGTAGTCGAGCGCGTCGTTGCGCAGCGCCTTGCTCGACTGCAGCTCGCGCAGCGGCACCGTTTCGTCGAACTGGTCGTAGTACGAGTCGGGCGGGTAGGTCTGGGCCCCGGTCGCTGCGGGGTTGTGACCGGACCACAAGGTTTGGCTGGCGTTCGTGGCGACCGGGACGAAGGCGTCCATCACGACGGCATTGCGGATCGTCCAAGGGAGCAGCACCATGACGGCGACCGCTGCGATCCCGGCGACCCGTTTGACCAGCTCGACCCTGGGCAGCTCACGCCAGAACGCGACGATCGGCAACAGCCCCCAGGTCAGGGCCTCGCCACGGATCAGACCACCGAGGCCGATGATCACGCCGATCGTCACCAGCCACCCCCAGGTCGGGGTGGCGCGAGCGAGCACGATGAACAACACGACGAACACCGCCGTGTACAGCGTTTCGGTGACCAACACGTCGGTCCACAGGATCGGGCCGGGAAGCACACACAAGATCGTGCCGGCGACCACCGCGGTCCGCCGGTCGATCGCATGCTCGACGAACACCATCAGACCCACCACCGTCAGCGCGCCGACGAGAGCGTTGAACAGCTCGCCGCCGATCGGATCGACCCCGAACACCCAGTACACGCCACCCAACACCGCGCTGTAGCCGGGAGGCCACCGCGCCGACGGGCCGACCCCCAACGCGCCGAACCCGTCCCCCCTCGAGACGCTCACTCCGGTCGCGTGATAGTAGAGCGCATCGTTGAACGCCCATCGGCCGACGCGATCGATCCGCAGCACCCACGCGACCCGAAGCAGCAACGCCAGTGCGAACAGCGTGACGTGTGGGAACCATCGCCACGTGATCACCGGCGCGAGCCGATCGGGAAGGTGGATCCGGGCAACGATGCTGGACATCGTGCCACACGGTCGGTCGCCACCGGCCGTGGTGCGGTGGGGCGGTTGCACCGCTGGCTCGACTATGGCATCGTGGACGCGTCGCTGCGTCGTCACCGAGGGGGTCCGTGATGAGTGATGAGCTGTTCGTCGATGCCGAGTTGTTGCGGTCCGAGGTACGCCAGAAGTACAAAGAAGTTGCCGTCGATCCGCACGGCACGTTCCACTTCCATACCGGGCGGCGCCTCGCTGCCCGCTTGGGCTACGACGACGCAGTGGTGGGGGCGTTGCCCGACGCCGCCGTCGAGTCCTTTGCGGGGGTTGCGAATCCGTTCTCGCTCAGCAGGATGTCGCCGGGCGAGCGCGTGGTCGACATCGGCTCGGGTGCCGGGTTCGACACCTTCGTCGCGGCCGGGTTCGTCGGTGACATGGGCCGGGTGATCGGGGTCGACATGACGTCGGAGATGCTGGACAAGTCGCGATCGACCGCGGCGGAGTTGGGCTTGTCGCACGTCGAGTTCCGTGAGGGGCTCGCCGAGGAGCTGCCCGTCGAGGACGGTTGGGCCGACGTCGTGATCTGCAACGGCGTGTTCAACCTCTGTCCCGACAAGCAGGCTGTCTTCGACGAGGTGATACGGGTGCTGCGCCCCGGTGGGCGACTGCAGATGGCCGACATCGCCAACGGCAAGGAGGTGCCGGAGGAAGCGGTTCGCGATGTCGACCTCTGGACGGCTTGAATCGCCGGTGGCCTGCCGTGTGCAGGCTGGACGGAAATGATGCGTCAGACCGGCTTCGTCAACGTCGAGGTCGGCGATGCCGTCGACGTGTTCGGCGGTGCGAGCGGCGAGGCGAACGCTCGCACGTTCGCCGTGTACGGGTACGCGTTCCTCGCTCACAAGCCCGGCTGAGCTCGCTCTCCGCCGCAGGCTCCGATCGAGAACGGCATCGACCAGGTCATACCGAACGTGCCCGCGTCAGTCGGTGACGAGCTCGGCGAGACGATCGAGGGCCTTACCCAGCTCGGTGTTCATCCGCTTGGCGATGATCGTCCACAGCCACGCAGAGCCGCGCGCCGGCTCGATGGCCTGGGAGTAGGTGACGGTGCAGGCCGACGGCCCCTCGGCGGAGAGCGCCACCGATTCGGCCACCGACGCGATGATCGGTGGCCCGTTCACGACCGAGAACGCGAACAGCGATCCCGGTTCCCAGGCGGTGAACACCTCGCCGAGGGTTATGCCGCCCATCGACACCTCGCGACGTCCGTCGACTCCGGTCGGTTCGCCGGTGACCCGCACCGATTTCAAGGCGGTGAACCACTCGGGCCACGTTTCGTGGTCGGCGATCCGCGCCCACACCGCGTCGACCGATGCATCGATCCGGCGGCTACGGGTGACGACGATCGGAGCCGTCGGGATCCAGTCGGGCTCGCGACGCGGCAGGGTACTCATCGTGCGCCCCCAGGGACTCGAACCCTGAACCAATGGGTTAAAAGCCCACTGCTCTACCATTGAGCTAGAGGCGCGGGACCGGCGCGATTCGCAGGAGAAACCCCCGCTCGTCAATGCTGGACCGCTGCGATCGCAAGCGTAGAGCCTGGTGCGGGGTCAGCAACACCCGATTCGATCGCTCGTCGTGCTCACATCCGTGTTCGGGGCGCGCCGCACTCAGGATTTCGATCGATCGGATCCTCGGTTGCCTGGTTTGAACGACGATGGCAACTTCCTCGTCCCGTCCGTGCTCACACACGGAGAACATGTCCTGTCGATCGCCGTCGTCACTGCTTCAGGCGACCAGACGACCACCGAGGACATCATGGTCAGTACCAGCCGTGCGAGCGTGCCGGCCGAGCTGATGGGCAAGACCTTCTCATACGACCACCACGACTCGGCCCCGTGTTCTTCGTGCGACTGGCCGTCGGGGGCGTGGCGGATCGAGTTCGGCGAGGATGGCGTCATCCGCATCGACGACCCGGCGGGGGGTAATGCGACCGAGGGATTCGAGGCCTCGACAGACGGATTGATCCAGCTGTTCGGGCCCACCAGCTGGATCGTGCCGGAGGCAGCCCGGGGTGGATTCTGCGAAGCAGAGGGCGTCACGACGATGCAATGGCAACTCACCCCGGGCGGACTCACGCTCTCGGGAGACACGCCGGATCCGTGCGCGTCGCGTGCCACCATGTTCACGGGCACCTGGACACCGAGTTCCTGAGATCCGAACACCCGGTACGGCACGCGCGATCGCTCGAACTCTGGTCGGTCAGCCGAGCCGAGTTCGCGCTGGCCGCGACGTCCGCGCTGGCCGTGAAGGTGTTCGACGTGTTGACCGGTGTGCTCGTCGCGGTCGGCTTGTCGCTGTTGGTCGCGCTCGGTCGGATCGCGACTCCGCACGATGCGATCCTCGGAGCGGGTCAGGATCTCGACGGGTGGGTCGACGCCGGAACACATCCGGGGGCGCGGACCCTGCCCGGTCTGCTGGTCTACCGATTCGACGCCCCGCTCTTCTTCCCCAACGCCAATCGATACCGCGAACGGCTCGAATTGTTGGTCGAGGAGAATCCCGGTGAAGAGGAACGGCTGGTACTCGACTTCGAGGGTGTCGGTGAGGCCGACACGACAGCGGTCGACATGCTGGTCGAACTACTGGACGAGCACGGGAAACAGGGCCGAGTCATCGGCATCGCTCGTGCGAACGATCGCGTCCTCCGACGACTCGCGCGTGCCGGCCTGCTCGAGCCGGACGGCCCCGCCATCGTCTTCCCCACCATCAACGCCGCAGTACGGGCCTTCCAACAACGTCCAAGCGATTGAGGTGCTTGCCCGCGACCGCGAGCTGTCGCCAGTCGAACCCGTCAGCGTTGGAGTTGCGAATCACCTCGCACATCTCGGCGCCACCACCCGAGGGTGCACCGCGGTCGCGTGCGACGTCAGACGTCGCCGTCATCGACGAGGTCGTCACGAACGGCGATCTTCTCCTCGACCTCGATCTCATCCTCCGAGAACTCACCGTCGCCATCGACATCCACGGCGGTCACCGTGGTCTCGTCGATGATGTCGGCCTCGCCGTCACCGTCGACATCGATCGCCGTGACCGTGGTCTGCTGGATGACGTCGGCGACGCCGTCACCGTCGAGATCGATGACGGTCGTCGTCGTCTCGACGACGGCGTCAGCGACTCCGTCACCATCGACGTCGATGACCTCCGTCTCGATGGTGACCTCGACCTCGCCAGTGTTCCCTACATCGCTCATGACGCAAGTCAACCACATTCGGAATCGAAGTGCGGGCGGCCCGGGAGGACGACGACAACAAGGGTGCAAGGATGCGTGAGAACATCACCAAGCGGCTCGCATCCGATCGCATCGACGAGTGCGCTTGCGGCACGGTCAGAACATCGGCGCGCACCACGCCCAGAAAGCTCACCTCATGGGCACCGACCAGGAGTGGCTGGGCGACCACCTCACCCTGCCCGCGCCGATGGTGAGGATCGATCATCGTCGTCGCCGTCAGCTCGGACCGGACCGACCTCGAGCACAGCGCCGTGGGCACGCCGTGGAACATCGTAGAGAGCCCATCACTAGCCAACGAGCTGCTCCGACTGCTCGCCGAGACCATGCCCGACCAGAGCGTCTTCCTGCCGCTCGACGACCCACTCTTCGCAGAGCGAACGATCGCGTACAACTCCGAGGACGTCATCCACGTCACACGGCTCGCGGAGCAGTTCGACGCCGTCATCCAAATACGACCTCACGCACCGCATACCGGTCAACTGATCTCGGACCCATCGACCTGGAGGAACTCGCGCTGGGCTCCGTGGTGACATTCGACGGTATGTGTCCGAAGGTCGGTGCCGGCGTCGACCGTCCCGCAGCCGAAGTTGGAGGCCGTCTCGGTACGACGAGAAGCCGACGCGCCGCTACCAGGTTCCGGGCGCCGGACCGCAGCTGCGGGTCAGGCGGCGCTGCCGCGGCAGTAGCACGACGCTCGGATCGGCACCTCGGAGCGGACGAGCGCCTGGGCGAGCAACGTCTGCACATGCGGTCGTTCGACCGTCTCGCCTCGCGCCGCGAGGCATTCGTCGAGTCCGTGGAGCGACCAGACGTTGCGGGGATGTTGGACGGCCCGGGCGAGTGTGTCGTCGAGACCGAGATCTGCTCGATAGATCGGTTCGGCCTCTGTGTGGCGGCCCTGATCGAGCAGCAGCGCCGCGAGCGCATGGCGGGGAGGCTGCATCCACCCCCACGGCTCGTCGTAGAGGAGTTCGTCCGAGGCGACGACGGCGGCGCGCAGTTCATCGAATCCGTCGTCGACCCGGCCCGACTTGTACGCCAGCTCACCCTCGGCCATGTGCTCGGCGATCTCCAAGACATTCTCGGCCGGGTTGTTGAACATGTACCGCGTCTCCTGCACTCTCGCCCGTGCCTGGCTGAAGCGTTCGCAGGCGACCTGGGCATCCTCGGTCCGGCCGAGGTTCGCCAGGGCAACGGTGCGGGCGTAGTACTGCAGTGCCGTGGTGAAGCTGAACAACTCGGCGTCGTCGGGCAACGGCTCGTCGAGGATCTCCTGCCACATTCCGAAGCGGATGAGAACGTGGAGACGGATGCCCCAGAACGCTTCGAAGAAGTCGGGGAGGTATGCCACGGTCTCAACCGGCAGCAGCTCGCGCAGCGCATCGGCGGCGGCGAGCGCGCGTGACTTGCGCCCGATGAACATCGCGCCATACGCCTCGAAGTGGACGTTGTGAATCCGATACAGCGTGTAGAAGTTCGCGCTGCCCGCGTAGTTCTCGAACTTGCGATCGACGATGGACGCCCGGTGATTGCGATCGATCACGTTCTGGTAATCACCGCACAGCACATCGATGTGTGTCGCCATGTGCTGCAGGTGCCCACTGTCGGGTACCAATTCGCAGAGTCGGTCACCGTGGCTGAGCGCGAGCTCGGGCCATGGCGACATCTCCATCAGATGGATGTAGAGGTGCAGCAACCCAGGGTGATCCCACGCACCCGGAACGGAGGCGAACGTGCGCTCCAACGCCGCTCGCACCTCGACGGTCGACGCGCCGTCGGTCGGGACACCGCGCTCGAGGTCCCACAGGAGCCATGGTGTTCGGTTCATGCCGGCCTCGGCGAAGATGGCGACCGCGTCGAGGTCGTCGGGGTGCGCCTCGAACACCGGGCGCATCGCTTGGGTGAACGCGTCATTCCACGGACCGAACTCCTCGATCGTCGGGTCGGTCGGATACCGCGCTGCGAGGGCAGCGATCATCGCGCTCTCGATCGGGGTCAGATCCGTCAAGGCCTGCGCCGTCTCGAGGGCGGCGTGCGCTTCGTCGAGCGCTGCAATTCTCTCCTCGGGTTCGAAGAGATCCCACGGCTTGTTGTAGTTCGGACCGATCGCGTAGGCCAGCCCCCAATAGGCCATTCCGCAACCCGGGTCTGCGGCGATCGCTCGTCGGAAACATTCGACCGCTTCTTCGTGGTTGTACCCGTATGTCCACCCGAGGCCCCGATCGAACCAGGTTTGCGCCTCCTGCGACGTCGTCGTGACATCGCGCGAGTACGGGCCGAGGTCGAAGTACGCCATGTTGTTACCCCCTGCTCGGCCGATGGTTCAGAGCCGAAATCGGGTCTGCCCGGCCGCTCGCCGAGCGTCGATCGCGGCGGGCCACCGAAGGTGCAACCCGGATCCGCATGCGGCCACATACATTGAAGGTCGACTCCCGGATCTCGTGTCAAGGGTTGATCGCGACCCAGTCCGGTACCTCTTCGCTCGTGGGGACGCGGACGGGGAGGATCCCACCGCCTCGGCACCTCCGGCGGGGCAGGCGCGGGAGACACACCGACGAAGACACGAAGCCACACAGGCAAGGTCCATCGGCCCTGGTGTGGACCAGATCGTGCAGAGCATGCTGACCGGCAGAACGCAGGGAGGTTGCCTTGACGACACCCACCACAGACGTCCCGAATCTGGGCCGCTCGTCGGGCCGTCCGCACTTCGCCACACGCGTCGTCGCAGGCTGCGTCGTCGTGGCCGCGGCGGTATGGACGACGGGCTGCGGTGGTTCGAGCGACGACGCTGACGATGCAGCCATCGAGGCGTCGGTGACCGCCGCGATCACGGACGCCACACCCGTGCCGACCGAAGCAACCGCAGGAACCTCCGACACGGCCTTGCCGGACGAGCTCGGCGATTCGATCGCAGTGTTGTACCTGGCGGTGTACGACGACGTCATCACGGCCGTGGAGGATCGTCCGGACCCCGCCAAGGCCACCACCAGGTTGACCGCGCTGAAGGACCAGTACATCGAGCAGCTCGTCGAACTCGGCCGGCAGCGGGAGGCACTCGACCCATCCTCGCGAGCGACCGTCGACGCCAGGATCTCGAGCGCGTTGATGGGCCTCCCCACCGAGACACTGGCTGAGTACCAGGCGGCGATCGACGACTACGCAGGCGACGCCGAGCTGGACACGCTCATCCGGAGCTTCAACATCATCGGGCAATACGCGAACTTCGAGCTACTTCGCGAACAGGAGCCCGACGAGGCGACACGGCTCGGGATCGGCTGACGGATTCGAACCATTGCGCCCGAAACGTGGCGAGGTACGGCGAGACCTGTGATCGGGTTCGCAGAGCAACTGTCCCACGAACAGGACCCGCCGGCCACGATCGCGCAGCGCCCCGCCGGCGTGACCGGCGGGCCGCTCGAAACGCTCCGGGAAGGCAGCATGTCGAGCTGCCTCTCCGGTCAGGTCAGTGCCAGCTCCTTGCCGACGTCAGCGAAGAACGCGAGATGCTGATCGGCCGAATCGCCCGTGCGAACGAACTCGAAGCCGAAGTCCTCCAGCAGCCGGCTCCCCTTGGTGAGCAGGTGCTGCGCCCGGTCCGTGAACCACAGCTGCTCGAGGGTCTGGAACTCGCCCTGACCATCCACATACCGTGCCCGTCCGGGAAGAAGAACATCTCGGGTTCGCTGCACTTGCCTTCCGCAGCGAGCTTGCCCGAGCACTCCCGGCTCCGTACTCGATCGCCTTCATCTCACGACCGTGGACCGGGACGTTGACGTTCGGGCCGCCGAGGCCTATTGGTCGCCACCGGCCGAACGACGGGTGGCGAGGGCGGCGAGCTCGGCGCGATTCGACAGGCCGAGCTTGGCGAAGATGTGGCTGACGTGCACCTTCACGGTGCCGCGAGCGACGAACATCCGCTCGGCGATCTGCGGGTTGGTGAGCCCCTCGGCGACCAGTTCGACGACGCGACGCTCGGTGGGTGTGAGGCTCGCCCACCCGGCACTCGGACGCTTTCGCTCGCCACGAGCCCGCGACACGTACTCGACCGCCTCGTCGAGCCCGAGCGCTGACCCCTCGGCCCAGTGCTCGTCGACGGTGTCGGCGCCGAGCGCCTCGACGAACGCCGCCCGCCACCGATCGATTGCATCAACGACGTGAGCGGGCGTCGCCAGGCCGATCTCCATACGCGCGGTCCGGGCCGCAGCGAAGCACCGGAGCGCCTCGGTGGCGCTGTCGACCGAGGCGGCGATGCAGCCGAGTTGCTCGATCGCCGCGATGACATCGGGGCGGCGCCCGCGTCGGGCGAACACCGCCAGCGCCGAGTGAGCCAAGGCATCGGCCCGTTCGATGTCGTCACGGGCCAGTGCCACGCACGACCGTTCGAGGTCGACGACTGCGCCCACCCAGTCGTTGCCGAGCCCGTCGGCCAGCCCTGCAAGATCGTCGAGCAGTGCGACGGCGCGATCGAGGTCGCCGGCGATCCGGTGGGCGGCGGCCAGCGGCATACCGATCGTGGCCAAGAGGAACGGGATTCCGTGCTCGCGCTGGGCGTCGTACGCCGGAGCCAGCAGATCGACGGCAGCATCGACATCGCCCTGCGCGATCGCCACCCGGCCAAGGTTGGCCAGCAGGTCGGCGATCGCCAGCCCCCCGCCCGACGCCGAGGCCCGTTCGAGCAGTGCGGCGCTCCGCCGTCGGGCCCCGTCGTAGTCGCCCTCCATGACGTCGATCGCCCAACGCCAGGCCTTGCTCATGCTTCCGGTCACCGGTTCACCGATCCGGTCACACATCCCGATCGCCCTGTCGAGCTCGGTGCGAGCCGACGCCAGCTCACCCCGCCGGCTCAGGAAGTACCCGCGCAACCCGTGGTACCAGGCCAGGAAGTAGGTCGCGTCGAGCGGTGTGGCGCGGTCGCGCAGCACCTCGAGGTCCCGCAGGACGAGGGTCTCGTCCTGGGCTGCCCAGCCCGCCGCCGTCATCATCTTGCTGCTGTTCAGGACCGCCCACTGATCGCCGATCCGGGTCCCCAGCTCGACACTCCGCTCGAGAAAGGGGCGTGCCTGTGAGGGGTCCATGACGGCGGTCGCGAACCCGATCGTGTTGAGGGCGCGAGCACGCGTCCAGTTGTCGTCGAACCGTTCGGCCTGTTCGAGGGCCTCGGGCGCCCGGATGCTCATCGTCTCGACATCGCCCCCGTACAGGCCGATGTGCGCCGCACCCCAACACGCACGAGCGCGCCACGGGGTCGGCTCGTCGTCGGCCTGATCGAGCAGGCGCGACAACCATCGGCTCGCCCGGCCCAGATGCCCACTCAGCTCCCAGAACAGGGTCATCGACGTGGCGAGCCGCAACGCCTGCTCCCGCCGTCCCGTGGCATCGGCGAAATCGAGCGCAGCTTCGAGGTTGTCGTGTTCGAGTTTGAGCATCGCCAGTAGGCGAGCGCTGTCGCTGAACGCGATCTCGGGCTCGACCGACTCGACCAGGGTCAGGAAGTGTTCGAGATGGCGTGCACGAACCCGTTCGACCTCCCCGGACTCGATCAGCCTGCCGTGCAGAAAATGTCGGATCGACTCGAGGAAGCGGTACCGAGCGGGCCGGTAGGCGTGGTCGACCCGCACCATCGACTTGTCGACGAGGTGGGTGAGGAGATCGAGGACCGCAAGCGGGTCGATCTGGTCGTCGACCGCCACGGCCTCAGCGGTGTCGAGCGTGAAATCGGACATCACGGCGAGTCGCCGGGCGACCAACTGCTCGTCGGGCTCGAGAAGATCGTAGCTCCAGGCAACCGAGGCCTCGAGCGCCTGCTGGCGCGCCAGCGACGTGCGGCTCCCGCCGGTCAACAGCCGAAAGCGGTCGTTGAGCGCCGCCTCGATGCTGCTCGGGCTCATCATCCTGACCCGCGCCGCCGCGAGCTCGACGGCCAGCGGGATACCGTCGAGGCGATCGACGATCCGGGCGATCGCGGCCAGTTCATCGTCGCTCGGGTCGAAATCCGGACGCGCGCTGTGGGCGCGCTGCACGAACAGCTCGACGCCCTCAGCCCGATCGAGCGAGGGAACGCGCCAGGTGGTTTCGCCCGTGACGCCCAGCGCTTCGCGACTTGTCGTCAGCACATGGAGAGTCGGGCACCGCCGCAGCAGCTGATCGACGAGTGGCCGCACGCCAGCGAGTACGTGCTCACAGTTGTCGAGCACGACGAGACCGCCGAAGTGTCTCAACCGCTCGGCGAGGGTGTCGACGATCGGGCGCCCGAACTCCTCACGCAGGCCGAACACTTGGGCGAACTCGGCGGCCACGCGCTCCGGGTCGCCGACCGATGCCAGCTCGACGCACCACACCCCGTCGGGAGAGCCGTCGAGCTCGGCCCACGCCACCTCGTACGCGAGCCGCGTCTTGCCACATCCACCCGACCCTGTGATCGTCAACAGGCGCTGCTCACGGATCTCCGACCTGAGTGCAACGACCTCGGCGCTACGTCCGACGAAGCTCGACAGCGGCAGTGACAGATTGGTCCGGCCGACGATGTCGTCATCGAGCGCATCGGCCATGGTTGATTCTGACCCGGGATCCAGCGTTGTGTCCACCATCTGATCGTCGTTGGTGCAAGGCCCTTGGACATCTGCCAACTGGCATATATGCCACCTGGGAGATGTTCCCCTCCGGCCCGCACCTCATGATCGCTGCATCGGGTCGCACACGGGCGGCCCCGAGACAGGGAGAACCATCATGACGACGACGATCAGCATCACCGAAACGGCTGCGGCCTTCTTCGACGCCTGCGAATCCGGCCAGGGCTGGGCCGAGTGCGCCCGCTACTGCCACCCCGATGCAGCGTTCGCAGCCCAGTCCGAAGCACTCACCGAGGTGACCTCGATCGAGGCCTACAGCAACTGGATGCAGGGCCTCCACACCTTCATCAGCGACGTGTCGTACGAGGTCAAGGGATTCGGCACCGACGCAGAACGCAACTGCGTCGTGGTGTACGCCGTGTTCTCCGGAACCCACACCGGCGAGGGCGGTCCGGTGCCGCCGACCGGCAAGACCACGACGAGCGACTACGCCTACGCCCTCCAGTTCGAGGACGACAAGATCGCCCGCATGACGAAGATCTGGCACTCCGGTATGGCGATGCAGGAGCTCGGCTGGACCTGACCGACGGGGTCGACCGTGCGACGCACCGAGGTGAAGGGGCCCGACGAGCCTTGAATCCGATGTGCCGTCGCACGGTGTTCCCGATTGCCCGAATCCGATTTCCACGGCACACGACGCCGGGCCGGCCAGCAGGGCGAACGAGGTTCCGTGCCGGTGCCAGAGGTGCTGAACTGGAGCGATTCGGGGGTGACCCTCGCTCGGCTATGAAGATCTTTCTCGGCCCATTGTGTGACGCGTGTGCGGGAGCCTGGCGACTGCGTCGTTCAGCGGCATCAACGTCGACAAGACCCGACCGACGATCACGGTGGCGGCGACCGCAGACAGCACTCCCTACGAGTCGGGCACGTGGACCAACCAGCCAGTAGTGCTGACGTTCACCTGCACGGACGACGGTCCCAACCAATCAGGGGTGGCGTCGGTCTCGGGCCCACTGACGATCGCGACACCGGGCGCGACTCCCGGTGGCACCGGTACGTGCACCGACGTCGCCGGCAATCGTGCCGACCCGGCGGTCTTCCTCGGTCCGATCCTGATTGATGTCGAGATACCGACCTGCTCGGTGCTCGTGTCCTCGGATCCGATCGGGCCGGCCAACCAGAAACTGATACCGGTCGCGACGACCATCCTTGCCGTCGATGACCGATCGGGGATCGAGTCGGTGAGACTGTCATCGGTGACGAGCAATCGGCCGGGCACCGCATCGTCCGACATCTCCGGCTTCACGACGGGGATCGACGACCGGACCGGATCGCTCAGGACAACGAAGGGGAATACCTACACGCTGACCTACGTGGTGGTTGACCGCGCCGGCAATCAGAGCGCCGCTTGCACCGGTGTGGTCTCTGTGAGCTGAGTCCGAGCCGGCGAGCCACAGACGGGATCGGGCCCCGCCAGGGGTCCGCCCCGGACAGCGCGTCGGCAGGCTCGGACGAGGCCGGGTTCGCTACGAGCGCCTCGAGCCCGACATCAGGTTCAGCTGTCGGGCTCGAAACCGGCACGTCGGCGAACTCCGGCCGGATCAGAGGACCGAATGAAAAACCCGTGGACTACGGCGGCAGAACGACCCTTGCGGCCCGGCCGGGCTTGGGAGACGATGGTCACATGACGAGGATCCTCGATCCCCAGCTTCATGTCGAGCCCGTCGAAGGGAAGCCGGGGCGACGCCGTCTCGTCGTCACGTATTGCCTCGATGTCCCCGAGGGCGATGCCGCTGTCGGGGCGTCCGTCCACGAGGAGGCGATCGTCGGCGCACGCGACGAAGGCGACGCCCCAATCCGTCCCCTCCGCATCGAATTCCACCTCGAGGGCGACGCAACCGTCGAGGAACCCGGTGTCCATCCGCGGCGTCTGGTGGGCGAGGTGCATCGTTTCCAGCTCGACGTGGAGCAGGACTGGTGGGACACGGATCAAGCTGGTGGAACCAAACCCATCGCCGAGTTCGCGGATCACCTTGCGGCGACCATCGAGGTTCGCCAGGGGGAACACATTCTGGCGACGGCTGACTCGCCGACCGTCACCGGATCGTGGGGCGCGCTCGGTTCGGACTGAGCAGCTCGTGAGGTGCCCGACCGGACCAAGGGTCTCGTCACCGGCGCAGACGCCCATGTCGCTGCCGGTATCCCACTGTGGAAGCACAGCTCGGGTTTCGAGTTGGCGACCGGTCCCATCATGCTTGGAGAACCTGACGGCCAGCTACACACCGGCTCGTCCTCGAGACATCGCTGCACCGATCATGCTGCCGGTGGCAACTTGGCGGACAGCTCGACCGCAATTACTTGGATCGTGTCGGCGGTGAGTGTGCCGGGTTCGAGGATCTTGAGTACGAGTTCGGCTGGGGAGCTGATGAACACACCTTTGATTTCGAACTGGTGGCTGCCGAAGAGGGGCCAATCCGCGCCGACGAAGCACATGCACGGATGAATCGGCACCCTGTCGAGCCCGAGAAGGGCGAGCGCGTCGATGACGGCTGCGGTTTGTCTGTCGAGGACGTGGGTGGTTCGGGTGCGGTCACGGTGGTTGACGTAGAGCCGGTAGTCGTCTCGGAACCAGTCGCCGATGTTTCGTCGTTCCACGTCGCCTTTCCAGTTCTTGGCGTCGATCACCCACACACCGGTCGGTGCGATCACGATGTGGTCGATGTTGGCGGTCGTTGCCGGTCGTTGCCGGTCGTGGAGCACCACGGCGTAACCGTCGAGTTCGTCGTCGAGTAGTCGCCCGAGCTCGACTTCAGCCTCTGCGCCGGGTGTTCCAGGATCGATCGCGGGAAATGGCGGTAGCGGCAGCTCGGTTGCGACAGCCTGGTCCAAAGTCGGGTTGGTGTCGGCGGGTCGGCACGATGTGCAGGTGACCTTCTTGGTGGTCGGATCGTGCCAGCCAGTCGAGCCGACCAGCATGTGTACGCCACACACCACGCAGATGCCCGGGTACTTGAGCGTGATCAGCCGCACCCACCCAGTCTGGTCCACCGCTACCGTCCGACGAGCCGGGTCACCTTCAGGTGCGACGCGGCGCCGCGTTCGGTTCGTCGAACCAGCTGCTCCCGTCTCGCAGTAGGCGACCATCGGTCGGACCCTGCGAAGACGATCAACGAAGGGCGCGCCCGCGAGGAGTTGATCCGCCCTCGATGAACAACCACATCGACGGCCGGCAATGCCTTGTATGCCCCTGGTCCTCGACGCCCGCATCGAAGTTGCCGCCTCGACCGAGGGCCCGACCCCCGCCGTCTGCTCCCAATTGAAGTCACACAACGAACAAGAGCGCGAAGAGCGTGCCCCCCCCCCTGATCGCTCGCTCACCACGCCGGGCCCTCTGGCGAGATGTGTCCTTGGCCCCTGACGGAGCCGATCGGCATCACTGATACTCGAAGGCGGGAGGTGAGTTGCATGCACATCCGACCTGCTCTGGTGGCCGTGTCGATGGCGCTGTCGATCACACTCGGCTGCAGCGGCGACGACGCAATCGTGTCGACCAACGACACCGCGCCCTCGATCGACATCGCGTCGACGACGGCGACGGCGACAACCGAGGGCACGACGTCCGAGCCGGTCACGACCACGACGTCGCCGGCACCGTCTTCCACCACGACACAGCCCACCACGACCGCTGTGTCCACACCCACCACGACCACGACGTCATTGCCGCAACCCACCCCGTCATCGGAGCCGGTGACCGTGCTCGTCGCGGACGTCGATGGCGTGTGGTTGTGGACGGATGAGAGCCGCCGATTGGTGATCGACGGTGCGGTTGGATCGGCGATTCCCGACCGGGTCGGAGGGATCGTCTACCAGAACGTCGAGACCGGCGAATGGAGAGCTGACCAGTACGGCGCGCCGCCGAACACCGCCCAGTGGAAGTGGGTCGGCACCGGGTCGGCCGAGCCGATCCGGCGGGTGCTCCAGCCGGGTGGCACGGGTGAGATCGTGGTCGAGCCACCCCTGGACGGGATGATCCGAATCGTCGACACGGCGATCGTCGACGGGCATCCGACCCTCGCCTACGTCCGAACCCGGCACTTCACGATCACCATCATCGACGAGAACCCGTGGTGGGACAGCCGGACGGCCGAGTTGGTGGTCCACGACCTGACCACGGGCGTCGAGCGGGTGGTCCGCACCCAGGTGATCGGGTGGGAGTACGACGATCGCACTCCCACACTCGGCGAGCAGGTGGTCGCCGAAGTGGTCAGCGGCTACGGCGACGCGGGCAACTGGATCGAGCTGCTCGGCTTCGACGGCACGTCGATCGACGTCCTCGACGAGCTGGCCGACTGCGAGTTCTCCTGCGACCTGGTGGCCGACCTCGCCCCGACCGGCGAACAACTGGTGTACAGCCGGCGGCAACCGTATGTCTCAGGACAGACCGACAGCGAGTTCGTGATGACGGTCATCGATCACCGAAGCCGGTCCGAGCAGATGCGCGCCGACTTCTCGCTCCCCGAGGGAACGAGCGTGATCTCGCTCGACACCGTCGATGGCAGCACCCTCGCCGTGACCTCTTCGCAGATGCAACTGGACGCGACCACGACGCCGGTTCTCCGCCGGGGCGATCGCGGTCGGTGGGTGGTCGTCCTCCAGCAGCTGATGTCACAGCGGTACTCCACCGAGTGGGAAGACACCTACCTCGCACCGGACGGTGTGTTCGGACCGCGCACCGAAGCCGTCGTGCGCGCCTTCCAGACCGGCGCAGGGCTCGACGAGGACGGGATCGTCGGCACGGCAACCTGGAGTGAACTGGTCGCCGCGGCCGGGTCGATCGAACTCCTCCGCGATCCCGTTGTGATCGAAGCCAACGGATCGTCCCGCCGACTGCCGGTGCTGACGTCGGGTGTGTTGCCCGACTGGCAATCCGGACCGGTCATGACGCTGTGGAGCGAGCAATAGGTCGTCACAGCCAACCGACCACGCTCACGAGTTGTCGAAGTGCCGGCGAGCCCGCTTCAGCCGTGATCGTGGCCACCTGGAGCGGTCTCCACATGCTGGTGTTGCCAGGCGCGAGCCCACCGAGCGATTGCGGGCGATCACCGCGGAGGCCACGTCGATCCGACGTGACGGTCGGTCGCGTTCGGGGCTGCCCGGCTGCCGGGTTCACGCATGGGCCGCGAGAACCCTCGTTCAGCGATGCCGGCCGCTGCAAGATCCAAGTGAGCGGCGTCGCGGCGCCCTGCTGCACGATCGACCAGCTGTCGTCCGTCGCTGCGATCGCCGCGATCGCCGCGTCGCCGCGTCGACGACGCGACGCGTCAGCGTGCGAAACCGGGCGGGAACGACACGGGCAGCACGCGCGGGCCGCGCACCTGCCCGCCCGCCCACTTCGTCGGCTCGCGATTGCTCACGTGGAACTCGGGGATGCGTTCCAGCCACACGCTGATCGCGACGTTCATCTCGAGCCGGGCGAGGTTCGATCCGGCGCATCGGTGGATACCCGAACCGAACGCGATGTGACGGTTCTTGGCGCGGTCGATGACGAACTCGTCGGGCTTCTCGAACTGCTCGGGGTCGTGGCACGCCGCCGGGAAGTTCATCAGCACCTTGTCGCCGCGGTTGATGTGGACGTCGTTGTACTCGATGTCGGTCTCGGCGATGCGAGCCATGGTGACCGGCGCGTAGTAGCGCAGGAACTCCTCGATCGCGAACAACATGATCTCGGGCTCGTCGAGCAGCCGCTGACGGTCGCCGGGGTTCGTGCCGAGATGCCACAACGCCGAGCCGATCGAGCTCCACGTGGTGTCGATGCCGGCGACGATCAACAGATTCGTGATGCCGATGACCACCTCGGGGGTGATCTGCGCCTCTGGCATGTCGAGCTCCATGAACAGCAGCTCGGTGAGCAGGTCCTCCTGCGGGTCCTCCTGACGCTTGGCGACCTCAGCGCCGATGAAGGTGAGCATCTCGTCACGGGCCTTCATGCGCATCACCGGATCATTGAGTCCTGCACCCAGCAGCGCATTGACCCAGTCGACGAACTGGTCGGCCATGCCCGGGTCGACGCCGATCAGGTGGGCGATCACCCGCGGCGGGATCTGCTGAGAGTAGTCGACGGCAGCATCGCACTCGCCGGCCTCGATGAACCCGTCGATCAGCGAGTGGCAGAGTTCCTCGGTGAACTGCCGGTGCGCCTCGACGGCGCGGGGCGCGAAGGCCGGCAACAGCATGCGACGGGTCCAGGTGTGGATCGGAGGGTCGGCGGTGATCGGCGCGGCGGCGATCATCTGCTCATAGCGCGACATCTCCGGAGCGTTCGGCGCCGGTGGCATGACGAGCACCTGGCGCGAGCTCAGCTCGGTGGTCATCTTGGCCAGCGCCCGGAGGTCGTCGAACTTGGTGGGATTCCATGAGCCTCCGAGGCGGTCGGTGTGGGCGATCGGACACTTCTCCCGCATCTCGGCCCAGATCGGCACCGGGTCCTCGATGTAGTCGTCGTCGCGGATGTCGTAGTCGGTCGTCCAGTCCTCCACCGGGCCACCCGGCGCCCAGATCTCTTCGCTCGTCGCCAACTTCATCTTCGCGTGCATATCCTCGGTCGCACTCATGACCATGCCCCTCCCCGGTCGGCGACGCCGACATCCGGCTCGTTTCCCCACCACCGTAGGGGACTCGGCGGTCCCGTCACCGACCGAAGCAGGTCGATCGACCCGAGGCACATCGCGAGCCCGAACAGCAGGCACGCGAGAACTGCAAATACGGCCTACCGTCGGTGTTCGACTACCTGTCGCACATCTGACGGACCGGGCGCGAACGAGCGGATCGACGAGCGCCGCGATGATCAGAGACGGTCGTCACCAACTGAGTTCGATCTCGATCGACGAGCTGTCGTCCTCGATCTCCAGTTCGACTTCGACCTCGATCTCGTCGGGCACCCGGACGCGGAACCTCAGGCCCTCCCGGAGGAACTCAACTTCGTTGTGTCGCTCGAGGGAATCCGCGAGTCGGTGCAGGAATCGAGCCGCCTCCTCGCGCCGCATCGTTTGTTCGTTCTCGATCTCGATCAGTTCCATCGCGACATTCTCCCGCCAACCTCGAACCCGACGCAACGAGCCAGTCCGCGGAGTTGGCTCGACCATGCCGCTCTTGCCGAGCGGCGGCCATACGTGCTCGCTCCCACCGGCACGGCATCGGCACCCCACGCGTCGACTGACGGGGTGGCCTGCGCCCGGACGCTCATCACCTCGCCGTGTCACCCGTCGCGAGCGCGTGCACGTTCAAGCCGGAATCCGCCGTCGGTGATCGTCCGGCCGGACACCACGCGCCCCGGCCGGACCATCGGCGTCAGACAGGACGCTGACCTGACCGCGACGATCCCGTCCCCTCCACATGCCATGCAGCACGATGCTCGGCACGCGGGTAGTGCACTTTCTCGGGTCGTTTGTCGGCCCGCTCGTCGCCCGGCCGGGCACGGAAGAGTCGTGCGATCTCATTGCCGTCCGCACACAGCATCCGCGACAGATCCGAATACGTCCCGACCGCGGACCACCCGGATCACGTCGACCAACACCTGCCGCCTGGGTCGCCGAAGTACGGCGAACGCCTGTGTTCGAGCAGTAATCAGAGCTTGTCGGCGGCGGCCCGGGCGACGCATACTCCAGGGCGAGCAATCCTCCCCATTCGCCGATGCATCCCTTGACAGACGGCGAACCCCGGAGGTCTCCCTCCGGGGTTCGAGTTCGTGGCTCAGCTGTGCGGTTACGGCCTGATGGACCCGGACAACCAGATATCGACATGGACAGGTCCGTCGTCGCATCCGAAGGTGCAATCCACCAGGTCGGGCGCTTGGTTCCTGTGGCCCGTGTGATCGAGATCGAACGGTACGGACACCTCCCCAGCTTCCAGGTCGGTCACCTTGACCACCTGTGACGTCAGGATCATCCGCGCCGTCGTCCCGTCCTCCAAGACGACATGAATGGCTGACGAGATGCCCTCATGCGTTCTGCCGAACGGCTGCTGCCACCTGGTCGAGGTCGTGCTCGTCGCCCGGCGTCGAGGGCGAGATCGTCGGGCGGATGAAGACGGGCCGAGCGATCCGATCAGCGGGTGGAGAAGGACCAGGCGGCGCCGCTGGCGACCGTCGAACCGCTGGCGTTGTCGGCGCGAACCTGCCATTCGAAGGTCGAGCCGGACGCCAGCCCGACGAACCTGATGCTGGTGCCGGAGTACGGCCCCTTCGTGAAGGAGTTGCACACGCCGTCAGGGCTGGAGTCGACCTCGATGCACACCGAGTACCCGGTGGCGCCCGCGCTCGCCTCCCAGGAGAGCGTGACGCCCTTCTTGAAGTTGCCCGAGCCCGACGCGGGGCCGATCTTGCCGAACGTGCCCGGGACGGCGGCCGGCGGCGGCAGCGTCGTCGATGATGGCTGCGTGGTGGAGGGCGGCTGCGAACCGGCGGCTGCGGTGACGGCCTTGGCGGCGTTCAGGATGCCGGCGCCACAGGTGCTGGTCGAGCAGGTGGAGCCGGATGGGAAGGGCGTGACGGTCTGCTGGAGGAGCTGACCGATCTGGCCCGGGGTGAGCCCGGGCTTGGCAGACAGCATCAGCGAGACGACGCCGGCCACGTGCGGGCTGGCCATGCTGGTGCCCTGGTACTTGACGTAGGTGTCACCGGCCGGCGAGGCGATCGGTGAGGTCGTGCCGGTGTTGAGCGTGGACAGGATCGTGTCGCCGGCGTCGGCGTTCTTGTCGCCACCGGGTGCCGCGAGCTCGACGGTGCTGCCGTAATTGCTGTAGTACGCGCGCTTCCCGGCCTTGCCGGTGGAGGCAACGGTGACGACGCCGTTGCAGCTCGCCGGTGAGTACCCCGATGCATCGGCGTTGGAGTTGCCGGCGGCCACTACCACCGTGGTTCCGGCGGCGGTGACGGCGTCGATCGCACTCTGCCAGGTGCTGCTGCAGGCACCGCTACCACCGAGGCTGAGGTTGATGACCTTGGCAACGTTCTGATTGACGGGCACGCCGACCGACAGGCCGGCCGCCCAGCGCACGCCATCGGTGATGTCGCTGGTGTACCCACCGCACTTGCCGAGCACCCTGACGGGAACGATGCTGGCGTGCGGGTTGATGCCGGCGATGCCTGTTCCGTTATCGGCGACGGCGGCGATCGTGCCCGCCACGTGTGTGCCGTGCCACGAGCTGTTGCCGGACTGGCAGCCTCGGAAGAAGCCGCGGCGGCTCTCCTGGCTCGTGATCCAGTCGCCCGGGTCGCTGGCGTCGGCGTCGCGCCCGTCGCCGTCGTTGGCGATGCGGGCGTCGTCGACGAAGTCGTAGCCGGGTAGGAACACCCCGGCCAGATCGGCGTGGTCGACGTATCCGGTGTCGACGACGGCGACGTTGACCGTTTCTGGGCCGGTCGGCAGCGCAGACCACGCACTTGCGAGGTCGATCCCGTATGCCGAGGTGCCGGCCGGACCGAGGTCCCACTGCTGTGCGAAGAGTGGGTCGTTCGTCTGCGTTGTCATCCGCACGTCGGGTTCGACCCATTCGACGCCCTGCACACGGGCCATCGCGTTGACCGTGCCGCGCAGCGCGGCGTCGGACTGTGCGCCGGGCAACCGGACGACGACGGTGTCGGCGGTGAGGTTGCGGACCTTGGTGACCGACTGGCCGGAGGCGCGACCGAGCGCAGCGACGCTGGCGCCGTGTCCGGGTTGCATCTTGACGATCACCTGGTCGGTCGCCGCGAACGAGACACCGGGGGTGACGGAACCGGCTGACGTCTCCGCCGATGTGCTCGTGGAGATGGCGAGCCCGACGATGCCGAGCGCGGCGACGACGAACAGTCGGAGGGTCAAGCGCATTCTGGGAGCGTAGTTCGGGGGGCGCGTGGTGTCTCCTCAAGATTCGCGGTGCTCGCGCGCTGAAAGTGAACACGATGACACCAAATGTGGTCGGTCGGGCCATGGTCGATGCCATATCGGTCTCGACGCATCGTGCCGGGACCACCGCCCCTACCGGTTTCCGCACGATTGTGCGCGCGGTGTCGGGACCGCCGGCGCGGCGCTCGTACTCGGGGGTTCGTGGCCCCACAGCAAGCGCGGCGAGGCACTGCAACCGGCGTCCGTCGACGCTGATCCGTAGCCGGCGCCGCGACTCGTGGCACGGTCGCGGGTCGACGATCCGATGGCACCGCGTGCATCATCCATCGGGACGTCTCGAACGCAAGCGACCGTCCGGGCGCCAGCTGACGGCGCAGTTCAGGAGACCGCGCACGTCCGGCGCTACAGGTAACCGCCGGTCTCGTGGGTCAGTTTCGGGTGCGAGTACTCCCCGAAGAAGGTCTTGCCTCCGAACTGCTGCTGGAGTTGATCGTCGACGTCGTCGGCGGTGCTGCCCAACACCTCACAGGCGTGCACGACGTGACGTTCCACGAGCGGGTCACCGAACAGATCGATCGCGGCGACGATCATGTCGTCGACCGCCAGCCACTTGGTGAACGCCGTCGAGCTGTTGAGTTCGTTCAATGCGATCGCGACCTTCGGGTCGAGCGGCACCTGGGTCAGTGCCGGCGAGTAGGCGCGCACGATCGGTGGGTCGCCGAACACCTGGAAGAACACGGCGGAGCTTCCGAACCGGATCGCCATCTCGCCGTCGTCATCCGGCTGCAGATCAGGATTCCCGCTCGCCTCTCGCAGGATCGCCAGAACCTGCTCGGCCACCTCGGCGGCAGTCGATGCAGGCCGCAGTTCATGCTCCAGCGCGTTGCGCGTGGCTCGCTGGCCCAGGGCGGGCAACAAGATCGCGGTGCCCTCGCTCGTGAACGCCTCGTAGCGGACACGACCAGGATGGGCAACAGCGAGTACTTCGGTCAGCGTGTCGACGACGAGGCGAGCAACGTCGTGATACGGCACGGGAGCCGACCATTCGCGGAAGTAGTTCGGAGATCCCTCCGGGTCTTGCTCGGGGACGGTGCCCGGATCACCGGTCGGAGGTTGCCAACCCAGACGAAGGGCCGCGGCCAGTGCATCTTCTCCGAGCTGGTGATCGGGGGGAAGGAACGCGTTCGACACGGCTTCGGCGCGCAGCCCGTGCATGCCGTGGGCGGCGAACTGCACGAAGCCCGGACGATCGGCCGAACTGAGAATGAGGAACTGGCCGGCCTCGAGCGCATCGAGGATGCGGGCCACGACCTCGGCGTACTCGTCCCACGCCTCGCGCCGACGGACGGGCGTCTGGGTCGGCCGGATTGCCGGGGGCGATTCTGCTGCCTGCTCACCGGCCTTGATCAACCACGGCAGCACGGCCTCGCGGAGCGTGCCGCTGTTGCGGCACGACCGGAGGTACTCCAGCTGGCCTGCCTTCGAGCGTGTCGGGATGTCCCGATTGCCGAGCCGTTCGTGATGCAGAGCCTCGACCACCGCGACTCGTGCCTTCGAATCCTGGGCGAGCCACGAGTCGCGCAAGACCGGCCAACTTTCGCGCACGAAGTCCGCCGTCGGACGCGCGCCGTATGCCTGTCGAAGCGCATCGGCCGCATCACCCTCGAGCTCCAGTTCGCTCTTCAGCGACCTGAGCAACTTCGGCGGAAGGTTGCTCCAAGCGAATCGATACCCGGCCATTGCACCTCCCTGGGAATCGCGTCAACCAACGCGCTGACCGATGCAGTCAACTGTCGCAGACGAACGCCGCGCGCCGACAGAGTCAAATGCCCTCGGCGGAGATGCCGGCACGTACGTCGGCCTCGTGGGCTCGCCCTCGGACGATCTCGTCGGTGGGCCGATGGCCGTGCCCCTCGGCCAGGGCGACGATCGCACCGACCGTGCGGGCGAGTTCGGCGGCGAGTTCGGCGCCCGACGTGCCCGCCAGTCGGTCGGTCAGGACCTCGGTCAGACGGGTGTAGTACCAGAGTGTGCCCACCCGGCCTGCGGCCGGATTGAACCTCGACCAGACGTCGTCGCCCAGCAGGCGGTAGTCGCCGAGGATCGCACGCCCGTTGTGGAGCTTGTCGGCGGCCGACACCAGCGCGACCTCCGCCGACTCCGACCCCAAGTTCCCTATGTAGCCGACCTTGCGTTCCCACCATGGCGCCTTCGCAGCGCGGTCCTCGACCAGGCTGTCGGAGCAGGCGGCGACGATGTCGGCCACCGTGTCGCCGAAGTCGGTGCGGATCCGATCGATCCGTGCCTGGCCGCCATGGTCCTCGGCGGTGTCGTGGAGCAACGCCGCGATCGCCTGATCCTCGCTGCCGCCGTGCTCGAGCACGATCGCCGATACCGACAGCAGATGAGCCAGATACGGGATCGCCGACCCCTTGCGAGCCTCGCCTGCATGCAGTCTCCGGGCGAGGTCGACACCCCGCGTGTACCGATCGGTGAGTTCAACGGGTGTGGGCATCGTCGGCTCCTCGTCGGGTCGATCCAACGTGATCCGACTCGACAACGCACCAGGCTGCCACAGTCCACTCCCCCTCGAACCCTCGAGCCCTCGAGCCCTCGTTCCGGCCGTGCCGACGACGCTGTCCGCGGTACTCTGCGGCGATGACCGACGCAGCGCTGACCGGATTCCATCATGTCGCGCTGACGGTGGGCGACCTCGCTGCCAGCGCGGGATGGTACGAGCGGATCTTCGACCTCGAGCAAGTGATCGACGAACCCGGTGACGAACGTCAGGCGAAGGTATACCGATTGCGGGGAACGGCAGCCCTGCTCGGCCTCGTCCAACACGCCGGCAACGACGGGTCCAGGTTCCGGGCCGACCGCACGGGGCTCGACCACGCCGCCTTCCACGTCGCCACTCGCGCCGACATCGACACCTGGGCGGAGCGCCTCGACGACGCCGGCGTGGTGCATTCCGGGGTGATCTCGATCCCGATGGGCGCGATCCTCAACTTCGCCGACCCGGACGGGATCCAGCTGTCGATCTTCTGGGACGGGGGAAACTGAGATGCTCGCCGGCTTCGACCACGTCGCCGTGCTGACTGCCGACCTCGAGCGGTTCGTCGCGTTCTACTGCGACGTCTTCGGCGCCGAGCAGGAGGGACGTCTCAGCGACGATGGCCTCGAGATGGCGGTGCTGCGGATCGGTCCGAGTTCGGAGATCAATGTGTTCCGGATCGACGGCAACGACGAGGCTGCGAAGCAGACACCGATCTTCGGTCGCGGTCGCCTCGACCACTTCGCGTTCCGGGCGGCCTCGACCGAGCAGTTCGAGACGCTGCGTGACGAGCTGATGCGCCGCAATTGCAGCGATGGGTTCGTCACCGACTTCGGTCAGGTACTGAGCGTCTTCTTCCGCGACCCCGAGGGTCTCGAGCTCGAGTTGTGTGTCGCCAACCCCGAAGCCGTGGCCGGCAAGATCAACCCACCCGGCACGCCATCGGAGCGTTACCACGGCTCGGAGCGACCACCAGGCGACTCGTCGTAGCGGTCGACCTTGCTCGGCCTCAGCTGCGTGGGCACCGGTGAAGCAGACCACCTGCTCCGGTCACTCGACGACGCGGAGGGTGCCGGGGAGATCCATGCGTCTGAGCCGACCGACGAGGAGCAGTGGCGTGATCGCAACCGACGCGATCCCGACGATCGCGGCGATGAGGATCGTGGTCGGTGACAAGTAGACGTCGATACCGACGTCGGGGAGGGTCGTAGTTGCCAGCGAGTTCAGCATCCACTGGAGGAATGCGACGCCACCGGTCAGCCCGATGAGGGTGGCGACGATGCCGACGAGGACGCTCTCCTTCACGACGACGCCGAGCACCGTGCGGATCGGGAGCCCGAACGCGCGCATGGTGGCGTGCTCGCGCCGCCGCTCTTCGACAGTGATGCGGGTGGCGTTGAAGGCGATCAGGAGGGCGAGCACGAGCACGGCGCCGGCTACGACGAACAGGAAGCTGAGGAACTGGTCGATGGTCTCATCGATGGCCTCGCTGATACGGGCGACGGGTTGACTCGACGTGACGCCAGGCAGTCCGAATACTGCGCGTTGCAGGTCGGACCCGGTGGCGTCGTCGACCGGGTAGGCCTGGACGACGTTCACGACTCCCTGCAGCCCGAACTGTCCAGCGTCGGCGATGTCGAGGAACGCGAACGACCTGATCGGGTTGGCGTGGATCCCGCTGACCACGAGCTCGCTGTCGACGAGCGAGAAGCCGCCGGCCTCGGTTCGAATCGGATGGCGAAGTGTGATGACGTCACCCACCTGCGTTCCCAGATCGTCGGCCGCCTTGCGGGCCAGCAAGATACCTGGGCCGCCCGCACCGGTCGGGGCAGCAGCCTCCTCGATGGTCGGGGTCCACACGGCGTCACCGAGATCGATGAACTCGACCAGGAGGTCGAGGTTGCCGTCTGGTTCTGGCGCGAGCGCCGTGGCGGGCAGCCGAAGTCCGGCATCGATGTGTCCGACCGCGCCGACGTCTGAGATGGCCGAGACGACCGACGAGTCGCTCGCGTAGAACGTGTCGAGTTGCACGACGACGCGGTCGGCGTCGCCTTTGGTGAACTCAGCGTTTGCATGATCGAGGGTCCGAGCAAAGCTGTCGAGCATCCCGAGCACGGCGACCAGCGCCGTGATCGCCGCGCCGACACCGACAGCGGTCAGCACCGTTCGGCGTGGGGTGCGCAGCACGTTACGGACCGGCATCTGCGTCATGGTCGAACCCGGCAGTCGGAGACGACCGGTCCAGCCCGTCAGCCGACTGGTCTTGGCTGCGAGGTGACCGGTGCGGATCGCCTCGATCGGCTCGACGCGAAGCGCCCTCCAGACCGGGACGGCGCTGGCCACGATCGGGATCGCGACCCCGAGCACGGCGGCCTGCAGGTACACACCGAACTGGAACGGCGTGCGGTGGTGGGGCAGTGGCAGGAACGACTCGAGCAGCTTCCCGAATGCGTTGCCCACCAGGAGTCCGACACCCAGACCGGCGACCGTGCCGAGCACTGCGACTTGGGCGCCGATCATCATCGGACGGATGGCGAGTTGCGGCCGCGGAACGCCGAGCGCCATCCCGATGCCGATCTCGCGGCGTTGGGCCTCGACGATGCGGTTGATCAGGTTGAACGCCGCAAGCGCCGCAGCCAGCAGAACCAGTGCCGACAGAGCGTTCCAGAAGCGTTGATCGTTGTCGATGTCCTCGTAGAGCACTCGGACGGCGTCGGCGTCCTCGCGGGTGGAGACGATGGCACTCACACCGAGACCTGCAACCGCATCCGCGAGCTCGGCTTCGATCGCGTCACGGTCGGCGCCGTCGACCAGCACCACAACGGCATCGTTGACCATTCCGGCGTGGCCGCTGACATCCTGAGCCGCAGCCAACGGCAGGTAGAGGATGGCGAGTTCGCCGGCGGCGAAGATCGTTCCCTCCGGACCCTCGTAGAAGAAGTCCTCCGGGGAGACCCCGAGCCCGGTGTAGGTCACGGTGCGGTCTCCGGCGACCGAGAGGGTTCCGGTGGTCGGCAACCCGTGCTGATCCGCGAACTTGGCTTCGAGGATCGCGCTGGGATCGGTCGAGGCGATCGACGGTGCAGCGCCGTCACGGATCCAGACGTCGTCGACGGGCCGAGTCGAACCGAACGTCATCCCCACGAGCCGGGCGGGAACCAACACCGACTCGGCCGTGCCCATTGCCCCCGTGTCCACCTGGCTGTCGACCACGAGACGCTCGGCGACGGTGCCGATCGACGCCGCGCCGTCGATCGATGCAATCGCACGATCGAGCGCCTGCTGCTCGACGAAGGTTCCCGGGCTGAGCGTGACGCGAAGGTCGTGCATCGCCAAGGCAGCGAAGCTGGCGTCGTTGGACTGCCGCCGCCACTCGGCCGTGCTGCCCAACCCGGCGTAGACCCCCGTTCCGATCGCGAGTACGAGCGCGATCGCGGTCACCGCGATCCAGCGCGATCGCAGATCGCGCCACGACCACCGGAGCCACCAACCGAGCCGACCGCTCGACGCGGGCGCCTTCGTCACCATTGCAGATCGCCGAGGTCGGCCTTGCCGCCGGGGGGCGGTCCATCGGACACGATGCGACCGCTCGACAGCTCGACCACGCGGTCGGCGACGCGAGCGATCTCGCGGTTGTGCGTGACGACGAGCACCGTCATCCCCGCACGGGCCTGTTCCTCCAGCACGCCGAGAATCTGGACACCCGTTCGGAAGTCGAGCTCACCGGTTGGTTCGTCGGCGAGCAGGATCGGGTTGCCGGTCGCCAACGCCCGAGCGATCGCCACGCGTTGCTGCTCTCCGCCTGACAACTGGTGCGGGAAGTGACGGTGACGATCCGCCAACCCGACTTGTGCCAACGCCTGTTGCGCCCGCTCCGCCGGATGAGGGGTGTGCGCCGCGTCCGCCCCGAAGCGCACGTTCTCGAGCGCGGTGAGCCCCGGAAACAGGTTGAACGTCTGGAAGATGAAGCTGACACTGTGCCGGCGCAACATCGATCGGTCGGCCTGCGACGTACTGGTGACGTCGATGCCGGCCACCCGCACGGACCCCGAGGTCGGAGTGTCCAACGCCCCGATCATGTTCAGCAGTGTCGTCTTGCCGCACCCCGACGGGCCGACGATCGCCACGAACGCAGCCTCGTCGACATGCAGGTTGATCTCCTCGAGGGCGGTGACGTCGACCTCACCGACCCGATACCGCTTGGTGAGGTCGTCCAGATCGATCCGCGTCCCGACGTGGCCCACCCGCGCATCCACCGCGCTCGAGCCCACCTGACCGTTGACCGCGTCATGGCTCATACCTCAACCGTCCGCCGACGCACCGCCGGAGTCAAGAGAACAAGGTCCCGCGACGCAGGCCCGCCTCGCCAGGCGCATCACACACAAGCGTACGCTCGACACGATGTTGGAAGACGACGCGGACTGGAGGCCACATGCCGGCGAAGCCGTCGTCCTTGCCGCCCTATCGAATACGCCGGTGACGACTCAGCAGCGTGTGCGCCCGCGGAGGGACGGAATTGCCGTTCGCATCGAGTCGACGAACGGGTTGACGTGACGTTGCCACAGCAGAGCTGGACCGCACCGATCGTCCGGCGACTCCCCGGGTTCGAGCGGCTGCGTCACTACCAGCGAGGTTGGCTCCCTGTCGACCTCCTGGCCGGACTGACCGTCGGCGCCATGCTGGTCCCACAGGGAATGGCATATGCAGAACTCGCCGACATGCCGCCGGTAACCGGGTTCTACGCCGCACTCCTCGCCCTGATCGCGTACGCGTTCGTCGGGTCCTCTCGACATCTCGGTGTCGGTCCTGAACCAGGGACAGCGATCCTCGCTGCGACCGGCGTCGGCGCCATTGCCGCCGGCGACCCGGAGCGGTATCTCGCGCTCATGGCAGCCCTCGCCCTGATCGTGGGTGCGATCTGCCTGCTTGCGGCGGTCGCCCGACTCGGGTTCATCGCCAACGTGCTGTCGAAGCCGGTGCTCGTCGGGTACATCACCGGCGTCGGGCTCACCCTGCTGTCGAGCCAGTACGCGAAGTTCACCGGAGTGCCGATCGACTCCGACGACTTCTTCTCCAGAACCCGCGACCTGCTCACCGGTCTCGACGCGATCGACGGGCTCACGATCGTCGTCGGCGCTTCGACGTTGGTTCTCATCCAGGTGTTGAGGTGGAGGGTGCCTGCGATCCCGGGGGCGCTGCTCGGTGTCGTTCTGGCGACCGTGGTGGCGGTGGCGTTCTCGCTGGAGACCGATGGGTTGGTACTGGTCGGTGACGTTCCCCAGGGACTGCCGTCGTTCGGTCTGCCCAACGTGAGTCGAGGAGACCTCGTCGACCTGCTGCCGGTTGCGGCTGGGATCGCGCTCGTCGGCTACAGCGACAATGTGCTCACCGGCCGCGCGATCGGGGCCCGCATGGGCTACCGCGTGGATCCCAACCAGGAGCTCGCTGCGCTGGGGGTGATCAATCTGTGTTCCGGTTTCTCGCAGGGTTTTCCCATCTCCTCGAGCGCCAGCCGGACGGCGGTGCCGGCGTCATTGGGTTCGAAGTCCCAGCTCGTCGGGATCGTTGCCGCGATCGTGGTGGTCGCCACCCTGCTCTTCCTGTCACCGGTGCTCGCCGAGATCCCGCAAGCAGCGTTGGCGGCGGTCATCATCGCGGCCGCGTTCGCGATCATCGACTTGGCCGGGTTCCGAGAACTCTGGTCGGTCAGCCGAGCCGAGTTCGCGCTGGCCGCGACGTCCGCGCTGGCCGTGATGGTGTTCGACGTGTTGACCGGTGTGCTCGTCGCGGTCGGCTTGTCGCTGTTGGTCGCGCTCGGTCGGATCGCGACTCCGCACGATGCGATCCTCGGAGCGGGTCAGGATCTCGACGGGTGGGTCGACGCCGGAACACATCCGGGGGCGCGGACCCTGCCCGGTCTGCTGGTCTACCGATTCGACGCCCCGCTCTTCTTCGCCAACGCCAATCGATACCGCGAACGGCTCGAATTGTTGGTCGAGGAGAATCCCGGTGAAGAGGAATGGCTGGTACTCGACTTCGAGGGTGTCGGTGAGGCCGACACGACAGCGGTCGACATGCTGGTCGAACTACTGGACGAGCACGGGAAACAGGGCCGAGTCATCGGCATCGCTCGTGCGAACGATCGCGTCCTCCGACGACTCGCGCGTGCCGGCCTGCTCGAGCCGGACGGCCCCGCCATCGTCTTCCCGACCATCAACGCCGCAGTACGGGCCTTCCAACAACGCCCAAGCGATTGAGGTGCTTGCCCGCGACCGCGAGCTGTCCACGGGATTGCTGCGTCGACACCCTCACAGTTGCCCGGCACAGCTGGTCGATCACCCAACCGGACCGTGGCGCCCAACCCGAACATGACCGGCGGCGGAGTGGACGTGTCCGGTGGCGACGAGACTGCCGACGAGGTCGACCCGAAGCGCGGCGGGGGCGAAGTCGACGTGGTCCGGCAGGTCGACGGCGCAGGTGAGGATCTGGCCGACGACTTCGCGCCGCACCAGCGGCTCATGGAACAGATGGACCAGGCAGACCTCCATGTCTACGCCTGAGTCGGGGCGCCCGACACGCAACTGGTCAGCGGACCGTGGATTGGAGCACGAGATGGGCGGCGGCCACGTCCTCGATGGCGATACCCACCGAATCGAATACCGTCGTCGTCGACCGCCACGTCGGATCCGGCGCGGCGAAGGCCTCGCCGATCTCGGCGGCGATCACGGCGTTCGAGCCGCGGATGTTCCCCGCTTGGTCGGCCGCTGCCTCCCGTGACTCGACGAACACCAGGTGATCCATGGCGTCGTCATCGAGCTCGCGGCCGTCGGAACCGTTCCATCCGATGGCGTTCACGTGCACACCCTCGTCAAGCCAGGCGCCCAAGAGGATCGGTGTGGTGGCCGCCGTCGCGGTCACGACGATGTCGGCTCCGGAGACCGCCGAGCGAGCGTCCAGGGCACGGCCACCGAGACGGGCGGCACACGCCTCGGCGTGGTCGGGATTGCGACTCCAGATCCTGATCTCACCGATGTCACGGACACATCGCAGCGCGTCCACATGAGCGTCCGCCTGCACGCCGCTCCCCAGGATCGCCAGAACCGATGCGCTCTCCGCCGACAACAGGCGGGTCGCAGCTGCCGACACCGCAGCGGTGCGCATCTCGGTGATGAGCCTTCCGTCCATCACCGCCAGAGGCCGCCCCGTCCCAGGATCGAAGACGAGCACGAGAGCGTGATGGGTGTGCAGACCGAGATCCTGATTGCCGGGATAGAAGGTCACGATCTTGACCCCCATCGCCTCGGAGATCGCAGGCATCAACGCGAACACGCCTCCATGGGGCTCGACCGGCAGCATCTGACGCACAGGCTGGAGAACCCGACCAGCGGAGAAGTCGATGAGCGCCCGCTCCATGGCGTCGATCAACGTCGGCATCTTCAGCCGAGCCGCGACCGCTGCTTCATCGAGGAATTCGATCTCGGACATCTTCAGCGCCTCTCCGGAGATCACCGTACACAACCCGATCGACCTGGTTACGCCGACCGGAAATCCCCGCTCGCCGCACGCGATGCGTCCCGACGCTCGCCCCAACTGTTGCCGAGCAACGGTGTTGTGGGCATCAATCTCTCGCTGGCACCATCACGAGCGGAATCTTCGCGTGATGCAGCGTCTTCATCGCCACGCCACCGAACCGGATGCCGAGGAAGCCACCCGCTCCATGCGTGCCGATGACCAGCAGGTCGGCGGCGCGTTCGGCGGCGACCCCGAGCAGGCCGTCGACCGGGTGCAGGTTTTCGGTTGGCGCCAGTTCGACATCAACCCCCGCTGCGGTCATGTTTGCCGTCCAGTTGGCCAGGTCGTGTTCGGCGTCTCGGCGCCAGTTCTGTTCGTCCCAGCTCGGGGTCCATTCGAGGATTGGTTCTCGGACCACGACCGCCACCACCTGGGCACCGACCGCGCTCGCCGTCTCACGGCACCACGTCGTAGCCGCCTTCGCGGCCGGCGAGCCGTCCAGACCGAGCACGATCTGCCGAGTGACCTCCGTCGCGTCGGACGGGATCACGGCGAGGGGCACTGGCGCGTCGTGAGCGAGGTGCTCGACGACGCTGCCAAGGTGCAAGAATCCCGGTCCCACGCCCTGCCCGGTCCGACCGAGCACGAGCAGATCGACGTCCCCGTCCCGGGCCGCCGCGGGCAACACTCTGCGTGGGTCGCCCTCGATGATCTGTGACCTGACTCGAGCGCCGGAATCTACAGCCGGACGGAGCCATCCCTGGTCGATGATCTCGGCCCGCTCGGCGAGCATCCGCTCATGCTCCGAGACCGGGACTTCGGCGTAGGGATGACGGAATGCATGCAACCCCACGAGCTCAGCGTCGGTTGCCGCGGCGAGCGTGGCGCTCCACCGCAAGGCAGCGGTCGAAGCTGCCGATCCGTCCAGGCCCACCATGATGCGCTTCATGTCGATCTCCTTCCCAAGTTCATGGTGATCCCTTCGCCGAGTGCCCGGTAGGGCCCATCGCCCTCCCGATTGCGCAGGTCACCGCCAGCGGAGAGCGGGACAACCACATGGAAGCGTCTCGAGCCGTATCGAGGAATGAGCGGTACGCACCGATCATTCCCTGCGCCACGAAGGCTCGGGACATACTGGGGGCATGGCGAACGAGCGGGCCGGGCAGCCGGCATCGACCAGCGATCTGATCGACGTCCCCCACGTCGTGTCGACCTACTACACCGGTCGGCCCGACCCCGACGAACCCGCCCAGCAGGTCGCCTTCGGCACGTCAGGGCACCGCGGATCGAGCCTCGACGGTTCGTTCAACGAGGCCCACGTCGCGGCCATGGCCCAGGCGATCTGTGAGTACCGCACGACCCAGGCGATCGACGGTCCACTCTTCCTCGGGCGTGATACCCATGCCCTGTCGGAACCGGCCTGGGCGACCGCCCTCGAGGTGCTCGCCGCAAACGATGTCACGGTGCTGATCGACGCTGCCGACGGATACACGCCCACCCCGGCGCTCTCGCACGCAATCCTGCGCCACAACGCGGGTCGCCGGGCCGGTTCCGGACTGGCGGACGGGATCGTCGTCACCCCGTCGCACAATCCACCGCGCGACGGCGGCTTCAAGTACAACCCGCCCCACGGCGGCCCCGCCGACACCGACGCCACCGGCTGGATCGCTGGTCGCGCCAACGAGCTGCTCGCCGACGGTAATCGGGGGATATCCCGGGTCACGCTGGGGTCGGCACTGGCCGCCGACACGACGCACCGCTACGACTTCTGTGGCATCTATGTCGACGACCTCTCGACCGTTCTGGAACTCGACGTGGTAGGCGCCGCCGGCGTTCGGATCGGCGCCGACCCGCTGGGCGGCGCCAGTGTCGACTACTGGGCGCGGATCGCCGACCGATTCGATCTCGACTTGACCGTCGTGAACCCCGAGGTCGATCCGACGTGGCGGTTCATGACCCTCGATTGGGACGGCAAGATCCGGATGGACTGTTCGTCGCCGTACGCGATGGCATCGCTGATCGGTGTCCGCGACGAGTACGAGATCGCGACCGGTAACGATGCCGACGCCGACCGCCACGGCATCGTCACTCCCGACGCCGGCCTGATGAACCCGAACCACTTCCTGGCGGTCGCGATCGAGTACCTGTTCGAGCACCGCGCCGATTGGCCGGCGACGGCTGCGATCGGCAAGACGTTGGTGTCGTCGTCGATGATCGATCGCGTGGCAGCGGAGCTCGGACGACAGCTCGTCGAGGTACCGGTCGGGTTCAAGTGGTTCGTGCCGGGCCTGAGCGACGGGTCGATCGGGTTCGGCGGCGAGGAGTCGGCCGGGGCCTCGTTCCTTCGACGCGACGGTTCCGTCTGGACCACCGACAAGGACGGCATCCTGCTCGCCCTGCTCGCCGCCGAGATCCTTGCCGTGACGGGATCGTCGCCGAGTGAGCGCTATGAAGCGCTCACCGAGCGTCACGGCGCGCCGGTGTACCAACGTATCGACGCGCCGGCGACCCGTGACGAGAAGGCAGCCCTGGCTGCGCTCACCGCCGACCAGGTGTCCGCCGACGAGCTGGCCGGCGACCCGATCACCGCCGTGCTCACCGAGGCGCCGGGCAATGCGGCCAAGATCGGCGGCCTCAAGGTGGTCACGGACACCGCCTGGTTCGCGGCCCGCCCGTCCGGTACCGAGGACGTGTACAAGATCTACGCCGAGAGCTTCCGCGGTGCCGATCACCTCGTCGAGGTCCAGAACGCCGCTCGCGCGCTGGTGACCGACGCACTCACCGGATCGGTCTGACGACACGGCCGTCGGTGCTGATCGGCGGCGTAGGGCCCGATCCGGAGCAGGGATCGAGCTCGATCGTCCTGTAGTTGGGAGGCGTTTGAGCCGGTGCCGGCGGCGAGACGCTTCAAGGCTGGGAGGGGTCGTCGAGGCAGGCGGGCAGGTCCGTTGGCCATGCAACCCCGGCGGCCACACCATCGAAGCAGTCGCGGACCACGTCGACATCGACGACCACGATCGACTCGCCGGTTGGAGCGTTGCCCAGACCCGTGACCTCGCCTTCGACGACGACGTCGCTGGAGCATTCACTGACCGATGTCGGCCAGCGGTCACCGAAATCGATGCGTTGCCCTCAATCCGGTGGAGCGAAGAACTGGACGGTGACACGGTAGGTCCGACGACCGAAATGCAGCCCGAGTAGGGAGGTTCCCCCCGGACGCTCGCTTGCCGACCACGACTGCGGTCGAAGCTTCCGGGGTTCCTGGGCCCGGAGGGTCGCCGATCGTGACGCCAGGAGACACATGCGTCTCGGTCGAGTTCGGGGCGAGCGCGGCGACCCCCACCACGGCGATCAGCGCCAGCCCTGCGAGGACGGCCAGCACCCGCAGCAAGGAACGCGGATCGACGCTGATCGTCGATCCCGCCCGGGCCGGTCGTCACCGCCAGGATCGGCGAGTGTGACAGCATCGTCGGACGATCCGCAGGCCGAGAACACCATCATCTCGGCGATCGCCACTCGTGTCGTCATCATGATCCATCCCTTCCGGAGGAACCGACCAGGTCCACGATTATTGGACGCCAGCAGTGCGACAACGGTTCCGGACAACGGCCGGCAGTTCGATGCGCCCTGCCGCGGATCTGTGGGAGGGGTGGTGGATCGGAATCAGCGCAATGGTCCCCAGCTCCACACCTCCCCGTCGTCGGAGATCACGATCACTCCCTCCTCGTTCGCCCCCTTGAGCCACCCAGCCACGACGAACCGTGATCCCGATGGAAACTCGCCCGGGGTCGTACTCGACCGCGCGCCACACCGCCCGGCCGAGACGGGGCCGTTCGGCATCCTTGTCCGCTTGATCGAGCCCGGCGTCATCGCCAGACGGTCTTTCTGAAGGGGAACCGAGAGATCCGGACCACGCCTTACATCGGTGGGCAACGGGTGGGTGAGTATTTCGCGAACGCCCTGGTGGGCACCCTGGGTACTCCGGAGATGGTGGCAGAGGTGATCCGGCTTCCGCACCCTGCTGATCTCCTCGGACCGACCAGTCCGCCTGAGGAGATCAGGCGCGCTCGAGCTTCACCGCCGAGCGTCGCGACCGGCGTATTGATTCGTCGGCCGCGCAACCAAGGCAGCTGTGACGTCGGCCCCTATTGCGAATCACCCTGCCGTGGTCCACTGGATGGCGGAGGGTGTGCCCGACCATGGAACGACGCGGCCCACCGGCAGATCCTGGAAGTGGAAGGAGTTCGGGACATGTTGAGCAAGAAATTCGTGATCGGCACCCTTGCGGGCCTGGGGGTCGCCGCTTGCGTCACCGCATGCGCCAAGTCAGGCCAGTGCCAGAGGGAGCGCACACCGAAGCCCACTGTCTGGGACAAGGTGCGCAAAGGCATGGAGGAGATGCCCGAGGACTTCCCGCCCCGAGTGATGTTCGACAACGTCGCGGCCATGAAAGCGAACACCGACGAGATACTCCGCCTACTCACCGAGGAGTCGCTCAACAAGGAAGCACTCGCCACGACAACGTGACGGACCGTCGGCCCGATGGACCGGTGCGGCCTGGCCGGCCCCTCCACCGCGTTCAGCGAAGTTGACCGTGGAGCCCGAGCGCAGCCGGAGGCTCACCGCTCGTCGAGACGAACGTCGACGAGATCGACCCCGCACAGGTCTGCGAGCGCCTCGACCACGAGTTCGTGATCGGCACGCTGTGGCAGTCCGGACACGGTCACCACACCGACGAACCCGATGCCGTCCACCGCGATGGGAAAGCTGCCACCGTGACTGGCCACGTCTCGTTCCGACAGTCCCATGAGTTCGAGTTGGGATCGACCCTCACGTTCGGACTCGAGGCCGACTGCATAAGACGGGCGACGGAGCAACTCGACGACGTTTCGTTTGCGGCGGGCCCAATCGGCATTGGCGGGCGTCGTGCCGCGCATGGCATGTAGGAACACGGTCTCGCCAGCGAGCCGAACCTCGATCGTGACGGCGGCGCCACGATCGCTCGCCCGGCGACGAAGGTCGCTGCCGAGCCGCCACGCAACGTCCTCGTCGAACATCGACGGGCGGAGCCGGCGTCGTTGTTCTTCGATGCGTTCGAGGTCATTGGTCATTGCCGTACGGTACCGAAACCGCGGGCCGCCTATCCTTCGAATGCGCCGCCGCGTGAGTTCCGTCCGATGCTGGCAGGTGTTCGGTCGAGGAGGTCATCGATGAGTTTCGAGCAGCGCACATTCGTGGTCGGAGTCGACGCGAGCGAGGATGCCGATCGAGCGCTCCAGTGGGCGCGAGACGCGGCGGGCCCCGACGATCGGATCGTCGCCGTTCATGCCTGGGATCTGGCCACCCTCGTAGGTATCGACACGGCCACGACGGTCCCGGCAGTAGAGCTCGGCGATCTGGCCAAGCAGGGGTTGACCGAAATGGTCGAACGTCAGGACGATCATCGCATCGAGGGCGTCACACACCAGGGTCACGCCGGACGGGCGATCGTCGAGGAGGCCGAACGCCACGGTGCAGATGCCGTGGTGGTGGGTCACCGCGGATCCGGACGGGCCTCCCTGATACTGGGCTCGACGGCGAACCACGTCATCCATCACACCGAACTTCCGGTCGTCGTCGTCCGCGGTGACCAGCACGCGCGACCCGAACACGTGGTGATCGGTACGGACGACGATCTCGACGACGGCGACAGCGCTTCCGTGCGCGCCCTCCGCTGGGCCTACGGCCTCGCAGGTGTGCGCATCATCGACGTCGCCCACTCGTGGTTCGTGCCGTCGGTGGCCGCCGGACGGTTCTCGAACCCAGGTGCCGACTTCGCCGAATACGATCAGGCTGCGGTAGCCATCGCACAACGCGTCATCGACGCCGCCGGTGAGGCTCCCGAGGGTGTGACCGTCCGTGCCCGACCGCTCAACGGCACGCCGGAGTTCGCGCTCATCGAAGCGTCGCGTGACGCCGACCTGGTCGTCGTCGGGTCGCGCGGTCGTGGCGGGTTTGCCGGATTGATCCTCGGTTCGACGAGCCTCGACCTCGCTTCCCAAGGCCACTGCCCGATCGCGATCCTCCGCTGAGGTCGCTGTTCCGGTGTCACCGGAGCATCCGGAGCATCCGGAGCATCCGGAGCATCCGGAGGCGAACCATGAGGTGTAGCGATCAGATCGACACCCATGACTGAAACCGATCTCGCCCAGACCAGGTCGGACCGCGGGCGAGCGGCCGATTCCCGATGCCCACGATCCGGTCATCGAATGCGGTACGTTCCAGCTCGTCGATCATCGTGCAGCGCTGCTGAGGTGATCCGCCTCGGATTCCCGCAGCCCCTCCGGATCCGGACCCGCCCGGGTCGGAGTCAGCGAAGTACGAAGCCGTCGCGGCAACGCCCGGTACGCGTGCTCGAACCCGACGCCGGAACGTCGGCACTTCGCGACGGTCAGTACAGCCAGGGATCGGCGAGATCGATGAACTCGGTCGATGCCATCAGCGACTGGAACTGCTCCATCAGTGGTTCGAATTCAGCCGGCATCTCCCGCTGTTCACCGGCGCGAGCTTCGGCCTCGGTGGTGAAGTACGTGATGTCGTACGCCGACCGAGGGCCGGTCCAGACCCGCAGACTCCCGATGACATCCGGACGCAACGAGGCCGCGTGCCTTTCGAATATCCGATCCATCCGATCGACCAGGTCGCGATCGACGTCGAACGACTTCATCACCTGGACGAAGCCGGCGTCGTTCGAACCGCCGTCGAGGAACATCGTCACGTCCTCCGACTCGCTGAACGACACGTCACCGTCGAAGCATGCCTCCATCTCCGACCACCAGACCCCCTGCTCGGGCCGGTCGCTGTTGACCTTGGCAGCGGCAGCCGACTCGAATCGGGCGAGATTGACTACCCGTCCATCGGTGGTGACGCCCGCGGTCGCACCGAGGAAGCCCGAGGCGCCGGGAGCGAGTTCTGCGATCCAGCGCTCCATCAACTCCTTCATGCGGGCCGGGTCCTTCACCCGTCCCTCCATGATCTGTACGAACATGTTGCAGCCCCTTTCCCCGCCCGTTGCCACGGTACGCCCAGCGATCGGCCTCATCAAGGGTCCGGGTTGTCGGTCGAACCGACGACATCCGTGAAAGGATCGTGACCAGCCCCGACGTTCCGGACATCCGAACCCCTCGCTGATGACGCCGGCCGAAACACAGCAGACGAGTCGGTCCCGGATCGTCGATGGGACCGAGCGAACACGCGGGTCCGCTGTTCAGACCCAGCATGTCGCAGGCCGCTGGTGAGTGCATGTTCCGAGGATTTCCGGTCAGGTCTCTTGACTTCGTGGGCGACATTCGACAAGATACCTGACTATGTCAGGCATTACGAACTTTGACAGGAAGACCTTGCGACGTCAGGAAACGATGAACGAGATCGTCGACGCCGCCTGGGAGCTCAGCCGAGCGAACGGACTGGGGAACTTCTCGATGCGCGAACTCGGCACCCGGGTGGGGATGCGTGCCCAATCGCTGTACTCGTATTTCGCCTCGAAGCACGAGATCTACGACGCGATGTTCCTCCAAGGCAACCTCAGTCTGATCGAGACGATGGCCGACGTCGCCGCCGGCGCAGATCCCGAAGACGACCCGGCCGCGGCAATCACCGAGATGGTGCGATCGTTCGTGCGGTTCTGCACCAGCGACCCGACGCGCTACCAGCTGATGTTCCAGCGCACGATCCGCGACTTCGTGCCCTCCGAAGAGAGCTATGCGAAAGCGAGGGAAGCCTACGAAATGGCCTTCGCTCCGCTCGGTGGGCTCGACCTCGACGACGCCGACCGCGACCTGTTCACAGCAGTCATGAGCGGTCTCGTCGCCCAACAGATCTCCAACGACCCGGACGGCGATCGCTGGGAGCGCCTCGTGCCGCGAGCCACCGACATGCTCATGTCGGAGCTCGGCTCCGTCCGCTCACATCGCTGATCCGATTCGACGACCACCTCAATCACCCGAACAGGAGCACGACATGAACACCGCCACCAACACCGCCGACATCGCACCGATCACACACGCCGAGGCGATGGACCTGCAAGCCAAGGAACTCGAGCGAACCGTCGAGCTGCTCGGCTCGCTCACACCCGAGGACTGGACCGCCCAGACCGACTGCCCCGACTGGGATGTCCGCCGGATGTACCTCCACGTGCTCGGCGCGTGCGAGGCCGGAGCCTCGATGCGCGAGAACGTTCACCAGCTCGCCACGGCTCGATCCCGCCGCAAGAAGGAGGGTGGCCCGTTGGAAGCCGCGCTGTCGTGGGTCCAGGTCGACGATCGCGCCGAGCTGACCCCCGACGAGCTCGTCGCACGGCTCACCGAGATCGCGCCACAGGCAGTTCGGGGGCGCCGACGCACGCCGAGCCTCATGCGTAACCACGCCAAGTTGAAGGTCGACGGTCCGGTCCACGAGACCTGGAAGCTCGGCTACCTGATCGACACGATCTACCTGCGCGACATGTGGATGCACCGGGTCGACGCATCCAAGGCGACCGGGCACCCAGTGGTGCTCACCGCCGACCACGACGGGCGCATCGTCGCCGACGTCGTGCGCGAGTGGGCGAGCCGCCACGGACATCCGTTCCGACTCGACCTCGACGGCCCTGCCGGCGGAAGTTTCGCCCACCAGCCAGACGCGCCCGACGCCGAACGTCACTCGCTCGACACCGTCGAGTTCTGTCGTGCCCTGGCCGGCCGCTCCGAGGCGACCGGTCTGCTCACCACGATCGTTCCGTTCTAGCAACGAGCCCGCACGCGAGCACTGGCAACCGTGTACGCGCCGGAGCGGGCTCTCACCCGACGAACCGATCGAGATCGGCTCACGCGCCGACGATCGTCACCGTTCCCGCAGTGCCGTCGACGCGGACCTGCATCCCGTTGCCGAGGCGGACCGTAGCATCGACCGTTCCGACGACCGATGGAAACCCCATCTCCCGTCCCATGATCGCAGCGTGGGAGATGAAGCTCCCATGGTCGGTGACCACCGCGCCGACCAGCGCCAGAAACGCGTTGAACGATTCGCCGGTCGCCGTCGTCACCAGCACGTCGCCCTCCTGGAGGTCGAGCAGATCGTCGAAGTTCCGGACGATGCGCGCCGGCCCCTCGTAGACCCCGTTGCTGCCGCCGATGCCGATGATCGTCTCGTCGTCGCCCATCGCGGATTCGACCTCGCCGACGATCCCGTCCAGATAGAAGCCGAGCGCAGCCATGACACGGGCGAGCGGTGGCGGGAGCTGGTCGACGGGCGGCGGCGGGGGCGGCGGCGGTCCGAGCGCCGGTGGAGCGCCCGCCGCGCTGGCCCGCTTGCGGGTTGCCACCCGCTCGGTCAGCTCGGCGGCAGTCGGTGTGGGCGAGCCATCGAGAAGTGCATCGATCTCGGCTGCACGGAGGTCGAGCGTGTCGTACATGAAAGAGATGCGACCCGCTTCGAACAAGCGGCGTCCGAGTTCGATCAGCGCCAGGCGCAGCAGGCCGACCGCCGCGGCGTCGCTGTAGAGACCACGTTCGTCACGCAGCCGATAGACGAATCGAGCCTCGGCGAGCAGGTCGTCGAAGGCGGCCCGGTACGACTCGGGCACCTCCTCGCGGAGTTCCTGTGCAACCGTCTCGGCGCGACGCTCGGCTGCATCGCGATCGTGATCGATGCAGGCTCGAATGCGGTCGAGCACGATGTCGGGGCGTTCGCCGATCGTCGGGTTGGTGAGATCGAATCCGGCAGCCAGCCGGTGGCCGGCGGCACGCAGGTATTCGTCGACCGCAGGGATCCTGCGTCGTAGCTCGCTCATCCGTTCTTCGGGAGAGGCATCGCTGTCGAGGAGTGCCCGGGCCTCGCCATCGACCCGCAGGATGTCGATCGCAGGAATCAACTCGGGAGGAACAATTCCCGAGACCGGAGACCATCCGTCGAACACCGCGAACATCGGAACGGGGTTCTGTCCCGTCCACTCGACGGCGTGCAGAATGAAGTCACCGACCGGGATCATGGCCATCGCGTTGAAGCGGTGGTGCTGGAACCACATGTCTCCGATGTGCTCGACGCAGCGATGCAGGTGCTGTCGCAAGCCCTCGGTGTCGAGCGACCCGAGATCGACACCGGCCAGTTCCTGATGCTTGGCGATCGCCGCGGGCTTGCAGTCCTCGTCCCAGTAACGAAGCGCCTCGCGCCAGATCCGTCGCTCGAAGGCAGCTTCGGCCAGCGCCGTCCGGCGACCGATCTCGGCGCTGATCTCCTCGTGCGATTTCGGGCCGTCGGGCCCGGGCGCATCGAACGGCTGCGGCTGCATGTACGGGAAGCCGTTCACGTACTCGAGGCGAAGCGTGTTCAGCAGCACACCCCACGGCTCGAACGCTTCCGCGAACCCCTTGGCGAACCCCGCCGGGTACGTCTCCTGGAGCAGCGGGGTGACGGCGACGGGTAGATGGGCACGGTCTTGCCCCCACGGGCCGGGCCCGGGCGCCTCCCATGTCGTGCCGTGCGCCTCCTCGGTCATCGTCCACCCCCATGGATCCCGCCCGCCGAAGCGGGCACCGGTTTGGCCGCAAGCTACTACGGCTGCGCCTTCGCCGATTCGGGGCCGCCAACCACCGTCGGCGGCGCTGCCGTCCGATGCTGCGTCCCACTCGTCACGCGGGACGTCCGGGTCGGCCGTGAATTCGTCGGCTGCTTCACGGTCGCCCGGATCGACGGTCGCTGGTGGACCACCGGCAAGACCTACGCCCGCACCGGCGGCAGCCCAACGGTCGAAAGGTCCAGCGCTCGCCGGCGGGGCGAGACCGGGCGACGCCGGCGCCGCGTGTCGGCCAGTGCGTTGTCGGACCCACGGCGACGTTCAGACCGTGCTGAGTTCGGTCACCGAACCATTGATCTCGTGGCAGGTCTGCACCGCGTCCCAGGCCGCCTCCGCCTGGCCCTCGGGCGCACCTCGCACCCCCCACTCCGTGGCGATCTGCACGAGGGCATCGACCGCCGCCTCGTCGAAATGGCTGCCTGCGCCCGCCTCGATGTGTGCCAACGCTTCCTGCGGACTCCACCCTTTCCGATAAGCGCGATCCGACGTCAGCGCATCCCACACGTCTGCGACGGCGACCACTCTCGCCTCGAGCGGGATCTGCGAACCCTTCAGACCCTTCGGATAGCCCTTGCCGTCGACTCGCTCGTGATGATGGAGGATGACTGAGAGCGCCTCGTTGAGCGACGGCGCAGCGGAAGCCATCTGGTAGCCGAGCGCGGGATGCGTCTCGATCACCGCCCGCTCGTCAGGCGTCAACCTTCCCGGCTTGTTGAGGATGTGGTCGGGGATTCCGATCTTGCCGAGGTCGTGGAGGAAGCCACCACGGGCGATCGCGCGGAGCCGGTCGGGCGACAGACGCATCCGTAACCCGATCTCCACGGCGAGCCGAGCCGTTCGCTCGCTGTGACCATGGGTGTAGGCGTCTTTGATCTCGACCGCGCGCACCAGCGACCGCAACGCTTCCGGGTACCCACGCTCGATGTGCTCGAACGGGTCGTCGGCGAATGCCTGATTCAGCACGTCGGTGACCGCTCGTTGGCCGGCACCACGCTGGAACACGGCGTACACGGCAGCACCGAAACCAGCCAGCAGGAAGCCGTGGTAGTCCCACCAGGACAGCTGGCCGAAGCGCCCGTGCTGGAACGCGGTCACCGCAGCGATCGACATGGCGGCCGCGAGCACGATCGCAAACTGCACGATGTCCCGGCCGAGCTGCCACCGCCGCCAGTGGGTCCAGATCGATGCGAGCAGCATCATGATCGTCGCGACGCTCGCGAGATCGAACACGTTCTCCTCCCACGTCAGCCCGGCCACTCCGGCAAACAGACGCTCGTCGAGCGCGGCCACGACGACCAGCGACGCCATCGGAGTCAAGGCCAGCACGGCAGTCGCGATCGGTCGCCGTTGCACCCAGCGGTTCGGCCCCCAGGAAGCAGGACGGCCAGCGATGAGCAGTGACCCTGCGAAGAGGAGCAGGGCCAGATGCGGAAAGCGCGAGACCCATTGGTTGAAGCCCCGCCCGAACTGCCCTGGGGTCAACAATCCGTGGCCGAACATGAACAGCCCGACGGCCGAACAACCGATGCCGAGCCAGACCGTGCCAGGATGGCGAGACCGCGCCGCCGACCAGACCGCCACGACCGCCGTTGCCAGAGCACACGCCGCGATACCGCTGACCGCCAACAGGTGGATCTTGGCGTCGAAGAACGCTACGTCGAGTCCCGGCACGAGCCGCAGCAGAACAAGCCCGGCAGGAGGGGTGAGGAGCAGCACCACGAGCAACCGAAATCCACGAATCCGCGCCATGTGCAGCTATCGGCGGCCGAAGGGACGCGGTTGAGACGACAGCGGCGAACTCCCGAACAACTGTGTAGGCATGGAAATAGTTTCCTATACTAACGATCGTGCCAATTGCCGATCCGACCCCGCGAACGATGCCCACACCCGTCGTCGACCGCGATCAGGCGGACGGTGACATCGATCGGCTGCGGCTGGTGTTGCTACGGCTCGCGCGCCGGATCCGCACCAACTCGTCGGGGCGTATCACACCGTCACAGCTGGCCGTGTTGGCGACCGTCGTTCGACACGAGCGCCTCACCGTCGGCCAGATCGCCGAGTACGAGCACGTCAAACCACCGTCGGCCAGCAAGATCGTCGGAGCGCTCGAGCACGGCGGACTCGTCGAACGCCGGATCGACCCCGGCGACCGTCGCTGTGCACACATCGCTGCGACACTCGATGGCATCGCCTACCTCGATGGCGTGCGCGCCGCCGGCCGCACGTGGCTGGCATCCCAGCTCGGCACGCTCGACCCCGACGAGGTCGCGGCCATCGAGGCTGCCGTGCCGGCGCTCGAACAGCTGCTCGGGGGCACCGAGTGAACGCCGGCGTCACCGCCCTCTCCCGACGCACGTTCGCGTCGCTGAGATTCCGCAACTACCGGCTCTACTTCGTCAGCCAGATCATCTCGTTCAGCGGCACGTGGATGCAGTCGATCGCGCTCGCGTGGTTGGTATTGCAGCTCACCGGCAGCGGCACGGCGCTCGGCACCGTCATGGCGATGCAGTTCCTGCCGACGTTGCTGTTGGCCCCGCTCGGCGGCATGCTCGCCGACCGTTTCGACAAGCGGCGTCTGATCGTCATCACGCAGACCCTGGCCGGATCGCTGGCAATGACGCTCGGCGTCGTCACGCTCACCGGGGTCGTCGAGCTGTGGATGGTGTACGCGCTGGCCGCCGGATTCGGCGCCGTCACGGCGCTCGACAACCCCAGCCGCCAGACCTTCGTGATGGAGATGGTCGGCCCCGACGACGTCAGCAACGCGGTCACCCTCAACAGCGTTGTCGTCAACGCCGCCCGCGTCATCGGCCCCGCCGTCGGCGGCATCATCATCGCCACGTTCGGGGTCGGCGAATGTTTCGTCGTCAACGGCTTCAGTTATGTCGCGGTGGTTGCCGCGATGTTCCTGATCCGCTCCGACCAACTGCATCCATCGTCGCGCAGTCCGAGGGCGCCGCGTCAGCTGCGCGACGGCTTCCGTTACGCATGGGCCGACCCCACGCTGCGCACGACGCTCGTCATGCTGGTGCTGATCGGCACGTTCACGTTCGAGTTCTCCACGACCCTGCCGCTGCTTGCCGAATTCACGTTCGCGGCCGGCCCGACCGGTCTGGCGATCATGACCTCGTTGATGGGCATCGGTGCGGTGCTCGGCGGGCTCGTCGTCGCATCGATCGGGCCGCCGACTCCGGTCCGGCTGGTCTCGGTCGCAGCCGCCTTCGGCGTCGCGGTCGGGCTGGTCGCCGTGATGCCCTCGGTCGGGCTGGTGTACGTGATGATGCCGCTCGTCGGCTCGGCGAGCGTGGCGACGATCGCGATGTCCAACGCAACGCTCCAGCTCAACTCGGATTCGAGATTCCGGGGTCGCGTGATGTCGCTGTTCTCGATGGCACTGATCGGATCGACACCGATCGGCGGTCCGCTCGTCGGCTGGTTGGGCGAGCACGTGAGCCCCCGGTTCGCCTTACTGGTCGGTGCGGCGGGCGCGCTCGCTGCGGCCGGCTACGGCTGGACGCAGCTGGCAACCCGCAACGAGGTGCCCGAGGTCGTCAGGCCGGCGACGCTCGAGCCGGCGGTCGAAGCCCGCTGACTGCGCTCAGCCCGCGGGCAGGTGAACCAGCCGAGGCGGCGTCACGCCCGCGCGGCGCCGGCGAGCGCGTGGCGTAAACCCTCGAGGTCGTCGGATCCGAAGACCACCCGTGAACCGGTGGCGACGTAGACGAGGTCGAGATTGATCCCTGCGTGGGCGATCCTGCCGGTCAGGTCGGCGAGCTCGCCGGGGCGGTCCTGACATTGCACGACGACCACCTCGCGCTCGCGGTTGATCGACACGCTGTGCACGACCGCGAGCGCATGCCGCACGGGTTCCGGGTGCGGAACGAGGATGTGGACCTCGGCGCTGTGACCGGCGCCGAGCGCCGTGACCGCCGCGATGTTGATGCCCGCATCACTGAGCGCGGTCGCAACCCTGGCCAGGGCCCCAGGTTCGTCGACCTGCAACTCGATCACCATGTCGGTCGCCATCTCGTCGTCTCCCGTCTTGTCGGCTCGGACCACAATCGTCGCACGCCGCAGGTGGTCGACACCAAAGCTCGTGCGAGCTCCGCCACCGGGACCCCGCTCGATCGCCTCGGACCGAGCCGGCGCGGCTCAATCGCCGTCGGGAACGAGGCGTCGAATCATGATCCGGTCGTACACACGGGGCGCGAACCGCGCCACCAGCGCAGCACGACGGGCGTCGCGAAACGGCAGCACCAGCCGGCGCCGCCGCTCGACGGCGGCGACGATCACGTCAGCCAACTCGTCGGGTTCGGCCGGTGTGCCGATCTGCGTGCGTTCGATCGTCGGGCGGGCACCGTCGCCGCCCAGTGCCCGATCCCCGATCCCCGTTCGCACGAACGACGGGCACACGATCGTCACGCTGACACCGACGCCGGTCAGCTCGGTGCGCAGCGACTCGAAGAAACCGTGGAGTGCATGCTTGCTGGCCGAGTATCCGGTGCGGGTGGCCAGCGGGGCAATGCCGGCGACACTCGACATGACCACGATCCTCCCCCGACGCCCGACCAGCGATGGCAGCGCGGCCTTCGTGATATTGACCGAGCCGAAGAAGTTCACGTCCATCACCCGCTCGATCACCGCCACATCCGTGTCGGCGAAGCGCCCCAGATGGGTGATGCCGGCGTTTGCGACGAGCACATCGACACCACCGAGTTGGGTGACGACCTGCTCGATGGCCTGCATGCAGGCGGCGGGCGACGTGACGTCGCACACGATCGGCAGCGCATCGACACCACCACTCGACAACTCACCGGCGAGCGGTTCGAGACGATCGAGCTCGAGGTCCAACAACGCCAGCCGCGCGCCGTCAGCCGCGAAGCGACGGGCGAGCGCAGACCCGATTCCTCCGGCAGCACCGGTGATCACCACCACCTGCACATCCGACGTTCCGGCACGATGACGCACGAACTCGTCGAACACCTCGTCACTGGTCGGTTCGGGCCGATACCCGAATTCGCGGACGAGGCGTTCGTTCGACAACACGGGGCGATACCGGAGAAAGCTCACCTGTTCGGGTCCGTACCGTGATCGCCCGAGCCGGCGCAAGACCCGGATTGCCGAACGCACCACCGCGGCCGGCACCGGTACGTATCGCTTGCCCAGTCGCCGAGCGATCTGCGGCATCGGTGTCGAGCCTCCCCCGACGAGGTTGTAGACGCCGCTGGCGTCGGTGCGGATGCCTCGATGCAACGCGCCGACCACGTCGCGATCGGACACGAACGAAAACGGCGCATCCGATCCTGCGATGCCGAGCACGAACCGTCGCTCGAACAGATCGGTGATCTGGTTCGACACGGTCGCGCCGAGGATCGCGCCGGGCCGGAAGATCAGCTGGCGCAGCTCGGGATGCTCGAGCCTGGCGCGGGCGAGGCGCTCCTCGACCTGGCGTTTGTGGTCGGCGTAGGCGAACTCGGGGTTGCCGCGCAGCGGGTCGTCCTCGGTGAGCGGAACGGGATTGTCGGCGTGATAGCCGTAGGCCGCGCCGCTGCTGGTGACGATCAGCTGGCCGACGCCCGCCTCGATGCAGCAGTCGACCACGTTCTGGGTGCCGAGCACGTCGACCGAGTACTCGAACTCGCGCGAGCTGTCGGGACCTGGCGTCACGATCGCCGCCAGATGGACCACGCAGTCGATCCGGAACTCGATCAACAGATCAGCGAGCTCACCGGCCCGCACGTCGCCGATTCGGTAGATGACATCGGGGAGGCGGTCGGTGATGTCGACCTCGCGAACATCGACCGCGACGAGCGTGTCGATCGACTCGCGGTCGGCTGCGAGCGCGGCCACCAACAGCCGCCCGACGTAGCCGCTCGCACCCGTCACCAGGACGGACCTCGCCATGCTCACGCCCCGCCGGGTTCGGCGTGCATCTCCTTGAACGACGCCAGGTTGGGAGCGAACTTGTGGGCCCGGCGGTCGACATCGACGTGGATCACGGCGCACCGGCCCGCCGCAAGGCTGCGACCGAGCGCGGCACGAAGCTCAGCGACCGTCGCCACCCGCTCACCGTGCGCGCCCATCGCCTCGCCGAGCAGGTCGAAACGAGTCTCCTCCAGGTCGGTGTTGATGTTCTGCTCCGGGGGCAAGCCGCCCTCGCGCAATGTGCGGTCGGGATCGATCGTGAATTCCTGGTTGACCTTGACCATCCCCCACTGCCGATCACACAACACCAGGAACACGACGGGCAGATCGCACCGGATGGCGGTCTCGATCTCCTGGGAATGAAACCCCATCGCGCCGTCACCGATGATGCAGTACACCTGCCGGTCGGGATGGGCCGCCTTGGCGCCGAGGGCCTGCCCGACGCCGGCGCCGAGCATTCCGAACTTGAAGGTCGACAGCAACGTCCCGGGAAGGCGTACCTCGTGATACAGGTTCGCCCAGATCGCCGTGTTGCCGCCGTCGATCACCAGCACGGCATCGTCGTCGAAGATCTCCTGGCACAGCGCAGCGACCCGCGACGAATGCATCGGCTCGGTCTCGGCGAGTAGCGCCACGTCGAGCACCGCCCGATGCTCCTGCCGCTCTCGGCCGTACTCGGCAAGGCGGTCCGATCGATCAGCCAGCACCGACGAGCGATCGATACCTTCCAGGACGTCGCCCAACTCGGCGAGGAACACCTTGAGGTCGGCAGCCACTGCGAGCTCGACCGGCTTGTTGCGGCCGAGCGCGAGCTCGTCGAGGTCGACCTGGATCATGCGCTGCTCGGCGGGTGATCGCCAGTAGGGCGGCTTGCCCCACCAGTCGGTCTCTCCCAGCCGCGTGCCGAGCGCGAGCACGCAGTCGCTCTCGTTGCGCACCCGCGTGGCGAGCTCGATGTCGTACATCGGGATCGCCACCGCCGATCGCTCGTCGATGCAGTCGCGCCCTCCCCAGCTGGTCGTCACCGGGGCGGCAAGCAGCTCGGCCACGCGCCGCAGCTCGACGTGGGCGCCGGCGTGTACGACACCCGTGCCGGCATGGATCATCGGCGCCGCGGCTGAGACGAGCAGCTCGGCTGCCCGCCGCACGACGCCTGCAGCAGGTGCGATGGGGAACTGGGCCCGATACTGCGACGGTTTCGGGTCGGGATGCGCCGGCGCCGGGAACGAGCCGTTGACGATGTCCTCGGGAACGGTGACGTGGACGACTCCGGGGCGCCCGGTCCAGCACTGCCGAAGCGCCCGCGCCATGACCTCTGCGAGGCGATCGAAGGAGGCGACCGCTTCGCTCGACTTCGCCATCGCCCCGATCACCGTCGGTTGGTCGAAGTACTGGTACGTGCCGCCGCGATCGGGACCGACGATGCCACTGCGACGCCACGACGTGATCAGCAGCACGCGGTTGCCCTCGCCGTTCTCGACCGCCACCCCTGGAAGGGCGTTCGCCGCCCCCGGGCCGTTGCTGGCGATGCAGACACCGAGCCGGCCGGTCATCCGAGCGAAGGCGCCCGCCATGTGCACGGCGCTCGATTCGTGACGCGGTGTGATCAGGCGAATCCCATGGCTTCCGAGGCTCGCGTAGAGGCCGTAGTACGACCCGTCGATGATGCCGAAGACGGTGTCGACGCCCTCGGCCCGCAGCAATGCGGCGATCCGTTCGCCGCCGGTCATCTCTGGCATCTGCCCTCCTCGGAACATCCGCGGCCCAACACGAGTGTCAGCGCCCGCCGACCCCCTCGACAGGGCACTCCGTCACAAGTTCACCCTCTCCGAACAGGCCGACGACGCGAACTGCCGTCAGGAGCGAACCCGAAGCGGCGCGTTCTCGGACAACCGGTTGGCGACCGTGTGCAACAGCTTCCAGCCGAGGCCCGGAACCTCGTCGAGAGCGATCCGGAGGGCCTGCTGCGGCAGCACCAACAGCTCCATCGGAGTGATGCTCGTCACGGTCGCCTCGTGGTCGCGGTGCAGGAGTAGCCCGAGCTCACCGACGAAGTCACCAGGACCGAGCTCGGCCACGTTGCGACTGTTCCGTGTCACCAACGCGTGGCCCGCAACGATCACGTACGCCTCGCGCGACGGCTGACCTGCTGCGCACAGCACCTGGTCGGGTTCGAGCAGCTCGTGACGCGTCGACCGTGCGAGGTGTCGTAGCTCACGCTTGGAGCAATTGGCGAACAACGGCAACGCAGCCAGATGATCGATCTGGCTCGCCACCGCCATCTCGCGCACGGCCGGGCGGCGACCCTCGTCCGGGAAGGGCAACATCGCTCTCATACCTCGACGGTAGGACTCAACGGCGCCTTCCGACGAGGGCCTTCGGTCCCAAACACGGGCCGAGCGGCAGCGGGAGCGAGGACGAAAGGCTCTGGAACCCGCCGACGCTTCGCGCGCCTCATGGAACGGGAGCGCCACGATGAAAGCGACGACGCCGTGAGACATGAGGTCGCCCGGTTCCACATCGGCACGACGACGTATGTCGGCCCCGATGGCACCTCCACCTCCGAACTACCTGCCTGGGCGAGCAATCCCGACGAAATGATCGCGATGTACCGGGCGATGGTGTTGACACGCACGTTCGACGCCAAGGCCGTGGCCCTCCAGCGCACCGGCCGGCTCGGAACCTTCGCATCGTCGCTCGGACAGGAGGCGGTAGCCGTCGGGATCGGTGTGGCGATGGAGCGCGACGACGTGCTCGTGCCGTCGTTTCGCGAGCAAGGGGCGCAGTTCCTGCGCGGTGTCGTGCCGAACGAGCTGCTGTTGTACTGGGGCGGTGACGAACGCGGCAGCGACTTCGCGCACCAACGCCACGACTTCCCGATCTGTGTGCCGATCGGCACGCAAGCTGCGCACGCGGTCGGCATCGCGCTCGCGATGCAACTCCGCGACGACCATCGAGTCGCCGTCTGCATCTTCGGCGATGGTGCCACGTCGCGCGGCGACGTCTACGAGTCGATGAACTTCGCGGGTGTGCGCCGCCTGCCGGTGGTGTTCGTGGTCAACAACAACCAGTGGGCGATCTCGGTGCCGCGCAGCTCGCAGTCGGCAGCCCAGACGCTGGCCCAGAAAGCGATCGCCGCCGGGTTCGTCGGCGAGCAGGTCGACGGCAATGACGTGGTCGCCGTTCGGGCGGTGGTGACCGAGGCGCTCGACCGGGCCCGTTCGGGTGGCGGGCCGACGCTGATCGAAGCGCTCACCTACCGGCTCGCCGATCACACCACGGCCGACGATGCCAGCCGCTACCGCTCGGACGATGAGGTGAGCAAGCATTGGCAGGCTGACCCGGTGGCCCGCCTGCGCGACTTCATGGTGGCCCAGGGTTGGTGGGGCCGCGACCATGAAGAGCGTCTGCACGCCGAGTGCGCCGCCGAGATCGATGCTGCCGTGCACGACTACGAGGGGTACGAATCCATGCCCCCGAGCTCGATGTTCGCCCACCTGTACGCATCTCTGCCCCACGCCTACGACCGGCAACTCGCCGAAGTCGCTGCCCAGGATGACACCGATGGGTGAGCAATTCACGCTCGTCGAGGCGGTGCGTCTGGCCATCGGGCGCGCCATGCAGGACGACAGCAACGTGATCGTGCTCGGCGAGGACATCGGGGCAAACGGCGGCGTGTTCCGCGCCACCGACGGGCTCGGCGCCAGATTCGGGCCCGACCGGGTGATCGACACACCGATCTCCGAATCGATGTTCGTCGGGCTCGCGGTCGGGATGGCGACCCAGGGCTACCGCCCGATCGTCGAGTACCAGTTCATGGGCTTCCTCTATCCGGGGCTCGACCAGCTCGCCAATCACGCCAGCCGACTGCGCAATCGCACCCGTGGTCGCCTGACGTGCCCGATCGTCGTGCGGGCGCCCTACGGCGGCGGCGTGCACGCACCCGAGCACCACTCCGAGAGCTTCGAAGCGATGATCGCCCACATCCCGGGACTGCGGGTCGTCATCCCGTCGTCTCCGGCCAAGGCATACGGCCTGCTGCTCGCTGCGACCCGCGATCCGGATCCCGTCGTGTTTCTCGAGCCGAAACGCTTGTATCGATCGGCTCGCGAGGAGGTCGACGACGATGGTGGCGCACTGCCTCTCGACCGGTGCTTCCCACTGCGACACGGCGATGACCTGACGTTGGTGACGTGGGGCGCCAGCACGATCGAGACGCTCGCCGCTGCCGATGCGCTGGCAGAGGAGGGCGTCCTCGCCGATGTCATCGATGTCGCCACCATCAAACCACTCGACATCGAGACGATCCTCCACTCGGTCGAGCGCACGGGGCGCTGCGTCATCGTGCACGAGGCACCGCGCACCGGCGGCGTCGGCGCAGAGATCGCCGCAGCACTGGCCGACGAGGGCCTCACGAGCCTGCTCGCGCCGGTCACCCGCGTGACCGGCTACGACACGGTGATGCCGCTGTTCCGCAACGAACACCACTACCTCCCGAGTACGCAACGTGTGCTCGACGCCTCGCATCGGGTGATGGAGTTCGCATGACCACCTTCTTCCTGCCCGACATCGGAGAGGGCCTCCAGGAGGCCGAGATCGTCTCCTGGCACGTCGGAGTCGGCGATCACGTGGTCACCGATCAGCCGCTCGTATCGGTCGAGACCGACAAGGCGGTAGTCGAGATTCCGTCGCCCACGTCGGGTCACATCGCCGCCCTCCACGGCGAGCCCGGTGACCTCGTCGACGTCGGCGCCGCACTGGTTGACTTCACCGAGGGTGATACCGCCGATGCCGGTGCGATCGTCGGTGCGCTGCCACCCATCGAGGCGGCGGCCGACGAAGGACTCACCGGGGACCACCGGGTGCAAGCATCAGTGGAGCACCCGGTGGGCCGAGCGACACCTGCCGTGCGAGCACTCGCGTCGGCGTTGGGCGTCGACCTCGCCACCGTCGTACCCACCGGCCCGGACGGCACCGTGACCCGAGCCGACGTCGAAGCAGCGACCGGTGCGCAAGGCCCGGGCGCCGATCGCTCCGACGACGCATCGGTCGAGCCGCTGCGCGGGGTACGCCGAGCGATGGACGCCAACATGACCCGCGCCCACGCCCAAGTGGTGCCGGCCAACGTGACCGACGAAGCCGACATCGGCGACTGGCCGGCAGGAACCGACGCGACCGTGCGCCTGCTGCGCGCTGTTGCCAGGGCGTGCGAGGTCGAGCCGGCGCTCAACGCCTCGTATCTCGGCCGTGACCGCGGACGACGTCTCAACGACACCGTCGACGTCGGCATCGCCGTCGACACCGAGCACGGCCTGTTCGTACCAGTGCTGCGCGACGTCGCATCCCGCGCCGTTGACGATCTGAGGCGCGGCCTCGACGAGATGCACGCCGACATCGTCACCCGTACGGTGCCGGCCGAGCACCTCCGCGGTGCAACGATCACGCTCTCGAACTTCGGCACCATCGGCGGACGCCACGCCGCCTTGGTGATCGTGCCACCGCAGGTCGCGATCATCGGTGCCGGCCGCGCCCGCGACGCAGCAGCGGTACACAACGGTCAGCTCGCTATCCGTCGCATGCTCCCGCTGTCGCTCACGTTCGACCACCGCGTGGTCATGGGCGGGGAGGCCACCCGATTCCTGAATGCCCTGAAACTCGATCTGGAGGCGTCGTCATGAGCTCCGTTGTGAAATCGCACGACGAACCGTTCCGATTCACCGACGATCTCGGGCCGGCGAAGATCGTGCACCTGACGGAACGCACGACCGGTCTGCGCGCGACCGTCGTGATCGACAACATTGCGATCGGCCCGGCGATCGGCGGCCTGCGCATGGCCCCCGACGTCACGACCGAGGAGTGCTTCCGGCTGGCGCGGGCCATGACCCTGAAGAACGCAGCTGCCGGGCTGCACCACGGTGGCGGCAAGGCCGTGATCGTCGGCGACCCGTTGCTGCCGCTCCGCGAGAAGGAACCCCTGATCCGCGCGTTCGCCGACGCGATCGAAGAGCTCACCGACTACATACCCGGACCCGATATGGGCACCGACGAGACCTGCATGGCATGGATCCACGACCAGATCGGCCGTGCGATCGGACTGCCGAGCGTGCTGGGCGGCATCCCACTCGACATGGTCGGGGCCACCGGCTACGGATTGGCCGCCGCGATCGACGTTGCCGCCGAACACATCGGGATGTCACTCGCCGGCGCCCGGGTGGCGGTACAGGGCTTCGGCGCCGTCGGCCGCAACGTCGCGAAGTTCCTCGACGAGCGCGGTTGCATTCTCGTGGCGGCGGCCGATCTCGGAGGATGCGTCGTCGACCGACACGGTCTCGACCTGAGCGAGCTGCTGACCACCAAGGCGGCCGAGTCCGTCGTGGCGCATCGCGTCGGCGAAGTGATCGACCGCGACGCGATCGTCGGCGTCGAGTGCGACATCTGGATCCCCGCCGCGCGGCCGAACGTGTTGCACGCCGGCAATGTCGACCGGATGCGCGCCCGAATCGTCGCCCAGGGCGCCAACATCCCGGCGACGGCCGAGGCCGAGCAGCGATTGCACGAGCGTGGCATCCTCGTGCTGCCCGACTTCATCGCCAACGCGGGCGGCGTCATCTGTGGCGCGATCGAGTACGCCGGTGGAACCACCGATGAGGCCTTCAGGATGATCGACGATCAGGTTCGCTGGAACACCACAGCGATGCTCGAGCAGTCCGCGGCAACCGGCGAGCTCCCGAGGACGGTGGCGATGACAGCGGCCCGCGAACGGGTCGTCGCCGCGATGGCGCTACACCATTTCCACTGAATGTCCACCGAACGCCCCGAAGCCGACGAAGATCAAATCGGGTTCGACAACGTCGCCCAGCGCCATGCCCCGAAGGCGACCGCCGACGAGATCACGAATCCGATCGCGAGTGGCCTGATCGTGCCGTCGAACTGCCGATCGATCAGCCCACCGATCAGCGAGCCGACCACGCCCGGCACCATGCCGAGTATCGCGGCGCCGGTGCCGGCGACGCCGCCGAGCGGCTCCATCGCCGCTGCATTGAGATTGGGGATCAACATCTGCTGAAAGAACAGCACGGTCCCGAGCAACATCACATACAGCCAGAACGGCGGGGTCCCCGATGTGACCACCGCCACGACGACCAGACACGAGGTCGCGATCAGGTTCGCGCCGAAGCCGAGTGCGATGATCCGTCTCAACCCGAGCCGCTCGACGACGCGGCCGTTGAGCAGCATCGCCCCACCCATCGTGACGGCGAGCGCCCCGAAGAAGACGGGGAACCACGACCCGAGGCCGAACACCTGGTCGAGGATGATCTCGGAGCTCGCGAGGTAGGACATGAACACCCCGAACAGGGCGGTCAACGACAGGAGATAACCCAGCGTTCCGGGTGTCGCCAGCACGGATCGGCAGCTGCGCCACAGGTCCTTGCCGCCGAGCGTGCGCCGGCCCTCGGTCGTCAAGGTCTCCGGCAGCAGGACGACCGACAGCGCGACCACCACAGCGACCGCAGCGCACATCCAGAACACGACCTGCCACGGGGCCACCAGCAAGATACCGGCGGCCAACGCGGGTGCGAACGTGGGGACGAGGATGAACACGGCCATGATCAGCGACATCTGTTTGGCCATCTGCGCGCCGGAATAGGCGTCGCGCACCATCGCCATCGCCGCGACCCGGGGCCCGGCCGAGCCGAGCCCCCAGACGAATCGCGCGACGAACATCACGCCGAGCGACGGAGCGAGGATCGAGCCGATCGCGCCGACCACGTAGAGCACCAGTCCGCCCCACATGACGGGCCGCCGGCCGAACCGGTCGGCCAGCAGCCCGGCCGGCAACAACCCCAGCGACGACCCGATGAAGAAGAACGTGATGAGTCCGGTGACCGCGGTCGCTCCCTCTTGGAGGTCGAGGGCCCGGCGGATCTCCGGGAACGCCGGCAGCACGCTGTCGATCGCCAGCGCGGTGACCGCCATGCACATCGCCAGTACACCGATGAACGCTCGCGAACCCGGGACCAGGGCGGCCCGACTGCCGATCTTCGTGGTGGTGTCGACGGCGGTCACCCGGACAGGCTAGGGATTCGGGGCGGCACGAGCTACCACCCGACCCTCAGCAGCCCCACCACTTGAGGCACGCCCCGTCGGGTCCTTGTCCTCTTGCCGATCGATCGGCGGATCTGACAGATTCGAGGGTGATGGATACCCGCCCTGATCCCAACGTGCTCGCGTCGCTACGAGGCAAGAGTCTGCTCACCACCCACGACTGGTCGACCGCCGAACTCGACGCCGTGCTGGCTGTCGCGGCGCGCTTCCAGCAGCTCGATCGCGCCGGCTCGTCGACAGCCCTGCTGCCGAACGAACTCGCCTACGCGCTGTTCTTCGACAACTCGACACGCACGAAGTCGGCATGGGCGGGCGCCGCTGCCCGGCTGGGCATGCAACCGGTGATCGTCGACGGCTCGTCGACGCAGGTCGAGCACGGCGAAACGGCCGGTGAAACGGGCGCGATGCTCGGTATGAACGCACATGCCCTCGGGATCCGCCACGACCTGATCATCGGTGAGGGCAACACGTTCATGCGCGACGTCAAGAGCGGCATCGACGGCTATCTCGCCGCCACCGACGACCAGCGCTCGGTGCCGATCGTCAACCTGCAGTGCGATATCGACCACCCGACCCAAACGATGGCCGACCTGCTGTGGCTGCGCGAGCACTTCGGCGGCGATATCGCCGGCAAGAAGATCGCCGTGTCGTGGGCCTACTCGCCCAGCTACGCCAAGCCACTGTCGGTGCCGCAGGGCCTGGTGTCACTGCTGACCCGGTTCGGCGCCCACGTCACGCTGGCGCGTCCCCAGGGGTACGAGTTGCTGGCCGATCCGATGCGCTGGGCCCACGAGGGTGCCGCCAAGTCGGGCGGTTCGTTCGAGGTCACCACCGATATGGATGCGGCCTTCGCCGACGCCGACGCCGTGTACCCGAAGTCGTGGGGCCCGCAGGCGCTGATGTTCGAACGTGTCGCCGCCAACAAGGCCCGCGACTTCGACGGGCTGCACGACATCGAACAGCGCGCGCTCGCCATGAATGCCGAGCATCGCGGTTGGGTCTGTGACGAACGTCGAATGGCACTCACCAACGAAGCGCTCTATCTGCACTGCTTGCCCGCCGACATCGGCGACGAGGTCTCCCCCGGTGTGATGGAACAATTCCGCGTGGCCGTCGCCGAAGAAGCCAACAAGAAGGTGTACGTGATCATGGCCCTGCTCGCCGCGGCGAAGGTCGACGACCTCGCCCTTCGCCTCGCCTGACCACCGACATCAACGAATCAACGCATCAACGCATCAACCGAACGAACCAGCCACAGATGGAGAACTGACATGTCGCTCGACGAGAGGGTTGCCGAACTGGCTGCCCGCTACCGCCCACTGGCCGTGGAGATCCTGCAGGAAGCGGTACGCATCCCTGCCGATCAGGTCGATCTGCCAGATGACCAAGGGGGCGATCCACAGGCTGGATTGAGCAATCACGAGCGCCCGCGACTCGAGATGCTGCGCCGTCGCATCATCGAGATCGGCGCGGTCCGCGACCCCGAAGATGTCGGGTTCGACGAGTTCGGCAACCTGGTGTGGACCGTGCAGGACAACGACGACGGCATGGCCCCCGACGACAAGAAGGTCATCTATCTCGACGGCCACTCCGACACCGTGCAGGCGCTGCGCGAGCAGTGGCACGCCAAGCTCGACGGCGCAGTCGACCCCTACGACGGCCTGATCGACGCTTCCAAGCTCGATCGCAGTGCGGTCCGTGCCGAGCTCGGCTACCTGCCGCCCGACGACGAGTGGGAGCACCTCGTGTTCGGGCGCGGTACAGCCGACCAGCTGGCGGGCGTGATCTCGCAGATCGTCGCCTCGAAGATCATGCTCGAACTCGCGCCCGAGGGCGCGCTGCGCGGTGTCATCATCCGCTCGTACGCGACAGTCGCCGAGGAGGACAACGACGGAGGCGGACCGCGCTATGTGGTCAGCAACGTCCTGCCAGGCGCCGCCCCGAACCTGATCCCCGACGTGGTGATCTTCACGGAGGGCACCGGTGACAACCAGAAGGGCGCGCTGGGGATCTACCGCGGCCAGCGCGGTCGCATGCAGATTCAGGTCACCGTCACCGGCCGGTCGTGTCATGGGTCGATGCCGCACCTCGGGCTCAACCCGCTCGAGTACGGCGGCGCGATCCTCGCCGAGGCGGCCCAGCAGGCCGCGACCGAGGGGTTCGCCCAGCACGATTTCCTCGGCGCCGGAACTCGGACGGCATCGTGGGCCGCGCTCGACACGCCCAGCGACTGCGCCGTGCCGGAGCGATTCGTGTTTCGGTTCGACCGACGGCTCACGGTCGGCGAGACGCCGGAGATCGCGATCGCGGAGGTCGAACGACTCGACGCGATCCAGGCAGCACGCGATGCAGGGCTGACGGTCGATATCGACGTGCCCGTGTACGAGCTGCCGACGATCACGGGCTTCGTGCCCGGTAACGACCAGATCTATCCCGGCTGGGTCACCCCCGAGGACCACCCGGCGATCACCGCCGCGGTCGACACCTATCGTCGTGTGGTCAGCCCGTTCATCGAAGAGCCCCCTGGTGGAGCGACCGCGGGCGCCCGGCGCCGCGAGCCACGCGTCGACCGGTGGGTGTTCTCCACCGACGGGGTCGGCTTCCCGACGCCGAGTGACGCGAAGGCGATCGACGTCCCCTCCACGAAGCAGTGGGTCACGTCGGGTCCGATGGTGCATCCGCCGATGTTCGGTATCGGTGCGGGCGTCGAGCAGAACACCCACCGCATCGGCGAGAACATCGACCAGCGCGAACTCGAGCACGCGATCGCAGTGATCGCCCGGTTCCCCAGCGTGTTCGCGGCCGGCTGAGATGCGAATCGTCGCCGCCCTGGGCGGGAACGCTCTGCTCAAACGCGGCGAACGGCCCGACTCGGACGTCCAGGAGCACAACGTCGAGATCGCGATCGCTGCGCTCGCCCCGCTCGCCCACGACCACGAGCTCGTGATCACCCACGGCAACGGCCCGCAGGTCGGCGTGCTGGCGCTCGAGTCAGCCAGCGATCCCTCGCTCAGCCATCCCTATCCGCTCGACACATTGGGCGCCGAGACACAGGGCCTGATCGGGTACTGGCTGGTGCAGGAGTTGCAGAACCAGCTGCCCGATCGGCTCGTCACCGCAATCGTCACCCAGACGGTTGTCGATCGGCACGACCCGGCGTTCGATCACCCGACCAAGTTCGTCGGCCCGGTCTACGACGAGGCCGAGCTGCGAACGATCGCCGACGAGCGGGGCTGGGCCGTGGCGCCCGATGGTGATCGTTGGAGGCGGGTCGTGGCATCACCTCGGCCGGTGCGGATCGTCGAGACCCCGGTGATCCGGCTGCTGCTCGACGCCGGAGCCGTCGTCGTATGCGCCGGTGGCGGCGGGATTCCCGTCACCCAGGCGATCGGAGGCGAGCTCACCGGTGTCGAGGCCGTGATCGACAAGGACCTCACCACGGCGCTGCTCGCCGAGCAGCTCGACGCCGACGCCTTCCTCGTGTTGACCGACGTCGACGGGGTGTATCGCGATTTCGGTACGCCCGACGCCGAACGGTTCACCGAGACGACCGTGCAGCAACTCCGTGACGGATCGTTCCCCGCCGGCTCGATGGGCCCGAAGATCGACGCCGTGTGCCGGTTCGTCGAGCACACCGGCAGCTTCGCCGCGATCGGTTCGCTGGCCGATGCCGCCGCCCTCCTCGACGGTTCCCGAGGTACTCGCGTGACCCCCGGCTGATCCGTGTCATCCCGGGTGACCCGGAGGACGGCAGGGCACGGAGCACCCGCGCCGCAGCCCGAAGCGGTACGGTGCATCCATGGCCACCTACTCCTGCCCGACTTGTGGAATGTCCGTCAATGCAACGTGCGGTGCGTGCGACGCTCCGCTCGTGAACGACTCGATCCAGCGCGACGACGGATCCTCGGTGCAGGTGTCGAAATGCCCCAACGGGCACGGCAAGATCAAGTCGCCGATGTGCTGCGGCGCCGACATGTCGTGTTCGATCGCGTGATGCCTGCCTGATACTCGCCGCCGAGGTACGTCGCCGGCACGCTAGCCCCCGAGCGCTCGGTTCGAGGCGGCAAACGATGCCAGTGTCAACACACTGAGCACCAACATCGACCACGGCAGCGCCGCCGCGCCGCTGACGTCGAACCATTGGCCGATCAGCCACGGGAACACCAGTCCGCCCAGGCCGGCGCCACCGACGAACCAGGCGGTTGCGGCGCCCGTCACGCGGATTCGGCGTTCGAGGTAGTTGAACATCGCCGGGAACTGGGGCGCTGTGGCGACCCCCATCAGCACGGCGCCGAGCCACACCGCGACGGTCTGTCCGTCACCGACCACGAGCACGATCGCGGCGGCGACCGAGAGCCCGCACGAGACTGCCAGCAACGACTTGGGTCGCACCCGTTGGCCGAACGCACTCGACGCCACCCGACCAGCCGTGAAGCCGATCCAGAACGCGGAGGTGAGCCACGTCGCGGCGAGATCGCTGAACTCGATCTCCTCGGCGTAGGTGTGGACCCAACCGGCGAATCCCACCTCCAGCCCGACGTACAGGAAGAAGAACACCGACAGCACGATCAACAGCGAACGTGTCGTGTCGGTGTGCTCTTCGCGCACGACGGTCGGTGACGAAGGGGCCGGTGCGATCAACACCACGACCGCGAACAGCACGCACAACACGGACGCCAGATAGCTGGCGAATTCGAGCCCGAGATACACCACGAGCGGGGCGGACAACGCCCCCAAGCCGAAGAACAGGTGCAGGATGTTCATCGCACGACCGACACCATCGCCGAGTTCCCAGATCAACAAGGTGTTGGCGCCGACGTCGACGGAGCCGGCACCGAAGCCGACGAGTACGAACGTGGCGAACAGCGTCGGCAGTGTGTCGAGAGACGGCACGAATGCGATCCCGATCGCCAACAACAGCAGCGCCGCGGCGTACACGTGATGCGGTTCGAAGCGATCGAACAGCCGGCCGGCGATGAACGAACCGACGATGTAGCCGCACGACATGCCGACGAACAGCACACCGATACCACCGAGATCGGTGTCGGCACGATCGCGCAACTCGGACAGAGCCGGGCCGAGGACGCTCACCGACATGCCCAGGACGAAGAAGCTGAGCAGGTAGGCGGCGACCGGCAGTCGCAGTTCGGGTGGGGCGACGCTGCTCAATGCGCGCAGCCGCAACCGCCACCGCAGCAACCGCCGCCGGCGGGGCGCTGAGAAGCGACCGGCGACGCCACCCCGGCGCTGGCGAACATCGACAGCAGCCGCACGGTTTCGGCGTGCCCTGCCGGACACGCGGCCGGCGCGGCGGACTCGAGCATCGGGCGGCGCACCTCGAACAGGTCACCACACGTGCGGCATCGATATTCGTACATCGGCATCGATCCAGATCGTAGCGAGGCGCAAGCTCGTGAGCCTCCGTCGCAGCGTGCCTGCGGCCGGGTGCCAAACTGCGAGATGCCCAACGAGCGCACCATCGACGTCACCCCACAGGATCTCGCCGAGTCGGTTGCCGCGCTGGTGCGGATCCCGAGCGTGAACCCGTTGCACGCCGGACCCACCGCATTGGCGGCCGGTCCGATCGGTGAGCGGGCGATCGCCGAACACCTTGCCGAGCGGTTCCGCGAGCTCGGCGCGATCGAGGTCGTGCTCGACGAGGTGCTCGACGATCGACCGAACGTCTACGGCCTGTTCGCGGGACACACCGACCGATTGGTCGTGGTCGACGTGCACACCGACACGGTCACGGTCGAGCACATGACCGATCCACCCTTCGACGGACGCATCGAAGGCGGAGCGGTGTGGGGCAGGGGCGCGCTCGACACGAAAGCGTCGTTGGGGGTGATCGCGGCGCTGCTCGAGGAATGGCAGCGCGCCGGTCTGCGACCGCAACCGACCCTGTTGGTGGTGGGATCGATCGGCGAGGAGGCCGGTGGCCTGCTGGGCGCGACGCGGTTCCGCCCCTGGGCCCAACAGCGAGGCCTCGAGATCGATCAGATGATCGTCGCCGAACCGACCAAGCTGGCGCCGATCCACGGACACAAGGGTGGCACGGCGTTGCGGATCGAAGCACGTGGCACCTCAGCGCACAGTGCGCTGCCCCACCTCGGCCAGAATGCGATCGAGGCAATCGCCCCGGTGATCACCGCGCTGCAGGCCGAGCACGAGCGGCTGCAGACCGTTGCGCCCACCACCGAACTCGGGACCGCAACCCTGTCGGTCACGATGATCGAGGGCGGGACCGGCGGCAACGTGATTCCCGCCTCGTGCGTGATCACGGCGACCCGGCGCATCGTGCCCGGTGAGGACCCCACCGAGGTCTACCACCGCCTCGCCGCGATCGCTGCCGAGGCCTGCCCGCTGCCGACCGACATCACGTGGCCGTACCCCCCCGAACCCGACGGTCGGATGGGATCGAAGGCGTTCTACCAACCGGCCGACACGCCGCTCGCCCGATCGCTCGCGGCGTGGGCCGGCACGTCGCCGACGGTGGCCCCGTTCGGCACGAACGCGTTGCGGTACGGCGAGTTCGCCCGCGAGCTCGCGGTGTTCGGCCCCGGGTCGATCGACGATGCTCATCAGGCCACCGAGCACGTGCTGATCGACGATCTGGTGACCCTGGCGCACGTTTACACCCAGTGGCTCGAACCGACCTGACAGCGCCGGCCGCGACACAGGTACTTGCGTATATGTATATATCTTTATATAGTTTCGCTCGATGGGGATGTCGGCAGAGGCACTGCTCGGAGCGATCCGCGCGATCGGCGAACAGACGCGGCTCCGCATCGTTGCGTTGCTGCAACACGGCGAGCTGACCGTCTCCGACCTCACCGACATTCTCGGGCAATCCCAGCCGCGCATCTCGCGGCACCTGAAGCTGCTGGCTGACGCCGGGATCGTCGACAAGCACCGCGAGGGCACCTGGGTCTTCTTCGCACTCGAGACCGACGGCGTGATCGGGGACCTGGTGATCGACCTGATCGGGCGTACCGATCCACACGATGTCGTCTTGGCAGCCGATCTCGATCGGCTCGCGATCGTCCGCAGCCGTCGCGGCGCAGCCGCCCAGGAGTATTTCGCGGCGGTCGCGCAGCGCTGGGACGAGGAACGACTCCTCCACGCCCCCGACGAGACGGTCGAGGCCCACCTGCTCGACGCGATCGGCGGCGGATCGTTCGAGACGGTGCTCGACCTCGGTACCGGAACCGGCCGCATGCTCCAAGTGCTCGCCCGACACGCCGCGGCAGATGGGCACCCGATCCGGCGCGCCGTGGGGCTCGACAGCAGCCATTCGATGCTGGCGGTCGCCCGCTCGAATCTCGAGCGGGCAGAGATCCGCAATGTCGAACTACGGCAAGGGGATGTGTACAGCCCGCCGTTCGAACGCGACTCGTTCGATCTGATCGTCATCCATCAGGTGCTGCACTTCCTCGACGACCCCGCCCACGCGGTTCGCGAGGCCACCAGACTGCTGGCACCATCGGGCCGCCTCGTCATCGTCGATTTCGCACCCCACAGCCTCGAATTCCTGCGCACCGAGCACGCCCATCGCCGCCTCGGATTCCGTGCCGAGGCGGTCGCCGGATGGCTCGAGCAGGGGGGCCTCGAGGTGTCGGCGACACACACCATCGCCCCGCCCGCCGGTGGGGCCGACGAACGACTGACCGTCTCACTGTGGCTCGCCACCGATCGGCGGGCCGCCATCGCAACCCACGAACACCTCCAGGAGACACCGTCGTGAATCCGTCGAGCAGGCGTCCGGCGAGCAACCAACGGTCGCGCAGCCGTCCGTCGATCAGCTTCGAGGTCTTCCCTCCGAAGTGCACCGACGGCATGTCACAGCTACAGGGCGTGCTCGGCGAGTTGCGGCAGGCCGACCCAGCGTTCGTGTCGGTGACCTACGGGGCAGGCGGCTCCGACCGGCACCGCTCGTTCGACGCGATCGCTGCCGCCCGAGCAGCCGACGCAGAGGTGGCCGGTCACCTCACGTGCGTGGGCCAGTCGCGAGGCGAGATCGAGGAGGTGATCGATCGCTACGTCGAGCTGGGGGTCCATCAGGTCGTCGCGCTGCGCGGCGACCCGGCCGGCGGCGTCGAAGGCAGCTACACCCCGCATCCCGACGGATTCGACACCACCGCCGATCTCGTGGCGGCGATCAAGGAGCGCAGCTCGCTCGAGGTGGCGGTCTCCGCGTATCCCGAGCGGCACCCACAGTCGCCGACGCTCGACCACGACCTCGACGTGCTTGCCGACAAGGTTGCCGCCGGTGCCGACCGGGCGATGACGCAGATGTTCTTCGACAACGAGCAGTACCTGCGCTATCGCGACGCAGTTCGCGCCCGCGCCATCGAGGTGCCGATCGTTCCCGGCATCTTCCCGATCCACTCGTTCGCCGCTGTCGCTCGCTTCGCGGCGAAGTGTGGTGCCTCGATCCCCCGGCGCATCGCCGAACGCTTCGCCGGGCTCGACGACGACCCCGGCGCCACGCACACCGTCGCTGCCGAGCTGGCCGCCGAGCAGATCACCGAGCTCGCCGACCATGGCGTCGAACACGTGCACCTGTACACCCTGAACCGATCAAACCTGGCGCTCGCCGTGTGCAGCCTGCTCGCGCTGACGGGCTGAAGCACCAGCTCGCCGCCGTTCCCGACATTCGACTGCGACGTGCGACCTACCGTCGGACGAGCCGGTCGGCACACTCGATGGGACCAGTAGCGCGAGTTGTCTGCCGGTCGCCCGTATCGCCTCGGCGGCCGTCGGTGACCGGTCGGATCACCAGCTGGTTGCGATGTACTGGGTCTCGCAGAACTCGTAGATGCCCTCGTCGCTGCCCTCGCGGCCGAGGCCCGACTGCTTCATCCCGCCGAACGGCGCTGCGGGATCGCTGACGGCGCCACGGTTCAGCCCGATCATGCCGGCCTGGATCCGTTCGCTCGTACGCAGACCCTTCGCGAGGTCGCGGGTGTACACGTAGCCCGTCAGGCCCATCTCGGTGTCGTTCGCCTGGCGGATCATCTCGTCATGATCGGTGAACGAGATCACCGGAGCGACGGGCCCGAAGATCTCACAACCGGCGATCGGGGCGTCGTGCGGCACGTTGCCGAGCACGGTCGGGAGGTAGAAGCATCCGGCACCTTCGACCCGCGACCCGCCGACCGCGACCGTGGCGCCGGCGCTGACGGCCCCCAGCACCAGACCGTCGACGTCCTCGACCGCCTTCTTGTTGATCAGCGGGCCACAGGTGACGTCGGCGTCGAACCCGCTCCCGATCTTCACGGCACCCATCGCTGCCGCGAACTTGGCGGTGAACTCGTCGGCCACACCCGCCTCGGCGTAGAAGCGGTTGGCGGCCGTGCAGGTTTCGGCAGAGTGGCGCATCTTGGCCACCATCGCCCCTTCGACCGCGGCATCGACATCGGCATCGTCGAAGACGATGAAGGGTGCATTGCCACCCAGCTCCATCACCGTCTTCAGCACACGATCGGCGGCCCGTCGCAACAGGACGCGGCCGACCTCGGTCGAGCCGGTGAACGACAGCATGCGAACGGCCCGATGGTCGACCGCGGCGTCAAACCAAGCGCCGGACGTGCTGGTGGGCACGACATTGATCAACCCGTCGGGTACCCCGGCCTCCTGGAGCAGGTCGGCGATCCGCAGCGCGGTCAGCGGTGCCTCCCGCGGTGGCTTGATCACTACGGCGTTGCCGGCGCCGAGGGCCGGAGCGAGCTTGCGGGTGATCATCGCCGCCGGGAAGTTCCACGGGGTGACCATCAACACCACGCCGACGGGCGGGTGATGCACGATGATCTTGTTCCCACCGGACGGAGCGGTGCCGATCGAGCCGCGGATCCGCACGGTCTCCTCGGCGTTCCAGCGGAAGAACTCAGCCGCGTAGGCGATCTCTCCTTTGGCGTCGGCCAGCGGCTTGCCGTGTTCGCGGACGATCAGCGAGGCGAGCTCGTCGGTGTGTTCGATCATGATCTGCCAGCAACTCCGCAAGATCTCGCCGCGCACGCGGGGGGCCGTCGCCGCCCAACCGACTTGAGCGGCCTCCGCCGCGTCGCACGCCTCGATCGCATCGGCCGGCGTGCCGTCGGCGACCTCCGCGACCTGCTCGTCGGTGGCGGGATCCAAAACTGCGATCCTCCCGTCCTCCGATCCCTGCCGCCACACCCCACCGATCAACAGTTCGCTGCGCATGCCAGAAATGTACCTCTGACGGATCGGTTCGACCGCACGCCGGACGGTCCGATGCCGTAGCGTCGAGCAATGTCCGAGAACCAGCAGTCAGCAGCGCTCGCAACCGAGTTCGCGGATCGCGTCGTCCTGATCACTGGGTCGTCGAGCGGCATCGGTGAACAGATCGCCCGTCGGTTCTCCACGCTCGGGGCCTCGGTGGTGGTGAACTCTTCATCGTCGGTCGAGGCCGGCGAACGCGTCGCCGCCGGTTTGCCGGGTGAAGCGATCTACCTGCGCGCCGACATCAGCGATCCCGATCAGGCGCGCGGCCTCGTCGAGGGCACGATCGAAGGATTCGGACGGCTCGACGTGCTGGTCAACAACGCCGGTTGGACCACCGTGGTCGACCATCGCGACATCGACGCGCTGACCGACGAGATCTTCCGCAAGACGTTCGAGGTCAACGTGTTCGGCACCTGGTGGCTGACCAAGGCGGCGATGCCCCATCTCCGCAAGGTCGACGACGGCAACATCGTGAACATCACCTCGATCGCAGGGGTGCGGCCGGTCGGATCGTCGATCGCCTACGCCATGTCGAAAGCGGCGTTGAATCACATGACGAAGTTGCTCGCCAAGTCGCACGGGCCGGTGCGTGTCAACGCCGTGGCGCCCGGGCTTGTCGCCACCCCCTGGACCAGCGACTGGGATGCGCAGCACGCCGCCGTCGCCGCCCGCGCGCCGGTGCCGCGTTCGGCCACCCCCGATGACGTCGCCGAGGCCACGCTCGCGTTCGTTCGCAACCGCTACACCACCGGCGACATCATGGTCGTCGACGGTGGCATCACCCTGGTGAGCTGATGCGCCCGGCCACCTGGTGATGACGTTCACATTTCGTCATTCCGGTCGGGTGTTCTACTGTACGGCCGGGAGTTCACGAAGGGGGCCACATGGCTAAGCATGCGTATCACGACCACCTCAAGCAGGTGCCGCTATTCGCGGATCTCGACGAGGACGAGCTCGACGTGGTGGCGCGCTGTGCCACCCAGCTCGACTATCCGCCGGGCAAGGTGCTGATGACCGAGGGCGGATCGGCACACGAGATGTTCGTGGTCGTCGAGGGCACCGTCGAGGTCACCCGTGACGGCGAGCACATCGCCGACCTCGGCCCGGGCGCGTTCGCCGGCGAGATGGCCTTGCTCACGCACACCCGTCGCAACTCGACGGTCACCACCAAGACAGCGGCGTCGGTGCTCCACCTCGACGGGCGTGGGTTCACCGGCATCGTCCGCGACGTGCCGACGATCGCCGCCAAGATGCTGCCCGTCATCGCGTCGCGCGTCTCCGAGAACACCGATCATCACGATCACTGACCGGCACGATCGCTGATCGGGAGCGGGCGCGCCCCGCTGGTGGTGTCAGGCGTGCACCGCGCGCTCGACGCGGCCGTCGGCGTGACGTGCGAACCGATCGCCGTCGAGGCCGTGCACCGGATCGTCGCGATCCCACGGCCAGCCGCCGAACTGGGTGCGCTGATAGTCGTCGAACGCCTGCTGGATCTCGGCCTGGGTGTTCATCACGAACGGGCCGTACTGGGCGACCGGTTCGCCGAGCGGTCGCCCCTGCAACATCAGGATCTCGACGGGCCCGGCGGCCGTGATCTCCACGTCGCGGCCGGCGTCGACCACGGCGCCCGTCGATGCGCCGATCGCGACACCCTCGACCTCGAGCCCCGCACCGTCGAACACGTACAGAATGCGATTCGTGCGGTCGCTCGCAGCGGCCGGCAACGAGAACCGCGTGCCGGCATCCATCACGATGTGCCAGATCGCGACGTCCGCCTCGGCCCGTGACGCCCAGGATGCGGGTGGAGGTGTCGGCGGTGCGTGGGTCCCGATCGACCCGGCGATCACCGTGACCTCGACCGTACGGCCATCGCCGTCGGTCTCGACGTGGCGCGGAATGTCACGATCCCAGAACATCGAGAAATGAGCGTCGACCATCTTGTCGGCGGCCGGCAGGTTGATCCAGATCTGGAACAACTCGGTCGTGTTCGGGAGGTCACGATCGAGCAGCGGGAACATCTCGGCGTGCACGATGCCGCTCCCGGCGGTCATCCACTGCACATCACCGCGGCCGTAACGGGCAGCCGCCCCGAGCGAGTCGGAGTGGTCGACGAGGCCTTGGCGGACGTACGTGATCGTTTCGAAGCCGCGGTGCGGGTGCGCCGGAAACCCCGGCACCACCTGTCCGTGGTACATCCGCCAACCGTCGATGCCCTCGAAGTCCTGGCCGAGCGGTCGGCCCGACAACGACGACGCCGGGCCGAGCAGTTCATTGGCCGCGGGATAACGGTCGAGGTGATGCACGCAGAACAGGAACGGGTCGGCGGTGGGCCATTGGAACCCGAGCGGGACGGTCTGCAGAACCGGCGAAGTCATGACTCCAGGCTACGTGCAGACGTGGGCACCGACCACCGACGGTCGGGTCGCCGCCGCCCGGGCCGCGCCCACCGTGGCCGGCAGCTTGGCGCCCCGGCCGTCGGGCCGCACTCACGCGCCACCGTTCGTCGAGATTCTCTCGAGAGCACTGATCGACCATGGCGTCGCAGTGAAGCCGCAGCGCATCTCGAGGTTGTGGAAGCCCATGCCGTGAGGCGTCAGACGGTCGCGCTCGGGTCGGCTGGTCACCGCTCGGTCCCGAACGCCGGCTCGCGATCACGCCCGAGTCGCGCCACCAGCCAGGGTCGGCTGGGGCGCGCGGTGTCACCGAGCACGATGACGATGTAGGCGACGGCGGCGAACATCACGCCCGCGAGCACCAGCGCGGCCTGGGTCAATCCGGCCGTATCGGCCAGCCAACCGACCAGGATCGGGCCGATCACCACGCCGCCGTCCTGCATCATGCCGAGCGCGGCGAGGAACGGCCCGGCGTCGGCGGGCGCCAGGTCGCCACCCAGCGTCAGCATCGTTCCGGCGCTCATCCCGTTGCCGATCCCCATGACCACCCCGGCGACGATCGCCCCATTCGTGCTGTCGCTCAACCCGAGCACGAGCAACCCGACACCCAGCAGGCTGAACGCCGGCACGATCGTGTGGAGGCGGCCGAAACGGTCCATCAGCCAGCCGGCGACCGGGAACAGCAACAGGTCGGCACCGGTGCCGATCGCGACCAGGGCGCCGACCGCGGTCGCGCTGAGCCCCAGGTCGTCGCCGATCAGCGGCACCACCACGTTGCGGCCCTCGCGTACCGTCATCACGAGCGCCGAGCCGGTGCCGGCGAGCAGCAGCAGGCCGCGGTGCATGCGCAATGCCTCGCGCAATCCCGACCACGGAACGGTCGGTCGCTCGAACCGGTCGCCCCCGGGACGGTCGCGACGTACCGCCAGGAACGGAATCAGCCCGCACAGCGTGGTCACCCCGCACACCGCGAAGGTTGCCGAGAACCCGACCCAGTCGACGAGCGCGCCGCCGACCAGCGGACCGATGAAGAACGCCAGCCGCACCCCTCCGCCCAAGTAGGACATGCCGCGGCCGCGCAGACGCACGGCGGCTTCCGTGTTGACGATCATCTGCACCGAGATGCGCAGGCCGACCGCTCCCATGCCGTACATCAGCCGGAACGCGACCAGGGCCAGCACTGCCGTGCTGATACCCAGCAGTGCGGAGGTCAGGCCCGCTGCGACCGTGGCGACGACGAACAGCACCTCGGGGCCGTAGCGCCCGGCCGCGCTGCCGGCGGGCAACCCACCCAGTACCGCACCGAGGCCCAGCGAAGCGAGGACGACGGCCACCATCGTGTAGGACAGGCCAGCATCGCGCAGGTACAGCGGCACGACCGGCAACAGCATGCCGCGCCCGAGCTGGGCGAGCACCCACGGCACGTACACCTCGAAGGCGAGCCGGCGGGCGAGCGATCGTCCGGTCTCACTCGGTTGGGCGGGCACGCGTGCAGCGTAGAGTCGACGCCGATGACCGAGCCCACCGCAGCCCCCACCACGACCGCCGCCGATCGGGCCGAAGACTCGATCCACGGCTCGATTCTGGGAAACCGGGTCATCCGCAGCGAGGACCCCGGCCTGCTGGTCGGAGCGAACAAGTACCTCGCCGATCTGCCACTCGAACGCCCGCTCCACGCCGTCTTCGTCCGGTCCGACCTGGCACATGGAACCATCACTTCGATCGACGTCGACGAGGCGAAGGCGATGCCCGGAGTCGTCGACGTGTGGACGGCCGCCGAGCTCGGCATCGCACCCCATCACGGGTTCGCCAAGATCCACGACGACTTCGCCAGGCCACCGCTGGCGACCGACCGGGTGCGGTTCGTCGGCGAGGCGATCGCCGTCGTGTTCGCCGAGACGCAGGCACAGGGTGTCGACGCGGCCCAGACGGTGTGGGCCGACATCGAGCCGTTGCCGTCGGTCACCGATTCCGAAGCAGCGCTCGCCGAAGGTGCCCCGGTGTTGTTCCCCGAGCACGGCACCAATCTCGCGGTGGCCGAATCGCCCGACGCCCCACTCGATCTGCAGGCCACGTCCGACGTGATCGTGCGCGGCCGCTACGTCAACCAGCGCATCGCCGTCGCGCCGATGGAACCGCACGGGTGCGCAGCGGCCCCGGCACCCGACGGTCGCATCACGTTCTGGCCGTCCAATCAGTTCCCCCATTACGTCAAAGGTCAGATCGCGGCGAGCCTGAAATGGTCACCCGAAGACATCCACGTCATCACACCGCAGGTCGGTGGCGGCTTCGGCGGCAAGGCCGGTATGCAGCACGAGTACGGCGTCGTCGCCGCGGCAGCCAAGCGTTTGAACCGGGCGGTGATCTGGGTCCCCAGCCGCACCGAGGACATGCAGGCGATGGCGCACAGCCGCGGCCAGGTGCAGTACGCCGAACTCGGGTGCCGCAGCGACGGCACGTTCACCGGGTTGCGGGTCCGGCTGGTCGGCGATGGTGGCGCCTACCCGGGGATCGGTGCCGCCCTTCCGTCCGGCACCCGCCGGATGTCGCACGGCACCTACGACTTCACGGCGATCGACTTCGACGTCGCAGTCGCCGTGACCAACACCTCGCCAACCGGCGCCTACCGCGGTGCCGGGCGCCCCGAGGCGACGGCTCTACTCGAACGGCTGGTCGACCAGGCGTCGCACGAGCTGGGTGTCGACCCGATCGCGCTGCGCGAGCGGAACCTGCTGGGCGACGACATCTTCCCGTTCACCACACTGACCGGCAACGTGTACGACAGCGGTAGCTACCGTCTGCCGCTGCGCACCGCCGCCGACGCGATCGGTTACGACCAGCTACGTCGCGAGCAGACCGAACGCCGAGACCGCGGCGACACGCTGCAGCTCGGCATCGGCGTTGCCGCCTACGTGGAGATCACCGGTGGCGGTGGGTCTCCCGAGTACGGCAAGGTCGAGGTGCACACCGACGGCAGCGCGACGCTGTACTGCGGCACGCTCTCGCACGGCCAGGGTCACCAGACGACGTACGCGATGCTGCTCAGCGATCAGACGGGCATTCCCATCGACCGCATCACGCTGGTCGACGGCGACACCGACCGGGTGCCGCAGGGTGGAGGAACCGGAGGTTCGCGCTCACTGCAGACCGGTGGCTCGGCGATCCATCGGGCGACCGAGATCATCGTCGAACATGCCCGCGGATTGGCCGGGCGGATCCTCGAGGCCGACGCTGCAGACATCGTCATCGACCGCGCGACGGGCACGATCGGCGTGGCCGGCGTCCCGGCATCGGCCCTCACGTGGGGCGAGCTGGCGGCCAAGTCGGAGGAGCTGGGCGACGGTCCGCTGGAGGCCGAGCACATCTTCCAGTCGGAGGGGGCATCGTTCCCGTTCGGCGCTCACATCGCCGTTGCCGAGGTCGACATCGAAACGGGACGCGCCCGGCTGGTGCGCCATGTCGCCGTCGACGACTGTGGCACGGTGATCAATCAGCTGCTGGTCGAGGGGCAACAGCACGGCGGCGTCGCGAGCGGTGTCGGCCAGGCGCTGTTCGAAGAGATCCGGTATGACGGCAGCGGCAATCCGATCACCGGCAACTTCGCCGACTACGGGTTGCCGTCGGCAGCCGAAATGCCCAGCTTCGAGGTGCACTCGACCGAGACGCCGTCTCCGCTCAACCCGCTGGGCGCCAAGGGCATCGGCGAGGCGGCCACGATCGGCTCGACTCCGGCGATCCAGAATGCGGTGATCGACGCCGTGTCACACCTCGGCGTACGCCACATCGACATGCCCTGCACGGCAGAACGAGTGTGGGCTGCGATCGCCGCCGCCGCCCGCGGCGAGGCCGACCCGTGGCGCGACCCGCCACCGATCTTCGCGACGCTCCCCAAGGGCCTCCAAGGCGACGACGAAGCCGCGGCCGCCGCCGATGGCATCTGACGCCAGCTGTCGAGCGTTCGCACGGAACACTCGGGCGGAGAGGTCGTCGAGATGGAGCCTCATGCACGCGACATCCTGCCCGATCCTTCCGATCTCGGGGGATGATCAGTGGACGAGTGCGTCGGCCGAGTTGCTCGTGGTCGAATGTCGAGGGGGCTTCGCCGCTCGGCATTGGCGGTGTGCGAGGTAGCCGATGCCGATGATGACGACGATGTCGCCGATGCTGAACACATTGGAGAGCGGCCAATGTGCGGGGACTGCGAAGATGTCACCGAGCCATTGGAACTTGGCGTCGCGGACGAACGTCGAGTTGCTGAACTCGGTTGCCTCGCCGATGCCGGCACGACGCAGAGCTGACGCCGACGCGGGCATCACGCCGTGGTTGGCGACGATCGCGATCAGGCTCAGCGCACCGCCGAACGCGATCAGCAGCACCCCCGGCGTTCGCCGGTTCACGACGGCGAACCAACCCGCCACCGCGTAGGACACCAGGTGAATCCCGTGTGCGACCGTCGGGTTCGGATGCCACGGGGAACTGACCAGGAGCGTTTGCAGGCCGATGGCGACCCACACCAACGGCGCGTAGCGAATGGGCAAACTGCCCATCCCGCGCAAACTGGTGCCGGACAACGGCACTGTGAGGACAGCCAGGAGGGCACACACGATCAGGATCATGTCGCGTGCTCCAAGTGGAGTGGAATGCCGAGGGGGCGCTCGGCAAGCCATCCTGCCGCGGTCGGGCCGTCCATCGGTCGTGCGATGACGAAGCCCTGCGCATAGTCACACCCGATCGCTCGAAGCTGATGCAGAATTCCCAGTTCTTCGACACCTTCGGCAATGCATGTGACTCCCATATCGTGGCTCAGTTCGATGATCGTCTTCACGATCAGGAAGCCTCGCTGATCACCGATCATCTGGCTGATGAGCGATCGGTCGATCTTGATCTGATCGATGGGCAGCTCGAGCAAGCGGGAGAACGACGAGTAGCCCGCCCCGAAATCGTCGATCGCGATGGAGAGACCATTGGATCGGAGCCGATTGACGACATCGGACGTCACCTCCGGTTGCGCGTCGAACGCGCTCTCCGTGACCTCCACCGAGATGTTCGTCGCGGGGAGGCGATTGGCGTACAGGATTCCGTCGACGACGTCCGGAAAGTGCCGAGAACGAAGGTTGCGCGTGGAGACGTTGACCCCCAGTTGAAGATCGGGGTCGATGGAGAGAAACTGATGCGAGTCGGCCGCGACCATTTCGAAAACTCGTTCGGTGATCTCCGTGATCAGGTCGGTGTTCTCGGCGAGGGCGACGAAGTCCGCCGGAGCGATCGACCCGAATTTGGGGTGTTGCCACCGCAGTAGGGCCTCGAAGCCGACGATCCGGCCGCCGCGCAGGTCGATGAGGGGCTGATACGCCATCTGAAGCTGCGAGTCGCTGTCCAACGCCCCTCGCAGCCCTGCCAGCAGCGCGAGTCGGCCGCCCGTTTGGGGGGCCACCCTGTCGACCTTCGCGAGTGACACGACGCTGCGGCTGCGCTTGGCCTCGTACATCGCGACGTCGGCCTCTCGGAGCACCTCGTCGGCTGAGCCTGACGTGGAGTCGAGCAGTACGACCCCGATCGAAGCGCCGATCGTCACCGGAAATCCATCGATCATCAACGGCTCGCTGAGCACCGCCGCCACCTGATGTCCGAGCCGCATCGCACTCTCGCCGTCGGAGGCATCCGGGATGAGAACTGCGAACTCGTCGCCACCCAACCGGGAGGCAACGGCTCCGGCGTCGCGGTCGAACGCGAGGCGTTCACCGACTTGGTTGAGGACCGCATCACCGATGTGATGGCCGAGCCGATCGTTGATCTGCTTGAAGCCATCGAGATCGAGCAAGAGCACACAACCGGCGTCGCCCGCTGGGGCATACGCCGCCACGTGCCCGTCGAGGTGGTCGATGAAGGCTCGTGCGTTCAGCAGCGACGTGAGGTGATCGTGACTGGCACGATGTTCACGCTCGAGGGCCTGACGCGCGCTGTGGAACACGAGAAATGCGATGAGTCCCAGGAGTGGCGTGGTCATCACGTTGAAGTCGGCCGCGATGACGAACAAGGGCGACAGCGCTAGCAGTGCTCCGTCCGCGGAGACGGACAACTTCGTGGCCTGCCGGAGCATGGCACGCACGGACACACCCTGATGGAGCGCGATGACGGTTGCGGTCAGAAGGCTGTTGATCACGAAGATCAACGCCGCCGCGATCACGATGCCCACCATCCAGAAGACGTCGAGCTCAGCGTCGATTCCCAACGGCGACGATCCGCCGACGAGTGTCAACAGCAAACTCGCCGCCGCGAGCGCGATGACGGTCTGGGATGCGTTGAACGAGGTCCGCAGCAGGCCCTTGCGTCTCACGAGGTCCGGCAGAATGCACGCCACCGCCGTCGTCAGAAGGGCGAACGTGGGCACACCCAAGAGCAGAACGCCCAGCCCGGCGTGACCACGCCTCCTTCGCGCCGGCTCAGCCATGCCACGCTGTGCACTTCACCGAACAGGTACATCGCCGTCATGACGGCGATGGCGGGCCAGTTGACCGGCCCGGTCCACGTCGTGTGATCCACCCATCGAACGATGCCGACGAGGGCGACCGCCACCATCGCCGTCGCCAGGACGAACGCTCTGACATTGTCGGATCTCGTCTGCTTGGCGCGCTGAATCATCTCGGCGAGTCGATTCAAGAACGTGGCGAGGGGCGGCAGGCTGAGATCGCCCGCCACCCCTCGACCACACTCAGTTCTGCCGTGACGACCCACGTCTGCGTCCCGCCCCGCGACGACCGACAGCTCACTCGCGGCGCGAGCGATCGCAACGATCTCGTCGATGACTGCCTTGAGGAGAGCCCCGACGCGTCAGCTGGATTCGTTGACGACGTCGATCACGCTGGCCCATTGATCGAACCGCCGAAGCGCCTCCGCGGCGGACTTGGTGATCGATGCGAGGCGGGGATCACCCTCGGGTGCCCTGATGACCAACCGCAACCGACGCGGTTCGCGCCGCACCGAGAACGAGATCGGGGGGTTCGGGCCGTCGACGTCTTCCGGAAACACGACACCCGACATCAGCAGCTCGCGCCGAAGCGCCGAGACATGCGCGACACCCGACTGCGCCGCTTCGTCACAGGCACCGACGAGGTCCGCGCCTGCCATGTGCGTGCCGGGTCCGAACGAGACTGCATGGTGTGGATCGCCGGAGATCACGACGGGAATCCGATGCCGGGCGGCGCACAGCGCCCCCCGTTCGGACGGCGTCAGGTCGGCACCCGTACGGCTGACGACCGCGACGTCGATGTCGCCGTGGTCGAGGGGACAATCACCCACGATCTCGAGGCCCCGGCACGGCGAAGACGGGTCGGCCGGCTCGCAGCCGACCACGACGTGGCCGGCGGCACGCAACTCTGCTTCGGCCGTGGCCCCCGCTCCCGGCGCACCTTCGACCAGCAATACCTTCATCGAGCACTCCTTCGCGGCCAGATCCAACAAGCCTGCCTCCTGGCCCACTTTCCGGAATAGGGCCGTTGGTCCCGCCACCCCTGCGTTCTCCTGTCGCACCCTGGATCGGCAACGATGAGCAGATGCACGCACCGCTGGAAGGCATTCGAGTCCTCGACTTCACGAGAGTGCTGGCGGGCCCCCACTGCACGCGCATGTTCGCCGACCTCGGCGCAGAGGTGATCAAGGTCGAACCGCCGGCCGGCGACGTCACCCGCTTCACATCGCCGCGCCGGAACTCGATGCCGACGTACTTCGCCCAGCAGAACACGGGCAAGCGCTCGGTCAGCCTCGATCTCACCCGGCCGGAGGCCGCTGCGCTGATGCTGGAACTCGCCGAGCAGTGCGACATCGTGATCGAGAACTACCGCCCCGGTGTGATGGCGCGGTTCGGGCTCGGCTACGAGGCGATCGCGGCCCGCAACCCCCGCATCATCTATGCCTCGATCAACGGGTACGGCTCGACCGGACCCTGGAAGGATCGGCGCGCGTACGCCCCGGTCGTGCAGGCCGAGGTCGGACTCACCAGGTCGCAGGGCGATCACGGCGGTGGCGGGGTGTACCGCAACGACCGCCACAGCCACGCCGACGTGTACACGTCGCTCGACGCCGCCGCCGGCGTGCTGGCCGCGCTGTACCAACGCGAGCGGACCGGTCGCGGTCAGTGGATCGACATCGCCATGGCGCAGGTCATGCTGTACGTCAACGAACACGTCCACGACGAACTCTGGGACGGCCACGACGACCCGAACTGGGTGCGCAGCTTCGGCAACGAGCATCAGCCGGTGGTCGAACTCGCCAACGGCGAGCACGTGATCATCGCCGGCCATCCCGCGGCGCCGGGCAACTTCCAGATGTACCTCGGGGCGATCGAGCGGCTCGAACTCGAGGACGACCCTCGGTTCGCCACGCCCGCCAGCCGGCAGGAGCATCTCGACGTGCTGCTCGGCTACATCCGTGAGTACGCGCTCACCGTTCCCGACGCCGAGGCGATGGAGGCGCAGTGCAGCAAGTTCAAGTTGGCCGTCGGGGCGATCCGGTCGGTCGCGGATGTGTGCGGCAGCGACTGGGCGCGCGAACGCGACGTCGTGCGCGAGGTCGACGATCGCGGCGGTGGCACGTTCCGGATCCCGAACGCACCGTGGAAATTCAGCGATGCACCCGGCGTGGGTGTCACCGGGACGCCTCGCTATCGGGGCGAGGACAATGCGGAGGTGCTCAGCGAGTTGTTGGGCCTCGGACCCGATGAGATCGCGGCGCTCACCGATTCGGGCGTCCTGTCCCAGCACCTGCCGCGCCAACGGTGAAGCTACGTGCCGCTGACCTTCCCCGTCTCGCCGATGAAGGCGACCCTCGGCACCATGCCGGCCGACGACGACCGGTGGGCGTACGAGATCAAATGGGACGGCTATCGCACGCTGGCGTTCGTCGACGGCGACACAGTCCGTCTGCAATCGGCCAACCTGCACGATGTCACCGCCTCCTATCGCGAGCTCGATCAGTTGCCGACGGGTGTGCACGCCGCGACCGCCGTGCTCGACGGCGAGCTCGTGGTGCTCGACGACGATGGCAAGCCGCGGTTCGAGCTGATGCAACGCCACACCCGACAGGCCGTGCTGCACGTGTTCGACGTGTTGCGCATCGACGACCACGACACGATCGAGCTGCCCTATCAGGATCGACGGCGACTGCTCGACCAACTCGTGGAGCCGGGCGACAACTGGCTCGTTCCCGGCCATCGTGTCGGCGGCGGCCCCGAGCTGCTCGCGGCAACCGGCGAGCAAGGTCTCGAGGGCGTCATGGCGAAACGGTTGGGCAGCGCGTACGTGCCCGGCAAGCGATCACCGAACTGGCGCAAGATCAAGCATCGGCGGCGGGTCGAAGTCGTGATCGGCGGCTACACGGCCGGCGAGGGAAACCGGGCCCCGACGTTCGGATCGCTGTTGGTCGGCCGCTACGACGGGCACACCCTCGTCTTCGCCGGCGGCGTCGGAACGGGCTTCGACCAGGCGACGCTGGAAGCGCTGGCGGCGCGCCTGCGAGACCTCGAGATCACCGACTGCCCGTTCGATCCGCCACCACCCACCGCATATCGACGCACCGCCCGCTGGGTCGAACCCAGCCTGACCGCGACGATCGAGATCACCGAGTTCACCAACGACGGGCTGGTCCGCCACGCCAGCTTCGTCGAACTGTCCGAAGGGACACGCTGATGCCAGACCCGACCGACCTGCTCGCCATCGCCGAGCGACACGATGCAGACGACCCGCTGGCCGGCTGGCGCGACCAGTTCCACATTGCCGACCCCGATCTCGCCTACCTCGACGGGAACTCGCTCGGCATGCCGCCGACACGCACCTTCGATCGTGTCGCTCGGTTACTGCGCGACGAGTGGGGAAGCGGGTTGATCCGCAGCTGGGAACATTGGCTCGATATGCCGCAACGGGTCGGCGACCAGCTGGCGCCGCTGATCGGGGCGACCCCGGGCGAGGTCGCGGTGCACGACTCGACGACGGTCAATCTGTACCAGATCATCCGGACCGCACTGCGGCTGCGGCCCGACCGCTCGGTGATCGCCATCGACCCGGGCGACTTCCCCACCGATCGCTACGTCGTCGACAGCATCGCCGCCGCCGACGACCTGACGGTTCAAGCCGGTTTCGACCGACTCGACGACGTCGCCGTGATCGTGCGATCGATGATCGACTACCGCACGGCCGAGATCACCGACATCGTCGCCGAGACGGCCCGGGCGACGGCAGCCGGGGCGCTCGTGGTGTGGGATCTGTCGCACGCAGCAGGGCTCCACCCCGTCGGCCTGAACGCGGCGGGAGCGCAACTGGCGGTGGGATGCACCTACAAGTTCCTCAACGGCGGACCGGGCGCGCCGGCGTTCACCTATGTTGCGGCCGACCTGATCGAGCACATCGACGAACCGTTCCACGGGTGGTTCGCACAGACCGACCAGTTCGACATGGGTCCGGCTTTCCGTCCCCGTGAGGACATCGCTCGCATGCTGGTCGGCACCCCCGGCATGCTCGGGCTGGCGGCTGCGCAGTGCGGGATCGAAGTCACCGCCGAGGCAGGGATCGATGCGATCCGCGCCAAGTCGATCATGCTCGGCAGGTTCGGGCTCGAGTGCTGCGACGCGCTCGGGCTGGTCACCAGCACGCCGCGCGTCGACGAGCGGCGCGGCGGGCACCTATGCGTGAACCATGCCGACGCCAAGCGGCTCACGCCACGGTTGGCAGCGGAGCGAAACGTACTGGCCGACTTTCGCGAACCGGATGTGATCCGGCTCGGCTGTTCGCCGCTGACGACACGCTTCAGCGATGTCGCACGGGCCGCACTCGCGATCGCCTCGCTCAGCGGCTGACCCTTCGCTCTCGGTACGTCAGTCAGACGGGCGGTACAGCGAATCGAGCGAGGCGGATCCGCCGCCCTCGACGAGCACACGCTCTTCCGCGACGAGCTTCGTGAGGTGCGCCCACACGCTGCGACCGGCGGGCTTGTGGAGCTCTTCGTGAACGTCGGCGTACAGCAGGGCGACGATGTCGGGGATCGAGGCCCGACCACCCCGGACCGCGTCCAACACCCCTCGCTCTCGTTCGAGGCGGTGCGCCACCAACGCTTCCACGTACTCACGGGCGTCGTCGCGAGGTGGGCCGTGCGTCGGCCACAGCGTGGCATCATCGCGGCCCGCCACGCGGCGCAGCGAGTCGATGTAGGCAACCATGTCGCCGTCGGGTGGCGACACGACGGTCGTGCTCCACCCCATCACGTGATCGCCGGTGAACAGCGCGAACTCCTCGTCGAGCGTCCAGCACGTGTGGTTCGACGTATGACCGGGCGTGTGCACCGCGCGCATCGTCAGGCCGGGAGCCGAGACCACGAGATCTCCGTCGACCACAGCGTCGGTCGGAACGAAATCGAAATCGGTCGACTCCTCGATCTCCACGCCGGCGTCGGGAGCCTCGGCCGGATCGGTGCCCGGCGCCGGACGCGGGTGCGGTCCGAAGCCGAACGTCGGTGCACCCGTCTCGGCATGCAGCCAGACCGCCAACGGCGAATGGTCGGCATGGCAGTGCGTGACGAGAATCGCGCGTACCCGCTCGCCGGCCAGCGCCGCGGCGAGGGCGTCACGATGCGAATCGAGGGACGGCCCGGGATCGATCACGACGACGTCGCCGTGACCGACGACGTAGGTGGCCGTGCCGCGATAGGTGAACTTCGACGGGTTGTCGGCGATCACCCGGCGGATCAGGGGGCTGACCGGTTCGACGATGCCGTACTCGACCACGTCGAGCGTGCGGAACGCGGGGCCGCTCACGCGTCGAACACCGGACGGACACGACCGACCGGTCGGCCATGCCCGAGGATGGGGCTGCCGAGCGCTGCAGGATCGACGGCGACGCCGACCGACGTGAGCGCGGCAGCCAGCACGATGCCCGCCGCCCGGCCGCTGCCATCCGCGATCTTCACGGCTACGGCCCGGCCATCGGGCATGGCGGCTGCGAACACGCCCTCCGCGCCGTCCTTCGCCATCAGCTCCGGGATCAGGCGCATGAGGCGCGTTGCATCCCGATCTTCCCCGGCCACCAGGTCGGGATTGCCCGTCATGGCCCTCCAGACCGATCCGCGCTCGATCGCCAGCGTACGGAACCCCCGCGCGAGCCCGGTGAGCGACACGACGTGAGCGGGGGCGCCGCACCCATCGACACCGATGTGGGGCACACCACCCGCCAGGTCGGAAATCCGGGCGGTGATGGCCAACTGCAGCGGATGATCGAACTCGAGATACCCGTCGACGTCCCAGCCGTTGGCGACACAGGTGGCGACCATGGCGGCGTGCTTGCCCGAGCAGTTCATGTACACCGCGGCCCGCCCACCGCCATCGGCCAACAGCCGTTCGGCGCTCGCGCGGTCGAGCGGCAGATCGGGCGTGTTGCCCAACGCGGCGTCGTCGAGTCCGGCCCCGGCGAGAATTCGGCGGGTGGTGGCAACGTGGCGGTTCGTGCCGTCGTGGCTGGCACAGGCCAGGGCCAGCTCGTCGGCGTCCAAGCGCAGACCGATTCGGACCATCGCATCGGCCTGCATCGGCTTGTTCGACGAACGCGGATAGATGTCGACGGTCGGGTCGCCCACGGCCAGCGCGATCTCTCCCGACGAGTCGAACACCACGATCGCGCCGTGGTGCACGCTCTCGTCGAAACCTGATCGATCGGTGACGGCGACGGGGCGATAGGCGTCCGCGACGGAGCGAGACTCCATCAAGTTTGCCTCGGTATCCGTCTTCGACCGGGCACGTTCATGGCGGTCAGCTCGCTGTCGATCACGTCGTGTCGTTCTCCCCATTCGCTGACGATCGCCTGCACCATCGCCGCCGCCGGTAGCGCGAGCACCGCGCCGGCCGCCCCCAACAGCGAGAAGCCACCCAATGCGGCCCCGAAGGCGACCGCCGGGTGCAGTTCCATCGTGCGGGCGGTGATGCGCGGCGCGAAGAAGTAGTTCTCGACCTGCTGGTACACGATGATGAACCCGAGGACGACGGCGGCCTTGACCGGGGAATCGAGAAACGTGATCAGTACCGGCAGGATGCCGGCGATGTAGGTCCCGACCACGGGCAGGAATTGGCTGACCAGACCCACCCACAGAGCGAGCGGGATCGGCGCCTGGATATCCGCCGCCTGGAACACGATCCAGTGGAACAGCGCCGACAGCATTGCCAGCAGCGCCCGTGAGTACAGGTAGCCACCCGTCTTGGTGATCGCCAGCTCCCACGCATCGAGCACCATTCGCTGGCGATCGGGTTGCAGTCGGCTGCAGATCGCGCGGCGCAACCTCGGGCCGTCGGCGACCAGGTAATAGGTGAACAGCAGCACCGACAGGCCCTTCAACAGCCCGTCGAGCGCCTGCAGTGACAGCTGCACGACCTGGTCTTGTTGGCTGCGGATGAACTCCTGGACCGGGCCGTCGGGCCGGTTGAACTCGTCGAGCACCTCCTGTGGGTCGAGCGACGTGCCGAACGTGCTGTTGATGCCATCGACCGAGTCGAGGATGTACTGCTCGGAGTTCTGGAGCAGGTCGACGACCTGCGTACCGACCAGGTTGCCGATCGCAGCGACGAACACGCCGGCGGCCAGCATCACCCCGAACAGGATCGCTGCGGTGGCGCGGCCACGACGCCATCCCCGCCGGGCGAGTCGGTTGACACCGGGTTCGATCGCGAGCGCCAGGAACAACGCGATCACGAGCAGCAGGCTCAGTCCACTGAGCCGCCCCCAGAGGTCCTTTGCCAGCCCGACGAGCATGAAGCCGAGCCAGAACACGGCAATCGCACGAATCACCCAACCAGGCATGCGCTGGCGGTCGAGCCGTTCGGCGGTGGCGGGGTCGGAGCCACCGGCCATTCCCTCTCCGGCCAATCCCCCTTCGGTCGAGGTGACCACCGGATCGACCGCCGGTTGCTGTTCGTCGGACACGACGCGAGCGTAGTGACGCGGCAGTTCGCCACCGGGCATGCCCGACACGAGGCCGCCCGGTACGGGCGACTTGCGACGCGAGCCGACCGGTCTCGCGCTGCGTGCCACCATGTGGTGATGCAGATCGACGACGTGCGCACCTGGGTGGCCGAGCAGGTGCGCCACAGCGTCGCGGGGCCGCGCGCGCAGGCCACCGAGCGCCGAGCGGCGTTGTTCGACACACCGGGCGAGCGCTGGTTCGAGGTCGACTCGCCGATCCATCGCGTCCACAGTGACAGCGCGATGTTCATCGGCGGCTTGCGGGCGCTGCTCATGCAGTCGCTGCACCCGCACGCGATGGCCGGGGTCGCGCAGCACAGTGACTACCGCCACGATCCGTGGGGACGGCTGCAACGTACGGCCGACTTCCTGGCAGCGACCACGTTCGGGCCTGTCGAACAGGCCGAGGCAGCGGTCGCGCGTGTGCGCGCCGTGCACGCGCACGTGACGGGCATCGCGGACGACGGCCAGTCCTATCGGGCCAACAATCCGCACCTGCTGCAATGGGTGCACATCGTCGAGGTCGACAGCTTCCTCGCCGCCAATCGCCGCTACAGCGCGACGCCCGTGACCGACGCCGAGGCCGACCGGTACGTCGCCCAGATGGCTGTCATCGCGCACGAGCTGGGCGTGCCCTCGCCGCCGCGCTCGATTCGCGAGCTGCACGACACGATCCGGTCGTACCGACCCGAACTGCGAGCGACGCACGACGCACGTCAGGTCGCACGGTTCTTGTTGCTGCAGCCGCCGATGCACCCTGCGGCTCGTCCCGCCTACAGCGTGCTCGCAGCCTCGGCCGTCGCCCTCCTCCCCCGCTGGACGCGGCTGCCGTTGCGTCTTCCGTGGCTGCCCGTGACCGAGTTGATCGCCGTCCGCCCGGCCGGCCTGGCGCTCACTCGGGGCTTGCGCTGGGCGTTGCACGACGACGACCGCTAGGGCGCTCGGGTCAACCGTGTGCGGTGGCCCGATTCGTGCCTCGCCCTGGGCTCACCGGAGTGCCGCCACCGCGCGGGCCAGCGCCGGGCCGAGGTCACCGGGCCCCACCACCTGCACACGCTCGAGGCCCAACCATTCGGCCATCAACGCCAGCTCGGCGGCCAACTCGGCGGCCACGTCATCTTCCGGGATTCCCGGTTCGCCCCAAGCGCTCTGCACGAGCAGCGTCCCGTTCGCCCGGTCGGCTTTGAGGTCGACACGTGCGACCAGTTCGTCGCCCAGCAGGAACGGCAGCACGTAGTAGCCGTATTGCCGTTTGGGCTGGGGCACGTAGATCTCGATGCGGTAACGGAAGCCGAACAGCTGCTCGGCCCGCTCGCGGTTCCACACGACGGGATCGAACGGGCTCAGCAACGCGCGGGCCGAGATCCGGCGGGGCGTCACGGCGTCCGGGTGCAGGTATCCGGGTTGTGACCATCCCTCGACGTCGACCTCGATCAGGCGGCCCTCTTCGACGAGTTCGGGGATCAGCGGACGCACCGGCGGGTTGCCTTGGCGGTGGTAGTCGGCCAGTTCGACCAGGGTGGCCACACCGTGGTGCTTGGCAGCCAGCACCAGCAGGTCCTTGCGGGCCTCGCGCTCGGGCGGGGTCGAACGCTCGAGGATGTGGTTCGGGACCATTCGCTCGACGACGTCGTACAAGCGGGCGAAGTCGTTCGACCGGCGACGGGCACCGAGACGACCTTCGTGGAACAGTGCCTCGAGCGCGATCTTGCCGTCGTCGTAGTCCCACCACGTGCCCTTCTTGCCGACCCGTTGCTTCAGGTCGCCCGCAACGATCGGTCCGTTCTCGGCGACGTGGTCGTACACCTGCTCGACGAACTCGTGGCGATCGGCCATCAAGCGCCGGAACGCCCCCCAGCGATGGGGGGAGCTCATCCGCCACCGGTAGAGGTGGTGGTGTTCGCTCGGCACGTGGCTGGCCTCGTGGACCCAGTACTCGAACAGCTCGCCGTCGGCCGACGCGTCGTCGATCAGGTTGCGGGGGTGCGGACCCAACCGGGCGAACAACGGGAGTTCCTGGCTGCGCACGAGCACGTTGACCGAATCGATCTGGATCAGGCCCATCCGGTCGAGCACGCGGCGGAGGTGACGACGGTCGACGCGTCCGGTCGGGCGCGGATCGGCGAAACCTTGCGCGCCGAGGGCGAGCCGTCGGGCCTGGGAGGCCGAGAGCGAGGTCCCGCCCATGGCCCTGCTCGATCTGCCGCGGTTCAGTCGTCGTGCTCGGTGATCGTGACCGAGTTGATGACGACGTCCTGCTTGGGACGATCGCCTCCACCGGTCGACACGTTCTGCATCGCGTCGAGCACGTCGAGGCCCTTCACGATCTTGCCGAACAGGCTGTACTGGGGCGGCAGGCCGGCACCGTTGGGGCCGGAGATCAAGAAGAACTGGCTGCCGTTCGTGTGGGGGCCGGCGTTGGCCATCGCGACCGAGCCGATCTCGTACTGCCCGGGGCGGGGCAGTTCGTCTTCGAACTTGTAGCCGGGGCCGCCGCGGCCGGTGCCGGTCGGGTCGCCACCCTGGCACATGAAGCCGCTGATGATGCGATGGAAGATGACGCCGTCGTAGTAGTGATTCAGCGCCAGGAACACGAAGTTGTTGACCGTCTTGGGCGCCTTGATCGGATCGAGCGCGATCACCATCTCGCCCATCGAGGTGCTCATCGTGGCGGTGTACCGCTTGGCGGGATCGATCCCCATATCGGGTGGAGCAGAGAACTTCTGCTGCTTGGGCGCGGAACCATCGAAGGGCGGGAACGTGCTCGACATCTGCATGACTGTACCGAGTTGGGAGTGGTGCCGGGCATCCCGGCTGCCATGTCGCTTCGGTGTTGTGACTCCGCCTGGACGCCCCGAGACGATGTGGTCGCAGCTCGCCCACTGCGAGCGCTCCAGGACGCAGATCATCGATCCGCGAAGGCTTCGGAATCGCTCGTAGCTGACGAAACGTGACTGCTCGTGGCCGACCGGACGCGATCAGTTCCGCTGTCGTCCGGCCCGTGGCGCGGATTCTGACGGTTCGATTTCCGATGGCTCGATCCGAGGCTCATCCGCCGGCGGCGGGTGAGCCGATCTGTTCGCAGGGGAGATCGATCGCGATCGAACACCAGTTCGACAACTGTGCGACACCCCCGTGCGCACGATGGGTGCATGGAAGTCGGTGCGGTCGTCGAGCGAGTGCGGGAGGTTGCTGCGGTGCGTGCCGATGCCGCCGCCGGGCTGGCCTCGATCGAGGCGGCGTTGCGTGCATCGTCGCAACTGAGGTCGTGGCTGGCGTCCTCCGATGCCGCCTTGACGGCCCGGCTGGCGGCACAGGTGTCGTTCCCGGAGAAGACGATCGCCGACTGCACACGCTCCACCTTGAACGAAGCAGCAAAGTCGAAAGCGCGATCCGACACGTTGGGCAAGGTCCCGTCGTTGGCCGACGCCCTCGACAATGCGTCGGTCACGCCCGGTCATGTCGATGCTGTCACCACAGCCACCAAATCGTTGGACGACGACGAACAGCGCACAGAGCTGTTCGACCGCGTTGGCGGGTTGATCGATGTGGCGGCTGCCGCCACCGTCGAAGAGTTCCGGCGGCGGTTGGCGCTCGAAGTCAAGAACATCCAACGCGACGACGGCATCGACCGACTCGAACGCCAACGCCGAGCAACCCGGCTGCGCAGCTGGGTCGATTCCGAAGGCATGTGGCGCTTCGACGGCCGCTTCGACCCGGTCTCCGGGGTTGCCCTGGCGGCCCGGCTCGACAGTGCCGTACAGGCCCTGTTCGCCGAGGCGGTCCCCGACACCTGCCCAACCGACCCGATCGAGAAACAACACCATCTGCGCGCCCTCGCCCTCGCCCGGCTGCTCTCCGAACACGGTGGTGTCGTGGCCCCTCGGCCTGGGCGACCCGAGTACATCGTCGTGATCGACTCATCCCAACCCGATGGCGCCGGCGGACCGGCCGTCGACTGGGGCATCCCCGTCGAGGTACCGACCCGGGTACTGGCCGACATGTGCGGTGACGGTGACCTGCACGCCGTCGTTGTCCGCAATGGGGTCGTGATCCACGCCCCCGGCGAACTCGACCTGGGTCGTTCGACCCGACTCGCCAACCGGGCCCAACGCCGTGCGCTACGAGGGCTCTACTCGGGCTGCGCGATCCCCGGATGTTCGGTGCGCTACGACCGCTGCAAGCTCCATCACGTGATCTGGTGGCGCAACGGCGGACGAACCGACCTCCACAATCTGCTGCCGTTGTGCACCCACCACCACACCAACGTCCACAACGACGGTTGGGTGCTGGCGCTCGGCGCCAACCGCGAACTCTCGATCCGCTTCCCCGACGGCACCATCCACAACACGGGCCCGCCCAACCGACAAGCCGCCTGACCCGAGGCGCGGTCGACTCCAACCGGCGAAGCCTTCACCGATCACTGCACCTTCATGCGGATCGAGATCGGCCGCCAGCGGTGACACGATGTGCACCATTGCGCTAAGAGTGTGCTGAGCAATTCGGTGAGGGTGCTCGCGTTTTGGTGTCGGATGGAAAAGAATGGTGTGCATGCAGGGCACGTCGGATCCGAACCCAGAGTTGCTGGACGCGATGGCGTTGTGTGGTCATCTCGTCGCTCGAGATTCGGTCCACTGGTTCCTCGCCGAGCATCGTCAGCGTCTGTTTCCTGATGACATGTTCGCCGATCTGTTCGGGTCGGGTCGGGGTCGCCCATCGGTGCCGGCTGATGTGATCGCGACCGTGATGGTGTTGCAGGCGCTCGAAGGTTTGTCTGACCGTGATGCGATCACGCAGTTGCGGAACTCGATTTCGTGGAAGGTCGCCGCTGGACGATCCCTTGCCGATGAGGGTTTCCATCCCACGGTGTTGACGTTGTGGCGCAACAAGCTGCGCACCAGTGAGCGTCCACAGCGGATCTTCGACGCGGTCCGCGAAGTGATCGATGCCTCGAACGTGTTGGCGGGCAAGAACCGCCGGGCGTTGGACTCCACGGTCCTCGACGACGCTGTCACACGCCAGGACGCGATCATGCAACTCGTCGCCCAGATCCGCCGGGTGCGTCGTCTGGTCCCCGCCGCCAAAGAGTTGCAACTGGTTGCTCATGACTACGACAACGATTCGGGAAAGCCGGCATGCGCGTGGAACGACCGGGGCGACATCGACCGGGTCGTGACCGAGTTGGTCAACGATGCCCGCACCATCCTGGCCGCGCTCGACGGAGTGGCACTCGACGACGTCCAGGCCGAAGCAGTGGGCTTGTTGGCATTGGTCGCCGGCCAAGATGTCGAGCCCGGCGATCACGACGGGACCTGGCGAATCGCACCAGTCACCCGACCGGATCGGATCGTGTCGGTGCATGATCCTGAATCGCGCCATGTGCATAAGACGACGTCGAACTATCGCGACGGGTTCAAAGCACACATCGGTATCGAGCCCGACACCGGTCTGATCACCGCATGCGAGTTGACCGCTGGCAACGTCGGCGACGCTCAAGCCGCACCAGGACTGCTTGCCGGTGAGACCGAACCGGTCGAAGTGCTCGCCGATTCTGGTTATGGCTCCGCGGCATTCCGCAACCACCTCAACGAGCAAGGTCACACCGCGACGATCAAGCCGGTCCCGATGCACTCAGCAGTGCCCGGTGGGTTCACCACCGACGACTTCAACATCGACCTCCAAGCAATGACCGTCACCTGCCCGAACGGGATCACGATCGCAATCCGACCACGCTCACGCCAAGCAGACTTCGGGCGGCGCTGCGAAGGCTGCCCGGTTCGGGAACGCTGCACACGATCAGCTCGCGGGCGCAACATCACGATCCACGAACACCACGACGTACTCGCCGCCGCTCGAGCCCACGCGCTCACACCCGCATTCAGTGAGCCCTACCGTCAGCACCGTCCGATGGTCGAACGATCCATCGCATGGCTTGTTCGTCGCGGTGGCCGCAAAGTCCGCTACCGAGGCATCGCCCGCAACCAGATCGGCCTCGCCCACCGCTGCGCCGCAGTGAACCTGCGCCGCCTCATCAACCTCGGCATCACCTGGGACAACAACTGGACCATGGCCACCTGAACCGGACACGACCAGCACCGACCGACAACCCCAGAACACCGCAGCCACGAACCGCGGGGCATCCGCCAAGACCCCCAACCAGCCGACCGACCGCCGATCGACACCAACGAGCAACACTCCCGCCGCTTCCATGCACGCCGGGAAGCGACTTGCTCAGCACACTCCTAATCGAGCAACGCGACAGTCTGAGCGTTGTCCTCGCTGCATGTCGGATCGTCACGATCGACGATCAACCGATCGATCAACCGATCGATCAACCGATCTGTCAAGGGTTTGGGCCCATCGTCGCCTCGGCAGTGCTGCGGGAATTGCCCGGGTTCATGGCCCGAGCGGCTGCATCCGTCAGCCAGACCCAAGGTGGCCTGTTGGTCTCCCGCAACTGCCCGGCCAACGCCGAGGGCGGCACCGCCATCAGAAACAGATCGATGCCGAGACGGCAACTCCGGGCAGCGTCAGGCGGCGACGGTGACACCCTTCCAGAACGCGACGCGGTCCTTGATCTCGGCGGCGGCGTCCTTGGGTTCGGGGTAGTACCACGCCGCGGCCCGGTTCGTCTCGCCGTCGACCACGATGTCGTAGTAGCTGGAGGTGCCCTTCCACGGACACACCGACGTGTGATCGCTGGGCGCCAACAGTTCGGTGTTCACCGATTCGATCGGGAAGTAGTGGTTGCCCTCGACCATCACCGTGTCATCCGACTGGGCGATGATCGTGCCGTTCCAGGTTGCAGTTGCCATGTCGGAGACAACCCGTCGACCGGTTGTGGTGTTCCCCCTGCTCGTATGCTCGCCGCGATGGGTGCTTCGATCTCGCTGCGTCGCCGGCTCGACTGGAGCGATACCGACGCCGCCGGGTACTGGCACCACTCGACGTTCTGGAAGTTCGCAGAGGCGGGCGAGGCCGAGTTGGCGCGCTCGATCGGGCTGAGCAGCCTGATGTTCGGGTACACGCCGCGCCGGTCGGTTTCAGCCGAGTTCCATCAGCCTCTGTTCTTCGATGACGAGGTGACGATCACGTTCACCGTCGAGGCGGTGGGGCGAACGTCGGCGACGTATCTGGTCACGGCCTCTCTGGTCACGGCCTCGACCGGCGAAGATCTCGTGGCCGAGGGTCGCTTGGTCGTCGTGCTCGTGGACGACGAGGGGCGACCGCGTGCCTGGCCCAATGATGCCGCGGCGCTCCTCCGGGGCTGAACCCCGGACGAGTGCTACGCGATGACTACGAGCCGACGACGAGCGGAATGAACGATGTCGCGCGGGGGTCGGCACCTGGGGTCAGGGCACCGAGCTCCTTGTTGAAGTTGTAGCCCCAGCACACGGCCGTCATGTTGTCGAGCACGGCACACGTGCTGTTCCCGGAGGTGCCATCGGCCGCATCGATGGAGACGATCGAACCCTGGTACCCCTTCACCGCGGCGGGTGTCGGGCTGTCGGCGACGCTGCCGGTGCCCAGCTTGCCGTTGGCGCCGAAGCCCCAACACTTGGCCTTGCCGTTGGTGAGACTCACACACGAGTAGGACGAGCCGACATCGATCGATGCGACACCGGTCAGGCCCGCCACGGCGATCGGTGTGGTCTGGGCGCCGGTGGGGCCACCGTTGCCGAGCAGCGTCCCCTTTGCCCCCCAGCACTGCACGGTGCCATTGGCGAGGCGGGCACAGGTGAGATTCTGGCCGGCGCTGATCTCCACCGCGTTCGTCAGTCCGACGACGGGCGCCGGAGTCGGACGGCTGACCGCCGTGCCGTCACCGAGAACTCCGTTGCCATTCGCGCCCCAGCATGATGCTGTGCCGTCCGTGAACAGGGCACAGGTGTAGGCGAAGCCGGCATCGATCGCCGAGACGGTCTTGCCGCCGGGCAGACCGGCAACCGTGACCGGGATCAGCCGTTGCGTGTTGGTGCCGTCACCGAGCTGTCCGCTGGTGTTGTAGCCCCAGCACTTCACGGCACCACCACTGGTCAGCGCACAGGCATGCTTCCAACCAGCGGTGACCTGCACGACGTTGCTGAGGCCCTGCACGGTCGTCGGGACGAGCCGATTCTGCGTGGTGCCGTCACCGAGCTGGCCGGCGCTGTTGAGGCCCCAGCATGCCGCTCTCGCGTCCTTCAGCACGGCGCAGCTGAAGCGTTCGCTGACCTCGATGTCGGTGACACCCGTGAGGTTCGGAATCCTCACCGGCAGGTTGCTGGCCGTGGACCCGAAACCCGAGGTGTCACCGATTCCGATCTCGCCATTTTCGTGGAAGCCCCAACATGTCACCCCGCCGTCGTCATCGAGCGCGCAGCCGTGGTTGGAACCGAACGACACCTCGACGAGGCCCTTCACGGCGGCTTCGGGCACGTGCCCGCTCACGTCGACGACGAGGTGCGCAGCGGCGAGCGTGAAGATGCACACCGTGCCGCCCGCGCCGATCTTGGCGAACACCGAATTCGGCGCGACGTCGCCCGCCGCGTAGTTGATGTTCGACGTCTGGGGTCGGGGCTCGCCACACGGGTACACCGTGACGTAGCCGGGGCCATCCGGGTCGATGGCGGTGACGTTCAGGAACGCCGCCTCCGCATCGCCCGGCACCCCGCCGCGTCCGGCCACCTGCAACTCGACCGTTGCCCCGGCGCCTTGCTTGCCGATGCCCTCGAACAATCCATCGATCGTCTTCAACGTCGGGCCGACGCGCGTCTCGAGGATCCGCGACGGCACCACCGTGCCCGGCGTGCCGCCCGCCGGCACGAACCCGTTGACATCGGCGACGATGTCGGACGCCGCCTTCGTGTAGATGCACACCTTGCCGCCGGTGCCGATCTTCGCCAGCACCGAGTTCGGTGAAACGTCACCGGGCGCATAGTTCACGTTCGACGTCAGCGGGCGCGCCGCCCCGCACGGATACGCAGTGAGGAAACCGAACCCGTCGGGAGTGACCGCGGTGAGGTTCAAGAACACCGCATCCGCGTTGGCCGGCACGCCACCGCGCCCCGCCACCTTCAGCTCCACGACCGTGCCCGCCGATTGCTGGCCGAGGCCCTGGAACGAGCCGTCGATCGTCTTGAGTGTCGGCCCGACGCGGGTCTCGAGGATCCTGGCCGGCACTGCGGTGTTCGGGCTGCCGCCGACGGGCACATACCCGTTGACGTCAGCGACGATGTCGGACGCCGCCTTCGTGTAGATGCACACCTTGCCGCCCTTGCCGACCTTCGCCAGCACCGCATTCGGGACGACATCACCGGGCGCATAGTTCACGTTCGACGTCAACGGGCGCGCCGCCCCGCACGGATACGCAGTCAAGAAGCCGAGGCCGTCGGGAGTGACCGCGGTGAGGTTCAAGAACACGGCGTCGGCGTCGACCGGCACCCCGCCACGACCCGCCACCTTCAACTCCACGATCGCGCCGGCCGGTCGTTTGCCGATCCCTTCGAACAGCCCGTCGATCGTCTTCAATGTCGGGCCGACGCGCGTCTCCAGCAGCCTTGCCGGCACCACCGACACGAGGTCGAGGGTGTGGGACGCATGGGCGACTTGGGCGGCGGGAAGCACGCCGACCAACCCCGTGGTGATCATCATCGCCAGCGCCAACAGCACGCCGACCCCATGGTGGCGATCCGGACGATGCCGTGCAACGCCGTCCAGGTGTCGATCCGGGCGGGAGTGGCGCTTTGCTGACATCCGACCACCGTCCCACGCCACGCTCAACGCCCGCTAAACGCCCGCGCTCGGTACGCCACCGCTGATCATCGACATCGGCAGTCACACCCGCCGGTCATGATGGAGACCATGGCCAAGACCAGGATCGAACACGTGTGCACCGACTGCGGTACCGCGCACCCCAAGTGGGCGGGTCAGTGCACGTCGTGCGGCCAGTGGAACACCCTCGTCGAAGAGGTCACGTCGGCCGACGTGCCGATCATCGCTCCGGCCGCCGGGCCGGCGGCACCGATCACCGATATCGATCCACTGGTCAGCCGGCCGGTCACCACCGGGCTCGGCGAACTCGATCGCGTGCTGGGCGGCGGCGTGGTGCCCGGCTCGGTCACCCTGCTCGGCGGCGAGCCGGGCATCGGCAAGAGCACGCTGCTGCTGCAGCTGTTGGCGGCCTGGCCGGGTCGTGCGCTCTACGTCACCGCCGAGGAGAGCGCCCAACAGGTTCGCCTGCGCGCCGAGCGGCTCGACGCCGTCCGGCCCGATCTGTGGCTCCAGGCCGAGACCGCACTGCCCCACGTGCTGGCGGCGATCGACGACACCAAGCCCGACTTCGTGGTCATCGACTCGATCCAAACGGTGCACGATCCGTCGCTCGGCTCGCCGCCCGGCTCGGTCGTGCAGGTGCGCGGTTGCGCCCAACAGCTGGTCACGGTCGCGAAGCGATCCGGCATCCCGATCATCTTGGTGGGTCACGTCACCAAAGAGGGCTCATTGGCCGGTCCGCGCGTGCTCGAGCACATCGTCGACACCGTGTTGTCGTTCGAGGGCGAGCGGCATCACGCGTTGCGGCTGCTGCGCGCCACCAAGCACCGCTTCGGTCCCACCAACGAGCTGGGTCTGTTCGAGATGGCGGGCGCCGGCCTGATCGGTGTGCCCGATCCCAGCCATCTGTTCCTCGGCGATCGCCGCACCGGAGTACCCGGTTCTGCGATCGCTCCCACCATCGAGGGCCAGCGCCCGTTGGTCATCGAGGTCCAGGCGCTCACCACACCGGCTCCGCCCAACGTGCCGGGGCGCCGCACGACGCAGGGCGTCGATGGCAATCGCCTGGCGTTGCTGCTGGCGGTGTTACAGCAGCGGGCCCGCATCAACGTGCAGTCACAGGACGTGTACGCGTCGACGGTCGGTGGCATCCGGCTCGTCGAGCCGGGCCTCGACCTCGCGATCTGCCTGGCGATCGTCAGCGCCATCAACGACCGTCCGCTGCCACCCGATCTGGTGGCATTCGGCGAGGTGGGCCTCGGCGGCGAGATCCGTCAGGTCACCAACGCGCCGCGCCGGCTCAGCGAGGCCGCCCGGCTCGGCTTCAAGCGCGTGATCGCACCGCGCACGTCGCCAAGCCCCGACGAGGGTCTGCGGATGCTGCGGGTCACCACCCTGCCCGAGGCGCTGGCGGCCGCCGGGCTGATCACGTGAGCAATACAAGAAGCTAAGGGCGCCGAACCGTGGCGTTCATCTACAATCAAGAGATGCCCCACCGGTCGCGAGGAACCAACGAGGCAATGCGCGACGCACTCGCCCGTGTGTCGCCCGGCACCCCGCTGCGCGATGGCATCGACCGGGTGGTTCGTTCCAAGGCCGGGGCGTTGCTCGTGCTCAGCGACGATCCCGAAGTGCTGTCGATCTGTTCGGGTGGGTTCCTCGTCGATGCACCGTTCAGCCCGCAGCGCCTGTCCGAGCTGGCCAAGATGGACGGGGCGATCATCATCAGCAAGGACGGCAACCGCATCGCCCGCGCCAACGTGCACCTGGTGCCAGATCCCACGGTGCCCACCAGCGAGACCGGCACCCGCCACCGTACCGCCGAACGGGTCGCCCGATCGCTCGACGTTCCGGTGATCTCGGCGTCCGAGGAGATGGGCGTCATCAACGTGTACGCGGGTGGTTCCAAGCGTCAGCTGCAAGAGACGGGCCGCCTGCTCGACCGCGCCAACCAGGCGCTGCAAACGCTCGAGCGTTACAAGGTTCGCCTCGACGACGCGATCAGCAACCTCACGGCGCTCGAGGTGGAGGACGTCGTCACGGTTCGTGACGTGGTTGCGGTGGTGCAGCGCGGCGAGATGGTCACCCGCATCGCCGACGAGATCGAGACGATGATCATCGAGCTCGGGGTCGACGCCCGTCTGCTGCGCCTACAGCTCGACGAGATCTACACCGAGATCGACGACGAACTCGAACTGGTGGTGTCCGACTACCTGCCACGCCTCCGCAACGTCGAAGACACGTTGGCCGAGATGTCGCGGCTGCGCGACGACGACGTGCTCGATCCGCGCATGACGCTGGCAACCTTGCACCTGGCCGACACCGAACTCGACCACGAGATCGCTCCCAAGGGCTTGCGCCTGCTGCGCCGCGTCAACGCGTTGGCACCCGACCTGGCGATCCGGATCGCCAACGAGTTCGGAGCGCTCGCCCGCCTCCAGCGCGCCACGATCGATGATCTGATGCGCATCGACGGCGTCGACGAGGAAACGGCGGGCATCGTGAAGGAAACGCTCACCAGGATCACCGAGAACACGATCCTCGAGCAATACAGCTGACCGCCCCGCCACCAGGAGTCGCCCGATGCCCTTTCGCCATGTCGCCATGTTCAAGTGGGAAGAGGGGCTCGGCCATGACCACGTCGAGCGGGTGCGCGAGGGCCTCAACTCGATGCCACAGGTGATCGAGGAGATTCGCGGCTACGCGCACGGCGCCGATGTCGGCGTGTCGGAGGGCAATTACGACTATGTGGTGGTGGCCGACTTCGAGAACATCGACGGGTGGCGCGTCTACCGCGATCACCCGCACCACGTGCTGTTCATCGAAGAGGTCATCAAGGGCAACGTCGCCCAACGAGCCGCCATCCAATACGTCACCGGCCCCACCTGAAGCACCCAACCCCGGTCTGGTCGCGAAATCGGCCCCACCGGTGCGGCCGTTTGATGACCGGAACGGGTCAGCGCGACGGGTTGAGCAGGTCGCGGCGGAGCTCGACGAGCTTGGGCGAGGGCTCCCCGTCGCTCCACGGGTCGGCGTTGATCACCCGTTCGTAGCTTTCCCACTCCTGGCGCACGCCGGCATGGTCACCCGCTCGAGCGTGAGCCTTCATCCGCAGTCCGATCAGTTCCTCGTGACCGGCCAGCACGCGCAGACCCCTGCCCGTCGCACGAAAGACGCCGCTGATGTCACCGACCGACAGGCAGTGCGCGGCGAGTTCGGCAGTCGCACTCGTAGCCAGCAGGACGAGATTCGAGGTGATGCCCTCCGGGTCGGGCCAGAGATACGACGTGCCCTCGAACGGTAGGCCGCCGATCAGTTCGACAACGGGTGACAACGTGGCGATCGCCTGGGCTGGAGGCTGCAGACGGGCGACCTCCAGCGCGTGCTCGACCAGGTCGGCATCGGTCTGGACCAGCTCGTGCAACGGCAGTGATTCGGTCATGGTGCGGCCGATCCACTCGTCACCCTCTGGCGGCTCGACCAGTCGGGCCAGCGCCCGACGTGCTTCGGACACGACGTTGGCGAATGTTGCGTCACGCACATCGAGCTCCCACAGGGCGGTGCGGGCGGCCGACCGAGTCGAGTTGGTGCGGTGTGTCGCCAACCATGCGATCAGCTCACGGGCCTTCGACCGCTCGAACGTCACCGTGTCGCCATCCGCGGAGACGACCTCAACCCGGCCGAGCACTCGAACCATGAGCCGCCATTCGGGCGCCTGTTGCACGCCGGCATCGGCCGCTTCGTCACCATCCAGGGAATCGGACGCCACCGGTACATCCGTGTTGCCCAACCGACCGGGCGCACCGATGTCATCACCGACCTCACCGACCTCACCGATCTCACCGATCTCACCGCCTGAGTCGTCCACGGTGTCAGGCGCGCCGACGTCGTCCATTCCGCGACCGGCGGCACCGTGATGCGTCTCGCCAGGTTCATTCGGGTTGCACTCGACGATCGTGTCGTCGCTACCGATGTCGATCACATCGACCGGCTCGGGGAGGGGGGTGCGAACCTCGACGAGGTCGGCGAGCGCGGCGATGTCGGCGGACCCCAGCCCGATCGGCAACAAGCGAAGGCCGATCGGCTCGAGCTGCCACGCATCACCATCCGGCGCCAATCGGTACGAAGGACCGTGAATGGGCGATGCCGACAACACAGCGATGCCGGTCCGCACCGGCGGTGGAGTGAGGGTGCCGGCCGACGAACCGGCCAATACAACAGCCGGCTCCCAAGCCTCACCAGCGACCGCACGGGAACGAAGCTCGAACGTGCTGATCGCGGCGGACGCGGTCGACCCGATCGCCTCACGTGCTGCGTCGAAGGCACCCGGACCGTCGAGAACGGGCACGTGGAGCCGATGACCCAGAAACGCCCCGTCGGCCACACCGAGCCCGATCAAGGTCGTCACCTCGGCCAGCACTGATGCGGCCAAGGTCGCGGCAGCCGCGGCCACGATGGCATCGGCGCGATCAGCCGGACCATCGATCTCGATGGCCTCGCAGGCCTCGAGGTCGACATACACGTCGCAACCGTCGGGAGTCCGACCCAATTGGATCATGGTGGGGCAAGGTGATCCCACGGGAAACGCGTCCTCGACGAGCAGCTCGATCGGGGTCGACGCCGCCAGGTGCCAACTGTCTGTCCCACCGAACCACGGCGCCGGCAACGTGGCTTCGCCGGAGAGCCGCAGCTCGAGGTCGCCGTCGACTGTGACCAGCCCGGCCAACACCCGGGTGCCCTGGTCGACGAGCACACTCGCCACAGATCGAATGGCCATGTCGAGACGCCCGAGCCGGTCACCGGGATCGATCGCTCGCAGCTTGCGTTCGGTGAGGGCCGGACCGGGCGCCGGCGCCGGAAGGCGCGTCCGCGGCCGAGCGCGGCGCAATTGGTTGTGCCGTCGCACAGCGAGCAGGGTGACGACGCCGGCTGACAGCATTGCGGCATTCATGAAGGTCAGAAGCTCTGGTTCGTCGGATGGCTGCTGGTCGACCTCCCCGGCATCGGGCTCGGCGCCGGCCGACTCGAGATCAACCGGCACCGACTGGAACGGCACGGAAACGGACGACGACGAGGCAGGCGTGACATCGGCGCCCTGCCCAGGCCGACCGTCGATCACGGCCTCGGGCGGCACCTCGGGCGGGAAGCGGTCCGACACGTCGGTTGCCGGGCTGAGGTGGACATCGGGCGCCGTCGACTCCCACACGTTGTCGGGACGGGCCGGTTCCGCTGCAACGGCGGCATCACTGTCGCCACCATCGACGCCAGGAAGATCGAGCTCCCACCCGGGTTGGATCAGGTCAGGGTCGGCGAACTCGCGATCATCGTCGAACGATCGGCCGTGGTTGATGTCATAGATCTCGGGCCAACGCGCTGGATCACCGAGCTCAGTGTCAGCGATCGACCACAACGATTCGCCCGCATCGACCACGTGCGATGTCCTGGGAAGTGATGGCTCAACCTCATCGGCGGCGAGCGGAGGGAGTTGGAGCACCCAACCGATGTCGATGAACGCAGCGTTCGTGAAGTGCCGACCGTCGGGCATCTGTGTGCCGAGATTGAGCTCGAGGAGCAGTCCTGCGAAGTCGGCGATCGCAACGGGGTGCGGCCCGGCGAGGCGCCCGGCGATGCCGTAGATCGAATCGCCCGACCGAACCACATAGCGTCCGGATTCGTCGCGGTCGAAGTGATCGGCGCCACGCACGTCATCAGTCCCGTTGGGGGCATCCGAAGCGGCCGTGGTGACCGAGACCTGTTTTGGCGCAGCGACGGGCAGGGCGTTCGGCGAGACAAGTGACGCGGCGACGCGTTGCGTCGGCAACATCTGTGTCACGCCGTCGCGCGCCCCGCACGCGACGGCGTGGCAATCATCGGAACGATGACCAGCAGGCCGGTCGCGATGACCCGCGCCAGGGACTGGGACATGCCGAGCCCTCGGATGTCGGGCACGGAGAGCCCGTCGTGACGGGCCATGTGCAGGACTTCGGTCACGATCGTGACCGCCAGGACGACGAGGGCACACCACGCGACGATCAACGACAGCCGAATCACGATGTCGGCAACCGTGTCGTCGGTCAGCCGGTCGGTCAGGGCACGCTCGATCCTGTCAACCTGCCAATCGCCCGGGGCCGGCACCCCGTGCAGCGGAGCGGCTCCACCAAACCGCGCTCGCGAGGCCGCGACCAACGCACAGGGCAACCCGACGAACAGCGCGATGATCAGCGCGATTGACCGGCTGAGCGCCACCAGTTGCGAACCTGCCCGTCGAATCATGGTCTCCGGCTCCCTACCGAGCCGACGTGGTCGTGTCTCTCACCTCCGGAGTGGGGGCCGCGCAACGTCGAAAGGGGAACGTCGCATCGAGGGAAGAGGGCGCGCCAACCCGTCACGATCCAGCCTCGGCCCTGGCAGACCCGACGCCGACCACATCGCCGGCCGGATCCTTGATCTGAACCTCTACCGTCACGGTGACATCAGCGACGCTGATCTGGACCACCGAACCATCGACGTCGTACTCGTCGAACAGGCGGTCGGCGACTCGCAACGCCTGCTCACGGGCGCTCGGCACATCGATCACGAGCATGACGGGACCGCCGTCGCGCAACGATGAAACCTCAACCTGCTGCGCCCCCGACCGCGCGGCTTGAAACGCGATGGACTGCGCAGCCGAGCGATTCGTGATGCGGCGGTTCACATCACGTGCCAACCAGATCACCCCACCAGCTGTGAACGCGAACAGCAAGACCAACGCTGTCACCATCGCCGTGCCACGTTCGCCACGTCCGCGGCGGTGAGGAGCCCGGGCGTGAACGATGTCGCCTCGGGTTCTCACGGCGCCCCCGAAGATCGGAAGAAGTCGACGCTGGCCACCGCTGTCACGACGTGGTCGCGGGGACCCGATTGCACGACCTCGATTCCGCGGTCCGACACACTGCATCGGATCGTGACCTCGACGAGCCCGAAACTGATCCCCGACGTCGATGAGCCGGGCGTGGGGTACACCACACTGATCGACGGATCCGGGCACGCGTCCACATCGACCAACATCGCTCTGGCAACCTCATTGGCCGCGATCGAAGCCGAGCCGGCGTCGCGTTCCAGGGCGGCCGCCTGCGCACTGGCCTCGGCCGCGGACCGCACCTGAGCTCGGGCGTCGACACCTCGACCGAGCGCCACGACGAGGATCGCCAACCCGATGATCGCGGGAGCGATCAACACCAGGCCAAGGGCATCCGCTGCGCCGCGGTCGCGCGCCGTCATCACGGTCGGAACCCTTCGATCGGTAGTGCCTCGGTGACATCCACCGGTGCCGAGGTGCCGCGGACGATCCCAGGGGCTCGGCCCGTGACACGCACCACGACGAAGCCACCCTGCGGTGTGATCTCGACGTCTGGTTGTGCGATGTCGGCACCGTTGCGGAGCGCCGTTTCGGCCGATGCCTCGACAGCGGCCGGTCTGTGCCCGCTGCGGGCGACGAGGGCCGCGGCGTCGCGGGCGACGGATCGGGCCTCGGTGCGCGCGTGGGTCCACATCGACGCTTGGAACGCCGCGAAGGCGATCACCACGAATACCGGTGTGAGCAGGACCGTGGTCAAGCTGGTCGAGCCTCGATCTCGAGCGCGTGCGGAACCCATGGATCGACTCGGGTCAGGGGGCCGACGGCGAAATGATCGGGTCGTCGGCCTTGTCCTTGATCTGGCCCCACAAGATGGCAGCGATCACTGCCACACTCACTCCCGCGGCAACGAACCACAGGACCTGCTCGAGCGATACCGCACCGCGGTCGCGCTCGGAGAGCGCGGATCCATCGACACGTGCTGAGCCCGCCAGCCTGCGACCGGTGGCGTAGACCTGATGGGTCACGGCGGTGGTCATCGTGGTGATGTCGTTCATGGATGTTCTCCTTTGTGTCTCTGGATCAGATGTCGCGCGTGATCGAGTTCCTCGTGATCACGAGAAGCTCAATGCTGGGTAGATGACCAGCCCCATGAAGATCAACGCCATGCCGACGATGGGCGTCGTCAAACGACTGGTGCGAAGCCGGGCCTCGGATTCCTGTTCGGTGGCGAGCGCGGTACGCAACGTCGCGCACTTCGCCGCCAGTGTTCGGGCAACGGGGGCGCCTTCCGTTGCGCTGAGCGCTGCCGTCGCAGCCACCTGTTCGAGCTCGTCGAGACCCAGGTCGCTCCCGGCGCGCTGCAGCGCGTCGGTCAGACTCAGGCCGCGGGCACCGGACTCACGCATCCTTCGCCGAAGTTCGGCGAACAGCCGGCCATCGCCTGCATGAGCAGCCTGCTCAAGAGCACCCTCGTAGCCGGCATTCCCGGCCAGCAGCATGGTGACAACGTCGAGATAGGCCGACACCTGATACCGCAGATCGGTCCGCACTCCCACCGCGCGCTCGATCGTCGCCGTGTGCACGACGATCGGGCCGAGCACGGCGCACGTCAGCGCCGCGACGACGGGCACGAACCAACCGAGGCTGACGAGGTCGGCCGATTGCAGCAGCCCGACCACGAGCGGCGGTCCGACGAATCCGGCGACCGCCGCCAGCACCAAGATGATCACGTGCTCTTCGAGCGAACGGCCGACGAGTCGGAGTTGCGAGCCACTCGGCAGCATCCTCGGATACTTCGTGGCCGAGCGAGCGAGCGGACCCACGAGGCGGTGTGGATGGCGACGCATCGCTGCCGGTGCGGCAGCGGACCCGCTCGCACCGGCAGCCGAGCTGCCGAGGGCCGAGCGCTGAAGATGTTCGATCATCCGTTTCAGCGACGGTGCCGGCTGCAGCCAGCCACTCACCGCCAACAGCAATCCGACGACACCGACCGCTGTGAGCAGCACGATCGAGCTGGTAGGCGTCATGTGGCAGCCCTCTGGGGACGGCCTGAACCGGTCGCGGTCAGGAAACGGCTCGGACGCGGGAAGGCAGCAAGCCGTTGGACCCGAACGATCAGGGCGACGTACCCGGCCAGCGACGCTGACAGAAACAGCTGTCCGGCCGGTTCGTCGTAGGCGTCGAGGTACTGGCTTCGCCCCAAGACGAGCAGGCCGACGACGAGTGCGCCCATGATCAAGGTCAGTGCTTGCACCTCGCGTCGTGTCGGGGCTCGTTCGGCCTCGACCAATCGGCGCCGATCGACCTGTTGGCGTGTCTGTTCGGCGAGCGCCGTGAGGACCGGAACCGTTCTGGCGCCCCGTCGAACCGCAATCGACAGACCGGCCGCAACGAGGTCGGCCAGCGGGTCGTCGAGGTCGTCGGCGAAGCGTCGAAAGACGATCTCGGGGTCCTGTCGGCCCAGGCCGGCGGCGAGCCGTCGGACCTGCGGTCGGATGAGGGGCGAACAGGCACCGACCGTCGAGGTGATCGCACCGACGGGTTGCTCTCCAGCGAGCAACACGTCGCGTACGTTCTCGATCCAGCTGGCGAGTGCATCGAGCCGGGCGATCTCGGTCGCGGTCGATCGTTGTCGACGCTGCCAACCACCGATCACCCAGAATGCTCCCGCGCCGACCACGACACCCGGCAACAGCCAGCTCGACACGACGAAGACGAGCAAACCGACGAACGACGCCGGCACGAATCGCCCACCAACGCGCCGCACCGTGGCGGTGGTGAACGAGGGAACCGATGCCACATCGGGTGGGATCAACATGATCGCGACCGCCAGCACGAACAGTGCCGACAGCATGATGATGACGGGCGACATCACGAGCCGCCCGACGGTGCGAACAGCTTCGGGTCGTACCCGGAGAGGCGGAGCCGTTGCAGGTGGCGCGCCGACAACGGGGCCTGCTGCGCCAGCTCGCCGTCGTGACCGATTCCCCAAACCTCGGTCGTGGCGAGGCCACCGCGCTCACCGAGACCGCCGATCTCGATGATCGACGTGACGCGTCGGACCGGCACACCCTCGAGCTCCTCATTGCGAACGAGGTCGATATGGATGATGAAGTCGACCGTTTGGGCGATCAGGCTCCACACTGCGAACTCGGGAAGGCTGGTATCTGATTTCGAGACGTAGTAGGCGAGTCGCTGCACCACGACATCGGACGTGTGGGCGTGAATCGTGGCCAACGAGCCGCGTTTGCACATCGAGGCGACGTCGAGCATGTCGAGTGCTTCGTCCTCGACGAGTTCACCGACAACGACCCGGTCGGGATTGAGGCGCCTCGTCAGCTCGACGAGTTGCCGGGTGCCGATCTCGCCCTCGCCCTCGGCGTTCGAGTGGCGCGTGAACAAGGCTGGTGCATCAGGGTGGCGCGGGTCGTCCTCCAGCCGCAGTTCGAGCAGGTTCTTCTCGACCGTGATGATCCGTTCTCGCGGCGACACCTCGCCGAGCAGTTCCGTGAGCAATGTCGTCTTGCCGGCGCCAGGGGGTCCGGAGACGAGCACCGTGAAACCGCACCGGACCATGGCATGCAGCCTCGGCACCAGGCCGAGGGGGAACAGGCCGCGCCGTGCAAGCCCGTCAAGGCCCTCATGACGAAGCACGAAACGACGAATCGCGATGCGCGGGTGGGTGGAGATGCCGTGCTCAGTGCGACCGCCCAACACCATCACGACGCGCGAACCGTCGTCGGCCTGGAACGTGAGCATCGGCGACTGCGTGTCGAGCCGTCCCTCCCCGGTCCCCGACATCCGACGGGCGAGCCGCTTCTGATATGCGGTCAGGTCCGCGGACGAGTCCCACAGCGCGCCGACGTCCGTCTTGCGGCCGTCGCTGAACGTCACCCACGTCGACAGGTGCGAGTTGACATCGATCTCCTCGACCGTCGGGTCGCACATGTATGGCTCGAGGGGCCCTGAACCCGTGAGCTCGGCGACCGCTCGCGATCGGACATCACGGTCTGCGAGCTCGGCGAGCGGTGGGTCACCCTGACGCATACGATCCTGGTTGACGCCAGCGATCTCCTCGCTCAACCAGGCACCGACCAAGAGCTGTTGACGACGGGCATCACCGACAAGCGGCAGCTCGGCCACGGCGATGCCGTCGTGACGATCGGTCTCGTCCTGCTCGATCGCCTCGACCAACCGAGAAGCAACGCGTTCGGTGACGAATCTCACCAGTGCAGAGAGATCATCACCCGGCGCGCGCGCGACCCGGCTCATCGAGTGGACCTCGAGACCCCGCCAGGGCTCGCTGCGAGCGAGTGCCCGACAACGGCGGCCAGATCCCTGGCCGCCTTGAGCAAGGGCAGGCGAACGAGTCGCCGGGTCGACAGGCCGGTACGGCCACCGAAGACCGCGGCAGCCAGTTCATCGACCGGCAGCCCGACAATGGGGAACGCGCCGACGGATTCAGCCAGAAACAACTCGACATCGCGCAGGTCGAACGGGGCGGCGCCGATCACTGCGACCACTACGACGGTCGGCAGTGACACGAGAGCGTCCAACTGATCGGCAAGGCGCTGCAGACGGACTGCAGCCGCCCGAGACGATTGCGTCGCTTGACGGTGAACCAGCACGGTGACGGTGGCTGCGCGGACGAAGGGATGAGTGGCGGGTGACGGCCGGAGGCGGCCAGTGTCGGCAATGACGACCGGCGAGTGCTGGATCGCCAGCGAACTCACGAGTGATCGGGCCGCCTCGGCAACCGCCTGTGCCGCCTCGCCCGAACGAGGAGGCGCCGGAATAATTCGCAGGCCCGAGTTCGCGACACGCACGAAAGGTTCGATCTCGGGCCACGCACCGTCGAGCACCCGAGTCACCACCGTGGACAGGGAGGGAGCAACGGGCAAGTCGAACCAGGCAGCCAGGTCACCGCCGGCCGGGTCGGCCTCGATCAGCACTGCATCATCTGACGCGGGCCACGCCGATGCCAGCGCTACGGAGGTCGTCGTGCAAGCATCACCGACGACCGCGATGACCGACATCAGCCAACCGCCTCGGACGCCGGATCCGCGCCAGGGTCGAGCACTACGACTCGAACGTCATCGCCGGCGGCAACCTGCGCGGCATCGGCCTCGGGAACTTCGACGGACAGGCCGAACACGCCGGTCACGGTGTCGGCGTCATCGCCACGGGCAACGACGCGGCCGGTCGTGACGAACACGTCGCCGTCGCTGTTCGTCGGCAGCACCACGATCATCACGCGCGATCGCTCGCGCAACCCGGCCGGTATTCGGGTAGGGCGGATCTCGACCGCTACAACGCTGGCGCCCAGGGACACGAGCGGATTCGGCTGAACGAGCTGGGGCACCATCAAGCTGCCCGAAGTGATGTACACGCGTGCGTACTGACCGACCACCAGCCCGATCTGGCTCGCGGCGACCGTGGGAACCGTGGGATCGACGTCGACGTCGACGCTGCGTAAGTCAGCGCTGGTGATCACCTCGCCCGCACGAACGTTGCGAGCCACCTGCAACACTTCGGTCGTGTCGTCGAGCGACGAGTACACGAGCACGTTGCCCCCGATCGCAACCGCTGCGAGGGCGGCGCCCAGCGCGATTCGGACGCGACGGCGGGAGGTCGGGCGAAAGCCGCGAGCCTCGCCGGAGGTCGCGGTCGCGGTCGAGCCGAGCGTTGCATTCGTCGCGGATCGCTCGGTCACCGCCACGTCACGACCCCTGAATCCAGCAAACCGAACGTGGCGGGCGCGATCGTCGCGCCCAGCACGAGACCAGGGCCGAGCGGAAGCGATCCGCGATCTTGGGCCAGTCCTACGACACTGGTCACGGCCGCTGCGACACACAGTGCCACCAGGCCGAGTCGAGGATCGATCAAGCCGAGCGCGGCGCCGAGCACCGCCCCGAGCTTCACGTCCCCGAATCCGAGCGCACAGGGTGAGGCCAGATGCATCAGGAACATGGGGGCCGCGCAAGCGACCGCCCCAAGGACCGTCGCGATGAGTGCTTCACTGCCACGCCCTGCGCCGGCCTCGTGAACGATGAAGCCGATCAGGGGCAGCGCGGCGGGGACGAGCAACCGATCCGGGATGCGGCCCGACCGGGCATCCGTGACCGCTGCGAGTCCGCCGACCGAGACGACCAATGCCATCGACAATCCGGCGGCACCCCAAGTCTTGGCCGCGACCATCACGGCGGCAGCGATGGCAACGACGAGCGCGATCCGACCCGCCGTCATCAATGGGAATCGTTCATGCGTGGTAACCACGTACATAGGCCTCCGCCAGACCGTTATCAAAGGTGAAATAACATAGTTAGCATCCTTGGGGACCGCACAACGAACTCGGAGCACACCGGCAATGTGGACACTGACCGGACGAGGAGGGAAACGCGTACTCGCCGCCCGATCCTGAACATTCGCGAACACTTGCGGCTCGCGCGTGCAGGCCGGTTCACCATGCGGCAGGCTGGTGCACATGAGTGAGACGAACGTTCCCACTACCGAGGAGTTGAAGCTGCGTCTCACCCCGATGCAGTTCCACGTCACCCAGGAAGCCGGCACCGAACGGCCCTTCACCGGCGAGTACTGGGACACCACGGATCCCGGCACCTACCACTGCATCGTGTGCGGCGAGCAGCTGTTCGACAGCGACACCAAATTCGACGCCCACTGCGGCTGGCCGAGCTTCTACGAGTCGCTCGGTACCGACAAGATCGAATACATCACCGACCGTTCGCTCGGTATGAGCCGCACCGAGGTGCGCTGCGCCAAGTGCCAGGCCCACCTCGGGCACGTGTTCCCCGACGGCCCGCCACCCACCGGCCAGCGCTACTGCATCAACTCGGCCAGCATCGGCCTCGAACGCCGCCCCGCCTGACCGGCACGTCTGGACGCGCGGCAGGCGTGGCGCGTGCGAAACTGCACGCCATGAGCGCGATCGCAGCCTGGGGAGACGCCGAGCGCCGCCTGAATCCACAGGTCAGCGTGCTGGTCGGCGACCACAACGGCAGATACCCGTCGGGCAACTCGCTCGTCGTGCGCGGCGAGGGCGAGGCGGTGATCATCGACCCGTCGGCCACCGTGGTCGACAAGGGCGGCGCCCCGATACCGGTCGACGCCGTCATCAACTCGCACAGCCACGAAGACCACATGCCCGGCAACGGGTTGTTCCTCGAGGCCCGGATCCACATCCACGACGAAGACCTGCCCGGGGCCCGCAGCCTCGACGGGCTGATGGACGTGTACGGCCTGAGCGGACAACCCCGCGCCGACTTCAGCAAACAGGTGATCGAGGAGTTCCACTACACGCCGCGTCCCGACGCCGAAGGGTTCGGCGACGGGCACGTGTGGGACCTCGGGTCGGCGCACGTCGAGGCGGTGCACCTGCCCGGCCACACCCGCGGCCACAGCGGATTCCGCATCTCGGGCGGCGTCTTCTTCCTGAGCGACATCGACCTCACCGGGTTCGGCCCCTACTACGGCGACGTGTGGAGCGACCTCGAGGACTTCGAACGATCGTTGATCCAGATCCGCGACGAAGAGGCCGACTACTACGTCACGTTCCACCACAAGGGCGTGATCGAAGGACGCGAAGAATTCCTGAGGCTGCTCGACGAGTTCCACGCAGTCATCCCCCGACGCCACGAGACGATGCTGGCGTACCTGGTCGAGCCGCACACGATCGACGAGATGGCCGACCACCGCTTCGTCTACCGCCCCCACGTGCAGCACGTGTTCGCCGACAACGTCGAGCACCGCTGCGCAGCGATGCACGTGCAGCGCATGCTCGTTCGCGGCGAAGCGGTCGAGGTCGCCCCCGGGCGATTCCAGGCTGTCTGACCAGGCCCGTTCAGCAATCGTTGAGCGCCGGCGGCGATACTGGCCGGAGCACCACCACCGGGGTGGGCATCAGCACCCATCGAGGAGACCGAGCATGCGGCACACGATGATCAGTTTCGCGGTAGCAGTACTGGCGCTGAGCGCATGCGGAGGTGGCGACGACGACTCGGCCGCCGCCGAGCCGCCAACCGCTACGACCGCCGCCGACGAGGCGAGCAGCCAGCCGACCGACGCGCCCGATGACGGAACGGACGCCACCACCGCACCGCCCGAGGAAAGCGACGACGGCGACGTGGCCACGGACGCACCGCCGTCGTCCGGGCTGGCCGAGAACACGGCCGTCGTCACGATCGGCGACCAGCGCTACGAGTTCGACGTGACACCTACCGCGGTCTACCGCTGCGACCCCGACTTCTTCGGGGCGTTCTGGGCACTCGGCACGGACGCCGACAACAACTCGGTCGAGCTGCTCATCCCGCCCGAGGGCGACCCGAACTTCGAGGACGCCCCATACGTGAATGTCGGCGACCAGGTGCTCGACCTCGAATGGGTCGCCAATGCCGATCACGAAATGGCCGGAGTCGACCCCGGTGGCAGCCAAGTCGACTCGTCCACCGTCGATGGAACCCATGTGACCGGAACCGCGACCTTCGTTGACCTCAACGCCACGTACGCATTCCAAGGTGGTGTCGGCGACAAACCCGAATCCGTCACGGGCACCTTCGAAGTGCTCTGCGCGGACGGCTGATTCGCCCGACGCGTGGGCACCGTCCGACGCCGTGACGCACACGACCTAAGGTCGACCGTCATGGTGTCTTCGCTACTCGGCCGCGACGCCGAGTCGGCGCTGGCGGACGCCGTACTGTTCGGCCGCGAGAACGGAGTGGTGTTCGCCGGCCCGCACGGCGTCGGAAGGTCCGCCCTGCTCGATGCGATCGCCGAACGCGCCCGCGAGATCGGTCTGACCACCCATCGGATTCACGGCTCGCCGGCGCTGACCGACGCGCCCTTCGGAGCGGCGTCGCACCTGCTCGCCGAGGACGACACACCTCACCGGCAGAGCACGATCCGGCGCGCCGAACGTCGACTGTCGTCCTCGGACGGTTCGGCCGATTCGGTCGTCATCGTCGACGACGCCCATGACCTCGACACCGCAACGATCGGCTTGCTCCACGCCCTCGCCGTCGGGCGAAGGGTGCGGCTGGTTCTGGCCCTGATCGACGGGCCCTCGGTGCCACCGTCGCTGACACGACTCTGGAAGGACACGCACCTGGTTCGCCACGAGCTCGAACCATTGTCGCGCCCATTGACCAGAACGCTGGTCGAACGCCATCTCGACGGACCCGTCGGCGACGATGTCGAACGTACGACCTGGGAACTCGCGCTGGGACTCCCGATGTTCGTCACGCTGATCTGCGAATCGGGGCGATTCGTGCGTGTCGGGAACCTGTGGCGCCTCGACGGTGACCCCACCGACGCACCCAGGGTCAACGCCGCCGTCCAGTCGCTGCTCGGGCGGCTGTCGAGCGACGCCCTGATGTCACTGGCGGCACTCTCGACCGCCGGCGAGTTGGAGGCCGAACTGCTCGATGCCGTCGCCGGCCCGGAGGCCACGTCCGAACTCGAACGTCAGCGTCTCGTCGTGCGAACCGATGTCGGGCTCGCGGCCAGCCCACCCATCTGCGCCCGGGTCGCACATCGCAACATGACCACCCACGGGCGGCGGCGCATGAATGCTTCGCTGGCGGCCGCGATGTGGCAACGATCCGACCTCGCCGGTCACGATCTGGTTCGAGCCGTCGCCTGGACGCTCGACGCCAACGAGCCATGCGACGCCGACGTGATGACACTGGCGGCGAAGCACGCACTCGCGAGCGGCGACTTCGCGACGGCGGAGGCCATCGGGACGACGGCGATGGGCCAACTCGCCTCCCCGGCGGACTGGGAACCGGCATTCGTGGTCGCCCAGGCGCAACGACAGCTCGGGAAGGGCATGCGCGCCGAGCCGGCGTTCGAGATCGCTTCCCAGGCTGTGCTCGCATCCGACCGGGTCAAGGTCGGCATCGCACGCGCCCACAACCTGGCGATCGGCTGCGGACGGTTCGCTGAAGCGTTGTCCCACCTCGAGGACCTGAGCAACTCGGTCGACGAGCCCGCGCTCGTACGCCAGCTCGCCGCCGAGAGCACCTTCATCAGCGCGGTGATCGGCGACTTCCGAACGGTGACACGCACCGCAGGGGTGCTGTTGGACGACCCCGATGTGGACGACTTCACGGCGGTCACCGTCGCAAACGGATTGGCGTTCGCCTCGGTCATGCTGCTCGACCTCGATCGGTTCGACCGCGACCTGCCGCGGTTTCAGGCGGGCGCTGAACGCCTGGAGGGCGTCTACCCGCTGGCCGCCGACCAGTGCGGGCTGGTCACCGCCACCGCACGTGTCGCCCAAGGACGGTTCGACGACGCCGTCGCCCTGTGCACCGTCCGGCGAGCACGCGGCATGGACGAGGCATGGGGAGCAGGCGACGGCGCGTGGGCAACGATCGAGGCGTGGGCCCGTTCGTTCCGGGTCGACACCTCGATCGAGCAAGTCGCCCGGCGCGCCGTGGTCGGGCTGCAGAGCCTCGACCCGCTCGGGATGCGCCACGTCGGCACCGGACTCGCCGCGGTCGCGCTGATGCAGTGCGGCGCAGTCGACGAAGCGAACCGCGTCTACGCCCAGGTGTGCCCACCGAAAGGCGAGGGTGATCGGCGATCCAGCCAGCTGATCCAGGCCAGGCTCACCGCCTGGCAGGCAGCAGGCACCGGCGATACCCGCCGCGCGGCGGGTCTCGTGTGCACGGCGGCACAGACGGCGATCGACTACGGGCAGGTGCTGTGGGGCATGCTCGGCTTGCACGACGCGATTCGGTTCGGTCACGGTGAGACCGCTGCCGACATGCTGATCGGGGTGCGATCCAGCGGACAGACCGACGCGAGCCCGCTGCTGGACGCCATCTGCCGACACGGCGGCGCCGTCGCCGACACGGATCCTGTCGCGATGCTGGCCGCGGCCGACGGGTTCGCCCAGATCGGGGCCACGCGGTTGGCGGCCGAGGCGGCGGCGCAGGCCGGGCAGGTGTTCGCCGACCGGCGTCAGCACCGGGAGGCCGGCCGGGCACTGGCCCGGGCCCAGCTGGTGGGTGGTGGCATGTTGCCCACGACACCGGCCGGGCGGACGCTGACCCCGGCACTCACCGACCGACAAGCCGAGATCGTCGGGTTGCTCCTGCGGGGCGCGACCGCCAGGGAGGTCGCCGACCGGCTGTCGCTGTCGGTCCGGACGATCGAGAACCACATCGCCGCCGTCTACCGCTCGCTGGACGTATCCAGCCGAGCCGAACTCGCCGACGCACTCGGTATTCGGATCGACCCCCCACATCAGATTGAGTAGGCAGTTGCTCGACGTTGAGTAGTCAATTCGCTTGAGGCGATCGCTTCATCGCAGCAGGATGGTCCCGGCGGGGGAACCACGGGATCATCAACATGGCCGAGCGACGCGAAACACCGAACGACCGACGAATGCAGGCGCGGCACGGTCGGCGATGCGTCACCCGGTTCGAGGTGCTCGGCACGCTGGACGTACGCAGTGAACGCAACGTGCACATCACGCGAGCGTCCCACCGCCGGATGCTCTCCCTGCTCCTGCTCGACGCCGAACGACGGCTGCCGATCAGAATCCTGATCGATCGGTTCTGGCCCGGCCGTCCGCCGGCCACGGCGAAGGCCGCCGTGCACACCCACATGTCGGCGCTGCGACACCAGCTCCCCGAACAGTCGATCATCACCGAGGGTGACGGATATCGACTGGTGCTCCAAGCCGCTCGGCTCGACAGTGACGAGTTCTCGGATCTCGTTCGTCGCGCCGTCACCTTGGCCCGTGAGCACAGATGGCAGCAGGCGCTGGCCGCCGCCGACACCGCGATCGGGTTGTGGCGCGGCGATCCGTTCGAAGAACTCGCCAGCGACGCGTTCGCCCAACCCGAGATCGGACGGCTCAACGAGCTGTGGGCCGCCGTGCTCGAAACACGAGCCGAGTCGCTGCTGTGGCTCGGACGGGCCGGCGAAGCGCTGCCGGACCTGGAGTGGTCGGTGCGCCGCTTCCCGCTGCGCGAGGGGTTTTCGACACTGCTGGCCCGGGCCCGTCAGCAGACGGGATCGCACGCCGAGGCACTTCGATCATTGTGCGCGACCGAACGCGCGCTCGCCGAACTCGGGCTCGAACCATCGCCGGCCCTGCGAGCCCTCGAGCAGCAGATTCTCACCCACGCCGCCGACACCTCGGTGACCAGCCGTCAGATCCGACCGCTGCGGTCAGCCTGATCGGCTGGTGGACGCAACGGTCATCGCGTCGATCGACGCGAGCGAACCTTGCGACGCGGCGGCAAGGTGGGCAGCTCCGCGTTCGTTCGCGATGTGGTACTTGGGCTGATCACCGTCAGCCCGAGCTGAGTCGGGACGATCTGGATCATGTCGGGTCGGCGTACTCCTCGATCATTCGCCACGCGTCCTGGCTGAGGTGATGTGCAAGATCGTGCAAGGCCCTCGCCGTCGCCAGTTCCTCCCCGACCTGGGGAAGGGTCGGATCGACCGGATTTCGCCGCGATCGACCGACACCCGCCAGGCCGCGGTCGCCAGCATCGAGGTGCGCGGTCACTTCACAGTGATCGCCGTCCTCGCGGATGTCGAGCCGCACGTCCCAATGGCGTTGAACGGTATCCATGCCTCCATGGTCTGCCCGCGAGCACGAATCGACCAGAGCACAACGTCACTGCCGAGCAGGAGACCCTGTCGTCAGCCGACGACGCCGGCGATCGCTGCCTGGTACTCGGCGATGCGGGCGAGGTGGCCGTCGACGTCAGTGGGGCCCGCATTGTGGGTGGCGACCGACAGGTGCGTGGCGCCGAGGTCCTTCCACTTCTGGGCATGGGTCTGCCAGCGCTCGGGCGTCCCGCCACCCCACTGTGCTTGAGCGTGAACGGTGAATCCGTCCCACGGCAAGCCGGCCGCGTCGCGGATCCTGCGCATCTCGGCGAGTCGTTCAGCCGCTTTCTCGTTGGGGCCCCCGAGCGGAATCCAGCCGTCGCCGAGGCGGGCGCACCGCTCGATCAGCGCCGGCGCCGAGCCGCCGAACAGCACCGGGATCGGCTGCGTCGGACGGGGCAGGATGCCGGCGTGTTCGAACGAGTGGTAGGTGCCCTCGTAGCTGAGAACGTCCTGCGTCCACAGCCGACGCATCAGATCGACCTGCTCTTCCTGCCGGCGGCCACGATTGCCGAACTCCTCGTTGAGCGCGTCGTACTCGACGATGTTCCAGCCGACACCGATACCCAGTCGGAGCCGGTTGTTCGACAGGATCGCGACCTCGGCGGCCTGCTTGGCGGCGAGCACCGTCTGGCGCTGGGGCAGGATCATGATCGCCGTCACCAGGTCGACCGTCTCGGTGCAGGCGGCCAGGAACCCGTAGAACACGAACGGCTCGTGGAACGCCGTGTTCGCGTCGTACGGGCCCTCGAACCCGCCCGGCCGATTGCGGTCGACACCGACCACGTGGTCGTAGATCAGCAGATGGGTGACACCGAGCTCCTCGACACCTTGTGCGTACGCCTTGATCGCACCCGGATCCGTACCGATCTCGTTGTGCGGGATGACCGCCCCGATTTCCATCCCGCATACCTACCAGTTGCGAGATGTGCCAGGCACATCTCGCAACTCACGACTCACCAGGAGCCGGAACCGCCGCCGCCGCCACCACCACCACCGCCGCCGCCACCACCGAACCCGCCGCTGCCGCCGGATCCAGAGCTCGACGGTGCTGTTCGCGACGACCGAACCGACGAGCCCATGCGATCGATCAGGATCGGGCCGGCGAGGACACGCGCCGGTGCCGGCACGTTGGCGCGGTCGAGTGCTCGCGACCAAGCGGCGGCCTCACCGAGCGCGACCGCCCAGGCGCTGTACTCGCGCAGCAACCCGTGCTCCCATGCCCACTCGACGTGGGTGCTCTCGCTGGCGTCGAGGAACCGGCGGAACGACTCGGTTCGCAGCGCCAATGCCGAACCCTGAGCGCTACGGGCCGGGAGCAGCGTGCGGTACACGAAGAAGGCGACGACCGCGGGGAGCAGCAGGCCCAGCCCGAGCGCCAATGGCCACGTGCGCAGTAGCCCGAGGAATGCGGCGGCACCCGACCCGAGCCACACCAGCAACAGGACCCCCACCATGATCGCCACGAACGGTGATCCGTTCACCTTGGGGTTGACACCGCTGCCGGGCGGCATGTGTTTCCACCATCCGCTCCGAGCGATCCGCTTACGTTGATGTTTGGCGACCGATGCCCACGCCGATGCGAACGACGAGTTGTAGGTGCCGGTGATGAACGGGTCCGTGGTCTTCAGGAATCGGTCGAGCAATTTGGCGTCGGCAGCGCCGAGAGATCCGCGCTTCGGGCCGGTGCCGATCGCCAGGTCCTTACCGGATTCCTCCAGCGTGATCGCCTCGCGACCGGCCAGACCCGAGAACCAGGCCTCGACCGTGTCGTCACCGATCCGTTCGGTCAGCAGCACGGCTGCCTCCCACGGCGCGATGCCTTTCGGAGGTATGAACTCGATGGTGGCCAGCTCGGCGAGCTCGTCGTCGGGCACGAACGTCACGGGAGGAGGAGGCTCGGTGCCGCCGTCTGGCTTCGGCGGGGCCATCGTCCCGTAGGCCGCGTCGGCGGCACCGCCGGCGAAGACCTCGTTGCGACCCTTTCGTCGCGCCCACAGATACACGGGAATCGAACCCGCCAGACCGATCGGGATCATCGCCAGCGCGACGCGCCGGCGATGGTCCGAACGACGATCCGGCAGATCGGGAACCGGGATCGCGTCAGTGGCGGTGAACGCCACGATGTCGCCTTCGATCCACACGCCCTCGCGCGCCGGCAGTGGTTCCAACTCGACGCGATACTGCGGCGGCTCGGAGCCCGGCACCCGGGCCAGCGTGCAGCCACCGAGCGCTCCCTTCGCACCGACGTTGCATCCGGTGTCGGCGAGCTCGACGCCCGTGACGACGATCTCGAACCGGCCCGTCTCGTTGTCCCCGACCCAGCCGTCTCCGGCCGGCGCCACGATGTCGAGCAACAAGCCGAGTTCGGACAGCATCGCATCGGGATAGGTGTACGACAGCACGTAGCGGTGCTGGTTCTTGATCGTCTTGTCAGGGTCACCGATTCGAATCCGCGTGTTCCGGCCCTCGCTGCTCACGCTCAGATCGTCCGGAGCATCCGGCGAACTGGCGGCGACGTCGCTGGGCACCCCGAAGTCGTTCGGGATCAAGCGCTCGTAACCGTGTCGGGCATGATGCCCGAAGTCCTGATCGACGTATTCGGTGATGCGGATCGTGTCGTCCGCCCGGGGTTCGACGACGATCGTCTTGGCGTCGAATCGCTCCTCGTGCGACCCGGCGCCGATGACGCCGAACCCGGCAAGCAGGCTGGTGCCCGCGATCGCGGCGCCGACGATCGCATGGCGAGCCTTGGAGATCTTGCCGAGCATCGCGCCATTCTGTCGCGTCGTTGAACGTCGCCCCGCACCATCCAGTGACGCTGGTCAGGTCGGGCGGCGGGCGACGACCACGGTGTCGAGCGCCGTACGGTCGCCGTCGTCGGTGCGTACGAGGCGTTCGGCGACCTCTGCCCGTTCGACCTCGAGCGAGCCCTCGATCGCAGCCACGACTTGCTCGGGCGTGGTGAGCACGGCAGGGTGCTGGGGGCCGCCATAGCCGCGCTCGATGTTCGAGAGGTCGTGGCTGACGAGCACCAGCGTTCCGCCGGGTGCCACCGCTGCCGCCGCCCGACTCAGGATCGGGGTCAACTCGTCGTCGACGAGTTGCAGATAGGCGATGACCACGAGGTCGTAGCCGGCTGGGGTCGGCTCGTAACTCGCCAGATCGGCAACCGCGGTGGTGATCGCGACACCGCGCCGCTCGGCGATCTGGCGGGCCTTGTCGATCGCCACCGCCGAGTAGTCGACGGCGGTCGAGTCCCAGCCGATCGCGGCGAGCCAGATCGCGTTGCGACCCTCGCCGGCCGCCAGATCTATCGACCGACCGACCGGGAGGTCACGGCAGCACTGCTCGACGAACATGTTCGGACCCGCCGACCACACCAGCTCGCTGTCGCGATACCGCTCGTCCCATTCGCTGGCGTCCATTTCTCCAGCGTAGGCGCGCATGATTTCCCGGACTCAGCTGGCAGGATCATCGTGTGCCGAGCACGATGAACTGGTTGACACGGGTGATGGCCATCGTCACGCTCGCATTCACGACTGCGAACGGGTTCGTCGAGGCGATCGTTTCCTACATCGACGGAGCCTCGGTCGCAGAGCAGGCCGACCGCGGCGAACAGCAGCCGATCACCGATCCGCCGCGGCCGACGACCACACCGTACGGGCTCCCGGTCGCCGATGCGGCCAGAGCCGCGTGGGGCACCACACACTCGACGTATCCGGCGACCGACATCTTCATCGGATGCGGTGCGGAGCTCGTGTCGCCGGTGCACGGAACCGTGCTCGAGGTGCGACGCGTCGACTCGTGGGACCCGGCCGTCGACAACCCGGCAACCCGGGGCGGCAGATCGGTGGCGATCCGCGGCTTCGACGGAGTGCGCTACTACCTGGCGCACTTCGCCACGATCGAACCGGAGCTCGCGGTCGGCCAGACGGTGACGCTCGGTCAGGCATTGGGCACGATGGGAGAGTCGGGTCGCACGTCGGCATGCCACCTGCACTTCTCGATCTCACCGCCGTGCCCTGGCCAGGAATGGTCGGTTCGGCGCGGTGTCGTGTGGCCCTACCCCTACCTCGACGCCTGGCGGCGGGGCGAACAGCTCAGCCCGGTGGCAGAGGTCGAACGCTGGGTGACCGATCATCCGACGGCGTGTGCCGACGCCATGGCCGATCAATTCGCCCCCGACGCCTGAGTGGTTCTGACCCCGGGCGCGGATCGGGCCCGACCGCCAGGGTCGGGCCCGATCGCCAGGAACCGAACGACGCCGTGATTACAGCTCGTTCACCCGATCGGTCGGCGGTGGAGCGACCGGGCTGAAGGTGCCGAGGTAGTTCGTCAGCGCCTCCAGGTCGTTCCCGCCGTCGAGCCTCGGCGAGGTGATCGTGCCGAGCGTGTTGAAGTTGTCACCACCATCGGCCAGGAAGTTGTTCACCGTGACCTGGTAGGTCGTCGTCGGGCTGAGCGCCACCCCGTTCAACATCACGTTGCTCACCGTGACCGACGTGCAGTCGCCGCTCACGCCGTCGAAGGTGGTCGCCAGGTCGTAGCTGAAGCCGTCCGACACGCCGAGATGCAGGAACGGTCGGCTGGAACCGGCGGGCTGGCACTGCTCTTCGAGCACCGACACGATCTCGGCTCCGGTCATGTCATACGTGATCAGCGTGTTGCCGAACGGCTGGAAGGTGAATGCCTCGCCGAACGTGACGACGCCGTCGCCCTCACCCTCTGGTGACGAGGCGAAGAGCAGATCGGAACGCACGCCTCCCGGGTTCATGAGGGCAAGGTCCGCGCCGTTCGCCGACGTCGCCCACAGTTGGGCATCGGCGACGAGGTTGCCGGCCGCCGACTCGACACCACGATCTTCGCCCACCGGCATTCCACCGCGCAGGATGTCCGCGGTGATCGTGCCGACCGGCGTCGTTCCCGCCGCATCGTACAACGGCTGCCACTTCTCGAGGATCGACGTGATCGCCGGGTCGGGCGTCAGCGACGCCTGGTCGACGACATGGTTCACGGCGTTGCTGCGTCGCCGGTTGACCTCGCCCGAGCGCTTGAAGAGCACGAGGTTGATCTCGGAGACGACCCGTCCGTACGAATACGCACTGGTGACGATGCGCGGACGACCGTTGGGATCGGGGAGCCGGCAGTTGTACGGCAGGTGCGTGTGGCCCGTGATGATCGCATCGATCTCGGGATGGAGCGCATCGTTGATCGCCACGATCGGGCCGGAGATGCCGACGCAGGCGTCGACATCACCGGGAGGCGGCGTCTGCGAGCCACCCTCGTGCAACAGCACGACGATCGCCTGCACGCCCTTGCGCCGCAGCTTCGGCACGAGCTTGTTGGCGGTCTCGGCCTCGTCGCGGAAGTCGTAGCCCTGGATACCGGCTGCAGCGACCAGCTCGTCGGTGCCCTCGAGTGTCATGCCGATGAAGGCGACCTTGACGCCGTTGACCTTCTTGATCTCGTAGGGCGGCAACACCGTCTTGCCCGTCTTCTCGTTGACCACGTTGGCCGCGAGCCACTGGAAGTCGGCGCCGGCGTATGGGTCATACGGGAAGTAGCAGCCATCTTCGGGGTGACAGCCACCGTTCTGCATACGCAGCAGTTCGGTGACGCCCTCGTCGAATTCGTGATTGCCGACACCGGAGATGTCGAGACCCATCTCGTTGAGCGTCTCGACCGACGGCTCGTCGTGGAACAGTCCGGAGAACGCCGGCGAACCACCGATCAGGTCGCCGGCAGCAACCGTGAGGCTGTTCCGCTTGCCGGTGCGCAGTTCGGTCAGCTTGGCGGAGAGGTACTCGCCACCACCGGCCGGAGCATCTTCGATCGTGCCGGCCGTGCCCGGCTGAACGTGACCGTGGTAGTCGTTGAACGCCAGCAGCTGCAACTTGACCTGCTTGGGCCACTTGCGGCCGTGATGTTGACCGTTGTCATAGCCGGACTGATCGTGATCGCCGGACGAACCGCCCGCCGAGACGCCACCGGCCGTCGCCACCACGCCGGTGATCCCGAACGCGGCGACGCTCAGGACGGACAAGATCCGCCGGGCCCGCATGCGACCGTGAGTTCGTTCGAGAAGTTGGTCATTGCTCGCCATGGGTAACCCCCAATGTGTTGTTGCCCAGCGAATCACTGAGCAGGGACACCATCCGGTGTAGCACTGATCGCCCTTCGGACTCAATTGCCAATAACGCCGTACGGGCTTACATCGCGAAGAATTCATCCTCTTGACATCCGCTGCACGCCGGCAGATCGATCTCAGCCGGCGAGGGTGTGTTGTTCGAAGAATGCCCAGCTGTCGAGGGTTGCATCGGGGTCGGTCGTGGTGCGACCGGGCATGTCCTCGACGGCAGCTGCGATCGACCGGTTCGGCCATGTATGACCGCCGCCGACGATCTCGAAGAACACCATCGGCGTGCCGCCGGCGCACGCCGAATAGTCGGAACGGACGACGTCGCCGAACGTCGTGACCGTCGGCACGAGATCGCAGCCCGCGTCGTCGGCGAACTCCGCGAACTCAGCGGGAATCACCTGCTCGAAGAAGACGCGCAGCCGCTGATCGGAACCGGCCCCCAGCAGTACCGACTCACCGTCGCCATCGAAGGGCACGACCATGTCATCGGTGCCGTGATAGGCGACGTACGGCACCGGTCTCGACGGCGAGCAGCCGTCGGGGTGGTAGAGGCCGGCCACCGAAACGGCCGCGGCGAGCCGATCCGCCATCTCACAGATGAGCCGGGCGGTGAAGAAACCGCCGTTCGACATCCCGATCGAGTAGATCCGATCGACGTCGGCACACCAGTCGGCGATCAGTTCATCGATGAGTGAATCGGCGAACGCGACATCGTCGCGGCCGCCCTCGCCGGGTGACGACGCGAGCTGCCACGAATTGCGGGTGTCTCTCTCGGCAGGCACGCCGGTCGGATGGACCGCGATGAAACGCTCCGCTTCCGCCAACGCCTCGTATCCGGTGATCGCGGCCTGCTGCGGACCGTCACCGCCCAGACCGTGCCAGTTCAGCACGGTCGGCAACGACGCGCCCGAGAACCCGGACGGGACGAACACCCGCACGGGATGGTCGGCACCGCCCGCCGTGAGCGTGAACTCGCTGACTCCCACGGTCGGTTGTCCGCACGATTCCGGTGTGGCGACGCTGGTGCCGGCCTCCATCGCCGTCTCCGGTACCGGCGGTGTGGCGGCCGACGCTGCGACGATGGTGGTCACGGGAACCAGGGAGGTGGTCGGGGCAGCACGCTCGCCGGCACGGTCGTCGGTGCTGGTGCAGCTCGCGATGAGCGCGACGCACACCGCCGACGCCACTGCCCGTCGATACGGCCGCGTACGTGTCACTCGGTCAGTTTGCTGTTCGATGGCCGGCGTGGCCAAGCCGTCAATCGGCGGCGACCCCACAACGTGCGAAGCGATAGCCAGTGGCTGCGCCGGCGAGTGCGAGCGGCACGACCTCGAGCATTGCGTGCCCCCGATCCCACAACGTCGGGCCGCGCATCGCGTCGGCGATCAGCAGCACGAGCGCGGATGCGATCGTGATGGCGACGGCGGCCACGGCGGCACGCATTGCATCGGCATTGGCGACGCGCAACGGTCCGCGTCGCAACAGAAACGGCCATGCACCGGCAACGAGGAACGGCGCCAGGTGATAGGTGACCGTCGGACGCCACACCGCCAGTCCGACCCAAGCGAGCGCGATCACACCGGAACCGATCGCCCCACGTCGGTGTTCGACAGCACCGACCCGTTCGAGGCTCGTGGTCAGGTCCGTGTCCATGCTGCACCGAACCCTACGCGTCGAGCGAGCATTCCTGATCGGGCCCGAGTCGGCGCATCACGCACCCGAGCCGCCCGACGCGATGTCTGCAGCAATGCCCCGGCCACCACAGCGCGGACCCGGCCAACCCGACGACGGGTCGGCAGCCCGGTCACCTGGGCCGCCGATCACGGGCCGGAAGCCACCGAGCCCTCGGCGATCGTGGCCCCATGTGGTCGGTCGAGCTCGACGCCCGGCATTGACCGGACGAGTCGCTACCGGCTGGTAACCGCGACCTACCATGGACCGATGAGCACGCCCGAGTCACGATCCGCGGCTCCGAGCGCGCTCCTGCGGGTCATGGAGTCACGGGTCTTGTTCGAGCTCGGTGCTGTGGCGGCTGCCTCACCGCTGCTGCGAGCGTTCGGTCGCGGCGACAACCATCCGGTCCTGATCCTGCCCGGATTCCTCGCCGGCGACTCGTCCACCGCGCCGTTGCGGTCGATCCTGCAGAGTCAGGGCTACTGGGTGCACGGGTGGCGGTTGGGCCGCAACCTCGGCCCGACGCCCGACGTCGTCGACGGCTTGACCGATCGCCTCGAGGAGCTGCACGATCGCCATCAGCGACCGGTCAGCCTGATCGGCTGGAGCCTCGGCGGCATCTACGCCCGCCGGCTGGCGCACAAGTCACCGGAGCTGGTGCGCCAGGTGATTACGCTCGGCAGCCCGTTCCGCATCAAGCCCACCGATCGCAGCGCTGCGTCCGCCCTGTTCGATCGTCTCCAACCCACCCACGCGATCGGCCTCGACGAGCTGCTGCCGGGCCTCGACGCCGGGCCGCTGGACGTACCCGCCACAGCGATCTACACCCGCACCGACGGGGTCGTGCGGTGGTGGCAGTGCATCGAGAAGATCGGCGCCCAGACCGAGAACATCGAAGTGCTGGGCAGCCACAGCGGTCTCGGTTTCAATCCCGCTGCGATCATCGCGATCAGTGACCGATTGGCGCAGCCGGTCGACGACTGGCGCCCGTTCCGGCCACCGCTCGGAACCCGCCGCATGTTCCCTCGCCCGGCGGACTGGCGCGCCAACCTCACCGAGGAGCTGGCGGCGACACTCCCCTGACCCCGCAGCACGTCGCCGCTTCGGATCACCCGCGAACGATGCATCGGGCGCGCACCGGACGCGACGAGTCGATCAGCGAAAGCACGGGAAGCTGCGTCTCGATGAGACGCCGAAACCGCGCCGTCGCTGATCGACATCGTGCCCTCCCCATCTCCGATGCAGCAGCTCCGCCACCCGCATCGCAGGCGATCGGGCGATCAGACCAGTTGTGGCTCCTTGCGGCTGCTGGTGGGCAGGACCGGAACGTCATCCCGCTTGCGGTTGCCGAACAGACCGAAGGCCGCCAAGGCGACCAACAGTGCGCCGGGGACCACGAAGAACCAGGTGAACAGGCGGAAGTCGGGAAGGCTGGCGACCTTGTCGTAGTTCTCGCGCTGCGCCTGCATCGTGTCGACGAGCGGCTTGTAGTGGTCGAGGCCACCCGGCACCTGCTCGAAGATCGCGACATTCTCGTTCATCAGGCCGAGCAGACCGTTGAAGTCCTGCTGCATCTGCGGCAGGGCCTGCATCATCTGCGACAGCGCCGGGAACTCGGTGGCCATGTACTCGCCGACCTGCTCCTCGGACATCCCCATCGCGCCGGCGAGCGCCGGCACCAGCTTCTGGGCGTCGACGCCCATCGCGTCGAAGCCGGCGAGATAGCCGTTGAACTTGTCGATGTTCTCCTGCGTCATCGCCGGAACGACATTGCCGAGCGGTACGAACACGTCGTAGTAGTAGTCGGCTGTCGTCTGCACGTTCTGCTCGTCCATGATCGGGCCGAAGGCATCGATCATCTTCTCGCCACCGGCTGCCTTACCCGGCAGCCCCATTGCGAAGGGCGCGGCGATCAGCAACAAACCGACCACCAACACGCCCCACATCATCTTGCGGCACATGAGTGTTGTCCTTTCCACCGCGCGGGGGCGCGGCCACGTCCTTCATCGTGCGCCTCCCGAAGCGGGCGGGATATGGACCTAGGTCCCACAACATCCGGACATATGACCGCGCGCCCAGCGATAGCTTCAGAGACATGTCTCGCCCGCCGGCCACGCAGTATTCGATTTCGTTGCGCGTCACGCTCGACAACGTGCCGGGAGTCCTCGGACGGCTCGCCACTGCGATCGGCGAGGCCGGCGGCAACATCTTCGCCGTCGACTCGTTCGTGGCCAAGGGCTCGCTCGTCGACCGCGACATCGTGGTCAACTGTCGCAGCGTCGAGCACCAGACCGAGGTGGTCGAGGCCGTTCGCAACACCCCGGGCATCACGCTGCACGACTGGTGGGACCGCACGTTCCGCATGCACGAGGGCGGCAAGATCGAGGTGTTGCCGCTGTGCCCCGTCGGCGATCAGGAAGACCTCTCGATGGCGTATACGCCAGGGGTCGCACGCGTGTGCACGGCGATCGCCGACGACGAGTCGCTCGCCGACGAGTACACGATCCGCAAGAACACGGTGGCGATCGTCAGCGACGGCACGGCCGTACTCGGGCTCGGCAACATCGGACCGAAGGGTGCGATGCCGGTGATGGAGGGCAAGGCGCTGCTGTTCAAGGAGTTCGGCGGCGTGGACGCCTTCCCGATCTGCCTCGACGTGTCGTCACCAGAGGAGATCATCGAGACCGTCGTCCGACTGGCACCGACGTTCGGCGGTATCAATCTCGAGGACATCGCCGCCCCGGGCGCGTTCCAGGTCGAGGAGGCGCTGAAGCAGCTGCTCGACATCCCGGTCTTCCACGACGACCAACACGGCACCGCGGTCGTCACCCTGGCGGCGCTCCGGAATGCGCTGCGGATCACCGGCAAGCAGATGGCCGACCTGTCGATCGTGATCTCCGGCGTCGGAGCCGCCGGCGTGGCGATCGGCAAGATCCTGCTCGGTGCCGGCGCCACCGACATCGTCGGCGTCGACTCGAAGGGCGCTGTGTACGACGGCCGCGGGGGCCTCAACACGTGGAAGCAGTGGTTCGCCGAGAACACCAACCCCGACGCCAAGCGCGGTTCGCTGAGCGACGTCATCCGAGGTGCCGATGTGTTCATCGGGGTCAGCGCCCCGGACGTCCTCACCGTCGACGACGTCACGGCGATGGCCGACGACCCGGTCGTGTTCGCGATGGCCAACCCCGATCCCGAGATCCGGCCCGAACTGGTCGCAGGTCTGGTGCGGGTGATGGGCACGGGCCGGAGCGACTACCCCAACCAGATCAACAACGTGCTCGCGTTCCCCGGGATCTTCCGGGGCGCCCTCGACGCCCGGGCGACCGACATCACCGAGAACATGAAGCTCGCCGCCGCCAAGGCGATCGCCGACTCGGTCACCGACGCTCAGCTCTGCGAGACGTTCATCATGCCTCCGGTGTTCGACAAGTCGGTTTCCCAGCGCGTCGCCATCGCCGTCGCCGCAGCAGCGGTCGCCGACGGCGTCTGCCGCTAGTCGGGAGGCTGCCGGAGAGCCAGGCGGATCGGTCGCCGCGCTCCCCGCGTACCGCACGGTTTCGCCTGGCGATCGGTCCCAGTTCGACTTCGGCACGCGCCCGGACACATCTCCGACCGGCGCGAACCACGCGGGCTCGTCGGCGAGGACACACGTGGAGTTGAATGGAGGCACCGCCGCCATCGACAGGAGTTGACATGAGTGGACCAGCAGAAATCTGGGTGCAGACCGCCGACACGTTCGAGCAGCACCTCGCCGCCGTCACCGACGACCAGTGGGCAGCTGCCACGCCGTGCGCGGAGTGGACCACGCGTGAGCTCGTCGATCATGCCGTGGGAGCACAACGTCAGCTGGGCGGGGTGTTCGGGGCATCCGTCGACGAGGGCGCCGACTGGGCAACCGTGCGGGCGGCGCTTCAGACCGCGATCTCCGACCCGGCCAACCTCGAAGGCAACGCTCCCCCGCAGGTGTTCGGTGGCATGCCCAAGCATCAGGTGCTCGGGATCGCCGTCGGCGACCTCCTGCTGCACGCCTGGGACCTCGCCCGCGCGATCGGCGCCGACGAAACCTTGCCTGCCGAAGCGGTCCAGGCCGTGTACATGGGTTTCCAGCGCATGCCCGAGCCGATGCTTCGCTCGGGTGGCATGTTCGGCCCTGCCGTCGAGGTCGCCGACGAGGCCAGCGAGCAGGACAAGCTGCTCGCCTACACCGGTCGTCAGCCCTAGGAGCTTGCTGAACAAGCCGCTTTCGTCGTGATCGTGGTGGGCGCAGCGTGGTGGTGGGTTTGGGGACTTGACCGACCGAAGAGCCGGTGTTCAGGGTGAGAGCCGGTCGCGCTGGTTGGGTAGAGCCGGTAGGTGTCGTTCCGTGCTTGTCAGCCCCGGGCCCGCTCGGTCAGGTGGCGAGGTTCCAGCCGTCGTGCCAGTGGAGGCCGAGGTTGCAGAGCCGTCGAAGGTTCAAGGTGGCGGCTCGGATGGTGAGCGCGAGGTGGTTGCGTTCGACGCCGCGATAGCGGACTCGGCGGTGTCCGTTGCGGGTGAGCCAGGCGATGGATCGTTCGATCAGTGGTCGGTGTTGCCGGTAGTCGGCGACGAGGCCGGGATCGGTTCGCCAGCGCTGTCGGTTGGCGGCGAGGAGTTGATCGTGGATGCCGATCGTGAAGGTCTTGCCGTTGCGGGCGGTGGTGCAGCGTGACCGCAGCGGGCAGCTGGTGCAGCGCTGTTTGAACTTGGCGGTGCCGGCGGTGTTGAACGCGATGGTGACACCGGCGGGGCAGGTGACGCTGCGGGCGGTGTAGTCGATGCGGTAGTCGTCACGATCGAACTGGTCGTCGCCGAGGTTCGGGTTGCGGCGCAGCGGCCAGGGTTTGATCACCGCAGTGTGTTCGGCGTCATCGAGCGCGGCGAGCATCTCGCCGGTGCCGTAAGCGGAGTCGGCGTAGACCTCGACCGGCTCGGCTTGGCCGGCGATGAGTGTGACGCCGGTGGTCCCGTCGCCGGCGTTGGCCGGGGTGAGCGCGCAGGCGGTGATGATCCCGGTGTCGGGCTCGGCAACCAGGTGGGCCTTGTAGCCGTCGCGGTAGGAGGAGCGGTTCTTGTGCATGTGGCGTGACTCGGGATCGACCGTGGAGATCAGGCGGTGCTTGGACACCTTGCGGGCGATCCGCCACGTCCCGTCGGTGTCGCCGGGCTCGACGTCTTGGCCGGCCACGAGCGCCAACAGCCCGACCAGCTCGGCCTGGACGTCATCGAGGACCACACCATCGAGTGCGTCGAGGATCGTGAGCGCATCGTTGACGAGCCGGGTGACGAGCGCCTCACGAGCGGCGGGGTCATCCCACGCGCACGCCGGCTTGGCGGACACCTGGTCGTAGTCGTCACCGATGAGCTCCGCAGCGGCAGCTTCCGGGACGGCCTTGCGGACCCGGCGGATCATCGACATCAGCTGGGTGACGGTGTCCTGAGTTGCGACCGCGTCATCCAACAGCGTCGAGTCCACCGCCCGACGGGCTTTGCCCTTGAGTACCCCGGTTTCGGCGACGACCTCGCGGACGGCGTCGAAGATCCGCTCCGGACGATCCGACGCCCGCAGCCGGTTGCGCCAATACGTCAGCACCGTCGGATGGAAGCCCTCGTCATCGAGCGCGAGACCGGCGGCGACCTTCCAGCGCAGATCAGTCCGCAACGCCTGCACCGCGTCACGGTCCGACAGACCCTCCAACGACTGCAACACCAGCACCGTCGCGACCAGCTCGGCCGGCTGCGACGGACGACCCCGACTCGAGGGGAACATGTCAGCGAACAACTCATCGGGGAACAACCGGCCGCGATGCTCAGCCAAGAAGGCGTACACGCTGTCGGCCGGCACCAGATGACCGACCAACGCCGCAGCATCGAGGAGTTCACGGTTCGGATCCGACGAGCCCTGCATACCCACCATTCTTTTCGATCCGAGCCCCGAACGCGAGCACCTCAGCCCGATTTCTTCAGCAGGCTCCTAGTGTCCTGTCAGGCTGATCCGTAGAGAAATATTGGTTGATCGGGAATTTCTCTGATTCGGTCGCGTTGTCCGGTGTTGTACGCCAACATCGGAGGGACGCCATGGCCAAGCGAGGACGACCGACCGTCGAGATCATCTTGACTGGGACCGAGCGACGACAGCTCGAGAGTTGGGCGCGCCGGCACTCGAGTGCGCAGGCGTTGGCGATGCGCTGCAAGATCATCTTGGCGTGTGCGGACCCGGGCCTGTCGCGTCAGCAGGTCGCGGATCGGGTCGGCTGCAACCCGGCGACGGTGACGAAGTGGCGGAAGCGGTTCGCCGAGCAGCGACTCGACGGACTGATCGACGAGCCAAGGCCCGGGGCGCAGCGGACGATCTCCGATGAGACCGTCGAGCAGGTCGTGATCGACACCTTGGAGTCGACGCCCAAGGACGCCACGCATTGGTCGACGCGGTCGATGGCCGAACGCCATGGGATCTCGCATCAGACGGTGGCCGAGATCTGGCGGGCGTTCGGATTGAAGCCGTGGGAGATCGACGAGTTCAAGATCTCCCCCGACCCGCAACTCGTGGCCAAGATCCGTGACATCGTCGGGTTGTACATGAACCCGCCCGTCAACGCGGCGGTGTTCGCCGTCGACGAGAAGCCCCAGATCCAGGCGTTGAACCGGACCGCACCGATGCTGCCGATGATGCCCACCACCGCACAACGACGCAGTCATGACTACAAACGCAACGGCACCATCGATCTGTTCGCGGCGCTCGACATCGCGTCGGGCAAGGTCATCCACGACCTCCGCCCGAACCACACGTCGGCCCAGTTCATCAAGTTCCTCAACAAGATCAACCGCGAAGTGCCCGACCACCTCGACGTGCACGTCATCTTGGACAACCTGTCGACCCACAAGACCCCGGCCGTCCACAAGTGGCTGCTGCGGCACCGCCGGTTCCACTTCCACTTCACCCCGACCTACGGATCGTGGATGAACCTCGTCGAACGCTGGTTCTCCGCACTCACCACCAAGAAGCTGCAACGCTCCGCCCACGACTCCGTCAACGCACTCGCCGCCGACATCATCGAATGGGTCGAACACTGGAACGAGAACCCGACCCCGTTCGTCTGGCACAAGACCGCCGACGAGATCCTCGAACGACTCGGCCGCTACTGCGCCGACCTCACCAACACCACATTCGTTGACGGATCAGCCTGACAGGACACTAGTTCGGGCCGCACGACCGGTCTGGGCCGTTCGTGCCGCAGGCCACGATCACACGGGGTGGCCACCGCCGGCGACGATCGCCTGGCTGAACGGGCGGGCGAGCCGCCGCAGCTCGTCGCACCCGTCCTCACCGATCGCCTCGTAGGGCGCCAGCGCCAACACGTCGGTGCGGTCCTCGACCCATTGCCGACGCTCGGCGCCGAGATCCGACAGCGTGCCGTCCGGGTCGAGCAGGCCGCGATCGATCAGCCGGTCGACCGCGGAGGTCCAGGCTTCGTCGCTCCAGTTGCGTGTGTTCTGCAAGCCGTCGGATCCGACGTCTCCGGTTCCACCATGCATGATCAGCGCCTCGATGCCCGACACGTCGTCGGTGACGAGTGCCGCGATGTGACCGTCGCCACGAAACTCGCGCAGCAAGGTCTGTGCGTGCCACAGCACCAGGTGCGGCTCGTCGGGCCAGGTCAGGGCAGCGTGACCAGCGAAGAGGGGGCGACCTTCGAGACGATCGCACGCCGCCATCGCTGCGTTTCGGGCAAGCCGGGACGCAGCCACCATCTCGTCGCTCGTCACCGCATCGCCCAGCAGTCGCCGCAGCGCTCGATCGGCTGCCTCGAAGCGGGTATCGACGAGTTCCTCGGGCCGGACCTCCTGCCACACCATCGGGATCGCAGCGCGGATCGATTCGGGATTGAAGTTGTAGAACGTCGCGATCACCAGCTCGGCCGACGCCTCCCCCATCGGAGCCGACCGTGATGCGAAGTACGCCACCTGTCGATCGGTGATCCCGATCAGGGCGTACTGCTCGGTGGCCTCGGGCACGAAGTAGATCATCCCGTGGATCGGCTCGAGCGTGCGCCAGGTCTTGCGAGCGATGATCGGGTCCATGTGCGCGACGGTAACCGCGCGGGTCTCACCAACCATGACCGCAGCGCTTGGTGAGCCCCGTCGATCGGATTGCTCAGCGACGGGCGGGCGCCTCGGTGACGATCAGGTTGCCTGGCCGGCGAACTGGGCGTGGTAGAGGCGCGAGTACGGGCCGTCGTGGGCGAGCAAATCGTCGTGGCTTCCCTGCTCGACGATCCGACCGCCATCCATCACCAAGATCACGTCGGCGCCACGGATCGTCGACAACCGGTGGGCGATCACGAAACTCGTGCGCTGCGAGCGCAGTGCGTTCATCGCCTCCTGGATCAGCACCTCGGTGCGGGTGTCGACCGAGCTGGTGGCCTCGTCGAGGATCAGGATCGAGGGGTCCGCCAGGAAAGCCCTCGCGATCGTGATCAGCTGCTTCTCCCCGGCCGAGATGTTGTCGCCCTCGTCGTTGATGACGGTGTCGTAGCCATCGGGCAGCGAGTGCACGAAACGGTCGACGTACGTGACGCGGGCGGCCTCGCGGATCTGCTCGTCGGTGGCGTCGGGATTGCCGTACGCGAGGTTGTCGCGAATCGTTCCGCCGAACAGCCAGGTGTCCTGCAACACCATCCCGACCTTCGAGCGCAACTCCTTGCGCGGGAAGCTCGAGATGTCGCGACCGTCGAGACTGATCGTGCCCGAATCGAGATCGTAGAACCGCATCAGCAGGTTGACGAGCGTCGTCTTTCCGGCTCCGGTCGGGCCGACGATCGCGATCGTCCGACCCGGCTCGGCCGTGACGTTGAGGCCTTCGATCAGTGGCTTGTCGGCGCTGTAGGAGAAGTGCACGTCATCGAACACGATGCGACCACGCACAGGCGCCGGGTCGACCGTGTCGGCCTGCTCGACGGTCTGCTCTTCGGCATCGAGGAGTTCGAGCACCCGCTCGAGCGAGGCGATGCCCGATTGGAACGTCGCCGTCATCGAGGCGAGGTGCGTCAGCGGCTGCGAGAACTGTCGGGCGTACTGGATCAGGGCCTGTATGTCGCCGACCGACATCGCCCCGGTCGAGATCCGCAGCCCACCCACGACAGCGATCAAGATGAACTGGACATTGCCCATGAAGACCATCATCGGTTGGATCAGACTGGCGGTGAACTGGGCCGTGTAGCTGGCCTCGAACAGCTCGTCGTTGTCCTCGCGGAAACGAGCCTCGACATCGCGCTGTCGGCCGAACGTCTTCACGATCGCATGGCCGGTGAACACCTCCTCGGCCTGGGCATTGAGACTGCCGGTGTGTCGCCATTGCGCCATGAATCTCGGGCGAGCGCGGGAACCGATCACCTTCATCAACCACACCGATGTCGGAACCGTCACGAGAGCGATCGTCGCCATCAGCGGTGAGATCGTGTACATCATCACCGTCACACCGACCACCGTCAGCAGCGACGCCAGGATCTGACTCAGGGTTTGCGCCAGGCTCTGCGAGAGGTTGTCGATGTCGTTCGTGACGCGGCTCAACAGGTCGCCGCGCGACTGGCCGTCGATGTAGCGAAGCGGGAGCCGATTGATCTTGTGCTCGACCGACTGACGCAAGCCGAACATCGCCCGCTGCAACACCCCGGCGAGGATGTAGGCCTGCGTGTAGCCGAGCACCCAGGCCGCCAGATACAACACGGTGACGACGATCAGCTTGCGATGGAGTGCGGCGAAGTCGATCCCGCCACCGACGACGCCCTTGACGATGATGTCGGTGGCCTGCCCGAGCAGCCGCGGCCCCAGCACCGTCAGCACGACGCTGGCGACGGTCAATGCGGCGACGACACCCAGGCGCGGCTTCTCGCTGCCGAGGATCGTGCCCAGCCTGCGCAGCGACGCCTTGAAGTTCTTGCTGCGTTCGGTCGGCATGGCGGCGCCACCGCCCGGCCCGAAGCTGCCGCGGCGAGCTTCGCGCCCCGTCGTGGTGAGCACTTCCTGATCGTCGTCGGTCTGCTGGTGGTCGCTCATGCCACCGCTCCTTCCCCGAGTTGCGATGCAACGATCTCGGCGTAGGTCGGGCAGCCATCGATCAACTCGTCGTGGGTGCCCTTGCCGACCAGGCGGCCGTCCTCGATCACGAGTATCTGATCTGCCTCGGCGATCGTCGAGACGCGCTGAGCGACGATGACGACTGCGGCCTCGCGCGTGTGCGGTTCGAGCGCCGCTCGGACACGGGCGTCAGTGGCCAGGTCGAGGGCCGAGAACGAGTCGTCGAACACATAGATCTCGGGGTTGGCCACGAGCGCCCTGGCGATCGACAACCGCTGCCGTTGGCCGCCCGACACGTTGGATCCACCCTGTTCGATACGGCTGTCCAACCCTTCGGGCATCGATTGCACGAAGCCGTCGGCCTGCGCGATCTCGAGCGCCTTCCACAACTCGTCGTCGGTGGCTTCGGGCCGACCGAAACGCAGGTTGGACGCGACCGTCCCGGAGAACAGGAACGCCTTTTGCGGCACGTAGCCGATCTTGCCCCACAGCAGGTCGGGGTCGAGGTGGCGTACGTCCACCCCGTCGACCAGAACTTCACCTCCGCTCGCGTCGAACAGGCGGGCGATCAGGTTGACCAGCGTCGTCTTGCCGGCGCCGGTGCTGCCGATGATCGCGGTGGTCTCGCCGGCGGCGACGCGGAAGCTGATGTCGCACAACACGGGCTCCTGAGCGCCGGCGTACCGGAAGTCGACATTGCGGAACTCGAGAGTGCCGCGCTCGGGGACCTCGGTGATCGGCTGGTCCGGAGGACGAACGGACGATTCGGTATCGAGCACCTCGACGATGCGGTCGGCCGCCACGGCGGCCCGCGGAATCATCGATGCCATGAACGTCGACATCACGACCGCGATCAGGATTTGAATGAGATAGCTCAGGTAGGCGACCAACGAGCCGACCTGCATCTTGCCGTCGGCGATGCGGTCGGCGCCGATCCACAACACGGCGATGCTCGACACGTTGATGATCAGCCCGACCGTCGGGAACGTGGCGGCCATCAACCGGCTGGTGCGCAGTGACGTTTCGGTCAGGTCGGCGTTGGCGGCCGCGAAGCGGTCCGCCTCCTGCGGCTCGCGGACGAACGCACGCACGACCCGGATCCCGGTGATCTGCTCGCGCAGCACGCCGTTCACGCGGTCGATCCTGACCTGCATTTGCTGGAACGCCGGAACCATGCGGGCGACGATCGATCCGAGCAACAGCACGGCGCCCGGCATCGCGAAGACCAAGATGACCGAGAGCCCGATGTCTTCGCGCACCGCCAGGACGATGCCGATCACCATCGTGAGCGGGGCGGCGATCATCATCGTCGCACCCAGCACAACCAGCATCTGCACCTGTTGCACATCGTTGGTGATCCGCGTGATCAGCGACGGTGCGCCGAACCTGCCGACCTCGCGGGCGGAGTAGTCGGTGACCTGATGGAACAGATCACGCCGCAGGTCGCGTCCGAACCCCATCGCTGCTTTGGCGCCGTACCACACCGCCGCAGCGGCGAACACGATCTGCACCAGGCTGAAGCCGAGCATCACGGCGCCGGTACGCCAGATGTAGCCGTTGTCGCCGGGCAGGACGCCCTTGTTGATGAGGTCGGCATTGAGCGTGGGCAGGGCAAGCGTGGCAGTGGTCTGGATCGCCTGCAAGACGACAACCAGCCACAAGACGCCCTTGTACGGAGCGAGATGGGTGCGGAGCAATTGACGCAGGCTCATGAGCCATCGACGATCGGGCACTCGGTGCCGTGGAGGAACAGGTCGACGATCTCTGTGGCCGTGCGCGGCTCGGCGGTCATCATCGGGTGGGTCAGCGAGAGCGTCAGAGCTCGCAACAGGCGGGCGGCGTCGGCCGGCTCGATCCGCAGCCGTCCCGGCTCCTCGGCGAACAGGGCGGCGAGCGCGCCGCTGTCGGGCAGCGGTTTGTGTTCGGTCGGTTGGTGCTGAGGGCCCAGCTGCGAGACGAGCTTCCAGATGTCGACGATCCGGCGCTGAGTCAGCTCGGTCGCCGCCAGCAGACGCTGTTCGAACGGCACCGATCGGCTGATCTCCGTGACGGCGTGCTCGAAGGGTGTCAGATCGATCGCGACCTCGAGCGCTGCCGCGAGCAGTGCGTCCTTGTCGGCGAAGACGTTGAAGATCGTGCCCTCCGAGACGCCCGCCGCCGTGGCGATCTGACGCGTGGTGACGCTGGATCCGTGCTGGATCAGCAACGGGAGCGCGGCGTCGATGATCGCCGCCCGGCGCTCCTGCGGCGGAAGCGGCGCGGCGCGGCGACCGGACGCGGGCGCAATGGTGGTCGACACGACCGCCGATGGTACCGGACTGAGTGAGCACTCACTCAGTCAGTCGCCGATCGAGGCGAACGGTCGCCGACGATGATCGACGTGCGAGGGAGATGGACGTGCGAGGGCGTGCGAGCCTCGCGAGGACCCGCGCTGCGCCGGGGGCGACGTTGCCCGACGATCGCATCGGCCGGACGCCCTCGATTCATCCGTCCGAGCCGGGAGCCTCGAAGCGGTGGCGGAACGTGAACGCCCGGAGCGTCGGCCCGTGCTGTCGGAGGTGCTCGAGGCGCTCGATCGCCTCGGCGACCGAGGGGCGGTGACCGGTCGGGACCCACCACAGAACGATCCCGACCTCGTCGAGCCGCTCGAACCACTCTCGACGCCGCCGCAGGTACTCGGCGTGCACCGTGCGATACACGTAGTCGGACAGGGCGTCGATCGATTCCCAGGTCGAGAGGTTGACGAGGATCGTGTCGTCGGGGAACGGCCGCTCGGCCGTTGCGTTGCCCTCGTCGGTCTGGAAGCGCCACACGAAGCCGGGACTCCGATCAGCGAGTGCGTTGACCTCGTCGAGCGCCTCCATGAACTCGGTGACGATCGGCGAATCCGTCGGGGCCTGCAGGCGGCCGATGTTGAGTTGGGCCAGATCGTGGTGGCGCATGCCGACGACGGTATCGACGTTCATGCGCAGCGCTTCCGCGCAGAGATCGACGATCACCGGGCTCGGAAGCTCGAGTGCCGCGACCTGGGACAGCGAGAACCAACCGAGCGAATCGTGTTCGGCTGGCGCCCGATTCGACAGCTCACCCGCCCACGACCGAACCACCCATGCGTGCACCGTGAGCCCCGGCTCCGGCCGAAGCGTTGCGCTGAACTCGAGATCGGCCGGATCGACGGTGACGCCCAGTTCCTCCCAGAGCTCTCGCACGAGCGCATCCGCCGGCATTTCACCGGGCTCGACGTGTCCGCCCGGCAGATCCCAGATGTTCGGGTACCACTGGCGCGAGGGGTTCCGGTGGCACATCAGCACGTGATCACCGTCGACCATCACCGCCGCGGCGATCTCCTGCGGCTCGGAAAATGTCGACCCGCTCACGGTTCCATCGTCGCACGTCCGTCGACACGACGTCCGCACGACGTCGACGACCGCGCGAAGCTGCAGCCATGACGGACGTGTTCGCGATCATCGCCGACGAACGTCGGCTCACCGCAGACCTGCTCGACGGCCTGACCGACGAGCAGTGGAACACCCCCAGCTGGTGCACGGGGTGGCGGGTTCGGGAGGTGGCGGCTCATCTCGTGATGCCGTTCTCGGTGTCGCTGCCACAGATGGTCGTGCGGATGATGAACAACCGCTTCGACTTCAACCGGGTCTCGGATCGCTTTGCCAGGGACGAGCCCCGTACGAATGCCGAGTTGGCGGCCTCGCTGCGAACCAGCGCGGAGCATCGCTTCACGCCGCCGGGGCTCGGACCCGAGGCACCCTTGACCGACATCATCGTGCATACCCAGGACATCTGCCGGCCACTGGCGATCGTCAGGGACGTCCCCGCCGAACGAGCGACGGTCGTGCTCGACTTCCTGGTGTCGTCGAAAGCCCACCGCGGCTTCATTCGCAAGGGCCTGGTCGACGGTTTGGCGCTCGCAACCACCGATGACAGCTGGCATCACGGCACCGGCGCCGCTGTGACGGGACCGGCAGCTTCGCTGATGCTCGCCATCAGTGGGCGACACCAGGCGCTCGACGAGCTGTCTGGCAGCGGGGTCGACATACTGCGGGCTCGCCTGAATGCCTGACGCCGGTCCAACCCCGTTGCCACCTGCCGACGACTCCGAGTGCGATGATCGGTCGATGACCGCCGAGTTCATCGAAATCGAGCGCAGCGACACCATCTGGCGGTTCGAGCGCGAGTTCCTCGAGTCGAACTGGGTGTGCCTGTTCGGAAACGGCTGTCGAGGCATCCTCGCCGAACCAGCGGAAGAGCTGAACCAGGGCTGCTGCTCGATCGGCGCCCACTTCGGCGACGGCCCGGCCGGCGCCGAGGAAGCGATGACGGTCGCAGCGTTTGCATCCGTACTCACCCCCACCCAGTGGCAATACCATCACGAGGCTCGCCACGACCTTGGCGAGTCGGGCGTGCTCGGGATCTTCAGCGATGACGACCGATCGCACACGCGGGTCGTCGACGGCGCGTGCGTGTTCCTCAATCGTCCCGGCTTCGCCGGCGGCGAAGGATGCGCATTGCACATCGCTGCCGTCGAGGCAGGCGAGTCCCCGACCGACTGGAAGCCCTCGGTGTGCTGGCAGTTGCCACTACGGATCGACTGGCAGGAACTCGATGTCGACACCGAATCGGCAACCGTCCGCCGCTGGGCACGCGCCGACTGGGGCGAACACGGCGAGACGATGGCATGGTGCTGCACCGAACGCTCCGACGGGGGCGAGGCCTACTCCGGTTCCGAGCTGGTGATCGATTCGATGCGCGATTCGTTGACGGCACTGGCCGGCGAGGACGTGTACGTCGAACTCCGCAGTCGCCTCGAACCGGACTGACCCGCGACACACCGCGATCGTCGGGATCCCGTCGAGTGGTGACGTTCGGCCGTATCGCGAGTATCCAGAGATTCGCCACCATGGAGGCCTGGGTCGGAGCCGCCGGGTCGAGGAGGTAGGGCGTGCATTACGAACGACTGACGGCGACGGATGCGACGTTCCTCCGCATCGAGACACCCCACGAACCGCAACACGTCGGGTCGCTGTCGGTGCTCGAAGGCGCCGCATTGCGCGATGAGGCGGGTCGAGTCCGATTCGACGACCTGCGCAACCATGTCGCCCGCCGCCTCCATCGCGTGCCGCGCTTGCGCCATCGGATCATGGAGGTGCCATACGACCAGGGCCGTCCGGTCTGGATCGACGACGACCACTTCGACATCGACTACCACGTCCGCCTCACCTCATTGCCACGGCCCGGAGACGACGAGCAACTCTCCGCTCTGATGGCGCGCCTGCAGTCGTTGCCGCTCGACCGGGCCCGTCCACTGTGGGAGATGTGGTTCGTCGACGGGCTGGCCGGCGACGAGGTGGGTCTCATCATCAAGACCCATCATTCGCTCGGCGACGGAATCGCCAATGTCGATCTCGCCCTCGCACTGATCGATCTCGAACGACACCCCGCCGGCGACGACGACCCACCCCGCTGGCGTCCACGCCCTGCGCCCTCGCCACGGAGGCTGCTCGCGGAATCGGTGACCGATCAACTCGGCCGACCCGCTCGGCTCGCCAGGTCGATGGGCCGGACGTTGCGCGATCCACGCCCTGCGATCACCACGACCGTCAACGCCCTCAAGACGGCCGCCAACTTCCTCGTTCAGCCCGAACCGACATCGTGGAACAAGGCGGTGTCGCCACATCGACGGTGGGTCCACGCCGACGTACCGATCGATCTGGCACGGGCCACCAAGGAGCACCTCTCGGTCACCCTGAACGACGTCATACTGGCTGCCTGCAGCGGCGCACTCCGCGACTTCCTGATCGAGCACGGTGATGGCGTCGACGAACGTGTCCTCAAAGCGATGGTTCCGGTCTCGTTGCGCGGCGCCCATGAGCACGGTGACACGCTCGGCAACAGGGTGTCGATGATCGTGGTCGACCTTCCCGTTCACGAACCCGATCCCGTGAAACGTCTCCAGACGATTCACCGGGTCACCAGCGAGTTGAAGGGCTCCGGCCTGGTGGACGGTGCCCAGACCATCATCGAACTGGCCGACGCGATCACACCGTTCGCGATCCCACTGACCCGCTTCGTCACGCGACGAATTCCGATGAACCTGGTGATCACGAACATCCCCGGGCCGCCGATGCCGCTGTATCTGCTCGGCGCCCAGATCCTGCGCACCTACCCCTACGTCGAGGTCGTCGATCGCGAGGGTTTGACCATCGCCGTGGTGTCATACGAGGGTCGCCTGTTCTTCGGGCTCACCAGCGACCGAGACGTCGTGCCCGATCTGGCGCGGATCGCGGCGGGGATCGAAGACCACTTCCGGCTGCTGTCGGATGCCGCCTGACCGCGGCACGATCGGCCTCTCGACGGGTGCTTCGAATACCCACGGCATGACGGACGCCGCCGTTCGATCCTCGTGGCAGGTGCTCAGCCGAGACCGTTCTCGCGGAAGTAACTCCAGGCGTCCACGGCCGAGCCGTCGGGCAGCACACAGATCGGCTCGGGCCCCGAGGTCGTGCCGCCCTGCTCCTCACAGAACACGGCCGCCGGGTTCGCCAAGCCGGCACCCGTCTGCGAGCGGTAGTACTCCCAGGCGTCCACGATCGAACCATCGAGCAGTTCGCACATGGGCTCGTCGCCGGACACCGCGCCACCTTGCTCCTCGCAGAACACGGCGGCCGGGTTGGCGATCCGGGGTTCGTCGTTCTCGGTTCCGGTGCCACAGCCGACGGTGCAGATCAGCATCGATGCGGTGGCAACCGCAGTCACCAATCGCGCTTTCATACTCGAATTGTGCGCTCGTCGGTGGTGGTCGACAAGTGTGGTCGAGGCCCGGCCGATGATCGGCCGTCAGGCGGAGACGGAGGCCTGGGGCGGCAGCGCCTGGCGGAACAGACCCTTCGGCACAGGGGCACCCGCTCGCACCAGCGCGAGGTGCCACGACGGTGACGAGCCCAGCGCCCACCGCAGGCTGTTGACGGCAGCGGCGCCGACCCGGCCGGCGCCGCGCGAGGGGTGGAGCCCGATCACGTCGGCGATCCGGTCGGGCAGCGTGTCGACCGCGGCGGTGTAGAGCAGTTTGTAGCCGATCTTGACCGGTGGAGACAGCGGCGGGTTGCGCAGGAAATCGATCGAGTTGGCCATTGCCTGCGTGCGGGCGATATCGGGGTGATCGTTCACCCAATGGGCGAGCTCGTCTGCGGTGGACGGCAGCGGCGCCGCACCCAGCAGGGCGCCGATGCGCGTCTGCTCCTCGACGAAACGGTCCGCCTCACCCGACGTCAGCGGTTGCGGGCCGTACGCCTGATAGGCGGCGAGAAACGACTCGGTCAACACGTTGTGGACCCATGCCGCCATCTCCGGCTGACCTGCCGAGTACGGACGGTCGCGTTCACTGCGGCCGTGCACCGGACCGTGAGCGCCGCGAACTGTGGCGACTGCACCCTCGACCTCCGGCATCGCTCCGTACGTGGTCTCGGTGACGTACACCGACGTTCGCGTGAGGCGCCCGAGCGGATCGTCGCGATAGCGGGAATGCTGCTCGACACCGGCGACCACCTCCGGGTGCGCCGTCTGCACCAGGAGCGCACGGATACCACCGACGAACGCCGTCGCATCACCGATCACGCGCCACGACACGGAGCCGGGTCCCAACAAACCGGGGTCCGGCGCATACGACATCGTGTGCTCGAGCGGGGTGGGGCCGTGCGAGAACAGGCTGGTGGTGGCCGCGACCACACGTTGCTTGAGTCCGCCGACGGCGTCGTCGATCGCCTCGCTGACCCTCATGTTCGGGACGCTACCGCTCCCACGGGCATACGTCGTGTTGAGCGCCAACCGGCGATCAGCGGCGCTGGGCGTCGAGCATCGGGCTGTACAGCGTGCGCTGGTAGTCGGCGACCATGCGGGCCGCGGTGACCTTCGGACCGAGCGTGCGCCAGTTGTGACGCATGCGGTCGATCCAGAGCGTCGACGGCGCGCCGGTGCCGTCGGCATGGAACTCTGCGGCGATCTCGGCAAGCAGTGCCAACGTCGCGGCTGACTCCTCGTCGTCGCGAACGTGGTCGACGGCGGCCTCAGACGTCGGGATGTTCCACCCGTTGAGACCGTCGGACATCTCGGCCCACCAGCCATCGAGGATCGAGCAATTGAGCACGCCGTTGAGTGCCGCCTTCTCGCCGCTGGTACCCGATGCCTCACGCGGGCGAACGGGGTTGTTCAGCCACACGTCAGACCCGTAGTACATCGCTCGCGCCACGGCGATGTCATAGTCGGGCAGGAAGCTGAACCGCCGATTGGCGACCGGCGTGCCACCGAACGCGACGATGTCTTCCAAGAGGCTCTTGCCCGGCCCGTCTGCGGGGTGCGCCTTGCCGGCGAACACGAAATGGACCGGGCGGTGGTCGTCGGCGAGCAGGGTGGCCAAGACGTCGGCGTGGCGCAGCAGGAGATTGGCGCGCTTGTACGTCGCGAACCGGCGCGCGAAGCCGATCACGAGCGCATCGGGGTCGAGCTCGACTCCGCCGCGATCGGCGAGCAGAGCGACCAGCGGCGCCCGTGTAGCGGTGCGACAATCTGCAATCGCGCCGGCGTCGACGTTGGCGATGTTCGACCAGGCGGCTTCGTCACCGTGATCCCAACCGGCACCGAGTTCTGCGTCGAAGAGGTCCTGCAAGGGGGGGCTCACCCACGTACGGGCGTGCACGCCGTTGGTCACCGACGTGATCGCCGAGCCCCCGGGCACCATCGAGAACAGACCGCGGCTGACCTCGCCGTGCAGTTGCGACACCCCGTTGGCGCGGGCTGCGATGTGCAGGCACAGCGCAGCCATGTTGAACACGCCCGCACCGTCGTGCGGATCCTGACCGAGCGCAGCCAGAGTGTCGATCGACTCGCCCCATGCCTGGGCCCAGGGACGCAGGTGGGGATCGATCAACGATCGCGGAAAGCGGTCGATGCCGGCAGGAACAGGGGTGTGCGTGGTGAACAGTACGTGCGGCTTCACTCGCTCGACTGCGCTCGCCAGCGTGGTGGCCCCACCGGGGGTACGCGCCTGATCGAGCAATGTGAGCGTGAGAAATCCGGCGTGGCCTTCATTCGAGTGGTAGACGCCCGGTTTCCAGCCGATCGCCGTGACGGCGCGTGCGCCGCCGACACCGAGGACGAGCTCCTGCTCCAACCGGTGCAGCTGGTCGCCACTGTACAAACGATCGGTGATCGACCGGTCGGACTCGGAGTTGGTCGGCAAGTCGGTGTCGAGCAGCAGCAGCGGGACGCGCCCCACATCGAGCCGCCAGACCTTGGCATGCACGAGACGTTCCGCGATCGGCACCTCGATGACGAGGCCGGTGTCGATACAACCGAAATCGGTGGGATCGTAGGTCTCGATCCGCTCGGCTTGCCGGCCGTCCTCGATGAATTGCCGGAAGAAGCCATGCCGGTAGAACAGTCCGACCCCTGCCAGCGAGATACCGATGTCGCTCGCAGACTTGAGATGATCGCCGGCCAGAATGCCGAGCCCACCCGAGTACTGAGGGACGACCTCGCTGATGCCGAACTCGGGCGAGAAGTACACGATGTCGGGGTTGGTGACCGCGGTCGCCATCGTGTCGTTCAGCCCGGCGAGTTGATCGGCGACGGACGAGACGAAGTCGCCGTCATCGAGCAGGGCATCGAGTCGCGCGTCGTCGAGGGCGCGTACCGCCTGCACGGGGTGCTGGTCGGGTACTGCCGTCGGGAGCGCGGACAACATGTCGGACGTGCGGTAGTGCCACGTCCAGCGATGATTCGAGGCGAGCGAGCCGAGGGCTTCCCGCAATGCGGTGCGATCCACGTGTGGTACTCCAAGTCGGGGTCGAACGATGTGAACACGAAAACCTACCGGTTACGCCGCCGAGCGGTCGATGGTGCCGACGATCCGGAAGGCATCGATGCAGCGCTTCGAGCCCCCTCCCGGACGCGCCGAGCGGAGCCTCGGTGTTGTTCTCCCGCTGACCAGCCGGCACGACCGGCCGGCATGACATAGGGCCCTGGCGCACGGGCCGCGAGTTCGAGATCGTGGATGATGGTGCAACGCGCTCCCCGAGGAGGTCTGTCATGACCCATGCGACCATCGACCGCGCCCGGCCCTACCTGGTCGTCGAATCACCGTACGAGTTGGCCCGATGGAGACCGCTCGTCAACTGGGTGTTATACGTCCCGCACGGCATCGTGCTCTACGCGCTGCAACTCCTGTCGCGGGTCGTGTTCTTCATCTACTGGCTGATGCTGATCTTCACCGGCAGGCTGCACCCCGGGATGTACGGCGTGATGGCCATGTACGAGCGGTACAACGCCCGCGCCGGCGGGTTCCTGATCGGCTACTCGGAGACGTATCCGCCGTTCGAGTTCAACACCGACACCCGCGACAACAACGCCTATCCTCCCGTGCGTCTCAACCTGCCCGACGTGCCGCCGTCGGTGCCGCGTTCGGCGGCGCTCAACATCTTCTTGGCGATTCCGCACTACATCGTGTTGATGGTGTACTTCATCGGTGCCGCTGTGGTGGCGCTGATCGGCTGGTTCGCCGTGCTGTTCACCGGTGCATGGCCGCAGGGCATGCGCGACTTCCTGGTCAGGGTCAGCAACTACTACTACCGCGTCTGGGCCTACGTCGTGATGGTCGACAACGAGTACCCGAAGTTCGGTCTGCCGGCGGCCTGAGTACAGCCCAGTCAGCGGGTGCGCGGTCGATCGCACGGCTCGACGGACGCGGCGATGGCCGGATCCGACTCGGACCCGGCCACCCCCGCCATCGGATGCTCGTCGTCGATCAGCCGAGGCCTGCGAGGATGCCGGCGGCTCCCTCTGCGAGCGGTGTGACCACCCCACCATCGGCCGGTGCCAGGACGTACAGCGCCGTCACGATCGCCAGGTTGTCGCCCGTCCGGATCAACACGATGTCGGTGTCGATCGCGAACCCGTCGACGGTACCGACCAGGCCGTAGCCGCTCGTCGAATCGCCATGGCTGCCGAGATCGCGTGTGGTGATCCCGGCCTCGACGGCAGCTCCGTCGACGGTGGTCGAGTACTCGGCGCAGTCGGTGACGGCCTGGTCGTACCGTCCGATGATGGTGTCGACCTCACCCGGAGCCAACTCGTAGATGTTGACCGCGGCGAACGGTCCGAGGGTCGGGTCCCCCGTGTAGCTCTGGGACGTCGCAGAGATCGGCGCAATGCCATCGAGCACGGTGATGCCCGGGCACAGATCCGCCAAGGGAGGATCCGTGTTGCCCAGTGTCAGCCCAGCTGGAGGGGCAGGCATCGCGGCGAGCACGTCGTCGCGGGGTCCACCGGTCTCCGGCTCGGGCGGCAGCGTCGTCGTGGTGGTGACCGGAACCTCCGGGATCGGGACGAATCCCGTCGGGATGTCGGTGAGCGGTTGTGCGCCCTCGAGCCACACCTCGTGCCACCAGACGCGCCCGCCGCTGCGCCGCGTCCCGACCTCTCCGTCGGGAAAGGTGTACGTCTCGAGTCCACGCAGTTCGGGCACCGCCAGCACCAGGTTCGAGCCGGACGACCACCAGTCGACCGTCATCGCCTCGGCGGTGATCCGGCTGATCTCTGCGGCTGCGGCCTTGCGGGCGTCCGGGTCGATGCCGCGCAGGATCTCGATCTGGGCGTCGATCTCGGGCGTGTTGTAGTTGGTCCAGTTCAGCACCTCATTCGCGCCGTAGCGGGTGCGGAAGATCTGCAGCGGGTCCTCCTCGTTACCGTCGGCCCAGCATCCGATCTGGAAATCACCTTGGAACAGCGGCTCGCTCTCGGTGCCCACGACCTTGGTGATGTAGGCCGCCTGCTCGGTGGTGCGGATCTCGACGTCCATCCCGATGTCGCTCCACTCCTGCTGGAAGAGCTGCGCCGTGTCCAGGTTCACGGGTTCGGTGGTGCAGTCGTAGACGAAGCTCACCGGCTCACCGACGGCCCGGCCATCGCTGCGCGCCGGATCGTTGATGTACTCGTCGTACAAGCGGACGGCCTCGTCGAGGTCGAATACCGCATAGTCGGCACCCGCTGCCTCGTCGTACCACTGGCTGGTGGTACTGAAGTACTGAGTGCGCACGACGTTGACACCTGACAGGTTCGCCGGGCGCAGCGCATTGGCCTGCTCGGGATCCAGTGCGTAGGCCGCGGCACGCCGCATCCGCACATCGTCGAATGGTGCGACCGCCGTGTTGTAGATGTTCAGAGCGGCACCGTTGCCGATGTACTCGTATGGCACGAATCCGGCTTGGACGAGTGCCTCGCCGCCGTCAGGGCCACCCTGCGTCGTGATCTGCAGATCGCCGGCCTCGAGGCTCGCCCGTCGCGCCGTGCCGTCCGGCAACACCCGGAACCGGATGCGGTCGAGGTAGGGCAGAGTGCCGCCGTCCGGGGCGCTGCGCCAATAGCTCGGATTGCGCACGACCACCATCTCCGAGTCACGCGTCCAGGATTCGAACATGAACGGACCGGTGCCGACGGGGTGCTCGACCGAGTCCTCGGGGCCGAACGCGCGCCCCGCCGTCGGTGAGAACACGGCACCCGTCGAGACGCCGGCGAGGCTCTGTTCGAAGGCCGGGTCCGGAGCGATGAGGGTGTACTCGATCGTGTACTCGTCGAGCGCCTCGGCAGTGTCGATCGTGACGTTCGACCCGAACGGGCCCTCTTTCCACTGGGCGACCATGTCGACAGCCGCCGCGGCATTCACCGCAGTGCCGTCATGGAACAGGATCCCCGGCCGGATCTTCATCGTCCATTGGGATGCGTCATCGTTCGGGGTCGCCCGCTCGGCGGCGATCATCGGGATGATCTCGCCCGAGCCGGTCTGTTCGAACCAGCGGTCGTAGAGGGCATCCATCACCAGGAAGCCGGCCGAGAACGAGGTCTCCGCGCTGGGCGGGTACCAACCGGTGCTCTCGGCGACGATGCCGATGTTGATCTCGCCGCCCCGATCGATCTGCAGTCCGGCGTCGTCGGGGGCCAGCTGGGTCGTTGCGGTCGCGATGTCGGCGACCGTGGCGGTTGCGGCGTCGCCACCCCCGGCGGTTCCACCCGTATCGGCGATCTCGGTGCTGTCGTCATCGCCGCCCGAGCAGGCTGCGGCCAGCAAGACGATGGCCACGAACGGGATGAGAGCTCGCATCGGTCGTTTCATGTTCTTGGCTCCTTCCGTGCGTCCTGGTGAACGCTCAGATCTGTGCGGCGCGCACCTGGAAGTGACGACGGAGTCCGTCGCCGACCAGGTTGAGCGAGAGAATCGTGAGAAACATGGCGGTCGCCGGCACGATCGCGACGTGCAGGACGTCGTCGGCGAAGGCCCGGTTGCCGTCGGCGATCATCCCGCCCCAGGTGGCCTGCGGCGGCGGCACGCCGAACCCGAGAAAGGCGATCACGCCCTCGGCGACGATGACGCCCCCGATCGCGAGCAGGCCGAACGTGATGAGGGTGAGCAAGACGTTGGGCATCAAGACCCGGAACACGATCCGTCGAGTCGTCGAGCCGATCATGGCGCTGGCGGTGACCCAGTCGTTCTGCTTGATCGTGATCGTGGACGCGCGGGCGAAGCGCGTGTAGGCGGGAATCGCCAGCACGCTGAACACAGTGGTGATGACCTTCAGCGTCTGACCTGCCATCGCGACCACGCCCAGCAGGATCACGAGCGCAGGGAACGACAGCACGATGTTCACGATCGCCATGGCGATCGCCTCGATCTTGCCACCGAAGTATCCGACGGTCGTGCCGATGGTGCCGCCCACGACGATGCCGACGCCGACGGTCGTCACACTGATGAAGACCGAGATCTTGGCGCCGTCGACGAGACGGGCGAGCATGTCACGCCCGAGCTGATCGGTGCCCAGCAGATGCCCGTCGGAGAGGATCGGCAGATACTTGTCGGCCGGGCGGATACGGGTCGGGTCGTCGAGCGGGAGGAAGTGGCCGAACACGGCCGCGATCAGCACGACGAACAGCCAGGCGACGGCGATCCAGAACAGCACGCCGAGGCCCGAGCCGATGCGGGTGCGGGTGGGTGTCGCAACCGCGATCGCTTCAGCCATTTCGCAGCCTCGGGTCGGTCAACCGGTACGCGAGGTCGACGAGGAAGTTGACGATCACGTAGGCCGAGGCCACCACCAGCACGATGCCTTGCACCAGGATGAGATCCCGACGCGAGATCGCCAGCAGCAGCGTGCGTCCGATGCCCGGCAGACCGAAGATCTGTTCGATCACCACGGCACCGGTCATCGCACCGGCGATCTGCAGGCCGATCAGCGTCAGGATCGAGGTGAGCGAGGCGGGCAGGGCGTGACGAAACAGGATGTAGCGGTTCGACAGACCCTTCGACTTGGCGGCGTCGACGAAATCGCTTTGGAGCACCTCGATCATGTCGGAACGGAGCACCCGGTTGAGCACGGCGATCTCGCCGATCGCCAGCGAGGCCACCGGCAGGATCAGGTTCTTCAGGTTGGTGAGCGGATCTTCCGTGAACGGCACCCAAGCCGGTGTCGCCGGCAGCAGCTTCCACTGGACCGCGAACACGATCAACAGTGCGATCGCGACGAGGAACCCGGGCAGCGACAACACCATGAAGCTGACGGACGTGATCACCTTGTCGGCTCGACCGCCTGCCTTCCAGGCGCCGAACACGCCGAGCGGGATCGCGAACAGCACGCCGATCCCGATCGACAGGAACGCCAGCTCGATGGTGACGGGCAACTTGTCCTTGAGCACGTCGGATACGTCCTGGTTGAGGTCGGTCGATCGGCCCAGGTCACCTCGAACCACGTCGCCGAGCCACCGTAGGTAGCGGGTGGGGATCGGGTCGTCGAGACCGAGCTCGGTACGCAGTTCGAGGATCTTCTCGGGCGTCGCCTGGTCGCCCAGGATGCGCACTGCCGGATCCCCGCCGGGCACGAGCGAGAGCAGCATGAAACTGACGATTGAGACCACGAGCAGCACGATGATCAACTCGGCGAACTTCGTGAGGATCAATCTTCGCATCAGCCCCCCATGGCACGAGGCCGCGCCCCAGAGCGACCGTGCCGCGACAGTAGCGGACCACTCCCGAACGGTCTCTGCGGGACCATCACGAGGTCGACCACGGAGCCGAGCCAGTCGGGCCCGACCGGCCGCACCATAAACTTTTGCTAGCAGACGCTTGCAAAAGTTAGCAGTAGTCGCTATCGTTCACATCAACGGAACACGCGGCACATGCCGCGGGCCATCTACCAAGAGGAATCCCCCATGCCTGCCACCACAGCCAAGAAGACCGCCACCCGCAAGCCGGCCGCCAAGAAGACCGCCGCCCGCAAGCCGGCCGCCAAGCAGACGGCTGCCCGCAAGCCCGTCGCCAAGCAGACCGCCGCCCCCAAGCCGGCCGCCAAGTTGACCATGCCGAGCATGCCGAGCATGCCGAGCATGCCGACGATGCCGGACGTCGACCAGATCACCGACCGCGTCGAGGACGTGATGGCAGATGCCGTCAAGTTCATGCGCGACGTCACCAACACCTACGTCGGCGTCGCCGTCGTCGTCCAGGACCGCTTGGTGCACCGTGGCCTCACGAGCACGGCCACGTACCCGAACTTCCTCGAGGAGGCAAAGGCCAAGGGCGAGGCCCGTATGACCGAGCTCCAGGACCGGTTCGAACCGATGGTCCAGCGCGTCGCCGACCGCTTCGAGCCGATCACCGAGCGTTTCGAGGCCAACCTCCCCGCACCGGTGAAGGACGCCCTCGAGACCAACCGCGAGCGCGTTCGCAAGCTGCTCGCCGCCTGATCAACTCTGATCATCGACGCAGCGTCGGGTTCGGGCCACACGGCTCGAGCCCGGCGCTCTCGTCGTTTTCGGTGACAGATGCCGATTTGCGGCCGCTTGCACCCGCGCCGCGTTCCCGATCGCCGAGGCACCGGCGACGATCACGCTCGATGCACCGGCCGGCGAGATCCGGTTGATCGCCTACCAACCGGGCGGCTGCCACACCCGACCCCGAGTGCCCGAGATCATCCGGACCGTGGTCGCCCCGACCTGCACCGGCCGAGCGAAGACTTGGGCCGCGGGCGTGAGCCGATAGACGAACTGCGACCAATCGTCACCGGCAACCATCCGGCACGAAACGGAGCAGCCACGCGCCCGCTGGGTTCCCAGGCACAACTCCCGACTCGGGTCTGCCGGCCCTAGGGCGATCCGGGGTGGCCGCTTAGAATTCGAGACACCACGTTGCTTCGCGCTGCGCTGCGATCGGGCGTCGCGCCACGATCGGGAGGTCGGAGATGGACGACAGCAGGCCCGTACGGCTGACACGGCGGAGGTTCCTCGCCGGCACGATCGCCGCCGCGCTGGCAGCGTGCACCGACAGCGGGGACGACAGCGCAACCACCTCGCCGCCGGGCACGACGGGAGCCCCGACGATCCCGCCGACTACACCGCCACCGACCGCAGCCACCACGACGACGGCGGCAGCCACCACGACCACGACGACCACCACCATCCCCTCGGCGATCGTGTCCGACCCGTTCTCACTCGGCGTGGCGTCGGGCGACCCGCTCGCCGACTCGGTGATCCTGTGGACTCGCCTGCTCCCCGCCGAGGTGCTGCCCGACACCGACATCGACATCGACTGGGATGTCGCCACCGACGCCGAGATGACCGACATCGTCGCCACCGGAACCACTCCGGCGATCGCCGCACTCGGCCACTCGGTGCACGCCGACGTCAAGGGTCTCGAACCGAACACCGAGTACCACTACCGGTTCCGGGTCGGTGAGTTCGAGACCGTTCCGGCACGAACCCACACGTTCGCTGCCGCCGGCACGACGCCCGAGCAGTTCCGGTTCGCCTTCTCGTCGTGCCAGAACTGGGAGCAGGGTTATTACGCCGCCTACCGCGACCTGGTCGACCAGGGCGACATCGATGCATTCGTGTTCCTCGGCGACTACATCTACGAGTACGCCACCGGCGGCTATGCCGACGAGCGTGGTCGCACCACCGGCCAGGACTTCGAGTGCGAAACGGTCGAGCAGTATCGCGAGCGTTACGCGCTGTATCACGGCGATCCACTACTGCGCGCCGCACACGCCCTCGTACCGTGGATCATCACGTGGGACGACCACGAGGTCGACAACGACTACGCCGGTGCCAGCAGCGAGGATGACGCCGGGCGTGAGGCGTTCCTGGCGCGTCGCGCCGCCGGCTATCAGGCGTGGTACGAGCACATGCCGGTGCGGCTCGACCCACCGAGCGGACCCGACTACCCGATCTACCGGTCGTTCGCCCACGGCGACCTGCTGCAGTTCCACGTACTCGACACACGCCAATACCGCGCCGACCAACAACGCGGCGCGCAGCTCGTCGAGGCGCTCGGCGACGCTGTGCAGTTCCGCGATGACGAGCTGGCGTTCTCGCCCGAACAGACGATGCTCGGGGCGGAGCAGCAACAGTGGCTGGTCGACAGCATCGGTGCGTCCTCGGCGATCTGGGACGTGCTCGCCCAACAGGTCTTCATGTTCGGCGGCAACGCCGTGCAGGGCGCCGACCCGCCGGTCGTCGTGGTCGACACCTGGGACGGCTACGCCGGAGCCCGCCAGGCGCTGCTGGAGGCGATCGCACCTGCCGTCGACAACCTGATCGTGCTGACCGGTGACTTCCACTCGGCGGCCGTCGCCGACCTGCGGGCCGACCCGTTCGACCTCACACAGCCGATCGTCGGTTCGGAGTTCATGGCCAGCAGCATCTCGTCATCGTTCTTCGACGACGATGAGGTCGTCACCGGGCTCGTCGAGGCGGCGCTCGCCGGCAACCCGCAACTGAAGTGGTTCGACGCCCGACGCGGCTACACCGTCTGCGAGGTCACCCCCGACCGCTGGCACGCCACCTTCCGGGCCGTGGCCGACGAGTTCGACGAGTCCTCCCCCGTCGCAACCATCACCGAATGGGAAGTGCGAGCCGGCACCCCCGGCGTCGTCCAACTCGCCTGAGGCCGAGACGCACGTGCGTGCGTCATCCGGCGACCCCTCGGTCGCGGATGCTGCCCGGGGTACCGGGGCCCAATCGGGACCGGTCACGATCGCGCCGCCCGGCCCGACACCGGTCCTTGACGTTTCCGGTGGCGATGGCATCCGCCATACTCCACAGTGACAACCCGTCGAAGCCCGCCCGTCAACCGATCCACGCGTTCCGCAGAGGTGTCCGCTTGTCCAGACTCGTTCTTCACATCGGAAGCCACAAGACAGGGACCACCTCGATCCAACAGCTCCTGAACGGGGTCGGCGAGCAGGTCGCCGAACTCACCGGTCTGACGTACGTGCCACTCCAGCCGGGTCGACAACGGGCCGTGAGCACACGGCCCAAGGGACTGGACTTCCGAACCGACGGTGCCCAGATCCGGCCTGAGTTCCTCGACCGACTCGAACAGCTCGGCACCGACTGCCTCGTCGTCGAGGAACAGTTCAGCTGGATCTTCGATCCCCAGCAGATCAACACAACGCTCGACTTGTTGGAGAGATTGTTCGACGACATCCGCATCGTGGTCTACGTGCGTCGTCAGGACCGGCACCTCGTCTCGCACTACCAGCAGGCGGCGCGGTTCAACTCCGCCAATTTCTTCAGGTCGCGGCTCGCCGCGCTTCCGAACTACGAGCCTCACCACGACCACTATCTCGACTATCACGCCCGATTGGCGCCGTACGTCGAACGACTTGGCCTCGATCACGTGACGTTGCGGGTCTTCGAGCGTGATCTCCTGAAAGATCGCGACGTCACCTCCGACTTCCTGGCACTGCTCGGTGTCGAGCGAGCCCAACTGGCCGGCCGCATCGACATGCACTCGAACGTGTCGACAGGCAAGACCGCCACGAAGATCGGCCACCTGTACAACGAAATCCCCCACCGACAGCTCAACTCGCGGATCCTCACCAACGCCTTGCCGAGGGACCCGAAGTTGATGCCGGCCCGGCGCAGAGCGAGGGCAATCGTCGAGCGCTACCGAGCGAGCAACGTCCGACTGGCCGAGCTATTCGAGTTGGATTCGCCGATCTTCCCCGACGGTTTCGACGAGTTCGGTGTCGAGTCGAACGAGGCCTGGACACCCGACGAGGTCGTAGCGGCGCTGGCGGGCCTTCGCAGACTCACGCTTCGGGTCGGCCGACAACGGGGGATCGAGGTCGGTGACCCCGTCTTCCCCGTGTCGGTTCGTGCGCTGCGCCGGCGGGCCCAGCAGGGACAACTGCCCTCCGAGAAGCAAGTCAACGACCGGTTTCGCCTGGTGCTCGCTCGCCTGAACGCGCTCGCCCTCGGCCGACCGGACTGGGAACTGGCGAGTCCCGACTGACGAGACGGCAGGACCGACGGTCAATCGAAGTCGCCGGCCGCGTGGCGCAGGTCGTGGAGGCCGGTCGCTACCGCTTCGGCGGGTGAACCACGGAGATCGGCTCCGGAGAACACTTCATCGTTGAGCAGCATCGTGCACGTCTCGACCAGCGACCTCCCGGCCTCGGTGATCTCGGCCAGCACACTGCGCCCGTCGGAGGGGTTGGTGCGCCGTTCGACGAGGCCCGCTTCCTCCAGGCGTTGCACAGCGTTGGTGACGCTGGCCGGGTGGACCTGCAGGCGCTCGCCGATCTTGCCGACCGGCAACTCGCCGCGCCGCGTGAAGGCCAGCAGGCGCAGCACCTCGAACCGGGCGAACGTCAGCCCGTGCGGGCGCAATAGCGCCTCGATCCGCCCCAGGAACAACTGCTGGACGCGCATGATCGACGTGACCAGGGCCATGCCGTCGGCCGCCTCCGGCCATCCGGAGTCGACCCAATTCTGTCGAGCCAGCTCGATCGGGTCGACGCGCAGTGTCGCTGACATGTCCACGACATGGACATTACTTGGACATCAAAGTAATCTGCCACCATGGCAACAGATCAGCCCAACAATCGTGAGCTGTGGGAGGAGGCGTTCGAGGCCTCGACCCTGCGAGATGCCGACTTCCGGACGATGTCGGGCATCCCGCTCGAACCTGTCTACGGGCCCGACGACGGCGAGTTCCCCGGCCAATACCCGTACACCCGCGGCCCCTACGCCTCGATGTACCGCTCGCGACTGTGGACGATGCGGATGTTCGCCGGGTTCGGCACCGCCGACGACACGAACTGGCGCTTCAAGGAGATCATCAAGTCCGGCGGCACCGGGCTGTCAACGGCATTCGACATGCCGACCCTGCTCGGCATCGACAGCGACGATCCGATGGCGCTCGGCGAGGTCGGGCGGTGCGGTGTGGCGATCGACACGATCGCCGACATGGAAGACCTCTACCGCGGCATCGACCTCGGCGAGATCACCACGTCGATGACGATCAACTCGCCCGCCGCTGTGATCTTCGCGATGTTCGTGGCCCAGGCCGAAAAGGCGGGCATTCCCCGTGCCCGGCTCGGTGGCACGCTCCAGAACGACATCCTCAAGGAGTACCAGGCCCAGAAAGAGTTCGTGTTCCCGCCCCGCCAGTCGATGCGTCTGGTGCGCGACACGATCGATTTCACCGCCGCCGAGATGCCGCGTTGGCACAGCATCTCGATCTCGGGCTATCACATCCGCGAGGCCGGTTCGACGGCGGTCGAAGAGCTGGCGTTCACGCTCGCGAACGGGTTCGCCTACGTCGAACTGGCGGTGCAGGCCGGTCTGCCGGTCGACGCGTTCGCCCCGCGCCTGAGCTTCTTCTTCAACGCCCACGTCGACTTCTTCGAGGAGATCGCGAAGTACCGCGCCGCTCGGCGGATCTGGGCGCGCTGGATGAAAGAGCGCTACGGCGCCGAGAGCGAACGTTCGATGCAGCTCCGGTTCCACTGCCAGACCGCAGGCGTCTCGCTCACCGCCCAACAGCCCGAGGTCAACATCGTGCGTACCGCGATCGAGGCACTCGCGGGCGTCTTGGGCGGCGCCCAGTCACTGCACACCAATTCGATGGACGAGGCCCTCGCGCTGCCGACCGAGAAGGCTGCCCGCATCGCCCTGCGCACCCAGCAGGTGATCGCCGCCGAGACGAACGTCACCCACGTCGCCGACCCGCTCGGCGGCTCGTATTTCGTCGAGTCCCTCACCGACGAGATGGAACGCCAGGCCGAAGAGCTGTTCGCCCACCTCGACATACTCGGAGACGGCTCGATGCTGGAGGGCGCCATCAAGGGCATCGAGGAGAACTGGTTCCAGGGCAAGATCGCCGACTCGGCCTACGAGCTCGAACGCCAGCTCAACGCCGGGCGCCGCATCACGGTCGGCGTCAACGCCTACACCGAGGGCAACGAGGAGGCCCAGATCGACCTGCTCAAGATCACCACGGAAGACGAATCGCGCCAGCGCAAGCGGCTCGACCAGGTGCGCCAAGACCGCGACCAACACGCCGTCGACTCCGCGTTGGCAAGGATCCGCACCGACGCCGCCGACAGCAGCGTCAACCTGATGCCGGCCCTCATCGACGCCGTGAAGGTGTACGCGACCCTGGGTGAGATCATGGGCACGATGGAATCCGAGTTCGGTCGTCACGTCGAAGTGCCGGTGATCTGATGGGGATGTTCTGATGGAGGTGGACCATGTCGGGTGAGCGCATTCTGATCGCCAAAGTCGGGCTCGACGGGCACGACCGAGGCATCAAGGTCGTCGCCCGGATCCTCCGTGACGCCGGCTACGAGGTGATCTACACGGGGTTGTTCCAGACACCCGAAACCGTGGCGGCGGCAGCCGTCGACGAAGACGTCGATGCGATCGGGCTGTCGATGCTGTCGGGCGCTCACATGACGCTCGCCCCGCTGGTGGTCGAAGAGGTCCGCAAGCGCGGCAGTGAGATCCCGGTGATCCTGGGGGGCATCGTGCCCGATCACGATCTCGAAGCGTTGCGGCAGGCAGGGATCACGACGGTGCTGACGCCCGGCGCAACGGCGGTGGAGATCGCCGAACAGGTCGCCGCCGCGCTCGCCGCGGCGGGTGCCGAACGCGAGTGAACGCGGCCGACCCCGCACGTTCAGACCGCCGACACCTACGCCATTCGGCCCATGGACCCACGCGGTCCGTGCTGGAACACTGAGCCCCCGTATCTATCCGCCTCGGGAGCGATGGAAGGGACCTCGGCACATGGGCCAGCGCACATTCACCAGCACCGCTCGGCGACGTCTGATCGGGCACGGGCTGGCCGGACTCGTGGTGGTCGCCGCCTGCAGCTCGGGCTCGACCGACGAGTCGGGCGGGAACGACACGACACCACCGACGAATCCTCCCGCCACGACGGCGCCGGCGGGTGAGGCGGAGACCGCGGAATCCACGGCACCGGTGACACCGACCACCGAGGACTCGGTCCCGGCTGCAGCAACCGCCGATCCGCCGCCGACTCTCAGCGAACTCGAGGAGATGGCGTTCGACGGCGAGATCCCGGAGATCGACGTCGCCCTCACCGAATTCTCCGTTGTCACCGGGGTCGACATCGACGGCGCCCTGCCCGTCACCATCGATGAGTTCGTGCCCGACGAGCTGACGTCGGTCGTGATGCGGCTCGAGGTGCTCGACGACCAGCTCTCCGACGAGCAACGCCGTCAGATCGAGGAGTATCTCGACGAGATCCGATCATCGGCACGAGTCGTGGCCGACAACACCACCGTCGATGGTCCCGACGAATCCGCCGGTGCACCGGTGTCAAACGGGGATGACTCAGCACTCGGCGCCGAGCCCTCCGGCGATGCCCGGATCAGTGCTTTCGCCGGACTTCGTGACCGGCCGACTGTGCTCACCGACGAACAGTTGATCGGGCTGGTCGCCGGTGCACAGGAGTATGTGATGGGACGACTGGGAGGCATCGTGCCCGACTGGCAGTTCTCGCTCGTCGCCCCTGAGGACCGAGTCGGCGAGGAGCTGAGCTGGAATGGTTGGGCGCACAGCAGGGAAGTAGCCGGGGCCCGCAGCTGTGAAGTGTTCATCGTCAACTTCCCCACCTCATCGATCGAACGAATTCGGGCCACCGTCGACCACGAGTTCTTCCACTGTTGGCACAGCGCCAACGTCCCGGGGCCGTTCGACGACTTCCGGCGGTCTCCGAGATGGGTCGTCGAGGGTCTCGCCGAGTGGGTGGAGTCGGAGGGGTCCGGAGCAGCTGACGGAGGCGCATGGGCACAAAGGTTCCTCAATGCGCAAATCGGCAAGCTCTACACCGACTCGTACGCAGCAGTCGGCTTCTACTGGCAGATCAACCACCTCGACGGTGGTCCCGGTGCCCTGTGGGGCCGGATCCCGAACATCATCGCCGACGCGGACGCCGCGTCGGCGTTCCGAGCGGCGACCGCCGGGCTGACTCCACGACAACTCGCCCAGTTGGCGTCTTCGAGCACCCGGCTCGACGACCTCGGCGCGCAATGGGTGTTCGACAACCCTCGACTCGGTGATGGTGCCCGACCGATCCAGGGCCGAGCAGTTCGAGCGACGTCGTTCGAGTTCGCCACGCCCGGCCAGCAGGTCGCAATCGAGTTGGCTTTCGCTCCGGACGACGCCGAGCCGCGCCTGATCGAGCTGGCGTTCGAGGGATTGACGAACTCGATATGGAACGATGAGCTGGACTCGACGATCACCACCAGCACGACCACGACCTGGTGGTGCCTCAACCCGGAATGTGTGTGCGAGGACGGCCGCCAGCCCGTCGCCGGTCTTCGACCGGTTCCGGGGAACCTGCCCTTGATCATCGTCGCTCTGACCGGCGGCGCGAGCGAGCCGGCTTCGGTCAAAACGCGGATGACAACCCTGGACGAAGCATGCGAGGAGGAAGTCGCCGATCCGGAGCTGACCGGGGTCTGGGTAGCCGATCCAGCCGCCGTGGTCGCTGCCTACGATCAGGCCTACCAGCAGATCGGTATCTCGGTGACGGGTGCGTCGGGTGAGTTGTCGTTGACGTTGTTCCCCGACCTCACGGCCGAGCTTCGCTATCAGGATCTCCGACTCGGATTGAGTGACCCGTTTGTGGATGAGGTGATCATCAACGGTGCCGGAAGGCTCGACTGGCGGGTACAGGATGGTCAGCTCGTCTTCTCCAAACTCGTCGACTTCTCTGTTTCGGTCGTCACACCGGCGATCAGCAACGATCCGCTCACCTTCACCAGCGACGATCTCCCTCCGCTCGAAGGCCCGGCGCCGGACACGACGATGGACTACATACGGGAGGGCTCGTCGTTGAGCATGTCGAACATCGCCGGATCGTTCGCGACGCTTCCCGATGGATCACCGGGCGTGCTCGTGTTCCCGCTGGCCTGGGTTCGCGCAGGCGACGCCCCCGACTCGTGACACCGCCGCCGGCCGGCACGCGACGCGCGGCGTGACATCGCACCGACCTTCGGCCCTGGCCGTGACCGGGGCGGCGTACTTGTGTGGAAGGTGACACGAGCCGACGGAGGCTGACGATGACACGCAAGCGCGTTCTGATCCTCGGCGCCGGTGGGCGCGATTTCCATGATTTCAACGTCGTCTTCCGTAACGACCCCGAAGTCGAAGTCGTCGCGATCACCGCCGCCCAGATCCCCAACATCGACCAGCGGAGGTACCCACCGGCGTTGAGCGGGCCGTTGTACCCGACCGGCATCCCGATCCGCCCCCAGGACGAATTCGAGCAGCTCGTCACCGAGTTGGCTGTCGACGAGGCGGTGGTCAGCTATTCGGACCTCGCCCACGTCGACGTGATGCACCTGGTATCGCGGGCCCTCGCAACCGGCGTCGACGTCCGATTCCTCGGCCCGGCCAACACGATGCTCGCCTCCGACACGCCGGTGATCGCAGTGGTCGCGTCGCGTACCGGCGTCGGCAAGAGCCAGACCAGCCGCCAGATCGGGCGGCTGCTGACCGAAGCAGGATTGCGGGTCGCGCTGGTGCGCCACCCGATGCCGTACGGCGACCTGGAGCCGATGCGTGTCCAGCGCTTCGCGACACTCGCCGAGATCGATGCCGCAAACCCCACCATCGAAGAGCGCGAGGAGTACGAGGAACCGGTGCGGCGCGGGCTCGTGATCTACGCAGGCGTCGACTACGCCGAAATCCTCGAGCAGGCCGGCGCCGAAGCCGACGTGATCGTGTGGGACGGCGGCAACAACGATCTGTCGTTCTTCCGGCCCGACCTCACGATCTGCCTGGCCGACGCGCTCCGGCCCGGTCACGAGTTCGCCTACCACCCGGGCGAGGTGAACCTGCGGACGGCCGACATCGTCGTGATCAACAAGGTCGACTCGGCCGGTCCGGCGGAGATCGGCGAGATACGGCGCAACATCGCCGCCGTCGCCCCCGGTGCCGTCGTGGTGGAGGCGGTGTCACCGGTGACGCTCGAACCCGGCCCCGATCTCACCGGCGCGCGCGTGCTCGTGGTCGAGGACGGCCCGACCGTCACCCATGGCGGGATGCCGTTCGGCGCCGGCGTCGTGGCAGCGCGGGCGGCCGGTGCGTTCGCGCTCGTCGACCCGCGGGCATGGGCCGTCGGGCAGATCGCGGAGACGTTCGAGCGATACCCGGGCATCGGGGCACTGCTGCCGGCGATGGGATACGGCGAGCAGCAGTTGGCCGACCTCGAGGCGACCATCAAGGCCGTCGACTGCGACGTGGTGGTGACCGGCACGCCGATCGATCTGGGCCACATCATCGATCCGGGACATCCGGTGCGTCACGCCAGGTACGAGTACGCAGACGCGGGTGCACCCACGCTCGCCGACGCACTGCGCCCCTTCATCGACGCGGTCACCGCCGCTCGGCCCACGGCGGCGACCCACTGACCTCCACCGATTTCCACCGCTCACCGACCTTCGACCCTGGCTCAACAGCGGCCAACGCGGTTTCCTAGAGGTGGGACGAGTTCGACACCCTTCTCGTCCTCCAGCATCGGGCCCGACCGAGTGATCGAACGGAGGCCGCCATGATCGGGACGATCGAAACTCACGCCTGCCCGTATTGCGAGCTGCGCTTCAGGTACCACGAAGAGGTCAAGGATCACATCATCCACGACCACCCGAACCACGTCGACGTCGTCGCGACTGTCGAGATGCACGAGCTGCCACACGACTGACGGGCCGGTCGCCGGTCGTTGCGCACGGGCAGCGGCTTCGAGAACTCGCCGCGATCGGCGCGTGACTAACGTCGACCACATGACAGGGGATGTGGCTCGCACGATCACCACCGCGGTACGCGACGCAGGTCGCGCACGGAACGCGCTCGCCGTGGTGGCCGCGCTCAACTGTGTGCGGCCAGAAGCGCTCGCAGCCTTCTTTCACGACAGCATCGCGGGCGATGTCGACGTGGTGCCGCTCACCACGGGGCTGCCCGCATCGCCGGGCGCTGCGACCGGGAGGATCGTGCTCGCCTCCGAGGCCGCCATCACTGCCGGCGAGCAGGGCGAACACGTGATTCTCGTCCGCCGCGAGACCACGCCCGACGATGTACTCGGCATGCAGGCCGCACAAGGCATCCTCACCACGCGCGGCGGCATGGTCAGTCATGCCGCCGTCGTCGCCCGCGGCTGGGGCATCCCCGCCGTGGTCGGAGCCGGCGAGGTGCACATCGAGGGCGAGACCATCAGGATCGGCGACCACGCGCTGCACGCCGGCGACGAGATCACCATCGACGGCAGCACAGGCTGCGTCTACCCGGGTGCGCTCGCGATCACCGGCAGTACCGCACCGCCCGAACTCACCACCCTGCTGGCGTGGGCCGACACCGTCGCAGCAGGTCACGTGCAAGTGCGCGCCAATGCCGACACCGAAGGCGACGCCACGCTCGGGCGCCAACTCGGAGCACAGGGCATCGGCTTGTGCCGGACCGAGCACATGTTCCTGGCTGCCGACCGATTGGCGGCGATGCGACGCTTCATTCTCAGCGATGATCCCGCCGGCGAGGCCGCCGCGCTGGCCGAACTGCAGACAGCCCAGACCGCCGACTTCGAGACCGTGTTGGGAGCGATGGACACACTGCCGGTCACCGTCCGGCTGCTCGATCCACCGCTACACGAGTTCCTGCCCGATCTGCTCGACCTGACCGCTCGCGAAGCGAGAGGCGAGCTCGACGAGGAGGGCCGGATCGAGATCGCCGCCGTTCGCCGTCTGCACGAGTCGAACCCGATGCTCGGCACGCGCGGGGTACGGCTCGGTGTGGTGCGCCGCGGTGTCTACGAGATGCAGGTCCGAGCGCTGTGCACGGCAGCCGCCAACCTCTTCGAGCGCGGCAAGCACCCATGCCTCGAGATCATGATCCCGCTCGTCGTCGATGCCGAGGAACTACGGATCGCTCGCAGAGGGATCACCGCCGTGCTCGATCAGATCGGGCATCCCGAGCTGGCCTCGAGCGTCATCACGGTCGGCGCCATGATCGAGACACCGCGCGCCGCCATCACCGCCGGAACGTTGGCCGAGCACGCCGACTTCTTCTCGTTCGGCACGAACGACCTGACCCAGATGACGTTCGCGTTCAGCCGCGACGACGTCGAGTCGAAACTGCTGCCGGCCTACCAGGCACAGGGAATCCTGCCCGCCAATCCGTTCGAGGAGCTCGACGAGGAGGGCGTCGGCGAGCTGCTGAGGATCGCCACCGAAGCTGCCAGGGCCCATCATCCGAGCATCAAGTTGGGAGCTTGCGGCGAACACGCCGGACACCCCGCCTCGACCGCTTTCCTGGTTCGGCTGGGGCTCGACTCGGTGAGCTGCTCGCCGTTCCGGGTGCCATTGGCCAGGTTGGGTGTCGCACAGGCGCTGCTGGCGTGCGGACGGGTGCACATCAACGATGTCGACTTCGACTTCGACGTCGACGGGCCGGCACCCGAACCGGTGCTCGAACGCGGGGCGGACGACGACGACGCAGCTGCCACGGCGACCGACGCGACCGAGCCAGCGATCGAACCCGTGACCGAGCAAGCGACCGAACTTGTGACTGACGAGGCGCTCGTGCTACACACGCTGCGGGTCAAGGGTTTCGTCACCCCCGACGGGTTCACGGAAAGCCTCGGCCACCACCCCCACGACATCCTGGCGCGCCTCGTCGCGGACGGGTTCGTGCGCCACATCGAGCAACGGAACATGTTCGGCCTGCTTCCCGCCGGCAAGGAGCGGCACGCGGCACTGCTCGACGAGCTGGCCGACGACCGCACCCGGCGCGGCCTCGGCGACCAGTACCAGGCGTTCATGGCCCTCAACGACGACTTCAAACAGCTCTGCACCGACTGGCAGATCCGCGCCGCCGAACCGAACGACCACACCGATCCCGAGTACGACCGCGCCTGCATCGATCGGCTGCGGCAGCTGGCGACGACCTCGCGCCCGGTCATCGACGGGTTCGCGGGTGCGCTGCCGCGCATGGCGCGGTACAACGATCGTCTGGCCGCGGCAGCCGACTGCGTGTCCAACGGAGAGATCAAGAGATTCACGGGTGTGATGTGCGAATCGTTCCACGATGTCTGGATGGAACTGCACGAGGACCTCATCGTCCTCCAGCGCATCGATCGCACCGAAGAGGGAAGCTTCTGAACGGCGAGTTCGATCCCGGGTTTCGGTCGCTGGCGCGTCGGACGCCTCGGCGGGGCGTGAACATGTAGCAGACACCCCGATCGGGGCGTACCGAGCGCGTACGATCACAGCACGATGGCCGAGCACGATCGCGAGCCGAGTGCGCTGCGCCGGCTGAGAGATTTCACCGGCGAGTTGCGCCGGCCGCGCGCGCCGCTCGGGATCTACGGCCACTTGCTCCGCGACGACGGCCGGCTGGACCGGGAAGAGCAGATGCGGATCATGGCATTGCTGCTGCCGGCTCAGAACCGCACGATGGTGTTGCGGTTCGGATTGATGTTGACGCTGTCAGTGACGATCGCGGTGATGGGCCTGGCGGCCGACTCGGCCGCCGTGGTGATCGGGGCGATGTTGATCGCCCCGATGATGACGCCGATCATGACGTTCGCTGCATCCGTCGGCCTCGGGCTCGGCAAGCGGGCGTTCCAGGCCGCCTTCTTGGTCGTGGCCGGCGCTGTCTGGGCGGTCGTCTTCGCAGTGTTCTTGGCACGGTTGTTGCCGACCGTGACGATCGGAGCCGAAGTACTGGCCCGCACCCGACCCGACGTACGTGACCTGATCGTGGCAGTCGCCGCCGGAGCTGCCGGCGCCTACGCCACCGCACGCGAAGACATGTCGGGCGCGCTCCCCGGCGTCGCCGTCGCCGTCGCCCTCGTACCACCGCTCGCCGCCACCGGGATACTGATCGACGCCGATCAGCGGGTGTTGGCCGAGGGCTCGGCACTGCTGTTCCTCACCAACCTGCTGGCGATCATCGTCAGCGCTCTGGTGGTGTTGGTGGCCACCGGGGTGATCCCCACGATCCGTCTGTGTTTCCAGAGCCGGCACATCGCCACGACCACGATCAGCATCGGCCTGGCGACCGTCGCGATCGCCGTGCCACTCACCACCCGCTCACTCGATGCCGCCAACTCGTCCCAACGTCAGAGTGACGTGGCGGCGACGGTGTCGGAATGGTTGGGGGGACTCCAACTCGACGTGACCGACGTCGATGTCCAGGGTGCGACGGTGGTCGTCGAGCTGACCGGGCTCGACGAGCCGCCCGGCGCATATCGCCTGGCCCAACGGCTCGTACCGGTGTTGGGCGACGACGCCGAGGCGATCGTGCGTTGGGACCAGCGAGCCCAGGGCGTCGCCAGGGCCGACACGCCGCCGGCGGCCGACCCGGCAGAGGTCGCCCGCACGGTGATCGATACCTGGGTGGCCGCGCTGGCGGTCGACGGGGTGCAGCTCGACGTGCTGGACGTCGAATACGACACGGGCGACGTCAACGTCGTGGTCAGTGGGCCCGAGGCGCCACCACCCGACCCGGACCTGTCGAGCGAGGTCGCAGATGCGGTCGGTGGCACCGTCGAACTCAACGTGCGATGGATCCAATCGTTCGATCCCGGTTTGATCGCCGAACCAGCCGACCAGCGGCTGGAGCGCGTCGTCCAGGCGTGGATCGGACCTCGATCGAGCGTGCGCCTGATCGCCACCCAGATCACCGGACCCGACGTCTTGATCGACCTCGGCGCCCAGGGCAAGCCGTTGGGGCTCGACACCCTGCGTCGAGTCGGCCTGGAGACGATCGAAGGAGCCGAACGGGTCGAGGTGCGTCTGCTGCCACTGGAACTCGCAGAGATCAGCCCCGACGAGTTCGTCACGCCGAAACTCGACTGACCCGGGCGGCGGTCAGTTGGGCGTCGGCACCTGCACGACGAGCGAGAGGTCGAGCCCATCGGCGCGCAGCCCGCTCAGCCGCACCCGACCGCCCAGCTCGGAGCGCGGGAACAGCACCAACAGCTCGGAGGTGGCTCCGGGTTCGACGGTCGCTCGGCCCCAGGTCCCCGTCGTCTCGACGCTGTCGCCAACCCGGTCGGGCTCGAGTACGGCGGTGAACCCGAACACCTCGACCGCCACCTCTGCCCGGTTGTCGATCTCGATCACCAAGAACAGATCCCCGTCGATCGTCCGGTAGGCAGAGCCGACGCGGGCCGAAACCCCATCCCGGTCGTCGACCGGTCCTTCCCCGGTGATCCGACCCGCCAACGGCACACCGTCGATCGCGAAGCTCACCACGCGGCCGCTGGCCGGCTCGGTCACCACGTCGGTGAAGGTGACGCAGGCACGCTCGGCATCGCACAGCTCGACACCGGACGGGCCCTGCACGACCGAACGGGGGCCCGTCGCACCGAGCAGACCACGAACGACCGCCTGGTGGCCGGCATAACGGATCGCGTCGCTTCCGGGCATGGCCGCACCTTCCGGCGACGTACCCGCGAGCGAGCCGATCGCGGCCAATCCGTCGAAGTACGCAGCGGTCAGATCCGGCGCGAGGGTCACCGTGGTCGGTACCGGCGTGACGACGGTCGTCGAGGTGGTCGGCGTCGTGTCGTCACCACCGCTGCACGCGCTCAGACAGCAAACGACCACAACGGGGATCAGGGGTGACTTCCTCATGTTGCGGGCGTACCGACGACCGAGTCGGTCACGGGGTGTGCTCGGACAGGAAACGCTTGATGATGCCGTCGATCGCCACCAAGGCGTCACCTTGCTTCCAGTCCTCGACCAATGTCGCGCGGGGAACGGCGTGGGCGAGTTGGCGCGAGATCGACGACGGGTGGTACAGATCGTCGCCCATCGCGACCAGCATCGGCGTGTTGCACGCGCCCGCCTGCTCGAGATCGGCCGTCAGGACGAACTCCCCGTCCCACATATTGCTGCGCAACGACTCCCAGTCCTCGCGACTCATCTCGGGGTGCCGATCGGCGACGAGGTCGACCCACTGATCGAACATCTCGTACATCGCCGCCCGATTCTCGTCGATGCCGACCGGCTGCAGCACGACCGCCGAGGCGAACCGATCGGGCGCAACGGTGAGCAGACCCATGATGTACGGCCCACCGATACACATGCCGACGACGTGACAACGCTCGATACCGAGGTGATCCAGCAACCCGAGTTGGTCGGCGGTGTACGTCGCCCATCCGTCGGCAGGCGAGACGGGCCCGACCGAGCGGCCTGCGTTGCGCTGGTCCATACCGATCACGCGGTAGTCGCCGGACAGCGCCACCCGCGGATTCCACGGCATGTTGCCCCACAGGTCGTTGGCCGACCGCATGCCACCCGGAGCGATCAGCAACACCGGAAAACCGTCACCCTCGACGTCGTAGTGGAGCGACACCGGACCGTTCTCGAAGACTGCCATCGGACCATTCTGCCCCGTTGGCCACCCGATCCAGAGCGGCCAACTCCGGGACCGGGTCTCCAGGACCATCGCCTCTGGCACGACCGGACGGCAACAACCGACAATGATGGGGCCCGGAAGGCGGCGCGAATCAGCGCAGAACGGAGGTCGTGATGGGTGACGCGCGAGTCGGCCCGGTGGTGGTCGGAATCGATGGATCGGCGAACGCTCAGCGCGCCCTGATCCAGGCGGGCCGTCAGGCACGGGCGTCAGGTGCGCCGTTGCTCGTGATCCACGCGGTCGGGCTGACCGAGGTGATCGACGGCCAACACGTGCCGACCCATGACCGCGAGCAGGAGATTGCCGATCACGTCGACCAATGGTGCGAAGCACTGCGCACCGACGGCCACAGCGACTTCGAGGTGCGCCTGGTTCACGGTCCGCCTGTCGACGTGGTGCTGCGGACCGCCAACGAAGAAGACGCATCGATCATCGTGGTCGGCCGTCGCGGGGTGAGCGATCGGCCAGAGCTTCGCCTCGGCAGCACGGCACACCAGATCGTCGAGCACAGCCACTGCCCCGTCTTGGTGATCCCGCCGATCGGTCATTCGGCCACGGTCAGCGATCCGTCCGGGTGACCGCAACACCCCATGACGTCCGTTCCGACACTTCCGTGGGCGTCACCGATCGCCGACATCATCGCCGGCGTCGCTGCTGACCCGACTTCAGGTCTGACATCGGCCGAAGCCGCACGTCGGCTCGAACAGTCCGGCCCGAACGAGATCGCGGCGGCACCACCGACACCGTGGTGGCGACGCTTGGGTCACCAGTTCACCGACCCGCTCGTCATCTTGCTGCTGATCGCGATCGTGATCTCGCTCATCGCATGGTGGAGTGACGGCGCCGGCGAGACCCCACTCGAGGCGATCGTGATCGGCGCGATCGTGTTGCTGAACGCGGGAATCGGGTTCTGGCAAGAGAGCAAGGCGATCAAGGCGGTCGCCGCCCTCCAGCGGCTCAGCGCGACCCGCACCAGCGTCGTTCGTGACGGCATCGTCGATCGCATCCCCACCATCGAGCTGGTCGTCGGTGACTTCGTGCTCTTTGCCGAGGGCGACGCGATCGGAGCCGACTGCCGCCTGACCTCGTCGTCGTCGCTGCAGGTCGCCGAGGCACCGCTCACGGGTGAGAGCACGCCGGTTGCGAAGTCGACCGTGGTGATCGACGCGGAGGCGCCGCTGGCCGAACGCACCAACATGGCATTCAGTGGAACAGCCGTCGTGCGCGGGCGCGGAGAGGGCGTCGTGGTCGCCACCGGCATGGACAGCCAGATCGGCCGGATCGCCACCATGCTCGATCAGCAGGACGCGCCGACACCGCTCCAACAGCAGATCGCCTGGTTGGGACGGTGGCTCGGGATCGCGGTCGTGGTGTTGTCGGCGCTGATCGTCGGCGCCGTGCTGATCAACGCGGAGACGCACACGTTCGAGACGACCGTCGACGCCCTGTTGATCGGCGTGTCGCTCGCGGTCGCAGCTGTGCCCGAAGGACTTCCGGCGATCCTGTCGGTGGTACTCGCCCTCGGTGTGCAGCGCATGGCCCGCGAACGGGCGATCGTCAAGCGGCTGTCGTCGGTCGAGACGCTCGGGTCGGCCTCGGTGATCTGCACCGACAAGACCGGAACGCTGACTCGCAACGAGATGACGATCGTGCAGATCGCGACGGCCTCCGGATCGGTCGACCTCACCGGCGTCGGGTACGAACCGGTCGGCGAGCTGGTCGTGATCGGAACACCGGTCACACACGACGGGCTGATCGCCGAAGTGGCCGCCGTGCTCAATGCCGGAAGCCTGGCCAATGATGCCTCGCTTCGAGAGGACGAGCCGGGGGCATGGACCGTGCACGGTGACCCGACCGAGGCAGCATTCCTGGTGGCCGAACAGAAGATCGGGATTGCACCAACGGGTCGACCGGTCGACCGCGTCGCAGAGATCCCGTTCTCCGCGGAGCGTCGCCGGATGACTACGGTCCATCGCGGCACCAACGGCGATGGCGGGGGCGACGACACCAGCGGGCACGAGGGCGACGGCGAATTCACGTTGTTCAGCAAGGGCGCCCCAGACGTGATTCTCGAGCGCTGCACCCACGAGCTGCTCGGCGATCGGGTCATTGCCCTCACGGCCGACCGCCGCCGAGAAATCGCCGCGCGGGTCGACCAGCTCGCGTCGAACGCGCTGCGAACGATCGCCGTCGCATCCCGACCCTTCGATCCGACCATCCTCGAACCTCCCCGCCCCGAGGCACAGCCACCCGAGTTCGGAGAGGACCATGAACGAGACCTGATCCATCTCGGAATCGTCGGCATCCTCGACCCTCCCCGCGCCGAGGCTGCCGCCGCGATCGCGGAGGCTCAGGCGGCCGGCATCAGGGTCGTGATGATCACCGGAGACCATCCGACGACAGCGGTCAAGATCGGCGAGTCGCTCGGCATCAAGAACGACGACCGGCCGACCCACGGCGTCTCGGGCCGCGAACTCGAGGACGCCGACGACGCGCAGTTCACGGCGCTCGTGCGGTCGAACGACGTGTTCGCCCGCGTCGAGCCCGAACACAAGCTCAAGATCGTCGAGTCGCTCCAGGCCGATGGCGAGATCGTCTCGATGACGGGTGACGGTGTGAACGATGCGCCGGCGCTGCGCCGCGCCGACATCGGGGTCGCGATGGGCACCACCGGCACGGAAGTGTCGAAGGAAGCGGCCGACATGATCCTCGCCGACGACAACTTCGCGACGATCCTGCGCGCGGTCCGCGAAGGCCGCGAGATCTTCGCCGACATCCGCAAGGTGCTGCGCTATCTCCTCGCGTCCAACACCGGCGAGGTATTGGTGATGGTCTTCGGCGTGCTCGGCGCATCCATACTGGGCATCAACGCCGTGGGCGGAAATGCTGCCGTACCGCTGCTCGCCACCCAGATCCTCTGGATCAATCTGCTCACCGACGGCGCATTGGCATTGGCGCTCGGCGTCGACCCCGCCGTTGAGAACGTGATGGATCGACCACCGCGCCGCTTGACCGATCGGGTGATCGATCGCGAGATGCTCGTCACCATCGTGCTGATCGGATCGACAGCGGCCGTCGCTGCGCTCGTCGCCCTGGACCTGCGTCTGCCGGGCGGGCTGTTGGGGGGCGACGGCGACATCGAGACGGCCCGCACGATGGCGTTCAGCACGTTGGTGATCGGCCAGATCTTCAACGCCTTCAACGCTCGATCCGACCGCGTGAGCGCATTCGTCCGACCCTTCGAGAACAGGATCCTGTGGGCGTCGGTGATCGTGACGGTTGTGCTGCAGGTCGCCGTGGTGCACCTGTCGTGGATGCAGCGAGCGTTCGACACCGCACCGCTCGACGCCACGGAGTGGCTCATCGCGGTGGCCCTGGCCTCTGCCGTGTTGTGGGTCGACGAGCTGCGCAAGCTCACCTATCGCATCAGACGCGCCGGCTGAGGACCCGATCGGCGATCTCGGCAGCGAGTTCGGCGGGCGCCCGGCCCTCGGTGTCGAGCTGTTCGAACCGGGCGTAGGCCTCGGCCCGCTCGGCGAGCAGTTCGGTGATCCGGGCCCGTGCGTCGCCGCCGGCGAGCAACGGCCGTTCGACGGCCGGGTCGTCGCTCGCGACGCGGTCGAGGATGGTGTCGACCGATGCCGTCAAGCAGAACACTTCACCGGTGGCGGTGAGCCGAGCCGCGTTGAGGGCGTCGAGCAACAGCCGACCACCGGTGGAGATCACGAGGTGCCGGCGTTCGGCGAGTTCGTTCGCCACAACGCGTTCCAGGCGGCGAAATTCACCCTCGCCCGACTCGCGGAAGATCTCGGGGATCGAGCCGTGGCGCTGCTCGATCAGCTGGTCGGTGTCGACGAACTCGTAGCCCAGTCGCTCGGCCAGCAACCGCCCGACCGTGGTCTTGCCGGTGCCCATGAACCCCGTCAGTACGACGTTGCCCCGGGTGGGCATCGGTGAATCCTCCATGACGGGCGTCAGACTATGCCGTCCTAGGGTGGCCGGGTGAGCGAGATACCTGAGACCTGGACCGTCACGGCCCGCAATCTGCCCGACCACGCCGCCAACGTGATCCATACCGATGCCGGAGCGATCGCCGCCGGTTTCGAGTCGGCGCTGGTCGCCGGCGTCACGACCTACGCCTACCTGACCCACCCGCTGGTCACCGCCTGGGGTGTCGATTGGCTGACGCGCGGTGGAGGCGAGGTGCGGTTCCGCGCCCCGGTGTTCGCCGACCGTCAGGTCGACTGCGTACCCAGTCCGGTCGACGACAGCGACGCAGTGTTGGTCGAGGCGATTTGCCCGTCACAATCGGTCAACCCGCGGGCCACGTTCCGAGCCGTGCGCGACGCCGGCCCTCCCCCGCCGATGCGAGCCGGTGATCGGTTGGCCTCGCGTCAGATCACGCTCACCGGTGAGTTCGGCGCCGACTACGGCTGGCGCGCCGGCGACGACATCGAGTTGTACCGGCGCGACGGGATCGTGCACCCGGCCGTCTGGCCGGCGATCGGCAACCGGGTGATGTCGACCGATCTCGTCAACGGTGCCTGGATCCACACCCGCAGCATCATCCGGCACCACGCACCTGGCCCGGCGGGCGCCACCGTCGATGTGCATGCCACCGTCATCGACCGGTTCGAGCGCCACGGGCAGCGGGCCGTGATCGACGTGCTGATCGAGCACGAGGGTCGTCCGATCGCCACCCTCGAGCACGAGGCGATCGTCGATCTTGCGCCGGTGGAGCGTTGAACGTCCGCGTCGATCACCGGCCGATGCGGCACCTACGGTACCCGGCATGATCGAGGAGATTCGCCCGTTCACGATCGACGTGCCACAGGCCGAGCTCGATGATCTGCGCCGGCGCCTGCACGACACCCGGTGGCCCGACCGCGAACTCGTCGACGACTGGTCGCAGGGCGTCCCGCTGGCCTATGTGCAGGAGGTCTGCCGGTACTGGGCCGACGAGTACGACTGGCGGCCCCGCGAATCGGCACTCAACCGGTTCGATCACTTCGTAACGGAGATCGGCGGGGTCGACATCCACTTCATCCACCAGCGATCACCGAATCCTGATGCGATGCCGCTGTTGCTCACGCACGGCTGGCCCGGCTCGGTGGTGGAGTTCCACAAGGTGATCGATCCGCTCACCGACCCCGCCGCACACGGTGCCGCCGCCCTCGACGCCTTCCATGTGGTCGCACCCTCGTTGCCCGGCTTCGGTTTCTCCGGCAAGCCGAACGAGGTCGGTTGGGGGGTCGAGAAGATCGGCGACGTGTGGGCCGAACTGATGGCGCGCCTGGGCTACGACCGCTACGTCGCACAGGGCGGCGACTGGGGTTCGGCAGTCACCACCGCCGTGGGCGCACGAGACCCCGAACACTGCACGGCGATCCACCTCACCTTGGCGATGGGCAGCCGGCCGACCGAAGCACCCGACACTCCGGAGGAGCTGCATGCGCTCGAGCGAGTGAAGTACTACCGGGATTGGGATTCCGGTTACTCGACCCAGCAGAGATCCAGGCCACAAACCGTCGGCTACGGGCTCGCCGATTCACCGGCCGGCCAGGCGGCATGGATCCTCGAGAAGTTCTGGGCCTGGACCGACTGCGATGGCCACCCGGAGAATGTTCTGTCGCGCGACGAGATGCTGGACAACGTGATGTTGTACTGGGTGACCGGTTCGGCGACGTCGTCAGCTCGCATCTACTGGGAGAGCTTCGGCCGCGGCACACGCCCGACCGTCACGATCCCGACCGGCTTCGCCGTGTATCCGAAAGAGATCGTGCCCCCGGTGCGCAAGTGGGTCGAGCAGACCTACGACGTGCAGTACTGGGCCGAGTACGACAAGGGCGGCCACTTCGCCGCCTTCGAGGTGCCGGGCACGTTCGTCGCCGACCTGCGAGAGTTCTTCCGCCGCTTCCGCTGACGTCACGGAATGGTGCCACGCGCAACTGGCGGTGTTGACCTACAGATCGATGGCGAAGGTCGAGCCGCCCGGGTCGCCGACGTGACGGCAGACGCACAGGCCGTACCGGCCGCTCGCCGGTACCCAGGTGCGAGTGAGCGGATCACGGGTCGCGAGCCGTGCGACGGGGATCTCGATCTCCACCGCCTCCGTCGCACCGACCGCCACCTCGACGCGGCGGAAGCCGACGAGGCGGCGCGGTGCCTGCGGATCCGCCAACTCGGCGTACACCTGCACGACGTCGGCGCCGTCGCACGCACCGCGGTTGGTCACGTTGCATCGGGCGATGATCCGCGCCCCGTCCAGCTCGGCGTGGAGGGGGCCGAGTTCGAACGTCGTGTACGACAGGCCGAAGCCGAACGGGTAGGTCGGGATGTGACCGACGTGCTCCGCGAGCCACCACCCGTGCCACTGGTCGTAGACGACGTGATCGGCCTCGCGATCGAAGTCGGGAAGATGTGACTCGTCCGCCGCGACCGTGAACGGCAGCCGGGCCGACGGGTTGACATCACCGAACAGCACATCGGCCAGGCCGTGCCCCGCTTGTTGCCCCCCGTACCACGCCTGGGCGATCGCCGGCACCGTCTCGTGCCAGTCGGCCATCAGCACCGCGCTCCCTGCCTGGATCACCACCACCGTGCGGTAATTGACAGCGACGATCGCCTCGATCAACGCCTCGTCGTGAGGGCGCAGACGGATCGACTGACGGTCGCCGCCGCGCGAGAAGCCGAGCCCCGGCCGGGCTCGCAGATGATCAGGCCGGACCGTCGGCAGGACATGTTCGAGCGAAGCCTCGAAGGCTGCGACCACCTCCGGCTCGTCGGCGGCCGGGAAGAGACGGCTGAGATCCGTGCCCGTATCACCGATGAACTCGCCCTCGTCATCGGATGTGTAGCCGACCACCACGATCGCCACGTCGGCTCGTATCGCCGCCTCGACGGCTGAGGCAAGATCCGATCCGTCGTCGTGGATCACGTCTTCGTCCGGCAGCCGGGCGGTGATGCCCTCGAGCACCGTCACGTTGTCGAGCGAGTACACATCGCTCGAGCCACCGTCGCCGAGGTTGGTCCGATCCGACAGCTCGCCGATCACGGCGATCAGCTGCCGCGCCGTGGCGTCGAGCGGCAAGAGCGGACGATCGCCGACGGCTTCGTTGCGCAGCAGTACCACCGAGCGGGCGGCGACGTGGCGGGCCAACGCGACGTGTTCAGGTGCACCGATCACCGACATCGGCGGGTTCGGGGTCGACAGCACACCGTCGAACCGAAGCAGGGTCGAGATCACGTTCGTCACCGCTCGGTCCACGTCCTCCCACGATGCCGCGCTCGACTCGAGCGCGGCCGGCAGGTTCGCGAAACGGATCATCCTCCACGGCATCTCGATATCGAGCCCTGCGTGCAGTGATGCGGCGGCGTCGCGCATGCCGAACACCCAATCGCTGATCACGAACCCGTCGAAGCCCCACTCATCACGCAAGATGTCGGTCAGCAGTTCCCGCGAATCGCCGCACCATTCGCCGTTGACCTGGTTGTAGGCACTCATCACGCAGGCCACGCCCTCGTCGACGACCCGCTTGAAGTGCGGCAGATACACCTCGTGCAACGCCACCTCGTCGACCTCGACGTTGACCCGGAAACGAGCGTTCTCCATCGAGTTCGCAGCGAAATGCTTGACGGTCGCCATCGCATGGCGCTGAATCCCACGGGTCAGGGCAGCGCCCATCTCGCCGACGTGGTACGGGTCCTCACCATACGTCTCTTGGGCGCGTCCCCAGGCCGGGTGGCGCAGCAGGTTGACGCACACGCCGCCGTACAGCGTGGCACCCGACGCCCGCAGCTCGCGACCGATCACCTCACCGATGCGTTCCTCGAGGTCGGGGTCCCAGGTGGCGCCGCGCGCCATCGACACGGGAAAGCAGGTGGCGTTGCCGATCACCACACCGCGCGGTCCGTCGGAGAACGCGATTCCCGGCATCCCGACCCGCTCGACGACGGCGGCATGGAACGGTGCCTCGTGGTACCCACCTTTGCCCAGGAACCCGAGCCCGACCCACGTGGGTGCGTCGCCATCCAGACACCACAGCTTCTCGTCGGGTGTCATCGCCGCCAAGACGGCCGCCGCTGCAGTACGCGGCGACTCACCAGCTGCCACGGCGGCGCGCGCCGCATCGAAGGGAGACGGGGTCGGGTCGGCGTCCATCCCGCCCGACAGTACGACCTGGCCCCGGCGAGGTCGCAAGCCAGGCGCCCGGACTATTCGTCGGGTAGCACGGTCACCGTGCCGGCGGTGCCGTCGACCTCGACGAGCATGCCGTCGGTCAGGCGCGTGGTGGCATCCTCGACCGAGATCACGCACGGGATCTCGAGCTCGCGCGACACGATCACCGCGTGGCTCATCAGGGCGCCGACGTTGACGACCACGGCTGCTGCCGGCATGAACAGAGGGGTCCAAGCCGGGTCGGTGATCGGGGCGACCAGGATCTCGCCGGGCATCAGATCTGCGGCCTCGAGCGGATCGAGCACGACGCGGACGCGACCACGAGCCACGCCCGAACAACCCGACTTGCCGGTCAGCACGTCCCCGGGGACAACCGAAACCGTGGCAGCGCGCGCGTCCTGTTCGGCTTCGAGCTCCTCGATCGACGGCACCTCGGCCTGCGACGTGATGAAGAAGCGAGGGGTCACCGCGGCGAATCGGGCGTGCAGCGCCAGCCGCTCGGTGAGCACGTCGGTCATCGACGCCGGATCGGCCAGATAGTCGGCCAGCTCGGTCGTCGGTGACAACAGGGCGACAGCGACGGGATCCGGGTTACCGCCCCGCTCGGCGCCGCGGCGGACGAGCTCGCGATAGACCTGCTTGACCGGCATCGTGAAGCGCACCGCACGATCGCGCGTCGCTTCGCGCGCCTGCGACCAGTACGGAGCCGCGGTCACCGCCTTGTCGAAGTTCAGGCGGTCGAGCAGTTTCAACTTCGGACGAATCTTCGCGATCGCCACCTCGCGCTTGGCTACCTCGTCCGCCGCGTCGTGAGCCCGCGTCAGATCTTGGTCTGCGACGCGCATACGGTCGATCGCCATCAGGGCGAGTTCCGGGGTGTTGTCCCAGGTGCGTCCCGAGTACTCCCAGTCGTTCGGGCCGCGATGTCCGTGCTCGGCGATGAACGCCGCGAATCGCGACCGGAATTCGTCGGCGCCGTCGAGTGTCTCGAGGCGGCCGGAGAGGCCCGTCACGCCCTCGTCGAACGCAGCATTCAGGGCGGGGCTCGCGCGAACCAGCTTGGCGACCTCGTAGAGCTCACGCGAGTACTGCGCCGACCGCACGTCGCCAGCGGTTCCCATCAGGTGCGTGACGAGCCCGGGTTCGCCGGCCGCCACAGCGGCGTCGGCCAGCACACCCGACACGATCGACGCCAGCGCGGTGGTGGTCATGTGGTTCTTGAAGACCCGTTCGAACGGTTTGGGCACCGAGAGCAGATAGGCCAGCAGCACGTCGTCGGGTGCATCGAGTGGGGGACGCTTGGCGATGAACGCATCGGCCGCCTGGAAGCTGTCGGCGACGATCGCCGGCAGCTCGCTCTGCTTGAGGGCCCCCATCACGGTCTTGAGGATCTTCAGCGATGCACGAAGGTTGCGGTCACCCTTCTGTGCGACGTACGGCGGGGCGTTCGACTCTCCGAACAGTGAGAGGTCGATCGCCTCCGCGGACGAACCGGGCGCACGCACGCCCAGGATGCGCAGGAACGACATGTTGAGATAGCCGTAGCCGCCGTACAGGCCGATGATCAACGGATCGTCCGACGAGAAGTCGCCGGGCTGCAGCACGCCGAGCTCGCGATACGAGTCTCGCCACGCACGCTCGGCGGCCAGGATTCCGAGCTCGTAGGTGAGCGTGGTCAGCACCTCGGGAAAGACCTCGCCGATGTTGCCGCGCGTATTGACCGGCCAGCGCGGATCGATCTTGCCCTCGACGAACCAGTGTGTCCCCATGTTGCCCCCTCCGACGGCAGCGAGGTTACCGAATCGCGCCCGGGGGATCACGGCGCACGATGCTCATCACCATCGCGTCGTGGAACTCGCCGTCCCGCAGCAGCGCCTACGCAAACGGCCTTCCTTTCGAAAACCGACCTGCTCGTAGACTGCGAGGGCCCGAGGGTTGGAGTCGTACACCTCGAGCGACAGCCGGTTGACCGGCGGGTCGTCGAGCCGATCGAAGACGTCGTCGACGATCAACCGCGTCGCCTCGGTACCGAGCCCGCGGTCCCCGCCATTCGGGCCGAGCGCGATCCGGAACCCGCACGAACGGTTGTCCGGGTCCCGGTCGTCGATGACGACCTCGCCCACCCATTCGCCGCTGTCGCGATCGGTCACTGCGAGATCGAGACGGTCGGGCTGATCGGCCCGCGTGGCACACGATTCGTCGACGTGCAGGCGCTCGAACGTACGGTGCGTGCGGGTCAACCGGCTCGCCACCTCATCGTGTTGATCGGCCCACATGCGCAGCGCCGTCGGCGATCATCGGGCGCAGCACGACGCGGTCCCCCGCAATGTCGGCTTGTTCGCGAATGTCGCCAGCCCGACCACGTGCGCGGCTCGCGACACCGCGGGCGACTTTCGCCCAGCCGTACCCCCTCCCTTTCCTCGCCGGCCTGCACTAGCGTCGAGTCATGTCGCTGATCTCGGTTGCCGAACTCGCAGAACGCCTCGACGAGCCGACACTGGTCATCTGCGATGTTCGGTTCTACCTGGCCGATCACGGTCAGGGTCGGCGCGAGTACGACGCCGCGCACCTTCCGGGTGCTCGGTTCGTCGACCTGCACACCGAACTCGCCGGAGGACCGGGTGGTGGGCGCCATCCACTGCCCACGGTCAGCGATTTCACCGCCCTACTCGGACGGCTCGGGATCGGGCCCGGCTCGTTCGTGGTCGCCTACGACAGCGCAGGCGGTGCCACGTCATCGCGGTTGTGGTGGATGATCCGCTCGATCGGCCACGGCCAAGTCGCCGTGCTCGACGGCGGTTACCCGGCATGGGTTGCGGCGGGACACGCCGTCACGACCGACACGCCGGCCCCTGCTGACGGGACGTACCCACCGGTGCCCGACTGGACGGGCGTCGTCGACGCCGATGCCGTGGCCCAGAGCACCGCGCTCGGCGGCACCGTGATCGACGCGCGTTCACCCGAACGCTTCCGGGGCGAACACGAGCCGATCGACCCCAAGGCCGGGCACATTCCCGGCGCGATCAATCGTTTCCACGGTGCCACCGTCGATGCGGACGGCCTGATGCTGCCGCCTGCACAGCTGGCCGAACTGTTCGCAGGCGTCGGCGGCAATCCGATCGTCTACTGCGGGAGCGGCATCACGGCGTGCCACAGCCTGTTGGCAATGTCGTTGGTCGGCTTGTCGGGCGGCCGGCTGTACCCCGGATCGTGGAGCGACTGGTCGGCCGACCCCGAACGCCCCGTCGCAGTCGGCGACTGATCAGCCCGCCCCTGCCTCTTTCTTCGGGGAGGACTGCTTCGCCGGAGTCCGCTTGGCGGCCGACTTCTTCGCCGGAGTCCGCTTGACGGCCGACTTCTTGGCCGGTGTCCGCTTGGCGGCCGACTTCTTCGCCGGTGCCTGCTTGGCGCTCGACTGCTTGGCGGCCGACTGCTTCGCCGACTTCTTGGGAGCGATCTTCTTCATCGCGCCACGTCGTTGCGCGGGTGCTTGCTGGGGCACCGCCCATTCGGCACCGGAGGCTTCGAACAAGCGCGCGACCTCGTCGATGTGCAGATCGACGAGTTCCCACAGATCGGGCACCAACTCACGGTCGGCGACCAGCCCGAAGTCGAGCTTGTCACCGTACGAGTGCACGGTGATGTTCAAGCCGACGCCGTTGCTGATCGTCGACACCGGGATGTAGTGATCGAGCTTGGCACCTGCGAAAAACAGTTCTTCGCGCGGGCCGGGCACGTTGGAGATCACGACGTTGATCGGCAGGTTGATGCGGTCGGACAGGCGCGCGATCAGGCGCACGGCCGCGGTCGCGATGACCGGCGAGGCCGCATCGGTCGCCTGCATGATGGCATCGGCGGGCACCAGATCGAGCTGCTGCTTGGCTTCGTGCATGGCCGCCTTGCACCGCGCGACACGTTCGATCGGATCGTCACAGTTGGTCGGGAGCTCGGCGATGATCGCCGACACGCGATTCGTCCACGGATCCTCCTCCATGCCGGTACGGACCGACACGGGCACCATCGCCCGTAACGGCTCTTCGGGTAATGCGTCGTGGCGCAACAGGTACTCGCGCAGCGCACCCGCACAGATCGCCATCACGACGTCGTTGACGGTGCCGCCCGTCGCATCCTTCAACTGTTTGATGTTGGCGAGCGCGGTCGAGCGCATCGCAAACCGGCGATCGGGGCCGACGCTCTTGTTCCAGGGCGTCGGTGGTGCTTGCGTGAGCGGCATCGTGATGCGCTTCACCTGCTCGGACAGCGCTGTGGCCTGCTCAGACCGACCTGCGGTCGACGTGATCATTTCGCGAGAACGAACGGCGATCCCGCTGACGCTGGACAGCCCGGCGGCGTCAGCGAAGTTGCGGACCATCTTCAGCGACAGCCTCGCCGCCTTGACGGGGTTCGTGAGCAGGTGGTTCACCGTGCGCTTCAGCAGCTCGGCGTCGGTCGGAAGCGGTTCACCCTCCCATGCGACCGGCTCGTAGGGCCATGGCGCATCGGCACTCTCGTCGGTCATCAGCTTGAGCATGATCACGCCCGCCGCGCCGTCGATCGTCGCATGATGGGTCTTGGTGAGCAATGCCCAGCGACCGTCGCCGAGGCCCTCGATCACGTAGACCTCCCACAGCGGGCGGCTGCGATCCATGGGTCGACCGATGATGCGGGCGACCTGCTCGGCCAACTGGTCGGCAGCCCCGGGCGGTGCCAGGCCGATCTGACGAACGTGGAAGTCGAGATCGAAATTCGGATCGTCGATCCAGTACGGGTGATCGAGCCCGAACGGTACCTCGACGACACGGCGGCGAAACGGCTCGAGATGCCCGACCAGCGATCCGAAACGCTCGTACACCGCCGCATACGGATCGAAGTCGGGGGACGGGCGCTCGTAGATCGCGAGACCGTTCACGTGACCGTAGGTGTTCGGCGTCTCCATGTACAGGAACGACGCGTCGAGCCCGGAGAGTTGCTTCATCGTGGTGTCCTTCGTTCAGCTCGAGTAGAGCGCGGAGATCTCGTCGGCGAAATGAGCGAGGATGCCGCGCCGCTTGAGTTTCGACGTCGGTGTCAGCAGCTCGGTGTCGGGCAGCCATTCCTCGCCCAACACCTTGACCTTCTTCACGGCCTCGGCATTGTTGAATGTGGACATCGCAGGGACGAGGCCGGCCTCGATCTCTGCGATCACGTCGGGGTTGTTCGCCATCGCCGACATCGTCGCCGCCTCGCCCTCCAGGCCGTGGGCTGCCGCCCAAGCCTTCGCACCGTCGGGGTCGAGCACCACGAGCGCAGTCACGAACGGCCGCTGCTCTCCGATCGCGCACGCCTGACCCACCAGCGAGATGCCCTTCAGTGCCGCCTCGAGGTTGGCCGGGCTGATGTTCTTGCCGCCTGCCGTGATGATCAGTTCCTTCTTGCGGTCGACGATGCGGAGATAGCCGTCGCTGTCGATCTCACCGATGTCACCCGTGTGGACCCAACCGTCGGGGTCCACCGTGTCGGCGGTCTGCTCGGGATTGTCGAGATAGCCCTCGAACATGTTGCCGCCGCGCGCCAGCACCTCACCGTCGTCACCGAGCTTCATCTCGACTCCGGGCACCGGCCGACCGACGAAACCCGGCTTGGCGAGATGCGACCACGTGAGCACGGCAGTCGTCTCCGACATGCCGTAGCCCTCGCTGAGCGGCACACCGATGGTGCGGAACCATGACATCACCTCGGCGGACAACGGTGCCGCACCGCTGATGCAGACCTTGGCCTGGTCGAGCCCGATCATCGCCTTCACACGCGCGAACGCTCCCTGGTCGAGCTGGGCGAACAGTGCCGCCTCCTGCTCGGTGGCAGTACCGGCCGCAACCTTCTCGGCGACCGGCGCCGCCGCTGCGACCGCGCCGGCGAACGCCTGTGCAGCCTCCGGGTTGGCCGACAGTGCTGCTTGCACACCGGCGTAGAGCTTCTCCCACACACGCGGAACGCCGATGAAGAAGTGGGGGTGCACCTCTGCGGTGAGCTTGGCGACCATCGCCGAGTCCGGGCAGCAGTTGACCTGGGTGGCGAACTCGACCAGGTAGTAGTGGCCCAGCAAGCGTTCCATGATGTGCGCCATCGGCAAATACGAGACGTGGCGGAAGCCGGTCAGCGCCTCGAGGCCCGTCTGCTCTCGCATCGAGCTGCTGATCGACTCGAGTGTCCAGCACACGTTGCGATTGCTCAACATCACGCCCTTGGGCGGGCCGGTCGTGCCGGAGGTGTAGATGATCGTGGCGAGATCGCCGGGCTCACCGACCTGAACGGCGTCGGCGAGATCGATGGGATCGGACGCGAGCAGATCTGCGTGACGGACGATCTCCGATGGGGTGGCATCGGACGGCCGCAGGATCACCGTCGTCTCGAGCGTGCCCAATCGGTCGGCCACGGCGTCGAAGCGAGCGAGGAACGCATCGTTCTCGAGGATCGCCAGCTTGGCACCGCAGTGGTTGACGAGGTAGTCGATCTGATCGGGCGCCGAAGAGTTGTAGATCGAGACCGGCGTCGCGCCGCAGAACAGCACCGCCAGATCGATGGCGTGGAACTCGGGCCGGTTGGCGAGCATCAGCACGACGCGATCACCCTTGCCGATGCCGAGGCCACGCAGACCCGTGGTCAGCCGTGCGACATCGTCGGCGACCTGCGCCAGCGTCTGACTGTGCCACTCGCCGTCCTCGCCCTTCCACCGCAGCACCTCGACGTCGGCATTTCGTTCGAGATTCGCGAGGAATCGCATGGCGACGGTCTGTCCGACAACCGCCTGATCGATCTCTTGTGCCGTCATCGTTCCCATGTCATTCCTTCGTTCGAAGTCGTCGTTCGGAGTCCCTGCGCCTCGCCCCACAGGCGACACTCAGCGCCGTCAGTCTGGCACGACATTCCACGACAGACACAGGGTCGCCGGTCGCATATCGCTCCGACGCGTGGTGTGCGCCATGGTTCGATCCACGAAACGATCCACGAAACCGGGCCGGGTCGATGTGGTACACCAGAGTCGTGTCCCATCACGGCGGGCCCCGACGGCGTCGACACGAACCCGGACGAACCAGACAGGCTCGAGCGTCATCGCAAGGAGGAGCAACATGAGCGTTGACGTCACCGCCACGATCGTGATCGAGCGCCCGATCGAACAGGTTGCCGCGTACGCGGGCGATCCGTCGAACGCCCCCGCGTGGTGCCGGCGCATCGCATCGGCGCAGTGGCAGACCGAACCACCGATGATGCTCGGGTCGCTGATCACCTTCCGGGCGCGTTTGTTGGGCAGGGACCTCGTCTACACCTACGAGGTCGTCGAGTTCACACCCGGCGAACAGCTGGCGATGCGAACCGCGCTGGGGCCGTTCCCGATGAACACGATCTACACGTGGCGTCCGGTCGGACATCGGGTGACCCACATGACGCTGCACAACCACGGTGAACCGCAAGGCTTGGCACGGCTCGCCGCGCCGCTGATCGTGGCCGCAATGCGACGGGCCATGCTTCAGGACCTCGCTCGCCTCAAGCAGCTGCTCGAGGCGACCTGAGCGGCGACAGCACGGTGACCGGGATCTCGGCGGGGACCCGGGCGTGGCACACTGACCCGATGGACGTGCCAGGTCGGATCTCCACGCTCGAGCAGCTCGAGGCGCTGTATCGCCGGCCAGGCGAACGTGCGGTGAGCAAGCAGTTCTCGGCGATCGACGAGGGCATGGCGACGTTCATCGACCGTTGTCCGTTCGTCGTCCTGGCGACGTCGAATGGAGACGGATCCGTCGACGCCTCACCGCGCGGAGGCCCGCCTGGATTCGTGCGGCGGCTCGACGACCGCCACGTCGCGATCCCCGACCTGAACGGCAACAACCGCCTCGACAGCTACCGCAACCTGGTCGAGCATCCCTACGCCGGCGTACTGATGATCGTGCCCGGAAAGGACGAGACGTTGCGGATCAACGGTCGCGCAGTGCTCACGACCGATCCCGACCTGCTGGCGGGCTTCACGAACGAGTTGCGCACGCCCAAATTGGCGGTCGTCATCGAAACAGCGGAGATCTTCGGCCACTGCGCGAAGGCGTTCCGGCGCGGTGCGGTCTGGCAGCCGGCAGCGTGGGGCGAGGTCGCCGACGCGCCCGACCTCGCAGCGATGTACGCCTGCACGTGGAGCATCGACGAGGACGAGATCCGTGCCGCGCTGGGGGCCTCGTACGACGACGACCTCTCCAGGGACTGAACGGCGCAGAGCCCAATCGTGACGGCAGGCGTATCGCCAACGACTACCCGTTGTCGGTGATCGGACTACCCTCGTGCACCCAGACAGGGGTATCGAGCGGCATCAGACCGGTCTCCCAGATCCAGTCCATCGCCGGAACGCTGACACGCACGCAGCCGTGCGATGCCGGATAGTCGGGAACACTGTTCGAGCCGTGCACGGCGATGCCACCCGTGAAGTACTTGGGCCGGTAGATCTCGCCGAGATCGCCCTCCCACCAACCCTCGGGGCGCTCGCGGTACACGTCGTGCAGGCCGTTGCGGGTGATCGAGTCACCGACCTGGCGTTCGTTCGGCGAGTTCTTGTCGGGCTCGTCGTAGGGCTGCTCGCTCCCCGTCGACGTGTTGAGGACCCATTCGCTCTTGCCGTCGATCACGAAGAACAGCAACTGGAAGCCCTTGTCGATCTCGACCAGCGTGCCGGCATCGGCACGTCCGTGCGGCCGCTCGGTGACGGCGGTCATCATCGCCGCGGTCTCGTCGCCGAGCACGCCGTCGGTGGTGAGGCCGTAGTACTTCTGGAAGGCCATGACAGCCTGCTTCGTGGTGAGGCCGTAGTCGCCGTTGGGCGACTGCAACCAGAAACCGAGCTCGAGCAAACGCTCCTGCGCCCGCTGGGTCTCGGGTCCGCCGCTGGTGCCGACGCCGACGATCGGTGGATCTGCGGCCGGGACGGCGATGATGTTGGCCGGAATCGAGGTGGTCGTCGGGGCGGGCACCGTGGTCGTGGTGGTGGTCGATGCCTCGGTCGTGGTGGGCTCGACTGCCGTCGTCTCGGGCACCGTGGTCGTGGTCGGTGCCACCGTGATGGTCGGAATCGGCGCGACCGGTTCGGGCACGGGGGTGCTGGCCAGCGTGGTGCTGGCGCAGGCGGGCAACAGCACCACTGCCCCGATCGCCAAGCCACCTCTCATCCACATATGACGCACCACGCTACCCAGGAGCACGGCCGCCGACAGGTCATCTTCGGCGGATTTCTGTGACAAATGGCGCATTTTCCTTTCACGATGCGGGAAACCCGCCATGTGTCGAGCCCGATTCCCGACCACCACGCCGCGCACTGCGCGGGACCGTCCCGCATCAGCGGCGATCAGTACGTCGCGACATCGCCGGGCAGATCGCACCAGATCGTCAGCGCGTACTTCGTGCCCTCGACCAATGGCGCCGCCTCGTGCGGGTGGGTGACCAGCGACGGCCAGGCGAGCAGCGAACCGACAGGCTGGCCGGCGTTGTCGAAGCCCTGGCGCGGGAAACTGAGCGCGGCACCGCGGTAGTCGTCGTTCAAGCGCACGGTGGCGGACACCTGGGCGACGTCCTGATGCAGCCGCAACGACGTCTGTTCACCCATCCGATATCGGATCACGAACGCGTCGCGCAGGCCGGCGTATTCGATCAGCGGCCAGACCACCTGGAGCTGAGGCCAGATGCGGACGCCGATGTCGTCCTGAACCGCCTGGAACAGCGTCGGGCTGATCGTCGCGAGCGACACTTCATGACCGGGCACCGGGTCGTCCGGATCGGGCTGGAAGCCACCCACCGCCTCGGCGGCACGAATCACCGCCGAACAGAACGACGGTGTCCAGAACGGCACCAGGTAGAGCTCGGCCCCGACCTCGGACACACCTGAGCGCTCGTCAGCCGCGCCCCGATAGCCGAGGACCATGTCGAGATCGGACAGACCGTCCGAGAGACAGGGGGACCGATCGTCGCTGGCGTGGTCGTCGTGCGGATCGGTCGTTGCATGCGGGTCGCTCACGACATCGATCGTTGCAGGTCGGCGAATTGCGACGACGACACCGGCAGCCGAGCCGGATCGAAACGCTCCAGCAGCACGTCTGTCGTGACGAGTTCGCCGGGCGATGCCAGATCGATTGATCTCGCCAGGACCGTCAACACTTCGTGAGCGGTCGCACCCTGAGCGCGCAACTCGCCGAGTGTCACCGCCCCGTGGCGTTTGGCCAATCGCCGACCGTCGTCGCCGAGCACCAGCGGCACGTGCAGGTACTCGGGTGACGCAATCCCGAGCAGGCGCTGCAGCAGGAGCTGACGCGGGGTCGACGCGAGCAGATCATCGCCGCGCACGACCTGCGTCACCCCCTGCGCGCCGTCGTCGACCACGACCGCCAGGTTGTACGCCGGCACCCCATCGGCACGGGCCAGCACCACGTCGTCGACGGCGCCTTCCACCCGTCCGTGCACCAGATCGTGGAACTCGATCGATTGCGAGTCGGTGCGCAAACGCAGCGCCGGTCGCCGACCGGCCGCGATGCGTGCAGCCCGCTCGGCGGCGCTCAGGTCGCGACAGGTGCCCGGGTAGGCCCCATCGGGAAGGTGTGCATGCGGGGCGTGGGCCGCCGCGTCGATCTCTGCCCGGATCTCGCGGCGCGTGCAGAAGCACGGGTACACCAGCCCACGGGCGCGCAGCCGTTCGATCTCGGCTCGATACAGATCGAATCGGTCGCTCTGGCGAACGACCTCGCCGTCCCAGTCCAACCCGATCGCCGCGAGATCGTCGAGCTGGCGTTGCTCGTGAGCTGCCGACGAGGTGGCTCGGTCGAGGTCTTCCATCCGCACCACGAAGCTGCGACCCGAGCTGCGGGCGGCCAACCATGCGACGAGTGCCGTCCGGAGATTGCCGAGATGCAGCTCACCGGTTGGCGAGGGTGCGAAGCGGCCGACCATGCCAGCATTCTGGCTGGTGCGAGTGCCGATGCGGCGACCTGGTTCCGGCCACGATTCGAGGCGACGGGCTGATCGGCTGACAGGCTGGGGACGGTGCGGGCCGATCGACAGCTCAACCGGCGCGAACGAATGACGCTGATTCTCGAGCGCGATGGCGCGGAGTGCGTGTGGTGCCGCAGACCGCTGGAGGTCGGACTGGTCGCGGCCACCACCGAGCACCTCGTGCCGCGGATCAAGGGCGGGCCGAGCTGGATCGAGAACGAGCTCGCGGCATGCCGTCGCTGCAACGGCGAACGAGGGCACCGGACGCCCGGCGATTGGTACGACGAATGCGATCGTCGTGGCTGGAACCCAAACCGCGACACGATCGTGCGTGCGCTGCGTGCGCTGCAGTCGGCAATCCGCGAACGTGGCGGTCAACGTCGAGCCCGTCCGTATGTCGCATCTCAGCTTCGTCGGCTCGATCGCGACCCGACCGTGTGACCGACGTGTGCATGACGGGCGCGTGACGTGTCGATGTCGAGTCGAAGCTGCTTCGGTGACGCACCGGTCGATACCCGTATCATGCGGTGCCATGGTGTGTGGCCAGTGCGGACGAGCGGTGCAGCAAGGCGATCGCTTCTGCACGGGCTGTGGCGTCTCCCTGCTCGAGACCACCGACGACACCGGGACGATCGAGCCCACCGACGACATCGACGACATCGACGACACCGGGACGATCGAGCCCACCGACGACATCGACGACACCGACGACACCGGGACGATCGAGCCCACCGACGACATCGACGACACCGAGTCGGTCGTCGCGGATGCGCCCGACGTGAGCGTGATCCTCGACGAGCCGACCGAGCTGATGCCGTCGACGCGACGGGCCACGTCACCGTCGACGCCACCCGTCGTCGTGGCGGACACAGCGGTGCCCGCCTCCGACGATCAACAGCCCAGTGACGATCAACAGCCCAGTGCGGTAGCGGGCGACGAGGACTGGATCGGCGACGATCCGGTCTGGGCCGCAACCGGCGCGCTCACGGTTCAGGCCGGCGCGGCCACCGCCGACAGCCGGACGCTGGAGGGGATCACCGCCGGCCTTCCCGCCACCGAGCCGGTCACCGACATCTGGAAGAACCAGATCGGCGACGGCGCGGTCGGGCTCGGTGCCGACGCCGCGACCCCGTACGACCTTGCCGAACCAGAACCGTCTCCAGGCGTGACCGCAACGATCGCGCCCGTCGCCACGGCTGAGATGCCGGTGTTCTCCGATGCTGGGCGCGCCCACCCCGGCTTCAAGTTCGGCGCCGTCAGCCTGATCGCGCTGCTGACCGGTGTCGTGACGTTGGCCAGCTTGTTCGCCGACATCGTCACCGTCACGAGCGACACGCGTCTGGCGCCGAGTGACGACACGCCGTTCGGTTTCCGCACCGGAACATGGATCGTCGACGATCTGGCTGACAACCTCTCGATCGCCGGCCTACTGGCGATCATCGTCATGGTGGCCGGTGGTGTGGCGGCGGGTTTCCATTGGCGCTGGGGCGCCGGCCTCGCCGGTGGCGCCGGCCTCGCGGTCGCCGGGCTCGCCGGCCTCACGGTAGGTCTGGCGCAGATCCCGATCGACGCCGCCCATGCGTTCGTGGCGATTCCGAACGAACAGCAGTTCACCCTCACCATCACCCGCGACCTGGCCTACTGGTTGACGCTCGCTGCGGGAGCGCTCGGCGTGGTGCTGTTCTTCGCGGCGATCAACGACGCGGCGAGCGACCGGCGCAGCGGTCTCAACCCATGGATCGCCGCGCTCGGGGCACTGGCCGCCGTCGTCGCGGCCGGCGGCCCGCTCCTGCCCGAGAATCAGGCCGTGTTCAGCGACAACTGGTATGTCGTCGACGGCCCGGGAGAGGCCCCGGCGATGCTCCTGGCCGGTCGCTTGGTGCAGCTCGGGCTGCTGCTGCTCGCAGGGGTGATCGGGTTTCTCACCGTGCGCCGATGGGGTCTGGGTCTGGCGATCGGGGGCACGGTCCCGATCGTCTGGCTCGCGGCGAGCACCCTGTTCGAGCTCACGAATCGGCCCGTCGGCCCTGGCTTTCGGAACCCGGGCGCGACCGACATGCACATCCACGGCGTGACGATCATCGGCGTCAGCGCGATCGCCGCCATGTCGGTGCTGGCGGTCATCGCTGCCTACGACCAGGGCATCCGCGAACGGCGTTAGCCCGTCGCTCCACCTGGACTGTCGACTCCCGGTCGTGGACTGGTAGAACGCCTTGGTGACCACGATCGAATTCCGCAGCGACAACTCAGCCGGTGTCGCCCCCGAGATCCTGGCGGCGATCGCCGAGGCCAACGTCGGTTCGGCGATCGCCTACGGCGCCGACGCCACCACTTCCCGACTCGAGCACCGCATCCGCGAGGTGTTCGAGCACGACACCGCACGCGTCTTCCCCGTCACCAGCGGAACGGCAGCCAACGCATTGGCGCTGACGGCGCTGACTCCGCCCTGGGGCGCTGTGATCTGTCATGAGACAGCCCACATCCTCACCAACGAGGGAGGAGCCACGTCGATGCTCGGCGGTGGCGCCGTGATGAAAGGTGTGCCGGGCGACGACTTCCGCATGACGCCCGACGCCCTGCGAGCGGCGCTGGGCTCGATCACATGGGGCGACCCCCACCACTCCCAACCGTCGGTGCTGTCGTTCACCCAGCCCACCGACATGGGCACGATCTACCAGCTCGACGAGCTGGCCGAGCTGGCCGCGATCGCCCACGGCAGCGGGTTGCAGGTGCACCTCGACGGTGCTCGCTTCGCGAATGCCCTGGTTGCGCTCGGCTGCACGGCGGCCGAGCTCACGTGGCGGGCCGGCGTCGATGCCGTATCGCTGGGGGCGACGAAGAACGGGGGGCTCTCCGCCGAGGCGATCGTCGTGTTCGATCATGACGCCGCCGAGCAACTCGTGTACCGGACCAAACGCTCGGGTCACGTCACCTCGAAGATGCGGTTCCAGTCCGCCCAGGTCCTCGCCTACCTCGCCGACGACCTCTGGCTGCGATTGGCCGGGCATTCCAACGATCGCATGGCCCAGCTCGCAACCGGGTTGGCCGAGCTGCCGGTGGAGTTCATCAATCGGCCAGACGTCAACATGCTCTTCGTGCGCCTGCCGGCCGAGGCCATCGACCGCCTGGAACAGGCCGGGTTGCTGTTCTACCGGATGGGTCACGACTCGATTCGGCTGGTGACGAGCTGGCAGACCACCCGTGACGAGGTCACCGCCGCCCTCGGCCACTTCGAGTCCGCCCTCGCCTAAGTTGGGAGACGTGCCCGGCACAACTCCCAACTCGCCGCTGTACGGAGCGGGCGCTCGGGCGCTTCAGGACGCGTTCGACTCGCGGCGGTTGGCCGATGTCTTGCTCGATTTCACGGTGCACTCCGAGCTGAACGCCAACGACATCGCTCTGATCCGAGCCCAATCCACGGTCTGGATCTCGACGGTCGACGCCGAAGGATGGCCGGACGTGTCCTACAAGGGTGGTGCCATCGGCTTCGTCGACGTCGTCGGCCCGTCCGAGCTGCGAATACCCAGCTATGACGGCAACGGCATGATGCGCACGATGGGCAACATCGACGACACCGGCAAGGTGGCGTTGCTGTTCATCGACACCGAACGTCCCTGGCGGATGCGGGTGCACGGCACGGCACGGGTGTCGATCGACCCGTCCGACGTCGCCCGACATCACGGTGCCCAGGCCGTGATCATCGTCTCGATCGGCCGCGTGTTCCCGAACTGCGGCCGCTACATCCACGAGGACGGCGAGATCTCTACGTTCGTACCGGCTCGGGGTCACGAGCCTCCGATTCCGGAGTGGAAGCAGATGGAGTTGCTGCGTCCGGTACTGCCGCAGTCGGATCGTGAGCGGCTCGACGCCGAGGATGCTGCAGGGGATGCTCGCGAATGAACGCGTCGCTCGCCGGCGCCCCAGCGTGGATGCCGATCTGAACGATGGCCGGGACGCGGTCGGCGAGCAGGACGCCGCGGCCGGGAGGTAGACGCAGGCCGGGGCGGACGGCCAACCGCACACCGGTGGTCTGGAGGAACTCGCTGGGATCATCGGGCTGGAGCATCAAGATCCGCCGCGCCCGACGCAACAGACCCACCAGGGCACTGCTGGTATAGCCCGTCATCGACCGTGACTCCACGGCCGCCACGACGCGGAACGAGTCGTGGGCGACGAGCCGGTCGAGGACCGGGGCGACGGTCGGATCGTCGAACGTGTCCGCGTCGTCGATGATCAGTACGAACCGTCGGTCGGGGGCGCGCCAGCGCCAGTTCGTTTGCGAGCCGATCGAGGAACGGGGCCACCTCGATCGCTCGCCCGAAGGCCGCCCGCTCGAACCCGTAGCGGCCGAGCGGGCTGCTCGCCGGCCCGACGACCGTCACGTCGGAGTGACATCCGAGCGCCGTCGCCGCGGCCGCGAGCGCCGTCGAACGACCCGAGCGGGGCGGCCCGGCGATCGCCAGGTTGGCCCAGTCGAGATCGACCACCGCCGGCATTCCCGACACGTCGACGGCGCCGATCACAGCGCGCAGGGCACCGGCCGGAGCGGCCGGTCCGGGGGCTCGTGGATCGGGGCGCTCGAGCGAGAGGTGGTCGGGCAATGGTGCGCTCGCCAGCTCCGACGTGGGATCGTCGGCGCTCGTGGAGGCGATGACCGCCAATGCTTCGCCCTGTGAGCGGGCCACGGGATCGGACGACACGGAGGCGACCTGGATCACGGCAGCACCGTGCAACAGGCCACGTCCCGGCTTGAGGTCGAGCCCGCGGGCGCGATCGAGGGGCACACCGTGCTCGGCGTACGAACCCTCGTCGGCATGACGGAGAATGAGGCGATTGGCCACCGCCGAATGCAGCCGCGACGGCACCGCATTGCGTCGATCCGCGGTGATGACGGTGTGGATACCGACCTGACGACCGTCGATCACGAGCCGAGTCACGAGGTCGCTCCACAGGTCCGACGACATGCTCAATGCGCCGGATGGTTCGAGCAATGTGCTCACCAATCCAGCGAAGCCGTCGATCAGCACGACGATCCTCGCGAGCGGCGGCCGATCAGCGTTGTACGCCGTGAGATGCTCGGCTCCGGCATCTGCGAGCAATCGGCGGCGGCGTTCGAGCTCGCCGTCCAGTCTCGTGAGGTGTCGGGTGACCGCCTCGAGATCGTCGCCGGTCGCGAACGTCGATCACCGACGGCAGCACTCGCAGCCCGCCCAATCCCCCGCGGAACGCGAAGTCGAACACCATCGTCGCCACATCACCGTGGCCCATTCCGCGACAGCGATCGCGCGGCGACCGTGCGCAGCAGCGTGGTCTTGCCCGACCCGCCGCTGCCGAACACCAGCCAGCCACCACCCTCTTCCTCGAGGTCGACGATCCCGGGGTGCTGGTCCTGTCGGTCAGGTGCGTCGACGAGCCCCATGGCCACGAACCGGCCGGGCTGGCGGCGGGCATCGTCGGTGGCCGGGTCGGCGAGCATCTCGTCGAGGAGCACCACGTCGGGCAGGACCTCGCGCCACGGCCGTCGCAGAGGCGGGTGCAGGTCGCGTCGATCGGCCTCGACCAGCGGCGTCGATCAGCACGCCGATGACTGGCCGGCGCCGGCGCTGGGGCCGCGGTTGTCGATCGCGCGCGGCGAGTCGTCGGTTCGCGCGTACGTGCCGACCAGCACTGCCTGCTGTGGCTCACCGCTGACGAGCGGTGCACCGGCGTACGCGCTCTGGAATTCGACGAGTTGACGGGGGCCCAGCCGCGCCAGGCCCCGCCCGCGCAGGGGCACCGGGATGTCGGCCGCGTCCGGGCTGTCGATGATCGACGTCGACTCGGCGCGGTCGAGCATGCGCAGCGCGATCCGTAGGTTGGTGTTGAGCGCAGGCTGTTCTCGGTGACCGACACCGGCGGGCGCTGGGTGGCGAGCACCAGGTGGAGGCCGAGGCTGCGCCCGCGCTGGGCGACGTCGATCACGCCGTCGACGAACTCGGGGACCTCCTTGGCCAGCGTGGCGAACTCGTCGACGACGATCACCAACGACGGGGGCGCCTCGTGGGGCGCGACCTCGAGCATCTCGGCGAGATCCTTGGCCCGGCCCTCCATGATCGACATGCGATCGTTCAGCTCGGCACACAACGAGATCAACGCCCGCAGCGACAGCTCGGCTCCGAGGTTGGTGACATACCCGACGGTGTGAGGCAGACGTTCGAAGACCTGGGAGGAGGCGCCACCCTTGTAGTCGACGACAGAAGTTGAGTCGAGTGGGCGGGTGGTGGACCGCCAGTGCCGCAACCATCGCCTGCAACAGTTCGCTCTTACCCGAGCCCGACGTGCCTCCGATCAAGGTGTGCGGCCCGTCATGGACCAGGTCGAGCACGACCGGTCCGTTCGCACCGACCCCGATCGGAAAGCGCAGCCCGTAGTCGGTCGCTCGCCGCCAATGCTGGTCGACCCATTCGGCGGACGGCTTGCCGACCCCGAGCAGGTCGAGCAGCGGCACCATCCACGGTATCGACGAGGCCTGCGATGCGGTCGAGGCGTCGCAAACCGGAGCCAGCGTCCTGGCCACCTGATCGGCGAGCTCGGGCCGTGCGTGCTCGACGTCGAGTGCCCGGTCGGGGATCTCAGGGTCGGTCGCCCACAGCCGACCGATCATCACCACGCCGACCCGCGCGGTGGACGCCGACATTGCGGATGCGTACCGCGTGACGTGGGCGGCCGACGATGCCATCCACACCACGCTGATACCGGCGCTCGGCGGGCGATGTCGAGCAGCCGTGCCGCCTCCGCCGGATCGGGCGAGACTGGTTCGTCGAGGAGCACCAGCGAGCCCGCGGCCAGCGGCGGCCGGCGGTGCGGTCCGAGGAGTCGGCGGCACGAAGGCGACCTCGATCAACCTGTCGATCAGTTCATCGGCGTCGGACCACGGCAGGTGACGAGGTGACCACCATCCAGCGGCGAGGTGACGGAGCGGAGATGCAGCAGCAGCTTCATCCAGCCGAGCGGACGGCACGACGAGACCGCCGCCACGATCGTGAGGTCTTCCGGGCTGTGGAGCGTCGGCCTGGATGGCCAGGGAGGACACGACACCGTCGACGAGGCCCCGTTCGCCGTGCAGACCCAACGCCGGGTCAGCGCCGCAGAGGTCGACGGTGACGGGCACGTTGGCGATCTCGTCGAGGCCCTCGACGGCGTTGCCGGCCTCCTGTCGGAGATCGTCGTCACCGCCGGGCTCGAGCTCGATCGGAAACCGAACGGGGGCCGCGGAGCCGAGCCCGAGCCGTAGCTCAAGAAGTCGGCAGCACCACGACCTGGGCCCACAGGTCGATGGTGCCGCAGTTCGGCACGGCGCACCAGGTCGGCCAGATCGGGTACCACACGCAGACGGTCGATCCGCTCGGCGTGTCGAAGCGCCTCGAGTTCGCCGACGCACCACGACGAGTTCGGCACGGAGCACGACGAGTTGGTCTCCGAAGTTGCGGCGACCGGATCTCGAGCTCCTCGATGGCCGTGCCGATCATCCTGACCGGCGAGATCAGCGTCAGCGCCAAGAACTGCACCTGACGCGTGAACGCATACGTACGCGAGACCCGCAGCGAGTGGGGCGAGCACGGCGAAGATCTGCAGCTTCCGCGGCTCGGGTCGGCTGGGGATCGGCCCGATCCCGGCGTTGGCGCGTTCGACCACGATCGGTGGCCGGTACGGGGTGCGGTGGAACTCGATCCGGCCCAGCCGGTCGCATGTTCGGCGCCGTTTCGTTCGAACGCCCGGAATGCGATTCGACTGCCGCCGAGACCTACCACGTCATCGCCCGTCAGCGATGTGGCGGCAGCGGCTTCGACGTCGTTCGCCGTCCTGCCGTTCAGGCCGGCGTCGGGCCTCGGGAACAGCGTGACGCGACATGCTTCGTCGACCTCGACGTCGACGTAACGACGAGACCGATGGATCGTCGATCGGCAGGTCGGCGCCCAGTTCCCCCGGCCGATCGGTCTGCGAGCCGGGTTGCAGCAGCCATGATCAGCACGAATCAGGCCGGCGGTCAGGTCGGCCGACACGGCACGCGTCGGCAGCTGGTAGGCCCCGGTGGCGAGGCCGGGCGGACCGACCACGAGTTCGTCGCCGGACATGACACCGGCCCCGGCGACGAGTTGGTCGGGCGCCAACGACCTTCCGAGCCGCACCGACGTCAGCGTTGCTCCGTCGGTGGGCTCGCCGACGTGTTGGCACAGGGCGACGGTCAGCTCGCCGACGTTCTGGGACGGGGTCGACGACGACGATGACGTCGTCGATCCGTCCACCGAACTCCGCACGCGCAGGATCAGATCCACCACGAACTCCGCGTGCCGTTCCGGTGACCGCGATCGCGATCAGCGGCGACGACGCTCTGGACCTGGCGGGTGACGTTGGCCGACAACGTATTGGCCTCGTCACGCTTCGCGTGCGCAGAGGTGGTGAAGCAGACGGCGTCGATCAGGCGAGCTTGGCGTTGCCCTCCCAGTCGGTCGCCCTGCAGACGCTGGAGGTTGGTGGTGAGACCGTCGCGCAGTTGGGCGAAACGCCGGCGAGCCAGACCGGCACCATGGCCTCGAGCGGCCGTGTCGTCGTCGACGTCATCGACGGCTTGCGGCACGGGTGGGGTGATCGGACGGTTGTCGATCTGGATGTGGATCGGGGCGCCGCCGAGCGAGGCGGCGATCTTGAGGTCGTTGGCGCACCGCGTCGGCCATCGCCCCCATGTCAATGTGCAGGCGGTTCGCGAAGTCGGCTGACATCCGCCCGCACTCGGTCTTGAAACCCACGCGTTCGGTCCGAAGTAGCGCACGGCGACGACGACGTCGACGAGGTCGACGAGCGATCGGTGCATCGTTTCGAACGCTGACTGTGCCTCGCGGCCGTAGCCACGGACGCTTCGGGGTTGACTCGATGACCGGTGCATGGTGGTTCCTCCACTGGGGCATGCCCGGCTCTCGGGCATGCCCAACCCGTAGAGAAAGACCACGGCCCCCGATGAATGGGGAGGAGTCCCACGGGCTCCGACAGCGCCGCGCCGCAGGCCGGAATGGGCCGGCCTGCACCGGGCGCTGGGCGTACGCTCGGTGTGATGGCGACCGGGCCAGGGTGACGAGCAGCTGTCGCAGGTGCTCGACCTCGACCGGACGGCGTGAAGCGACGCTTGAACATCGCCGTCAAGGTCGGTCTGGTCGTCGCCTTCTTCGTGGCGATCGTCATCATCCAGGATTCCGTGGACGGTAAGGCGATGCCGATGCGTGCCCCACTATTCATGGCGTCTGCGGTCCTCGTTCCGGTGATGGGTTGGCGACGACATTGGAGCCCGTATGCCCACACCGGCGATCTGTTGCTGGCCGCCCCGTTCCTGCTCGACACGCTCGGCAATCTGTTCGGGCTGTACGACGAGTATCCGCAGACCGACGATGTGCTTCATGCGTTGAACTGGGTGCTGCTGGTGGCCGCCTTCCACGCCTTCCGCTTTCGGGCGGTCAACGACCGGAGAGATGCCGTCCTGCTCGGCTACGGCTTCGGTGCG
>CAVPAQ010000011.1:0-252962 GCA_963701575.1 uncultured Acidimicrobiaceae bacterium
GGCAGCCGTGACTGTGGGGGTGGCCCGGTGGATGCCGTGGTCATCCCCACAGCCGTTTCTGCAGGCGTATCCTTGATATCTGGGGAAGGGGGCGTCCCATGACTAGCCCAATGACCCTCCGACTGGCGATCGCCGCCGCCGTGGTCCTCACTCTCAGCACCTCACCCGCTTCCGCGCTCACCAGCGATCCGGACACTCGATCGGCCTCTGCCACTCTGTCCGGGACGCCGTTGTCGGGCACGCAGGAAGCAGACGGTCACACCCTCACTTGGGCGCTGTCCGGGGCTTCGGCCCCGCCGACGGAACTGGCAGACTCCTATGACGGCGTTGTTCGAGCCGGGAGCACAGTGAGCTTCAGCGGCTCGGCGTCTTACACGATCAGCGAGGGCTACGTCACCAACCTGTCGCAGAGTGCGGACCTCAGCGGTAGCCCGGGCGCGTCATTCTCGCAGCGGGTGGGCGGCGGTACGTACACGCTGCCGTACAGCCTGTCCACCAAGGCGCCCAAGGCGACCGACGCCGACAAGACCGGCGAGGTCATCGGCTACCTCTCCGCGTCGGTGTCGTCGCGCAACTGCAACGACTACGGGGTGTGCGGCGGCCCGAGCGTGCGGCTGTCGCTGGCGGTCGTGGCGGGTTCATCGGACACGAAGAAGCCGACCATCTCGCTGAAGAAGCGCTCGAAGATCTACGCGGACGTCGGCAAGAAGGCGCTGAAGCAACACCGCAACATCGCCGACTACCCACTCAAACTCACCTTCCGGATGAGTGACAACTCGGGCAAGGCGCTCGGCACGATGCGACTGTTCTCTGGTGGCACAGTCGTCGGCGGTGCCAGCACGAAACGGTTCGTGAAGAACGGCCGGTACTCGTTGCGCCTGACCAAGACCCCGAAGGATCCGGACCCTTCTTCGGCGGCGCCCAGGCGAAGGACGAGGTGGGCAAGCTACAGTCCCATCAATGAGTGGCTGTCGATCGCAGTGCCGATCTCGAGGGCAAACGTCAACGGTTGCGGCACCGCCGGATACGGTCCGACCGCGGAGTGGCTGCAGAACTACTTCGGGGACGTGCGGGAGTACGGGTACGCCGAGGATCGCACCAAAGTGCGTTTGCGTAACGCGTGCAACATCCATGACGCGGCCTACTCGGGCATCACCATGTACGACGCTCTGGACAAGAGGTACGTGGACTTCCGCAAGTGGAGCCGGTTGAAGATCGACAAGAAGTTCCGGGGCGACATCCGGATGCTGTGCCGTCGGGAGTTGAGTACACCCAAGCGGATGGCCCCGTACCTGCGCACCTGTGAGAACGGCGTGGGCTTCACCACCTTCCTCGGGCTGATCCCGCTGAAAGGTCTATCCGCAGTGGAGGACGCCGGCGCCAACACGTACTTCGACATGGTGCGCGCACACGGCGGAGTCGGTTTCGACGCGGATGCCACAACCCCGGGAACGCAGCCAAACATGCCGGCGAAAACGTTCCCCTCCGGCGGAAGGCGCAACAACGGCTGATTTCCCGGGACGCCAGCCTGCGCTGTCCTGTGCGCACGCCCGTCCAACGCCTCAGTGCTGAGGTGAGATCGGGGGAAGTAAATCAGACAACGGCTGATCGGTCCCGAGATTCAAGCGCCGCCGCCTTGGCCTCTGTGCCGCAAGGCGACCGAGCAAGATGTTGCGCGTCAAGCGCAGGCTGGCGTTGCAGGAGCAACAGCCCTCTGTGGGGGTTCGGGCATGACAAAGTTCACCGTGTCGCGACGGTTTGCCTGCTGAGTCGTCAGCAGCTCTGCGAGAAGGGCTTGGCCCGAGTCCCATCTGCCCTCATGGGAGCTACGGATGAGAGCCGGTCCGGCTCCACGTCGTCTACCAGATGCGAGACAACAGACCATGTGCGGTGCAAGAAGTTGCTTGCCCGATTCGACCTCGTGTGGCCAGTCATAATTTCACCCCTTTTGTCCTGTACCCATTTATCGACCATTCGTAGCATCTAGCCCCCTAGGTGAGTGATTCCTCACTTTCAGAGGACAAATGCGACTGAATTCGTTCTACCTGCGTACATGTGTCCTGCTCCAATCTGGCGATCGCATGGTTCGTCCATCGATTCTGAGACCAAGGCGGTCGCTACCCGGCGCACTGGCAGGCCGCAAACCAGCACGGTTGTCCTACTGCGGCTTGTCCACAGATGTGTTCGCACGCGAGAACTTGTCGCACCCTCGTACTAGTGTTCGAAGCGAGGGGGGGCAGTCATGACCATCACGAGCACGGATCCGGATGCGGCGTTGGACGGGCTGCGTTCCCACCTCGACCAACTACTGGGGATGGACCCGGCGGAATGGTCGCTCGCCGAGTTGGAACGCACGATCCTGGACGTACACACCGTCACCCAGCAGCTGGCCGCGGTCCAGGCCAAAGCCCTCGCGTCGTTTGATACCCGCGGCGGGGCGCAGCTGGCCGGGCATCGCACGACCGGGGACTGGCTGGCGAAGTCCACCCGCACCCCGGCCGGTCATGCCGGGTGGTGGGTCCACACCGCCCGCGCCCTGCGCGATGTCCTGCCCGAGACCGCGGCCGCGTTGGCCGACGGGGCCATCACCTTGGAGCATGTCCGGGCGATCCGCGGCGCCCACCGCACCCTCGGTGATGCGCTGAGCACCTGCGAAGACACCGTGGTGGCCTTCGCCCGCGACCACAGTGCCAAAGACCTCGCGCGGATTCCTCGACGTGCTGATCCAGAACTACCGCCCCGAAGACCACGACCGCGACGCCGAAGCCGCCCGCACCCGCCGTCACGCCCGGCTGTCGTCCAGCCTGGACGGCTGGTGGCACCTGACCGGGTTCCTCGACCCGGCAACCGGCGCCGCGCTGGCGGCGGCCCTGGACGTGTACGCCACCGCGACCGGCCCCGACGATGAGCGCACCGCCGGCAACCGCACCGCCGACGCCCTCGCCGAAATCGCCCACCGCGCCCTCGACGTCGTCGACCGGCCCTCCGGGTTGGGCCACGTCACGCTGACCCTGACCCCCGACCAGCTGGCCACCGGACTCGGCGTGCGCTGGCCGTCCGGGCTGCTGGCATCGCGCACCGACGTGCACACCACCACCTGCTCCGCGAAGGTCACCTACGTCGTGGGGATCCCCACCGACCAGATCCACTGGGCGCCGTTGGCTGTCGGATTCGCGCACCGCTACGCCACCAAAGCCCAACGCGCCGCGCTGGCCGTACGCGACGGCAACGGCTGCGTCTACCCCGGCTGCACCGTGCCCGCGCACCGCTGCATCGCCCACCACATCCGCCCCTGGGACGACGCCGGCCCCACCGACCTCACCAACCTCGTGCTGGTCTGCCACTACCACCACCGCCAAATCCACCACGGCACACTAGCCATCACCCAAACCCCCACCGGCCGCTACACCACCACCACCAACCGGGCACCACCAGCCGCAGGACCCTGAACCGGGTCGCTGGACACCGGGGTTTCACCACAAAGCAATGACACCGCGTGACGGGGGCCGCGCCACCCGCCCCACAGGGCCCGCGCACCCTCGCCACCGAGACGCGCCCGGCGGGACGGCTCGACTCCGCCTCTTGCTCCGCCAACTGTTCAACCCTCTCCGCGGTGCTTGTCCCACAACCTGTGATTGGCTCGTGGCATGAGCACCGACGCGGATGTCATCGTTATCGGAGCCGGCCCGGGCGGCCTCTCGTGCGCCGCCTACCTCGCAGCGGTCGGCAAGCGAGTCATCGTCCTCGACCGCCACACGGTCCCCGGCGGGAACATGAGTTGTTTCACCCACCGTGACCCGGCCACCGACGACCAGTACGAGTTCGACGTCGGTTTGCACTACCTCGGTAGCTGCGGATCACGGGGCACCGTGCCTTCAGTTCTCTGGAGCCACTGGGAATCCGTCCGGACTACCTGCCTATGGACCAGACCGGCTATGACACGTTGTTGTTCGAATCCGGAGCGGTGCAGCAGTTCCGGGTTCCGGCTGGTCTGGAAACTATCGCGACGCCCTCGCCACATCTTTCCCGACCGAACTCGAGGCGATCGACGCATACGTTGGGCTGCTGCGCGACCTACGCACCGTCATGTCGAAGGCGGCCCGGGTGCGCAACCCGAAGCAGGCCGTGGACATCCTCGGCCCCGGCTACCGCACCCTGCGCGTGATGTCGGCGACCCTCGGCGACGTATTCGACCGCATCGGTGCATCCCCGAGGTTGCGCACGGTGCTCGCGGGTATCGGCGGGACCTACGCGGTGGCGCCGAGCAAGGTCTCCTTTCTGGCGCACGCGGGCGTCTTCCTCCACTACGCCGGCGGGGCCTGGTATCCGCGAGGTGGCGGACAACCGATCGCCGACGCTCTGTCGCGGGTCATCACCGACAACGGCGGACAGGTCCTACTGCGACACAGGTCGACGAGATCCTGCTCGAGGGCGGGGCGGCTGCAGGCGTTCGCGTACGGCGCCCGGCCGCGGACCGCCGCCGGGGACTACCCGACACCTACCACCGCACCGATCGTGGTGTCCAACGCAGACCTGAAACGCACCTTGACCGAACTCCTGCCGGCGGACGCCGTTCCGTCGAAACTGCGCACCCGGATACGGGAAGCGACCATGGCGGTCCCACTGCACGTGGAATACCTGATCCTCGACCGCGATCTCGCCGCGGAGGGCTCGCCCAACACCAACTGGTGGGTGTACCCCCGATGACGACTTGGACCGCGCGTACACACAAGTGACCGCAGGCGTGATGCCCAAGAATGCATTCGCGTATCTCACGTCAGCAAGCCTGAAGGATCCCGGCAATGAACGCCTCGCCCGCCCGGGTCAGACGAACATCCAGATCATGACCGCCGCACCCGCCGACCATCGGTTCTGGGGACTGCAGGGCGGCGGGCCCGTGGCCGGTGAGTCGTACCGGCGCAATCCCGAGTACCTGCGGCGAAAGCAGCAATTGCACGACGCCCTCATGCGCAGCGCCGAGCGCGCCATCCCGGGCATCACCGAATCGGTGGTCTACTCCGAATCCGCAACACCGATCACGCACGAACGTTTCGTCCGGTCGACCGGCGGCACCTCCTACGGCCTGGCGGCAACCCCCGAACAGATGCTGCTGAAGCGACCGGCAGCACGCACCGCGATCAAGGGCTTGTGGATCGTCGGGGCCAGCACGCGCTACATGCACGGCATCTCCGGCACGCTCGGCGGCGGCATGCTGACTGCTGCGTCAATAGCCGACGTCCCTGTGTCGCAGTTTCGATGCTCTCGACCGCCGCGTGCGCAGCGGCGAGGCGCATCGCGACGCGTTGCTCGACCGTGACCTTGCCGCCCTCGACCGCCGAATCCCACGCGTCTCCGACCTCGCTGCGCAGCAGCGCCCGAGCTGCCCGCCATCTGGCCTCGGCTCGGGCGTACTCGGTTTGAGCGAAGCCGCTCTGGGCCAACGTTCGCGACGAGAACTGCGGCTTCTTGGCCCCGGCGATGTCGATCAGCTCGTCGAGCGCTCGTCGAGCGACACCCAACCCGGTGGCCGCGATACCGAGTGCCAGGAGCGTGAAGTTCGGGAAGTGCGCAAGCGGTTCGTCGACGAACACCCGGGACGCGCCGGGCTGCACCGTGAACTCCTCGGAGACGAACACGTCGCTGACGGCGATGTCGAGCGACCCGGTGCCTCGCATGCCGACGCTGTGCCACGTGTCGATGAACTCGACGTCGGATCTCGGGAAGAAGCAGACCCGCTGGGAGCCGTCGTCGCACATCGCTCCACCGACGATCCACTCGCAATGCTGGGTACCGCTCCCCCACTGCCATCGTCCGGTCACCCGGTAGCCGTTGCCCTCGCGCACGCCTCGGCCATTCGGGGCGAAGACTCCACCCGTCGCCGTGTCGGGCGTCGCAAAGATCGCTGTGGCCACGTCGGGTCGTAGGAACGCGGCCATCGACGATGTGGTCGACGCGATGCCTGCGCACCATCCCGCTGCACCGTCACCGGCGGCGACCTGGCTGACGGCATCGACCAGCGCGAGCGGTCCCGTGCCAGGACCACCGTAAGCAGTCGGCAGGCAGAGGGTGAACAGACCCGCCTCGGCGAGCGCAGACACCGTGATGTCGGGCAGCCGACGCAGCTCTTCGGCCTCGTCGGCATGTTCTCGCGCGACCTGCGCAGCGTTCGCCACGGGCTTGGTGTCGACAGCAATCATGTGGCCGATCGTAGGCACCCGGCCTCGTCGGCCAGTGATCCGGAGTACCGATCTGGTCTAGCGTCGGGGTATGAGGTTCGGCTTCGTGATTCCCTGGGCCGACGCCGACGAGGTCGGAGAACTCGCCGCCGTCGCAGAAGAATGCGGTTGGGACGGTGTGTTCGTGTGGGAGCCCGTCTGGGGTGTCGACGCGTGGATCAGCCTCGCGCTCGCCGCGGTTCGCACCTCGAAGATCCGGCTCGGCACCATGCTCACGCCACCGTCGCGGCGTCGGCCGGCCGAACTGGCCGGCCAGGTCGCGACCGTCGATCGGCTCAGCAACGGACGGGTGACATTGTCGGTCGGGCTCGGCGCGGTCGATACCGGCATGCACGCCTTCGGCGAGGAGTGCGGCAAACGTGAGCGTGCCGAGCTGATGGACGAGTGCCTCGACGTCGTCTGCGGGTTGTGGCAAGGCCAACCATTCGAGTATTCCGGCAAGCACTACACCGTGCAGCCGACCGAGTTCCCGACGATCGGCCATACCGTGCAGGCACCGCGAGTTCCGATCTGGTGCGTCGGCGCGCTCGGTCACGAGCGGTCGATGCGACGTGCGCTGCGATGGGACGGCCTGATCCCCCAGGTGATCGACGACGGAACCGCCCGGCAGGCGACCCTCGAGGAGCTGTCCGCGGTCGCTCACCAGCTGCCGGGCGACGGCTTCGACGTGATCATCGAGGGTGAGTGGGCCGAACACTCGCCGGCCGCCTGGGCCGGTGCGGGGGCGACCTGGTGGTTGGAGACCCAATGGGATGCGGTCGGGCAGGCCAGGCCGGGCCTGGCGATCCTCGATCGCCTGCGTGACGGTCCTCCGAATCTCTGACCGGGCGCCCGCGCCGGTACCGTCAGCGCCGTGACTACATCGGGCTGGAACTTCGCCGACGTGTTCGAGCGGATCGCCGATCAGATCCCCGACGAGCTCGCCCAACAACAGGGTGACCGGATCATCTCGTGGGCCGAGTTCGACCGGCGCGCCGACGGCGTCGCCCGCTGCCTGCTCGACGCCGGGCTGCTCGAACAGGACAAGGTCGCCCAGTACCTCTACAACTGCCCCGAATACATCGAGAGCGTGTTCGGCTGTTTCAAGGCAGGAATGGCGACGGTCAACACCAACTACCGCTACGCCGCCGACGAGCTGGTGTACCTGTGGGACAACGCCGATGTGGTCGCCGTCGTGTTCCACGGTGCATTCGCGGACCAGATCGAGGAGATCCGCGAACGTGTGCCACGCGTGCGGCTGTGGCTGTGGGTCGATCACGGTGACGGTCCGTGCCCGGACTGGGCCCAACCGTACGAAGCTGCAGCACGATCGAATCCGGGGCGCACGCAGGGCCCGTGGGGCCGCAGCGGCGACCACCTGTTCCTGCTGTACACGGGCGGCACGACCGGGATGCCGAAGGGCGTGATGTGGCGTCAGGACGACATGTTCGGCGCGCTCGACGCCAACAACAAGCGCCGCATGCCACCCGAGCAGAACCTCGACGCGGTCGGCGATCGCGTGATGAAGGCGGGGCCGAAGGGTCTGCCCGGCGCACCGCTGATGCACGGCACCGGCCTGTTCAACGCCATCAGCACCCTGATGGTGGGTGGTTCGGTCACCACGATGGAGAACTGGCACTTCGATCCGGCCCAGTTGCTCGACACGATCGAGCGCCACCGGATCAACTCGATCTCGATCGTCGGCGACGCCTTCGCCAAGCCGATCCTGCGGGCGCTCGACGCAGAACCCGACCGATGGGACATCACCTCGCTTCGGGTGATCGTTTCATCCGGTGTGATCTGGTCCAAGCAGAGCAAGGACGGTCTGCTGCGCCACAACCCGCGCCTGATCCTGGTCGACGCGCTCGGATCGAGCGAGGCGATCGGGATGGCGACGAACACCACGACCTCGGAGACCAGCGGTGAGACCGCCAAGTTCGAGCTCGGACCGAACACCAGGGTGGTGACCGAGGATGGGCGCGACGTGACTCCCGGCTCGGGCGAACTCGGCCTGGTCGCAATTCAGGGCAACACCCCGATCGGCTATTACAAGGACGAGCTCAAGTCGGCTGCCACGTTCAAGATCATCGACGGCAAGCGCTATTCGATCCCCGGCGACTGGGCCGAGGTGCTCGCCGACGGAACGGTTCGGCTGCTCGGTCGCGGCAGCCAGTGCATCAACACCGGCGGCGAGAAGGTGTACCCGGAGGAGGTCGAGGAGTGCCTCAAGCTGCACCCGGCCGTACACGATGCGGCCGTCGTCGGGCTGCCCGACGAACGCTTCGGCGAGGCGATCACAGCGCTGGTCGAGCTCGAGCCCGGGATGACGATCGACACAGTCGAACTGATCGATCACGTCAAGGCCCGGCTGGCTCGATACAAAGCGCCGAAGTCGGTCATCCTGATCGATTCGGTCGGTCGGGCCGTCAACGGCAAGCTCGACTACAAGTCGCTCAAGGCGGTCGCGACGAGCGGAACATCCGCCGGCTGAACATCGGCGGGCGACACCGCCTGGCGTCAGCGACGATCGAGCACGCCAGGTCGGCCGGTCAGTTCCGTCGGCCGGTTCACGTCGTCGCCTACGCTGCGGTCGATGGAAAGCGAGCGACGTACCGTCGATTGGCTGTCGTATGACGCAGTGCTGTTCGACCTCGACGGCGTGATCACGCCGACCGCCGTCATCCACGAACAGGCGTGGGCAGAATTGTTCGCACGCTGGAACTTCACGTCCTCCGACTATCTCACCTACGTCGACGGCAAGCCTCGCTACGACGGCGTACAGTCGTTTCTGCGCTCGCGAGGCGTCGACCTGCCATGGGGCGATCCCTCAGATCCGCCCGGCGACGGCTCCGTCTGCGCAATGGGTAATCGCAAGAACGATCTGTTCAACGAGGTCTTGGCCCGCGACGGCGTCGAGCCGTACCGCGGCACGCTCGACCTGCTCGACCTGCTCGATGAGCACGGCGTTCCCCAAGCGGTCGTCTCGTCCTCGAAGAATGCCCGCACGGTGCTCGCCGCAGCGGGCCTCACCGACCGCTTCCCGGCCGTCGTCGACGGCCTCACTGCCGTCGAGCGGGGGCTCGCCGGCAAGCCGAGCGCGGCCATGTTCCTGTACGCCGCCGAACTGCTGGGCACACGCCCCGAGCGATCGGTCGTGGTCGAAGATGCTTCATCAGGCGTGGCTGCCGGCGTGGCGGGCGGTTTCGCTCTGGTGCTCGGCGTCGACCGCGGCGGCAACAGGCAATCGTTGGTCGAGGCCGGCGCACATCTGGTCGTGGGCGACCTGGCCGAGACACTCGGGACGCTCGGTCTCAAGCCGGCCGCGATTCCGACCGAGGAAGTGGAGAGCGACCTGTCATGAAGATCCGTGCCACCAAATCGGCCATCCCTCGTCATCGGTTCCCCATCGATCCGTGGCGCCTCGTCGAAACCGAGCCGAGCAGCGAGGATCTCGGGGTGGGCGAGGCGCTGTTCGCCAACGCCAACGGCTACATCGGCATGCGCGCCAACCCCAGCGAGGGCCGGGTCGCGCACGCCCACGGCACATACCTGAACGGCTTTCACGAGACCTGGCAGATCAAGCACGCCGAAGATGCGTTCGGGTTCGCCAAGACGGGTCAGACCATCGTCAACGTGCCCGACGCCAAGCTCCTCAAGCTGTACGTCGACGACGAACCTCTGCTGCTCGGCGACGCCGATCTCGACCGGTACGAACGCGCCATGGACTTCCGTACCGGGATCTCCTATCGCGAAGTGGTGTGGCGCACGCCTGCGGGCAAACGCGTCAAGATTCGTTCCGAGCGGATGGTCAGCCTCGAGCACCGGCATCTCGCCGTGATGCGCCTCGATGTGACCTTGCTCGACGGCAGCGCCCCGATCGTCATCTCGTCACAGCTGCTCAACCGGCAAGATGGCGAGGACGAGTACCACGTGAGCGACGCCGCGCTGGGCGAGGGCATCGACCCCCGCCAGGCCCGCAGGTTCGACCACCGGGTGCTCAAACCCCAACTGCAACGGCACGTCGACCCCGACGATCCCGCCGGGGGCGAGATCACGCTCGGCTACCGCTGTTCGAACAGCGGGATGACGATGGCCTGCGCCTATCGCCACGAGCTCGAGACGCCCTGCAGCTTCGAGGTCGAGTCATCCGTCGGCCCAGACCTCGCGAAGACCGTGTTCACGGTCGAGGCCCACGCCGATCAGACGATCCGTTTGACGAAGTACGTGGCGTACCACTCGTCGCGGGGCATCCCGGCCCAGGAGATGGCCGACCGCTGCCATCGCACCCTGGCGCGAGCCCGTTCGACGGGTGTGCCCCAACTGCACGCCGAGCAGACCGCCTGGCTGGACTGGTTCTGGGCCCACAGCGACGTCGAGGTGGTCGGCGATCCCGCGGCGCAGCAGGCGATCCGCTGGAACCTGTTCCAGCTCGCCCAAGCGTCGGCCCGAACCCATCAACACGGTATTGCCGCCAAGGGGGTGACGGGCGGCGGGTACGACGGCCACTATTTCTGGGACACCGAGGTGTACGTACTGCCGTTCCTCGCTTACACGAACCCCGACGCTGCTCGCAAGCTGCTCCGATTCCGGTTCTACATGCTCGACGCCGCCCGCGCCCGTGCCGCCGAGCTCAGCGAGCGCGGAGCGCTGTACCCGTGGCGCACCATCAACGGCGAGGAGGCCTCCGCCTACTACGCCGCCGGCACGGCGCAGTACCACATCAACGCCGCAGTCGTCTACGCCCTCGAGCGCTACCTGAACGCCACGGGTGACGTGCACTTCCTGGCCAGGGAGGGCGCCGAGATCCTCGTCGAGACAGCCCGGCTGTACGAAGACCTCGGCTTCTACGCCACCAACGGCGAAGAGCGGTTTCACATCCATGGCGTCACCGGCCCGGACGAGTACAACACCGTCGTCAACGACAACTTGTACACGAACGTGATGGCGCGTTTCACGATGCGGTACGCCGCCAGGTCCATTGCGTTCCTGCGCGAATGGGCTCCCGACGCCCACGCCGCCCTCGTTCGTCACACCGGCGTGACCGACGACGAGCTCGCAGCCTGGCACCGGGCCTGCGACGCGATGTATGTGCCCTACGACGACGAGCTGGGGATCCACCCCCAGGACGCCAGTTTCCTCGACCGCGAACGTTGGGACTTCGCAGGCACCCCGTCCGACAAGTACCCGCTCCTGCTGCACTTCCACCCGCTCGTGATCTATCGCCATCAGGTGCTCAAACAGGCCGACGTGGTGTTGGCGATGCATCTGCGCGGCGAACACTTCACGCTCGATCAGAAACGCCGGAACTTCGACTACTACGACCCGATCACCACGGGCGATTCGTCGCTGTCGGCCTGTGTGCAATCGATCGTCGCCAGCGACGTCGGTCGCGAGGACCTGGCGTTCGAGTACTTCGAGCAGTCGCTCTATCTCGACCTCGCCGACACGCAGGGCAACACGGCCGACGGCGTTCACGTCGCGAACGCCGGAGGCGTCTGGTCTGCGTTGGTGCACGGCTTCGGAGGGCTCGTCGACAACGGCGACTATCTGAGGTTCACACCTCGCCTGCCGGCAACGTGGACGTCGATGACCTTCCACATACAACGCCACGGCTCCGACATCGAGGTCTGCGTCGATGCCGGCGGTGCGACGGTGACGGTCATCGATGGCAACCCCGTCCCCATCCACACCGCGGACGCGGTGACGAGCGTCGAGGTCGGGCACTCGGTCCGAATCCCGAGATATTCGGACTGAGCCGGCGATCAGCGCCGGGTGCGCCGGTTGGGAGCGCCCGGTTACCGGCCGGTACCGTTGATCGCCATGACCGATGTTCTGGGATTCGATGGAAAAGCTGCGATCATCACGGGTTCGGGCGGTGGCCTGGGCCGCGAGCACGCGCTGATGTTGGCGTCGCGCGGCGCCTTGGTCGTCGTCAACGATCTCGGTGGCGCCATCGACGGGACCGGCAGCGACAAGGGCGCCGCCGAGCGCGTGGTCGACGAGATCAAGGCGGCCGGTGGCGAGGCCGTCGCCGACACCAACTCGGTCGCCACCGTCGAGGGCGGCGCCGCGATCGTGCAGACCGCGCTCGATGCCTTCGGCCGCATCGACATCGTCGTCAACAACGCCGGCATCCTGCGTGACAAGTCGTTCCACAACATGACGCCCGACCTCTGGGGCCCGGTCGTCGACGTCCACCTCAACGGCGCCTACCACGTCACCGCCGCGGCCTGGCCCCACCTGCGCGAGCAGAGCTACGGCCGTGTCGTGTCGACCGCCTCGGGCGCCGGCATCTTCGGCAACTTCGGCCAGGCCAACTACGGCGCCGCCAAGATGGCGCTGGTCGGCTTCAGCCGCGTGCTGGCCGTCGAGGGGGCCAAGTACAACATCAAGGCGAACGTCATCGCCCCGGTCGCCAAGACCCGCATGACCGAGGACCTGCTGGGCCCGATCGGTGACAAGCTCGAGCCGCGATTCGTCGCTCCCGTCGTCACCTATCTCGCACACGAGAGCTGCGAGCCGACGGGTCGCATCTTCTCGGTCGCCGGCGGTCGAGTCGCCGAGATCTTCATCGGCGAGGGGGCTGGTTTCACCGATGGCGAATTGTCGCCCGAGTCGATCGCTGCCAACTGGGATGCAGTCACCAACCAGGACGGTTACGAGGTGCCGTCACAGATGGCCGACGAGATCGGTATGTACCTGAAGTACCTGGCCTGATCTCTGCCCGTACATCGCTGCTCGGCTCGCTGCTGTGGAACGATGAGGTGGTGATCCCGATCGACGAATTCCAATCTGGTGCCGCCGATTGGCTGACCGAGCAGCGCCGGCACGGCCCACCCGATTACGGCGCAATCTGCCCGCCCGACCAGGTCGAGCAGGCGGTCGACTGGCATCGACGTCTCCATGCTGCGGGATATGCCGGCATCCACTGGCCGGTCGAGTATGGCGGACGGGGGCTCACGCCCGAGCACGACGCGGTCTGGCAACTCGAGGCGGCCCGCGCCGGCGTCCCGGCGGCATTCAACATGGTGGGCCTCGTTCTCACCGGTGGGGCGCTGCTGCGGTACGGCACCGAGCGACAACGCCGCGAGCACCTCGCGCCGACCGCACGCGCCGACCGGCTGTGGTGTCAGCTGTTCAGCGAGCCGGGGTCGGGCAGCGATCTGGCCTCGTTGTCGACGCGAGCCGACCTCGATGGTGAGCGCTTCGTGGTCAACGGCCAGAAGGTGTGGTGCTCGGGGGGCCGCTACAGCCAGTGGGGCATCCTGCTCGCGCGAACGGCCGTCGACGCCCCGCAGCACGAGGGCATCTCGTTCATCCTGATCGACATGTCGTCGCCAGGCGTCGAGGTGCGCCCCTTGCGACAGATGACCGGAGAGGCCGAGTTCGATGAGGTGTTCCTCACTGACGTCGAGGTGCCCACCGTCAATCTGTTGGGGCCATTGCACGGCGGGTGGGGCGTCGCGATGTCGGTGCTCACCAGCGAGCGAGGCCATATCGGTACCGCAGTGGTCGGTCTCGAGCGACGGCTCGAGCGCATGACCAGGATCGCCGAGGGGCGCCACCTCGATCGGATCGAACGGCAGCTGCTGACCGAGCTCATGTGCCGCGGACAGGCGTACCGGGCGCTCGCCCAGCGCCAAGGGGCTGGTGCGACCACTGCGGGGTCGTTGATGAAGCTCGGGATCACCGAGATGGCCTTCGACGCGGCGATGCTGCGCGGGTCACTCGCCGGCCCGGACGCGGTTCTCGACGGCGCCGACGCGTCTGGCATGCTGGCGGCACCCGGTGGTCGCATCGCCGGCGGCACCAGCCAGGTACAACGCAATCTGATCGGCGAACGGTTGCTCGGTCTGCCCCGGGCACCGCGAGCCTGATCACCACCACCGACCACACCATCGATCACGACTGGGGATCCGTTCATGAAACATGAGTCCGGCAATCTCGACCAAGACGCCCGAGCCGGTTCGGACGGCCCTCCGTTCAAACTGATCGCCCTGCTGGTAGTGGTGCTCATGCTGGCGATCTTCGTGTTCCAGAACGGCCAGAGGGCCAGCATCGATTTCCTCTGGATCGATGGCGACTGGCCAGTGTGGACCGTGATCGGCATCTCGGTGATCGCCGGCATCGTCATCGACCGCTTGTTCACCTGGCAATGGCGCCGCGCCCGCAGGCGCAAGCAAGCAGTCGACGGCTGACCGCTGCTTCCCCATGTTCCACGTCACCTCGAACGACGGTGTCTCCGTCGCGGTGCACGAGCTGGCCGGGACGCCTGGTCTGCCACCGCTGTTGATCGCCCACGCGACCGGCTTCCACGCTCACTGCTACGTCCCGATCGCGCGTGCGCTCGGTGATCGCTTCCGATGCTTCGCGCTCGACTTCCACGGCCACGGCGAGACCGCACCGGTGCCCGATTGGTCGGTCGACTGGTCGCGTTTCGGCGACGACGCCGTCGCCGTCGCGGAGGCGATCGCCCCAGACGGCGAGTTGACGGGCTTCGGGCATTCGATGGGTGGTTCAGCGTTGCTGATGGCGGCCCATCGTCGACCCGGTCTCTTCAGCCGGCTCGCGTTGTTCGAGCCGATCGCCCATCTACCGATCGGCGATGCCTTGTCGGACGAGGAACTCCGCAATGTTCCGATCATCGCCGGCGCGATGCGGCGACGTTCGCGCTTCGCATCGTTCGACGAGGCGTATCAGAACTACCGGGGCAAGCCGCCGATGTCACTGATGGTCGACGAGGTGCTGCGCAACTATGTCGACTACGGATTCCACGCGATGGTCGACGAGCACGATCAGCCGGCAGTCGAACTGCGTTGCACTCCGGAATTCGAGGCGGGGATCTTCATGGGGGGTCGTCGCAACGGCGTCTGGCAGTTGCTCGGCGAGATCGCCGTCCCGGTCACCGTGATCGGCGGCCATGTCGAGCAAATGCAACCCTCATCGGGAACAGAGGCGATCGCGAACGAGCTTCCGAACGGCGAGTACATCCTGCTCGACCACCAGACCCATTTCGGTCCGTTCAGCCATCCCGACGAGGTCGCCTCGATCGTCGACCGGGAGTGTCCGACAACTCCGTGACACCCGACGCGTACGATGGTCAACATCATGACTGACGCCGCTACATCCGCTCCCACGGAGCCACCATGGGCCGTGCCGACCAGTTTGTCGCCCTCACGCGTCGAGTCGTTCCTCTCGTGTCCGCTCGCCTTCCGGTTCTCCAGCATCGAGAAGCTCCCGGATCTGCCGAGCGTGGCGACCACCAGGGGCTCGCTGGTGCACCGGGCACTCGAGCTGTTGTTCTTGGAGTCTGCACCCGATCGCACGCCCGACGCCCTCGATCGCTCGATCGATGCCGCACTCACCGAGTACAGAACCCACGCCGATTTCACCTTGCTCGCCCTCGACGATGCACAGACCGCGACGTTCGACGCCGAGTGCCGCCAGTTGGCGGCCAACTACCTCACGATGGAGGACCCCACCACCGTTCGTGACATCGGGCTCGAACTACGCCTCGATGCCCCGGTCGGGGACCTCACATTGCGTGGCATCATCGACCGCCTCGAGCTCGACGACCAGGGCGAGCTGATCGTCACCGACTACAAGACCGGTCGCGCGCCCAGCCCAAACTGGGAGCGCAAGAGCCTGTCGGGCCTCAACTTCTACGCGTTCTTGTGCGAGTCGATATTCGGAAAGCGGCCGGCCGCGATCAGGTTGATGTATCTCAAGTCGGGTGAGACCATCACGGCAACGCCGACCGCCCAGTCGACGAAGTTCCTGACCACGCGCACCAACGCCGTGTACCGGGCAGTCGCGTCGGCGTGCGAGCGCGACGACTTCCGACCGCGCCAGAGCGCTCTGTGCAACTACTGCTCGTACCAGCGATGGTGCCCCGAATTCGGCGGCGACCCGTCGCTTGCCGCCGTCGAGGCGCCCGTGGTGCTCGGGCAGGCTGTGCCGGCGTGAACGACCTGGTTGCCGGGCCGTTCGGCCCGACGGTCGACGCCTTCGACAGGGCTGTCGACGGGTGGCTCGAGCAGGTACGCGGCCATCCGATCGCCGACCGCATCATGACCGCGGCCACCACCGCCGGCGAGTTCAGCGCCATCTGGCACGTGTCCAGCATCGTCCGCGGGGTCGTCAAACGCCGACCCGACCAGTTCGTGGCGCTGACGATCGGCATCGGCCTCGAGAGCCTGATCGTCAATCAGGGCCTCAAACGGCTCTTCGCGCGCGAGCGTCCGACCACGTCTGGCGACGACCGCTTCGAGATCCGCACGCCCCTGACGTCCTCGTTCCCCAGCGGTCACGCTTCCGCAGCGGCCTTTGCTGCGGTGACGTTGGTCGGCTGGGACGGCAAGCGCTCGTTACCGCTCTGGGGAACACTCGCGGCGCTGGTGGCCACCAGTCGTCCGTACGTTCGCATCCATCACGCCTCCGACATCGTCGGTGGTGTGGCGGTAGGTGCTGCGATGGGCCTGATCGCCCGCCGGATCTTCCGTAGCCTCGGGCTCGGCTGACCACCCGAGCGCTCCTCAGGGGCAGGCCCACGTGTCCGAGCCGAATGCAACGATCGAACCGTCGACGACGACGAAGTGGCCGCCGCGCATGGCCTCTACCGGGGTGTTGGCCGTGGGCCGGGTCGGCCGCGAACGCACGACGACAGCCGTGACGCTCCCGCCGTCGGGCAATCCGTCATCCGCGGAGCGGTCGAATGGCGCAATGGCGATGTTGATGGCGTCGGGAAGCGCGGCCACGGCATCACCGATGCCGACGCCGAACTCGGTCGAGACTCCGCTGCGAGCATCAGCGGGGGGCCTGACCAACCGAGGATGCGGAATCGGGCTCGCTGGATCGCCGACGTTCCAGAACGTCAGCGCCGTCCGTGCGCCGGTGCCCCAGAAGCCGAACACGAGGTCGTCCCACCAGACTTCGCGATAGTCGTCGAGCTCGCACTGCATGAACCCACCGGTGGACATACCCTCGTCGGCGAGTTCGACACCCCCGAGCCATCCTGAGTCACGCGTCGGCTCGCCGAGGTGCGGGACCACTGCGGCGAGTACGTCGTCGGGGCTCACACCGAGGCCGGGCTCGAAACCGAACGCGGCGCCCGCAGCGATCGTGATGCCGCCGGGGTCGGCGGCGACGATCGGCATCGGCCGAAGCATCACGGCTCGTGAGCCATTCGACACGACCAGGCCGTCGTTCGCGACCCACACATCGAAACCCTCGCCGGCGATCACATCGACCAGCGCCTCGTCAACGGCAAGCACGCCGCTCTCACCGGCGAAGTTGCGGCAACCACTCGGATCCCACAGATACAGCTCCGCCGTGAAGCCAACGTCTGCCACGTTCCAACGGAACTGTCCGCATGTGAGGAAGCCGGTACCGAAGTTCGAGAACTGGACGGTGTGCAGGTCGTCGAGGAGCCACGTTCCGGGGAGGTCGTCGGCGCCGGCCGGGCGCAGCGTGTCGATGTCGGCGAATCGGGCGACGGTCGTGCCGGCAGCGATCAGGTCGAACGCGCTCGCTCCTTCGGCCAGCATGATGTCTTCCCTCGGTGAGATCGCCAGGGTGTCGACGTCGCAAACGTCGACAGTGTCGTCGAATCCACCGGCGATCTCGGCACCGTCGAAGGTGAACGACCCGCCGTACGTGCCGCATCCGTCGTGGCCCGCGAGCACCGGACTGCCGGCGTCGCCCCTGAACTCGACGGTCGACAGCAGCGCGGTCGGTGTCGAGTCGTCGAAACGTTCGGTGGCGACCCACCGCCGTCCGAGCAGCTCGTTGAACAAGGCGTCGCCTTCGAGCGTTTGGTCGACCGATCCGAGCGTGGCGAGCACGTCGGGGGTCGGTTGAGGGGTCGGAGACGTCGGTTCGTCGTCGCCCCGGGTGATGGCAAACACGATCCCGGCGGCGATCCCCGCGACTGCGACGATCGCGACGATTGCGACGGGGCTGGACACGCCGCTGGCGGAGTTCGGACGATACGAACTCACGCGGACGGATCGCCGGTGGTGCGATCAGTGCTTGGCGGTGAGCAGCGTGCGGACGTCGAGCAGCAGGTCGGCGACCTCACCGGACGAAACCAGTTCTCGCTGCATCATCTTGGCGAGTGCCTCGTCGATGACCGATACGGCCTCGGTGACAACCGTTTCGCGATCGAACTCGAGCGTCGTCGCCGGCTCGAGGATCTGGGTGTCGGTGATCTGCTGATCGGTCATTACCCATGACGGTATCTCTCTTTTTGTGTTCGCGCGCGCACCTACGATGTGACACATGCACCTCGCAGGACGACACGTTGTGGTGACCGGCGCCGCGGGAGGTATCGGTACGGCGCTCGCCCGGCGCTTTCATACAGCTGGGGCGCGTCTCGTACTGACCGACCTTCACGGGGCCGAGCTGACCGCTGCGGCACTGCCGGGCTCGATCAGCATCGCTGCCGACATGCGCAGCGAGGCCGCCATCGTGGCTCTGATCGATGCGGCAGAGGCCCATTTCGGTCCGATCGATCTGTACTTCGCCAACGCGGGGGTTGCCGTCGGCACCGACCCGATGGACGACGAAGAGCTGTGGAACATCTCGTTCGACGTGAACGTCCACGCCCACCGCTGGGCCGCTCGCCGACTACTGCCAGGGTGGATCGAGCGCGGTGACGGCTACTTCTGCTCCACTGCGTCGGCGGCCGGATTGCTGGCACAGATCGGCTCCGCGCCGTACAGCGTCACGAAGCACGCCGCCGTGGCGTTCGCCGAGTGGCTGAGCATCACGTACGGAGGCCGCGGCCTGAAGGTCAGCTGTCTGTGTCCCCAGGGGGTCAACACGAACATGTTGAACCAGGGCGACACGCTCGGGGACGGCGGCAATGTGGTGAAATCGGTGGGCATCGTGCTCGAGCCGTCCGCGGTCGCCGACGTCGTTCACGACGCAATCGTCGACGAGCGGTTCCTGATCCTGCCGCACCCGGAGGTCGCGGAGTACATGGAGCTCAAAGCGACCGACCTGCCACGATGGCTCGCCGGCATGCGCAGGCTGCAACGTCGAGTGCTCGGCGTCTGACCGATGGAACGATCTGGCGGCCTGCTGGTGACGTGCGATGCCTGAACGAACGCTCAAGGCGGTCGGTCTGCATCTCGGCGAGCCGGTCCGGTTCCGCCGCAACGAGGCGGGCCGTTGGTTGGTCGGCAAGGTCGCCCGGATCGAGCCCGATGGCAGCATCACGCTGCACGACCCCGATGGCGCATCACGGTCGCTCCGGCCCGAACGGGTGCAGGTTCGGCGGCCGGGAAGTCGGGGCAGATTGGTATGGAAGACGGTGAGCGACGTGGCCGTCACGTGGGAGCAGCTCGAGTTGTTCGACGCCCCGCCTGCGTGATCGGCCGGGATCGAGCCCGAACGACTGATCGGTCAGCGGCCTCCGGAGCAGTTGACGAGTGTGCCGGTGACGTAACTGGCGGCATCGGAAGCCAGCCACAGGATCGTCTCGGCGACCTCGTCGGCTTCACCCCCGCGCCGCATCGGCACGTTCGGTGACAGCTTGTCGACGCGCCCCTCGATGCCCGACAACTCGTGGATGTCGGTGTGAATCAGCCCGGGCCGCACGGCATTCACCCGGATCCCCTCGGTAGCCACCTCTTTGGCGAGGCCGATCGTCATCGAATCGATCGCCCCCTTGGTCGCCGCGTAGTCGATGAACTCGTTCGGACTCCCGAGATACGACGCGGCAGACGAGACATTCACGATTGCGCCCCCACGGCCCCCATGGAGGGTCGACATCCTCAGCACCGCCTCGCGGGCAGCGATGATCGCACCGACGACGTTGACGGCGACCACCTCTTGGAGCCTGTCGACGTCGAACTCGTCGAGCCGAGCCGCGCGATGCAGGGTGCCCGCATTGTTCACGAAGACGTCGATCGCCCCGAGCTCGGTGACCGTCCGTCCGAACATCTCGACCACGTCGGCTTCGACAGCCATGTCCCCCCGGATCGCGACGGCGTTGGCGCCGGCCGAACGACACCGCTCGGTGACATCGACGGCGGCGCGTTCATTGCTCAGGAACGTGATCGCCACGTCGTAGCCCCGGCTCGCTGCCATCACCGCCGTTGCCGCTCCGATGCCCCGACTGCCGCCCGTGATCAGCATGACCTTCCGAGCGCCCGCCATGCCGGACAGTCTTGCAGCTGGCACGGAACGCACTGTTGTCGGTCGCTGCAGTAACGTCGCCCCGTGCCCGACAGCCTCGACCAACTCTCGCCTCACGCCAGGATCGCTCATGATTTGCTGCACTTGCGGTCCGCCGCTGGCAAGCCACGGCTCTCACCCGACGGTTCGTCGGTCGCCTGCGTCGTCTCGACGATCGACGTCGACGAGAACATCACCCGGACGCGGGTGTGGCTGGACGGATCGCCGCTCACCGCCGGGCCCCACGACGATCAACCGACCTGGTCGCCCGACGGGCGATCGCTGGCCTTCACGAGTCGACGTGGCGAGAAGCAGGGCGACAGCACGCTCCATATCCTGCCGATCGACGGTCCGGGCGAGCTGCGCACGGTGTGCACCATGCCCGACGGAATGGATGACGTCGCCTGGTCACCGGATGGACGGTGGCTCGCGTTCGTCAGTCGCACGCGCGACGAGCGGTACTCGGCGAAGGATGCCAGTTGGCAGTCCCCACGCAAGGTCGAACGATTCTTCTCCCGTTTGAACGGGGAGGACTGGATCTTCGATCGACCGGCGCACGTCTACGTCGTCGCAACCGACGGGACCGACGTTCCGCGCAACCTCACTCCTGGCGACAACCAGCACCACGGCGTGGCGTGGCTCCGCGACTCGACGGGGATCGTCACCGGTGCACAGCGCCACGAGACCTGGGACCGTGATCTGGCCAGCGATCTCTACACGGTTCCGCTCGAGGGCGAGATCAAGGCACTGACTCACCACACGGGGAACTATCACTCCCCTCGCGTCTCGCCGGACGGCACGAACGTCGCGTTCCTCGGCGCCGACAACCCGCTGTTGTATCCACAGAACCTGCGTGTCGGGGTGATGAGTGTCGACGGCGCGGACCAACGGTGGATCAGCGAGGGGCTCGATCGCACGTTCGAGAGTTCCGCGGGTTTGCACCCGCCGGTGTGGCTCGACGACCACACCCTGATCGCCGTCGCAGAGGACCGGGGAGACACCCATGTGTACCGGCTCGACCTCGACGGGCGCACTCCCGAACCGATCACCGAGGGCCGGATCACGGTGACCGGCTTCGACGCCGTCGGTGACGTGCATGCCATGACGGTGGCCACGGTCGATCAACCTGCAGACCTGACCGTCGTGCGCGGCGGGATCGGCGATCAGATCACGGACATCGCGAGATCGCACCGCGGTTGGGAGAAGTTCGCGGTGCCTTGTACCGATGGTTCCGACGAGATCGACGCCTGGATCATGCGGCCCGACGGTTTCGACCCGGCTGAGCGCTATCCGGTACTGCTCAACGTGCACGGCGGGCCGTTCACGCAATACGGCGAGACGTTCTTCGACGAGGCCCAGATGCAAGCCGCTGCCGGTTTCGTGGTGTTGATGTCCAACCCGCGCGGCGGCAGCGGCCGCGACACCGCGTGGGGTCACAGCATCCTCGGTCCGAAACACCCGGATGCCCCGGGCACCGGGTGGGGATCGGTCGATGTCGACGACGTGATGGCGGTACTCGATACGGCACTCGATCGCTATCCGTTCTGTGACCGTGCGCGCGTCGGCATGCTGGGGGGCAGCTACGGCGGCTACATGGCCACGTTGCTGGCCAGCCGCCACGGCGACCGGTTCGGCGCGATCTGTTCGGAACGGGCTGTCAACAACCTGCTCATGGAGGAATGGTCGAGTGACATCGGTACCGCATTTCGCGTCGAACACGGGCCTGATCCGGTGCAGGACCCCGAGGAGTACGTGCGCATGTCTCCGTCGACGTTCGCGCGCGACATCCACGTGCCGATGCTGATCATCCACTCGGAGGAGGACTGGCGCTGTCCCATCAGCCAAGCCGAAGAGCTCTGGATGACCCTTCGCCTCCTCGACCGCGACGTCACCTTCTACCGTTTCCCCGGCGAGAATCACGAGCTGTCGCGCTCGGGCTCGCCCGTCCACCGTCGGATGAGGGCCGAGATCATCCTCGACTTCTTTGCAGAACGTCTGGCCGTGACGGCGTAGTCGCCCGGTCAGCTGGCAGACTCGCTCGATGCGACGGCGCCAGGCGACGACCATCAGCTTCGCCGCGCTGGTCGCCGTGGCCGCACTGCAGGGATCGCTGACGGTCCGCGCCGAGCGCGTCGGTGACGCCACCGTCACGTTGGAGATCTCGTCATCGATACCGGGATCGCTCGCCGCCGCAGCTGCCGTCACCCGTGCCAACGGCGGGGAGGTGCTCGGCGACGCTCCGGACACCCTGCTCGTCGAAGTGCCGGCACATGTCCGCCGGCGGCTCGTCGAGGTCGTCGACGGCGAGGTTCGAACCCCCGCGTCGGTCGATGTGCGCCCGGTCGCGGATGGCACCGTGACTCCGATCGAGGGATTCGGACCGACGAACGGCTCGCAGGTCGACGTCACCAATGCGAGCGCATGGCACGCTGCCGGCATCGACGGAACGGGCGTCAAGGTCGGCGTGATCGACTTCTTCGACATCACTTCGTTCTGGGACACGTCCGAGCACGGTGTCGTCCCCGTCGCCGGCGTCACAGCGCGTTGCTTCGATGCAGGCAAGGACTGCACCGACGAGTTCTTCGACGGGATCGATCTGGGAGGCGAGGAGCACGGTGTCGCCGTCGTCGAGGTGATCCGGGACATGGCACCGGATGCCCAGATCTTCGTGGGTCAGGCGAACACGCTGTCCGACTATCGCGACCTCGTCGATTGGTTTGCCTCGAACGGTGTCGAAGTCGTCAATCGATCGCTCGGTAGCCGGTTCGACGGTCCAGGTGACGGTCGCGGTCCGCTCGACGAGATCGCAGCAGAGGCGGTCGCTCAGGGCATGCTGTGGGTCAATTCCGGTGGGAACAACGGTTCGGGCCATTACTACCGCCACGCGGTTCGCCTCTCGGGAGATCGGGTCGCGTTCGGACCATCCGGGGACAACCGTTTCCTGCCCTTCGTCGGCTGCGTCTCGTTGGGGGGCATCCGATGGCCGAACGACTGGGATGCACCCGCCTCGCAGCGCACCGACTACGACGTCTACCTGTGGGACTCTCCGACCGGAAGCCCGGAGTCCGGGTCGATCGTCGACCGCTCGGAGCGCGACCAGCGTTCGGGTGCCGAGCCGATCGAGTTGCTGAACGACAGCCGTTGTCCCTCTCCCGGCTCGACGTTGTACCTCGAGGTTCGGTGGCGGGCCGGCGACATCACCGGCGACGTGCTCGAGATCCTCGACTACGGCGGAGGGATCTCGCAATTCACGCAAGCGGAATACTCCGCAGCAGTGTCCATCGTCGACTCCCAGGAACGAGGGGTCATCGCGGTCGGCGCGATCGACCCCCCCGAGGACAGGCGCATCGCCCCGTACAGTTCTCGAGGGCCCACCAACAACGGCAGTCTGGCCCCGGACATCGCTGCCGCGAGCGGGTTCTTCAGTCACGTGTATTCGGGCAGCTTCTCCGGGACCAGCGCAGCAGCTCCCGTGATCGCGGGCGCGGCTGCATTGCTGATCGAGGCCGATCTCGCCTCCAACGCGAACTCGCTGGGCGACCTCATCCGGAACCTGGCTATCGACCGCGGTCGGCAGGGACCGGACAACGCGTACGGCCACGGCGAATTCCGGCTTCCCGCCCCACCGACGGTCAGCGGCATCGATCCCGCCCCGGCACGGTTCGTCGCCTTGGATGTCCCCACGCGGTTCCTCGATACCAGACCGGAGTCGGCAGTCGGCCCAGAGGTCCTCATCGGAGAGACGTGGCGCGGAGAAGTACTCGAGCTTCCGGTGCTGGGGGTCAGCGGAGTTCCGCTCAGTGGCGTGACCGCCGTCGTCGCCAACTTGGTCACCGTCGATCCCGATCGACCGAGCTATGTCCAGGCGCTCCCGACGCTCCAGGCCGCGCTCGGGAGCTACTCGAACCTGAACACCGATGCCGCCGGCCAGACGCGCGCCAATCTGGCGATCATCCCGGTCGGTGATGATGGGACGATCTCCGTCTACTCGGTCGCCGAGGGTCACGTCGTCGTCGATGTACTGGGCTGGTTCGAGGCAACGTCGGGCCCGGTTGCCGGCGGGCGCTTCGTCGAACTCGACGTTCCCCAGCGGGTACTCGACACACGCCGCGACGCGTCCACGGGGCCTCTCTCGTCGACCTCGATTCGATCGGTTCCATCACCCCGTGGCGTTGCTCCCCGTGACATCGGGAGCCTCGTCGTCAGCATCACCTCAACCGGCGCCACTGCGCCCGGATGGGTCCAGGCCTTTCCCGCATCACGCCCAGATGTGGTCGGTCGAACCTCGACGGTCAACTTCTCGACCGGGATCACCGCTGCCAACACGGCAATCGTGCCCGCCGAAGCCGGCGGCATCGCGATCACGGGGCGATTCGCCGGCAACGGCACCGCTCACGTGATCGTCGACGTCATCGGATACTTCACGGCGTCCTCCAGCGCTCCGTCCTTCAGCGGTCGGTACGTTGCGGTCCGACCGAGCCGAGCGTTCGACTCGCGCCTGACGGGCGGCCCGCTCGCCGATGGCCAGATGGTCACCGTCGACACGGTCACCGCACCGGATTCCGATCTACCCCGAAGCGCTTTGGGCGTCGTGTGGAACGTGGCGATCGTCGAAGCTGCTCGGCCCGGATACCTGCGGGGGTGGGCGGCCCGACAGACGGAGCCTGCCACGTCATCACTCAACTGGACGTTGCCAGGCGAGATCCGTGCCGGCGCGGCGATCACGGCGGTCGACAGGGGCCGCGCTCGATTCCGGGTCGAGGACGGCGCGGCGAATCAGCCGGGAGCAGTCGGCGATCTGATCGTCGACGTGTTCGGTTTCTTCACGTGACCGCCGTGGCGAGTCGCCCGGTCGCTCAGTGCGTCAGCCAGGCGTCGATCAATTTGCGTGCGATCGAGATACCCGGCGGCACCATCGGCAGCTGATCCCGGCGGTACCACCCGGCGTCGATGATCTCGGTCGGATCGCACACGATCTCGCCCGACTCGTATTCAGCACGGAACCCGATCATCAAGCTGTTCGGAAACGGCCAGGGTTGGCTCCCGAAGTAGCACGGCCGTTTCACGGTGATCGCCACCTCTTCGCGCACCTCTCGGATCACGGCGTCTTCCAGCGACTCGCCGGGCTCGACGAAACCGGCGAGGCACGAGTACATCGGCACCTGCCACTGCACGCCGCGGGCGAGCAGGGCCTCCTGATCAGGGCCGTCGTCACCACGCGTCACGAGCGTGATCATCGCCGGCGACAACCTCGGGAACGACAGCAGCGAGCAGCTCGGGCATCTCATCGCACGTTCACCGGGAGCAAGTTCCGTTCGATCACCACAGCGGCCGCAGAACCGGTGGGTGCGCGCCCACTCGACGATCTGCACGGCGCGCCCTGCAGCCAGCCAGTGGTGTTCGGGTGCCCGCCCATGGAAGACCCGCAGATCGAGGGCAGCCCCGTAGCTGGGATCAGTGCCGCGCGGAACGTCGACGGCCCACCATGCCTGTCCGTCGACCACCCCGATGAAGTGGGTGATCCAGTCTGCTTCGGCCGCACGATCGTCGATGAAGACGGACGCGCCGATCACGTGGACGAATCTGTGTTCGCCATCGTGATCCCCGGGCGGCGCGTTGAGCGGGCGAAAACTCATGCCCGATGCGTAGCAGCCGGACGTCGGAGCGACCGAGTTCAGGGAACGAGCGGCAGTCCCTCGGCGCCGTATGCGTTCACGCCACCTTCGAGGTCGTACACCTGCTCGAAGCCGAGTTGGTCCATCAACACCGCCGTCTGTCCGGAGCGATTGCCCGAGCGGCAATACAGCAGGTACGTGCCATCCGGGTCGAGCGCTGCGATCTCGTCGGCGAACGTGTCGGTGTAGAAGTCGATCATCGTGGCGCCCTCGATGTGTCCCTCTGCGAACTCCTCGGGCGTGCGCACGTCGATCACCGTCACATCGTCGCGACCGGCGAGGTCGAGCGCGGTCCGGGGCGTGACCAAACCGAACGAAGTTGCCGGGCCGGCGTCGTCGACCACCGAGGCGCCGACGTCCGGCGCAGCCGTGACATCCGCAGCTGACGATGTGTCGTCGCCTCCGCCACACGCCGCGAGTCCGATCGCCCCGATCGCGAACAAACCGATCGCGCGGCGATGTGGATGCCGTGGTCGCTGGTAACTCATCTGCATGCTCCTCGTGCGCTGTCTGGCTCGAGTCATTATTGTACGGACAATTTGGCCGATCGTTCAGGCAACATCGGAGATCGCAGTGACCAGCGAGGATATGCCCTGATCGAGTTCCTCGGGCGTGACGTTCAGCATCGGGGCGAGACGGATGACGTTGCCGTACAGACCACCCTTGCCGACGAGCAGGCCATGGCGTCGACATGCCTCGTGGAACTCGCCGGTACGAGCCTTGTCGGGTTCGACGGTGCCGGGCTCGCAGATCTCGAAGGCCCACATCAGTCCCCGCCCGCGCATCTCCGCGATCCAGGGCGTCGAATCCGCAACCGGCCGCATCGCCTCCGCGAACCGTTCACCCATGGCCTTCGCATTCGCTTGCAGACCCTCCTGTTGCACGGTACGCAGCGTCGCGATCCCCGCCGCGGCGGACAACGGGTTACCGCCGAACGTGGAGAAGTTCAACACCTTGATCGTGTCCATGATGTCGGCGCGAGCCACCACGCCGGCCAGCGTGATGCCGTTCCCCACACCCTTCGCGAACGTCAGCATGTCGGGCACGATGCCGTGCGCCTGGTAACCCCAGAAGTGCTCGCCGGTGCGGCCCCAGCCGGTTTGCACCTCGTCGGAGATGAACAGGATCCCACGGTTCGAGAGCTCCTTGCCGAAGCGACCGAACATACCGTCGGGCGGGGTCGCGAAGCCGCCGACGCCTTGAATCGGCTCGGCGATCATCGCCGCCACGTCGCCCGCCGAGGTCATGTCGAGCAGCTGCACGAGATCGTTCACGCACGCCTCGGTGTAGGCGTCGTCGTCGAGATCGCGAAATGGCGACCGCAGGCGGTAGCCGCCCTGAACGAACTGGACCTGCAGGCCCGACAGCGCCGTCGACCGCCACGACGAGTGCGACGTGACGGCCTGCGTGCTGAACACGCGGCCGTGGTAGCTGTTGCGGATCGCCAGAATCTGGCTCGACTTGCGATACGACGTGGCGAACAGGATCGCGGCGTCGTTGGCTTCGCTCCCCGAGGGCGTGAAGTAGACCCTGGCGTCCGGGATTCCCGAGGCTTCAGCCACCATCTCGGCGAACTCGATCATCGGTTCGGACAGGTACAGCGTCGAGGTGTGCAGCACTTTCGACGCCTGTTCGTGCACGGCTGCGGTGACCGCCGGATGGGCGTGGCCGATCATCGTCGTGAGCACACCACCGAAGAAGTCGAGGTAGCGATTGCCCTCGAGGTCCCACACGTAGCCGCCCGAACCGTGATCGATCGAGATCGGCTCGGCGTAATAGGGAGCGAGAAAGGATGGAAGAACCCGGCGGTAGCGGGCGTCGAGATCAGCGCTGGTCGTCACGCTCGTCAAGGTTACTGTCACCGACGTGGCCAACGCGGCGTCGACGGTCTGCGAGGATGTCGGCAGCTGCTCGGCACGATCACGCCTTCCGGGCGCGACCCGCTCCGGACGGCGCCGGGATTCGCTTGACCACAAAATGTACGGACATATAGACTGATGATCTCAACGAACGGAGTAGGGGCCGCATGAAGTTCAACCAGTACTACTTGGAATGCCTGTCGCACGCGTCGTATCTGATCGGTGACGAGGGCAGTGGACGCGCCGTGGTGGTCGACCCGCAACGCGATGTCGCCGAGTACGTCGCCGACGCAGCGGCCGCCGGGCTCACCATCGAGCTCGTGATCGAAACCCACTTCCACGCCGATTTCCTGTCGGGCCACCTCGAACTGGCGAAGGCAACGGACGCCAAGATCGTCTATTCCTCGGTCGCCGAGACCGAGTTCGAGTCGGTGGGTGTCGGCGATGGCGAGCGCTACTCGCTCGGAGACGTCACGCTCGAGTTCCGGCACACCCCCGGCCACACTCCCGAATCGCTGAGCATCGTCATCTACGAGCACGCGGACGACGAGGTGCCTTATGGGGTGCTCACCGGCGACACGCTGTTCATCGGCGACGTCGGTCGCCCCGATCTCCTCGCCTCGATCGGCTTCACTCGCGAGCAGCTCGCCGATCAGCTCTACGACTCGCTGCACGACAAGCTGATGACACTGCCCGACGCCACCAAGGTGTATCCCGCGCACGGTGCCGGCTCGGCGTGCGGCAAGAACCTCTCGACCGATCTCTGGTCGACGATCGGCGACCAGAAGTCGACCAACTATGCCCTCCTGGCCCCCGACAAGTCGACGTTCATGGACCTCGTCACCGAGGGCCAGCCGCCCGCTCCCGGCTACTTCGTGTACGACGCGATCCTCAACCGCAAGGAGCGCGACCTGCTCGACGAGACGGCGCTCCCCACCCCCATGACCTACGGCCAGGTGATCGACGCTGTCGATGCCGGAGCGATGCTGGTCGACGGCCGCGACCCCGAGGAGTTCGCTCACGGACACCTCAAGGCGGCGATCAACGTCGGCCTCTCGGGGCGATACGCCGAATTCGCGGGTTCGATCCTCCCGCACGATGTCGACATCGTGTTGATCGTCGATCCGGGCTACGAGCTCGAGGGCAAGAACCGCCTGGCGCGGATCGGCTTCGATCGCGTGATCGGATACCTCGACGACCCGTACAAGGTGATGTTCCTGCACCGTGACGACGTCGAGGTCGCATCGCGTCTGACGGCGCAAGACTTCAACGATCGACTGGCCGAGATGGACGACATCCAGATCGTCGACGTCCGCAACCCCGGCGAGGTCGCCGAAGGCGTGATCCCTGAGGCGATCGAGATCCCGGTCGGCCAGCTGCCGGCTCGGATCGGTGAACTCGACGCCACGCGACCCACCGTGGTGTACTGCGCCGGAGGGTACCGTTCGTCGGTCGCGGCGAGCCTGATGCGCCAGCGTGGCTTCGTCGATGTCAGCGACGTCCTCGGCGGGTACGGCGCCTGGACTCTCACCGTGCAGAACGCCTGAGTCAGGTGATCGAGACCCACCCGATGCGCGACCGATCGAAAGAGGCACCATGACACGTCTCGGCTTTGCCCTGCTGAGCGACAGCTGTATCGGTTGCCACGCCTGCACCGTGGCCTGCAAGAGTGAACACGACGTACCACTCGGGGTCAATCGCACCTGGGTGAAATACATCGAGACCGGCGAGTTCCCGAACACCGGCCGCTCGTTCTCGGTGATGCGCTGCAACCATTGCGACGACGCTCCGTGCATGAAGATCTGCCCGACGAGCGCGTTGCATCGCACGCCGAACGGCGTCGTCGATTTCGACGACTCACGGTGCATCGGGTGCAAGGCGTGCATGAACGCCTGCCCGTACGACGCGATCTACATCAACCCCGGGACCAACACCGCCCAGAAGTGCAACTTCTGCAACCACCGTGTCGAGGTGGGGCTCGAACCAGCCTGCGTCGTCGTGTGCCCGACCCACGCGATCGTCACCGGCGATCTCGATGATCCCAACTCGGCGGTCTCGAAGATCGTCGCTCGCGACAAGACGGCCGTCCGCGCGCCCGAGCAGGGCACGAACCCGAAGGTGTTCTATCGGGGCGTCGACCAGGCGTCGCTCGACCCGACCCGCACGATGATCAAGAGCGACGGGCTGATCTGGGCCGACACCACGCCCAGCCATCCCACGATCACGCCCACGATGGCGGCCCACTCAGGTTCGGGAGTCGTCGCCCGCACGGCCTACACCACGGCCCACCACATGACCTGGAAGTCGATGGTGTCGGGATATCTGGTGACCAAGGCGATCGCCGCGGGGCTGATGCTGATCGCGGCACTGCTCGTCGCGCTCGGACACGGCAGCGACCAGGCTGCGGTCGGCATCGTGCCACCCGTGCTCGCCGGGGTATTCATCGCCGTCACAGGAGCGCTCCTGGTGGGTGACCTCAAACAACCGACTCGATTCCTCTACATCCTGACCAAGTCGAACACCACGTCCTGGCTGGTGCGCGGGGCGTGGATCCTCGGCGGCTTCGCCGCGTTGGTCGGGGTCTGGGGCCTGCTCGGCATAGCCGATGCCGGCGACACCTTCACGATCCTCGCGATTCCGGTTGCGTTGATGTCGGCCGGTGTAGCCGGTTACACCGCCTTCCTGTTCGGACAGTGCGAGGGACGCGACCTCTGGCAGACGCCGCTGCTGCTGCCCATCTTGTTGGCGCAGGCCGTGGTCGCCGGCGGGTCGGCGTACCTGCTGTTGGACCTGTTCATGGATATCCCCGAGCCACGCGTCATCCAGATCGTGATGCTGTCGGCGATCGGCGCGCTCGCCTTGTTGATCGCAACCGAGCTGTGGTCGAAAGGTTCGCGGTCGGTCGAGCTCGCCACGCTCGAGATGACCCGCGGGCAGTACAGCAGCCAGTTCTGGTTCGGCGGCATCCTCAACGGGATCGCCGTGCCCGCCGCACTCGTGACCTTCGCCCTAGCCACCGACACGACGAGCCCATGGCCGGGCGCCTGCGCGGCCGCCGCCGCCCTGTTCGGAATGTTCGCCTACGAAGACGCCTACGTCCGCGCCGGCCAATCGGTGCCGCTGTCTTGATGCCAAAGGAACTGGAATGACCCTCGCAAACCATCCCCCGCACGAGCAATGGCACAACTGGACCGAACTCGATGCGAAGGCGTGGCCGACCAAGGTCGAGCGCAACTACACGATCGTGCCGACCACCTGCTTCAACTGTGAGGCGGCGTGCGGGCTGACAGCCTTCATCGACAACGAGACCGGTGAGATCGCCAAGTTCGAGGGAAATCCCGAGCACCCCGCCAGCCGTGGCCGCAACTGTGCCAAGGGACCCGCCACGCTCAATCAGGTCGACGACCCCGAGCGAGTGCTGTACCCGATGAAGCGCACGGGCGCCCGCGGCGGCGGCCAGTGGGAACGAATCACGTGGGATCAGGCGCTCGACGAGATCGGCGCCCGGATCCGCAAGGCGCTCCAAGACGGCCGGACCAACGAGGTGATGTACCACGTCGGGCGGCCCGGCGAGGATGGATATACGGAACGGGTGCTCAAGGCATGGGGCGTCGACGGCCACAACAGCCACACCAACATCTGCTCCTCGAACGCCCGCATCGGCTACCAGTCGTGGATGGGCCACGACCGTCCCTCGAGCGACTTCGCCAACGCCGAAGTGATCTTCCTGATCTCAGCCCACCTCGAGGCCGGCCACTACTTCAACCCGCATGCACAGCGCATCATGGAGGCCAAGGAGAAGGGCGCCACCGTCATCTGCGTCGACCCGCGCTTGTCGAACACCGGCGCCAAGGCCGACTACTGGCTCGCCACATGGCCGGGCACCGAACCGTTCCTGATGCTGGCGATCGCCAGGCTGCTGATCGAGAACGGCACGTGGCAGCGCGACTTCGTGCGGCGTTGGGTGAACTGGGAGACCTATCTCGCCGAGACCCGTCCGGACCTGCCGTGCGAGTTCGAATCGCTCGAGCAGGCATTGCTCGACGAGTACGCCGAGTACACCCCCGAACGAGCCGAACACATCACGGGTGTCGCGGCGGACACGATCCGCGAGATCGCCGGGATCATCGGCGCCCACCCGACCAAGTTCGCCGGTCACAACTGGCGCGCCGCCGGCGCCGGCAACCTCGGCGGCTGGCAAGTGGCACGCTGTCTGTTCTTCGTCAACGTGCTGACCGGTTCGGTCGCCACCAAGGGTGGCACGGCCGGCAACGGGTGGAACAAGTTCGTGCCGCACCCGCCCAAGGGCGGGCAGCCGATCACCACCTGGAACGAGATGAGCTGGCCCAAGGAGTACCCGCTCGCCTACCACGAGATGTCGATCCTGCTCCCCCATTTCCTCAACGAAGGCCGCGGCAAACTCGATACCTATTTCAGCCGCGTCTACAACCCGATCTGGACGAACCCCGATGGCTTCTCCTGGATGGAGGCGCTGCTCGACGAGAGCAAGGTCGAATGCCACGTCGCCCTGACGCCGACATGGTCGGAGACGTCCTGGTACGCGGACTACGTGTTGCCGATGGGGCTCGGTTCCGAGCGCCACGACGTCGCCAGCTTCGAGACGCATGCCGGTCGGTGGATCGGTTTCCGCCAGCCCGTGATGCGTCGCTACGCCGAACTCAATGGCCAGGAGATCGGACCCGACACCCGCACCCACGAGTTCAACAAGGGTGAGGTGTGGGAAGAAAACGAGTTCTGGATCGACCTGTCGTGGCGGATCGATCCGGACGGCTCGCTCGGCGTGCGGCAGTTCTTCGAGAGCGACGAGCGACCGGGTACGGCGATGGGCGTCGACGAGTATTACGGCCGCATGTTCGCCGACAGCGTTCCCGGTCTGGCCGAGGATGCCGCCGCCGCCGGCGTCACCCCACTCGAATACATGCGCGATCGCGGCGCCTACGCAGTCCCCGGCGACATGTATCAACCCTACGAGAAGGCCGTCGACCCGTCAGCCGTCGAGGACTGCTTCAAGGACGAATCGGGTGTGTTCCGCAAGCCCGGCACGATCGGCACGTGGGACGGGAGCGACGAGACACTCGACGCACTGACGCTCGCCAAGTTGGGCGACGGATCGCCCGCCGTCGAGATCGACGGCGAGATCAAGGAGGGCTTCCCGACGCCGTCGAAGAAGCTCGAACTGTTCTCGACCACGCTGAAGGACTGGGGCTGGCCCGAGTACGCCACTCCCAAGTGGATCCCCTCGCACGTCCATTGGGAAGACCTCGACATGGCCGGCAACGAGCGGATCCTGTTGCCGACGTTCCGCATCCCCACCCTCATCCACACACGGTCCGGCAACTCCAAGTGGCTCAACGAGATCAGCCACCGCCACCCGTTGTGGATCCATCCCAGCGACGCCGAAAAACTCGGCATCGAGGAGGAAGGTCTGGTGCGGATCTCCACCCGCATCGGGCACTTCGTGATCTCGGCCTGGCGCACCGAAGGTATCCGCCCCGGTGTCGTGGCGGCGTCGCACCACATGGGTCGCTGGCGGATCGAAGAGGACGAGGCTCGTTCGTGGGCTGCCGGGAAGGCTCGCATCGATCACGACGGCACGACGTGGAAGCTCACCCGCGAGCACGGCATGCGCACGTGGGACTCGGGGCCCGATGGCGACCCCGACACACAGCGGATCTGGTGGAACGACACCGGCGTCCATCAGAACCTCACGTTTTCCGTGCAACCCGACCCGATCTCGGGCATGCAGTGCTGGCATCAACGTGTGCGTGTCACCCCCGCGGAATCCACCGACCAGTACGGCGACGTCGTCGTCGACACGGCAAAATCACGCGAGGCCTACCTCGACTGGCTCACCAAGACGCGGCCGGCGCCAGGACCCGGTGGGCTCCGTCGACCGTTGTGGTATGCCCGTCCGCTCAAGCCCGAGCCGAGTGCATACCGCTCGAGTCCGTAGTCAGCCGGATCGACCCGGTGACGGCTAGCGTTTCGAACCATATGCGACCCAGCGCCACGAGATGTGCGAGACAATGAGCACCGACGAATTCGCCGTCGGCGCCCGACCGCTCGACCGAGACAGCGCGCTCCCGCTCTGGTCACAGCTCGAACACGAGCTTCGACGGCGCATGGAGTCGGGCGAGTTCGCACTGCGCTTCCCGACCGATCGCGAGCTGATGGAGATCTACGGGGTCAGCCGTCATACCGCACGCCATGCGGTCAGCCAACTCGGGGCAGGTGGGATCCTGCGACGGGCGCGGGGCGTCGGCACGTCGGTCGACCACCGCACGTTCGAACGGTCGCTCGGCTCGCTGTACAGCTTGTTCCAGGTCGTCGAGGAGTCGGGGGTCCCACAACACAGCAAGGTGCGCACACTCGAGCGTGTCGTCGATACCGAAGCGGCCTCACATCTCGGGCTCGAACCCGACGCACCACTGGTCCTGATCGATCGCGTTCGGTTCGCCGGCGACGAACCATTGGCGATCGACCGGATCTGGCTGCCGGCCGAGATCGCCGACCCGCTGCTCGACGCCGATTTCACCCACACGTCCCTCTACAACGAACTCGAGCGCACGATCGGCAAACGACCGAACGAGGGCTGGGAGCGAATCCACCCCGCGGTCCCCACCGCCGACCATCGCAGCTGCCTGGAACTCGACGACGGTGAAGCCGTATTCTGCATCGAGCGGCTCGGCACGTTCAGCGGCGAGCCGCTCGAGTGGCGCGTCACCACGATCCGCGGCAACCGCTTCACCTTCGTCGCGGATTGGACCGCCGGGCAAACGAGCGAGCTGCGACTGAAGATGGTCAGCGGATGACCTGCCTCACGCCATGACCGCGGTCCATCCCGACATCGCCCATGCGATCGGTCTGCTGGGCACTTGGAGCGGTACGGGACACGGCATCTACCCCACGATCGATGCCTTCGACTACGCCGAGTCGGTGACGTTCGGTCACGTCGGCAAGCCCTTTCTCTCGTACCAGCAGCGGACCCGCTCGCTGGGCTCTGACACACGACCCGGTCAGCCGATGCACGCAGAGAGCGGCTACTGGCGGTTCCCGGCACCCGGACGAGTCGAAGTGGTGCTCAGCCATCCGACAGGCGTCACCGAGATCGAGGAAGGTTCGATCTCGGTAGGGCTCGACGGTGCGATCGTCATCCAGCTCGCCACCACGCACGTAGCGATCAGCTCGACGGCGAAGTCGGTCACCGGGATCCAGCGGGTCTTCCGGGTTCGGGACGACACGATGGAGTACGAGCTGAGCATGGCGGCCGTCGGGCTGCCTATGCAACACCACCTGTCGGCGCGCTTGGTGAGGGAACAGGCCGACTGAACGCCGGTGGGCAGTGGTTCGTACGCTGTCGGGTATGACTGCTCCTGCGCCACGCTCCGTCGTCATCGTCGACGCACTTCGCACCCCGATCGGTCGGCGCGGAGGCGGCCTGTCGACGCTGCATCCCGCCGAGGTTCTGGCCCGGGTGCAATCGTCGCTGATCGAGCGTTCGGGAATCGACCCGATCGAGGTCGACCAAGTCGTCGGAGGTTGCGTCAGCCAGGTCGGCGAGCAGAGCTTCAACGTGACGCGGACAGCGTGGCTCTCCGCCGGCCTGCCGCTCGAGACTGCTGCGACCACTGTCGACACCCAATGCGGTTCGAGTCAGCAGGCCACCAACCTGGCAACTTCGCTGATCGCTTCCGGAGTCGTCGACGTGGCGGTCGCGTGCGGCGTCGAACTGATGAGCCGGATACCGATCGGTTCGAACTCCTCCAGAAAATTGGGCCTCGGCGTTCCGATACCGAAGACGTACTTCGGCCAGTACGAGATGACCTCGCAGTTCGAGGGCGCCGAAAGGATCGCTGACAAGTGGGGCATCTCACGAGATGACACCGATCGGTTCGGCTTCGCGTCCCAGCAGCGAGCTGCACAGGCTTGGGCCGAAGGACGCTTCGACGGCCAGTACATGGAAATCGAGGCGCCCGATCTCGACGAGGAGGGCAATCCGACCGGCACCATGCACACCGTTGCACGCGACGAGGGCCTCAGGGAGACGACGCTCGAGAAGTTGGCCACCCTCAAGCCCGTCGGGCGCGAGAACGGTGTGCACACGGCGGGCAATTCCTCTCAGATCTCCGATGGGGCCGCGGCGCTCCTGATGATGACCGAGGACAAGGCCCAGTCGCTGGGGCTGACCCCGCGTGCGCGCGTGGTCGACACATGCCTGGTCGGGGTCGACCCGGTGCTGATGCTGACCGGTCCGATCGATGCCACGCGACGGCTACTCGATCGCACCGGCCTGTCGACCGACGACATCGACACGTTCGAGATCAACGAGGCGTTCGCCTCGGTGGTGCTGGCCTGGGCCAAGGAGGTCGGCGCCGACCTCGACAAGACGAACCCCAACGGTGGCGCGATCGCACTCGGACACCCGTTGGGCGGCACCGGCGCCTTCCTGCTCACCAAGGCCCTGTACGAGCTCGAGCGTACCCAGGGTCGCTACGGCCTGATCTCGATGTGCTGCGGCGGAGGGCTCGGCACCGGCACCGTCATCGAACGGATCTGATGCCGTAGACCGTCACACCGCTGCGGTAGAACGGACCCCGTGCATCGTTTCGTCGTACTGCTGGCAGCCGGCTTGATGACGGGCGCGCTGGCCGCCTGCGAACGTGAATCCCCGGAGGTGCAGGACGTCTCGCCGACGGCCGCCGCGAACTCGCTGGTCGCAAACGCTGAGGTCGACTACATCGTCGATGGCGACACGATCGACGTGATCATCGACGGAACCGAGGAGCGGGTTCGGTTGACCGGCATCGACACACCGGAGATCTCGCACGCAGCGAGCGGTTCTCGACCGGCATCGATCGGCGAGTGCTTCGGCGACGAGGCCACCGAGTTCACCGAGTCGCTGCTCCCCATCGGCACACCCGTACTGCTCGAACGCGATGTCGTGGGACGCGACGACTACGGGCGCTTGCTGGCCTACGTGTACCGAGCCGAAGACGGCATCTTCGTCAACTACGAGATCGTCCGGCAGGGCTACGCACAGCCCCTGACCATCCCACCCAACGTCACGTTCTCGGAACTGATGGTCGGGGCCGCGCGCGACGCCGAGGCCGACGACGTCGGCCTCTGGTCGGCCTGCGGCCGCTGAAACACGGGCCGGACACCGGTCGAGCACGTGACAGGCTCGTGGCGTGTGGCATCTGATCAGCACGTGGAATCGACAGGACGGATCGACGACGGTGTTGTATGCGTTCGACGAGCCGCGACTGCGCCGCTGGCTGCGGTATCGACGACAGCGCCTTGCTCGATGGCGTGACGAGCAGGCTCGGCGCCGCCAACTCCCCGATCACACCGTGGGCCACCTCGTGATCGACACGATCGGACCGGTCGCCGAGCGACATGGATTGGCGGCGGCTCGCCTGCAGCACAGTGACGATGTGATCTGGTGCACCGCCGCCGCCGACGTCGCGTTCGTCGACGGCGACCGTAGCGATGAGCTCGACGATCCCGCTCTGTGTGTCGATCTCTGGGTCTACGTCGACCAGCGTCGGCGCACGATTGCCGTCGACATCGAGGGGCGCGGCCTGCATGAGCACCTCACGGGGTCGAGTCACTGGAACCCGGCCGACCCGGTGCCGCTGGCCGAGGTCCTCGACGAATCGCTTTCGCTGGTGGCCGTGCGCATCGACCTCTGGTTCGACGCGATCATCGTGGGCCGCTGACGGTGTGGCACAGTGACGGCGTGCTCGATCTACGACATCGTTTCCCCGCCATCACCGAGGGCCTCCACCGGGAGTGGGCACGGTTCGACGGACCTGCCGGCACCCAAGTCGTCGACAGCGCCATCGAGGCGACCGCCGCGTGGCAGCGCAGCGGCAACAACGCCAACAGTCATGGCGCGTTCGCCGCTGCCGAGGCGTGCGATGCACTCTTCGAGCGCGTGCAACAAACGGTCGGGCGCCTGCTGAACGTCGATCCCGGCGGCATCATGTTCGGGCCCTCCACCACGGCCAACGTGTTCTCGATCACGCGGGCGATCGGCCACGACCTGCAGGCCGGCGACGAGATCATCTGCACCACGCTCGATCACGACTCGAACGTCTCACCGTGGCTGCTGATCGCCGAAGACGCCGGCGCCACCGTCAAGTTCGCCGAATTCGACGTGACGACGGGTCGGCTCCGGCCTGACGCCGTCTCGCGTCTGCTGACCGACCGCACGCGGTGGGTCGCCGTCACCGGGGCCAGCAACGCGATCGGCACGATGCCCGATGTGGCGGCGATCACTGCCGACGCCCACGATGCGGGCGCCCATGTCGTGGTCGACGGCGTTCACCTGACTCCGCATGCCCCTGTCGACGTGACGGCGATCGGTTGCGACATCTACTCCACCAGCTCCTACAAGTGGTACGGCCCTCATGCGGCAGCCACCTGGGTGCGGCCCGAGCTGCTCGATCGGCTGCACGCCTACAAGGTTCGGCCGGCACCGGCGACGGGACCGGGGCGGTTCATGCTCGGGACCCCCTCGTACGAGGCGCTCGCGGCGATCGATGCCGCCGCATCATTCCTGCTCGACACCGGGATGGAGGCGATCCGGGCCCACGAGAGCATCCTCTTCGCGCGGTTGCTGCACGGATTGCTCTCCGATGATCGCGTCACCGTGTACGGCCCGCACGATCTCACCGACCGCGCGCCGACATTGGCCTTCAACGTCGCTGGACACGACGCGGCAGCCGTGGCACACCGGCTCGCGGCCGAGCAGATCGCCGTGTGGGATGGCGACTACTACGCCATCGAGGCCATGGCATCGCTCGGCATCGACAGCGCCGTCCGGGCAGGAATCGCCCTGTACGTCACCGATGACGACGTCGATCGCCTGCTCGACGCCGTCCATCGTCTCTGAGCCGGTTCGGATAGCGTTCGGTTGGTGAGTCAGCTCGTCGAACGTCTCGGGTATCCGGCCGACTCCAAACTGCTGATCCTCTCCTGCGACGACCTCGGGTCCTGCCACGCCGCGAACGTCGGCGTCTACCAGGCGATTCGAGACGGGGTGGCCACCTGCGCCTCGATCATGGTCCCGGCACCTTGGGCTCGACACGCTGCGGCTGCCTACCGGGCCGACGACGACATCGGCGTGCATCTCACCCTCAATGCCGAGCACGAGATGTACCGCTGGGGTCCGCTCACCCACGCCCCGTCGCTGCTGTCGGGCGAGGGCGGGTTCCCACGCACCATCGACGACCTCTGGGAGCACGCCGACTCCGACGAGGTCCATCGCGAACTGCGAGCGCAGATCACGCGAGCCGCGGCCTGGGGCATCGACGTGACGCACCTCGCTCCCCACCTGACGGCGATCACCCTTCGGCCGGAGTTCTTCGACATCTATCTGGAGCTGGCCGTCGAATTCCGGCTCCCGATTCGGCTCCCCTCGACCGTCTCGGCCGAACACGCCGGCTTTCCGTTTCGCAAGCTGGCCACCGATGCGGGCGTCGTGTTCCCCGATCACTTCGACCACGACTGGCGTGCCGGCTCGCGCGAGCGGGTCACGACCGCGCTGACCACCCTGCAGCCCGGCGTCACCGAAGTCCACGTCCAGCCGGCCATCGACACCCCCGAGGTGCGGGCCATGACCAGTCACGCGGAACGCTGGATCGACGACCACATCTTCGTCACCGTCGACGCTGCGCTACCGGCCTTGATCGGCGAGGTCGGGGCGATACTGATCGGGTATCGCGAGCTCAGAGCTGCGATGCGAGCCGGCTGATCGCCGACGTCGCCTCACCCGATTTCAGCAGCTCCAACACCGAGCCGGCATGGCCCGTGGCCTTCAGGCGGCCACGCATGAACTCAACGGTCGCGTCGAAGGACTGAGCGGCGGCCACGTCGATCGGAACGGACAACACCAGGTCGGCATCGTCCGGACCCTCTACCCGCTCGTCCTTCTTGGCCACGAGGACCCGATACTGAACGGTCATTTGCCGGCCTCGACGGCTTCGGACCGTGCCTGGATGCCGGCGAACAGATCGTCCTCGAGCGGATCACCGTCATCGCGGACCGGGATGTCACCGACCAGTGAGCGGGCGAGGATCCAGTCCTCCCACGGGTAGACCGTCGCCAGTTCCTCGTCCGAGAGCCCGAACCAGAATGCGGCGGTCGGATCGACCTGCGTGGCATGCGCCAGCAGCGATCCGGTACGGGCCCAGAGATACTGACCGATCTCGATGTGGGTGGTCACGCGATGGTCGGTGTCGGGACGCTCGAGCCATTTCTCGTCGAACGGCGACTCCCCGCGATGCTTCAGCAAACCCTCGTGCACAGCGACCAGGCGACGTCGGCTCCACGTGGTGTAGTACAGCTTGAGGGGTTGGTACGGCTCTCCGAGTTCGGGATACCACTCGGGGTCGCCGGCACGCTCGAACGCCAACACGGAGATGTCGTGGACCTTCAGGTGATCCGGGTGCGGATAGCCCTCTTGATCGTCGTTGTAGGTGATGATCACCTGAGGGCGCGTGCGCCGGATGATCTGCACCAGCCGGCCCGTCGCCTCGTCGAGATCTGCCTGATGGAAGCAATCCGGGTGCTCGTTCGGCTCGGAGTCGGCCATCCCCGAGTCGCGATATCCGAGCATCACGACCTCGTCGAACCCGATCACAGCCGCCGATTTCGCCAACTCGGCGGGTCGCATCGATGCGACCAACGCCCGCTCTTCCTCGGGGCTGAGACCGTGGAAGGGCTGGCCGGGTTCACGCAGCACGGGATTCTGGAGGTCGCCCTCCTCCCCGCCGGTACAGCAGACCAGTATCGTGCGCACACCCTCGGCGTGGTACTTGGCCAGCGTGGGTGCGCCCTTGGAGGCTTCGTCGTCGGGATGAGCGTGCACGGTGAGGATCGTGCGAGGTTCGGCGATCACTCGCTCAACGCTACCCGCCGGGTGCAGGCTCAACGCCGAAGGTGGTCACTACGCTCGGCACCCATGCGTCGCGACACGATCAGCACCCGCCCCGCCGCTGCGACCGCGATCGCGGCGATTGCCGCAGCGCTCGTGTTGAGCTCGTGCTCGACCGACGACGGTCGCACCCTGCGTCCCCCTCGCTTCCCGCCGCCGGAGACGACGACGCCCGCCACCACCGCACCCGAGGTTCCGGAGTTGCCCGAGATCGGCGAAGCGCCCCCCGCAGGCCTCTCGCTCGAGCTGGTCGCTCCCTGGCCGACCGGCGCTGCGATCCCTGCCCGGTACACCTGTGACGCAGACGACCTCTCACCGGCCTTGACCTGGGCGAACGCACCGGCGGGCACCGTCGAGTTGGCGCTGACAGTCGTCGACCTCGACGCGAACGGATACGTCCACTGGCTCGTGACCGGGATCGATCCGCAGCGAACGAGCGTGGTCGAGAACGAGCAGCCCGCTCCGGGCCTGGCGTGGACCAATTCGGCGGGGGTGACCGGGTGGAGCGGCCCTTGTCCGCCCTCCGGGGAGGAACACATCTATCAATTCACCGTCCATGCGCTCAACCAACCGCTCGAAGTTGCCGATGGTGAGGCTGCAACCTTGGTGATCTCGAAATTGAACGTGATCGCGATCGACCAAGGTTCCGTCACGGGCACCTACGCCCGCGCAGGGTAGTTCAGCAACGGATACACGAGGATCGGCGGATCGGAACCATGGCAAGGCGAACGAGATGACCCACCACGACACGGGTGAGGCCGAGCAGATCGACGTCGTCGCACCACCGCTGGCGAGCCCGGTCGCCGATCGTTCATCGACCGCTTCGCTCTCGTATCTCCGGGCATTGCTGGCAGCGGCAGAGACTGCGACGATGATCATCGGGATCGACGGCTCGGTGATCGACGCCAATCCCGACGGAGCACGACTGTTTCCCTCCCGATCATTGCCCGATGACCCCCCCGACGGACGCGAGATGCTCCGCAACGTGCTCGAGCAGGTGCCTCAGCAATTGCTGGTCGACCTCGAAGGCGGCACATGGCGCGGTGAGATCGACTTGGGAACACCGAACTCGATGAGTGCGATCTACGAGACGACAGTGCTCGTCAGGCACGATCCCGAGTTGGACTGTGGTGGATACATCGCCGTCATGTGCACCGACGTCAGCGACGACCGCAGCCGTGCCGCCGAGTTGTTGCGTCTGCTCGAGCACGATTCGACGACCGGTCTCCTGAACCGCACGGCCGCGATCGAGCGGATCAGTACCGCGCTCCGCCACATCGACGAGGACGGGGGCGAGGTCGCGATCTTGCTGATCGACATCGACCGTCTGCGAGACGTGAACGATGCGCTGGGTCACGAGGTCGGCGATCGGCTGCTGAGTTCGACGGCCCGACGCCTCGCCACGGCGGTTCGACCGAACGACATCATCGCCCGCATCGGTGGCGACGAGTTCATGGTGCTCTGTCACGCTGTGCCCGACGCGGCGGTGGCGATGGATCTCGCCGACCGTGTTCGACGCGCCCTCACCGGCCGGCTGACGATCAAACAGCTCGAGCTCGACGTCTCCGTCAGTGTCGGCGTCAGTATCACCGACCTCGAAGTTCGCGATGCGCCGACCGACAGTGGCGCGAATCAACTGCTGGCGCACGCCGACACGGCCGTGCACGCCGCCAAGCAGGCCGGGCGGGCCCGGACGGAGATGTACACCAGCCAGCTTCGCACGAAGGCGAAGGTCCGGACCGAACTCGCGGCCGCGCTCTCGAAGGCCCTGCGCGAGGGGCAGCTGCACCTCGAGTACCAACCGATCTTCTCCGCGGTATCCGAACGAGCCGAGGCAGCCGAGGCACTCCTGCGGTGGACGCATCCACAGCGCGGTCGCGTCGAGGCCGGCGAGTTCATCGCCGTTGCGGAGGAGACCGGTGTCATCGTGCCGATCGGCGACTGGGTCCTCCAACAGGCCTGTGCGACGACGAGACGGTGGATCGACGACGGCGTGGTGGGGCAACGCTTCGCCGTGCACATCAACGTCTCGCGGCTCCAGCTCGCCAACTCGTCGTTCGTGAACCGTGTCGTCGACATGCTGCGCGAATACCGGCTGCGGCCCCGGCAGATCGTGCTCGAGGCACGCGAGGCCACGCTGCTGGGCGGCGACACCGACGAGGTGATCCGATCGGTTCGTGCGTTGCGCCGGGTCGGCGTCCGCGTCGCCCTCGACAACTTCGGCACCGGATCGAACGCTCTCTCACTGCTCACCGATGTGGGCGCCGACGTGTTGAAGCTCGACGGCAGTCTGGCGCTGCCGAGCGGGGCCTCCGAAGCCGACACCCGCGTCGTTCGGGCGCTCGTGCTGCTCGCTCACGCCCTCAACATGGAAGTCGTCGCCGAACGCGTCACCGGGCTGGAACAGCTGCGTCGACTGCGCGCGGCAGGTTGTGACCTGGTTCAGGGTCACCTGGTCGGCAAGCCCTGCCCGCCGGAACAGATGCGCATGCACATGGAGCTCTAGGAGCTTGCTGAACAAGCCGCTTTCGTCGTGATCGTGGTGGGCGCAGCGTGGTGGTGGGTTTGGGGACTTGACCGACCGAAGAGCCGGTGTTCAGGGTGAGAGCCGGTCGCGCTGGTTGGGTAGAGCCGGTAGGTGTCGTTCCGTGCTTGTCAGCCCCGGGCCCGCTCGGTCAGGTGGCGAGGTTCCAGCCGTCGTGCCAGTGGAGGCCGAGGTTGCAGAGCCGTCGAAGGTTCAAGGTGGCGGCTCGGATGGTGAGCGCGAGGTGGTTGCGTTCGACGCCGCGATAGCGGACTCGGCGGTGTCCGTTGCGGGTGAGCCAGGCGATGGATCGTTCGATCAGTGGTCGGTGTTGCCGGTAGTCGGCGACGAGGCCGGGATCGGTTCGCCAGCGCTGTCGGTTGGCGGCGAGGAGTTGATCGTGGATGCCGATCGTGAAGGTCTTGCCGTTGCGGGCGGTGGTGCAGCGTGACCGCAGCGGGCAGCTGGTGCAGCGCTGTTTGAACTTGGCGGTGCCGGCGGTGTTGAACGCGATGGTGACACCGGCGGGGCAGGTGACGCTGCGGGCGGTGTAGTCGATGCGGTAGTCGTCACGATCGAACTGGTCGTCGCCGAGGTTCGGGTTGCGGCGCAGCGGCCAGGGTTTGATCACCGCAGTGTGTTCGGCGTCATCGAGCGCGGCGAGCATCTCGCCGGTGCCGTAAGCGGAGTCGGCGTAGACCTCGACCGGCTCGGCTTGGCCGGCGATGAGTGTGACGCCGGTGGTCCCGTCGCCGGCGTTGGCCGGGGTGAGCGCGCAGGCGGTGATGATCCCGGTGTCGGGCTCGGCAACCAGGTGGGCCTTGTAGCCGTCGCGGTAGGAGGAGCGGTTCTTGTGCATGTGGCGTGACTCGGGATCGACCGTGGAGATCAGGCGGTGCTTGGACACCTTGCGGGCGATCCGCCACGTCCCGTCGGTGTCGCCGGGCTCGACGTCTTGGCCGGCCACGAGCGCCAACAGCCCGACCAGCTCGGCCTGGACGTCATCGAGGACCACACCATCGAGTGCGTCGAGGATCGTGAGCGCATCGTTGACGAGCCGGGTGACGAGCGCCTCACGAGCGGCGGGGTCATCCCACGCGCACGCCGGCTTGGCGGACACCTGGTCGTAGTCGTCACCGATGAGCTCCGCAGCGGCAGCTTCCGGGACGGCCTTGCGGACCCGGCGGATCATCGACATCAGCTGGGTGACGGTGTCCTGAGTTGCGACCGCGTCATCCAACAGCGTCGAGTCCACCGCCCGACGGGCTTTGCCCTTGAGTACCCCGGTTTCGGCGACGACCTCGCGGACGGCGTCGAAGATCCGCTCCGGACGATCCGACGCCCGCAGCCGGTTGCGCCAATACGTCAGCACCGTCGGATGGAAGCCCTCGTCATCGAGCGCGAGACCGGCGGCGACCTTCCAGCGCAGATCAGTCCGCAACGCCTGCACCGCGTCACGGTCCGACAGACCCTCCAACGACTGCAACACCAGCACCGTCGCGACCAGCTCGGCCGGCTGCGACGGACGACCCCGACTCGAGGGGAACATGTCAGCGAACAACTCATCGGGGAACAACCGGCCGCGATGCTCAGCCAAGAACGCGTACACGCTGTCGGCCGGCACCAGATGACCGACCAACGCCGCAGCATCGAGGAGTTCACGGTTCGGATCCGACGAGCCCTGCATACCCACCATTCTTTTCGATCCGAGCCCCGAACGCGAGCACCTCAGCCCGATTTCTTCAGCAGGCTCCTAGACATCCCTGCCAGCTGCCCGGCCGATACCCTCACCGTGTGACCCAGGTTCTGGCCGTCGATGTCGAACTCGAGCGCGATCGGTGAGCTTCGCGTCACCTTCGACGACGGTGTCACCGCCACGTATCCGCTCCTGTCCTTGCGGCGCAGCTGCCCGTGCGCCGGCTGCCGGGGGCGACGCGAACAGTCGCTCGATCCTTATCCTGGCGACGCGATCACCGTCCTCGACGCAGAACTGCACGGCAACTGGGGCATCACCATTCGCTGGTCCGACGCTCACGACACTGGCATCTATGCCTGGGAACATCTGCGGCGGTGGTGGGACGCCCACCTCGACTGAATACTCTCCGATCTGATGTCGCTCCCTCCACCTCCTCCACCGATTGCCACCGACAGCGGCGCGGCGGTGTGCTACCGCCACCCGAAGCGCGAGACCGGTCGCCGGTGCACCAGGTGCGGCAGGCCGGCCTGCAGCGACTGCCTCGTGCAGGCTGCCGTCGGTAGCCACTGCCTCGATTGCGCCAAGGCGGCGCGACCTGACGTGCGTACCCGGGCCCGGTTCTGGAACGCCCGCCAGCCGGCGATGGTGACGATGGCGATCATCACCGTCAACCTGGCCGTGTTCGTCTATGCAGCGATACGAGACCCTGCCAGCATCGCCGGCAGCGTGACGCAGGTGCACATCGACCTGGCGCTCAACGAGCAACTCGTCAGCCTCAATGGCGAGTGGTATCGACTGATCACCTCTGGCTTCTTGCACTACGGCATCATCCATCTCGCCTTCAACATGTATCTGCTCTACCTGCTGGGCCAGATGCTCGAACCCACGCTGGGGCGGGTGCGCTTCTCGCTGGTGTATGTCGCCAGCTTGATCGGTGGATCGGCAGGCGTCCTGCTGCTCGAGCCGAACGCATTGACGGCGGGCGCGTCCGGCGCAGTCTTCGGGCTGATGGGGCTGGCGTTCGTTGGTTCGTACCTGCACGGAGCGAACCCGCTCAACACGTCGATCGGCACGTTGCTGATGATCAACCTGTTTCTCACGTTCATGTTGCGGGATCGGATCTCCGTCGGAGGACACCTCGGGGGCGCAGCGGCCGGTGCGCTCTGTGCGCTCGTCGTGATGGCGCCGCGTCACAAGGGTGTTCCCGTGTGGGCCACCTACGTGTTTCCGCTCGTCGTGATCTCGATCGGTATCGTCATCTCCGTCGGTGTCGTCCGTAGCGGCTGAGCCGGGCCGATGGCTGAGCCGGCCAGATTGCTGAACTGGGCTGATGGCTGAACTGGGCTGATGGCTGACCCGGACCGGCGGGATTCAAGGTTCCGGCAATTTCAGTACTTAGGCTAGACTTGACATACTTGTGCCCTCTAAGGTGAACTCCGTGTCAAGTTCAGTCGAGGTTTCATCATGAAGCGGTCAGTGCCTCCCGTCTTTCGGCGGCTCGCCCGGATCGCGAATGTCCTTCGTGTCGAGTTGACGGAGCAGCCCTCCCGAGATCTGGCCGACCACACGTGCCAGATGACCCGCAGCCCGAGCTCGCTGCAGTGCCCGCTGCCGGACTCGGCGTTGGTTCGGATCGCACCACGCATCACCCGCGTCGACGATCCGTTCATCGAGATGTCGTTGATCGCGATCCGCGACGAGGTCGATGACCACACGATCGCGGAACTGCACGACGTACTCCGTGACGTGAACACCGGACGCTATGTGCATCTCGACCTGGGTGATGCAGTGATCAACACCGGATGGTCGATGCGACAGCTCGAGAACACCGCTGACGACCTCGAACGGCGCGGCGTGGTGCTGCGGGTGGTCGGGCTGGATCCTCAACATCCATTGCTCGCCAAAAGTCTGTGACACCCCTCGTTCATCATGGGGGTATGAACGAGAGCGAATTCCCCCAACAGCTCACCCTGCTGCCGTCGTCCGACGTTCCCGTCCAGTTCCGGCTCGACGCGGACACCCGTCGGCGGGGTATCCGGCACGTCTCCGAGATCCGTCGGCTGCTCGCCGAGCGACAGGCGGCCAAGCAGCTCGACAGTGCCCCACCGGTGCGTCGACCGATCCGGTCGCGAGCTGCGTGATCAGCCGGCGTTCGGCGCCAACGACTGGATCGACGTCCAATGATCCAGCGCGGGGTCGAACGGCAAGATCGCCAGCGAACTCGTCGTGATGCCATTGGCAAAGTACTCCTGGATGCGTGCTCGACAGTGCTCCGGTGTTCCGTGCACTACCAGGTCGTCGACCACCTCGTCAGGGATCTCGGCCAGCGCCTGCTTGCGGTCTCCGGCCTTCCATGCCGCCCACATTCCTGCCAGCTGTTCGCCACGCCCCAGCCACTCCTGAAAGGCGGCATACACGGGCACATTCATGTAGGCCGCAATCGCCCGGCGCGCACCCGCCCTCACGACGTCGGCGTTGTCGCTCGGGCACACGAAGATCCGGGCGACGAGTTCACGATCATCGCCACCCGCACCCTCGCGCACGGCGGCCGCCACCTGGGGTACGTCGCCGGGCGCCAACCAGTTCGTGATCGCCCCGTCCGACTCGCGCCCGGCCATCTTCAACATCCCCGCGCGCAATGCCGCCACCACGATCTTGGGCGGCTGCTCGGGGTGAATGCCCAGCCGGAAGCCCTGGATCTCGAAGGTGTCGTACTGCTGGGTCACCTTCTCACCGGTGAACGCATCGCGCAGGAAGCGCACCATGTCGCGAACCTTCTCGTACGGCTGCTCGAACGGCACCCCGTTCCAGCGCTCGACGATCACGTTCGACGACGAGCCGATCCCCAGCACGAAACGCCCAGGAGCGGCGTCGGCCATCGTGGCAGCGCTTTGCGCCATGCAGGCCGGAGCGCGGGTGTAGGCGGGCAGGATCGCCGTGCCGAGCCGCAGGCGTGGCTCCCACGCCGATGCCAGCGCCAACGGTGTCAGTCCGTCCCCACCGTCCGATTCGGCGGTCCACACGTCGGTGAAACCCATGTCGGCCAGCTCCACGATGCGGTCGCGCTGGGCGTGCAGCGGTCCGGGCAGTGGGATGGTCATTCCAGGGCGAATCGGCAGCGACATGTCCGCGACTGTAGGCCGATGCGTCGGTCGCGACGGAAGCGCACCACGCACTCCGACCGGCCGAGCTGAGCAGAGCGCTGACCGGTCGTGACGCAAGCCGTGCGGTGTCGATCCCGTATCCCTGCAGGAACTCGGCACGAACGGGCGAGGACACCGCCGTTCTCGGGCGCCCGCCGGAGGCCACGTCGCCCGCATGTCACGGCCGGTGTGTGCCGGGCTACGTTCCGCATATGGCAGATGCACCCTGGCAAGGAGTTCGTTGGTGGAGGCGTTCCGGGCGGGCGATCGGAGCCCAGCCGAGGAGCTCACAGCCGTGTTCGCTGCCATCGAGGCGAGCGATCTCAACGCCTTCTCTCATCTCCACCGTGAGCAGGCCGAGCTGGCCGCCACCACTGCAGACCTGAACAAGCCGTTCGGTGGCGTACCGATCGGTGTGAAAGAACTCGATCGCGTCGAAGGGTGGCCCGACACCCACGCCTGCGTCGTCTACCGCGATCAGATCGCGACCGACACGAGCACCAACGTCGCCCGGGCGCGCGACGTCGGTGGCGCCGTGCTGGTCGGCCAGACGACGGCCTCCGAGTTCGGGGGTGTCAACGTCACCCGCACCGTGCTCAACGGCACCACCCACAATCCGTGGCAGCGCGGACGTACCCCTGGTGGCTCATCCGGTGGCACGGCAGCCGCGGTGGCCGGCGGATTGGTCACGTTGGGCACCGGCGGCGACGGTGGCGGATCGATCCGGATCCCTGCCGGTTTCGTCGGGATGATCGGCCTGAAGGCCACCTATGGCCGGATCCCGCTCACCCCGAAGGCCGGACTCGGCGCCATGACGGTCACCCATGGCTGTCTGTCGCGTTCGGTGCGCGACACCGCCCGTTGGTTCGACGTCTGCAACGGCCGCGACCCGCGAGAACCCTTGTCGCTGCCACGCGTCGAAGGTTGGGAGCTCGGACTCGGCACGCACCTCGGCGAGCTGCGCGGCAAGCGTGCGGCGATCGTGCCCGACTGGGGCGCCGCCGTCATCTCCCCGGTGATGTGGGAGCTGCTCGAGGAAGCGGCCACGCAGCTGATCGACGAGTGCGGGATGGTCCGCGTCGACGGCGTCGACACCGAACTGCCGCGCATGGGCCGCGCCTGGTCGGTGGCCAACTCGGTCGGATTGATCAACCAATTGCAGGCTTACTGGCCTGAGTGCGCCGACGACCTCACGCCCGAGATCCGGATGTCGATGGAGCACGCGCCGGGCCAATACGGCGCCGACGCCCGAATCAAGCTCGAGACCCGCCGCACCGAGCTGAACGAGAAGATGGCGGAGATCTTCGACGTCGCCGGGGGCGGGGTCGACTTCGTGATCACCGCCACCAATCCCGATGTTGCGTTCGATGCCGACGGGCCGCTCCCGAACACATTCGGGGGCATCCGAGCCGGGGCCAAGATCAACGGTCGACTCACGTTCCCGGCCAACATGTACGGCAATCCGGCGATCTCGATCCCCGCCGGCTTCCTGGACGGTCTCCCGATCGGCCTCCAGATCAACGGACCGCACTTCAGCGAGGAGCTGCTGCTCGACCTGGCCCTGACGGTCGAACGGAACCGCCCGTGGCCACTCACGGTCAACGCCGTTTCGTGAAACGATCTCGCTGAACGGCCGTACCTCCCGAAACGGCCCGCTCAGGGCCCTCGGTCAGGGGTACGAGCGAGCGCCCGACGTGCCGCAGCGGGGCCGTCGACCTGGAATGCCCTCATGCCGATCCGGCGCGCCGCCTCCACGTTGACGAGCTTGTCGTCCAGGAACGTCACGTCCGCAGGATCGGCGTCGAGTCGGCGTATGACGTCTTCGAACAGCCCCGAGTCAGGTTTTGCCCGGCCCAGTTCGAACGACGGAAAGTGCCGATCGAACATCGGCATCACGAGCTCCCGGTTGAACGTCGAGTGCCAGTGGATGGAGTTCGTGTTCGACAGCGTCGCGGTGAGCACTCCGGCGTCCCGGAGATCCCCGAGGAGTTGCGCCGCGCCGGGGAGCAGCCCGGCCGGCCACCTGGCGAACTCGGCGAGGAAGCCATCCCGCGTGAGATCGACCTCGAACTGGGCGAGGAAGGCATCAGCGAACTCGTTCGGGGTCGTGCGCCCGCTCTCGAACTCGTGCCCTGCGCCGAGTTCGAGCCACGCCGGCCAGAAGGTCGCCGGATCGAGCCGGTGACGCCGAAGGAATTGTTCGAGCCCCGCCAGGTCCACGATCACCCCGCCCAGATCGAACAGCGCCACGCGTATCATCGACTCGAACGGTACCGGCGTGGGCACCGCCGATCGACAGCGATCGGACCGGCCGCCATCTGGAGGCCGATCGCTGCCACGTTGTAGGTTCGCAACATGAAAGTTGCGCTGACGGTCAACGATTTCCTCCGCCGGGCGGAGCTGCTGTATCCGGATCGCGAGGCGGTCGTCGACGAACCGGACCAGCCGGCCGAATCCTGGGGATCGATCACCTACCGCGAGATGGCGGGCCGAGCGACAGCGATGGCGGCAGGGCTCGACGCACTCGGCATCGCCCAGGGCGAGCGAGTGGCGATGGTGTCACACAACTCCGCCCGTCTCCTGACCGCCCTGTTCGGCGTGTCCGGCTCGGGCCGCATCCTGGTGCCGGTCAACTTCCGGCTGGTCGCCGAGGAGGTCAAGTACATCGTTTCCCACTCAGGCGCTCGCGTGCTGCTGATCGACCCCGAACTCGAGGAGGCGATGGCCGACGTCGAGTGCGAGATGAAGTGGACGATCGGGGCCGAGAGCGACGCGATCATCATGAAGTTCGACACCGAGCCGACCGTCTGGGACGGTGACGAGGATGCGACCGCCACGATCAACTACACCTCGGGCACCACTGCCCGCCCGAAGGGCGTGCAGCTCACTCATCGGAACGTGTGGCTGAATGCCGCAACGTTCGGGTGGCACATGGGCGTCGACGATCGCGACGTCTACCTGCACACCCTCCCGCAGTTCCACTGCAACGGCTGGGGGATGCTCTACGCCGTCACCGGCATGGGGGCCAAGCACGTGATCATCCGCAAGATCGACGGGGCCGAGATCCTGCGACGGGTCGAGGCGCACGGGGTCACCTTGATGTGCGGCGCCCCGGCAGTGCTCAACATGATCCTCGACGCCGCCGCCGACTGGGACGGTCCGATCCCTGGCAGCGGCCGGGTCCGGATCGTCGTCGCGGGGGCCGCACCGCCCACCCGCACGATCGAGCGCTGTGAGACCGAGCTCGGCTGGCAGTTCAACCAGATCTACGGCCTCACCGAGACCGCACCCCTGCTCACGATCAACCGCAACCGAGCCGAGTGGGACGACCTCTCCCCCGCCGACCGCGCGGTCAAGCTCAACCGAGCCGGCGCTCCCGCAATCGGGTGCACGATGGCGGTCGACCCGTCCGGCGAGATCATGGCCCGTTCCAACGTGGTGATGGCCGGCTACTGGGAGCAGCCCGATGCCACGGCCGAGGCGATCCGCGACGGTTTCTTCCACACCGGCGACGGCGGCTTCATCGACGAGCACAACTACGTCACGATCGCCGACCGGAAGAAGGACGTCATCATCACCGGCGGCGAGAACGTCAGCTCGATCGAGGTCGAGGACGCCGTGTTCCAGCACCCCGACGTCACCGAGGTCGCTGTGATCGGGATCCCCGACGAGAAGTGGGGTGAGCTCGTCACGGCGCTCGTCGTCAAGGCGCCGGGCTCCGAGTTGACCGAAGCCGAGGTGATCGCCTGGACCAAGACGAAACTGGCCGGCTACAAGTGCCCCAAGAAGGTGGAGTTCCGTGACGAGCTGGCCCGCACGGCAACCGGGAAGCTGCAGAAATTCAAGCTGCGTGAGCCGTTCTGGGAGGGCCGTGACCGCCAGGTCAACTAGAACCTCACGCTGAAACGGGCGCCGCCGCTCGGCGAATCGGAGACCTCGATCGACGCGTCGTGCGACGTCGCGATGTCGCGGGCGATGGCCAGTCCGAGCCCGGTGCCACCACGATCGCGGCGGCGTGACTCGTCGAGTCGGACGAACCGCTCGAACACCCGCTGCCGCTCGGCAGCGGGCACACCAGGGCCATCGTCGTCGACGATCATCTCCACCGTTCCGTCGGGCTGTGTGGATGCCCAGACCGTCACGGTGCGCTCTGCGTGACGAGCCGCGTTCGACAGCAGATTGCGCACCAGCCGTGCGAGATGGCGCTCGTCCCCACTCACCACGGCGGCCGATACCCGCGACATGTCCACCTCGACATCGCTCTCGGCGCGCAGCGCGCGGACCTCCGTGTCGATCACCACATCGAGATCCACCGGCTCGCGCCGGACGACCACATTGCCCGCATCACGACGCGCCAGGAACAGCAGATCGTCGACGAGCATCTGCATGTCGATCGAGTCGCCGAGCACGCCGCGACACGTCTCGGTGAGATCGTGCCCCTCTGACGCGAGGTCGACCTCGAGGGTCGTACGCATCCTGGTCAGCGGCGTTCTCAACTCGTGCGACACGTCGGCGACGAATTGACGCTGTCGAGCTGACGACGTCTCGAGCCGCGCCAGCATGTCGTTCATCGTGCCGGCGAGGCGGTCGATCTCGTCCCCCGAGCCCGGCATCGGCACCCGCCGCTCGAGCTCACGGAGACCGATGCCCTCGACCTCCCGGCGAATCTCCTCGACCGGTCGCAACGTGCGGCCGACCAGCCACCACACGGTGGCCCCCAGGGCGAACACGGCAGCCGGAAACACGATCGAGAGCGTGATGACCAGTGCTCGGATGCTGTCACGAAGATCGTCGATGTTCTCGCCGACGACCACGTACCGGGCGCCACCCGCCTCGTCGAACCGGTGGACCAAGATCCGGAACACATCGTCCTCGAGCGGCAGGTCGGATCTGGTGAGCGTCGTCTGGCTGTCGCCGGACGGCACCACCACCGCGGGCACTCCCGCCATGTTCTCCGTGGCGAGCAGCACCGTCCCGTCGGCGTCGAGCACCTGTGCGAAGCGATCCTCGCGATTCGAATTGAACAGTGCGGCCGACGGATCCGACAGGGACGACTGCTCGATCTGGTCGGCGCGCTGTTCGAGCGAACGATCCAAGTTGTTCTCCAGCTGTGCCTCCACGACGAGCACGACCACCACACCGGCCATGAGCAACACCAGCGTGGCGATGACGCCGGCCAGCATCGTGATCCGCAGCCGGATCGAGCCGAGCCTCACGGTGACACCTCGTCGTCGACCAGTCGGTAACCGGCGCCCCGTACGGTTTCGAGCGAGTGCCGGCGGAAGGGCTCGTCGATCGCTCGGCGCAGGCGTCTGACGTACACCTCGACGATGTTCGGGTCGCCCTCGAAGTCGTGCATCCACACGCCGTCGAGGATGTCGGACTTCGACAGCACCTGACCGCTGCGCCGAACCAGGAACTCGAGCACCTCGAACTGGCGGGCGGTGAGCGAGATCTCGGTGTCGCCCCGCCAGACCCGCCTTGCGCCCGGATCGATCCGCAGGTCGCCGACGCTGAGCGGTGCCGGCGCCTCGTGGGCGCGGCGCAGCAATGCCCGCAGCCTGGCCAGCAGCACCGGGAACGAGAACGGCTTGACGAGATAGTCGTCGGCGCCGGTGTCGAGACCCTCTGCCTCGTCGTATTCACCGTCCTTCGCCGTCAGCATCAGGATCGGTGTCCAGATCTGGCGTTCGCGCAGCGACTGGCACACGAGATACCCGTTCATGCCGGGCAGCATGATGTCGAGCACGATCACGTCGGCACCGGTCTCGGTCGCCAGCCACAGCCCGTCGTGGCCGTCGTGGGCGAGCTCGACCCGGTAACCCTCGGCTTCGAGTCCGCGGCGGAGGGCCTCCGCAGTCCGGACGTCGTCCTCGATCACGAGCACCTTCACCACCCCAGCATGGCCGCTGGGCCTGAACCTGCGCTGACTCTCGATGCGCTACCCGTTCGCCGCGTCGGTCATGCTGATCGCGGAGGCGAGATGACAACGATCACGATCACGGGCTCTGGCTGTCCGATTCCGTCTGCCGCGCGGGCCGGGCCAGGCGTGCTCGTGCGACGGGGCGAGGTCGCCATGCAGTTCGATGCCGGCCGCTCGACGGTGCAGCGGCTCGCGCAGTGCGGCATCTGGCCGAGCGCGCTCTCGGCCGTGTTCGTCACCCATCACCACAGCGATCACCTCACCGGACTCCAGGACATCGTGCTGACGAGGTGGGTGATCGATCGGAATCAGAGCGTGCCACCGCTGCCGATCGTCGCTCCGTTCGGACCGTCGACGGCGTTCATCGAACACATGCTCGCCGCCTGGGAGGACGACATCGCCGTCAGGAACGAGCACACGGGGCGCACGACGCAGCCGGGGATCGAGCTCGTCGGGTTCGACGTACCCAATACACCGACCGGGGTGTGGTCGCATGGCGACATCGAGGTATCCGCGATGCAGGTTCGCCACGAGCCCGTCAAGGGTGCCGTGGGCTACCGCGTCGACACGCCCGAGGGTCGCATCGCCATCACCGGTGACACACTGGTCTGCGACGAGGTCGCCCAGCTCGCCGAAGGCGCCGACGTTCTCGTGTACGAAGCGATGCGCTTCGAGGCGATCCGGCGGCTCCCGTGCGAACGCCGATTCATCCTCGACTATCACGCCGACACGAAGCTGATCGGGCGCCAGGCGGCAGAGCTGGGGATCGGCACCCTGATGCTCACGCATCTGATCCCCGAGCCGACCACCGTCGACGAGCGCCAGGCGTTCGTCGACGACATCCGCAGTGGAGGGTTCGAAGGTGAACTGATCGTCGCCGACGATCTCACGACGGTCGAAATCGTCGAAGGAGCCGCCGTCGACTGACGACACCGATGCGGCTCGCGGGTGTGGTTACTCGATGGCCGAATAGGTCGTAGTGCGATCGGCGGTCGACCGGCCGCGAACCTCGTCGACGCTCGCCTCGAGGTCGGCCAAGAAAAGATCGATCACGGCCGCGTTGCCGTTGCTGATCGTGGCGTGGAGCGAGTCGGGCGGGCCTTGGCGGTCGAGATACCAGCTCCGCTCGGCCAGCGCATCGCCGAGGGCGAACACGTCGAGCGGCTCGCCCGCCGACGGGTCGGCCGAGATCGCCACCAGATGGTACGCCCCGTCGCCCAGCACGCGCAGCCCCTCGATCGCCGAGACACCGGCACGCACCCGGTCGGCGGTGTCGAGCACCTTCCCGGTGAGCTCGACGTAGCCGTCGATGCCGAGGTGCTGCATGACGGCCCACGCCGCAGCCATCGGCAGGCCCGAGCGGGTGCCCTGAAGGTTCGGTGAGCCGTAGAAACCACCCAGCCAGGCATCGAACAGGAACGTCTGATAGCGCCGCAGCTCCTTCGTGCGGTGCAGCACGACCGACACGCCTTTGGGGGCGTAGCCGAGTTTGTGGATGTCGGCAGAGATCGAGTGCACACCATCGACCCGGAAGTCCCACGGAGGCACGGGACGGCCGAGCATCTCGGCGAAGGGCAGTACGAAGCCGCCCATGCAGGCGTCGACGTGGCAGTTGGCATCGACGGTGGCAGCGAGCTGCGCGATCTCGGGGATCGGATCGACGACGCCTTGGGGAAACTGCGGAGCGGAGCCCACCACCAGCACCGTTCGGTCTGTGACGGCTTCGGCCATCGCGTCGACATCGGCGGTCCAGTCGTCACGCACCTTCGTCGTGTGGATCGGCATGCCGTACATGTGGGCCGATTTGTGAAACGCGGCGTGAGCCGACTCGGCGACAACGATCTCGCCGAACTCGACACCGCGCACAGACCGGCCGCGCTCACGTGCGGCGAGTACCGCGCACTGGATCGATTCGGTGCCACCGCTGGTGAGGAATCCGGCCGCCGTGTCCGGACCGTGCAGCAGGCCGGCCGTCCACGCCACCACCTCGTTCTGGATCTCGCCCAGCGAGGGAAACGCCATCGGGTTGAGCGCGTTCTCGTGCAGATACAGGACAGCTGCCTGTTCGGCGACCTCGTGCACGCCGGGCCCGCCGTCGAACACCAATCCGAACGTTCGGCCGTCCTGCCAGCGCGCGTCGCCGCCACGCTTCGCTGTCAGGTCAGCGATGACGTCGTCGACGTTGCGTCCGTGCTGCGGCATCTCCATACGGGCGATCTTTCCAGATGGCCGGCCCGCTCGCCCGGTCAGGCCGGCCGCCGGTCAAGCGTTCGGGAAGCCGGCAGCCAAGGCGCTGCGCACGATGCTGCGGAGCTGCGGCGTGTCACTGGGATACTCACCCGACACCGTCACCGCCCACGTGATGCCGTCCGGTTGAACGAGCACCATCGCATGCGTGTTCTGGATCGTGCCCGTGTGGCCCCATCCGCTGTCGTAGTTGATCAACCCCAGCCCGTATCCGGCAGGGGGCAGCGGGCCGGGGACACGAGAGCGCATCGCCGTGGCCGCGTCGGGCGGCAATGCCTTCCAGCCCGGCGTCGACGGATCGATCGAGTTGATGATCGTGACGAGATCGGTCGGCGTCGCGTTCCAGGCGCCCGCTGCGCCGAGCGTTTCCATGAAGTTGCGGTCCGGCGTCGGGTGGTGCGACACCTCGTCGGGTCCGAGATCGTAGGTCGACGACAGGCGCATCCCGTTGATGCCCAGCGGGGTCAGCAAACGCTCGTACACCACGCGTTCATAGGTCTTGCCGGTCACCGCCTCGATCAGCATGCCGAGCACGCAGTAGCTCATGTTGCTGTACCGGAAACCGTTGCCACCGGACACCGATCGCGCCAAGCCCTGCGAGGCAGCGTCGACACACGACGTCGCGCCCTTGGCGAAGAACAGGTTCTCGTACTGCGGGAATCCGGCCGTGTGACTGAGCAACTTGCGCACGGTGATGCTCGCCACGTCGGGGTCGTAGTCACCGAGACCGAGATGATCGACCAACCGTTGGCCGACCGGATCATCGAGCGTCAGCGTGCCATCCTCGACGAGTTGCATGACGACGATCGCAGTGATGGTCTTGGAGATGCTCGCGATCCGGAACCTGTCGGTGATCTCCACCGGATCGCCACTGCCGGCGACCCGCTCGCCGAACGCAGCCTGATGCACCACCTGGCCGTCGATCATCACGGCAACGGAGGCGCTCACGTCGGCAGGAACCAGCCGGGCTCCCAGCGCAGCGTCGAACGCCTGCCACCCCGAACGATTCGGCGAAGCGTTGCCGGCATCGTCGATGATCAGCATCTGGTCGATGTCGACGCCGACCAAGTCGGCCTCGACATCGTCGGCCATGATCGGTTCCGGATGGTCGGGAGCCACCGTCTCGCGGACGACCACGGTCGGTTCGGCCCGTTGACCACTGGTGAACTCGGGTGCCGGTGGAGACGCGAGGCGGGCCTGCCCACACGACGCCGCGACGACAGCCAGAGCCAGACCAAGCGCGGCCGTGCGGCCCACGTCCCAACATCGCGGTATCACCGCAACATCATGGCCCATCCTTGACAGAATTGCACCCTCGGTGCTGGGTTGAACACCCTCGGCGGCCACACGGCGTGACGGAAGCCAGATCCCGAGCGCTCTCAGCGGCCGGCGGCGGGAAGCTCTTGCTCGAGCACCAACACCTCGGCGAACAGATCTCCCAGCTCGTCGACCCGCGCCAGCACCTCGTCACTGGTGAAACGCAGCTCGACCACGCCCCGGGCCGACGCCTCGACCTCGGACCACGTGACCGGCGTCGACACCGTCGGCTCGTGACGCGCTCGCAACGAATACGGCGCGATCGTCGTCTTGTGGAAGGCGTTCTGGCTCCAGTCGACGAAGATCTTGCCGGGACGCTCGGCCTTGGCCATCACGGTGGTGACGCGTCCCGGGAGCTGACGTTCCAGTACCTGACCGACCGCGAGCGCGAAGTCGGCGGCGCCCTGGTGCGTCGCCGACGGCGTGTTGAGCGGCACGTACATCTGAAGGCCCTTCGATCCGGACGTCTTGCACCAACCCTGCAGACCGACCGAGTCGAGCACGGTGCGTACGGCGAGTGCCACCTGACAGCATTCGACGATCGAGGCAGGGGCGCCCGGATCGAAGTCGAAGACCAACGTGCGGGGGATGTCGAGCTGCTCGGCCAACGCCATCGGCGCGTGGATCTCGATCGCCGCCATGTTGGCCGCCCACACGAGCGAGGCGGTCTCGTCGATGCGGCAGTACTCGATGCCGCCCTGGCGGTCGCCGGGGCCGAGTGCGACCTCGACCCAGGGTGGGCGATGGCCGGGGCACCGCTTTTCGAAGAATCCCTGGGTGTCGGTGCCGTTCGGATACCGACGGAACGTCAGCGCACGACCGGTGAGGTGAGGGATCGCGACCGGGGCGATCCTCGCCATGTAGTCGATGACCTGGGCCTTCGTGAACCCGTTGGGGTACAGCACCTTGTCGAGATTGCTGAGTGAGAGATGGCGACCCTCGACGTCGATCTCGACGCCGCCGGTCACGCAGACTTCTTCTTCCGCGCGGCCGGCTTCTTGGCGACGACCTCGATGTCGCCGGCCAGGGCGTTCTGCGTCTTCTGCTTGGACCTACGTGTGCGTCGGGCGGTCGTGGGCTCGGCAGGCTCGTCTCCGCCGGAAGGATGCCGTCCGCGAGCCTCCTTCGCCCGCGCCACGCTCGCCTCGAGCGCTGCCATCAGATCGATCACCTTGGGCTGGTCGGCCACAGCTTCGGGCATCTCGAACGTCTCGCCGGCCGCCTTGATCTGGATCAGATCGAGCACCTGCTCGCGATACTCGTCGCGATACTTCTCCGGCTCGAACGCGGCGGTCAGTGAATCGACCAGCGACTCGGCCATCGCCACCTCCCTGGCCGACACCTCGACCTGATCGAGGCCCTGCAGCTCGTCGATCGCGGCCGGATCGACGACCTCGTCGGCGTAGGCCAGCGTCGACATGATCAGCCGGCCCTCCTCCGCGCGAATGGCCGCGGTGTACTGCTTGTTGCGCATCACGAACTTGCCGATCGCCACCTTGCCGGCCTCTTCCATTGCCTTCGCCAACAACACGTACGGCTTGGGGTTCGCGCCCGGGGCGACGTAGTAGGCGCTGTCGTAGAACACCGGGTCGATCTCCTCGAGATCGACGAACTCCTCGAGTTCGACTGTTTTCGTGGCGGCCGGCATGAACGGTTCGAGCTCGTCGGGGTCGACGACGATGTAGCGCTCCTTCGACACCTCGTAGCCCTTGACGATGTGGTCGTCGGGCACCTCTTCGCCGTCGAGCGCCGACACCTTCTTGTACTTGATGCGCGCCATCGTGCGATCATCCAGCTGATTGAACGACACGCTCTGGCGCCGAACCGCGTGATACAGCTTCACCGGTATCGCAACGAGTCCGAAACTGATCGTGCCGTTCCATACGGGCCGTGGCATCCGACCATCATGCCCGAACAGACGCGCGATGTCACCCGTTCTGGTCCGACCGGTCAGCCGGTCAAGACCGCACGAGCGACGAGATCGGTACCGAACGCAGTGAGAATTGCCAGGTAGAGCAGGCCGGTGGCGGCCATCACAGCCGAGTATTCACGTTCGCGGAGCGTGGCGCGGGTCACGAACACCAGCACGATCGTCGAGATCGCGCACGCCCCCCAGAACCAGCCCAGCATGCCGCCCCAGCCGTCGTCGATCGATCCCGACCACACGCTGAACATCCCGATCGGCAACAGCAGGGCGATGACCTCGATCGGCCACACCCACCCCAGCGCGTCGACCAGCTCGTTGAGCAGTCGTCGCGGCAGTCCCGGCTGGGTCAGATACCAGTGACCGAGCAGCATCGCGTCGGTCACGGCCCCCAGGAACGCCGCCCCGACCAACGTGCGCAGCAGCGAGACCACCGTGTCGTAGCCGGCGTCGGGGGCGGCCTCGACCGCTGCGGCGATCAGTCCGACGATGCCGATCGCAACAGGAACGAGATCGAGGATCGGCGGGAACTCGCGCGCATCGTTCGCCCCGACCGGCGGTCCCTCTGCCGACCGCTCGATCCCGGTCATGGCTGCGACCCGGGCCGTGCGCAGGTCGTGCGCCGCACGATGGGCGCTCACGCCGGCAGCCCGACGACGAATCGACACTGCCAGCACGACGCAGCACGACACGGCGACACCGATCGACGCCACCTCGCGCACGACGAGCGGGTCGTACCGGAATCCGACGATGGCAGCCCCGAGCGCGAGCAATGCGTACACGGTCCGCAGTAGCCAGCCGTATCCCAAGCTGACCTCCCGCCGACGCGTGGTGAACCAGCAGAACGCCATACCGCCGACCGCCCACTGCAACAGCACGGTGGCGGCATCGAGGCGAATCACGTGTTCGGAGGGTAACGCCCTAGTGTTTGGGCTCCATGCGTGACCCCCGAAGCCGCCTCGTCGTCGCAATGTGCGTCGCTGCGATGACGTTGAGTGCCTGTGCCCTCGGACCCCGGCCCACATTGCAGCCGGTCACCACCATCGACGACGCCGCTGCCCAGCGGGTGCTCAGCCGACTCGAACGAGCGAGCTCGCTCGACTTCACGGCGGAGTACGACATCATCCCGTCCACTACCGGAACGACGACCAAGGCCCAGGTCGTCCAGCAGGACGATCGCCGCCGGATCACGATCGGCAATGTCGTCTTCCAGAGTGACGGCGATTCGGCGCAGACCTGCCAGAACAACCTCGAGGGTTGCAGCGACTTCCTCGACGACGCCCGCATCAGCGATCTCAACATCACGCACCTGTTCTGGGGGCCAGCGCTGGCGTCGCGCCTCGAGGTCGATGCCAACCGCCGCATCGGATCGAGCAGCGCGCTCGCCACTGAGATCGCCGGCAGGCGGGCGATCTGCGTCGACGTGATCCTGCCGAGCGTGGCGACCACAACCGGCACCGTCACCTACTGCGCCCTTCGCGCCGGCGTGCTCGCCCGCTACTTCGGCGCCGACGTCAGCATCGAATTGACGTCATTCGAACCCGGCGTCGTCCCCGCCGATTTCGAGGGCTGAGTCCGGCCTCAGGATCAGCCGACCGGCATCACGATCGGTGCCGACACGTCGTCAACGCCCGGGTCGATCCGGTACCCGCGGCGAAATCCGGCACGGGACGCGCCCGGACGGGCCATGCAGGGCCGTCGTGTCGATCGCACAGGGCAGCGGCACGTCGTCGGGGTCAACCCAGCTCGGCGCCGCGGGCTTCAGGCCCGTTCTCAGCCTGACCGGATGCCATTGGTCACGGTGCCGACCAGCGCACCAGCCGCGAACCCGCCGCCGACATCGAGCGGGAGGTGAGCACCGGCGTACATCCTGCCGCAGCCGGTGAGCAGGGCAACAGCGATCGCCATGGCGCGGCCGCGACCCGGACGCGTAGCGATCAGCGCGAGGGTCATCGACACCGCTGCGTGTCCTGACGGGTATCCCAGACCTCGCTGTGGTTGGCCACGCACCACGATCCGGTCGAGGTGACGAGCGGGTCGGCCGCGACCGACCAGCGGCTTGATCAGCTTCATGCCGAGCCACACCCCGCTTCCGACGCCGAGCACGGTCAGGGCTTGTTTCGAGCGACCGCGGCTGTGCAGTATGCCCGACGCGGCGAACACGGAGCCGAGCGACCCGGCCTGCGTCACGGCCCAGACCGGAGCTGCGATCGCATCGGGTCCGGCGTTGAACCACCGGAACACCATGGTCTCTCGTTCGGAGACACCGGGCCGGAGGGCTGCACGCGTCGACCACCCCAAGACCGCTGCGGCACAGAAACCCGGGAGCAACCGACGGGCGCGCATCAGATGTCCTCGTCGATGAACGTCTCGCGGAGCCCGTCGTTGAACTCCTCGCGCGAGATCAATTCGAGCCGCTCGCCGATCGCCACCGATTCGGTCGCCGAAGCCCCGTTGTCGAAATCGAAACTCCACCACACACAACCACCCGGAAAGACGTAGAAGCGGCTGGCACGAAAGCCGGGTTCGAGACGATCGATTCGGTCATACCGGGCGACCGTCGGGAACTCGGTGACCGCTCGCACTGCGCCAGTGATGTCGCACTCCGCCTCGAGCCGCAGTGTGGCCGCGTCGTCACCGGCGCGATCCGAATCAAGTCGGACGACGGTGCCATCCTGATCGACCTTGACCGACGCGACCTGCCATCCGTCCGGGAGTGGTTCGAGGCACGGAATCTGACTCGCGGCCGGCACCGATTGAGCGGCGATCAAGGCGGAGCCACCGTCGGCACAGCTCGGCGCGGGCAGCGCCTGTTCGACGGCGCAACCAACGGTGACGACCGGGAGGAAACTCGTGACGAGGAGCGCGCGTGTCCACTTCATCGCAGCCCGATGTCCTCGAGACTCGAGACGAACACCGACGCAACACCCATGGCGACGACGGCTACCCACAGCGTCAAGCCGACGCGACGGAGCGACCACCGCTGGATCGTGACCGGTTGCCGATCCGGTGCGAGCTCCCGGAAGCGCGCCATCAGATCTCGACCGTCGCGTCGGACCTCTCGCCGGAGTTGCGATGGCAGGGTCACGCCTCGCGATGCCGCGAACGCTTCGGCGATCTCGTCGTCACTGAACCGTCGACGGGCGCGCTGATACACCAATTCGGGAGAACTCCCCAACGCAAGAACCAACATCATGTTCGCCAGGTCGACCGCTTGCCGCCAGGGGGACGGTCGGATCTGCGCGAACGACACATCGATGAGCCGCGCCCGACCGTCTTGGATCATCAGGTTCGCCGGTTTGATGTCACGGTGGGCGAGACCCACCTCCCAGAGACACTCCACGATGCCGAGCGCGTCGTCGATGATCTCCTCGGTCACAGGGCCGGCGCCGATCTCGGTTGCGCCGCTCAGGAACTCCTCCACGAGCAGATACTCACGATCGGGGGTGATTTCCACGATGCCGAGCGGTTCGGCACACGGGATACCGACGCGGCGCATGACGTGCAGCATGTAGTCCTCGTGTTGCACGAGCCGCCTCACCGAGGTGAACCTTTGCTCATCCTCCAGCCGGCCATAGAGCAAAGTGCGCCCAAACTTGTAGGAACGATCGGAGCGGAGGTGATTCTTCGCATACAGCTTGGCGAAGTACGTGCCGCCGTCGGTGGTGTCGATCCGCAACGGTGTCGAGCCCGACGAGCTCGCCAGGCCAACCGGCGCCACGTCGGCTGCATCGATGTCGAGCTGACGTCGGAGCCCTTCCCGAATCGCTGCACCGCGTGCGCCGCCGACGTCGAGGTGTGCCGTTCTTCCGGTGTGATACGCAATCGGGAAGACGACCTCCGGGGCGATCGCGCGGTACAGCACGAGTGCCACCGAGATACCGAGTGTGGCGCCGGCGAAGACATCGCTGGGATGATCGACACCGGTGTACACCTGGGCGAGACCGAATATGGCGAGCCCCGCGCCGATCGCCCAGTAACAGCCTCGTCGGCGCCCGAGGGGAACCAGCGAGAGCGCCGATGCGACCAGCGCTGCGGCCAGCAGCGAAACCGGCCGCGACGGCTGCGCGAAGCCCTCCCAGTCTCCGATCAGGGTGATCCCGAGAGGCCGCGGCCGGCCGATCCTCACCGACACGAGGGTCACGACCCCCGCCACGACGGACAGCGACGCGACCAGCAGCAGGGCATGTCGGATGCGTCTGGCGGCGAGTGCACCGATCAACGTGATCCAGCCAACCACCGGCGTCGCCCAATGCGAACCGATCTGGTTGATTGCTCGCATCGGAGGTGTCAGCCAGCCGGCGCGATGGTCGACGATCGGTGCCATCAGTTCCAGATCGCGTCGGGTGATCCAGATCGCAGGATCGTCGGAGAGAAAGACCCACACCCAGATCACCGCCCAGAATCCGAACGCGATCAGCCAACCGACGGCGGCACGGTTCAGCTCGCGCGGCAGCGGCGGGGGTTCGCCGCTGGGCCGGCGTCGGCGTCGGCCCCGCTCTGCAATCGGAACCACACTCACGACCCTCCGTTTCTCGTTCTGCGCGACGATGGAGACGTGAGCAAGTTCTGGTTGACGGCGGCCACCTTGGCCGTGGCGGTCGCGGCCTGCGGCGGCGACGGAACGAACGTACCGAGCGCTGCGGACGACGATCGGATCCACATCGCCAGCTTCAACTTCGAGGAGAGCCAGCTGGTCGCCGAGCTGTACGCACAGGTGCTCGAAGGAGCCGGTCTCCCCGTGAAGCGCGTCCCAGCGCTCGGCCCGCGCGAGGTGGTCGCACCGGCCCTCCAGGAGGGGCTCGTCGATCTCGTGCCGGAGTACGTCGGCAGTGCAGCCACGTACTTCGAGGCAGCCACCAACGACACGTCGGGGCTTGCGGACGCCCTCGCCGAGCGCGGCCTCGTGATGCTCGAACCGGCGCAGGCTGCGGACGTGAACGTGTTCGTCGTCACCGATGCGACCGCTCGGACATACGATCTGGCAAACATCAGCGATCTCGCTGACGTGGCCGCCGGGCTCCGGATCGGTGGGCCCGTGGAATGCCCCGACCGGCCGTACTGCCTGGCGGGGCTGCAGGGCACATACGGGTTGGCATTCGCCGAGTTCGTGCCGCACCTGACGTTGGCGGTCACGGCCGAGGCGCTGCTGCGCGACGAAGTCGATGTCGGCGTGATGTTCTCGACCGCTGCCGAGCTGACGTCCGGACCGTTCGTGGTGCTCGACGACGACGGCGGCCTACAACCGCCCGAGAACATCGTGCCGGTCACCCGTCGAGCGACGATCGAGCGCTGGGGGCCCGAGTTCGTCGGCGCACTCGACGACCTCTCGCGTGCGCTCACGACGCCGGCGCTCCAACAGATGAATCGACGGGTCGAGGTCGGCGCTCCCGTCGACGACACCGCGGCCGCGTGGCTGCTGTCGGTGGGTCTGCCCGCAGGCTGAATCCTCACTCTTCCGACACGCGACCAATCTTCACGGTTCCGCCAGGGACCATGGCCTCTATTGGTCAGGGCTGATCGTTGATTCGCTGGAAGGTGCGGAGTAAAGGAGCGATCATGACGGACGCATCGGGGATGCGTGCCGACACCATGGAGTGGCCTGCATCGGCGCCCATGGCGGCGCGCGCCACTGGACTCACCAAGATCTACGGCCAGGGCAACACGCGCGTCGTTGCTCTCGACCATGTCGATATCGGGTTCGAAGCCGGCAAGCTCACGGCGATCATGGGACCTTCCGGTTCTGGTAAGTCGACGCTGCTGCACTGCATGGCCGGTCTCGACACGGTCACCGATGGCGAGACGCGCGTCGGTGACACGCTGATCTCGGCGCTGTCCGACAAGGAGCTGACGCTGCTCCGTCGGCAGCGGCTCGGGTTCATCTTCCAGGCGTTCAACCTGGTGCCGACCCTGACCGCAGAGGAGAACATCCTGTTGCCGCTGATGCTCGGGGGCCGCGACGCCGACCCGGCGTGGGCGAGCCAGGTGATCGAGAGCCTGCAGCTCGACGAGCGCCTGCAACACCGGCCCGACGAGCTGTCGGGAGGCCAGCAGCAACGTGTCGCCGTGGCCCGGGCCTTGGTGTCCCGGCCCGACATCATCTTCGCCGACGAGCCGACGGGCAACCTCGACTCCAAGAGCGGCCACGAGGTCTTGGGCTTCCTGCGCCGTGCCGTCGACGACTGGAACCAGACCGTGGTGATGGTCACCCACGACCCTGGAGCGGCGTCGTACGCCGACGTCGTGGTCTTCCTGCGGGACGGCAAGTTCGTCGACCGTTTGGAGTCGCCGACAGCCGATCAGGTGATCGACCGGATCAAGGGCCTCGAGGTGTGACATGCGCGCGATGTTCAAGCTCAGCATCCGGAGCTTGACGAACAACAAGCTCCGATTCTCACTCACGACGTTCGCCGTCGTCCTTGGTGTCAGCTTCGTGGTCGCCTCGTTCGTGCTCACCGACGGGCTGACGAGGACGTTCAACAGCATTGTCCAAGACGCCAACGCGGCCGTCGACGTCGAGGTGCGGGCCAGCGACGATTTCGCCGAGGTCGATCTCGGCGACCGCCCGATCGATGAGGGGCTGCTGGACACCGTCGAGAGCGTCGACGGTGTCCGCGAAGCCGTTGCGGTCACGTCGAGCTTCAAGATCATCCCGCTCAAGGCCGACGGCTCGCCCGTCGAGACCATGGGGGCACCGATCTTCGCGTTCAACTGGAGCGACACCGACCTGGCTCCGCTGAAACTCGTCGCCGGCAAGATCCCGGACGGCCCCGGTGAGTTCGCTCTCGACGAGGGAACCGCCGAGCGTGACGGTTTCGTGGTCGGCGAGACGTACGACATCGTCGGCGCCGATGGTCGGGAGCCGTTCGTGCTCGTCGGGCTCAACAGGTTCGGAGAGGAGAACGCCCTCGCCGGTGCGGTGTTGACGTCGTTCACGCTGGACGAGGTCCAACGCCTCGACGGCAGCGAGGGTCTGGTCCAGTACATCGACATCGCCGCCGACGAGGGGGTGTCGGCGAGCGTGTTGATCGATCGGCTCCAGCAGGTGCTGCCCGCCGACGTCGAGGTCGTCGGGAGCGACGTCGTCGTCGACGAAGCGCAGAGCGACTTCTCGACCATCGTCGACATCTTCGGCAACGTCATGCTCGCGTTCGCGCTCGTCGCGGTGTTCGTGAGCACGTTCATCATCAGTAACACCTTCAACATCCTGTTGGGCCAGCGGGTCCGTCAACTGGCACTGCTCCGGGCGCTCGGGGCGAGCTCCGGCCAGGTGCGGTTCAGCGCGCTGCTCGAATCGCTGATCGTGGGCATCGCGGCGTCCGTGCTCGGCCTCGGAGGCGGTGTGCTCCTCGCTCTCGGCCTGCGTGGTGTGATGAGTGCGCTCGGCATGACCTTGCCGGGCATGGACATCATCCTCGCGCCGCGCACGATCATCGCCGCCCTCATCGTCGGTATCGGCGTGACGCTGCTCGCCTCGCTGACGCCCGCACGGCGCGCGGCGAAGGTGCCGCCGGTGGCCGCGATGCGCGCCGGGTTCCGGTTCGGCTCGGGCGAGGGCACACGGCGCACGATCATTGCGATCATCCTCTCGATCCTCGGTATCGCAGCGATCGCCTATGGGCTCTTCGGGGGTGGCGGCACGGCGCTGCTGCTCATGTCGCTCGGCGCAGGTGCGGTGCTCGTGTTCGTCGCCGTCTCGATGTACGCGCCGCTGTTCTCGAGTCCGTCTGCATCGTTCCTCGGTGCCCCGCTCGAACACCTGCCGGGCGACAGGGTCACGGGCCACATCGCTCGTCAGAACGCCGCCCGCAACAACAAGCGCACCGCCTCGACCGCGGCCGGACTCATGATCGGGCTGGCGTTGATCGCCATGGCGAGCGTGGTGGCCGAGTCGCTGAAGGCGTCGTTCAAGGCCGACCTCGGTTCGACGATGATCGCCGACTACGTGATCACCGCCCAGGGCGATTTCGATTTCAGCAGCGAAGTCTCGCAGCAGGTCGCGTCCCTGCCGGAGTTCGACAGGGTCTCGTCGGTCCGGTACGGCAACCTGCGCGTCGCCGGCGACCAGAAGCAGCTCGTCGGCACCGACCTCACGGTGCTCACCGACCTGATGGCGATCGATGTCGTGGCCGGCGACCCTGCCGAGCACGCGGACCCCGACTCGATCGTCATCACCCAGAAGGCTGCCGATGACAACGGTGTCGCCCTCGGTGACCCGCTCGTCGTCGAGTTCGCGGCGGCGGGCGTCCGGACGCTGACGGTCGGCGCCATCTACGACAACGACTTCCTGATCGGTGACTATCTCATCGATCTGTCGGCCTGGGATGCGTACTTCGACTCCGAGAACGACAGCGTCATCTCGGCCCGCATCGCCGACGGGGTCGACCGGGATGTCGCCGACGCGGCGCTCGCACCGCTCGAGAACGAGTTCCCGCAGCTGCAGTTCGAGACCCGGACCGAGTTCTCCGACCGGCTGGAAGGGCAGCTCGATTCGCTGCTCATCATCATCAACGTGTTCCTCGGGTTGGCGATCGTGATCGCGCTGCTGGGCATCACGAACACGATGGCGCTCTCGGTCCTCGAGCGCACCCAGGAGATCGGCCTGATGCGTGCGGTCGGCATGACCCGTCGCCAGACGCGCGGCATGATCGTGCTCGAGGCCGGCGTGGTCTCGCTGTTCGGAGCCCTGCTGGGCGTGGTCGTCGGGTTGGCGTTCGGCTGGCTGGCGGTCATCGCGATCCCGGCCTCGATCATCAACCAGCTCGCGATCCCGACGCTGACCCTGGTCATCTACGTGATCATCGCCTCACTCGCTGGGCTCATCGCAGCCTCACTGCCCGCCCGCCGCGCCGCCCGCCTCAACGTGTTGGACGCGATCGCCCACGAATGAACTCGTCCGGCATCTCGATCACCGGCCGAGGTGACTCGGTACCGTGTCGGCTTCAGCCGACGGCCGCGAGGGAGTGGTCGGCGTTGTTGAGAGCGAGCGGGCCTTCGGGGGTCGCGACCACGATGTCTTCGAGCCGCATCCCCCACTTGCCGGGTACGTAGATGCCCGGTTCGACGCTGAACGCGTGGCCGGGCTCGAGCGGGCGCTGGTTGCCCTGAACGATGTACGGGTCCTCGTGCTCCTCGAGGCCGATGCCATGGCCGGTGCGGTGCACGAAGTACTCACCGAACCCGGCCCCGGTGATGACGTCACGCGCCGCGCTGTCGACGGCCTCGCAAGTGGTGCCGACGGTCGCCGAGGTCACCGACGACCGTTGCGCATCGTGGAGCACCGCGTAGGCCTCGGCCACATCGGCCGGAATCTCGCCGGTGTAGACGCAACGAGTGATGTCCGAGCAGTAACCGTTCATCGTCCCACCGAAATCGCACAGGACGATCTCGTTCGCGGTGATCACCCGGCTGCCGGCGTGGTGGTGCGGGCTCGCTGCGTTCTCGCCGGCGGCGACGATTGCGAAGTTCACCTTCTGGTGACCTTCGGCGATGATGCGGGCGGATAGGTCGGCCGACACCTCGGCCTCGGTCCGGCCGACGAGGGGGATCTTCCCGGCTTGCAGCTCGCCTGCGATGCGATCGACCGCCGCCGCCGCCGCTGCGAGCGCATCGATCTCGGCCTGATCCTTGACCATCCGCAACGGGCCGACCACGTCGACGGCGCGCCGGTACGACGCACCCGGCAACTGCGGTAGCAGTTCGACCAGGAAGCGCGCCCACATCTGATCGCCGACGGCGACGGTGACGGCGCCGGCGGCCAGCCTGGCCACGACCGCTGTCGGATCGTCGGTCTCGTTCCAGGGCAACAGGTCGAAGACGCCTGGCTGCTCGACCACCCGCGGGGCCTCGAGGCGCGGAATCACGAGCGTCGCGTCGCCTTCGCGCGGCACGACCAGCATCGTCAGTCGTTCGAGCGGCATCGCGAGGTAGCCGGTGAGGTAGGGCAGGTCGTGCCCAACACTCAACAGCAGCGTGTCGACGCCTTGCTCGGTCATGGCGGCGCGCACTCGCGCCATTCGGTCGGGGTAGATCTGGCTCACCGCGCCAGCGTAACGATCATCTGTGTCGCGATCGTGCCGAGCAGATCATCCGTCGGGCACGGTCGTGGTCGGAACGGACAGTTCCGATGCGGGCACTTCGAGTGCGGGTTCAACCCGAGCCTCGCCGTTCGACTCGCACACTGTTCCCTCCTCGGTCTCGTAGCACTGATCCATGGGCTCGCCGTAGCGTTCGTACCAGGCCGGCGGGTAGATCGCGTCGACCCACGGCTCGCATTGTCCACCGGCGAGGCCGAGGTCCTGACACACCAGCGCCCTCGGGAAGACCCACACGCCATTGGTCAGCGTGGCCGTTCCATAACGCTGGTCGAAATAGCCGTTGGTGGTGTCGACGCCATACCGGAACCATGCCTCGGTCGGGGTGGTGAACACCAGTTCCTCGATGATGTGGGTCGCCGACTCGGCCGCCTCCGAAAAGCCCCCGGAGAGTACTGCCTCGATCGCCGCGTCCACGCCCGTGCGGTCGTCGAGCAGATCGTCCGGCTTCTCGTCGGCCGCCAGAACAACGTTCCACAAGAGGTCGAATCGCTCGCGCAACGCGGCCTCGGCGGCGGCAGGGTCGGAGGGTTGCTCGCCTGCCTCCGGCAGGGGCGGCGGCGGCTCCTCGCAAGCGGCCCGGTACTCGGGATCTCTGTATAAGTCCAGATCGGCGTTCGTCAGCGTGCGTGTCCCTGCCGAGTCGGTGATCTCGAACGAGTAGTCACCGAACGGATTCGTGCCTTCGACGACCAGAACGGCGACACCGGCGACGACAGCGGTGCGGTCGGCGGCTCCATCCCCCCACGCGACGGCCACTTCGGTGGCGTCCGGCGCGGTCTGCACCTGCAGGACGCGGAGCGGGCGCCCGTCTGCGTAGCCGGCCTCGACCACCTGCACCGCGAGACCATTGAACAATTCCTCGTACCAGCCGTAGCCCGTCACGTCCACGATGTCCGGCCCGTCGAACGTCAGTCGCGACTCAGCGGTCGCGGAACAGAACTTGGCCGGCTGCCAGTCGGAGCCGTACCAGCCGTCGTCGGCCCAACTCTGACCGGTCAGCAACCGCACCCGTACCCCACTGTCGAGCCGTCGCTCGTAGACCAGCGTCATGGGTAGCTGGCCGTTGTAGTCACCGTCGACATCCGTCGACGAGTCGGCGGCGATCTGGGACGTCGCTTGTCCGTAGCCCGGTGTCGGAGCACCAGCGAACGGCGGCGGTGTCGTCGGCGGCGCCGCGCGCGCGACGGTGGTCGCGACAACAGGGCTGCCGCTCGCCCGGGCCGAATCCGCTGGGTCGTCGGTGACCGCTGCCGTCAGCTGGTCGTTCCCGTCGTCGACCGAACGGCCGAGACCGAAGCCGGCACCGCCGGCCGCGGCGACGAGCATCGCTGCCACCACGCCGGTCGCCATCCGTCGGCGGCTGCGTACTCGCGCCGCTCCCATCTCGATCTGCGAGAGGTCGGGCTGCGCCGAGACGTCGGCCACCGCGGCGTGGAGCTGTTCGGAGAGTTCGTGTTCGTGCATGACGGCCCCTTCGGGTTGTGCCCAGTCAGGTTTGGATTGCCCGCAGTGTGCTGAGCGCTCGCTGCAAGGTCGGGCCGACCGAGCCCGGACGACAGCCGACGATGTCGGCGATCTCCGCTTCGGAGCGGTCCTCGTAGTACTTCAGGATCACGATCGCACGCTGCTTGTGGCTGAGCGCTGCGAGCGTCGCCAACGTGTGATCGACCTGGAACGGCGCCGACCGGTCAGCCAGCGACTCGTCGCGATGCCTGCGCCCCTCCCGCCGATGATGAGACCTGCAGCCGTTGACGACGCTGCGACGCACGTACGCCGACGGATTGCGAACGGTCGCCCACTTGACCAACAGCCTCACGAACGCTTCCTGCACGACGTCGCGTGCCAGTTCACGCTGCCCAGTCATCAGCGTGGCGAGTCGTACGAGCGGGACGAACTCGGCTGCGTAGAGCTCGTTGAACGTCACCGGGGTCGGCGCGTCGAACTCGAACTCGATCTCGATGTCGTTGGCGATCGGGCGCCCGCTCGTGAGCTCATCCATCACCATCAGTCTGTACGACGCACGACCGCCCGGAATTCATACATCGTCTGCGGTAGCTCCTGAGCGCCACCGTGACGCTCGGCACCTCACGGCTGAAGCCGTCGTGACTCACGGATCGCGAGCGCCACGCCGGCGCGGCGAAAGGACGGGCGTTCAGCGATCGGGATGGCTGCGTGAGCGGGCGATCAGGGTGATCGCGTCGAGCGCGGCAGGATCTTTCAAGGCGCCGCGACTGGCAACCTGCTCGGGTTCGCCGCCGCACAGAATCTTCTTCACCGGCAGCTCGAGCTTCTTGCCGCTGAGCGTGGTCGGAATCGCCGCGACACGGTGCAACTCGTCGGGCACATGCCGCGGCGACAGCCCGGATCGGATGCCGGATCGGATCCGCGCCCGCATCTCGTCGTCGAGTACGGCGCCCTGCTCGAGGACGACGAACAACACCAGCGTGCCGGGGTCGTCGGCGTCGGGTGCCTCGAGGTGCACGACCAGACTGTCGACTACGCCGTCGATCGATTCGGTCACGCGGTAGATCTCCGCCGTGCCGACGCGGACGCCTCCCCGATTGAGCGTGGCATCGGATCGTCCGGTGATCAGGCAGCTGCCGCGCTCGGTGATCGTGATCCAGTCGCCGTGGCGCCAGATCCCGGGATAGTGATCGAAATAGGCGGCCCGGTACCTCGACCCGTCGTCGTCGCCCCAGAAACCGACGGGCATCGACGGCATCGGTTGGGTGAGCACGAGCTCCCCCTGCTCCCCCACGACCGAGTTCCCCGCCTCATCGAACGCTCGAACGGCTGCGCCGAGGTAGCTGCACGGGATCTCGCCCTCCCAGACCGGCGTGAGCGGGCTGCCGCCGACGAAGGCAGAGCACACGTCGGTACCGCCGGAGATCGGCGACAGCAGTACGTCGGGCGACACCGCCTCGTACACCCAGCGGAAGGCATCGGCCGGCAGCGGCGCCCCGGTCGAACCGATCGCCCGCAACTCCGTCAGGTCGAATCGTTCGCCGGGCACGATGCCTGCGCGACGGCACGCCGTGAAGAACGGCGCCCCACCGCCGAACCAGGTGACGCGCTCGTCGGCGGCGAGGCGCCAGAGGGTTTCCGGGCCATCGTGGTTGGGGTCACCGTCGAAGAGCACCAGCTGAGCGCCGACGAGCAGGCCGGAGACGACGTAGTTCCACATCATCCAGCCGGTGGTGGTGAACCAGAAGAACCGGTCGGCGGCGCCCATGTCGCTGTGCAGGCCGATCACCTTGAAGTGCTCGAGCAACACCCCGCCGTGGCCGTGCAGGATCGGCTTGGGGAGGCCGGTGGTGCCGGAGGAGTACAGGACGTAGAGCGGGTGATCGGGCGCGACCTGCGCGAACTCGATCGGCGCGATGTCGGCCAGCAGGTCGTCCCACGCCAAGGTGTCCGGCGGCCGATCGCCGGCGGGCGCGGCTGTCGAACCGCCGAGATAGGGCACCGCCACGGTGCTTCGCAGGCTGGGCAGGCCGGCACGGATCGCCGCCAGCTCGTCGACGCGGCTGACATCGTGGCGCCCGTACCGATAACCATCTACTGCGAACAGGACCGTCGGCTCGACCTGGCTGAACCGATCGAGCACCGCTTGCACGCCGAACTCGGGGGCACACGACGTCCAGGTCGCTCCCAGGCTGCATGCGGCCAGGAAGGCGACGACGGTCTCGGGGATGTTCGGCAGATAGGCGGCGACGCGATCTCCCTCGCTCACCCCGAGACGCTGCAAGCCGACCCGTGCCCTGGCCACCTGCTCGGACAGCTGAGCCCATGTGAGCTCGCGACGGTCGCGGGATTGCGAAACACCGACGATCGCGACGTCGTCGGAACGCCCGGCACCCGAGCGAAGCGCGTGCTCGGCGTAGTTCAGCCGGGCACCTTCGAACCAGGTCGCCCCGGGCATGACACGGCGATCGAGGATCTGCTCGAAGGGCCGGGAAGCCTGCACGTCGAAGAAGTCCCAGATCGCTGCCCAGCATGCTTCGAGCCCGTCGCCGACCGACCACTGCCAGAGTGCCCCATAGTCACCGAAGACGAGCCCGGTGCGCTGCTCGCAGAACGTCACGAACTGGCCGAGGCGCGTGATCGCACGGGCATCGTCGGGCGGGGTCCAGAGTACGGGCGGGGTCATCGACCAGCAGTCTCGCGCAATGGACGAAATCTGAGACTGCTCGGATGTCGCGCCGCGCCTGGATGGTGCTTCGCACCCGGCCTGGATAGTGCTTCGCACCCGGCCTGGATAGTGCTTCGCACCCGACCTGGATAGTGCTTCGCACCCGACCTGGATAGTGCTTCGCACCCGGCCTGGATAGTGCTTCGCACCCGGCCTGGATGGTGCTTGGCACCTGGTTGGCGATTGTGTCGCGGCAGCGCTGATCGATCCCTCGATCTCGGCGATCCCCGAGCGTTCGCTGCAGACGGTGCCGGCGCCGTAACGTACGTCACATGGGATCAATGATCGACTTCAAGAGCAACGGCGAAACCGCGTCCGGCTATCTGGCGCTACCAGCGGGTCGACGTGGTCCTGGTGTGATCGTCGTGCAGGAGTGGTGGGGGCTCGATTCGGGCACCAAGGAGATGGCCGACCGGCTCGCTGCCGCCGGCTTCGTCGCCCTGGCACCAGACCTGTACCACGGCAAATTGGCCGGCCACACCGAGATGGACAAGGCGGGCGAACTGATGGCGGCCCTGCCCGCCGAGCGTGCGGCGCGCGACATGAGTGCTGCGGTCGACTACCTGGCCGACCACGACGCCACCAGCAACGACGGTATTGGGGTGATGGGCTTCTGCATGGGCGGCCTGCTCACGTTCGTGCTCGCTGCGCTGCGGCCCGATCGCATCGTGGCAGCGGTTCCGTTCTACGGCTTTCCGCAGGGCGACGACCAGCCCAACTACCGCGACATCGAGGCATCCATCCAGGGCCACATGGCCGAACATGACGACTTCTTCCCACCCGCAGCGGCAAAGGCCCTCGAGGCCGAACTCCTGGCGCTCGGCAAAGACGTCACGATCACCGTGCACGAGGGAGCAGGGCACGCGTTCATGGCGCCTCACAATGCGCTCGGCACGCAGAATCAAGAGCTCTACGACAAGATCTGGCCCCAGGCGACCGCGTTCCTGCACGAGCACCTCGACTGAGATCGGACCTGAAGCGTCGGCCGGCTGTCGCTGCGCAGACCTCCCACATTTCAGGCGATGCTCGACTGCGGATCCCCGCAATCGCGGCACTCCAGTGCAAGCGAAAGTCAAGTATGCGTGCTCGGCGTCCGATCAAGAGATGAGACGACAGCACGATCGACGACTGGGGGCGCCGTGCGCGACAGACACCGCAGACATCCGCAGCCAGAGGAGAACGCCGGATTTCATCGACGCGTGCTCGACCACCTGCCGACCCCGGTGATCGTCGTCGACTCATCGGGACTCATCACCTACGCCAACGAGGCACTCGTCGAACTCACCGGATGGACCCTCGACGATGCGGTCGCGACCAGCCTGTTCCAGTATCTGCACCCCGATGATGCGCCCTGGGTCGCCGAGGCATTCCTGAACCTCGTCGACACCGCCGATGCCGATGCACTGCTCGGAGCCACCGAGTGGGCGTCGCTTCGGCTCCGCATCCTGTCCAAGGACGGCACCGTCATTCCCATCGAGGCGACGGGTGGTGCCGGTCTGGCCGACGCCGAGATCCAGGGTCTGATGTACACCGTTCGACCGGCGCTATTCGAGGAACTGCTGGATGAGGTCTTCGCGGGCGTGGCGAGAGGTGGGTCGATCGAGTCGCTGATGCAGCGCGTCGTCGACATCATCAGCTTGCCACCACTCGGCCTCCAGGCCGCCGTGTTCGAACAGCGCGCCGACGGAACCGACCGCCTGATCGTCAGCAGCGACCCGCGGTTGGATGCGCTTCCCGTCAGCTGCACCGAATTCGTGCCGTGGGCCGGCCTGCGCACCGAACCCGCCAGGGTCGAAGTCACCACGCTGCCCGAAGTTGCCCGAAACCTGCTGATCGACGCCGGCTACCACGACTGCTACCACGCCGGCGCGCACGCCCCCGATGTCTCGACGACACTGCGCCTGATCGCCTGCAAGCGCGAACGTCAGGATCCGCCCGTCAGCGTGCTGCAGCGTGTCGACCGTGCTCGCGAGCTGATGTCGGTGGTGCTCCTCAAAGCGCACAACGATCAGCTGCTCGAACATGCCGCGACCGTCGACGATCTCACCGGCTTGCCCAATCGTCTCGGGCTCAATCGCTGTCTGCAGCAGATCGAGACGACCGCTGACGACTGCGCCATGCTGTTTGTGGACATCGACGACTTCAAACGCGTCAACGACCAGCACGGCCACCTCGTCGGCGACCGAGTGTTGGCAACCGTCGCCGACCGGCTCCATCGTGCCGTGCGCGCCGGCGACGTGGTGACCCGCTTGCACGGCGACGAGTTCGCCGTGTTGTTGCGCGGTTCGCCAGGGGACCTCGCGCCAGAGATCGTGAGTCGCATCGCCGACCGTCTCGTGGGGATGCTGAGCGAGCCGGTCGCCATCGACGGCGTGTCGTTGAGCATCTCGGTCAGCGTGGGGGTCGACTTCCTCGACGACGAACGTAACATCGCTCGATTGATGGGCGGTGCCGACGAGGCGATGTACGCCGCCAAACGCGCCGGCGGAGGGCGCCACCACGCAGCCGCGGTCCACATGCCCTGAACGATCGACGAACGCCGTGTCACGGCTCCGATCGGCCATGTGGGCGTTCCGGTCGACCAGACTGCTGGCATGGCTGACGAACCAATCCACGGATGCATCGAGCGCTGGCATCGCCACATCTCCGGCAACCTGCCCGGAGGGCTCGACGAGCTGCTCCATGAGGACGTCGTCTTCCTCTCCCCGATCGTGTTCACGCCACAGCGCGGTCGCGAGATCACCAAGCTCTACCTGCGCGCCGCCGGCAGCACGTTGGGAGACGCCGACCTCGACGATCCGAACGTGACACTCGACACGTCAGGCGATGGGGGCGGCAAGTTCACGTACACCAAGCAGATCCTTCAGGGACACCACGCGATGCTCGAGTTCGAGACCGAGGTCGACGGCAAGTATGCCAACGGCGTCGACATCATCACCTGTGACGACGACGGCAAGATCGTCGAGTTCAAGGTGATGATGCGGCCCTTGCAGGCGATCAACGCCGTACACGCCCAGATGAAGGCCATGCTCGAGCAGTTGTCGGGCTGAGGCGGCTCAGCTGCGGCGAAACGGTTCGAGCGTCACGACATAGTCGGCCAACCTCGCCGCGACCTCGATCACCGCATCGACGTCGTCATCGTCGGGCGGATCCCAGACCTCAGAGATACGTCGCCACACGTCCGATCCGAGGAACGGACCGACCACGGGTTCCTCTCCGAGTTCTGCCCGCCACGCCACCTCGTGGGCGGCGAAGGCGGTCATCACCTTGTCGTTGGCGGGCGCCTTCGGGTACTCGCTGTGAAAGCCGATCTCGAGACCGATCTCGCCGTCGACGCGAACGAGTTGCGCCTCGTAATGCTCACGGGTGGACTCGTCGAACCAGACCTTGAGACCACGCCGATGGGCGAACGATCGCAATTCGCCATCGACATCGGCGACGAACCCCTCGAACACGTCGAGCACCTGTTGGAAGAATGATCGCTCCACGCCCGGAAACGCTAGTGCTGCATCAGCCGCGCGTGGCTACGGTCCAGAGCGTGGACACGATCGACGACATCGTCACCGACACGGCGGCCGAGTATGAATTCTCTGGCGTCGCACGCGTCGATGATCGCGAACATACCCACGAGTGGGCATTCGGGCTGGCAGATCGTCGCCACGGGGTCGCCAATACGCCCGACACCCGGTTCAGCTTGGCGAGCGGGACCAAAGGTTTCACTGCGCTCACCGTGATCTCGCTGGTCGAGAGCGGCGAACTCGCCCTCGAGCAACCGGTACGAACCGTACTGGGTGACGACTTGCCGGAGATCGATGACCGCGTCACGATCGAGAACTTGCTGGCCCACCGATCAGGGATCGGTGACTACCTCGACGAGTCCGAGCCGGCCGACGTCAACGATCATCTCATGCCGATTCCGGTATACGAACTGGCGGGTACCGAGCAGTACCTGCCGGCCCTGGAGGGCCACCCGCAGGTGTTCCGACCCGACGAGCGATTCGCCTACAACAACAGCGGGTTCGTGGTGCTGGCATTGGTCGCGCAACGCGCCTCCGGCACTCGCTTCGAGCACCTCGTCGTCGAGCGCGTGTGCGGGCCGGCAGGTCTGACGTCCACCGGCTTCCTGCGCTCGGACCAGCTGCCACCGGGCGTCGCCATCGGATATCTGTCACCGGACTCGCTGCGGACGAACGTGTTCCATCTTCCTGTCCTGGGCAGCGGCGACGGCGGCATCTTCTCCACGGCAGCCGACCTCCGCCGCTTCTGGTGCAGCCTGTTCGATGGTCGGATCGTCAGCCGTGAGCACGTGGCGTCGATGACGGCGCCCCGCAGCCATGCGCCCCGCGAACGCCAGCGCTATGGCCTCGGGTTCTGGCTGGCCGAGACCGGCGCGGCGGTGAGTCTGGAGGGCTATGACGCCGGTGTGTCGTTCAGGTCGGTGTGCGACCCGACGACGATGACGACCCATACGGTGCTGTCGAACACCTCCGACGGCGCCTGGCCGATGACGAAAGCACTCGGCACGGCCCTCGACATGCGCCCGGACCGCGACTGACACATTCTCAGGGCCAGGCACAATGTCAGGGCGCGCCGTCGATGATGCCGGTCAGGCCGGTCGGCTCATGCGGGCCGACGATCAGTTGCTCGACGACGCCGACGCCGCGGCGGTCGCCCCACGTCGCCAGCGACAACGCCTGCACGTGCATCATCAGCGGATCGAGCGGATCCACGTCAGCGAGCACGATCTCGTCGCGTGTGGACTCGTCGCGGCCGACCCAGCAGCCATGGCCCCAAACCGGATGGCGGTAGCCGAGCCCGCTCATGTGGAATGTCAGGAACGGTTCGTACGACACCTCGACGTCGTCTCCGCCCCACATCCCGAGGCGGGTCGCAATCCGTTCCGCCCAGCGTGTGCCCGGCCTCCAGCTGACCTCGAAAGCGGTGCCGTGGCCACGCTGGACGCGGCCGGGGTCGAGCGCCGGCTCGCCGGCCGCGAGCAGCGGCACGACCGCACCGCTTTCGTGCCACGCTCGGCCATCCGCCTCCTGGTTGATCGCGATGTGGGTGCAGACGTCATCGAACACCGTCGGCGCCCACAGCCAGAAGAACTGGGGCGCGCTGCGAGGGCCCGGCTGCGGCTGTCCGACAGGGCGCAGGCCCCATGAACGATCGCGGGTACCGACGACGGGCACCGTGGCGTCGACCGTGATCCGATGGCCGTCGAGATCGATCCAACCCTGCCACCGGCCGAACTGGGTGAGTCGGGTGTAGTCGAAGATCGTGCGCTGACCCACGGTGTGCACGAATCGTGGTTCCTCGATCACCGGGGCGATCGCAGTCATCGTCAGATCGGCCGACACACCATGCCGATCGTCGACCGTGATGCGGTGGCGTCGCATCGGCTCGACGATCTCGATCCGCAACGGACCGACGGTCGTGTCGGTCTTGTCGTCCGGACACAGGCGCGAGGCCCGCACGTTGTGCTGAACACCGTCGCTGATCACGCTGAAGGCACCGTCCATCACCCGCAGGTTGGGATACACGCCGAGGGCGGCGGCGAAGAAGACGGATCCGTCGGCCGTGTAGCCGTTGAAGAAGAAGCGGTCGTACACGTATGGCGAATCGGAGGCAGGGTGACTGATCGGCTGCGGCGTCTGGTGCAACGGGTAGTCGTCGAGTGGATGCAGCATGGAATCTCCTTGCGTCAGAGCCGGTCGAGCAGACCGACGTGGCGAACTTGGGCGGCATGGCGCTCGGCCATGACGGCGAACATCTCGTCGCCACGCTCGGTGCGTTCGACGATTTGTGAGGCCAGCAGGGCCATGAGATATCCGCCGGCGCTACCCAGCACGTAACCGTCCCAGGCGGCCTCGTCCGACAACTCGATGCCGGCCGACCGCATGGCAGCGGCGTACCGGTCCACGAGTGCTCGTTCGTGGACTTCGCGATCGACGGGCAGCATGCCGGCGCCGCAGAAGTAGGCGATATCGGCAGGGCCGATGCCGATCGTGACGGTCTGCCAGTCGACCACGGTGATCGCCGGCGACGACGGCGGCGAACCGAACAGGATGTTGTCGAGCCGGAAATCGGCATGGACGACGCAGTACCCACCGTGACGTGCCGCCCACGCCGCGGTGGTCTCGAACAGCTGCCGATACAGCCCGACGAGCACGTCGGCGAGTGCCAGATCCTCGTCGGTCAACCGGCCGCGGTACCGTTCGACGAAGCCCGGCGCACACATGGCGTACATCCCGCCGAGCATCGCTGCCCGTTCCGCGTCGGGCGGCTGGAGCCAATCGAGCGGTGGGTACCCGTCGGTCCGCCCCCATGTCGAAGCGTGCAGCCCGACAGCCTGGTCGACGACGAGGTGCGACCGATCGATGTCGCAGCCCGCCAACTGGTCGCCCTGCTCGGCGGGCGCGATGTCCTCCATCATCACGACGAAGTCGTGTGTGTCGGCGTTCCAACCGAGGTGATGCACGCGTGGTGTTCTGATCTGGACATGTCGTTGCAGGTCGCGATAGAACCCGATTTCGCGCACGTACGTGCCGACGGCGATCGCCGTCGAACGGCTGATCTCGCTCTGCGACGGGAACTTGCCGATCACGGTCTGCGGCAGCGACGCGTCCGGCTCGTCCCACTCGAGCCGGAAGCGGACGTTGTCACCGAGCTGCCCCGTGCCGATCGACTCCGACGACGAGACGACCACCTCATGACCGTCGCCGATGCCGGCGTCGTGAAGCATCGCCGTCAACCACGCCGCGTCGATGTCGGCGGCGGCTCTGATCGGTTCGAACGCGATCCCCACGGCTGGGAGCCTGTCACACCCCGACTGCGGGTTTCCCACCGATCGATGCCCGTTGCTCGATACCGGCGGCGGGGCCCGGCAACGTGCTAACACTCCCCCATGACCAACCAGTGGCGGCACCCGGGCACGTCGGGCGCGGCGTTGTATGCGATCGCTGCCACGCTGGTCGGCGGAGCCGTCACGGTGCTGAGTCGGTTGCAGGTGGCCCGCCAACGCGGCCGGCGCCGAGTTGCCCAGGCCCTACCGGCGGGCGGCATCATCGTCATCTCCAATCACACGAGCTACGCCGACGGGGTCCTGCTGGCGCTGGTGTGCAGGAAGCTGGGCCGGTCGGTACGGCTGCTCGCCACGTCGGGAGTCTTCCGCGCTCCCCTCGTCGGCCCGCTGGTACGACGGCTGGGCTTCATCCGGGTCGAGCGAGGCGCATCCGACGCCGCCTCGGCGCTGGATGCCGCGGTCGAGGCCTTGGCCGCCGGAGAGGCGGTCGGGATCTTCCCGGAAGGGCGCCTGACGCGTGAACCCGATCACTGGCCGGAGCGGGCGAAGACCGGAATGGTGCGACTTGCGTTGCGCAGCGGCGCCCCGATCGTGCCCGTGGCCATGGTCGGCGCCCATCGCGTGCTCGGCCGCAAGCGCATGCTCACCCAGATGGTGACCAACGTGTTGCTGCGGCCCCGCGTGGCGACGGCGGTCGGCGCACCGATCGACGTACGTGAGTGGGTGACGGACGCAGACGATCCGGCACAGATTCGCGCCGCGACCGATCGGGTGATGATGCTGCTGATCGATCTCGTCGAGGGGCTGCGAGGCGAGATGGCACCGGCACCGTCGGGTGTCGAGCGCGTCGCCGACTGATCGGGCCGGCTCAGCCGACGCTCCGGGCGGGTCCGGTGTTCGGTCCGAGCGCGAACAGCATCGCCGCCGCCGGAACCACGCAGAGCAATACGATCGCCGGTGGGTACGAGCCCATCCACTGCTCGGCCAGCGTCAGGGCCACCGGACCGATGGCCGACGCGCCGACGCCGAACAACGTCAGAGCTCCCTGGATCGATCCGATGTGTCCCGTGCCGAACCATCTCGGTTGCAGCGTCGCCGAGGCGGTCCGCGTCGCTCCACCGGTAGCACCCAACACGACGGCGTAGACGATCACGATCACGCCCGGTGCTGCGACCGCAGCGAGTAGCTGTGCGGCCAGGAGCAACGCCATGCCGATGGCCGGCAGGTATCGGGTGCCGATCCGGTCGCCGACGTATCCGATCGTCAGCCCGGCGACCGTCGAACCGAGCACCTGCGGGATGAACAGCGCCGCCGCTGCCTTTTCGGACAGTCCTGCGTCACCCAGCAGGTCGATCTGATGGAAGTTGAGCGCCGTCGACATCATCCCGGCCGCGCCCGACACGGCCGCCAACATCCAGAACGAGCCGGTCCGCATCGCCTCCCCGCGTTCGAACGAGTCGACGTCGCTGCGACCTTCGATCTCGATCTCGTTCGTGTCCGGCACGGAACGTCGGGTACCCGTCGGCAGGTCACGCAGCCCGAACCAGGCGATCGGGACCACGATGCCGACGACGGCAGCTGCGGCGACGAGCCACGCGTTGCGCCAGCCGACGGCGCTGATCACGACGGCGAGCGCAACCGGGACCAGGGCCATCAGACCGGCCGAGGCGGTGGTGAAGATGCCGAGCGCCGTCCCGCGGGTGCGGTCGAACCGCAGCTGCACCGTCACCGTCGACACGAGGGAGAGCGAACCCTGTCCGAGGAAGCGGATCCCGCCGAACCCGATCGCCAACCAAACGACGCCGTTGACGAACGACATGTTGACGAGCGCCAGGCCGAACAGCAGCCCGATCAGCACCTGCGAGACGCGTACGCCGCGGCGATCGATGAACTTGCCGACCGACGGCAGCAGCGTTGCACCGGCCAAGGTGCCGATCAGGTAGGCCGTGCTGACTTGCGATCGGCTGAGCGACAGGTCGTCGACGAGATGGTCGATGAAGACCGAGACACCGATCGTCTGCCCGGGCCCGGTGAGCGCCGCGGCGACGATCGCGAACGCGAGCACCATCCACCCGGGCCGCGGATGACGCACCGATCGCGCGTTCGAGGATGTGTTCAGGGCAACCGGCAAGCGAGCCACGCTACCGACCGCATCGGAGATGCCGGTCGCGGGGATCAGGTGTCGTGACGTCACTCGTCACGTCGCCGGGATCAGGTCGCCGGGATCAGGTCGCCGGGATCAGCTCGCCGGGATCAGGTGTCGGCCGGCTGCCAGCCCGGACGACCGAAGATGTAGCCGAGTTTGTTGCGCAGTCCGCGTGCCCGATGTACGTCACGGGCGATGTCGACGAACTCGTGGTAGCCGATCCGGATCGGGTTGTGCGTCTTGATGTTCTTGGTCAGGCCGTACTTGATCCGGCGCACCTCGGGCTGGAACGTGCCGAACAGCTTGTCCCACACGATCAGGATGCCGCCGTAGTTCTTGTCGAGATACTGGGGGTTGGCGCCGTGATGCACGCGGTGGTGCGACGGCGTGTTGAACACTGCCTCGATCGGCTCGGGCAGCCGATCGATCGCCTCGGTATGGATCCAGTACTGGTAGAGGAGGTTGAGCTGGCCGGCCTTCGCCACGTGCTTGGCGGGGATCCCGGCCAGCGGCATCGGCAGGAAGACCCAGGACGTCAGGAACCCCGACCAGGGCTGACGCAGCGCCGTCGACAGGTTGTAACGCTCGCTGGAGTGATGCGTGACGTGGTTGGCCCAGAACAGGCGCACCTCGTGCATCCACCGGTGGTCCCAGTAGTACAGGAAGTCCCAAGCGACCATCGCCGCGGGCAGCGACCAGCGTGTCGCTCCGATGTTGAGGATCCTGCGTTTGAAAACGGCTCGGCCCATCGCTCCGATGGCCCCGGCGAGGGCGAGGTTGACGGCCACGTTTCCGGCCAACATCGTCAGGCTGGCCTGTGTGTCCCGGCGCTCGTACCCGACCGGGACCAACGGGTCGGGAGGCAGCCGCGGATCGGACAACTGGGCCGTGGTCGCCTCGTCGAGGTCGCCGGGCTCGCGCAGTTTGCGGCCGCGCAACACCTTCGCCTCCCACAGCATCGTGCCGACGAACATCGGCAACGACAGCATGTCGACCGCATCGATCGGGCGCGCCAGCTTCTTCATGCCACCCCAGTCTGCCGTCGTGACGCTGGGTTCAGCTCGGCCGGACCAGGATCTTGGCGTGCGCGTCCGGAATCTCGAGATCGGCGAACGCCTGTGGCACACCGCCGATGTCCACGGTGCCGCTGATCATCGGAGCCAGATCCCACGCCCCTGCGGTGATGTGCCGGTGAGTCTCGACGAACTCATCGGGCGTGTACCCGAAGACGAACTGGATCGAAAGCTCGCGCGTCACCCCCACCATGGGCAGCAGGTGATCCTGGGGCATACAGACACCGACCACCAGGATTCGGCTTCCCTTGGGCGACATCTTCATGGCATGGTCGATCATGCCCGGCATGCCGACGGCCTCGAACACGACCAACGGCTTGACACCGTCGACCCGACGCCACGCCGAGATCGCGCGCTCCGAGGCCGGATCGACCACGACGTCACATCCGAAGTGCTCGGCCAGGGCGCGGCGCTTGGCCGAGAAGTCTGCACCGACCACCGGCCCGATCCTGCGCCGCTTGAGTTCGGCCACGCAGGCCAGACCGACCGGCCCCAGGCCCAGCACGATCGCCGCGTCGCCGGGGGCGATGCCCGACTTGTTCACAGCGTGGAAACCGACCGCCATCGGCTCGGTGAGCGCCGCGATCGGCGAGGACACGTCGTCGGAGACCGGGATCGCGAACATCTCGCTGAGGACCATCAGTTCGCCGTATCCGCCGGGATACCGATTGGAGTACCCGACAGCGTGCACACCGGTCGCGTCGAATGCGCCGGGCAGGCTGACGATGCGGTCACCGGTCTGCAACTTCGTGACGCCGGGACCGAGTTCGACCACCTCACAGCAGAACTCGTGGCCCATCACACAGTCGTGTTCGGGTTCGAATGCGATCGAGTTCGAGGGGTCGTCGGGATCGTTCGCCGAGATCTCGCTCATCAGATCGCGCATCTCCCGCCCGAACCGCAGCATGTGCAGATCGCTGCCGCAGATGCCGCATGCCAACACCTTCGTGAGAACCTGCCCGTCACCGGGCACCGGGTCGTCGACCTCGCCGACTCGCAACTCCCAGTTCTTCATCGTCGCCGCACGCATGCGTCGACACTATGCCCATGCCCGGAATGGCGCTGAGATGCTCGATCTGCTCTCATGGATGGGTACCCCGCACACCGACCCGACAGCTGGGCAAGGGACATCGCACCATGTACCACCATCACCTGACGTTGCATCGCGGCCTGCGCAACGCTCTGGGAGATCTCGCATGACGAACCTCCTTCCGATCGAAGTCGGCGAGTTGCTCCCCGACGTCCCGCTCGTCGATCACGCAGGCGATCCATGGCTGTTCAGCGACCACCGCGGCAGGCCGCTGCTGCTGATTCTGCATCGTCACCTGGCTTGACTGCCGTGCCAGGAACACGTGATCGCCGTGCGCGACCACCTCGACCGGATCGGTGATGCCCTGCCGGTCCTCATCACATTCGCCCAGGATCCGGCTCAACTATCGGCGTATCGCGAGCATCTCGACGTTCGATTTCCGGTTCTGGCCGACACCGACCGCGGGTTGTACCACCTGCTCGGCGCCGGGCGTGGATCGCTGCGACAGGTGTGGTCGCCCGGCACCATCGCCATGTACGCGCGCTTGATCCGCCGCGGGAGACGACTCCGCCGGCCGATCGAAGACACCCGTCAGCTCGGAGCGGACGCAGTGATCGACCATCAGGGACGGCTGCACCGGCGCTGGCTGCCGCCGAGCCCGGATGCGCGTCCGACCATCGCTGAGATCATCGCCGCCGTGGCCTCCGTGCGGGCCGGTGAGATCGAATGATCGTCCGGCTGTTCGGCTCAGCGCCGCAAGCCGTCAGCCGCGATCCGGGCGTCACGCCAGTCGGTGACCGCGAGGTGTGCCGCGGCGATCAGACCGGCGAGCGAGCCCTCGCTGAGCACCAGGATGTCGTCGATCACGTCATCGGGTGGAGTGACCTCGCCGTAGCTGTCGTGCCAGGCGAGTTCGAGCAGCTCCAACAGATCGAGCGCAGCATCGAGACCGGCGCCGCCGATCACCGTGGCGACCCGTGCCCGCCGCTGCTCCCTGCGCCCGACGCGACCGACCACCATCGAACCAGTCTGCCCAAGGCACCACGCGTGATCAATCCCCGAACCGGCGTGCCGCCATGCGGGCCCGCGCCGAGGTGGGCCGAGTTGCGCCCGGCTTTACATGCGATCGTCCAGTGATCGGCTCTGTGCAGCCGGGGCTGACGAAGATGTGCGCTCACACAACGAAATGTCGGGATGTTGTCAAGTCGCGGCGAAAGACTTGCATATAGAGTCACGCTGCGCAACACTGGTCACGTTCTGAACACTGTGTGTGGCCAGAACCGGTGAGCCACCCGCTATCCGCACGTTATCGACGCTTCACGAACCGGCACGGTGCCCGTTCGACCTGGGACAACGACGATCGAGCGGATGGCGGTGGCCACCGACCGATCCCTTCTCGCTGTCCGAGTCTTGGGATCGTCGGGCGCCCCGCTACGTTCACGATCGTGCAGGTCGAGACCCATCTCCCACTCGGCAAGGTCGATCCAGGCATTCGTGAGACCGAGAAGCCGGTCGACATGACGCGGGTCGATCGCGACGCTCGGCTCGTCGAGCGACTCGGATTCGACGGGCTGGTACTGACGGAGACCAAAGAGGATCCGTTCGTCGTGATGGCGATGGCCGCAACCACGACCGAACGGATCGATCTCACCACGGCCGTCGCGATCGCGTTTCCACGGTCTCCCACCGTCACGGCGATGACGGCTTGGACGTTGCAGCGCGCCAGCCGTGGCCGATTCCGGCTCGGGCTCGGCACCCAGGTCAAGGGCCACATCGAACGCCGATACGGCATGCGATGGAGCGCTCCCGGCCCGTGGCTCGAGGACTACATCGGCGCCGTGAAGGCGGTGTGGACCTGCTGGCAGGACCGCTCCCCGCTCGACTACCACAGCGAGCACTACGACCTCACGTTGATGAATCCGTTGTTCGACCCCGGGCCGATCGTGCACCCGTTCCCACCGATTCATCTCGCCGCCGTCAACGCCCACATGGCTCGATTGTCGGGCCGTCACGCCGACGCCGTTCGGCCGCACCCGATCTGCACACGGCGCTACATCAGCGAGGTACTCAAACCGGCCGTGGGTCAGGGTGCCGCCGAGGCGGGACGCGCACCCGATGAGATCGGGATGGTCGCGTCACCCTTGATCGTCACCGCCCGCACCGACGCCGAGTTGGCCGAGAAGGTGAGCGCAGTGCGGTCGCGGATCTCGTTCTACGCCTCGACCCGGACCTATCGAGCGGTCTTCGATCTGCACGGGTGGGGCGACATCGGCGAGCATCTGTCGCTGCTGTCACGCCAACAGCGCTGGGACGAGATGGAACAGCACGTCTCCGAGGAGATGGTCCACGAGATCGCCGTCGTCGCGCCCTACGACACACTCGCCGACGCGATCGCGACCCGCTACGAAGGGTTGTGCGATCGGGTCGAGTTCTCGATCCCTGTCGAGCATCCGGACGACGAAGAGCTGCTGAGCGGGATGGTTCGCGAGATCCAGTCGCGCTGAGACGATTGCTCAGCTCACGGTCGGCCATCGAACGGCGTCGAGTTCGAGGACCAATTCGAATCCGACCGAACGGCACAACCGCCGCGACCCGACGTTCGTCTCGTTGCACCGGTACAGCGGGATCTGACCGGCCGCGAGCACCTCGTCCACCGCCGCAGCGACGACCGCGCGCCCCCGCCCGCTGCCCCTGGCCTCGACGTGCACGAGCACGCCGATGTCCATGCACCCGGGCCGAACGGGCTCGGGACGTCCACCCGCAAGCGCCAGCAGGCGACCGCGCTCGACCCATCCGACGAGATACGGGTCGAGTGCGGCGAGATCGAACTCGGCTTCGTCGAGGTCGGCCTCCGAGCAGTCGTCGAGCAGGGTCCGCACCAGCGCTGTCCCGGCCTCCGATTCGCTGTCGAGCACGATCACACCGGCGGCCCACGGCGTCGGGCGGTAGGTATCGGCGAGCAGGTGCTCGAGACCGTGGCCGAGCGGCGTGGCACCGCGGCTCCCGGCCCAGTCCCTGAACTGCTCGAAGGTCAGCGCCGTCTTGTCGTTCCGGAGAAGCGCAAACAGCGGTTGCAGGTCGGGGTCGATCCAGATCAACGAATGACGACCGATGCGATAGTGGCTCGCTGTTCGGTCACCCGATCTCGAGACCGCAGGGACCACGTGCACTCCGGGTTCGGCGAACAGCTCGATCGGCACGCCGAACTGGTCCGCGAGTCCGGTGAAGTATTGGACCGTACCGATCATGACGCGGGGCTCACACCGCAGGGCTCAGCCGAGCACCGAGGCGCGGGCGGCCCGTCGTGCACGCTCGGCCGGCTCGCGGACCGCGCAACCGTCGATGTGATCGTTCACCAGCCCCATCGCTTGCATGAAGGCGTACATCGTGGTCGGACCGACGAACGACCAGCCCGCCCGCTTGAGCTGCTTCGAGAGAGCCGTCGAGGTATCGGTCACGGCCGGCACCTCGGTGGCGGGACGGTCCGAGAACGTGGCGTGGGGCCAGAAGAACTCGGCGATCGAGCCGTGCTGCTCGATCAGCTCGATCGCCCGGGCGGCGTTGTTGATGACCGAGCGGATCTTGCCCTGATGGCGCACGATGCCGGCATCACCCAAGAGCCGCTCGACATCGTGTTCGCCGAAGCCGGCGACCTCCTCGATCTCGAATCCGGCGAATGCGGCCCGGAAGTTGTCCCGTTTGCGCAGGATCGTCAGCCACGACAGGCCGGATTGAAAGCCCTCCAGGCACAGCTTCTCGAACAGCCGGTTGTCGTCGGTGACGCCGAACCCCCACTCGGTGTCGTGGTAGTGGGCGTAGTCGGGGGTGGAGCCACCCCAGGCACAACGAGCCACACCGTCATCTCCGATCACCAGATCCATCACGTCAGTGTCGCAGCTCGGCGAGGGTCACGCGGCCGAGTGAAGCCGCGCGTACGCCTCGGTCAGCCGGCGGGCCACCCGGCACGAGCATCCCTGTGTTGCGTCGTGGTGTCGACCGCAGCCGAGCCCCGGCAGCGTATTCACGGCTGCGACCGAGCCGTGCGAACCGTGCAGCGTCGGAGCACGCCGCCGCTCCGGCACCGGGAACCAACGCCCTTCGTACACGGTCCCCACCACCGGGATGCGGTGCAGGTCAGCCGGGTCGACGTCGTACGGATCCTCGGCGAGCACCGTGAACGTGGCGCGCTTGCCCGGCGTGATGCTGCCCAGTTCGTGTTCCATCCGCCACGAGTAGGCGGCCCCGATCGTGACGGCCACCAACGCTTCGACCACGTCGATGCGCTGTTCCGGGCCGGCGACGCGGCCCGATGGCGTCGTCCGGTTGACGGCGCACGAGGCGAGGAACAGCGGCTGCGCGGGCGCCATCGGCAGGTCGGAGTGGAACGAGAGCGGGATCCGGTTTCGCAACACCGATGCCGAGCGCACCATGGCGTCGGCCCGCTCGGGGCCGAGCCCGTACTGGCCGTACTTGTCGGCGAACCCGACCGGGTAATACGGGTTGGCAGAGACGATCGCTCCCAACTCGGCGATCCGCGCGACCTGTGCCTCGGTCGAGTTGGCGAAGTGCACGACCACGCAGCGGTGGTCGGTGCGCGGTGCGGCGCGTTGGCAGTCCTCCATGATGCCGAGCAGCACCTCCAGCCCCTGGTCGCCGTTGACGTGGGTGTGGATCTGCCACCCGGCGTTCCAGTACGCCCGGAAGTACGCCGCCAACTGCTCGGGCTCCATGATCCACTCGCCGTGATGGGTGGGGTCGGGCCTGCCGTCGGCGTCGAGATACGGGTCGGTCATGACCATCAGCTGCGAGATGATCGCCCCGTCAGCGAACAGCTTGACCTGATTGCGAAACAACGACACCCGGCCGGTCGCCGGGAGCAGCTCCATCTGGCGCTCGGCGTCGGCGACGGCGTCGGCCGGGTCGATCCCGAGCGCCGCCTGGGTGCGGCCGTCGACCATGAACGTCGACAGGAACGGCACGTCGTCGCCCCCGAGGATCCGCTGGTACAGCTCGACGGGTTCGTGATGCCAGACGATGCCGGGCTCGTTGAACGCCGTCACGCCGTGCTGGTGCAGGTAGGCGACCAGCTGGTGCAGACCGCGGGTCATCCGTTCGGGGTGCAGCAGCTCTCCCGACACCTTGGGCAGCACGAGGTTGAAGAAGCCGACCTCCCAGGCATGCCCGGCGTCGAGGTCGATCATGTCGCTCACCGCTCCCCTGCCGGTGATCGAATCGGCGGTGAGCCCGAGCCGCTCGATCGCCGCGGAGTTCATGTACCACTCGTGGCACGAGCGTTGCCAGATGCCGATCGGGCGGGTGGTACTGACGGTGTCGAGCGCCCGGCGACTCAGCGAGCCGTGCCACAACTCGTGGTAACCCCACGAGATCAGCCACTCGTCGGGATCGACCAACTCGGCGTCGGCGGCCGCCAGGCGTGCGATGTACTCATCGTGCGACGTGGCCGCCGCGAACGTGCGATCTGGCAGCACCCAGTCCTCGGTGGCGATCACCTCGGTCGCCAATGTGGTCGCCGCCAACAGCGGATGCAGGTGTTGGTCGATCAGACCCGGCAACAGCACGTCGTCGGCGTGTGTGCAGTCGAGCTCGAACGGTTCGCCCGCCATCGATCCGGTCACCTCGTCGAGCGTGCCGACCGCTGTGATCCGACCGCTCGTGACGGCCACGGCGGTTGCCACCGGAACCGAATCGTCCATCGTGTGGATGATCTTGGCGATCATGATCGTGGTCGGCCGCTCGTGCATCCGGACATGTTGGCCGATCGTGCGATACCGCGCACGCCCGACACACCCCCGGTCGTGCGGATGTGATCGATTGTGCACACCGCCTTCGCCTGCCGCGGATCGGCCTGCAAGAGTGTCGAGGTCGGACAGCCCGACGGAACTCAGAGACCAAGGAGTGAACGGATGAACCTCAAGTTGCGCAACGCATTGGTGGCCGCCGGCCTGTTGGTGGGCGGCACGGTCGCCGGTACCGGCATCGTCGCAATCGCCGACGGATCCCCCGCACCCAGTCAGACTCGAGTGCCAGAAGTGATCCGTGGCGACGTGTCGACCGTGTTCGTGCCGATCGCCTCGTATCGCACGTTGGACAGCCGGGGCCCGAGCACCGAGAAGTTCGTTCGTTCTGTCGACAACAGCCTCAACCCGGGTCTGCCGACTGCCCATTTCGTGCAGTTCGAACAGGGCGGCGACGGCACGATCCAGTTCCCCGACGAAGCCGTGGCAGTGACGTACAACGTGACGGTGACCGAAACCGAAGGCGCCGGCTTCGTCCAGATCGACGGCTACGGCAACGCCAGCGGCACGACCTCGACGGTCAACTGGAGCGGAGCCGACCAGACGGTCGCCAACAGCGGGGTCGCGATTCTCACGGATGCGTTCGACGATCCGGGTGCGCTCGGAATCTGGGTCGGCGGGGCACCCGACGCCAAGGCCCACGTCGTGTTGGACATCACCGGTTACTACATGCCGGTGATCTGAGCGCTGTGAGCCGCGAGATCAGCCGGTTCGGACTGCGTCGCGCAATTCGAACCGGCGGATCTTGCCGGTCGCCGTCTTCGGGAGTTCGTCGACCACGAACAGGCGCTTGGGGCGCTTGAAGGCGGCCATCTCGGCCCTGCAGTGACGATCGATGTCGTCGGGGTCGATCTCGCAACCGGCCCTGGCGACCACGAACGCCACCGTTTGTTCGAGGCCGGCCTCGTCCCTGGCACCCACCACGGCGGCCTCCAACACGTCGGGATGCTCGATCAGGACGCTCTCGACCTCGGCCGGCGACACCCAGATGCCGCCGGCCTTGATCATGTCGTTGTTGCGCCCGAGGAAGGTCCAATGGCCGTCGGCGGAACATGTGTACACGTCGCCGGTTCGCAGCCAGCCGTCAGCGAGGAACGACGCAGCGGTCTGTTCGGGTCGCTGCCAGTAGCCGTCGGCCGTCGAGGGGCCGCGCACGTGCAGGTAGCCCGGAACACTCGGCTCGTTGACGGGAGCGCCGACATCGTCGAGCAGCTTCACCTCATAGCCGTCGACGGGTGTGCCGCTGCTGCCGGCGACCTGGTCACCAGAGCGGTTGCTCAGGAAGATGTGGAGCGCCTCGGTGGTGCCGATTCCGTCGAGCACGTCGTGGCCGAACGTCTGCGTGAACCTGCGGTGCAGATCACCGGGCAGCGACTCTCCGGCGGTCACCGTGGCCCGCACGGATGCAAACACGTCGGGGTCGGGCGCAGCATCGAGGATGGCCGCGACGAAACCGGGGCTGGCGAAGAACAGCGTCGGGTGCTCGTCGGCGACGAGCTGCAGCATGCCGGGTGGGGTCGGACGGTCGGGGTTCAGGATCGCCGTGCCACCGACAGCGAACGGGAACGTCAACGAGTTGCCGAGTCCGTAGGCGAAGAACAGCTTGGCGACCGACACGAAGCGGTCGTCGGCAGATGTCTCGAGCACGGTCCGGGCGTAGGTGTCGGCCGTGGCCTGCAGGCTGGCGTGACGATGCATCACGCCCTTGGGCAGACCCGTGGTGCCCGAGCTGTAGAGCCAGAAGGCGATCGAGTCGTCGCGCGTGTCGGCGACGATCGCTTCGGACCTGTCGTCGTACTCGGCCCACGACTCGCGGCCCACCACCACGAGGCCGCCCGGTGGGGTTGCTCCAGCCAGTCGATCGGCGTGCTCGGTCGATGCGATCAGCAATGAAGCTCCGGCGTCATCCACGATCGCTTCGAGATCGGCGCCGGTCAGCATCGTCGACAGGGGCACCGGTATCGCTCCGGACCGGATGGCACCGAGGAAGAACGCGACGAACCCGGGCTCGTCGTTGACGACCATCGCCACGCGGTCTCCCGGTCGGACACCCCGATCGTCGAGCGCATGCTGGGCCCTGAAGATCTCGCCCTGCACATCCGCGTACGTCAACGACTGGCCCTCACAACGTATTGCGGTTCGGCCGCCCCGGCCCTCGTCGATGTGACGGTCGACCAACCAGGCAGCAGCGTTGTACTTCCCCACCCCCGCATTGTCGCAGGCCTGCCACGTCGTGTCGGACACAGCGTGGCGCTCGGCGTGCCCGACCGTGACCGCACGCAACCTCGGTGTCACACTTGCCGTATGCCGTTGGATCCTGATGTGGCGGAGATGTTGGAGACGCTGGCTGCGCTGCAGGCACCGGCGCTGTCGGAGGGCACCGTCGAGCAGGCGCGGGCGAACTACGACGCGGCGCCGAAGCCGGCCGCGGATCCGCTCGCCTGCGTCGAGGATCGGATCGTCCCCGGACCGGCCAGCGACATTCCGGTCCGGCTGTATGCCGCCACGCACGACCCCGGCACGCACGACCCCGGCACGCACGACCCCGGCACGCACGACAACGGCCTGCCGATCGTGGTGTTCTTCCATGGCGGCGGCTGGGTGTTGTCCAGCGTCGCCGGTCACGACCCGATCGCCCGCCGGATCGCCGCCCGCAGCGGTGCCCTGGTCGTGTCGGTCGACTACCGGCTGGCCCCCGAGCACCCGTTCCCTGCCCCGCACGACGACTGCTGGGCAGCCACAGCCTGGCTCGCCGCACACGGGGCGGCTTGGGGCGGAGATCCGTCACGGATCGCCGTCTGCGGCGACAGCGCCGGCGCCAACCTGGCAGCAGGCGTCGCGATCCGCGCCCGCGACGAGGGGCTCGCTGTGGCCTTGCAGGCGTTGATCTACCCGTGCATCGACGATCGCCAGGACGACTATCCCTCGATGCGCGACAACGCCGAGGGTTTCTTCCTCACGGCCGCCGACATGGTCTGGTTCTGGGACCACTTCGTACCCGCGCCGTACCGACCGGACCCGCGGGCGGTGCCGGCCCGCGCCGCAGACCTGTCGGGCCTGGCGCCGGCTTTCGTGCAGACGGCCGAGTACGACCCGCTGCGCGACGAAGGCGAGTTCTACGCGCAGCGCTTGCAGGACGCCGGCGTCCCGACGACCGTCGTGCGATACCCAGGTGTCGTCCACGGTTTCGTCACGAGATGGCACGCCATCGGACGCGCCGAACAAGCCCACGACGACCTCGCCCGAGCGCTCCGATCGGCCTTCATCTGATTCGATCGGAGGCAGCGGGTCAGAGTCGGAGCCGCCGTTCGAGGCCCTTGACCGCCGCCAACAAGGTGTCGTTGATCGGGGTCGGCACACCGGCCTGGCGGCCACCTCGGCAGACGGCGCCGTGCATCACATCGACCTCGGTCTGCGAACCCTTCTCGATGCTCTGCAGCATCGAGGCCTTGAAGCCGTGGGGAAGGCCCTCCCAGGCCCGCCGCCAGGGCAGCTCGGGGTCGCTGGTGACGATGTCGATCCCGAGACCCGTGGCGACAGCCATCGCCTCGGCAACGGTGGCGATCGCCATCCGCTCGACCTCGGGGTGCACCGAGAGCTCACCATAGGGCAGGCCGGTGAGGGCGCTCCAGGCGCCCGTCGAGACGTTCACGAACAGCTTCTCCCACATCATCGACACGATGTCGGTGCTGACATCGACCGCCATTCCTGCCAACCGGAACGCGGAAGCGACCTGCTCGATGCGGTCGGTCAACGAACCGTCCAGCTCGCCGATGGTGGTGCGTCGGCCGACCACCCCGTACTCGACCACCCCCGGCTCGACGATGCGGCCACCGACGAACGTGCGGCCGGCGATCACCCGGTCGGCGCCGACGATGTCGGCGATGATCTCCTCGCAGCCGACCCCGTTCTGCAAGGTCAGCACGGTCGTGTCGTGCCGGAGCACGGGTATCGCCGCCTCGATCGCGGCCGCGGTGTCGAATGACTTGACCAGCACGATCGCCAGATCGACGGGCGCGATGTCGTCGTAGCCGGTCGCCGCTCGCACGATGAGCGAACGCGACGTCTCGCCGTCGTTCAGGACGAGTCCGGTGGCGTTGATGGCATCGACATGCGCCTGATTGCGGGTCACCAGCACCACGTCGTTGGCCGCCGCCGCCAGCGTGCCCCCGATCGCCGACCCCAACGACCCAGCACCGATCACGCACACTCGCATCCGTCGAACGGTACCCGCGGCCGTCCGACGTCGTACTCTCTCGGGCGGGATGGACACGATGCCCACAACGACGTGCGGCCCGCTCGACCGCGAGCAGCTCGTCGACGCGCTCGCCGACGCCGACCTCCGCGTGTTGTTGATGTGTCTGTTCCACCTCACCGGCGATCGCCGTTGGCTGTCGCCTCCCTACCAGCCGCGGCGCGACGTGAGCCTGATCGCCGACGAGCAGGCGGGTCTGCCACCCGACATCGCCGCCGAGATCCGTTCGGCGGCCGTCGAGCTGCTCACGATCGATCGCATCGAGCCGATGATCACCGATCCCGGCGACGTGGTGATGCTCGAGATGATGCGTTGGTGCATGGACGAGCCGATCGACGCCGGATATGCACCGATGATGCGCGAAGACCTCTGCATGGTCAGCCGCGACGTCGAGTGGACCGCTCGTCCCAGCGGTCCACCGGATCGCTATGTCGTGATCGTCGGGGCGGGGGCGAGCGGACTGATCCTCGGCGCTCGGCTGCTGCGGCTCGGGATCCCGTTCACGATCCTCGAGCGCGCTGACGACGTCGGTGGCACATGGCGTGACAACACCTATCCAGGCTGCGGCGTCGACACGCCGAACCACGCCTACTCGTTCTCGATCGGACACCGCCACCCGTGGACCCGGAACTTCTCACCACAGCCCGAGCTGCTCGACTATCTCCGCCAATGCACCGATGAATTCGGACTACGTGATCACATCTGCTTCAACCACGCGGTCACCGGAGCGACATGGAACGAGGCGACGCAGGCGTGGGACATCGCAGTTGCGACAGCCCAGGGGCCACAGTTGTTCACGGGCACCGACCTGGTGTCGGCGATCGGCCAATTCGGCATCCCGTCGATCCCCGATATCCCCGGCGCCGACGGGTTCACCGGGCGGATCTTCCACACCACTGCATGGCCGGACGATCTCGAACTCACCGGCAAACGGGTGGCGATCATCGGGACCGGAGCCTCGGCGATGCAGATCGCACCGACGATCGCCGGCGACGTCGAGCACCTGTCGATCTTCCAGCGCAGCCCGCAGTGGGCACGGCCGATCCCGCGGTATCACGACCTGATCAGCGATCGCGCCCAGTGGCTGTTGATGAACGTGCCGTTCTATGCACAGTGGTTCCGGTTCTCGATGTTGTGGCGGTACGGCGATGGATTGTTGCCGTTCCTGCGCAGCGATCCCGACTGGCCGTACCCGGAACGTTCGCTCAATCACGTCAACGAGCGCCACCGTCAGGAGATGGTCAGCCATATCGAGGCCGAGCTCGGCGACCGCCACGATCTGATCGCCGCCTGCACCCCGACCTACCCGCCGTACGGCAAACGGATCCTGCTCGACAACGGCTGGTACCGCACGCTGTTGCGGTCCAATGTCGACCTCGTGACCGACAGCATCGACCAGATCACAGCCGACGGGATCCGAACCGTCGACGGTGTAGATCACGCCGCCGACGTGATCGTGATGTCGACCGGGTTCCGGATGACCGACATGGCGCGAGCGATCAAACCGGTCGGGAGGGACGGCACCGTGCTCGACGACGTGTGGAGCGACGACGACGCCACCGCCCATCTCGGGATCACCGTGCCGGGCTTCCCGAACTTCTTCTTGATGCAGGGGCCGAGCACCGGCCTCGGTCACGGCGGCAGCGCGATCTTCCAGGCCGAGAGCCAGACCCGCTACATCACCGATGCCATCGTGCGGATGATCGAGGGCAACATCGGTTCGATCGAGCCCAAGCAGCGGGTGCACGACGAGTTCGTACGCCTGGTCGACGATCGCCATGCCGAGATGATCTGGAGCCATCCGGGGATGTCGACCTACTATCGCAACTCGCACGGCCGGGTGGTCTCGGTCACCCCGTTCAGCCTGCTCGAATACTGGCGGATGACGCACGAGATCGACCTCGCCGACTACGTGATCACCCGCCTCGACTAGCGCCGGCCCGAGTCGAGCTCGGCGAAACGCTGCACCACGACCCGAGGAAGCCGCCTCGCCCCGAGCGGTCACAGACCGGCGCCGGCAGGCAGCTGGGTCCCGACCAGCCGGTCTTGCGAGTCGTAGGCACGGACCTCGATCAGCGAGGCCGGGGCAGGCCGGCCCGGCTCGGCTGGGCCGTCGAAGCGGGCCGCGACGATCCAGAACTTCCGGTCGAACAGACCGCTCTCATCCGTCGGTACGACGCTGATCACACCGCCGCCGAACTCGACTTCGACGCGGGCGACGTCGGCCGAGACGGATCCGCCCCGCTCCACCTCCACGAGATCGGACCCTTCCTCGTTCGTCGTCGAACCGCCGTCGATCGTGATCGGCGCACCTGCTACGAAGCTGGTGCCGCACCCACCGCCGTAGCCCCCTTCGGATCGCACCCAGGTGCACCAGAATCCGTTCGATTCCTGAACGGCCAAGATGTGCGTCACCCCGTCGAGGTCGTAGCGGGCGACGTCGATCGCGCGACCCGGATCGCCCAGCACGGGCGAGGGGAGGCCATCCTCGGGCACCACGACCAGGCCTGCCAGCAGGTCGCGGTCGGCACTGTCGAAGACCCCCTCGTCGGAGACCGTGACGGTATTCGAGGCGAGTTGCCGGGTCGCCGTCCACTGACCGGGCGTCCGGTCGTTCACCGTCCACGTCGTGCCGGAGACTTCGATGGTCTCACCCTCGGGGACCGAGGGGATGTCGCCGACCGACACCTCGAGCTGCTCGGTGCTCCGCCCGTCGTCTCGCTTCGTCCCGTACCGCGCGATGCGGTTGGGGACGGCATCGGGGGAGGCGTACGGATAGAGCCATTCGCGATCGGACGGCAAGCCGGTCGCGATGATCCAATCCGATCGCAAGACGTCGTCGACCGCGGACAACGGTGTGGGCTCCGTGCGATCGACCGGCGTCGACGGCCCATCGGCATCGCCCGCCTCCCGGCGAGATGCGAGGGCCGCGACACCTGCGACCACGAGGACCACCGATGCGGCCACGAGCAACCACGTACGACCGTGGCGCGGCCGCTCCGGCCGGCGAGCCTCGAGCTCGGCCGAGCGGGCCGGTCGGGAACGTTCGACGAACAGGTCCTCGAACGTCATCGGCGGGATGTGCACTTCGTCGGCGAGCTTGAGGTAGTGCTCACGCAACCGCGTTTCGAGGTCGGTCGTCACGATCTGATCTCCTTCCGAAGCCGGTCCAGCCCGCGATGCGCCCGTGTCCGAACGGTGGCGCGGCTGATTCCGAGCGTGGCTGCGATCTCGACGTCGTCGAGGTCGCTGAAGTACCGCAACGCGAGCACGGCCTGCTGCCGGAACGGGAGACGTGCGATCGCTCGCACGAGCTCTTCGTCGACCGCGTCGCTTGCGGCGGGCGGAACGACGCGCTCGATCGGCGCCTTGCGCACGACCTGCAGATGTCGATGATGGGAGTGGCACGAGTTGACGACGGTGGTGCGCAGATAGCCGGCTGGATTGTCGACGGCCGCCCACTTCTCGTGGAGCTGCAGGAACGCATCCTGCACGATCTCATCCGACAGTTCGGCGTCGCGCGTCAGCGTGTATGCCAGCCGCACCATCGGTTGGCGCCGCTGTCGGCACAGCTCGACGACACCGTCGTCTCGCATCGCCAGTCGGCGAACCGCTGAGTCGTCATCGCGAGAACTCATGTCCACGCCCCCAATGACGCCTGGTGCCCACGATCTGTTCCCGATTTCTTGATCGCTGCGCTTCCGGACAGGAGCATTCACGCCTGCTTGAGCTGCTGCTTCTGCACCTTGCCCATTGCGTTGCGCGGCAGGCTGTCGACGACTCTGATCTCGCGGGGCCGCTTGTGCGCCGAGAGTACGGATGCGACATGATCGATCAGCTCATCCGGTACCGCCGAGTCGCCGACGACGAACGCAACGATCCGCTCGCCGAGATCATCGTCCGCGACGCCGATCACGGCGGCTTCATCGACGCAGGGGTGCGACAGCAACACGGTCTCCACCTCACCGGCGCCCACCTTGTAGCCACCCGTCTTGATGATGTCGATCGATGCGCGACCCACGATTCGGTGGAAGCCGTCAGGCGCGATGGTCACCGCGTCGCCGGTGACGAACCAGCCGTCGTCGGTCATCGACTCGGCGGTCTGGTCGGGCAGGTTGAGGTAGCCGTTGAACAGGGTCCGGCCGCGCACCTGCAGCCCGCCGATCGTCTCGCCGTCGTGCGGCACCGCGTCGCCGGAGTCAGAACGAAGTCGCGTCTCGACGCCTGTGATCGGCACCCCGACGTGACCCGGTCGGCGATCTCCGTCGTAGCGGGTGGACAGCGTGATGAGCGTCTCGGTCATGCCGTACCGTTCGACGGGCGCCTGCCCGGTCAGCTCACGGAGACGTTCGAACACGGGAACGGGTAGCGCAGCGCTGCCGGACACCAGCAGTCGGGCCGATGACAGCCGCGCCGCGTGTTCGGGGGCGGCGACGACGCGGCTCCAGACGGTGGGAACCCCGAAGTACAGCGTTCCCGCCGCGTGCGCGTAGCGTTCGGGGGTGGGGCGGCCGGTGTGAATCAGCTTCGATCCGACGCGGAGTGCGCCGAGCACACCCAGGACCAAACCGTGAACATGGAACAACGGCAGACCGTGCACCAACGTGTCGTCCGGTGTCCAGCCCCACGCGTCGGCCAGCCCGTCGAGCCCGGCAACGATCGCGCTGCGAGGTATGACCGCACCCTTCGGGAGCCCTGTCGTGCCCGAGGTGTACATGATCAACGCCGGATCGTTCTCCGATGTCGCCGTCCAACCCGTCGGCGAAGATGCTGTGATCGGCACCGGAACCCGTTCGATCTCGACTTCGGGCCACTCGGGATCTCCGATCACGAGCGTCGCACCCGAGTCGCGCAGGATGTGCCCGCGTTCCATCGGTCCTGCATCGGCCGGCACCGGCACGACAGGAACGCCGGAGCGCAATCCGGCGACGACTGCGATGACCGTGTCGATCGAGGCCCGACCGCACACGGCGAATGCCGGTGCGCCTCGGATCTCGGCTGCCAGCGCATCCGCCGTACCCACCAGCTGCGACCACGAGAGCAGGCGGCCGTCGACCGATATGGCGTCGAGGGGGTCACCGTGCAAACCGTCGAGCGCCGGGAGCAGACTCACCTCGACATCGTCCCACGTCACCGACACGGGTTGGGAGTTGTGCCGGGCGCCACTCCCAACTAGAACCTGACCATGGTGCTGGCGCCGACGATCACTGCGCTCGACTGTGGGTGGCTTCGCACTCAGATGCGCGGGCTGTCCGAGGGCGGGTCCAAGGACGAGGTCCGCTTCCCTGTGCCGTCGTGGCTGGTGCGGCACCGGCTGGGCACTGTCGTGTTCGATGTCGGGCTGCACCCCGACCTGGCCGATGGGCCCGAGTCGCTGGGTCGGCTCGCCAAGGCCTTCACGCCCGACCTGGAGCCCGGCGGGACGATCGGTCATCGGCTGGCCGAGCACGATGTCGACCCGCTCGGCGAGCTCACGGTCGTGTTGTCGCACTGCCACTTCGACCATGTCGGCGGGTTGTGCGAACTGCCGAACGCGCGGGTCATCATCCAGGCCGACGAATGGATCGCAGCTACGGGTGAGGACGACATCGCCTACGACAAGTCGCTGTACGAGCTCGGCCACGACGTGTTGGCGATCGCCGGTGCCCACGACCTGTTCGGTGACGGCACGGTCGCCTGCATCCCGACCCCCGGCCACACGTGCGGGCATCAATCGCTGCGAGTCATCACCGCCAACGGCCCGGTGATCCTCACCGCCGATGCCTGCTACTTCAGCCACACCCTCCACGACGGGATCTTGCCGCCGTTCGCGTACGACTTCGACCAACAGCGCGCGTCGCTCGACATGCTGCGTCGCGAACATGCCGGCGGCACGGCGATCGTCCCCGGCCACGACGCCGACGTTTTCCGTCACCTGCAGGCCACTCCGCTGTAACGCAAAGGTGCCGAGCACGTTTGCGTGACGTGATGCGGTGTCATACTTCATGTATGGCTGTTGACACCGACGCGCTCCAGGAACGGTTCGATCGGCTGATCGACGCCGACGACAGGATCGAACCCCGCGACTGGATGCCCGAGGAGTACCGCAAGACGCTCGTGCGCCAGATCGCCCAGCACGCTCATTCGGAAGTGATCGGCATGCAGCCCGAGGGCAACTGGCTGACACGTGCCCCGTCGTTGCGACGCAAGGCGATCCTGACCGCCAAGGTGCAGGACGAGGCCGGCCACGGCCTGTACCTGTACGGCGCTGCCGAGACGCTGGGCACGCCGCGCGAGGAGCTCCTCGATCGGCTGCACACCAGTCGCCAGAAGTACTCGTCGATCTTCAACTACCCGACCCTCACGTGGGCCGACATCGGGGCGATCGGCTGGCTCGTCGACGGTGCCGCGATCATGAATCAGGTGCCACTCTGCAGGTGCTCGTACGGTCCCTACGCCAGGGCGATGGTGCGGATCTGCAAGGAGGAGAGCTTCCACCAGCGCCAGGGCTTCCAGATCATGTTGACCCTGGCGAACGGCACTCCCGAGCAGCAGGCGATGGCGCAGGACGCCCTCGATCGCTGGTGGTGGCCGACGGTGATGATGTTCGGCCCGCCCGATGCCGAATCGGTGCACGGCGACCAGAGCACGCGCTGGGGCATCAAGCGGTTCGGCAACGACGAGCTGCGCCAGAAGTTCATCGACGCAACGGTGCCGCAGGCCGATCTGCTCGGGCTCACGATCCCCGACCCCGACCTGCACCTCGACGAGGAGACCGGTCACTACGTCCACGGCCCGATCGACTGGAGCCACTTCTGGGACGTCGTGAAGGGCAACGGGCCCTGCAATCGGGAGCGATTGGGCACGCGTGTCGGCGCCCATGAGAACGGCGCCTGGGTACGAGAAGCAGCGACCGCCTACGCCGACAAACAGGCTGCCCGAAGGGCCGAGGCAGCAGCGTGAGCAGCAAGGCCGACTGGCCGCTGTGGGAGGTGTTCGTGCGCGCCAAGCGAGGCGTCAGCCATGTCCACGCCGGCACCGTGCACGCCCCCGATGCCGAACTCGCCCTCCAGAACGCCCGCGACCTGTTCACGCGCCGCTCGGAAGGAGTCAGCCTGTGGGTCGTCAAGTCGAACGACATCACGGCCTCGGACCCCGACGACAGCGAGGCGCTGTTCGAGCCGGCAGCGGACAAGACGTTCCGTCATCCGACCGACTTCGAACTACCCGACGAAGTCGCCAACATGTGATGCAACCACTGCTCACATACACACTGCGGCAGGGCGACCGGGCCCTGGTCCTGGCCCAGCGTCTGCTCGAGGCGATCACCCACGCCCCGGAGATCGAAGAGGACATGGCGCTCTCGAATCTGGCACTCGACCTGATCGGTCAGTCCAGGGCCCTGTACACGTACGCCGGCGAGCTCGAGGGGCCGGTCGAGGGCGCGCCGCGCGACGAGGACCACTACGCCTACTGGCGCGAGCAGCACGAGTTCCTCAACCCGTTGCTGGTCGAGCAGCCGAACGGCGACTTCGCCCAGATCATCGTGCGCCAGTTCCTGCACGACGCCTACGCCCTGCCGTTCTGGCAGGCGATGACGTCGTCGAGCGACGCGACGCTGGCGGCGCTGGCGGCCAAGTCGGTCAAGGAGACCGCCTACCATCTGCGACACGCCCGCAGCTGGGTCGTGCGGCTCGGCGACGGTACCGACGAGAGCCACGCCCGCGCCCAGGCAGCCGTCGAGCAGCTGTGGCGGTTCACGGGTGAGCTGTTCGAACGCGACGCCGTGGAGGACGAGCTGACGGCCGCCGGCATCGCTGCCGATCAGGCCGCTCTGCGGGCAGCGTGGCGATCGACCGTTACGGATGCTCTCGCCGAGGCGACCCTCGAGGTCCCCGAGGATGGGGTGATGCAGTCGGGCGGGCGTGTCGGGCGACACAGCGAATCATTCAGCCGGCTGATCGGCGAGCTGCAGGTCCTGGCACACGCCCACCCAGGGGCGACGTGGTGATGACCGTGTCCGCTTCGTCCGCTTCGCTCGACGAGCTCGTGCGCGAGGTCGAAGACCCCGAGTTGCCACATGTCACGATCGGCGATCTCGGCATCGTTCGCTCGGTCACGGTCGAGGGCAGCACGGCGACGGTGCTGCTGACCCCGACCTACACGGGCTGCCCGGCGACCGAGCAGATCCGCGACGACGTCGCCGAGGCCGTGCGATCGGCCGGCTACGAACCCGACGTGCGGCTCGTGATGAGTCCCGCATGGAGCACCGACTGGATCACCGAGCGCGGACACCAGCGACTGCTCGCAGCCGGAATCGCTCCCCCGCCACCCGTCGGCGACCCGGATCTCACGTTTGTCGATCCGCCCGTCGCCTGCCCGCGCTGCAGCTCACGCCGGACCCGACTGATCTCGCACTTCGGCGGCACCGCCTGCAAAGCGACCTACGTCTGCAACGCCTGCTCCGAACCGTTCGAGTACTTCAAGGCACTGTGATGGCGACCTCGTCGACGAGCGCCGACGGCTTCACGCCGCTCACCGTCACGGCCATCGAGCACGACACCGACGACAGCGTGGTCGTCATGTTCGACCGCGGTGACCAGCGGCTGCGCTTCGAGCACGGCCAACACCTCACCTTGCGACGCGAGTTCGACGGCGTCGAGCTCCGACGCAGCTACTCGATCTGCTCACGGGCGCCCGACGGTCCGCTGCGGATCGCCATGCGCCGCGTGCCGGGGGGCGTGTTCTCGACGTGGGCGTCGACCGAACTGCAGGTCGGCGATCAGATCGACGCGCTCCCACCGATCGGCAACTTCACCCACCGCATCGACCCCAGCACGGCTCGCAGCTACACCGCCCTCGCGGCCGGGAGCGGGATCACGCCGATCCTCTCGATCGTGTCGACGATCCTCGCGGCCGAGCCCGAGTCCAGGGTCTCGCTGGTGTACGTCAACCGCACCAGCCGATCGGCGATGCTGCTCGACGAACTGCAGGACGTTCGCGACCGCCACCTCGGCCGCCTGTCGATCGCGTTCGCCTTCACGCGCGAAGAGACCGCCGGCGACCTGCTCTCGGGCCGACCGGATCGCGATCGGATCGAGCGATGGATCGAGACCGGCCTGCTTCCGGCCGACGCCGATCACGCCTTCCTCTGTGGCCCGCTCGAACTAACCAACGACGCGCGTGCGGCGCTGATCGAGGCCGGCTTGCCCGGTGACCACGTCCACCGCGAAATCTTCACTACGAAACAACAGGGCACCGCCACGCTCGCACCACAGGAGATCACCGACGAGTCGGTCGCCGTGGCAACGGGCCGGGCGACGCTCCACGGCCGCACTTCCACCTTCGATCTCTACGAAGGCGACAGTGTGCTCGACGCCGTCCAGCGGGTGCGCCCCGATGCCCCGTTCTCCTGCCGCAGCGGCGTCTGCTCCACCTGCCAGGCCGTCGTCCGTGAGGGAGCTGTCGAGATGGCGGTCAACTACGGCCTCAGCGCCGACGAGGTGGCACGCGGGTACGTGCTGACCTGCCAGTCGCATCCGACGACCGCGACGGTCGACGTCGACTACGACGCCTGACCCTCCGGGCGGCGACAGCCCGTCAACTAGGGTCTGGGCGATGGCGGGCCAAACCCGGGCAGGTGCTGACTTGGCGGTCACGCCCCACGACCGATCGCGTCGACATCGGCTCCGACGCCGTGCCGGCTTGCTCGGTCCGATCCTGCTGGTCACCCTGTCGGCCTCATGCGGATCCACGCCGGAGAATCAGGTCACGAGCCGCGAGGTCACCGTTGCCCGCAACGTCACGACCACTGCGCCTGCATCGACGACCGCGACGCTCTCACCGAGCGCCGTGACCACAGGTGCGGGATCGACATCGGCGGCGCAGACCGCCGGCCCGTTCCGGATCGTCATGAGCGCCGCGGTCACCGGGACGGACGATCCCACCGATGTCATGGCGTGGGAGACACTCGTCGACGTCGACCCGGCGCGTGAGTACGCGTACTACGGGCAACGTGGGGAAGCCGAACTCGGCGACGTGACCTGCCTCGAACTGGTGTTTGCCGACGGGGCCGAGTTAGGGCGTAGCTACCCGATCCCCGGCGATCCGACCTTCGAACCAACCGATGCACTGGGCGAGTTCGACGATCTGATGGCCGGACTGCCGGTCGAACTCGACGTGCTCGTGGCGATCACCGGGGCCGAGGCCGTCGCCGACGACCAAGGCTTCTCATGGACGACCGACCTCACCGAGGACACCCTCGACGCGCTCACCGAAACGTTGTTCAACCCGAACTCGTTCGGAGCTGACTCGGTCGAGCAGGGCACGATCGTGGCCCATGCGAACGCAGACGGAGCGCTCCGTTCGATCACCATCGTCGCCGAACGTTCGAACGGCGAGCAGCTGATACTCGACGCCAGGGTGCTCGACCTGGCCCGCGTCGAGCGAGTCGCAGCGTCGGACACGATCGAATCCACCGGGTGGTGTGCGAACAGTTGGCCCGGCACCGGTGGATCACCGATCGCCTCGTGGGTCATCACCGAAGTGGCCGACGGCGATCGCATCTTCGACGACGAGATCGACCGGACGCCCGTGCTGATTGTGGACCCGGAAGGCACAGTCACCGGGAGCACCGGGTGCAGCGACATCGTCGGAACCGCGACGGTCGACAACGCAGGCGTCCACGATTTCGATGTGCGGGTCGATGGACCGTCGTGCCCGAGCGAACACCTCGGGCGCGAGCAGGCGCTGATCACGGCATTGAACGACGGGTCCGCCGCCATCGGCCACGCCGGCGTCGTGACCCACGGCGTCGAGGGCGGTGCAATGGTCGTACTCTTCGCCGTCACTGGCTGACCGGCCGAGACACCACAGCTGCGTCACGCCGGAGGGGTTCCGAACCATCGTGATCGCCTCCTCCGGCCGGTGGGGCCCGCAGCCCGATCACGTGTCGTGGACGAGGCAGAACTCATTGTCCTCCGGGTCGGCCATCACAATCCACGAGGTGCCGACCTCGACGACCAGTTGAGTGAGCGGCCGGGCGCCGAGCGCGATCAGCCGGGCCACCTCCTGCTCGATCTCGTCGCCGACGATGATGTCGATGTGGAGACGGTTCTTGGTGGCGGTCTGCGGGTCGTCGACCTGCTGGAACACGAGTTTCGGCCCGACCGAACCCTCCACCGGCACGGCCGAGCGGTACTGCCCGGCACTGCCGTACGGCCTGTAGCGCATCGCCGCCACCCAGAAGTCGCGCAGCCGATCCGGGTCGGCGGCATCGATCACGATCGCCAGGTTGCGTGACGGCTCCATCATCCTCGTCAACGTAGCCGCCGGCGCGCGCGAGACTGATCGCCATGAGCGATGGTGCCATCTCGATCGACGTCCATCCGATCCACCTCGGTCTGGGGGCCACGGCAGATGTCGAACCGGAGTTCACGGGTGGGATGGCCTGGTACGACGCCTACGGCGAGCGCCACCCTGACGATGGGGTCGAGGGCCGACTGGTTGCGATGCACACGTTCACCGAGTCGTGGGACATGTGGGAGATGCACCCGAACGGTGCCGAGGTGGTGCTGTGCACCGAAGGCGCGATGACGCTGCACCAGGAACACGCCGATGGAACGACAGCCACCGTCGCGATCGTCGCCGGTGAGTACGTCGTGAACCCACCCGGTACCTGGCACACGGCCGACGTCGAGGGCGCCGCGTCCGCGCTGTTCATCACGGCGGGCGTCGGCACCGAGCACCGTCCCCGTTGAGCACCGATCCGGCCTGGCCGACGGCCACGACGCCCGGCTTAGACGGCCGCCGCCGATATCAGGAGGAACGGCGGGCGATGTCGCTCGAGGCTCCACTCGGGGCGCGCGGCGATCTGCTCGGCACTCGGCCCCCACTCGATCAACTTCGTGATCGCGAACCCCGAGACCACCAGCTGGTTGACGTAGCTCCCGATCGTTCGGTGGTGCTTCACCACGCCATCGACCAGCCAGCGGGTCGTACGTTCGCCTTCGGACAGATAGCCGTCGAGCGCCCAAGCCCGTTGGCCGTCGGTGTTCGCGACGAACTCTGGCCGCGACGGTGCCGTGAAAGCCGGGTGTTCCACCGAGAATACGAAGGCGCCGCCGTCGACGAGGGCCCTTCTCGTCACGTCGGTCAGCCGACCGAGATCCGCCACGTAGTGCAGTGCGAGCGAACTGTAGGCGAGTTCGAACGAGTCGGCCGGCAACTCCAGGACCTCGAGATCCTCGCACCGATAGCCGACCACATCGCCGGTCGTGGCGCGAGCAGCTCGTTCGAGCATGCGTTGCGACACATCGACACCCAGCACCGATGCCGCACCATGATCGCTCGCCCAACGGCAGAACCACCCGAGCCCACACCCGAGGTCGACCACCCGGGCGCCGACCAGGTCGGGCAGCAACTCCATGATGTTCGGCCACTCCGGCGCGCCGTCGAGCCCCTGGATCGAGCGCGGCAGCTGCAGATAGCCGGCGAGGAATTCCGGATCGTCATAGATGTTCTGGGTCATCGGTGGCCGTTCTCCGCGAGTCAGCGATGCTGTGCCGCTCGGCCGCAACGGTAGTTCGGCCGTACCGCCGGCCGCGACCGGCCGAGTCAGGCGCCCTTGATCGCCTGGTAACGGGCGAGCGCCTCCTGGCGTTCGGCTGAGTGGTCGACCATCGGTTGCGGGTAGCTGCTCGTGCCGAGCTCGGGGATCCAGCGCTGCACGTACTCACCATCAGGATCCCAACGTTGCTGCTGGGCCGTGGGATTGAACACCCGGAAGTACGGCGCGGCGTCGGTGCCGGTGCCCGCCGCCCACTGCCAGCCGTGGTTGTTCGATGCGAGGTCGCCGTCGAGCAGGTGCTGCATGAAGTGTCTCGCACCCCACTGCCAGCGGAGGTGGAGGTCCTTGACGAGGAAGCTGGCGACGATCATGCGGACCCGGTTGTGCATCCAGCCGGTCGCCAGCAGCTGTCGCATGCCCGCATCGACGATCGGAAAACCGGTCTTGCCCTCGCACCACGTGCGAAACTTGGCCTCGGCTGCCGGCCCGGTGTCGAGTCGGATCCGGTCGAACTTGGCGTCGAGGTTCTCCCAGGCCGACTCGGGCTTGCGGAACAGCACGTCGGCATAGAAATCACGCCACGCCAGTTCCGATTGGAACACAGCATGACCCTCTACCTGAGGGTGAGACTCGGCGAGGAGTTGCCTCGGATGTATCACTCCGTACTTGAGGTACGGGGAGAGCCGGCTGGTGCCGTCGGTGGCGGGCAGATTCCGTCGATCGCCGTAGTCGTCGAGATCATCCGCCCGGAACTGCCGCCACCTCGCCATCGCTGCCCGCTCGCCGGCCCCGGGGATGGTGACCCTCGTGTCGGGCCGGGCGGGCACACCATCGGATCGCGCCTCGATCCAGTCGGGCGACGGCGGCGCCTCGATCGGTTCGGGCCATCCGGTCTCCCGCCACCGACGCGAAAACGGGGTGAACACCGAATACGGCTTGCCGTCGTCCTTGGTCACCGTGCCGGGGTCCACGGCGTAGGGCGATCCGACCCCGCGCAAACGCCGTCCACCGCCGCGCAACACGTCGGCGACCTGGGCGTCGCGCCGGTGACCAGAGGGCCCATAATCCTTGGAGACGAAAACGGTCGAGGCGTCGATCTCCTCGGCGAGGGCCGGGATCTCATCGACCGGGTCGCCGTGACGCACCACGAGCGCTCCCCCGGTCGCGTCGTGCAAAGCGACCAGACAGTCGTGGAGCAGCGCCCGTCGGGGAGCGCCAGCCATGGCGAACGCCGGATCGTGCACGAACACCGCCAGCACCTCGCCCTCGGCACACGCCGCCTCGAGTGCGGGATGGTCGGTGAGCCGCAGGTCGCGACGGAACCACATGATCGAACGGGAACTCACCGCTCCATTGTCCACCAGGATGCCGGCGCGCGCCTGATCACGCACGATCGCGCCCGGCGTCAGTGATGATGCGGTTCGCGCAGGTGCACGATGCGTTCGAACAGCCATTCGAACTCGAGCACACCGGCGGCGTACTCGTCACCGGCCGGGCGGGTGAGCAGCTGCGATGATTGGATCAGGCGCCAGCCGTCGGCGAGCACGTCGACCCCACGTGCATGCGGTAGCTCCGGGGCGTCGGCGTTCGGGTCATTGCCGTCGTGGAACGACCAGCCGATGATCGGGCTCAGCAGGCTGGAGTCCTGGGTCCACACGAACAGCAGCTGCTGGCGCTCGGTCTCGTGGTTCACGTACCGGCCCGTTCGAGTGCGGCGCGGTCGGCGACGCGGGTGTGGTACCAGTCGAGGTCGTAGTCGGGATCACCGGTGAGGTATCGCCACAACCGGACGCGGGCGATCAGCTCCAGCCGATAGTCCTGCTCACCCATCCACGGCTCGCGAGCTCGCAGCGTCATCCCGATCCGTTCCGGATCGAACGTGGCGAAGATGTGATCGTCGGGACGGTTCTGGACCCGATCGAGGTCACTGGTGTCCCACAACCGCACCTGCGGGCGGGTCGGATTGACGCGGATCTTGTACAGCAGGCGGCGGTCGGGACCCGGGTTCGGCATGCCGCGGTGCCAGAGCCCGTGGTGGAACACGATGATCGAGCCGGCAGGCCCCTCCCATTGCCGCTCGCCTTTGAGATGCCGATACCGACCCACCTGAGTTTCGTGCACCCGGCGCAGGTGTGTGCCGGGCACGAAGCCCGTTCCTCCCCCACCCGGCCGCACCTCGTGCGGGAAGTAGAAGATCTGGATGTCGAACGCGGTGTTGGGGTCGATCACGGCGTCGGCGTGGAGCTGCTGGAAGAACGGGTCGTGGGGTGGGCGAAGATGCACGAAGTCGTGGTCGAACCTTGCATCCGGCCCGACCAGGCTGTCGACGATTCGGGTCACCTCCGGCCGCCGCAGCACCGCACCGAGCGCCGACGGATCGGGATAGATGTCTGCCCAGGCGTCGCCGGAGCTCGGTGCGAACGGCCGGGCGGGCGACCCCCAGGTGGCCAGGATCTGATCGCACTCGTCGATCGCGGCCAGATTGACATCCTCCGGGATCACTGCGGGGAACTCGAGGAACCCGCGCGCCACGAACGTCGCCATCTGGCTGGTCGACAAGAGCGGGGAAGCCACGTCCATCACGCCACCGTAGATCTCCGACCTGCACGGGCGAGTGCCGGACTACTCGTGCCAGAACACCTCGTGAACGACGTGCATTCCGTCGAGGCCCTTCAGCTCGACCTCGACACCGTTGCCGAACTCGACATCCCGGTTGCCTGCGGCGATCTCGCGCACCGTGCCACTCACGAGGATCTGCCCGCCGCCTGCCAGGTTCGCGATGCGAGCGGCCTTGTTGACGTGGCGTCCGAACAGGTCACCAGAGGCATCGGTGATCACCTCGCCCGTGTGGAGCCCCATCCGGACCCGCACGGCTCGCTCGGGGTCGGCGGCCTCGTGGGCAGCCAGTCGCTGCTGCACGGCGGTCGCGAACGAGATCGCCCGTCGGACGCTGGGAAATGTCAACATGAAGCCGTCGCCCTGCGACTTGATCTCGCGGCCGGCGAACTTCGCGAGTTCCTCCCGGAACGTTCGGTTGTGCAGCTCGAACCAGGCGGTGTCACCGATCGCGCTGACCCGTTCCGTCGACGACTCGATGTCGGAGAACAGGATCGTGATCGTGCCGGCATCCAGGTGGGGCCGCCATTGGTCGGCTGCAACCAGATCGGCGACCAGATCGATCGACGTGAGGCGCAGATCGACACCGTCTGCGGCGGGCTCGATCCCTGCGATGGTGGTCGCCCGGCCGATCCCCGACCCGGGCGGGGCAGCTGCGGCGAAGCGGATCGCGGTATCGCCGAGCGTCAGCACGGATCCCCGCTCGAGCACGACCGGGCCGGTGATCCGCTCGCCATCGAGAAAGGTCCCGTTCGTCGATCCGAGGTCGGCGCACAGCACCTTCCCGTCGCGGGCCCGCACCTCGAGATGTCGCCGCGACGTCTGCGCATCAGCGAGCAGCAGGCCCTCGCATTCGCGACCGATCACGAGGACGCCCTCCACCACGACATGAAGCACCTGCCTGCCAGGCTGCGTGACAACGATCACCGGCTGCATGGAAGGTACTTAGCACAGCGGCGGCAGCGCTCGGGTCGGGGCGGCACGATAGAGCGGCAAAGATCGATCGAGGACACCGGCTCAGATGCTCACCGCCAGGAACGTCGGGCGGTAGTCGGCCAGGTGGTTGTGGGTTTCCGAGCCGTCCCATCGGTTGTGACCGATCGACCAGATGTGGTCGCCGTCGCTGTTGTTCCACGGGATCCACGAGGCGAAATAGGTGTTGCACTCCGACCGATCGCAGTTGAGCGGCTCGTCGACCGATCCGACGTGGATGAACGGCCCCTGTGGATCATCGGCGACTCCGAAATCGACTGCGATCCCCCACCAGTCGTCGCGCTTCTGCACCAACACGAAACGCGCGCCGTCGAAGCTGACCTGTGCCGGGTTGTTGCCCGACCCGACGAACGCCGCGCTCACGACGGGAGCCGCGACGGCACTGTCGGTGGTCCAACCGGTCCCGTCCCAGTATTCGCGTTCGCCATCGAACTCGCCGAGCGGGACCCGAGCCAGCTTGACATCGGCCACGCAGTCGCCGAAACCGAACGTCGTGTCGTAGCCGAACTGCTGGTAGCAGTGCGAGTACAGATACGTGTGGTCGGCATCGCTGGTGACGCCCCATCCGTAGAGGTCGTCACCGTTCGTCGGTTCCTCGAACACGTCGAGCACGGCGAACGTCGCGGCATCGAGAACGACCCTGCGGAGTGTGGTCGGCCGAGTCCGGCTCAGGTACGAGCCCCCGGTTTCGTTCATCTGCACCACGAACAGATGGAGTCGTGATCCGTCGTTGCTCGTCCCGCCGCCGAGGATCCACTGCCATTGGTGCATGTGGGAGGTCAAGTCGCCGAGCAGCCAGGAACGAGCGCCGTCGTTGAGCAGCGTGAAACACCTGCCGGATTGGACCATGCCGACGTTGTGCACCAGCGTCCCGGAGACGAATGCGTCTTGGAACGTCCACAGCACACGGTCGTCGGCGAGCCGGAGTGCCCGCTGGTAATCGGCGCCCTGGAAGGCACCGATCGGCTGTGAGAAGAACTCGCTGATGTCGGCGGCGTCGAGGCTCGATGCACAGTGGTCGCCAACATCGGGAGAAGAGATGGGGGCGAACGGATCGAGAGCCGAAGAAGGGGAATCAACCTGACGGATTTGCGCCGTCGCCGGCGATTCGTCGCCCTCGGCACTGGCCGTCACGGGCACCGAGGCAGGTGATGCCGGGTCGATCGCTGCTGGGATCGCTGTCGGGATCGCCCCCGGGATCGAGGGATCGGTGACAGGCGGCGTGACGGCGAGGACATCCGTCGCCCGAACCGGGGCGCTTCGAACAGCGTCGATGGCATCGGAACCTGTGCCCGAAACCAGAGCGCTCACTGCGAGCGGACCGAGTGGGACGAGAGCGGCGATGACTGCGGTGAACTTCGTCATGTGACGACGTTCCGTGTTCGCCGTCGCAGCCCGTTGGCGCCGCGATCGCTACTGGATCACAGCCGCCGCACAGACGTCGTCCGGCAGCGCTCATCCGCCAGGTGTAGCGGCTCTGAGCTGGGGTTTCGTGGCTGCGAACGAGCTGCGAACGGGCGCCGGTTTATTGTCGACATGGACAACCGTGGGGGTCGGCCGATGCAGATACATGTGCTGGGCACGATCGACGTGCTCGATCCCGCCGAGGTAGCTCTCGGCGGCCCGACGCAGCGTCGCGTGTTGTCGGCATTGTTGTTGCAGGCCAACCGGGTCGTGTCGGTCGACCAACTCGTCGATGCGGTGTGGCCCGACGGCGGGGTGCCCGAGCGCGCTGAGCACAACGTACGCACGTATGTGCACCGGCTGCGCACTGCGTTGGGTGAGGCCGGAGACCGGATCGAGACGGCGGGCACCGGCTACCGGTTACGCGTCGAGCGGGACGAGCTGGACGCGACGCGGTTCGAGGACCTGGTCGACCGAGCGCGCGTGCTCGCCGCCGACGCCGACGCGGACGGTGCCCGCCAACTGCTCGACGAGGCGCTCGGTTTGTGGCGTGGTCGGCCCTTCGACGAGTTCGCCGACGAGGAGTGGACGCGGGCCGAGGTGACGCGGCTCGGCGAGGTGCGGGCGTCGGCGGTCGAGCACCGGTTCGCGGCGCTGCTCGATACGGGCCGTCACACGGAGGTTGTCGGCCCGCTGCGGGACGCCGTCAGCGAGGAGCCGTGGAGGGAGGCCCGTCGGATGCAGCTGGCGCTCGCGCTGTATCGCTCCGGCCGCCAGGCTGAAGCCCTGAGGGCGATTCAGCACTACAAGTCCGAGCTCGCCGACGAGATCGGGTTGGTGCCGTCGAAGGAGCTCGACGAGCTCGAGCACCGCATCCTCGACCACGATCCGACCCTGGTGCCGGCGTCGCATCGCCGACACATGCTGCGTGATTACCAGCTCGAGGAGGTGATCGGCGAGGGCGCGTTCTCGCTGGTGTGGCGCGGGACCCAGCCGTCGTTGGGACGAAAGGTGGCGATCAAGCAGATCCGCGCCGAGCTGGCCAATCAGCCCGACTTCGTGCGCCGGTTCGAAACCGAGGCACAGACGGTGGCGGCGCTCGAGCACCCGCACATCGTGCCGCTCTACGACTATTGGCGCGAGCCCGACAGCGCCTACCTCGTAATGCGATACATCACTGGCGGATCGTTGGAGTCCGAGGTTCTCGACCGAGGACTCGATGAGGCTCGGTTGCGGCGCCTCGTCGGCCAGGTCGGTTCGGCGTTGTACACCGCTCACCGGGTCGGGGTGATCCATCGTGACGTGAAGTCTGCGAATGTGCTGCTCGACGCCGAAGGCAACTTCTACCTGACCGACTTCGGCATCGCGTTCACCGGTTCGGCCGCCGACGACGAACTGGCGACCGCGTTGTCGACGGGGTCGCCGGCATACGCGTCGCCCGAGCAGCTGCGACGCCAGGCTCTCGACAGCCGCACCGACGTGTACGGATTCGGGATCACACTGTTCGAGGCGGCAACCGGTCGGCTGCCGTTCGTCGACGCCCCGACCCAAGCCGCGCTCGTCAAACGCCAACTGGAGGACCCGGTGCCGACGCCGTCCTCGGTGACCAACGGTGTGCCCGCCTGGGTCGACCAGCTGATCGCGCGGGCGACGGCCAAGAACCCGGCCGATCGCTTCGGGTCGATGGCCGAGTTGATGGCCGCGGTTCCCGATGGCTCAGCGGGCACCACCGATCGTGGTCATCGTGTCGCCGTCGCGACCGTGGTCGGTGATCTCGTCAACCCGTTCAAAGCATTGCGCGCCTTTCGAGAGGCCGACGCCGCCGACTTCTACGGGCGTGACCGGCTCGTCGCGCGCTTCGTCGACGTGCTCAGCCGCCCCGGTTCGGCGGGCCGGCTACTGGCTGTGGTCGGCCCGTCTGGGTCCGGCAAGTCGTCGGCGGTGCGATCGGGACTGCTTCCCCGCCTGCGGACCGGCGCCATATCGGGCTCCAGCGACTGGTTCATCACGACCATGCTGCCCGGTAGCCATCCGTTCGACGAGCTCGAGTCGGCACTCAGCCGGGTCGCGGTGCGCCAACCCGGCCCGCTGGTGGAGATGATGCGTGGCGACGACCGCGGGATCGCCAGGGCGATCAACCAGATCCTCCCCGACGAGGACTCCGAGCTGCTGCTCGTGATCGACCAGTTCGAGGAGCTGTTCACCCACACCGTCGACACCGAGCGGGCCCGGTTCCTGGAGGGGCTACTCGCTGCGGTGCGCGAGCCTCGCACCCGGCTCCGCGTCGTGGTCACGATCCGGGCCGATTTCCTGGACGGCCCGCTGCGCCACCCCCAGCTCGCCACCCGGTTGGAGACCGCGACGGTGACCGTGTCGCCACTCGCTGCCGACGAACTCGAGGCAGCGATCGTCGAACCGGTTCGTCGCCAAGGCGCCTCCTACGAGCCCGGTCTCGTGGCCCGCATCATGGCCGACGTCGGCGATCAACCCGGCGCCCTCCCATTGCTGCAATACGCATTGACCGAGCTGTTCGACGCCAACGTCTCGGGGCTGTTGCAGGCCGAATCGTACGACGCGGTCGGCGGGCTGACCGGCGCCCTGGCCAGCCGCGCAGAAGACACCTTGACCGCCATGTCACCCGACCAGCAGGCCGTCGCCCGCCGGGTCTTCGGTCGGCTCGTCACCCTGGGCGACGGCACCGAGGACACCCGCCGCCGGGTTCGGCGTCGCGAGCTCGGGGGCGACGACGACACCAACCACGTGATCGACATCTTCGGAGGCGCGCGACTGCTGGTCTTCGACCACGACCCCGCCACCCGCGAGCCGACCGTAGAAATCGCCCACGAAGCGCTCCTGCAAGCGTGGCCCCGCCTGCGCAGCTGGCTCGACGATGATCGCGCCGACCTGCGCACGCTGCGAGGCATCGGTACCGCGGCGGACGCGTGGTTGGCGTCAGGGCGCGACGATGGCGAGCTGGCTCGCAGCGGCCGTCTCGACACGGTCAGCGAGTTCGCGGGGCGCCGTCCCGACGTACTGAACGAACGCGAGCTCGAGTGGGTGACGGCGTCCCACGCCGCGGCGGCCGCAGCAGACCGAGCACGGACCGAGGCAGCGGTGCGCGATCGGCGCCAGAACCGGCGCCTGCGCCAGCTGCTCGCCGCCGCCGCGTGCCTCGTCGTGGTTGCACTGGTCGCCGCCGGCACCGCCGTCGTCCTGCGCAACCGAGCGGTCGACAGCGAACGCATTGCGGTCGAGGCACAGGACGCAGCACTCGCTGCGGAGGCCGAAGCGCTCACGAGCGCCGAGCAGGCGGTCGCCGCCCAGCAGGCCGCAGTTACTGCCCAAGATGCAGCTGTTGCGGCTGAGGCCGAAGCCGTCACCAACGCCGAGCAAGCCATCGCCGCCGAACAGAACGCCGACATCGAGCGTCTGACGGCGCTGTCAGCGGCACAGATCGGGGTCGCGCCCGACATTGCGATCCTGCTGGCGCTCGAGGCGAACCGCCGCCGCGACGACGTCGGCACCCAAGGTGCGGTGCAGACGGCGATCGCAACCGAGCCGCGTCTCTCGCGCGTGGTCCCGAAGCAGCTGGCGGGGCTGACGGAAACCAGGTTCTCCGACGACGGGACCGTCGGGATCACGTGGTCGATCGACGACGGCACCTTCATCTGGTTCGACGCCGAGACGGGCGAACCGCTCGGTCAGCCGTTCAGCGTCGGACGGGTGCTCGATTTCGTGGAGGTCTCCGGCGACGGTTCGGTGATCGCCTTCGCCTCGACCGATTACCGCACCGTCGTCGTTCGTCGTGACGGCGACGAGATGATCACTCTCCTCGAAGTCGACGGATTCCCGGTCGCTCTCGACCGCTCCGGCAATACCATCGCGATCGCCGCATCCTCCGATCTCACACACTTCATCGAGGTTCGATCGGGGAACGTCCGTTCCAGCTATCGACACCCGGCGAACGAGCGTCCGATGTGGTTCAAGTTCCTCGACGACGGTGACGACGCCGTCCTGTGGTGGCAGCTGGGCGACTTCGATCCCACCACGGGCGGAGGCATCGATGTCATCGGCACCACGACCGGCGAGCGGCGAGCGCGATTCCTCGACGACGGCGAGCCGACCGCCACCGCCGTCTCGACGGACGATCGGATCATCACGGGGTATGCAGACGGGGCAATCGTCGTGAGGACCATTCCGGGCACTCCCGCAGCGGCGGACGACGTGCGAATCGCCGGGCACTCCCGCGCGGTCGGACAGATCGCGCTCGGCCCGGATGGTGTGATCGTCACCGCTGGCGCCGATCGGACCGTTCGCTTCTGGTCGGCGGACGGCGCTCGCCGGCCGACGCACCCGATCGACATCGCCGGCGCCGGCGGATTCGGCGCGCTCGGCGTAGGCGCCACGGGCGTGACCGTGGCGCAGACGAGTGGCGGAATGGTACGCATCGAGACGAACTCGCGCCCGATCGTCGAAGCGACGCGGTCTGCTGCGGATTTCGGACTCTCCCCCGATGCGGCGTGGTGGTGGAGTCCCGTCGTCGATCCAGCCACGGAGACCGACGACCCCACCGTGCTGCGATTGACCAACCTCGACGGCGACGAGCAACGCGACATCGACCTGCGTGCCGTTCATCCGACGGGTTTCTATTTCGTGAAACCCTCGATCGACGGAGAATGGGTACTGACCGCTGGCGATTCACACATCATCGGCGTGTCCCAAGTAGCCGGTGACCGGCAAACTGCCGTGGACCTCGGCCCTACCTTGGCGAAACTCGGTATCACGGAGGAACTGCCGGTCATGGTGCCTCGAGCTGCCGCCGGTGGCGAGCGGCTCTTCGTGCTGATCCGCAAATCGGATGATTCATGGCTGGCGGTCTGGATCGACATCGCCAGCGAACAGATCGTGGCCGGACCTCTGGAACTTCCGTCTGGGGGAGGCTCTCGGATTCTGCAAGACGGCAGCGTCGTGGTCGGGGGCGACATCGCACCGCTGATGGTGCTGCCACCGGGGCTCGACGGCGAGCCGACGATCCTCCCCGACATCACGGGGCTGTCAGCACTGCACCAGGATCCGGTTTCCGGCCTCGTTCTGGTCGGAGGTGGCGACGGCGTTGTGGGTTTGCTCGACCCACGCGCCGGCCGTGTCGAGTTCCTCGAAGGTGCAGTTGGATGGGTGTACGCCGGTGCGTTCTCGCCGTCGGGGGACACGGTTGCGATCAGTTCCGACACCGCTGGCGTGCAGCTGTTCGACGTTGCGTCGAGGCAGCCGATCGGCATGCCGATGGTGCCACAGGGTGGTGCGATCGGCGGCGCAGGCGGACTGCGATGGTCCGAGGACGGTCGCGGCGTCTGGATCGGACCGGGGGGCGGTCCCGTGCGTTTCGCCGCCCACCCCGACAGCTGGCGCCGAATCGCCTGCAGCATCGTCGGCCGGGAATTCACACCCGACGAGTGGCGGACGTTCGTCTCCGACACCGATCCCCGGGTCAGCGCCTGCACCTGACTCCGCTCGGGGGCTCCCATGTGCCCAGTTACACGACCCGAGGGGCACAGAACTGGTCCTTCCTACGTTGCGAACAATCTGCGATGTCGCGCGGGTCTACTGTTCGCATCAAGCAGTCAGGGGGCCGGGTGATGCAGGTTCGAGTACTGGGAGCGATCGAGGTCATCGATCCACCCGAGGTTGCGCTCGGTGGGCCGACGCAGCGTCGGGCGCTGGCGGCGCTGGTGCTCAACGCCAACCGCGTGGTCTCGGTCGATCAGTTGATCGGCGTGGTGTGGCCCGACGGCGAGGCCCCTGACCGGGCAGAGCACGACATGCGCACGTACATGCATCGGCTGCGCGGCGCACTGGGGGATGCGGGCAACCGAGTCGAGACCGCGGCCGGCGGCTACCGATTGCGGCTGGAGCACGACGAGCTGGATGCCGACCGGTTCGAGGATCTGGTCGCGGCGGCTCGAACTGCCTCCGAGAACGCCGACTTCGAGCATGCCCTCGAGCTGCTCGACGAAGCGCTCGGGTTGTGGGGCGGGCGGCCGTATGACGAGTTCGCGGATGAGCCGTGGGCGCAGGCCGAGGCGACGCGGTTGAGTGAACTACGGGCATCCGCAATCGAGCGCCGCTTCGCGGCGCTGCTCGAAGCCGGCCGGCACACCGAGGTGGTCGGGCCGTTACAGGAAGCGATCGCCACGGAGCCGTGGCGGGAGGCGCGCCGGATACAACTCGCGATCGCCCTGTATCGGTCGGGCCGCCAGGCCGAGGCGCTCCAGGCGATTCAGCGGTACAAGGCGCAGCTCGCTGACGAGACCGGGCTGCGCGCGTCGCCGGAACTCGACCGATTGGAGCACCAGATCCTCGACCACGATCCTGTGTTGCTGCCGCCTTCTCACCGGGGGCACATGTTGCGTGGCTACCAACTGGAGGAGGTGATGGGCGAGGGCGCGTTCTCGCTGGTGTGGCGGGGCGTGCAGCCGTCGTTGGGGCGCAAGGTGGCGATCAAGCAGATCCGCGCCGAGTTGGCCAACCAGCCCGACTTCGTGCACCGGTTCGAGACCGAGGCGCAAACGGTGGCCGCGCTCGAGCACCCGCACATCGTGCCGCTGTACGACTACTGGCGCGAGCCCGACGGCGCGTATCTCGTCATGCGCTACGTGGGTGGCGGATCCCTGGAGAGCGAACTCCTCGACCACAGGCTCGACGATTCGCAGCTGCGTCGGTTCGTCGACCAGGTCGGTTCGGCGCTGCACACCGCCCACCGCGTTGGCGTGATCCACCGGGACGTGAAGTCGGCCAACGTCCTGCTCGACGCCGACGGCAACTTCTACCTGACCGACTTCGGGATCGCGTTCACCGGATCCCTCGCCGATGACCAACTCGCCACGTCGCTGTCGACAGGCTCGCCGGCCTACGCCTCCCCTGAGCAGCTCCGCCGCCAGGCGCTCGACAGCCGAACCGACATCTACGGGTTCGGGATCACCTTGTTCGAAGCCGCGACCGGTCGGCTGCCATTCGCCGACGCGCGAACCAAGGCAGCACTCGTGAAGCGTCAGCTCGAGGACCCGGTGCCTGCGCCGTCGTCGGTCTCGCCAGGCGTTCCGGCTTGGGTCGACCAGGTCGTTGCCCGAGCCACGGCGAAGAACCCGGCCGATCGGTTCACCTCGATGGTCGAGCTGATGTCGGAAGTGCCCGGCAAGACGGGTGCCATCGCCGATCTCGGTCGCGCCATGGGTGGCGTCACCGTGATCGGCGACCTCGTCAACCCGTTCAAGGCGCTGCGTGCGTTCCGGGAGGCGGACGCCCCTGACTTCTACGGCCGCGACCGGCTCGTGGCCCGCTTCCTCGAGGTGCTCGCCCGTCCTGGCTCAGCCGGGCGGCTGCTGGCCGTCGTCGGCCCGTCCGGGTCGGGCAAGTCGTCGGTGGTCCGATCCGGATTGCTGCCCCGCTTGCGCGCCGGCGCCCTGCCCGGCTCGCACCGCTGGTTCATCACCACGATGCTGCCCGGCACACACCCCTTCGACGAACTCGAATCGGCGTTCAGCAGGGTCTCCGTGCGTCAGCCCGGCCCGCTCGTCGAGCTCATGCGCGACGACGACCGCGGCATCGCACGTGCGATCAACCAGATCCTCCCCGACGAGGACTCCGAGCTGCTGCTCGTGATCGACCAGTTCGAGGAACTCTTCACCCACAGCGACGACGCCGATCGGTCGCGCTTCCTCGACCAACTGCTCGACGCTGTGCGCGAGCCGCGCACCCGTCTCCGCGTGGTGTTGACCGTACGCGCCGACTTCTGGGATCGCCCGCTGCGGCACGCTGGGCTGGCTCCGAAGCTCGAGACCGCCACCGTTACCGTGTCGCCACTGGCGGCCGACGAACTCGAGGCGGCGATCGTCGAGCCGGTCCGCCGCCAGGGAGGCGTGTACGAACCGGGCCTCGTGGCCCGCATCATCGCCGACGTCGCGACCAGTCCGGCGCCCTCCCGTTGCTGCAATACACACTCACCGAGCTGTTCGACACCAACGTCTCGGGCCTCATCCGAGCCGAGTCGTACGACGAGATCGGCGGGTTGACGGGAGCACTGGCACAACGCGCCGAGGACACGCTCGCGGCGATGACCACCGACCAGCAATCCAGGGCCCGGCGCATCTTCGGGTCGCTCGTCACGCTCGGCGAAGGCACCCAAGACACCCGCCGTCGCGTCCGCGTCACCGAGTTCGGTGACGACCCCGACACGACCGAGGTGATCGACACGTTCGGCGCTGCCCGACTGCTGGTGTTCGACCGCCACCCGGCCACTCGCGAACCAACCGTCGAGATCGCCCACGAAGCCCTCATCCGAGCATGGCCACGGTTGCGCACCTGGCTCGACGAGGATCGGGACGAGCTGCGGATCCACCGTCACCTCACCGACACAGCCACCGCGTGGATGGCGGCGGGACGCGATCCAGGCGAGCTTTACCGAGGCGGCCGACTCGACGCCGCCGAACCGCTGCTGATGGCCGACCACGTGCGACTCAACGCTTTGGAGTCGGAGTTCCTCCGTGCCAGTGTGGGACGGCGTGATGCCGATGCGGCCGGTGAGCGCCGCCGAGTCCACCGCCTGCATCGGCTCGTCACGGCGACCGCACTGGTCGCCGTGGCCGCACTCATCGCCGGCGGGATCGCGCTCCATCAGCGCGGCGTCGCCGACCGCCGTCAGATCGAGGCCGTTGCGGCGCAGGCCGACGCCGAAGCGCAGGCCCTGGCCGCCCGTGACTCCAAAGCCGTGGCCGAGCAGCAGACGGCCGTAGCCGAGGCGGCCGGCAAGAAGGCAGCCGACGAGGCCGCGGCGGCCGTCACGGCGAAGGCCGAGGCACAGGCGCAGGCGTCGACCTCCCGGGCGTTGGGTTTCGCCGGGCAGGCGATCGCGATGCTGGACATCGGTCTCGATCGGGCCTTGGAACTCGCGATCGAGGGATACCGAACCGAGGATCTGCCAGAGACCAGGGGCGCGTTGCTCACGGTTCTGTCGGCCTCGGCGGGCGTGCAGCGAACGATCCGCTTCGCTGACGACGCTGACGACGTGGTCACGACCGGCCTCGACCGGTCGGGGACGCGTGCCGCAGTCCTCCATCGGGACCAGAGGGTCGAGATCTGGGATCTGAACCGTGGCACGCCGATCGGCTCCGCGTTCACTGTGTCATCGGCGGAAGCGTCGACGATCGAGTTCGATACTGCCGGCGGCCGAGTCGCGATCGGCTATGCGTCCGGCATCATCGAGGTCTGGGACCGGTCAACCGGGAAACTGCAGGCTGGACCGTTGTCAGGACCCGACGGACCGGTCTACGAACTGGAATTCACTACCGACGGTGACCACCTGGTCAGTCTCGACGCCAACCTCGGCTCGGGGACATGGTGGGACCTCGAGTCAGGTGATTCCAAGCCCCTCGGTAAGGTGATCTCCGTTGCGGCGCTCCCGAACGATGACCGCTTCATCACGGGATCCGCCACGGGAATCGACTTCGAGAGCGACGTCCTGCAGTGGTGGGACGGAGCCTCCGGCACGACGATCGGCGAACCGCTCACCCCGACCGGCGATCTGCTCGACCTGAACTCCACCGAGATCTCGAATGCCGAGTTCCCCTGGCCGGTCGTGGACGTCGCTGTCAGCCGCGACGGCACCACGTTGGCCACGACCCACATGGGTGGAATCACGGTGCTACGGCATCTCGCAGCGGGCACGGTGACGGTCCAGCCGGACAGCCTCACCGCGATCTCGCCGCTCGCGTTCTCCCCCGACGGCAGCCGGCTCGCCGGCATCACGTCCGACGGCTCCGTCAGCATCTGGCGAACCGACGGTTCGCAAGCCCCTGCCGTGCTTCCCGGCGTGGCGGGGGTCGTTGACGACGTGACGTTCGACTCGAAGGGCTTATTGGCGATCGTCGGCCCGGCGGGAGCGCGTGTCGTCGATCCGGAGGTCGGGCCCCCGGTCGCGCAGGAGGTCCGAATGTTCGACGACCTCGTCGTCGACACGGTCTTCTATTTGCCCGACGGCCGGCTCGCGGCATCCGGTTACGGAGGTGAGACCGGCAGTGAGTTCGCGATCTACGAGCCGGATCGAGGAGGCATCGAACGCCATCCGTTCCGCGGCGACGCGGTCAGCACGGACGGTCAGTGGCTGGCGACGGCCGATCCGTTCCTGTACTGGCAGGGGCTTCCCACCCTCGAGGTTCGCGATCTGCGGACCGGCGACGTGCGGCGGTTGAGAACGCCGGATCACATCGCGTTGCGTACCGCCTTCTCCCCAGATGGCACTCGCCTCGCCACGGTCGCCGAGGACAAGGACGGCGGCGAAGCGGTGTTCTGGTTCACGGTTCCAGGATTCGAACTGGAACGCGCGACACCATTCAGGCAACAATCGTACGCGAACTACCCGACCGGTCTGTCGTTCAGCGGCGACGGTGCCGTCCTCGCGGTCGCCGGCAACCGTGGCCCGGCAGTACTCATCGATCCGGCCACGGGCGAGGTCATCCGCACCCTCGAGACCGAGGCCCCGGGGGCGTACGCTGTGGCCCTCGATCACGACGGATCGCACCTCTTCGTCGACAGCACCCGCGGCGACCTGGTGATCGACCTCGCTGATCCGACGATGGCCCCGCGCGTCCTCCCAGGACGAACCGGCGAGGTAGCCGGATTCGCCCTCTCATCGGACGAGCGCACGCTCTACGGCATCAGCGACGGCGGCCTCATCATCTGGGACCTCGAGTCCGAGTCGAACCAGCGCGTCGGGACGCCGATTCGCCCGGGTTTGGGGACGTTGTCGTTCGGCGGCGGCAGGTCCATCGCGCTCGCGCCGGATGGGAAGCACGTGGCTGTCGGCTATGGCGACGGGCGGGTCGTCGTGTGGGAGGTCGACCCCGAGGCATGGGCACAACGGGCCTGCGCACTCGTCCCGCAGAGCGAGTTCTGCCCGTGACCTTGCGCCCGACGCGAGTGGGTCCAGCCGCCAGCTGACCGCCGGCAGGACCGTCAGGGGTGCTCGCTGGGGCTGGCGGCGATCGGACTCGACGAGCTGAGCAGGTTTCTGATCACTTCGTATCGGGACTGGGTCGGGCGAGTTCCCAACGCCCACCACGTCAACGCCAACACGGCGCCCAACGCGACGACTGCCCCGTAGGCCAGCGACCACTCGAGACCGACGTAGTCGCCGACGAGGCCGGTGATCGGGCCGCCGATCGGGTACGACCCGAGGAATGCGACCGCGGTCAGCGCGAGAATGCGACCGCGCATGTCTGGTGGGCACTCCTGCTGGGTGATCGCGTTGAACGACGTGATGAAACCGGCACCCCCGAGGCCCAGGGGCACGGCGAGCAGCAGCGCCAGCCAGATGTTGCCCGAGAACGCAAGGGCCAAGCCGGAGATTCCGAGAATGGCGCCATTGGCGATCATCCATCTCAGGGTGACCATGGGGCGGCTGGCGGTCAGCAATGAACCGAGCAGGCTGCCGATGCTCATGGTCGTGAGCACCCAACCGAACCAGTATTCGGCGCCCCAGATCTCCCGCGCCATGCGCGGGAAGACGACATTGTGGTTGAACCCGAACGTCGAAACGATCGTGAACACGATGAACGGCACGAACAGCGTGGGCGTGCGACGGATATGGCGCAGCCCGTCGCGCACCGGCGTACCCCCCTTCGGAACCCTCGGTGCCATGTAGAGCGCCGCGCGGTCGAGAAAGAACAGGCTGCTGAGGATCGCCAGGAACGAGAACGCGTTGATCGAGAACAGCCATCCGGTCCCGAGAGGGCCCACCAGCATGGCCGCGATCGCCGGACCGAAGATGCGCGAACCGGTCATCACCGCTGTGTTCAGCGAGATCGCGTTCGAGATGTCGCGCTCGGGCACCAATTCGGTGACGAACCCGCGGCGGGCAGGGTTGTCGAAGGCGCTGACGATGCCGAGCACCAGCGTGAGCGCGTAGATGATGCCGAGGTTGATCGTTCCGGTGAGGTCGAAGATCGCCAGCGCGACCGCCTGGAGTGCAAGCCCCCCTTGGGTGAGCATCGCCATCCGGCGCCGGTCACGCTGATCGGCCACCGCACCCGCGTACGCGCCCAGAAACAGCATCGGCAGGAACTGCAATGCGGTCAGCACGCCGAGCGCCGTCGTGCGCCCGGTCAGACGGTCGACCAGGATCGCCACCGCCGTGAACTGCACCCACGTGCCGATGTTCGACAGCAGCAGGCCGACGAAGAACAGGCGAGCGTTCCGGTGCTCGAGCGATCGGAACGTGTCGGCCATCCCGACCATCCTGCCCGCTCCCCGCCGCGCACTATCAGTCGGGAATTGCGTAACGCTCTGGTGCCACGCACCGAACCGTGACGCGGAGCCGATCAGGCGGATTGGGTGACCGGGAGTTCGGAGACGTCGATGTCGTAGAGGTCGGCGACATTGCCCGACAGGATCGCCCGGCGTTGCTCGGGCGAGAGCTGGGCGACCTGTTCGTCCAGCATGTCCTGCGACCACGGCCAGGTGCTGTCCGAGTGCGGGAAGTCGTTGGCCCACATCAGACGCCGCCAGTTCATGTCGTCGGCCTGCCGGAAGGCGGTCCAGTCATCCTGGAACGTGACATAGATGTGCTCGGCGAAGTACTCGCTGGGCAGCTTCGACAGTTCGATCCCTGGCGCCATCCAGTTGCGGTGCCGGTTGTAGGCGTGGTCCATGCGGTACATGTAGTGCGGCACCCAGCCGGCGTCGGCCTCGACGCACACGATCTTGAGACCGGGATGGCGTTCGAACACTCCCCCGAACACGAGCGTTCCCATGATGTCCTGGATGCCCCGGATGATGCCGAGGAAACCGTTCAACCTGGAACCCCGCGGCTTGCCGTTGAACGCACTCCCCCGTGAGGTCAGGATGTGGAAGCTGAGCGGTAGACCGAGCTCGACCGCCGCATCCCAGAACGGCCCCCATCGCGGGTCGTCGTAGTCGAAGCCATCGGCATCGTCGGTCAACGTGCCGGGTTCGCCCGGCATCATCACACCGCGCAGCCCGGCCTCCTTGATCGCGACGAGATCGGCGATGCCCTCGTCGACCGATCGCAGTGCCGTCTGGCCACAGCCGAGCAACCGGTGCGGCGCCTCCGAGCAGTAATCGGCGATCCAGCGGTTGTAGGCGTCGAAGCAGGCCTTCTTGAAGTCGACGTCGTCGTGGTTGCAGATCATCATCCCGACCGTCGGGTAGATGATCTCGGCCGACACGCCGTCGCGGTCCTGGTCGGCGAGGCGATACGTCGAATCCCAACCAGAGCGGTGAAGGTCCTCGAACTTCACACCCGCGATCGTCAGTTCCTCGGCCGGCTTGCCGGCCGCAGCCACTAACCCCATTGCTATCGGACGCCCCATGCCGGGAACCACGAACACGTCGCCGCGCACCTCGTCGGTGACCATGTGCGGGGCGCGGTCACGGAAGGCGGGGTCGATGTGGGCGGTGTAGCAGTCCGGCGGCTCGGTGATGTGCGAGTCGGCGCTGATGACCGGGAAATCGAAACTCATCGCGCACCTCGCACCAGACGACCGGGCGTGGCACCCGTCGATTCACCATCGGCCATGATCTCCGTGCCGGCGACGAACGTGTGGCGGTAGCCGGTGGCCCTCTGCAGCATCCTCCGACCGCCGGCCGGCAGGTCGTAGGTGATGTCGGGCACGTGCAGCCGCAGGTTGTCGAAGTCGATCACGTTGATGTCGGCGCGATACCCGGGCGCGAGCACTCCACGATCACCGAGGCCTACGGTCTCAGCGGTCATCCGGCATTGCTTGGCGATCAGCGTCTCGACCGGGATCCGGCCGTGCGGCCGGTCGCGGCCCCACCATTGCAGCAGCGTCGTCGGGAAGCTGACGTCGCAGATCGTGCCGACGTGGGCACCGCCGTCGCTGAGCCCGGGCACCGCCGCCGGATGCAGCAGCATCTCGCGAACGACGTCGAGGTTGCCGTACGCCCAGTTCAAGCTGGGCACGTACAACAGCGCCTTGCCATCGTGCTCGAGCAGCCAGTCGAACGCGATCTCGCCCGGCGTGCGCCCGGTGCGGTCGGCCTCGGCCTGGGCCGACTCGGACGGATCGGGCTCGTAGTTGGGCGGGTCGCCGAGCCGGAACATGTGCGGGAACCAGCCGATCACGCGGCTGCCGAGCTGGCGGTCTTCGACGTGAGCGCCGTCGAGGATCGCCTGCCGAACGTCGGGTTGGCGCATGCGGGCCACGCGTTCGGGCAACGGTAGACCGGCGATGTCGACGTACGCCGGGCTGAACATGAACGGGTTCAGCGTCGTTTCGAGTCCGAGTATGATGCCAACCGCTCTGGCTCCTACCTGTCCGCGCATCTGCACGCCCGCGGCGGTCGACTCGGAGAAACGGTCGAGCTCGATCTTCCAGTCGTCGGGGCGCCGCGGCGACTGGGCGATCGAGACCGAGATCGGCCGGCCCGACTCGGCGGCCATGGCATGGAACAGGTCGATCTCGCCGTCGAGGTCGATGAAGTCGGTGACGACCTGCAACACACCCTTGCCCGCCGCACCGAGCGCCTGGGCGATGCCGACCAACTCGTCCGCTTCGGCTCGCAGCGTAGGCGTCGGTTCGCCAAGGCTCGACCTGTGGTTGAGGGTTCGACTTGTCGTGAACCCGAGGGCGCCGGCCTCGACCGCTTGTCGAGCCAGGTCGGCCATCGCCGCGATGTCGTCCGGGGTGGCCGGCTGCTGGGTGGCGCCCCGTTCGCCCATCACGTGCAGCCGCAGCGCGCCGTGCGGCAGCTGAGCACCGAGATCGATGTCACGCGGCTTGCGGTCGAGGTCGTCGAGGTACTCGGGGAAACTCGACCACTCCCACGACAACCCCTCGTGGAGCGCGGTGCCCGGGATGTCCTCGACACCCTCCATCAGCTGGATCAGCCGTTCCCGGTTCTCGGGCGACACTGGGGCGAACCCGACGCCACAGTTGCCCATCACGACCGTGGTCACGCCGTGCCAGCTCGACGGGGCGAGTTGGGTGTCCCACGTGGCTTGCCCGTCGTAGTGGGTGTGGATGTCGACGAACCCGGGTGCGATGAGCTGCCCCTCTGCATCGACCTCACGGCGTCCCGTGCCGTCGACCTCGCCGACCGCACTGATGAGACCATTCGACACGGCGACGTCGCCGACGAATCGCTCGTTGCCCGTTCCATCGACGACGATGCCGTTGCGGATCACCAGATCGTGCTCGGCCATGTGAACCCCCTCTGTCCCTCGCTCGACGCTAGTTCGACGACAGGTCCTGCATGTGGCCGGAGATCACTCACCGGCCGGTACCGAATCAGAATGTGTGGTGAACGGCTTCGACGTTGTTGCCGTCCAAGTCGCGCACGAAGCCTCCGTAGTAGCCGGGGTGGTACTCGGGCCAGATCCGGGGCTCGTGCAGTACCTCGACTCCCTCGCTGCGGGCAGCCTCGACGAAGGCATCCACCTGTTCACGAGACTGGGCGCGAAAGCAGATGTGGATGTCCTGGTGTGGCGCCCCGGCATCGCCGACGGGTCCGATCCAGAAGCACGGGTACTCCACGCCCATCCCGTGCACATCGCCGTGGCTCATGATCGTCTTGCCACCGAGCGGCGCCAGCACGCGCTCGTAGAACACCTTGCTCGCAGCTGGGTCGGCACATTGGATCGACATGTGATCGAGCATGCGTCCATCATGCCAGACCGATCCCACCTGGCTGGAGCGATCCGCTCGCCGCCTTCGGGCAACGCCGAACGACATCAACCCGAAGACCAACAACGCCAGCCCGATTCCGATGCCGGTGTTGGGCGAACCGGCACCGATCGCTGAGCTGCGGAACCGATCCTTGCAGAACGGTGGTGTCGGAGGACCGACGCACACGATTCCGTACCATGCACCGGCGGCTCGCACGCTGAGCCGCTAGCGCTTGCCGAAAGGACTTTCAGCGTCGGTAGCGGACCATGACCCCCGACCGGCCCGCCACCTGGACCAGACCCGACGGAACCACCTGGCACACCGGCCCCACCATCAACCGCACCAAACAGGCTCGCCGATCCGACAACGCAGCCACAACAGCTTCTGGATCAGCAGCGAGAGCAGCCCCACCCGGAACGGCGACACCCGACCCGGTGCCATCCGCTGCGTATCGACAACCAGCCTCTGCTAGTGCTCTGACCACATACGTTCGCGCGTTAGGCGGCGCGGCGGGGGTGGCCCCAGCGGCGTTGGTGTTCGCTGCGGATCTTGGCCCGGTGTCGTCGTTCGGCGGCGAGGATCTTGGGGTCGCGGGTGTGGGTGTTGCGCCAGCGAAGGTAGGAGCGGATCGCTCGAGCGAGGGCGGGATGATCTTGGTGGTCGCTGTTGGAGAGCACGAACTGACGCAGCGGTCCGAAGTGCGCCTCGATCGGGTTGGCCCATGACGCGTAGGTCGGGGTGAACACCAGCTCCACGTTGTTGGCCTCGCACCAGGCGCGTACGTCACGGTTCTTGTGGTGATTCAAGTTGTCCAAGATGACGTGGATCGGGCGGCCGTCGTCGAGCCGGGCACGGATCGACTGGATTGCCCGCAACGTTGCCGCTGAGCCTTTGCGAGGTTCGATTGCTCCCCACAGTTCGTCGTCGCCGATCGAGTAGCAGGCATACAGCTGCCGGGATCCGTGCGGCTTGTGGTAGTTCGCCCGCAACCGCACCGGCTTGCCTTTGGGCGCCCACGAGGTGCCACCGAAGGGTTGGATCGTGAGCGGTCCGAACTCGTCGAACGCGAACGTGCGACCACGCTCGTGTTCGAGCAGGTACTCGATGCGCGCCAGCTTCTGTTCCTTCAACGGATCGGGTGATTCTTTCCAGGTCTTGGTGCGTTGGAACGTGATCCCCTCCGCGATCAGGATCTGGCGCAGCCGCTCCCGACCAATCCGAACCTTGCGGCCACGCCTGGTCGCGAGGTAGTCGGCGAGCTTGCGGATCGACCAATGCGTGAACGGACGACCCAACTTGCGGGGTCGCGTGGTGGCCGTCTTGACGATCAACGCTCGGTCAGTCGTCGTGATCTGGCGGGGCCGGCCACCCGCCCACTGAGGGTCCAACGATCGCATCCCCAGATCGTTGAACCGGTGGATCATCTCACGCACCCGATCCGGCGACGTCTGCACCAGCCGAGCGATCGCCGCCACATCATTGCCACCAGCGGACGCCAGCACGACCATCGCCCGCCGCCACTTCACGATCGATCGGTCCGTCTTGCCGCCCCGACGGACGATCTGTTGGAGCTGACGGCCTTCCGCGTCGTTCAGGCGACGCACCTGCACACGTTTCGTCATCCCACCAGGAAAACAGACTCCGCCGCCCGAGTGGTGGACGCGACCCACCAACCAGTGTGGTCAGAGCACTAGCCGCTGCCGGCATCGTCGCCCACTCCAACGGTTCCGGTCGACAGAAACGACCAACACCCGTGTCAACGCGCGCCGTTGGCCCGCCCGGACGAGGAACCGGAGGCAGGTGCCCCAGTCCAGCGCCGGGGCGACCGGTCCACCCCCAGAGCAACGGGCGCACCGTGCAGGCCCCGGCCCGCGATCGTCACGTCGCGATGCGAGCGGGCAATACTGCTGAGATGGCGTACCACGATGCTCCCGATCGTTGGTGGCAGGGCTTCGTGTCCTCCACGCCCGCCCGCACCTGCAAATTGGCGGTCACCCGCAAGGACGGCAGCCCACACGTCGCGCCGGTATGGGTCGACCTCGACCGCGATGCCGGCCCGAACGGGGAAGACGTGGTCGTGTTCATAACCAGCGCCGACACGATCAAAGGCAAATCGATCCTCCGCGACGGACGTGTTGCGATGTGTTTCGACGACGATCGGCCACCGTTCGCGTTCGTCACGATCACCGGCAGGGCGACCACCACGACCGACCCCGGCGAGCTGCTCGAGTGGGGCACCCGAATCGGGGGCCGATACATGGGCGCCGATCACGCCGAGGCCTACGGCCGACGCAACGCCGTGCCACCCGAGATGGTCGTGCGCGTGATCCCCGAACGGGTCGTCGCCAGAGTCGACATCGCCGGTTTCGACTGAGTCCGTCGAGCTCACTGTGACCGGCCCGGCTGGGCGGGATGCTCCGGCCGGGCAACGAGGGACCCCACCTCGAAGTCGACCCGATCGGGTGCTGTCGCACGCCGTCAGGCGGGGCCGAGCCGAGCCACGAGCTACTGGAGAACCAGTCCCCTGTCCGACTCAAAGCCTGGCCGGAAGGGCGTTCAGCCGGCTACGTCGATGAACCCTTGGATCCAGTCGCGGATCTCGGGTTGGTCGACACGCTGGGTGTTGTCGGTCGCCACGCAGTTCCCGTCGCCGTTGGACGTGATCGAGACGATCACGTCGTGGAGCAGGTGCGGGCCACCCGAATCGCCGAAGCACCCACCCCCGTTGCCCTTGTGCGTGTGGATCGACAGGCCGAGATACTGGTTGTGCATGTTGAGGTAGCTCTGGGTCGCGATCATCCGCTGCGAGGACTCCACCAACGGAGCTGAGTTACCGTTCGCGTCGTTGCGCACCAGGCCGTACCCGACGGCCTCGAAGGTGGCCGCCCGCAGCTCGTCCTTCGAGAAGGTGTCGATCATGTTTTCCGCGGCAAGTTCACCAGGCACGATGCCGAGCCCGCTTCCGCCGAAGAGCACGACTGCCACGTCGTATTGCCTGCCGAAGTTGGCGGCGTACGAGGGGTGCCGGACGACTTCGGTGGCCTCGCGCACCGATGCATCGGGGTCATCGAGATCGGCACCGAAGTGGACCGTCACTCCGGTGAGGACCGCGCAGTGCCCGGCGGTCAGGAAGACCCCTTCGGCGATCAGCGAACCCGAGCACTGGCGCTCGGTGCCACCGGGGTCGGCACCTCGCATCACCCCCACGAAGTCGTGATCGGTGTCGGTGACTCCGTTCGTGATGGCGGCAGCGGGAACAGCGGTCGCGAGCAGTGCAGCCGTCGTGGTGGCGGCGACGAGGAACTTCTTCATGGCGGACCCCAACATGGAACGTGAACACCTGGCGTGCGTGTTCGGCGGACTGGCGGCGTAGGCGCGGACCTCAACCCACGAAACGCTCATCGGCACCTCAGTCGTCGAGCTTGAGGGCGCTGATGAACACGTCGCCGGGCACCTCGACCCGCCCGATCGACTTCATCTTCTTCTTGCCCTCTTTCTGCTTCTCGAGCAGCTTGCGCTTGCGGCTGATGTCGCCGCCGTAGCACTTGGCGAGCACGTCCTTGCGGCGCGCCTTGACCGTCTCGCGACTGATCACCTTGCCACCGATCGCCGCCTGGATCGGCACGTCGAACATCTGACGCGGGATCAGCTCCTTGAGCTTCTCGCAGATCCGACGCCCGTAGAATTCGGCATTCTCGCGGTGCACGATCGTGGAGAACGCGTCGGCCGGCACGCCGTTCAACAAGATGTCGACCTTGACCAGATTGGCGCTCTGGTAGCCCGCCATCTCGTAGTCGAGCGACGCGTAGCCCTGGCTGCGCGACTTGAGTTGGTCGAAGAAGTCGACGACCACTTCGGCGAGCGGGATCTCGTAGTCGAGTTCGACCCGCTCGGGCGACAGGTACTCCATCCGCTTCATCTCGCCCCGGCGGGTCTGGCACAGGTCCATCAACGCCCCCGTGTACTCCTTGGGTGTGATGATCGACACCTTGAAGACCGGCTCTTCGATGACGTCGATCTTCTGCACGACCGGCAGGTCGGCAGGATTGCTGACCACGGTCACCGTGCCGTCGGTTGAGATCACGCGGTACTCGACCGACGGTGCGGTGGCGATCAGCGCGAGGTCAAACTCTCGCTCGAGCCGCTCTTTCACGATCTCCATGTGGAGCAGGCCGAGGAAGCCGCACCGGAAACCGAAGCCGAGCGCGCCGGACGATTCGGGCATGTAGCTGATCGAGGCGTCGTTGAGCTTCAACTTGCCGAGGGCATCACGAAGATCCTCGAAGTCGTCGCCGTCGATCGGGAACAGACCCGAGAACACCATCGGCTTGGGGTCCATGTAGCCCGCCAGCGCCTCGGTTGCACCGTGCGACGCCGTGGTGATCGTCTCACCCGACCGGGCGTCACCGACCCCCTTGATGCCGGCGATCAGGTATCCGACCTCACCGGGCCCCAGCTCGGGCAGCGGGGTCGGAACCGGGCGCCGCGAACCGATCTCGAGCGCATCGTGATCGGCGCCGGTCTGCATGAAGTGCAACCGCGAACCCGAGACCATGCGCCCGTTCATCACCCGGATCGACGACACGACGCCGCGGTACTGGTCGAACTGCGAGTCGAAGATCAGCGCCTGCAACGGTGCGTCGGCGTCACCCTTGGGCGCCGGAATCCGTTCGATGATCGCATCGAGCAGCTGGGGGATCCCCTCCCCCGTCTTGGCAGAGATCTTCAAGATGTCCTCGGCCGGGATGCCGAGCACGTTCTCGATCTCCATGGCGTAGCGATCGGGGTCGGCGGCCGGCAAGTCGATCTTGTTGAGACAGGCGACGATCTCGAGATCGTGCTCGAGCGCGAGGTAGCAGTTGGCCAACGTCTGCGCCTCGATGCCCTGCGCCGCGTCGACCACCAGCACGACACCCTCACAGGCGGCCAGCGAACGGCTGACCTCGTAGCCGAAGTCGACGTGCCCCGGCGTATCGATCAGGTGAAAGACGTGGTCGTGCCAGTCGACTCGCACGTTCTGGGCCTTGATCGTGATGCCGCGCTCGCGCTCGAGATCCATCGTGTCGAGGTACTGGGCCTTCATGTCGCGGGCCTGCACCGCACCGGTGATCTCGAGGATGCGATCGGACAGCGTCGACTTGCCATGGTCGATGTGGGCGATGATCGAAAAATTCCGGATGTGGGAGAGCTCCATGGCGGCTCCCCACGCTACCGGCGCGTTCGGCTCACTGCGTTGGGGTTGACCTCGCCGCGCCGGTAGCATCGATGCGCTGCTCGATGGATATTCCATCGGGACGAAACGATCGAACGAGACAAGAGGGATTGCCCCGTGGCGAACATCAAGAGCCAGAAGAAGCGCAACATCACCAACGCCAAGGCGCACGAGCGCAACAAGGCTGTTCGCAGCGAGCTGAAGAGCCGCATCAAGGCCGCCGAGTCGGGCGACGAGGACGCGGTCAAGGCCGCCATCAAGCGCATCGACACCGCTGCCCAGCAGGGCATCATCCACAAGAACACAGCGGCCCGCAAGAAGAGCCGCCTCGTCAAGCGGGTCAGCGCCACCGCCTGACACTGGCAACACAGAGTTCCGAACGAAGCCCGGGGTCACGAGCCCCGGGCTTCGTCGCGTCATCGCCCAAACGCACGGCGACACCTCTGCCCGATACCGTGGGGCCCATGTTCGATCGCATGCGACAAGGTTGGCAACTGACGAAGAAGGCTTGGGGGGTCGTGCGGTCGCGCCCGCAACTGGCAAAACTTCCCCTGATCGGCGGAGTGCTGGCATTGATCGCCGTCGTGCTGATCGCCGGCCCGGGCCTCTTGCTCGTAGCGAGCAGCTCGGACGCGACGCGTGCCACCGGGTACGTGCTGATCGCCCTCGGGTCGTACGCAGCCTCGTTCCTCATCATCTACTACAACGTGATTCTCGCTGCGGCCGCCAACGACGCTCTCGAGGGCCGGGAACCCGATCTCGTTGCGGCGAAGGCGGCAGCCCGTAACCGGATTCCGATGATCGCGGGCTGGGCGCTCGTGTCCGCTCTGGTGTCGCTGCTGCTGGCGGTCTTGCGAGATCGCGGTGGTCTGCCCGGGCGCATCGCCGCATCACTCGGCGCCGCTGTCTGGGGGCTGGTCACGTTCCTGGTGATCCCCGTGCTGGCACTCGAAGGCATCGGTCCGATCGACGCGATCAAGCGATCGGGCACGCTCGTTCGTCAACGCTGGGGCCAGCAGGTCACCGGCAACTTCGTGATCGGCGGCATTTCGACCATCGCCACCCTGATCGGGATCGGTGTCTCCGCACTGGGTGTGTTCCTCATCACCGGTGGGAGCGCCGGCGGTGCCGTGTTCGGCGGGCTGCTGGTGCTGATCGGCGTGGCGATCGCGGTCGCGGCTGCGGTGTTCGGAGGCGCAACCCGCGGCGTGTTCGGTGTGGCCCTCTACCACTTTGTCGCCGAAGACCGGGCGGTCGGGCCCTTCAGCAGCCAAGAGCTGGCGAGCGCCGCCCGGCCCCGCTGACCCCGGCATACGATCGTCTCCGTGAACCGGACACCGCTCGACAAGAACCAGCCGGTCGCCACGTCCCAGCCCACCGAGACGCCCGACCCCGGGCAACCGAACACGGTCTTCTGGTGGCATCTCGCCGCCGTGATCGACATCATCCACATGCCGATCGTGCTGGCCCTGGTGTTGGTCGGGGCCACCTGGTTCTCGGGGCCGACGTTCGTGTTCCTGCTGACCCTGATGGTCGTGTTGCAGGTTGCCGTCCTGGGGTGCCCGGTGATGTGGCTGACCGGACAGCTTCGACGCATCCACAAACCCGACTACGAAGCGCAGTGGTCGTTCACCGCCTGGCTGTACCAGCGCTATGGCAGGGCCGTCGGCATCGGGGTGTTCGTCACCCTCGCCGCGATCACCGTGGCACTGCGGATCTGGCTGTTCTGACGCCGCCGTGAACGGCCGGTCAGCGGCGTGAACCCAGCCGACTGAGGCGGGCGACCAGCACCTCCATCACGATCTCGGCGTCGAGATCAGTGTCACCGCGCAGGTCGAGGTCGGCCTTGGCCAGCAGCTGCATCGCTCGCAGCACTCCCCCTCCACCCAGCCGTCGGTAGTTGCCCAACGCCTTCTTGGCCGGAAATCCCGGCTTGATGCCCATTGCCTGGGCGGCGTCGGTCTCGCTGTGGGCGTCGACCCCATCGAGCCTCGCCAACTTGCCATAGTGGCCGTGCAGGATCGCCATGATCTGCAGCGGGTGACGCTCGCCACCATGAATCATGCGGCCCATCAGGACCAACGCCTTGCCGGTATCGCCACTGTCGATTGCGTCGGTGAAGTCCCACGGAGGCACGCCGCCGGCGGTACCGAGGAATGGCTCGACGTCCGAAACCGAGACCTTGACGCCCTCGCCATAGGTCGACATCAACACGCTCAAGACGCCCTCCAGCCGACCGACGCCGTCGCCGAGCTGTTCGGCGATGCGGGCCGCCGCAGCGCCATCGAGGCGCACACCATGCTCGGCGGCCTCGGTCCGCACCCAGGTGTGCCGGTCCTTGACTCGGTTCGGTGGGCTGGTGTTCACGACATGACCGCCGCAGGCACCGACCGCGTCGGTGAGCTTCTTCGCCAACCGGCCACCACCGGCGACCATCACCAGATCGGTGGACTCGAGCGGATTGTCGAGATAGCCCAACATCGGCGTCAGATCGTCGGTGTTGAAACGCCCGACACCGCGAGCGACGACGACGCGCTTGTCGGTGAGGAATGGCATGGTCTGGGCAGCGTCGACGACGGCTCGCAGCTCGTACTCGTCGCCGTCGAACTCGTCGACCATCAGGCTGCGGTCACCGTCACCGATCAGTTCGTGCACGAGGTCGTGCGCCTTGGATCGCAGGATCGATTCGTCCTCACCGGTCAGTAGATGCACACCCATCGCGACTCAGATTCATAGCAGCGATCGCGCCGATTGCCCGACGTTCGCCGGGGTTGACCTTCACGGAGGGCATGAGCCGGGCGATCCACGGGAGCCGTGACAAGATGACCAGGATGTCCGTTCGAAGTGTCGGCCGCTGCTCGGCTGCTCAGCACACAAGCACCGATCTCCCGACCGCAGTGGTCGCCGAGCGAGGTTGCCGTCGGGTTCGGACGACATGAGGACCCGGCTGATCGGCGGTTCCGTCGTCACCCCCACGGGGCCCCTGCAAGACCTCGACCTCGTGATCGAGCACGGGCGGATCGTCGATCTCGTCGCGCCGGGCACCACGGGGTCCTCCGCCGGCGACACCATCGACGTCTCCGGAAGGATCGTCGCTCCCGGTCTGATCGACGTCCAGATCAACGGCGGCTGGGGGCACGACTTCACGGGTGACCCCACCACGATCGGCCACGTGGCGGGCCACTTGCCGAGGACCGGTGTCACGGCGTTCGTGCCAACCATCGTCACCAGTCCAACGGCGCAGCGCGCGGCGGCGATCCAGGCGTTCGACGCGCTCGAACCTCGCGCAGGCGCCGCGACTGCCGTCGGGATCCACTTCGAGGGCCCGATCATCTCGCCCAGTCGGCCGGGTGCCCACAATCCTGCGCACATCGGGTTCCCCACTGCCGCCGAGCTCGCCGGCTGGACGCGCAAACGAGGGGTCGCGATCGTCACGCTCGCACCCGAAACCCCCGGGGCGCTCGACCTGATCGCCCGGCTCACGGCCGACGGGGTCGTGGTCTCGGTCGGCCATTCGTCCTGCACAGCAGGGGAGTTCGCCGGAGCACGGGCTGCCGGTGCCACGATGGTCACGCACCTGTTCAACGCGATGGCACCGTTCTCGCACCGTGAACCCGGACCGATCGGGGCGACACTCGCCGACGACACGGTCTACGGCAGCATCATCTGCGATGGCATCCATGTCGACCCGGTCGCGGTTCGGGTCGCCTGGCGGGCCCTCGGCCCCTCGCGCATGATCCTGATCAGCGACGCCGTCGGTGCGCTCGGTCTCGGCCACGGCAACGGCCGCCTGGCCGATGTTGCGGTGACGATCTCGGATCGGGGCGTTCGCACCGAAGCCGACGTGCTCGCCGGCAGCAATCTCTCGCTCGATCAGGCCGTTCGGAACCTCACCGAGTTCAGCGGTTGCACGCCCGCCGAAGCCATCCGTGCGGCAAGCGGCAACCCAGCGGCTCTGATGGGCCTGCCCGATCGCGGCCGGATCGCGCCGGGTGCCTTCGCTGATCTTGCTGTGTTCGACACGGACCTCCGCCTCGAACGGACCTTCATCGCCGGACATCTCGCATGGGCGACATGATCACGGGAAACTGTCGGTTCCGTCACTGGGGCCGTCGCCGGCACGACCCGCACTGCGGTGAACGACCAGGATCGCGACGATCATCGCCAGCAGTGCCCATCCGATCCACGTCGTGCGCCCACCGGGTTCGAGCCGGTCGCCGAGTACGGCAACCGTGTCGACCCATCGGACGCCGAGCCGGCAGGGGAACATCACGATCCCTGCGATCTGCGGCACGAAGCCGGCCACCAAGCCCGCCGGCAAGCCGTACAGCATCACGAAGCCGGCCACCGGAACGGCGAGCAGATTGGCCGGCACGCTGACCAGTGGCAAGCGACCGAACACCACCAGGGCGGGGACCAGCACTCCGAGTTGGGCGCCCAGCGTGACTCCGAGCGGCATCGCCAACAAGCCGAACGATCGCAGCCGGTGCCCCAGCCAGGGGCCGGCCGTCGCGACCCCTGCGGTCGCACCGACCGACAGCCAGAAGCCGACCGACCTGACGATCAACGGATCGACGAGCAACAGCACGATGACCGCAAGGCACAGAATTCGGGTGGGTGCTCGCTCGCGGCCCAATACGAATGCCGTCGCCGACAGTGCCGCCATCGTGCCGGCGCGCACGATCGAAGGCTCGAATCGGGTCAGGCTGACGAACCATCCGATCAGGACCAGCGTGACAGCCCATCGGCTCCACGGACGCAGCGCCCGCAGTATCGGACCGGCTGCTGCCAACACGAACGATACGTTCTGACCGGACACCGCCGTGAGATGGGACAGCCCACTCGCCCGGAATCTGAGGATCATCTCTCGCGGTTGATCACGGTCGTCGCCCACGACCAGGCCCCGGAACAGGGCGCCGTCGTCGCCTGGCAGCACGTCAGCACCACGCTCGATCGCAGCACGAACCCGGTTCGACGCCCGATCGATCGGTCCGCCCGGCATCACGTCGCTCGCCCAATCGAGCCGGAACTCGCCGACGACGTGCTGCCAGGCGACGCGCCGTTGTCGCGATGGTTCGAGGCTGCGCCGTTGACCGTGCACCAGGACCGACTCACCCCCACGCCAGCCGGCGACGCGCTGGCGCAGCGCCCGTCCACGCGCCCACAACTCGAAACGCTCACCGTCGACCTGGATCAGCACGCGCGTGGCCGAGCCGAAGGGCTGCGGATCGTCGACGAGCCGAACCGGGCCCTCGAAGACTCCGAGCCGGTGTGGTACGAGTGCGGCCACCTCAGCCTCGGCACGCGCACCGGACAACACGCCGACGACGAGCAACAACGCCAGCACCCGACCGGGAACGCGATCCGACCGACCGACCGTCAGCCAAGCCAGCGACGCGAGCACGCCGCCCACTCTCCAGTCCGCGGTCCAGCATCCCACCGAGGCGATCGCGGCCATCGCGACGATCGCGCTGTTCGACACGGGATGCCAGACGCCTGCGGGCAGAGCGCCGTAGGCTCTTCGGATCGATACCGCAACACGCCACGACCAGCCAGGCCCACGCCCCGCTGCATCAGCGCCCACCATCATCGCCGGTCCACGGTGGTACCGCGCCCGGATCCGCACGTTCGGCCCGATGCTCGGCGTCGTGCCGATGGCCGTGCTCGGAGCAATCGCGATGGTCGTTCTACGGCTGGGCGATGGCCGCGCCAGCGGCCTGATCGGCCTGGTAACGGGCGTCTCGGCGGCGCCAGGGCTCTTGGTCGCCGGTGCCCCGTTCGCCGACGATGGGGGCTATCCGCTGGCTGTGGTGGCGAGTATCCCGGTGTGGTTGATCCTCGGCCTGATCGCGTCGCGCCGGGCGACGAAACGAGCGATGGCGACGTGGACCGACTATTGGCGCGAGCTGCTGTGGCTGACGATCGGGGTCGTGATCGGAGCGATTGCCGCGCTCGTCGCGGCCACGTCGATCCTCGGCGAGTCGCTGATCCTCTGACGCAATTGCTCATACCGTGACCAGATCCCTGAGCGCGGCGAGCTTGGCCGGGCCGATTCCCGGAACGCGATCGAGGTCGTCGACGGATGCGAACGGTCCGTTTCGCTCGCGGTCGTCGATGATCGATGCCGCGGTCGCCGGCCCGACGCCAGGCAACGTCTCCAACTCGGCAGCGGTGCCACGGTTGAGGTCGACCGGGCCCGACGGCGCCGGATCAGCGCCAGCGACCTCGAACCCGGACGGCACGCTGGCCGGATCGATCTCACCGGCGACCGGCACGTAGATCCGCACACCGTCGCCGACCGGAGCGGCGAGGTTGAGGCCCTCGAGGTCGGCACCGACCGACGCGCCGCCTGCAGCCGCTACGGCGTCGTAGACGCGGTCGCCCGGCCCGAGCTCGTACACACCGGGCGAACGCACCGCACCGGCCACGTGTACGACGACGCGACCATCGGCAGTGGTCGACGCGCCTGCAGCCGGCGGGGGCAGCGTCGGGGTCGGCGGATTCGATGGCGATGTCGCCCCTGCGGCGGCAGCGAATGGAAGGCCCGCCTCTGGAGCGGGTGCCGGCGCTCTGACCAGCCAATACGCGCCCGCACCGACGATCAGCACGCAACACGCCGTGGTGACGAGGCGACCGACCCCCAACCACGACAGCCAGGCGCCGGCCAGATCGCCGATCCGGCGTGGCGGTACCGGTCGCGGGGGAAGTTGTGGAGATTCGGCCATCGACGGCCTCCGTGGACAGTGCGCACACGCGCACGCTCGACATCGGAGGAAGTCGGAACCCTCATGCTAACGAGCATCCGGCTGATCCGGATGCCGGCGGTGTCAGAACAGGCGAGCGGTGAGCAGCTTTCGGTACTGCGCCGTGCGCGGATCGAGCGGGCCCATCAGCTCGAGAATGTCGATGAATTGCTGGCGAGCATCGTCATCGGTCTTCACATGGTCGAGCAATGCGGTCAACGTGGCGTCGTGATCGTCGTCGGGAGCTTCCCCGAGCCGAGCCAACGCAGCGAGGTGGCGCGTCACGTCGCTCTCGGGAATACGAGCCAGCAGCGCGAGGGCCTCCTCGCTGTCGCCTCGGGCGATCAAGAGCTCGGCGAACGCTTCGATGGCAGGAGCGTTCGCCGGATCGAGCTCGAGAGCTTGCCGTAGCGACGCCTCGTCGCCGGCGGCGACCAGGGCGTCGATCAGAGACTCCTCGGCCGTCGGCAGCAGCCGCTGCACGAAGGCGCGCACTTCGTGCTCGCCCTGGGCCCCCATGAAGGCGTCGACCGGCTGGCCGTCGACGAAACCGACCACCATCGGGATCGACTGCACCCGGAACGCCTGAGCGATACCTGGGTTCTGATCGATGTCGACCTTCACCAGTACGGCCTGGCCGTCGGTCTCGTCGACGACGCGCTCGAGAATCGGTCCGAGCGTCGTGCACGGCCCACACCATGGAGCCCACAGATCGACGATCACCGTCGCCGTGGCGGATCGCTCGATGACATCGGTTTGGAAGGTCGCGTCGGTCACGTCGATGGCCATAGGACAACCCTACCCAGGGATGTTGGGCGTCGTTTCGGGCGACCGCCGCCCCGACGACCACCCCGGCCGCGACCCGGCGACGACGGGAACGGCACCGCGGGTACCCTGCGGGTGTGAGCGATGACAGCCTGCAGTGGCTTGCCCCACAGCCCGAGTTGACCGATCCGGTATTGGTCGTGATGTTGGCCGGCTGGATCGATGCGGGCGGCGCCGCGCACGCTGCGATCGAGACAATCACAGAGGAATCCGAGGCCAGCCCGGTCGCCCAACTCGACGACGACGTCTACATCGACTTTCGGGCTCGACGACCGATCATGGAACTCCGCGAGGGGCTCAACTCGGTGCTCCAGTGGGAACGGATCACCCTGTCGGTCGGCCGCGACCGGACCGGACGCGATCTGATCGTGCTCGCCGGACCCGAGCCCGACATGGCCTGGCATCGATTCACGCGGGTGATCGGCGAGTTCGCCGAACAGCAGCGAGTCCGGCGCATGGTCCATCTCGGCGCCTATCCCTTCGCCACGCCCCACACACGGCCTGCCCGACTGTCGGTGACGAGCCCGTCGCAGGACGTGCTGGCCATGGTGCCGTTCCTGCGGAGCTCGATCGACGTTCCCGCCGGCGTCGCGGCGTCACTCGAGCACGACCTGCACGAGCGAGGTATCGCATCGCTCGGGATCTGGGCCCAGGTACCGCATTACGTCGCTGCGATGTCGTACCCGGCAGCCAGCGTTGCCCTGCTCGACGGCTTGCGCGAGGCCACCGGCCTGGTCATCGATGCGGCCCCGCTGCGCAACGAGGTGATGATCCAGGGTCGGCGGCTCGACGGCCTGGTCGCCGGCAACGAGGAGCACACCGTGATGATCGCCCAGCTCGAGCAGCTCTACGACACCTCCGGTGACAAGTTTCCCATCGCCGGTAGCGAACCTTCACTCGAGATGGCGAGCGGCGACGAGCTCGCCGCAGAGCTCGAGGAGTTCCTCCGTGATCAGGACTGACCGGCGAATCGCCTACTGCGGATAGGTAGCGAGGTCGATGATCGGTCGGTCGACATCGACCGAGCGCAAGGCCGTCGCGTCGCCGCCGAGAGCTTCGACGATGGTCACGAAGTTGAAGCGCATCAACGCCAACCACGAGTGGTCCGCTTCCCCAGGGATACCGGGAAGATCGTCGTCGCGAAGGTCACCGACGTATCGCGCCCCCGTCTCGGCCGCGATCTGGCGGAGAACGGGCGAGGGGAACACCTCACTGCCGAAGATCGCCGGCACTGCGGTCGAGCGGATCTGTTCGACGAGTTCGGCCACATCGCGCGGCGTCGGTTCGTCGAACGACGACGGTTGCGCAGCGCCCAACACCGTCCAGCCGTACTCGGCCGCGAAATACGCGTACGCATCGTGATACGTCAGCAACAGCCGCCGGTCGGCAGGCACCGTCGCGGTGGCCGTGCGGATGGCGGTGTCGAGATCGTCGATCTGGGCGGCGAACACCTCGAAGTTCGCCGCGTACCGCTCGGCGTTGAGCGGATCCCGCTGCGACAACACGTCACGCACGAGTGCCGCGTACTTGCGCGCCATCAGCGGGTCCGTCCACAGATGGGGGTTCGGTTTGCCGGCTGCCTCCGGGAACGAGAAGTCGTAGATGTAGGCCTCGACGGGCAACACCGTGGTGCCCAGTTCGCAGATCTCGCTCCCGTCTCGGAGGTTCGCGAGGGCCAGCTCCTTCGTGGGCTCCTCCAACGAGAGGCCGTTGAGGAACACGATGTCGGCGTCCTCGAGGGCGGCCGCGGTGCTGGGCGGAGGCTCGAATGTGTGGCTGTTGCGGCCTTCTGGTACGACGCCGACGACGGCGGCACCCGTATCGGCGACGATGCCCGCGACGATGCTGGTGATCGGCGCAACGGTCGTGGCGATCCTCAGAGGGCGGCCGGTGATCGTGGCGCCTTGACCACATCCGTTCGCCGCAGTGCTCGCACCAGCCGTGCTGCAACCGGCTGTGCACAGGATGCCGCCGACCGCGAGCAGCACACTCGTTCGACGCCGGATCAGCACGCTCCAAGTATGTCGAGTGCCGGAGGCTTCAGCTCCGCTGTCGCAGCCTCGGCCCCACCCTGTCGAGATGTCCGGTGATCCTCTGCCCACGAATCGAGCGCATGGTCTCCACCTGACTACCGTCCACCGCATGAAAGTTGACGGCGCGCTCTCCGGGTCGATCGGGAAGGCGGGCACGTCCGCCGCCGGGCTGGAGGAGGCCGGGTACTCGGGTGCGTGGACAGCGGAGACATCGCACGATCCGTTCCTGCCGCTCGCCGTGGCTGCGGGCACCACCTCCGAGATCGAGTTGGGCACATCGATCGCAGTGGCCTTCGCCCGCAACCCGATGCTGCTGGCCAACATCGGCTGGGACCTCCAAGCGCTGACTCAGGGTCGCTTCGTGCTCGGCCTCGGCAGCCAGATCAGGCCGCACATCACCAAGCGGTTCTCGATGGAGTGGAGCCATCCCGCGGCACGGATGCGTGAGATGGTGTTGGCGATTCGGGCGATCTGGGACACGTGGCAGAACGGTACGCCGCTCCAGTTCCGCGGCGAGTTCTACAAGCACACGTTGATGACGCCTTTCTTCACGCCCGATGCCGGTGACCTGGGCGACTTCGGACCACCGCCGATTTTCCTGGCCGGCGTGGGCGAGTTGATGACCGAAGTCGCCGGCGAGGTGTGCGACGGCTTCTTCTGCCATGGCTTCACCACTGAGAAGTACCTCCGCGAGGTCACGATCCCCGCGCTCGAACGCGGCCGCGCCAAGGCAGGCAAGACGATGGACGGCTTCCAGATCGTCGGGCCGTCGTTCGTGGTCACGGGGTCCACCGACGAACAGATGCAAGCAGCCGTGACGGCCACCCGCCGGCAGATCGCCTTCTACGGCTCGACCCCCGCCTACCGCAAGGTGCTCGAGATCCACGGTTGGGGTGGGCTACAGGACGAGCTCAACGCCCTGTCGAAGCAGGGCAAGTGGGCCGAGATGGGCGATCTGATCGACGACGAGGTGCTGAACACATTCGCCGTCGTCGGCCCACCCGAAGAGATCGCACCCGAGCTGGGCCGCCGCTACGCCGACGCGATCAGCCGGGTGTCGTTCTACGCCCCGTACGACAGCGATCTCGACCGGTGGACCGCCGTGCTCGACGGGATCAAGGCGCTCTGACCCACCGATCGCCGAATCATCGCTCGACAGCCACGCGGAATCGAACCACGGCATCGATGCCTCCGGCCGCCGAGCGACGCAGCTCGGCCGATCCATCGGATGCTGCGACCAGTTGCTGCACGATCGCCAACCCCAGCCCCGATCCGCCCGGCGCAGACCCGGCGCCCCGCCAGAACCGATCGAACGCCCGGGCGCGATCTGCGTCCGACAGGCCCGGGCCTTCATCGATGATGTGCAGCTCAGCGACGTGTGTACCCCCGGAGACCGTCATCCATATGGATGAACCGGGCGGCGAGACCTCCAATGCGTTGTCGACCAGGTTGTCGATGATCTGCTCGACCGCGCCGGCAACGGCGAGCGCTGTGACACCCTCGTCGGCGTCGACCACCAGATCAACCGAGCGTTCGTCGGCCAGGGGGGCCCAATGTTCGGCTCGGCTGCGCAGTACGGCGCTCACATCGACCTCGACGGGTCCGACGGCCGCATCCTCGGCCCGGGTCAGTGCCAGGAGGCCTTCGATCATCCGGTGCAGTCGATCGGTCTCGATCAGCGCTTCTTCGACCGTGTGAGCGAGCTCACCGTCATCGCCGACCTCGTACGAGAGCTGCTCGAGCCGAAGGCGCAGCGCCGTCAGCGGTGTCCTGAGTTGGTGCGAAGCGGTACCGGCGAATGCCCGTTGCCGATCGACGAGCTGGCCCAGCCGGCCGGCCATCGAATTGAAGGAACCGGCCAGGGCCCTGATCTCCGGTGGGCCTTGGGCGTCGTCGGCGCGGGCACCGAGGTCCCCCATCGCCAGCTGGTCGGTCGCCATGCGCAGCCGCGTGATCGGCTTGATGACGCTCCGGGCGAGCAGCCAGGCCACGGCGACGGCGATCGACAACGAGATCAGGGCAACCGCGAGCAGCCCGCGCACACGATCCGCGGCCCGATCCGCCACGACGCGCTCGGGCGCTGTCAGCCGAACTGCACCCACGATCTCCTCACCCGACCAGACGGGCACGGCAACATAGAACAGGTCCTCGCCGAGCGTGACCGAGAAACGTTCGCCGGTCGTCGGGAAGCCGCCCAGCGCCTCGGTGAACTCGGGGCGATTCGAGAAGTTCTGTTCGAGTACACCTTCGTCGGATCCGACGACGCCGGTCGCGTCGGAGTCGACGATCGCGACGCGCACATCCTTCTCGCGGCTGTAGCGCGACACCAGTTCGCCCAACTCGGGCTGCTGTGCCGCCGTGCCACCCTCGAGGGCCTCCTCGGCCCGGCCGGCCAGCAGAAAGGCGTCGCGTTCGAGACTGGTCACCAACCGGTCCCGTTCGACCCGCTGGAGGTGCCCGGCGAGCGGGATGTCGTGAACGGCCAATACGAGCGCGACCACTCCGACCAGCACCAGGAGCAGGCGATTCCTCACTCAGGGCTGCCAGACGGGATCTCGAGCCGGAACCCGACGCCTCTCACCGAGGCGATCCAGCTCGAGTCGCCCAGCTTGCGGCGGATTCCTGCGACGTGTGCGTCGACCGTCTTCGTCGGACCGAACCAGTTCGCGTCCCACACGTGCTCGACGATGTCGGTGCGCGTGCGCACCGCCCCGGGATCCTCCGCCAGGAACGACAGCAGCTCGAACTCCTTCGGGGTGAGTGCCAACTCGGCGATGACGCCGGCGATCTCGAGGGTGGCGCGATGCGTGCGCCGATCGATCCTCAGGGGTCCGGCTGCGATCAGATCGTCGGGATCCGGGGAGGTGCCTTCCAAGGCGCCCACCGAGCCCTGCGCCCGACGGGTGACCGCTCGCATACGCGCCACCAGCTCGCGGAATCCGAACGGCTTGACCACGTAGTCGTCAGCACCCAGTTCCAATCCCAGTACCCGGTCGAACTCCTCGCCGCGAGCCGTGATGACGATGATCGGCACGGCCGAAACGGCCCGGATCGCGCGACACACGTCGTATCCGTCCATGTCCGGCAGGCCGAGATCGAGCAGCACGACATCGCCGTAGTCACCATCGATCGCCTGTTGACCCGTCGCGACGTGTCGAACCGTGTAGCCGGCGGAGGACAACGAGTCGGTGAGCGAGCTGGCGATCGAGGGATCGTCTTCGACGAGGAGAACCTGCACGTACCCATTGTCGTCGGTTTCCGGCTCGGGTTGCTGGCTTCGGAGGCCGTTTTGTCGATCCAGGGAGGGTTCTTGGACGTTCCTTGGACGAGTACAACCCGTCCCATAGGTGTCGAACTCGTACCTTCATCCCAGGGAATCGCACCACCCGAACATTCAGCGACTCCCATTCAGATCTTCCCCCCGGAAAAGGAGCAACATCATGAAGACCCGGATTGCGACCGCCCTCTCGGTGGTCGGCGTACTCGGCGCCGGTTCCGCCGCGGCTCTTGTCAACACCCAGATCCTCGACGGCGCACCGGCGGAATCGTCGGCCAGCGCCGCCGCTCTGGCACCCGCCTCGTCCGTCGATATCACCATCCCCGGCACCACCCCCGACGAGACCACCCCCTCGACCCAGCCCGAAACCACCGAGGCCGACACGACGACGATGGCTCCGACGACGACCGAGCCGACCGTCCCGGCCAAGAACCGGCGGGCTCAACCCGCAGCCCCGAGCGGGTTCCTCACGACCTACAACGTCGGTGATGCCGGCGTCGTCACCCTCGACGTCGTCGACGGGAGGCTCGTACTGGTGAATGCTGCGCCGAAGTCGGGTTGGAGCATCAGCTCGGAGGACGAGGACTCGTCCGACGACGAAATCGACGTCGAGTTCCTCTCCAGCACCGTTCGGGTCGAGTTCTCTGCGACCTTCGTCGACGGCCAGATCGTCCCGAAGGTGACGTCGAAGTCGGTGAGCCGTGGCACGAAGGCTTCGGGCGGTTCAGCCCCCGCCCCCGCCCCGGCCGCCGCTCCCGCCGCCCCGGCCCCGAGCCCCACCGCTGCGCCCTACACCGACGACGATCACTACGAGTCCGATGACGACGATCACTACGAGTCCGATGACGACGATCACTACGAGTCCGATGATGACGAGTACGAGAGCCACGACGACGACCACGAGGAGCGCGACGATGACTGACACCGTCGATGCTCTGCGAGCCGAACGGCTCGCCAGGCTGTCCCAGCGTCGAGCCCCCCGCCCGTCCGAGCAGGCTGCGTTGCCCATGCCGGGCCAGGGCCCGCCGTTCGACCCACCGAATTTCGGCTCGGCGAGTACGTATCAGCCGCCCGCACCACCGGACGGAGGCCGTAACACTCGCCGCAACAGCGGCGGTCGCCGCCGGTCTCCGGCGGCAACGGCCAAGATCCTCACCGTCGGTGCGTCGACGACTGCGGTGCTGGGCATGATGGCCGGGTACGGCATCGCAGAACAGGCGGCAGCGAGCAAACCGGTACTGCTACCCGAGGGTGAGGCGTCCGCCGCACCAGGGGCGACCACAGCGCCCACGACGATGCCCGCCACGGTGGCCCCCGCATCGACGATGCCACCGGTCGAGACCGCACCCCCACAGGTGATCGTCGTGGTGATCGATGGCGCGACCGGCCAGCAGGTCTCCGGGGACTTCGACCTCTCGACGTTGGCAGCGGCGCCCCCCGACGCTGCCGGCGCCCCACCCGCTGCGGCGGGCGCGGAGACGGCCCCACCCGCCGCATCCGCTCCCGCCGCCGCATCCGCCCCTCCAGCGGCACCCGCACCTGCACCAGCACCGGCACCAGCGGCCGAACCGGCGCCCGTCGCCGCGCCCGCTGCGGTCGACCTGGCAGTGCCGGCCCCTCCACCTCCGCCCGCGCCCGCCGCAGCTGCACCAGCACCCGCTGCGCCCGCTGCCGCGCCCGCACCAGCACCCGCACCGCCACCGCAGGCGTCGACCGGTGGGAGCTGAGACTCGGGCACGGCTGTCGTCACGAGCCACCACCCGGGTGATGAGCTGCCGGGCGACGGTGGTCGTGACGGCCGGGGTGTCCACTCCCGACGGCGGGGCGATGCTCGCCCGGCATGCTGTCGCCCGTTTGCACGAGTTGGAGCAGCGTTGGAGCCGGTTCCTTCCCGCGAGTGAGATCACCGGGCTCAACCAGGCCAACGGCGAGCCTCGCATCGCATCGTCCGACACCGTGCGACTCGTGCGAGCGCTGGTCGAGGCGTGGCATGCGACCGATGGGGCCTTCGATCCCACGCTGCTCGGCACGCTCGTCGAGCTGGGGTACGCAGCCAGCCGCGACGACGCGACGATACGCACATCGCTGGCCTCAGGCACCGCACTGCGGGGTCAACCCGCAGAGATTCTCATCGACGCCGCCTCCGGGTGGGTACAACTCCCCCGCGGCACCACGCTCGATCCCGGTGGGCTCGGCAAGGGCCTCGCTGCTGACATGGTGGCCGAGGAACTCGTGGCATCGGGAGCCGGCGGCGTGCTGGTCGAGATCGGTGGCGACATCCGCGTGGTCGGATCTCCGCCGACGGGCGATGTGTGGTCGATCGACATCGCCGCGCTGAGCGAGCACGACTCGCCCCGCCTCATCGAGCTGATCGATGGTGGCGTCGCAACCTCGACGTCGAGGTTGCGGACCTGGTCGCGTGACGGCGAACTGCGTCATCACCTCGTCGACCCACGGACGCTTCGCCCGGCCGACACCGGTGCGATCTCGTGCACCGCGATCGCAGGGTCGGCGGCCTGGGCCGAGGCTTTCACCAAGGTCGCGTTCGCCGAGAACATCCCGGGTGCGATCTCGCAATTCGACTCACGTGGTCTCGCCGCGTCGATCACGAGCGGCGATGCCGTCCATCACACATCCCGGGCATGGAAGGAGTTCTGTCGATGAACGAGAAGACATGGTGGTATCTCTCACGCAGCTCGGGCATCGTCGCGCTCGTGCTGCTCGTGCTCAGCGTCGTGTGGGGTGTGCTGCTCGCGACACGTGCGCTCAAACCCATCGACCGCCCCGCTTGGCTGCTCGACCTCCACAAGTGGCTGGGTGGCACGGCCCTGGCCATGACCGGACTGCACATGCTCGGCCTCTATCTCGACGGCTACATCCAATTCGGATTCACCGAGCTGTTCGTCCCCGGAAGCAGCGAGTTCCGGCCGGTCGCGGTCAGCATCGGCGTGCTGTCGTTCTACGTCATGGTTGCCGTGCAGGCGACCTCGTACATGCGGCGCTGGCTGTCGAAGCGTATGTGGCACTCGATCCACCTGCTGTCGTACGGGCTCGTCTGGGGCGCCGCCCTCCACGCCGGGATGGCGGGTACCGACACCATCAATCGCGCGTACCAGGTTCTGGCGCTGGTGCTCACCATGATCGCTGTGGCGGCGACGGTGATCCGGATCGTCACGCCGGCTCGCGCCCACCGAGCTCCGGTGAGCTGACGCCCACCAGCCATCGACGGGCGTTCTCACCGAGCTCGTCGGTGGCGTAGCCGCCCTCCTGGAGCACCACCGTCGGCAGCCCGAGTTGACGCACCAGGGCGCCCGACTCCTCGAACCCGTCGGGTGTGACCGCCAGATCGCTGATCGGATCGTCGTAGTAGGTGTCGAGACCGAGCGACACCACCACGAGCTCGGCACCGAATGCGGCAATGTCGCCGCACGCCGCCGTGAGCGCCGCCAGGTACCTGTCGTCCTCTGTGCGAGCGGGCAAGGGGTAGTTCGAGGTGCTCCCCCGGCCCGCTCCGATGCCGATCTCGTCGCGGAATCCGGAGATGAAGGGATATGCCCGAATCGGGTCGCCGTGCAGCGACACCATCTGCACGTCATCGCGGTCGTAGAAAATCTGCTGCGTGCCGTTGCCGTGGTGATAGTCGACATCCAACACGGCGACCCGTGCGCCCGTGCTCGCCGCGAGGTGGTGCGCGACGATCGCCGCGTTGTTGAAGAAGCAGTAACCGCCGTACACCGCCTTCGCGGCATGATGACCCGGCGGACGACACAACCCGTAGGCGACGGCCTCACCGTTCAGGATCTGGTCTGCCGCTGTCAGTGCGACGTCGACGGACGACCGCGCGGCGTCGTACGTGCCCTGCGTGATCGGTGTCGTCGTCTCGAAACACCACCAGCCGAGGCGCGCGCCGATCGCTGAGGGCTCGACGGGGGGTTCCATGCCGGCCCGCAGCGCCGGCATGGCGAACATGTCGGGCACCACGTCGTGGGTGAACCCGTACTCTCGTTGGTACTCCTGCCAGGCCGACTCGAGGAATCGAACGAGCCCCGGTTCGTGGACCGCCTCGATCGGTCCCGTGCCCCATTCGTCCGGGGCGACGAACTCGAAGGAACCGTCGGCCGCCAACGCAGCACGGATGATCTCGGCCCGCCCTGGGTGCTCGAACGGCTCTTGGAGCATCCCCTTCTCCAGTTCGCGCTGAGGATGATGCAGACGGTGCCGCAACGTGTAGACGACCTTCATCTATGCGACCTTCATCCCTGAAGCCTCCTCGACGGCGTGCATCAAGTCGACGGTCATGGTCGACGCCGACGTATCTCATCATCCTGACACGCGACCACGCCGAACGGAACTGTGACCGGAATCACGCCGAGAACGCTCGACATCCGGCGTCGATTGTTACAACATGATGACGAAGGCCATTTTCTCGAAGGAGGCGCAATGCGCACCCACGAACCCCTCGATCGACATGAGGGCCTGTTCACCGAGTTCGTCGGGCACGAGGTGCTCGACGAGCAAGGAACCCACCTGGGTACGGTCACCGACATCGTGGACAACCCGGACGACGGACATCCCGAGTTCCTCGTCGTCGATCCGGGCCTGCTCCGGCCGGCTCACTATGTGCCGATCGCCAGGTCGTATCACACCAGCGACGGCAAGATCGTCGTCCCGTGGGACAAGCACTGGGTGAAGTCGGCGCCGCGTGCGGTCGGCGACCACATCCCCGCCGGTCGCAACCGCGAGGAACTGCTCCGTCACTACTCCGTGGCCTGAGCCGCCCCGCCGGCGACGAGGGGATCTGGCAAACCGATTCCCGTCCGGGAAGAGCGCGTGGCGGATCGATCAGCCCGACGCGTCGAATTCGAGTTCGAGTTCCTCACCGAGGTAGAGCTCGCGGCACTTGGCACGTTGCAGCTTGCCCGAGCTGGTCTTGGGGAGCGTGCCGGGCTTGACGAGCATCACGTCGCGAGGTGGCAGGCCGCAGACCTCGAGCGTGCGGTGGTGGATCTGTTGGCGGACGGCGTCGGGGTCGTCAGCGCGCACCTCGGCGACGACCACGACCGATTCCTTGCCCTTGTAGCCCTCCATCCCGAACGCGATCACATTACCGGCGCGCACTCCGTCGAGGCCGCCGACGGCGCGCTCGATGTCCTCGGGAAACACGTTGCGACCACCGACGATGATCACGTCCTTGATGCGCCCGCACAGGACCAGCTGGCCGTCGAGCAGGTAGGCCAGGTCGCCCGTGCACAGCCAGTCGTCATGAAACAGCGCCCGCGTGGCCGCCTCACGCTTGTAGTAACCCGACGTGATCGAAGTCCCGCGCAGCAACAGCTCACCGACGTGCCGTTCGGGCAACGTCTCGTAGGTCGCCGGGTCGACGACCTTCATCTCCATGCCGGGCACTGCTGTGCCGAGCAGCGGAAGCCGGCGGGCCCGAACCGCCAGGTCGTCGGGGTCGACGACCTCGACCGGCTTGGCGACGCGAGTGCGTTCGAGCACCTCGCGGTCGACGGTGTCGCACATCAGGCCGGCCCCGCGCCGGGGGAACGACGCTCCGATCGCCGTCTCGGCCATGCCGAACGCTGGGAACACGCTGCCCGCTCGGAACCCGAAGGGCTCGGCAGCGGCGACGAAGGCCTCGACAGCCTTCGGATCGACGGGTTCCGCTCCGCTCAGCGCCAGCGTGAGCGGTGAGAGGTCGAGCCCCTCGGCTCGCTTGAGGGCACGCGTGGCCAACACCCACGAGAAGTTCGGACCCGCCGTGGCCGTCCCGCGGTAGTCGGATACCCACTTCATCCAATTCCCGGGGTGTGCCATGAAATCCTGCGGAGCGGCTTGCACGAGCCGAACCCCCTTGGTCATCGGCAATGCCAGGAACCCGACCAAACCCATGTCGTGGTACAGCGGCAGCCACGACACCATCACTTCGTCGCCACCGAGCTCGGCAGCTTCGCAGCAGGCATCGATGTTGGCCGACAGCACCCTGTCCGGGATCATCACGCCCTTCGGTTCGCTGGTCGAGCCGCTCGTGTACTGCAGGATCACCAGCCGTTCGGGGTCGTGTTCGGGCAGTTCGAGCCGGTCGCCCGACGGTACGTTCGCCGCACCGGGCAGCACCGCACCCATCGCTTCGATCGGAGGATCGCCAGGTGCGGCCTCGTAGAACGGGGCGAGCTGGTCGTCGATCAACACGAGCTTGGCGTCGCCGTGCCGGATCCTGGCGCGCGTCGAGTTGACGAACTCGTCGAGCGAACCCATCCGCATCGGCAGCGGCAACACCATCGAGGCGATACCGGCCATCCAGCAGCCACGCACGATCGTCATCAGGTCGCGGCTGGTCGGCCCGAGCACCGCGACGTGGTCGCCGGGCAGCAAGCCCTTGGCCTGCAGGGCGGCGCCCACCGAGCGCGCCTCGTCGTGGATCTGGCGCCATGACACGTGCGCCGGGCCGTCGGGCGCCACCGAATGCCCGACGAAGTCGACGCCCGTGCCGAGGTCGGCAGCATGTTCGAGGCGTTCGATCGTCGAGGGCGACGAGCAGGTCGAACTCATGGATCTCGACGCTACTGGCTGAGCGCCCGACGGGCGACGACCAACCATCGCGCCGTCGAGTGCGCCGGCACATCGGGCGACCGAGCGTCGCCGCGTCGATCGAACGCGTCACGCTCCCGACGAGTCGGCGAGGCCTGGTGACAAGAAGCGCGACCACACATCGATCAGCCAATGCTCGTATGCGTCTGCACTCCAGCCCCGCTCGACGGTGAGCATGAGGAACACCTCGGGACTGTTGGTGACCCAGATCGTGTCGGCGGCCACATCGACGGTCAGATCGTCGCGCACGCCTCCAGCCAGGCGGAGGTCGTCGACGAGACGCCGCATGTTGGCAGCGCGTCGATCGGTGATCTCGCGCCACACCTCGAGTGCCTCGGGCTCGGTGACGGCGGCGTCGCGCAACGACCGCAGCAAGGGTGCCAGCCGCTCGTGGATCGAGCGTGTGGCCCGAGCGTAGATCGCCAGCTTGCGCAGCGGGTCGGCCTCGGAGCGGAGCGCGATCACGTAGTCCCGCGCTTCGGCGTCGACCGGGATCGAGACCCCGGAGATCGCCTGTTCGACGAGTTCGCGCAGCACCGTCGGCTTGCGACCGACCAGTTGGTACACCGTGTCGGCGTGGACATCGGCGGCGTGCGCGATGTCGGCGATCGTCGTGGCGTGGTAGCCGCGCTCGACGATCAACTCGCGGGCGACGTCGATGATGTGCTGTCGGTTCTCGTCGGCGCGGGCGCGACGGCGCGAATTGTCGTAGCCGCGGTGCTTGACGTGCTCGGTCATCGGATGCATACTTTCATCCGAGACCTGTTCGGGTCAATTTATGAGGGGCAGATGCCATGTCGTACGCGTTCACACAAGACGTGCCGATCGATGCCGCGTTCTACCGGCGGATCGTCGAGGGTCTGGGCGACGAGAAGCCACCCGGCTTGATCGTCCACCTCGCTCTCGAACACCAGCAGGGCGGTCTGCGCTACATCGATGTCTGGGAATCCGAACAGGACTGGAAGCGGTTCGTCGACGAGCGCCTGCACCCGGTGATCCACGGCCTGCTGCACGATGTGTTCGGCGATGACATGCCGCCCGAGCCGGACCAGACGCGGCTCTCGGTCATCCACGCCTGGACGGGTTGAGGTCGGGCCCCACTGCGCGGTATGCCCGCGGGCCCGCCGTCACCGCTACTACTGGCTGCCGCGCAAACGCGGCGGCAGGTGCCCATCGCGCGTCACGGCAATCTGGCCGGCATCGCAGACGCGACAGGCAAACTCGCGGTGCACGCCTTGGATCGACATCTGACTCCCCCGCGACTTCTCCACGATCACTTGCGGCACGGCCTCCATGTCGTGGCCGCCGCACTTCGGGCATGACGGGCGCGGATCGCGGGTGAACGAGATGCCGCACGCATCGCAGGTGAGCTCGATCAATCCATCTGCGGTCGGCAATCCGCGGAGGTGTTCGTCGGTACCGCAGTTGCTGCACACGATCTCGCTCGGCATCAGGCGAGCGTATCCCCCTCGCAAATCGCGCCCTGGCTTCGCCGGAACAACTCCTCAACTCGGCCGACCGATCGGCCGACAAACGATCAGGAACCCTGGCGGGAACCAGGCCGGCTGCCGAGCAACGACGCGCGGCGGCCGGCCTCACCGCCTGACCCGCTACATCCCGGAGACATGACTCACATCCGGACGCGTGCGCTAGGCGGATCGTAGAACGAACGGATCGATGTGCCGAGCGGTATCCGCCGGAGCCCGACCTGGACCTCGACCTACCGCTGTCGAGCCACTCCTGCCCGACGCCATCCCCGGCACGACGCGGTCGAGTGGTTCGGCCGCGCCGAGTACGTGGCCAGACGGGTGAGGCTGTGGGTGGCTTTCAGTTGCGTCACCAAGCCGGCGGCATGCCAGTTCGTGCCACAAGTGAGGGTGCCCTGCTCGATGACGGTCTGGTCCGTGATGCCGCGCCTCGTGAGGTGATAGGCGACGCTGCAACCGATGATCCCACCGCCGATCACCAACACCAGCGTGCGGTCGGGTAGCGCCGCGCCGTTCACCAGGTCCGCAACGTTTCCGTGTGACCGTCGACCGAGAGCACCTGGCCGGAGATCTTCAGCCCGAGCGGCGATGCGAGAAAGCAGATCGTCTGGGCGATCTCTTCGGGGTCGATGAACGTGCGCATCGACACCTGTGCCGCGAACCCGGCGCGGATGTCGTCGACCGATCGTCCGCTCGCCTTCGACTCGAGCTCGATCACGTGGTCCATGCGAGGCCCGGTGATCGAGCCCGGGCAGATTGCGTTGGCACGCACCCCGAACTCACCGAGTTCCATGGCCATCGTCTTGGTGACCCCGATCACGGCCCATTTGGCAGCCGCATAGGGAGACCGATACGGGAATCCGAGGTAACCGGCCGTCGACGAGATGTTGACGATCAGCCCCGATCTCGCTTGCTTCATCACAGGGATCGCATGCCGCGAGGTGCGGAACATCGAGGTGACGTTGACGTCCATCGTGTGCGTCACATCCGCCGGGTCGAGGTCCTCGATGCAGCCTCCAGGTCCCGCGATGCCGGCGTTGTTCACGAGCACGTCGATCCCACCGAGCGCACCCAACGCATCCGACATCAACCGGTCGATCGAACCGGTGTCGCCGACGTCGGCCACATGGCCGTCGATCCGGTCGTGCCGGCACACGATGGCGAGCGCGTCGGCATCGATGTCGCAGACCCACACCTTGGCGCCGTGGTCGGCGAACATCAGGGCGGTGGCCCGGCCGATCCCGGCGCCGGCCGCCGTGACCACGACACGCAGCCCCTCGAGCTCGAGCTTCATCGGATGCGCACGCCTTGTCGTTCGAGCTCGGCCTGCACCTTGGAGATGTCGACCGCGTCGATCTCACGATCGGTTCGCAACGACACCGCCGCTGCGACTCCTGCGCCCTGGCCCAACACCGCACAGCACGACATGTTGCGGGTCGAAGCGTGAGCGATACGGTCGCCCCCCGACGAACGCCCGGCGACCAGCAGATTCTCGACACCCTTGGGCACCAAGTTGCGGTACGGCAACTGGAAGTAGCGGCCCGTCGTCGGCAGGATCAAGATGCCGTGGCCATCGATGAACTCGGGGTAGATACCGATCGAATCGTCGAATCGCGCCTGTTCACGCACGTCCTGCTCGGTCATGTTGTACACGGCGTCGATCTTGCGAGTGTCGCGGATGCCGATCGTCATGCCGAAGTTGCGCAGCCGCGCACTCGAACACCCGGGCGTGTACGCGCGCAGCGCATCGATGGCGTGCATCGCCTGGCGGCGACCCTCGATTTCGCCGAGCGTCATCGAATCGGGATCGGTGCCGTCGACCTCCGAGAGATGTACGACGTTCATGTACGTCAGTTCACCCGAGTCGTGGATCGCACCCCACGTGCCGGCGAGGGTGGCGAGGTTGTCGGGGATCACTCCGTCTCGCACAGCCTGAGCGAACGGCTTGTGGAGGAACGGCGAGAACATCTCGTCTTCCTTGCCGGAGGTTTCGATGTCCCAGGCGCCGTTGCCCTCCCAGTCGCGATAGGTCTGGGGATCTTCACTGATGCCCTCGACGAAGGCGCGCTTGTCGACCCCCGCCAGATGAAACATGACCGACGCGGCCATCATGTGCTCGCGGGGCGTCAGATGGGTAGGTGCGCCGGCCCGGTCGGCGATGTCGGCGTCACCGGTCGCATCGATGACACGGCGCGCCAGGATCGCCTCGCGACCGGCCTTCGACTCGGTGATGATGCCGACCACGCGTGTGCCCTCGAGGATCGGGGCGACGAAGCTGCGGTGCAGCATCGGGTGCACGCCCGCCTCGAGCACCAGCGTGTCGGCGACCAACTTGAAGCCCTCGGCGTCGAGTTCGAACGAGTCGGACTGGCTCTCCGGTGTCGCAGCTCCCATCTCGTGGGCTCGGGTCTCGAACTCGCGCCCGATCCCATCGGCTTCCACGGTCTGTTCGTGGCGGTACCAGGCCATGCCCTCGACACCCACGGTGGTGATGTTGCCCCCGAAGCAGCCGAACCGCTCGACCAGGCTGACCTCGGCACCGGCGCGGGCGGCCGCGAGTGCTGCGGCGAGCCCGGCCGGACCGGAGCCGACCACCAACACCTCGGTCACGTGAACGATGTCGACTTCCCTCGCAGGCTCGACGATCGTGCCGAACCGTCGCCGGACCGTTGTCGACATGCGAACTCCTTCAGTGCGGCCTGGTGACCGGGGCGGGCACATGCTTGCCCATTTCCGGCCCGATTTCAATGCTGCGCAACCTCACACCGTGAACGCGAGGTTGCGCGCCACCGCTTCTCCCCAGGCGCCGTCGCCCGTCCACCTGATGCGGCCGTCATCGATCGGGCCCTGTGGATCGATCCGGCCACACGCCAGTTGCGCGAACACCAGCGAGTCGGCGCGTAGCACCACGTCGGGGTTGTCCAGCGCGTCGACCAGCCCGGCCCGCCCATCGACTGCCACGTGCATCGATCGCGAGACACCGCCGTCGATCTCGATCGTGATGCTCTTGCCGTCGGGCAGCCCCACCTTCTTGCCGACGATGTAGGGCAACGACCGGTAGATCTCGTCGATCGCCATCTCGGCGGCAGGGCCGATTTCGTGCCCGGGCAGACCCAACGGCGTACGGATGTCGTGTTCGTGCACCCAGAAGTCGAACACCCTGATGGCCATGAACCGCCCGTAGGTGCCGGGTCCGACCGGGGTGGCCGATGCGAGCGCCAGTTGGTCGTCGGTCACGGCGGCCAACTCGGTGCGCCGGATGGCGATCACCTGGCGGTAGCGCGCCAGCACGCCGTCGTCGTCGAGATCCTCGACGGCGCTCATCCAGGCGGCGACCTTCTGGAACGGCAGCGATTCGGTCATCGATCCGGGTGCTTCACCACTCAGCATGTGCTCGACCGCCGCGAGGTGGATCGCGACGTCTCGCACGGTCCAACCCGGGCACAGCGACGGCGTCGCCCATTGCTGTGCGTCGAGCCCGCCGAACAGGTCGTCCAGGGAATCCCAGCACAGGCCGAGGTTCTGTATGGCAAGCGGTGCACTCATGAATGTTCTCCCATCGCTGACGCGGGTCCGACGGCTTGGAACCCGTCCTCGGTGAATCCGACGACGGTGCCACGGTTGATGCTGACCCAGTCCCGTGCTTCGACGTACGGACGGAACGTCTCGACGATCCGGCGTTCGTCGTCCTTCGTCTTGGGCTTCTGCAGCTCGAACACGTCTGGGAACTCGGTCCACGCAGTCACGGCATTCCACAAGCGGACCGCGGCCTCGCCGGTCGGCGGGTTGATCAGCACCGGTCCGAACAGGCAGTGATCCCCGAAGAACAGGGTGGGCACGCCGTATCCACCGCTTGCCACGACCCGGTCGTGATCGACCTTGACCTCGTCGTGCGTCGTCTGGTCGGCGAGCGCCCGATCGACCAGGCCGGGGTCCAAACCCAGTTCGCCCACCAGATGGCGGGCGACCTCGGGCTCGTGCGGCCGGTTGCCGTCCTCGTGCAGCGCACGCCCGGCGAGTTCGTACCAGCGGTCGAGATCGTCGTTGCTCGACCGCCGGATCAACGCACCGATCCGCATCAGTGACCAGCCGTACGACCAATCCCGTTCCCATGGGTGCTTCTTGCCCTCGACCCGGTTGATCTCCTCGAGGCTGAAGAACTTCCAGTTGATGGTGATGCCGGTCTGCCGTCGAACGTCGCGGATCCATTTCGAGGTCTGGTACGCGTATGGACACAGCACGTCGAAGTGGAAGTCGACAACGGTCGGGTCGGGAGGGAGCGTGTCGGTCGGGTCGGGCAGGGACGTGTCACTCATGCAGGCTCCTTGCATCTGTCGTCGAGACGAGCGAACGGCTGTGTCCGAGCGACCGCATCCTCAGGCACCGATCAATCGCGCCATGTTGCCGGAATAGAACCGATCGAGCACCCGATCGTCGAATCCGGCGAGCGACGCCTCGAACCGGGCCAGCGGGTTACGGCCACCCTCGGCGTGCGGGTAGTCGCTCGAGAACAGGTAGAGGTGCTCGTTCGACTCACGGATCATGGCGCCGACGTCTTCGAACGGGTAGGGCGTGAACGCCATCTGCTCGGAGATCTGCTGCGACGGCGGGCGCGTCAGTGCCGCCAGTTCCGGCTCGGAACGCCTCCAGATGGCAGCGATCTGATCGAGCCGGCGGAGCATCGCCGGCACCCAGCCGGCACCGAGCTCGATCACACCGAAGCGCAGATCGCGGTGGCGTTCGAGCACTCCGTCGAGCACCATCGCGCCGACGAACATCTCCGCGGCGTGATGCAGGGCGATCATGTCCTTGCCGCGCACGTTCTCGCCGCCTCCCAGCCAGTCGCCGGGCACCGGCCGACCGGTAGTCATCCAACCCGGCTCGATCTGGAGGTTGACGCCACCGACGTGCAACACACCCGGCAAACCCGTCTCGGCCAACCGAGACCAGAACGGGTCGTAACGGTCGTGACCCGGCGAGGCGTCGCCCGCCAGTCGGTGTGGCACCCACACGGCGCCGAGGCCGAGCGCGATCGCACGGTCGACCTCGGCAAGGGCCAGGTCCGGCCGATCGAGCGGGATCGCCGCCACGCCGACGAGACGGTCGTCGTGTGAGCAGAACGATGCCATCGCCCGGTTGTGCGCCGACGCGGCAGCGATCGCGATGTCGGGATCGAGGCCAGGGTGAAACACCGTGCCGGCGGCGAAGGTCGAGAACACGAGCTGACGTTCGAACCCCAGGAGATCGAGCACCGCCCCGCGTTCGGACCCGCTGCATGCCCCGAGGGCCTCGTAACCCTTCGGACCGGTCAGCAGCTCGTCGCCCAATGCAATCAGCTCGTCGACCCGATCTGGTGACAGCCCACCGCGCTCCTCGATCTCGGCGAGCGCATCCATCATGCGACCCCCACCGCCGAACGCGATCTCGGGCAGATGGTCTCGCACTGCGGGGTCGGCGTGATCGCTCAGGAATCCCGGCAGCTCCATCAGGTGGCTGTCGGCGTCGAGATAGCGGCGCCCCGTTGCGTAGGTCATGAAGTCTCCCCGCTCGTCGTTCGTGTACCGACCGTAGCGATCCCCGGACCACTCGGCCGAAGCGACGGCTCGTTCGGCGGGGTCCGCAGTGTGGTGGAACGCCCGAATCACACCCGTCGCCTGATGCGGTACCTCGAGCACCCCACCCCGTTCTGGTCACCAGACGCAGACCCGGTGCAGCGATTTCGCGATCAGAACGGTCAGTTGCCGATCGTTGCCCTCACGTCGCCGAGCAGCTCGATGCTGCGCAAGGCGGTCGGCTGATCGACGCTGATCGTGCGGGCGACGATGTCGCCGACTCCCAGCTCGGCGAACGCAGCCAGGCGTTCGGCGACGTGCGCGACGCCGCCGGCGATCACCTGCTCGTCCATGCCGCGGTAGCCGCTGTCGATGACCGCCCGGGCGAGCCGGATGGTGGCGCCGTGATCGTCGCCGACGAGAATGTCACGGCGCAGCGCGATCCGCGGTTCGGTGCTCGATCGAGCGCAGGCTGCTCGGTATCCATCGACGGCGGCAGCGAGCGCCGGGCCGTCCATCTCGGGCCCCACGTACCAAGCGTGTCCCTCTCGAGCGGCACGCTCGAGGGCGGCCGGCGCAGAGCCCGCACCGATCCACCACTCGACTGGGATCGGAGGCCGCGGACGGATCGACGCGCCGGAGACACCGAGGTCGGGAGCATCGACGGTCTCGCCGGCGAACAACCGTTTGAGCACGTCGATCGCACGATCGGTCGCACGCCCCCTGGTCGAGAGGCTCGCCCCCATCGCTGCGAACTGTTGGGCCCCTCCACCGATGCCGGTCTGCACGATGAACGGTGCATCGCTCATGGCGGCCAGCGTGCCAACCTGTTCGGCTGCCAGCACGGGGTTCCAGAGTGGCAACAGGAGCAGCAGCCCGACCGGCCGATCGGGGGGCCAGTCGGCCATGATCCGCCCGAGCACCGGAACGTTCTGCACGTACGGCGCATATCCGCCGGTCGCGTGGTGGTCTCCGAGGCTCAGATGATCGAGCCCGGCACCCGCCGCTGCTCGGGCACGGTCGATGACCGCCCGGACGGCGTCGCGGTCGGAGAGATCGGGATGGGCACTGGTGATGCTGATTCCGAGCTGCATCAGCCGATGATGCCAGGTCGGTACGCCCACTCGGGCAGCGAGGCGCGCCGACCGCACGCCGTCGGCCCGCCGGCCCGGCTACGACAGGACGCGCTTCTTGAAGCTGTTGATGCCGACCCAGGTGAACAACGCCGAGAACCCGATCATCACGGGATAGATCGCGAACAGGCTCATGTGGGGCACAGGCGTGAGCGCTGCTCGGAAGCCCTCGCACATGTACGCCAGAGGGTTCACGAGCACTCCGATCTGCAACCATCGGATCGGGGCGAGCGACTGCCACGGGTAGTAGATCGCCCCGAGGAAGGTTAGAGGCAGGACGACGATCCCGAATAGCAGTGGCACCGTGCGCGCATCGAACAGCGTGCCGAACGTCAGGCCCAGGGCACCGCACATGTAACACGCCAACGGGGTGAGGGTGAGCAGAACGGGCCAGTTGACATCCAGGTTCACCGGCGTTGCCGGAACGATCGCAGCGATCGGGAACACGAGCAGCGCCGAGAACAAGCCGTTGAGCGCACCCGTCACGACCTTCTGCATCGCGACCAGCGAGACCGGCATCGGCGCCAGCACGCGATCCTCGATCTCGCGGGCGTAACCGAACTCTTGCACCATCGGCAGGGCGACCGACTGGATGCCCTGGAACATGATGCTCAGCCCGACGACACCCGCGATGAGCATGGTCGAGAAGAGCTCCTCACCTGCCCCCGAACCCCCGACGCCCTGGCCGATCTTGGGGAACACGTAGGCGAACACGAACACCAGCAGGAAGGGCTGCAAGAGCGTGCGCGGCAGGAACTGACCGAGCTGTTTGCGCAACACGGTGAGGTCACGCAGGAGCAAGGCACCGAATGCCAAGCGCGCCGACGTTCGCGCCATGTGCTCGAGTGCGTCGGCAGGTGGAATCGTTGCCGCATCCTTCACGGTGGTCACTCGCGTAGGTCCTTCCCGGTCAGGCTGATGAAGACGGTTTCGAGCGTCGGCTCGGTCGACGACAGGTCGGACACGGTGAAACCCGAACGCTCGGCAGCATCGACGATGGCCGGCAAGACGCCACGGAGCTGCTGGACCCAGACCCGCACGGAACCATCGACGGACTCGACCTTGGTCGCACCGGCGATGCCATCCGACAACACGGCCGCGAGACGATCGAGGTCGCCGTCCGCCGTCACGGTGACCATCGCATCGATACCGACCGACTGCTTGAGACCCGCCGGCGTGTCGAGGGCGAGCATCTTGCCGTGGTCGATGATCGCCACCCGATCGCACATCTCATCGGCCTCTTCCATGTAGTGCGTCGTGAGCAGGATCGTCTGCCCGTCGATGTGGAGCTCGCCGAGGATCTCCCACATCGCGATGCGGCTCTGCGGGTCGAGCCCGGCCGTCGGTTCGTCGAGAAAGAGGATCGCAGGCCGATGCATGATGGCGCGCGCCACCATCAATCGCTGCGCCATGCCACCCGACAGTGCGCTCACATCGACCGTGGCTCGGTCCGCGAGCCGGAAGCGCTCGAGCAGCCGGGTCGCTTCGGCCTTGGCCGTCTTGGCGTTCATGCCGAAGTAACGGCCGTGGAAGTACAGGTTCTCCCAGACGGTCAGTGCTCGGTCGAGGGTGTTCGACTGGGGTACCACGCCGATCACCTGCTTCGCTGCGGTCGGATGTCGCACCACGTCGACACCGCCGACGACCGCCTCTCCGCTGGTCGGGATCACCCGGGTCGTCAGCATCCCCGCAGTGGTCGTCTTGCCGGCGCCGTTCGGGCCGAGCAACCCGAAGATCTCGCCGCGGCGCACTGACAGATCGAGCGAGTCGACCGCGCGGATGTCGCCCGGATACACCTTGGTCAGGGCAACGGTCCGGATCACCTCGTCGCCGGCGGCCTCACCGGCGAGCATTCGAGCCCTGCCGATCTGGCCGACCGGTCGCCGCGCATGAGTCGACGTAGCGGGTCGTCGCTGTTCCGGGCGCCCGGCGGGGTGTGACGGGACGGAGGTGTCTCCTTCGCGTGGACATCGTCGGCATGCTAACGACCCCACGGCGCGCTCGGGCCCACGAGCGTCACGCAGGGCCGAGGTGGAATGTCCGGCCTCAATACACCTCGGGGATCGAGTTGATCTGTTCGAGTGGTGGCCGCTCGTAACCCTCGTCGGGCTTGACGTGCGGCAGCTTCACTTCGGCGTACTCGACCGGCTCGTACGGCACCAGCGACAACAGATGGCTGATCGTGTTCAGCCGGGCGCGCCGCTTGTCGTCGCCGTCGACCTCCCACCAGATGGACTCGGGGATCGAGGTGTGCTCGACCATGATGTCCTTGGCCCGTGAGTATTCGTTCCACTTGGCCTGCGATCGAATGTCGACGTCGGAGAACTTCCATCGCTTCGCCGGGTCGGTCAGCCGCTCCCTGAAGCGCTTGGCCTGCACCTCGTGCGACACCGAGAACCAATACTTGACGACCTGGATCCCCGATCGCACGAGCATCCGTTCGAACTCGGGGACCGAACGGATGAACTCCCAGTACTCGGCGTCGTTACAGAAGCCGAGTACATGCTCGACGCCGGCCCGGTTGTACCACGAGCGGTCGAACACGACCATCTCGCCCGCCGACGGCAGGTGGTGGACATAGCGCTGGAAGTACCACTGCGACTGTTCACGCTCGGTCGGTTTCGGCAGTGCCACGACCCGACAGGCGCGAGGATTCAGCGGCTCGGTGATGCGACTGATGGTGCTCCCCTTGCCCGCCGCATCGCGGCCCTCGAAGATCACCACCAGCCGGTGCTCGCTGTGTCGGATCCACTCCAACATCCTCACGAGCTCGAGCTGCAGTCGGTCGAGCTCCTGCTCGTACACGTCGAGCTTGAGTTTGTGGTTCGATGACATCGTCAGTCTCCCTTCGTCGGTGGCGCCACCCAATCGAGCACAGCTTGCACGACCGCTTCACCGCAGTCGTCCTGGAGGAAGTGTCCGCCGGGTTCGAACGTCTGGTTGGGGCTGACCCGCAGCACCAGGAATCCGATCGGAGAACGAAGCCTGGAGGTGTCCGAGCACGAAGTCGCCCGGCGTCCACAGTGTCAGCACCGGCTTGCCCCAGTGTTCGAGTCATCGGATCGACCCTCGCATACGGCCATCTTCGCAGATCAGCCGGGCCGCATCCGATGCCGGCCCGTCCCGACGACCACCAGAGTTGGGCACCAGCGTTGGGCACCAGCGTTCGGGTGCGGTCAGCCCTTGCTGCGCAGCTGCGGATCGAGTGCGTCGCGCAGGCCGTCACCGATCAGATTCACGCTCATCACCGTGGCCGACAGCAGCAGACCCGGCCCGGCGACCAACCAGATGTTGAGTGCGATGCGATCCTTCGCCTCGTTGAGGAGACGACCCCAGGTCGGCAGCTCGAGCGGGAAACCGAGACCGAGGAACGACACGGCCGACTCGGTCAGGATGGCGACCGCGATCCCGAGCGAGGCCGAGACGATGACGGGGCTCATCACGTTGGGCAGGATGTTCTGGACAATGATGCGGCGCGAACGTGTGCCGATGCTCCGGCTCGCCATGATGAACTCCTGCTCCTTGATCGTGAGCACCTCGCCGCGCACGATACGAGCCGTCTGCATCCAACTCGTCCCACCGATGATGAGCACCATCAGGACGAAGATGCCGAGCCCGTCTCCGAGCCGTTCCTGGACGGGATCTCGGAACAACACGATCACGACCAGCAGCACCGGAAGCAACGGTAGAGAGAGGAAGAGGTCGGTCAGGCGCATCAGTGGGCCGTCGACCCGGCGGAAGTAGCCCGCCAGTACGCCGATCAGCGCGCCGAGCACGATCGAGACGGTCATCGCCACAAACCCGACGAGCAGTGAGATCCGGCCGCCGAGCAGGGCACGGGCGAATGCATCTCGCCCAAGGTTGTCGGTGCCCCAGATGTGGGGCCAGCCGGCGGTCCGGTTGGCGTTGGTGACATTGGGTGTCTTGGTGTCGAACGGCAGGAGCATCGGGCCGAGGAAGCACGCAAGAACGATGATCACGAGCACGACGACACCGGCCATCGCTCCCTTGTGGCGGCGGAACTGACGCCACACATCGGAACTCAGCGACCGGAACTCGGGAAGATTTCCGACGTCCAGAGACAGGGTCACGGTGTCGTCGGGATCTCTGGGGGCGTCAGTCATAACGTATCCGTGGGTCGAGGAAGCCATAGACGAGGTCGGCGACGATGTTGAACACGACCGTCAGCACAGCGAAGATGAATACGAGCGACTGCACCATCGGCAGATCGTTCTGCCCGATCGAGACGAGTAGCAGTTGTCCGAGGCCATTGATCCGGAAGATGTTCTCGGTAATGATCGCGCCCCCGAAGATGCCGGGAATCGACAGCGCCAGCAGCGTCACGACCGGGATGAGGCTGTTGCGCAACACGTGGCGAGTCAGCACCGAGCGCTCGCCGACACCCTTGGAACGTGCGGTGCGCACGTACTCCTGATTGAGGTTCTCGAGCACCGATCCACGCGTGAACCGACCGAACGATGCGGCGTTGAACAAGGTGAGCACGGCGACTGGCATCAGCAGCTGTCGAATCTGGAACCAGATACTGCTCCAACTCGTCCAATCCACCTTGTGAGTGGTCGTGTAGAAGGTGGGTAACCATCCGAGTTTCACCGAGAAGACATAGATGAAGAGCGGTCCGATCACGAACACCGGAACCGAGTAGCCGAGCAGCGTCACCACGGTGCCGACGTTGTCGAAGAGTGAGTACTGCTTGTACGCCTGCAGCGTGCCGATCGGCACGGCGATCAAGACACCGAAGATCAGGCCGAGACCGAGCACCCAGAGGGTCTGCGGAAGCCGCTCGTAGATGGTGTCCATCGCAGGCGAGCGAGAACTCCAGGAGATGATGCGCTCGCGACTTTCGCAGTTGCCGAAACAGGTGCGGGTGATCGATTCGAACGCATGAAGCGGTTCGTTGACGACCATCAACTTGTTCCAGTTCCACCAGCGGAGGAAGAACGGGTCGTTGAAGCCGAGGGATTCGCGGATCTGCTCGCGGATCTCGGCAGGAATCGTGAGGGGGAGCTGGCTCGTCGGGTCACCGGGCGCGAGATCGAGAATCATGAAGACGATCAAGCTGATGGCGAGCAACGTCGGGATCGCGAGCAGCAACCGACGGATGACGTAGAGCCCCATACTTCCCCTCTTGGATCGAGTTGTGATGGTGGCGGGGGCCCGAAGACCCCCGCCACCATCACGTCATCGAATGATCAGCCCGCGCGGGTCCAATCCTCGATGTTCCAGTACTCGCTGTCCCAACCGTTGAGGTCACCGGTGTTCTCGATGCTGTTCGCGAACGCCGAGTTGTTCGCTCGGTAGATCAGCGGGATGATCGCCTGCGACGACACGATGTCGTTGATCTTGATGACCAGGTCGGTGCGGCCCGGATCGTCCAGCGGTGTTTGCCCCAGCTCGTCGATGGCGGCGTCGAGCTCGGCGTTGTTGATGCGAACGATGTTCTCGCCGCCCCAGCTCGTGGCCGAAGTCGGGATCTGGTCGCTCTTGAAGCCCTTCAGGTAGCTGTACGCGTCAGGACCGGAAGCCGAGTTCGTGTACATCTGGATCGGAGTGCGGAACTTCCAGATGCAGGCGTCGCTGGCGCAGGTGCCGTCGAAGAACAGGCTTGCGTCCTCGTTCTTCATGTTGGCCTTCACACCGATCTCCTCCCAGTAGCTCTTGACGAGTTCCTGGTTGCTCTGGCGCACGGCGTTGGTCGAGGTGACGTAGTCGAACTCGAGCGGGCCGTAACCCGGTGCCTCGCGCACGCCGTCACCATCGGTGTCCATGTAGCCGAGACCATCGAGCAGGGCGTTGGCGGCCGGGATGTCCTGGACGAGGCAGTCGTCGAGGTTCGTGCTGGCCTCAGCCGCGACCGGCCAGTAGTTGCAGGTCGGAGCACCGGCGGGGCCGTAACCCACGGCGACGAGTTCGTCACGGTTGATCGCGAGCGACAGAGCCTTGTGCAGATCCGGGTTGTTGACGAACAGCGGGTTCGGCGTGCCCTCCGACGGCGGATCGGCAAACGGATCGGTCTGGTTCAGCAGGATGTGCTCGACGCTCGAGGCGAAGCCCGCAGCCAGTCGACCGATGCCGGCAGACTCCATCTGCTGGAGGATCTCGGGTGCGACCTGCAGGTTCCAGCCGTAGTCGGCCTCGCCGACCTCGAGCACGGAACGTGCGGCTGCTTCGGCGTCGCCGCCGCCCTTGATCGTCAGACCACTGAAGAACGGCTTGCCCTCGGCGATACCGCGGTAGTTCGGGTTCATGACGGCAGTGAGGGTGTCCTCCGGTCGGAGATCGGTGATCATGAACGGGCCAGTGCCGATCGGAGCGAAGTTCTGATCGGAGCACGACTTCGCAGCCGCACCGACGCAATCGGCGAACTGCGCCTGCTGGATCACGGGGCTCGTGTAGCTGACGAACGGCACGAACGGATACGGCGTCGGCGCGTCGAATGTGATCGTGACGGTGTAGTCATCGTCAGCGACCACGCTGGTCACGCCGCCGAACGACTCGTTGGAGCAGCCGGTCTCCTCGTTGGTGCAGTACTCGTAGGTGAAGACGACGTCAGCGGCGGTGAACGGTGTGCCGTCCGACCACAAGATGTCGTCACGCAACGTCCAGGTGATCTGCGTCAGGTCGTCCGAAATGCCGTTGCCGGCAGTCGGGACCTCAGCGGCGAGAACCGGGACGATCGAGGCGTCGGGCGCGAACTCGGCGAGCGCCTCGAGGGCGATGGAGCCTGCGAGCAGGTCCTTGGTGCCGCTCGACAACAGCGAGTTCGCCTGCGATGGTGCCTGCCACTGCAGGAGCACGAGCTCTCCGCCTTGACCGGCCATCGAGTCGCCGCCGCCACCTGCGGTGGTCTCGGTTGCGCCGCCGCCACCTGCGGTGGTCTCGGTTGCGCCGCCGCCACCTGCGGTGGTCTCGGTTGCGCCGCCGCCACCTGCGGTGGTCTCGGTTGCGCCGCCGCCGGTGGTGTCGTCGTCACCGCCGCAAGCACTGACGACAAGCGCCACTGCAGCCGCAGCTGCGTACAGTTTTCTGGTTCTCATTACGTGGGTCTCCCTCCCCTGGCCGATCGGTGACCGGCTTTGATTTTCGTCACCCTAGTTGTTGGCTGACGACTGTGCGAGCGATCTGTGTGACGATCGGCTACCAACCGGGTTCGTCGGCGAAGTGGCACGAGATCCAGTGGCCGGGCTCGAGCTCGCGCCAGGCGGGCACTTCGGTCTTGCATTGTTCCCGAGCAGCGGGGCATCGGGTGTGGAACGAGCACCCCGCCGGGGGGTTGGCCGGGCTCGGAACATCCCCCTCCAGGATGATGCGCCGGCGTGCTCCTTCGACCACAGGATCCGGTACCGGGACGGCAGAGTGCAGCGCCCTCGTGTACGGATGCTTGGGCGATTCGTACAGTTGCCTCACGGGCGCCAACTCGACGATCCGTCCGAGATACATCACGGCCACGCGGTCGGCGAGGTGGCGCACCATGCTGAGGTCGTGCGAGATGAACAGGTAGCTCAGACCCAGCTCGTCCTGCAGTTCCTCGAGCAGGTTGACGACCTGCGCCTGGATCGACACGTCGAGTGCCGCGATCGGCTCGTCGCACACGATGAACTCGGGGCTGAGTGCGATCGCGCGTGCGATGCCGATCCGCTGGCGCTGCCCGCCGGAGAACTCGTGCGGGTACCGGTTTGCGTGCGTCGGATCCAGTCCGACCAGGCGCAACAGCTCCGAGATCCGATCCGTCCGCTCGCTCCCGCGGGCGGTGGCTCGGTGCTCGACGAGCGGCTCACCGATGATCGACGCCACCGTCATGCGCGGATTGAGCGATGCGTGAGGATTCTGGAACACCATCTGCATCCGCGGTCGCATCCGACGCATCTCTCGATTCGAGAGTTTGCTGAGATCCTGTCCGTCGAAGGTGACGGTGCCCGCAGTAGCGATCTCGAGCTGCAGCACGGCGCGTCCCGCTGTGGACTTGCCCGACCCGCTTTCGCCGACGAGACCGAGCGTCTCACCGCGATACAGTTCGAAGCTGATCCCGTCGACGGCTCGCACGGCACCGACCTGTCGACGGAGCACACCCTTCATGATGGGGAAGTGCTTCTTGAGTCCCTCGACCGACAGCAACACCTCGCCTTTGGCAGAATTGTGCGTGTCGAGGTCGGATGACATCTCAGCTGTCATATCGCGGCGCCCCCGTCTCCGTATCCCACCAGCACGCCACCCGGTGGTCGTCTCCAACTGGACTGAGCGCCGGCACCTCGCGATGGCAACGCTCGAAGGCGTACGGACACCGCGGTGCGAAAGTGCACGATGTCGGCGCCGCGTAAAGGCTGGGGGGCTGGCCTTCGATGCTCTCGAGCTTGGTGTTCTGTTGATCGAGGCGCGGCAACGACTTGAGGAGCCCTTGGGTGTAGGGATGCACCGGATTGCTGTACAGGTCGGCCACCCTGGCCTCTTCGACGATCTCGCCGCCGTACATCACGATCACCCTGTCGGCGAGCCCGGCGATGACACCGAGGTCGTGCGTGATCCAGATCACCGCGGTTCCGAGCTCTGTGCGCAGGTTGCGCACGATCTCGATGATCTGCGCCTGAACCGTCACGTCGAGGGCCGTCGTCGGCTCGTCGGCGATGATCAATTCCGGTGAGCATGCGAGCGCGATCGCGATCATCACGCGTTGGCGCATGCCGCCGGACAGCTCGTGCGGATAGGACTTGAGGCGCTGCCTCGCATCGGGCAGACCGACCATGGCCAACAGGTTCTCGGCGACTTCCCGGGCCCGGGCCTTGCTGCAACGCAGATGCAACGTGAGCGGCTCCGTGAGCTGGCGGCCGATCGTGAGCACCGGATTGAGCGACGTCATCGGGTCTTGGAAGATGAACCCGATTCGGCCGCCTCGAACCCTGCGCAGGTCGTTCGGCCCGATCGACAGCAGATCCTGATTGTCGAACATGGCGGTGCCGCCGACGATGCGTCCGGGTGGCATCGGGATCAGCCGGAGCAACGACATCATCGTCACGCTCTTGCCCGAGCCACTCTCGCCCACGACGCCGAGGAATTCGCCGGCACGCAACTCGAAGTTCACGTGATTCACCGCGTGCACGACGCCGTCTGGCGTGTGGAATTCGGTGCTGAGATCCGAGACCTTGAGGACGGGCTCGTCGAGGCTCACGTCGACACTCGCTGGCTGGGCTGCAGCATGGCGCGGAACCATAGCCCAACGGCACGCACGACACCAGAGATCGTTGCCGCGCGACCGCAGAAGCCAGGTCGCGATGAACGAGTTCGGCCGTCAAGCGTCGGAATGACAACGTTCTCGTTACGAGACAGTGACGAACGGCTCTTGCGTTCGGCGCCCACGGCAGCTATATCAAGAGTGAAGGACAGACCGGAAGGTGGTCATGCCCCATGCATCGAGCCCGTGAACCGTCGCCGAGCCGATTCGTTCGACGCGGCGCGATCGAAGTTGCGCTCATCGCGGTCGCGCTCACGATGTACGGATTCCTCCGGGTGAAGCTCGAGGGTTCGAGCGCGGACGCAACGCGAAACGCCAGGGCGCTGATCGAACTCGAGCACCGGCTCCTGGTGGATTGGGAACGGGAGGCTCAGGACTGGGTGCTCGATCGCCCGTTCTGGATCACATTCTGGAACTGGATCTACCAGTGGCTCTACTGGGTGGCCGTCGGCAGCAGCCTCGTCATCCTCTGGGTCCGCGACCGGCGCCGCTACCTGCTCCTGCGCGACACGCTGTTGGTCGCGGCCGTGATCGGATTGGTGATCTGGGCCACGTTTCCGGTCGCTCCGCCGAGGTTCATGGGCTACGTCGACACGTTGTCGCTGCAGGGCGACCGGCTCATGGCAGAACAGCCCGGCATGGTGAACCGGTATGCAGCGGTGCCGAGCTTCCACGTCGGCTGGCCGGTCATCGCCGGATTCGTCCTGGCGAGGGGCAGTCGCAAACCTCGAGTGTGGTTCTGCTCGATGCTGCCGGCAGTGCTCCTCGCCTTCTCCGTGGTCTTCACGGGGAATCACTTCGTCCTCGACATCGTCGCCGGCGTCATCGTGGTGGCTGCTTCGCTGCTGATCGCCGAGAAGTTGCAGTTGCGTCGGGCGCCTCTGTATGCCGCTGTGTCCACGGAGACGAGTCACACCACTAACCGGCAACCTGGTTGATCAGATTCAGCGACGGGCCCGGCCCGATCATCGTTCCGGTCGCGATCTGGCCGCACCGTTCCAGCCATTCGGTGAACAGAACGAGTTTCGCGTCGGAGTACCGGTTGCATGACTACGAGGCTTGTTCGCTCGCTCGGCGCGAGAAGACTGCGGTCTGTTTGACCGTTCGAAGCCGACGCTGAGGTAGAGACCCCTCGCTGCTGGATCGTCCGGTTCGAAACAGATCTTGATGCGCGCCGCGCCGGCGCCGGCGAGCATGTCGATTCCGGCGGTGAGTACGTAACGGCAGGTTCGAGGGTTCCGGCCTAGACATCCCACGGGTCGTAGGTGTCAAGCGGCAATGTGGGTGCGGTGGGCCCAGGCGGTGTGTTCGTCGTAGATGGTGTGGTGCCGGAGGCAGCCGTGGAGGATGCCGACGAGGCGGTTGGCGAGGGCGCGGAGGGCTCGACTGTGGGTGTCGCCGGCGGCTCGGCGCTGGTCGTAGAAGTGGCGCGCTCCGGGGCTGGCGGTGAGTGTCGCGAACGCCCACTGGTAGCAGGCGTCGGCGAGGCGCCGGTTGCGGGCGTAGCGGGCCAACACGACGTGTTGTTTGCCCGAGGCGCGGGTGATGGGTGACATTCCCGAGTAGTTCTTGCGAGACTTGGCATCTGCATAGCGGTTCGGGTCGTCCCCGAACTCTGCGAGCACCCGGGCGCCGAGCGTCATCCCCAGTCCTGGCAGGGAACGGATGATCTTGGCGTCCGGGTGTTGCTCAAAACGCTCGGCCAGCTCGGCCTCGAGGCGTTCGATCTGGGTCTGCATCTCGGCGATCACCGCCACGAGCGCGGCGACGCTGGCACCCATTGCGTCGGCGACCACGGCGGGTGCTTCGAGTTGCTCGGCGCGGAGCGCGGTCTGGATCTCGATGGCGCGTTCGTCGATGCGGCGTTGTCGGCCGCCGCGACGCAAGGCAGCGGCGATCTTCGAGCGTGACAGCAGCTTGGCGATCGTCGGGGTCGGCGCGATCGCTAACACCGCGAGAGCGTCGCGTCCGGCCAGTTCATCGAATGCTTCGAGAGCGGCCGGATAGAACTCGCGCAATATGGAGCGCAGTTGGTTGGTGTGGCGTTGCCGGGACCAGATCATCGTCTGGTGCGCTCGGGCGAGCACCTTGACTGCTTCGGCAAGTTCACTGTCACCAGCCACCGGCCGATGGTTGTGGGCGTCGGTGCGGGCCAGATCGGCGAGCACCTTGGCGTCACCCGGGTCGGACTTGGCGCCCGAGGTCGAGTGCCGTTCGCGGTAGCGCGATGTCGACATCGGGTTGACTGCCAACACCGTGTACCCAGCAGCCACGAGCGCCCCGATGAACAGACCACGATCGGTTTCGGTCGCAACGACCACATCGGCGGGGTCGTCGACGTGCCCGGCCACGAGCTCGTGGAACCGGGCCACGCCTTCGACGCCTTCGGGTAATCGACCACCGCCGAGCCGTTTGCCGATGTCATCCTCGACGAACACGTCGTGATGGTCTTCGGCCCAGTCCAGGCCGACGAACACCTGCTCCATCAGTTGCCTCCTCACTTGATCGGTTGTCGTTCGAGCCCGAGGCGATCAGCAGCTCCCTAAGAGTGTGCTGAGCAATTCGGTGAGGGTGCTCGCGTTTTGGTGTCGGATGGAAAAGAATGGTGTGCATGCAGGGCACGTCGGATCCGAACCCAGAGTTGCTGGACGCGATGGCGTTGTGTGGTCATCTCGTCGCTCGAGATTCGGTCCACTGGTTCCTCGCCGAGCATCGTCAGCGTCTGTTTCCTGATGACATGTTCGCCGATCTGTTCGGGTCGGGTCGGGGTCGCCCATCGGTGCCGGCTGATGTGATCGCGACCGTGATGGTGTTGCAGGCGCTCGAAGGTTTGTCTGACCGTGATGCGATCACGCAGTTGCGGAACTCGATTTCGTGGAAGGTCGCCGCTGGACGATCCCTTGCCGATGAGGGTTTCCATCCCACGGTGTTGACGTTGTGGCGCAACAAGCTGCGCACCAGTGAGCGTCCACAGCGGATCTTCGACGCGGTCCGCGAAGTGATCGATGCCTCGAACGTGTTGGCGGGCAAGAACCGCCGGGCGTTGGACTCCACGGTCCTCGACGACGCTGTCACACGCCAGGACGCGATCATGCAACTCGTCGCCCAGATCCGCCGGGTGCGTCGTCTGGTCCCCGCCGCCAAAGAGTTGCAACTGGTTGCTCATGACTACGACAACGATTCGGGAAAGCCGGCATGCGCGTGGAACGACCGGGGCGACATCGACCGGGTCGTGACCGAGTTGGTCAACGATGCCCGCACCATCCTGGCCGCGCTCGACGGAGTGGCACTCGACGACGTCCAGGCCGAAGCAGTGGGCTTGTTGGCATTGGTCGCCGGCCAAGATGTCGAGCCCGGCGATCACGACGGGACCTGGCGAATCGCACCAGTCACCCGACCGGATCGGATCGTGTCGGTGCATGATCCTGAATCGCGCCATGTGCATAAGACGACGTCGAACTATCGCGACGGGTTCAAAGCACACATCGGTATCGAGCCCGACACCGGTCTGATCACCGCATGCGAGTTGACCGCTGGCAACGTCGGCGACGCTCAAGCCGCACCAGGACTGCTTGCCGGTGAGACCGAACCGGTCGAAGTGCTCGCCGATTCTGGTTATGGCTCCGCGGCATTCCGCAACCACCTCAACGAGCAAGGTCACACCGCGACGATCAAGCCGGTCCCGATGCACTCAGCAGTGCCCGGTGGGTTCACCACCGACGACTTCAACATCGACCTCCAAGCAATGACCGTCACCTGCCCGAACGGGATCACGATCGCAATCCGACCACGCTCACGCCAAGCAGACTTCGGGCGGCGCTGCGAAGGCTGCCCGGTTCGGGAACGCTGCACACGATCAGCTCGCGGGCGCAACATCACGATCCACGAACACCACGACGTACTCGCCGCCGCTCGAGCCCACGCGCTCACACCCGCATTCAGTGAGCCCTACCGTCAGCACCGTCCGATGGTCGAACGATCCATCGCATGGCTTGTTCGTCGCGGTGGCCGCAAAGTCCGCTACCGAGGCATCGCCCGCAACCAGATCGGCCTCGCCCACCGCTGCGCCGCAGTGAACCTGCGCCGCCTCATCAACCTCGGCATCACCTGGGACAACAACTGGACCATGGCCACCTGAACCGGACACGACCAGCACCGACCGACAACCCCAGAACACCGCAGCCACGAACCGCGGGGCATCCGCCAAGACCCCCAACCAGCCGACCGACCGCCGATCGACACCAACGAGCAACACTCCCGCCGCTTCCATGCACGCCGGGAAGCGACTTGCTCAGCACACTCCTAATGGTTCAGTGCTCGAAGCACGTCATCCCACCAGCCATCACTGATCGACCTCACCAACCGACCGGCGCACGATCTAGGCCTAGAACTCGAGGCTCTGGCTCGCAAAGTGCTGACCGACCGGCGGCTCGGAACCATCCTGACCGATCACTCGGTTCAGGACGGTCGACCGCCATTAGGCTCTCGCACCTGTGAGCGGTAGCAGCACCGAAGCGCAATCGCCGGAGGCGTACGGGGAGGTCACACTCTTCCCGGAACCGACACCGCGCCGGAAATGGTCGGCGGGCGACATCAATCGACTTCTCCTCAGCCTCGGATTCCTCGCCGCAGGTTTGCTCGCTGCCTCGATTGCGGAGCGCACGATCGCAGGCGCCGAACGCGACCTCGTCGACGCGATCGACCGGATCCCCACGGCGATCGAGCAGGTAGTTCTCGGAACCGCACAGCTGATCGCGACGTTCGTGCCACTCTTCGCGATCGGTGCGGTCGTCTGGCGCCACCGCTGGCGCCTCTTGCTGCACCTCTGGCTGACGACCATGGCGGCGAGCCTGTTGACCTTGCTCGTGATCTCGTGGCTGGGCGAACGGAATGTCGCCACGGTGATCGCCCAACGCACGGTCGAAGGCTCCCCGCTGGTGGCATCCGACTTCCCGACCACCGATTACCTCGCTGCAGCGGCCGCATCGGTCACCGTCGGAGCGGCGTACCTGCATCGCCGCTGGAAGCGAGCGGCCTGGGCATGGGTCGTCATACTCGTGCTGCTCCGCCTGCTCGGCGCCGGTCAGCCGCCACTGAACGTGTGGATCGGCCTGGCGCTCGGCATGGTCGTCGGCTCGATCGCCCTGTTGATGTTCGGCTCCCCGAACGCCGAGCCGGGCCCCAAGGAGATCCTGGCAGCGCTCCGCGAGGTCGGCCTCGACCCGGCCGAGGTCCGTCGGCGCGACGACGTTGGGTATCACGCGACCTACGAAACCTTCGAGCGTGACGGAGATCGGACCTTCGTGAAGCTCCGTACGCCCGATGACCGCAGCTGGGACCTGTTGAGCAGGTTGTACCGAGCGGTTCGGCTGCGGTCATCGGAGGTCTCGCGTCCGTACAGCACGCTCAAGCGCCAAGTCGAACACGAGGCCCTGGCCGCCCTCACCGGCCGCAATGCGGGCACTCGCAGCCCCGCGGTCATCGGGCTCGGCGCCACCGACAATGGTGCGGTGTTCTTGGTCGAGGAGTTCGTCGCGGGACGACAGTTGACCACGATCGCGGCCGACGAATTCGATGATGAGATGGTGCGAACCGTGTTCGCCGGGGTTCGGTCCCTGCACGCCACCCGGATCGCACATCACGACCTGACGCTCGACAACTTGATCCTCGACGACGCCGGCTGCGTGTGGCTGGTCGACTACGACAAAGCCGAACTCGCAGCTGACCACCGGGAACGGGCTCGCGACGTCGCCGAGCTGCTGGTGACACTCGGTTTGGTGATCGGACCGGAGCGCTCCGTCGCGCTCGGTGTCGATGAACTGGGCGACGAGGCGGTCGCCGCGTCGCTCCCGCTGCTCCAGCCGTTGGCGCTCAGCAGGTCGCTGGGCAAGTCGATCAAGACCGAGCGCGACCTGCTCGATCAGCTCCGCCATCAGATCCACGAGCGCACGGGCGCCGATGACGTGCCACTCGAACGGCTTGCGAGAGTGCAGCCGAAGACGCTCGTGATGATCATGGCCGGAGCGCTCGCCTTCTACTCGCTGCTCCCGCAGTTCGGCAATCTCGGCGACACCGTGGACGCCTTCGGAGATGCCAGATGGCAGTGGATACCGGCCCTGCTGGGTGCTGCCGTCATCTACTTCGTATTCGCCACCATTTCATTCCTCGGCTCGGTCGCCCAGCCGATGCCGATCGGGGCCTCGGCACGAAGCCAGGTCGCGAGCGCCTTCGCCCAACTCGTCGGCCCGGCCGGCGCCGGCAAAATGGCCCTGGCCGGCCGGTTCCTCCAGCGCAACGGACTCACGTCCTCCGAGGCGAGCGCATCGGTGGCGTTGAACGCGATCGCCGGCATCGCAACCCATCTGCTGTTGATGGTCGGGTTCTTCGCCTGGGCCGGCGGCGCCAGCATCGGCGGCGTCTCCTTGCCCAGCATCGGCACCCTGCTGCTCGTGGCGGCCATCGCCCTGGTCGTGGTCGCCATCGCGTCACTGTTCCCGATCGTGCGCCGCACCGTCATCCGGCCAGTGATCGACGGACTCCGCACTGCGGCCGGCTACGTGGCCGAGGTGGTACGCAGTCCCATCCGCGTCATGGCGTTGCTCGGCGGCTCAACCCTCATCACGCTCAGCTACCTGTTCGCTCTCGTCTTCTCGGTCAAGGCGTTCGGGGGCGACTTGACCATCGCCCAGATCGGTGCGGCCTACCTCGGCGCCGCAGCAATCGCCAACATCGCGCCGACACCTGGCGGCATCGGACCGCTCGAGGCCGCCATGATCGCAGCACTGTCCGGCTTCGGGCTCGACGGCGGCGTGGCGATCTCGGCGGTCCTCACGTTCCGGCTGGCGACCTTCTGGCTCCCGATCGCGCCCGGGTGGGCGACATTCATGTGGATGGAGCGCCGCGGCGAAATCTGACTGCGACGACAACACCCGGCTGCCCGGAATGGCCTCGAGGCTCGGCGCGTCACGTGCCGAGCCTCTACCCCGACGACCCGCTCGACTCGATCAAGGTGTAGTCGACGCGCGCGAACTCGGGCAGTCGGCGGGCCTGCTCACCCATCTCAGGGCCCGATCTCCAGCCTCGATCGACGCGAGCGGCGAGGGTCTGCCCGCGCTCAGTGCTCGGCCCCGACGAACTCGTTGAGTGCGATGTCGTTGTCGATGGCGATCATCTCCGCGGCCTTCTCACCGATCATGATCGCCGCCGCGTTCGTGTTGCCACTGACGACGTTGGGCATCACGCTGGCATCGGCCACTCTCAACCTGTCGACCCCGTCGACGCGCAGGCGTACATCCACGACGCTGCCGATCCGGCAGGTGCTGGTTGGGTGATACACGGTCCACGCGTAGTGCCGGGCGAGGTCCTCGAGGAGGGCATCGCTGAGGGTTTCCCCGGCGACATGTCCGTGCCTGACAGCGAGCGCCGGCGGAACGAGGACGGGACCGATGTTGCGGTCTCCGGGCCAGTTCGCAACGATGTCCAACACACGACGTAGGACAGCGATCATCACCTTGATGTCGTGCGGGTCGGCGAAGTAGTTCATGCGGATGTCCGGATGCGCAAGCGGGTCGGCGCTGGCGAGCACGATCTCACCCTCGCTGTGAGGTTGCACCGGGTTGGCCAGCACGAGGATCGATTCTGCGTCGGGGGCCAACCGTACGGCAGGGTCATCGAAGTACTCGTCAGGGTCGACCCTCAGAATCGCCCGCCAGATATCCGGGTTGTAGCCACACGGGAAGAAGCCGACCTGGGCATCGTGGGTGTGATCGTCTCCGAGGCCAGTCGAGAACCAGGCGCACGCCTCGTAGATCGACGAGGAAACCAGGCCGTTCCCGGTGGTGGCCCACTCTGTCAGCCGTCGCTCGGCTTCCTGTTTGAGCGCCTGGAGTTCCTCGGGCATGTCGGCGTCGTCCGCAGGATCGGCGGGCAACGGTCCGGCCGGAGCTCGCAGCGCGTCCGGGCCCATCGAGACGCCGAGCTCGGTCATCGAGATCCCGACCCCGGGCGCTGGGAACACCAGTCCGACGTGCACGTGGTCCTTGAGATGCTTGCCGACATCCGGAGCATCGAGTTGACACCCGACGCCGACCGCTTCGAGCTCATCGCGGGGCCCGATCCCGGACAACAGCAAGATGTGCGGAGAGCCGATCGCGCCCGCGCTCAGCACCACCTCCCTGTCTGCGACGACCACGGCGGTGTGGCCATCGGCGGCGACGTACTCGACACCGGTAGCGGTCAACTGGCCGGTGCTCGTGTCGAACAGCACCCTGGTGACCTGAGCCCCACAGATGATCTCGAGGTTCGGACGCTGCTCGACGTCACCTTCGAGAAATGCGTGATAGGTGCTGGAGCGTCTTCCACTTCGAGTGGTCGTCTGCAGGAGCGAGACAACCCCCTCGGGACCACCCCTGTCGCGCCCGTTGTAGTCACCGGCCGGGATTCCGGCGGCCACCGCCGCTTCGACGAATTCCCGAGAGCCGTCGATGACCGGTGACCGTACCGATACTCCCAGCGGACCCGTCGTACTGTGAGCATCCGCGTCGACGACGATGTCGCCGCTCGGGGCCAGACCCTCGCTCTTCTTGAAGTAGGCCAGCACATCGTCGTAGCTCCAACTCGTCGACCCATCGGCGGCCCACGCATCGAAGTCCCCCGGATGACCTCGGACATAGGCCATGTAGTTGATTCCGGAACTTCCCCCGAGCATCTTGCCGCGCGGCATCATCATCCGGCCCTCCGCCAGACCCAGCCCGGCGCCGCCGGGATCTGCGGTGTACATCCAGTCGGTTTCGGGGTTGAGCTGCAACGCCGGGCACGCAGCCGGCATCAGCTCCTCGGGTGGCGGTGGCCCGCCGGCTTCGAGCAATGCGACCGTGCACGACGGATCTTCGGAGAGCCGAGAGGCGATCACCGCGCCGGCTGAGCCGCCCCCCACGATGACGAAATCAAACGACCGGTCAGGCATGTCTGTCCCTTCTGTGCGCACGTTGCGAACGCATCAGAACCGATCCTTGCACAACGTTCGTCGCTCTGATCACGATCTTGCGGCACCGTGCCAGCCGTGTGGTGCACGGAACGGGTTGCGTGTCGGAAGGGGCGAAGACCATCGTCTCGCACCGGCCGCTGGTCGCCGCGGGTGAGCCGTGACAACGCACGTCGGCGAAGCGCTCACGCACCCCGCCCCGGCCCGAGCGTCGCGCTCGACCGGTGAGCGCAGCACCGAGCTGCGGAAAGAGGGTCCGAATGCTGGTGATCGCAACACACGATGTGGACGACGTCGACCATTGGTTCAACTCGCCCAAACGGGCCGAGTTCTTCGAACAGCGAGGTACGAAAGTCACTGCCTTTCGCGATCCTGAGGGCAACCCGAAGCTCACAGCTGTGCTGATCGAAACTCCCGGTATCGACACGCTTCAGGCCGCACTTGCGACCGAGGAGGCGCAGCAGGCCGAACAACACGACGGTGTCCACGCCGACACGATCAGAGTATTCGTCGCTGGATAGCGACCAATGCTTCCGCGGGCACCGGGTGCTGCACAGCACGCCGGCGCCCAACAATCGAATCACGTAGTCTCGCCCGGAACGGCGGCGATTCACAGCTGGCGCGCGGGTCACGACGCCGGGTTCATCCACGACCCGTCCTGGTCGGTTCATCGTTCTGATCACGATCTTGCCGCACTGACCCGGCCGTTTGGTGAACAGAACATCGCGTCGACATCCGCCGCGAGACGGAGTCGACGATCCGCTTCCAGCGGGGTGCCTCGAATCCCGACCCCTGTTACTTCTGGGGTAACGGAAAACGAGGCAAGCAGATGACTACGAGCGAAACCCCAGATCGGACCACAGCCAGGCCACCCGACACCTCACCCGGGTCGATGCGGCGGGTGATGACACTCCGCGACTTCCGTCTGCTGTTGACGGGAGCCTCGACGTCGTTGCTCGGTGACCAGTTCGCTCTGATCGCCACCCCGTGGCTCGTTCTGCAACTGACCAACGACCCCCTCGCGTTGGGAATCGTGCTCGCCCTCGAGGGGCTCCCCCGGGCTGCGTTCATGCTGGTCGGTGGCGCGGTGACCGATCGTTTCGCACCACGGCGTGTGATGGTCTTCGCCGACGTCACCCGCGGCGTGTTGACCGCCGCGATGGCCGCCGTCGTCCTGACCGGTGTCGTGCAGATGTGGATGCTGTACGGATTCGCACTCGCCTTCGGGCTCGTGGCCGGATTCGCCGTTCCCGCCGAGAACAGCATCGTGCCGACGCTCGTCCGGCGCGACGACCTCCAGGCCGGGAACGCGTTGATCATGGGCGCGACCCAACTCTCGGCGTTCGTGGGACCCACCCTGGCAGGAGCGGTCATCGCCGCCCACTCGACATCGATGGTCGGTGTCGGGCTGGCGTTCTCGATCGACACCGTCAGCTTCGTCGTGTCCGCCTCCGCCTTCTGGCTCATTCGCGGCAGCCGGCGTCCCCCAGTCGACTCGTCGGCGTTCGCCCTGTGGTCCTCGATCGGCGACGGCATCCGCAACGTCTGGGCGGACGAGGCGCTCCGCTTCGTGTTCTCGGTCCTGGTGGCGGTGAACCTGTTCGTCGTCGGTCCGCTGCTGGTGGGTATCCCGCTCATCGCACACCAGCGCCTACCCGAGGGCGCGATGGCCTTCGGCGTCCTGATGGGCGCCTTCGCCATCGGGAACCTCACCGGCTACCTCGTGGCCGGTACCGCAGGGCATCCGTCGAGCGCCACCATGCGTGCGATCGTGCTCGGCGTGCTGGCCGGCTTCGGAGCAGCGATCGCGTCGTTCGGGGTGGCCACGCACCTGTGGCTCGACGCAACGCTGCTCGCCGGGCTCGGAGTCGGCAACGGCTACCTGGCCATCAGCCTGTTCACCTGGATCCAGGCCCGCGCCCCTCAGGACATGCTGGGGCGCACCATGAGCCTGGTCACCTTCGCCAGCCTCGGGCTGGTGTCGATCTCCCAAGCCGCCGCCGGCGCGTTCGCCCGGTGGGACCTCGACGCACTCTTCCTGTTCTCGGGCGGCCTCGTCCTGGCCACCACCGCCTGGAGCACCACCCGGCCAGGCCTTCGAGCCTTCACCGACAGCCTCACCGCGGCGGACTCGCCGCACGACAAGGAGACACCATCATGACTTCGCCAACGGACCACACCGTCATCATCGAACATCTCACGAAGCGGTACGGCGACCACACCGTCGTCGACGATCTCAGCTTCACCGTCGCGCCGGGCAGGGTGACCGGATTCCTCGGACCCAACGGCTCCGGCAAGTCCACCACGATGAAGATGATGCTGGATCTCGCCAGCGCCGACCGCGGGCGGGCGACGATCGGTGGACAGCGCTATCGAGACCTCGACGATCCGGCCCGCACGGTCGGCGCCATGATCGAGTCCGATGCCTTCCATCCCGGCCGGAGCGGTCGCAACCATCTCCGGGTGCTCGCCGACGCCACCGGCATCCCCCATCGCCGCGTCGACGAAGTCCTCGAAGAAGTGGGTCTGGCCGGCGCTGCTCGCCGCCACGCAGGCGCCTACTCGCTCGGGATGCGGCAACGTCTCGGACTCGCCGGTGCGCTCCTCGGCGAACCACCGGTCCTGATCCTCGACGAACCCGGCAACGGCCTCGACCCCGAGGGTATCCGGACCCTTCGCGACCGGCTCCGGGCCCAGGCCGCCAATGGTGGCACCGTGTTCGTGTCGAGCCATCTCCTCGACGAGGTCGAGCACTTGGCCGACGACGTCGTGGTCATCAACAAGGGTCGGCTCGTCACACAGGGGTCGCTCGCCGAGCTCCAACAGGCTGCATCGCTGGTGCGAACGATCGACCCCGGTCGACTCGCTGTTGTGCTCGAGCAGGCCGGCGCAGCGATCGAGGCGCACGGCCCTGACAGCCTCATCGTTCGGGACATGCCGATCGACGAGATCGGTGACCGGGCCTTCACCGCCGGCTTCGCCATCCACGAATTGTCACCCCGGGCAGGATCGCTCGAAGAGCTCTTCCTCACCTGGACCAGCACGCCATCCATCGACCAGGAGGTCGCACAGCCATGAACATCACCCGACTCATCCGATCCGAGCTCCGCAAGCTCACCTCGACCAAGATGCCCTGGGCGTTCCTCGCCGTCCTCGCTGCTCTTGCCGGCATCAACGCATTCGCCGTGGTCGCAGGAACCGACTTCGACGGCACCAAGGCGTTCATCGCCACCGAAGCCGATCAACAGTCCCTGATGGCGTTCGCCGCCAACGCACTCGCGATCGCCGGGCTGTTCGGTGCCATCGCCGCCGCCCGCGAGTACGGCCACCACACCGTCGTGCCCACCTTCCTCGCCGAACCTCGCAGACATCGAGCAGTACTCGCCCAACTCGGCGCGATCGGTATCGGGGGCGGGGTCCTCGGACTCGTCGGCGCCGGGCTCACCGCCGCCGCCGTCGCCCTGTCCCTTCCGACCACCGACTACGGATTCCTCGTCTCGACCGGGAACTTGGCCCAGGTCCTCGCTGCCTCGACGTTCGCCGGAGCTGCCGGAGCGGTCCTCGGCGCCGGGATCGGGACGCTCGTGCGCAATGTCGGCGGGGCTGTCACCGGAGTCGTGCTCACCCTGCTCATTGCGCCGCCACTCGTCGTGCAGCTCGCCAGCGGCACCGCGTCATGGATGCCGAGCGTCCTCGCCAACGTCGTGTCCGGCGTCCTCAACGACGTCGGTCAACCCTCCGCCGTCGTTGCGCTCGTGGCGTGGGCACTCGTTCCCGCCGCCGCTGGGTTGCTCGCCATCCAACGCCGAGACGTCGACTGACCCCGACGGTCAGGACGACCGGCCCGGGTTCGAGGCGGGTGGCGTCTCCGCCGCACGGCGGAGACGCCGATCCCTCCCCAGCGGGGTTCCCGACTCCCGGATCCGGATTACCGTGATCAGTAGCTATGCACACCATCAGCCACCAGCGCAACGTCACGTCGCCGGCAACCAGCCGGCGACGTGCGCTGTGGTCGTGGTTCGATCCGGGCGAACCCCATCCCGCTCGCGGACCGTTCACTCGATGGCCCCGCGTCGCCGATGGCATGCTCGCCGTGGTGGTGTTCGCCGGGTCGTTGGTGGCGGTTGCCCTCAGCGCACTCGGCGACGGCGAAGACCTCACGATCGACTCGATCGGTGACCGACCCGCCGGTGCGTTCGCCATGCTGGCCGTCGCCGCGGTAGCTCTGCTGTGGCGGCGTCGACAACCCGTCGCAGTAGCGGCTGTCGTGATGGCGGTCATGACCGGGTGGGCCATCGCCGGTTACGGCGACGGCCAGGACCTCGCCCTGATCGTGGCGATCTATGCCGTCGGTCGCTACGCCGACGACCACCGCCAGAGCCTCGCCACCGTCGCCGCAGCGATTGCGGTGGGCCTCCTCGACACCGTGATCGACACCCACCAGCGCATCGACATCGCCCCGGCCATCCTCCTGTCCTGGCTGCCCTGGTATCTGGGCCGCCGGATCCGCAACCGTGGTGAATACCTGGCCCTCCTCAAAGAACGCGCCGAACGGCTGGAAGCCGACCAACTCGCCCGGGCGCGTCAAGCCGTCGCGGACGAACGGTCCCGCATCGCCCGCGAGCTCCACGACGTCGTCGCCCACCAGGTCTCGATGATGACCGTCCAAGCCGGCGCCGCCAAGACGATCGCCCGCGACGACCTCGACGCTGCCGTCGATGCCATGGGCGACGTCGAGCGCGCCGGGCGCCAAGCGCTCGGCGAACTCCGCCACCTCCTCGGCGTCCTGCGGCCCGAGATTCCCGACCGCGATGATCTCGGCCCCCAACCAGGGCTCGCCGGCATCCCGGCCCTCGCCGATGAGTTCGCCAACACGGGCGCCCACGTCACCCTCACGATGGCGGCCCCTCCCGCGGGTCTCGCGGCAGCCGTCGACCTCTCGGCCTATCGCATCGTCCAGGAGTCCCTCACCAACATCCTCAGGCACGCCGGACCCCACCCAACCGTCGAACTCACCGTGGGCCTCGACGACCACGAACTCGTCATCGTCATCGTCAATACCATCGCCGCCCCCGGCACCCATGCGGCGGCAGGACTCCCCGCATCCGGATATGGCATCGTCGGCATGCGCGAACGCGCCACCCTGCTCGGCGGCACCCTCACCGCCCAGCCCCGAGCACCCGACCGCTTCCGTGTCGAAGCACGCATCCCACTCGAACTGGAGAGGCCATGACCATCCGCGTCGTCGTCGTCGACGATCAGGCCCTCGTGCGTCGAGGCTTCGCGATGGTCCTCGACCACCAACCCGACATCGCTGTCGTCGCCGAAGCGGGCAACGGCCTCGAAGCCATCGACGTCGTCCGCCGCCACCGGCCCGACGTCGTCTTGATGGACATCCGCATGCCAGAGATGGACGGCCTTGCCGCCACCGCGACCATCCTCCACCAAGCCGACTGGCCCCTCAAAGTCATCATCTTGACGACCTTCGACCCCGACGAATACGTCTACCGGGCCCTCCAGGCCGGCGCCAGCGGCTTCGTGCTCAAAGACATCCCGCCCGAAGAGCTCGCCCCGGCTGTGCGCACCGTCGCCGACGGCGGGGCGCTCCTGGACCCCACCATCACCCGTCGCCTCATCGGACGTTTCGCCCAGACCCTCGCCACCGACACCGCCACCAGCCGACGACTCGACACCCTCACCGACCGCGAACGGGAAGTCCTCACCCAACTCGCCAGCGGCGCCACCAACGCCGAAATCTCCGAGACCCTCTACATCGGCGCCGCCACCGTCAAGACCCACGTCTCCAACATCCTCACCAAACTCGGCCTCCGAGACCGCGCCCAAGCAGTCGTCTTCGCCTACGAGAGCGGCCTCATCACCCCCGGCCACCACGACATCGGCTACTGAGCCCGAACCGCCGAAACCGGCCTGGCCCGACCGCCACCGCAGCACCGCCGGTGCTCGTCGAACTGGTCGAGATCGGACCATCTGACCGTCGGTCCCCGATTCGGCGGAAGGGATCGGTCGCCGTCGACGATGCGGTGTCGGGCGTCGTGCCAGCGGATGGCCCGACAGATCAGCACGCGTGAAGTGCTGACCGGGATCGGCGGGTTGACCGGACTCCTCGCGAAGGACCCTGAATAGTGATGCGGAAGCCATCTGACACACTTGTCGCCATGACGGACCGGTTCGACGTGGTGGTGATCGGCGGTGGGCTGATCGGGTCGGCGGCAGCACGCCACGTGGCGGAATCGGGTGTGACGGTCGCGCTCGTGTGCCCGCCCGAACCCGAGACCTACACCGAGTCCGGCGGACCGTTCTCCAGTCACTACGACGAGGGTCGCATCACGAGGATCAGCGACTTCTCTGCGCACTGGCCTGAACTGGCGGCTCGTTCGATCGAGCGGTACGGCGACATCGCCGCTCGCTCGGGAGTCGAGTTCCACGAACCGTGTGGGCTGGCGATCGTCGCTTCCGATCTGGTCGCGGTGCGCAGCTCCGGCGCAGACCACGGCGCTGACGTCGTGCCGGTCGAGGTGGAGACGTTCACTCGGGAGACGGGAATTCGGGTTCCTCGCGGCCGCGGGCATCGAATCGTCATCGAGGGCCCGCCGGCGGGCCTGATCAACCCGCGCCGGCTCATCGCCGCCCAGCAGAGGCTGGCTCAGGCTGCCGGCGGCACCTGTATCCCGGCCCCCGCCGATTGGATACGAACGGCAGACCGGGGCGTCCGGATCGGAACGCGGCTCGGACCCATCGACGCCGGCCGCGTGCTCCTGGCCTGCGGCGCCTACGGAGCCGAGATCGTTGGCGTGCACCTCGCCATCGAGCGCCGATTGCACACGATCGTGCGCGCCGATGTCGGACCGGCGCCACTCCCCTCCCTCATCGTCGTCGACCCTGATCACGTCGCACTCGACGACGTCTACTGGGTGCCACCGGTCCCCTACCCCGACGGTCGTACGCTGCTCAAGATCGGCGGCGACCCACTGCTGCTCGAGATCGCCGATTCGAGCGACGACATCGGCCGGTGGTTCGGTGCGGGCGGTAGCACCCGCGAGGCCGCCCACCTCGGCGAGGCGCTCCACACACTGCTTCCCGACCGGCCGGCACAGTGGTCCGATCACCGCCCATGCGTCGTCACCTATACGCCGAGCGGGCTTCCCTACATCGGCTGGATCGATACGGACATCGCGGTCGCGATCGGGGGATGTGGAGCGGCCGCCAAGTCGAGCGACGAACTGGGTCGACTCGCCGCCGCCCTCGTCAACGGAGATCCGTGGCCGAACCCGAGCCTGCCCGCCGAACTGTTCACGCCCCGTTTCGCTTGAACGAGGTACGTGCATGAGATCGCGGTCCTCACCTCCGGGTGCGGATCCACGACCGTCACAATGAACGGATCGGCCGAGGCGCCGCTCGCCATGGCGGCCGGGCCGTTGGACCCTGGTCCAACGCCGCCCAGGTGATCGACGATGATGGTGTGGGCATCGTGGAGTCCCAGGGTGATGTGACGGCCACATCACCCTGGACCTTCGGTAGCCAAGGCACAGGGATCGGCGTCGGCGAGACGGTGACGCTCGTGGAAGGTTCGACGTTCCTCGTGTCGGGCAGATCCGGCGACATCCACGAGCACGGGGCCCAAGGGCTGTTCATGCTCGACACCCGAGTGCTCTCGGGCTGGATGGTTCTGGTCAACGGCAGACCGGTGGAGCCGCTCTCGGTCGTCGCGAATGGGCCGTTCTCGGCGACGTTCGTCGGTCGGGTCGACCTCGACGGCGCAGCGGACGCGCAGATCGCGGTGGTGCAGCGTCGCTGGGTCGGGCGAGGCATGTGCGAGACACTGGAGGTTCGCAACTACGGAATCGAGACGATCCATCTCAGCGTGGAGCTGTCGGCGCGATCCGACTTCCACGGCCTGTTCGATGTCAAGTCGGGACACACGGTCGGCGCTGCGACCGGGATGGTCGCAGCGGTGCCCACCGGATTGTGGCTCGCCCCGGACGACGCAGCGGACACGGCCGTCGAGCGGACCGTCGTCACAGCCACGGTTCGTCCGGATCATGCTCGGGACGGCACGCTGGCGTGGCACGTCGACGTTCCTGCGGGTGGGACGTGGGAAACGTGTCTCGAGGTCAGCGTGCGCGCCGGTGGTGTCGACATCGAACCGAGTCATCGGTGTGGGACCGTGATGGATGAATCGGTCCCGGCGATCCGACTGCGGCACTGGCGCGATTCGACGATGCAAATCGAGACGGATCACCCGGCGCTCGCCAGGGCGGTACGCCAATCGGTCGACGACCTCGGAGCGCTACGCATCTTCGACCCCGAACATCCCGAGCGGGTCGTGATCGCTGCCGGCGCGCCGTGGTTCATGACGCTGTTCGGGCGCGACTCGATCATCAGCAGTTGGATGGCGCTGCCGCTCGACCAGACACTCGCCCGAGGAGTGCTGGCCGAACTGGCCGAGGCCCAGGGAACCAGCGTCGACCCGCGCACCGAGGAGCAACCCGGTCGGATCCTTCACGAAGTTCGATTCGATCGGATGAGCGCCCGATTGCTCGGCAGCACCGGCACGTATTACGGCTCGATCGACTCGACACCGTTGTTCGTGATGCTGGTCGCCGAGTTGGCGAGATGGACCGGGCCGACGCCCGAGATCGCAGCTCTGCTCCCGGCGGTCGATCGTGGGCTCGAGTGGGTGGAACGGTTCGGTGACCGTGATGGTGACGGCTTCGTCGAGTACCAGCGCAGCGACGACCACGGACTCGAACACCAAGGCTGGAAGGACTCGTGGGACGGCATCCGGCACGCCGACGGCAGCATCGCCGACACACCGATCGCGCTCAGCGAGGTGCAGGGCTATGTGTACGCCGCGTTCAGGGGGCGCGCTGCGCTCGCCCGTGCGTTCGGTGAGTCCGACGAGTTCGCCCGCGAGTTCGACGATCGGGCCGATCGTCTCCGGACGCGCTTCGACCAGGCGTTCTGGCTGCCCGACGAACGGTGGTACAGCGTGGGACTCGATCGAGACAAGACGCCGATCCGGTCGTTGACCTCGAACATCGGGCACCTGCTCTGGACCGGGATCGTGCCGCAGCACCGAGCAGCGCGACTCGCCGAGCTGCTCGTTTCGCCGGCATTGCACGGCGGTTGGGGCATCCGCACGCTGGCCGCCGATGCAGCCGGATACAACCCGCTCTCGTACCACTGTGGGTCGGTGTGGCCGCATGACACAGCGATCGCGATCGCCGGCCTGGCGCGATATCGGTGTGACACAGAAGCGCAAGTCTTGGCGATGGCGTTGATCGACGCGTCGATGGGTAGCCACGGGCGCCTTCCCGAGCTGTTCGGCGGCTTCGACCGGACTGACCTGGAGGCGCCGGTGCCGTACCCGGCGTCGTGCTCACCGCAAGCCTGGGCCGCAGCGTCGATGCTCCTGATCGTGCGGGCGTTGCTCGGTCTGGAACCGGATCTGGCCGCCGGGAGGGTTGATCTGCGACCACGACTCCCGTCGCAGATCGCCCGTCTCCACCTGGTTCGCATCCCGCTCGGGGATCGCCGGCTGACCGTCGACGTGCACGGCAACGAGGTCGACATCGACATCGACGACCCATCCATCGAGGTCTTCGTCGAGCGCGATCGAGCTGCCGGCGCGCTTCGGTCAGATCCGCAGTGACAGCTGGTCGGCGGTTCGAGAACCGTTCAGCGTTGCGCGATAGAACTCGACGTAGTCGGCGGCCATCCGTGCCGCCGAGAACCTGGCCTCGACGGCCGCCCGGCATGCCCTGCGGTCAAGCGTGTCGATCGCCCGCAGCCCGCGGACGAGCCCATCGACGTCGGACTCGAGGAAGCCCGTCATGCCATGGTCGACGATCTCGGGTGCGGCGCCGGAGCCGAAACCGACCACCGGCGTGCCGCACGCCATCGCCTCGACCATCACCAGCCCGAACGGTTCCGGCCACTGGATCGGATTCAAGAGCGCCCGGGCGGTCGACAGCAATCTGATCTTCTCCTCGAAGCCGATCTCGCCGACGAATTGGATGTCGTCGTCGAGCTCGGGCCGGATCTTCGCCGCGAAGTAGTCGAACTCGAGCTGCTCGCGCATCCTGGCTGCGATGATGAGCTTCGCGCCGGCGATTCGGGCAGCGGTGATCGCTGTCTCGACACCCTTGTCGGGAGACATCCGACCCAGCATCATCACGTGAACACCCGCGGCGTCGATTCGGAACGGATAGCGCCCGACGTCGAGGCCGTGATGAATGACCCTGGCGATCGTCAGTCCGGCCGGTGCGTGCCGAGCCTGGTCGTGCGAGACGGCAGCGATCGCAATTCGCTGGTCGATCCGACGATAGATGTCGGACAGATCGGCATCGAAGGCTCCATGGATCGTCGTGACGACCGGACGTTCCGGATAGTGATCGCTGATGAACAGTCCAGTGAGGGTGTGGTCGTGGATGACGTCGACGTCGTCCAGTGCGTCGTACGCAGCGGCGGCGTGCCGGAGCTCCGCAACGGCGTTGCCCATCCTGTTCGGATCGGCGCGAGCGAACAACCATCGCTTGTCCACCTGACAGGTCGATTCGCCGACGGTGAAGAGCACGACGTCGTGGCCCGCCTGCCGGAGCCCGGAACAGAGGGCGTCGATCATCAGCTCGGTCCCGCCATAGGCAACAGGCGGCACGGCCAACGACGGAGGCGCGATCACCCCTATCCGGAGGGACGGTTCCGGCACGGCCAACTCCTCTCGCTCGAACGACTCCCTACTCAACTCCTACGCCCTACGCAGTGACGGCGCTACGGTCCTTCGTCCCTACCCCGCGCCGGCGCAGCGGTTCCCCGGCAGCAGCCAGGACCTTGGCCTCTCACGATCGCACGGAGCTTGGTCGCACCATGGACTGGTGGCTTCGGATGACGAGCGGTCGATCGACCGTTGGACGATCGCGGTCGATCCGGTGGATCCGATGCGGCGTCGCGCCTGGGAAGCGATCATGACATTGGGGGACGGACGCTTCGGTACTCGCGGCCTGTCCGAGGTGACTGGATCACCCTCGCGGCCGGCTACCTGGGCTGCCGGCGTCTACGACGGCGCCGGCGTCCCTGAATTGCTGGCGGGCCCGCTGTGGGCGACCACGGATCTCGAACCGGACGACGGCTGGGATGAGTCGGCCGAGCTCGACCTCCGACATTCCGTCGTCGTGAACCGATTCGTTCATCGGACGAACGGCCACCGAGTCGTGTCGACGCGCTTCGCGTCGCTCGTGCATCCTGGCCTCATGGGGCTCCGCGTCATCGGACCGGTGGGCGCCGTGGTGAATGGACCACCCCTGTTGCCACCCAAGCGTGCCGGGCACGTGTCGACTTCTCGTTCAGTGGATGACGGATTCCTCGAGATGGCCGTCACCGGTCGTCGCGGCGCGATCGCTGCAGTTGGGACGCAATGTGTCGAGGATGCCGACGATCTGCGAACGATCAGTCGGCTCGCCGTGTACTCGGCGGGCCGCTCCGACGCCTCGGGTGCGGCACTTGCGGCATCGGCACGCGAGGCCCTGGCGACTCGTGTGGCGATCGGCTTCGAACGACTGCTCGAACAGCACCGGGCTGCTTGGGATCGCAGATGGAACGATGTGGGAACGGAGATCGGTGGGCAGCCGGAGCTCGACGTCGGCGTGAAGCTGGCCGAGTTCCACCTCCTGAGCTGTTGCAAGTACCGTGACGACGCTGCTGTGGACCGGGACGGTGGTCATCCTGTCGACGAGGACGAGGTGGCGATCGGCGCTCGCGGCCTCACCGGGACCGCCTATCGCGGGCACGTCTTCTGGGATACCGACGTGTTCGCGCTTCCGGCGCTCGCGGCATTGGCTCCCGGCACTGCACGGGCAGCGCTGACCTATCGCTCGAATCGCCTCGCGAGCGCCCGCGCACGTGCACGCGCCGACGGTCGCGCCGGGGCCCGGTTCCCCTGGGAATCAGCGGACATCGGCGACGACGTGACCCCTGCCGAGGGTCGCGATCTGCACGGCACGATCATCCCGATCCTCACTGGGGCACTCGAAGAGCACATCGTCGCGGACGTTGCGTGGGCAGTGGCGACGTATCAGCTGTGGACCGATGATGCCGAGTTCATGCGCACCCGGGGCATCGAGATCCTGACCGAGACCGCTCGGTACTGGGCATCGCGTGCGGAGATCGATGACGACGGCTCTGCTCACATTCGTGGGGTCATCGGCCCCGACGAATACCACGAGCGAGTGGACGACAACGCGTTTACGAACGTGATGGCTCGTTTCAACCTGCGAACCGCTGCCGTCCAGTGTGGCCGCCTGGGCGCGGTGGGCGGGCAGGAGCGGCGAGCGTGGATGGAACTTGCGGAACGGTTCGCGGACGGATTGGATGCGCAGACGGGTGTGTACGAGCAGTTTGTCGGGTTCCACCAGCTCGAACACACCGTCGTCTCAACGATCGGCGACCCGCCCCTGTCGGCCGACGTCCTGCTCGGCCACGACCGGATTCAGCACACCCAGATCAGCAAGCAGCCCGACGTGTTGATGCTCCACCACATGGTCCCCGACGAGGTCGCGCCGTCGACGCTGCAGCCCAACCTCGACCTGTATCTCCCGCTGACCGCCCACGGCAGCTCGCTGTCACCGGCGATCTGTTCAGGCCTGCTGGCGCGCTGCGGGCGGCTCGACGAGGCCGTGCACTGGTTCCGGATCGCCGCCCGGCTCGACCTGGACGATCGTGCCCGCACGACCGCCGGTGGCGTGCACATTGCGACCATGGGCGGGGTCTGGCAGGCGCTGACGTCCGGGTTCCTGGGGATCCGGGCATGCGAAGCCAGCCTCACGGTCGATCCCCACGTCCCAGCTGATTGGGGTCGAGTCCTGCACCGCTTCGTGTATCGGAGGGCACCCGTGGTGGTCGAGCTCGACGGCGACGAACTTCAGATCCGTTGCACCAACGACCTGCCGCTGATCCTGCGAGACGAGGTCTTCACGGCAACGACACATCGATTCCGACACACCCCGCAAGGTTGGGAGCGACAATGAGCAGAGTCCTGGCGTTCACCGATGACTCCCCGACTGCCACGGACGTCCTGACGGCGGCGACAACCATCGCGCGGTTGACCGGCGCAACGGTCGAAGCCATCCGCGCGGTCGATGACGACGACGTCGGACGCTTGCTGATCGCGGAGCTCGACGCCGACGACGTGGTGTTCGGAGTGATCGGCTCGCGCTCAGTGGCGAGCAAACCGGAGGCCGTCGGGCATGTTGCCGAAGCAGTGTTGCTCGGGGCGAGAGCGCCGCTCGTCGTCGTCCCCCCCGGCGGGCGGTCGCTGGCCGGTGACGGGCTCGTGCTGCTCCTCCCACTCGACGGGCTGTTGGAGACCAGCGAGGCAGCAGTGCCGATCGCGGCAGCGCTGACGGAAGAGCTCGGCGAAGTGGTCACCCTCCATGTGTTCGACAGTTCCACAGTCCCGATGTTCGTGACCTCGACCGACGACCAGGAGGTCATCGCCGACGAGTTTCTCGCCACCCATTGCGGGGACCATTCCAGCCGGATTCATCTCCGACTCGGTCACGCTGCTTCGGAGATCCTGGATGTCGCGCGGGAGGAGCACGCGGACGCGATCGTCCTGACGTGGAGCCAGGATCTCAGCCCTGGTCACGCAGACACGATCCGTCAGCTGCTGCACGAGACGAGCGTGCCCATCATCCTGCAACCGATCGGCAGCGTCCACCGGCCACGCGGCAAGCAGACCCGCTGGAACAACGAAGCGGGATGACCACTCCGGCCCAGAGCCGACGGTCGTGCTAGCTCTCCTCGGGCACAACGCGGCATCCGAGGCAGCACGATGAGGCGACTCCCTGAGTTGCAGCATCACCCCACGACGTGATTGATCGGGTCCGATGGGCTCAGCGATTCATCGTCGAAGGTCCGATCGTCCATTCCACGCGAACGATCGCACCCATCCGGGCGAACAGCTCCTGCGACTGACGGGCCGTCAACGCGAGGCCATCTCGGTGTTCGCGAGTGCCGTCGCCGGCCACGACGACGACCTCGTCGATCTCACCTCGGCCGATGGTCATCGGCACTGCGCAATACGTGAACCACGCCGGCCCTCGAGCCCCATCGGGAGCGGCCGGGAACAGCTCGTCGGGCGGTAGCAGGCCCGGGCTCAGCTGCAGGCAGCCGTCCGCGACCCGGAGGCCGAGCTCACCGAAGCGAGTCAGCACCTCTTCCTTGACCTGGCCGGTCATGCCGGGCTGCTGGGCGCCGGCATGAGCAGGCGTGTGCGAGTAGCAGTCGGTCGGGATCGCTCCGTACTCCCCCGGTTCCTTGCGGAAACCGAGACCAGCCCGAATTCGACGGTAGGTATCGGCCAATCGCCCGATGACATCATCAGGTGTGCCCCCATCGACGGCCGACCAATACGTCTCCTGCACGGCGAGCAGCAACTTGGCGACCATGTGCCAGTACACCGAACCGATGCCTTCGTAGCCGTACATGCTGCCCGAACGTCCCGTGAACGAATCGTGGTGGAAGACCTCTTCGTACAACTCGGTGATCGCGTCGCGATCAGGCCCTGTCAGGTCCGTCTGGTCGAGCAGGTGCGTCAGGACACCGGCGTTGATGATGTTCGGCCGGAATCGCAGCTGTCCATCCAGGTCGGTCGCAAAGATCCTCCGCAGCGCATCCCCGAGCGGAGCCGCGAGTCCGGGCACCTCCGACCTCGCTGCGGCAGGGACGATGTTGCGTTCGAGGAACGACGGTAGGGCGACGACCGGGTACAGCATGAACGAGTCCTGGTCAGCTCGGTACATGCCAGAGGCGAACAGGGCTTCGATCAGATCGATCGACGCCTCGGGGTCGAGGGCACCAGATGACAGCACCGCGACCTGCCCCTCGAGCATGGGGCCGAGGTGGTCGACCTGTGCCCCATCGGCACTGGGGAACGAGATCCGGTTGTACGAGTGGTACAAGCCGTCGGCACGCCGGGCACCCCGGATCGACTGATCCAGGTACTCGCCGGCCAGCTCACACAGACGCCGTAGATCAGCGACCGGAACGACGAGCCGCGTCGGATCGGTTCCCTGACCGACGCGTTGGCGATGTTCAGAACCAGCGATGCCGAGGGCGTCGATGATCCAACGCCGAGCGCGATCGTCGATCGGCTCGGTCGCTGGTGGGAACCGTTCGAACACGTCGAGGATGGCTCGGAACCAGACGGCGACCGATCTCGTGAGCGCGACGGCCTCGGCATCCACGCCGGCCAGCTGTGAGTGCACGAACCGCAGGTACCGACGCAGGTGATAGAGCGTGACCATCGACAACCCAGGACCCGCCAGTGCGTTGTTGGCGTCGTTCCACTCGGGGCGCTGCGTGTTGAGCCAGATCCCACCATCGGGCACGAAGCTCGTGAGCTTGGCGAGCGCCGGAACGAGCAGCTTCTCGAGCAGCCCGATGCTCAGCAATGCCCCGTCGACATCGACGACGAGCCGCCCGTCGGAGCCGATCTGCCGCTCGCGCTGCGCGATCGCCGACGCTCGTTGCGTGTCGAACGTGATCGTGTTCTTCGGGTCGGCAACGATCGCATCGTGGCTGGCGATCACGTACGGCACGTCGGCGTAGACGAACACCGGTCGGTCCAACCACTCCCGAATCGCTCCGGGCTCGTGGTGCTCCCATGCTTCGAGCAGGCGCAGCAGATAGATGATCTGATGGTCTCCCCAGTAGCCGATATGGCTCCATGGATCGTCGGGGTCGGGCACCTCCCAGTCGATGCCATCGCGCGAGATGCGGTACGGGTTGTAACCGTCGATCGTCGATGCGTTCACGAACTTGGCGACCACATTGACGAAGTAGGCGGGGAATGACTGCAGCAGCGCTTCCCAGTTCTGGAAGATGTCGCGCCAGTTGCCCTCGTACGACAGCAGCTCGCCGCCGTCGTCGTTGCGGACGTTGATCGAGAACCGATTCCACGGACGACTGGGGTCTCCATGCCGGCGCGAGAACGTCAGCGGCAAGTACTCCAACACCAGCCGGATCAGATCGGTGTCGCCAGTCGCCACCGCGGCATCGCGCAGAGTCGCGGCATCGATCCACGGGCCCAGCGCGCCGAGCCAGGTCTGGTGCCGCTCGGACACCACACGATTGCGGGCGTGGACGAACTCGGCGAGATCGCGAACCGGCACTTGATGGCCGTACGGGAAGACGCCGCCTCGCATCGAGTTGAACAACACGTTCGACAGGTGATGGGCATCGGCGATGCCATCGCCCGTCGACTGGAAGGCATCGGCACCGGCCAGCAGCACTCGCAGCCGCTCGGAACCGTCCGCGATGTCGTCGCCAACAGTTCGAGAGACACCGGCTTCGGTCGCAGCACGAGCCACGGCGAGTACTGCTGGATGGGCGAGACCGGTGTCGGCCACCATCATCCATGACACCGACCCGGACTCGGGCACGGTGACCTCGCCTCGCAACAGATAAGCGCCCGGACGGCCGGTGACCAGCCGGCTCGGGTTGCGGGGTTCGCCGGCGACCATGGCGGAAACGGCACGAGCATCGAGATCCGGCCCGGCGTCGGCAAATCCCGACGACCAGATCGTCGTGGCGGTCAGCGACTCGGCGGGCTCGGCGCGGTCGGTGATCAACGCCTCGAGTGTGTAGACCGCCAGCGTGCCCCACGGCCCGGTCTCGGATCGCTTGTACGAGTCGACCAGGTTCGACAGGGTCTGCTCGGTGCGGGCGTCGACCCCTGCCGGCATCACGTCGAACAAGCCGTCGAGCACCTCCAGCTCGGCGCCCCGACCGCCGACGTCGGCGACTTCGACGGTGCGCACCCAGCCGTGCGTATTCGATGGCGCCCACGTGGCCCGAAAATCGAGACCCCACTCGTCGTGGTGCTCCTCGAAAACCAGTCGATCTCCGACGACGCTCTTGGCGATCGACCGTGTGCAGGATTCGTTCAGTTCGGCCCCGAACGGTCGCCACAGCCGACGGCGCCCGTCGACCGTTCGAGCGATCACCGTCACGGGGCCATTGATGCCCGCAGCCCGATGCAACCTGTCGACGGTCTCGTACGGGAAGAGGGCGTGGTCAGCGTCGACCCGACCGGCGGTCAGGGCGCCGGTGCTCGACACGAAGTTCCACAGGTCCGAGTCGGAGACGACCGTCATCAAGAACGGCTCCATCTGCTCGGCACCGTCGATCCGGTAGTACTCGATGCCGTCGATCTCGATCAGCCCACCCGTCACCATGCGATCCACCTCTCGTCATGTCGCCCCGTCACCATACGGAGCAATTCGGAACCCCGCGGCGCCCTCGGCGCGGAATACTTCTCGACCATCACCCGATGGTGAACAGATCCTGGCGTCCCTGCCGGCGCACTGCCGATCTTCATCGTCCTACTTCGTCGTCGGTCTGGTGCCGGTGATCGGCCGTGCTGGTCGCGGTGGGCGGCGTGCGGCGGCCCGGGCGTGATCGTCGGTGACTTTACCGTCGCCACCGTCGTCGGCGCGTGGTGGTCCTGCGCCTCGCGGAAGTGCGCGGACCAAGCCAGTTGACGAGTTCGGAGGGTCGGAACGCTTCGATCTGGTCGTGATCGGGGGGACGACGGTCGGCATCGAGCACCTCACGACTCGACACCTCTCACGAGCGGATCATGGCTGCCAGGTCGATGGCGGTGTCAGGACCCTGAGCGATCCGGCAGATCAGCGCAATGGCATTTGATTCTCCTCAAGTCGTGGAAACGCGCGGCTCAGCCCCACGTGTCGCATTGTTGGCGCAAGCCCCGGTGTCACCCACACGTCGCGGCGACACGAGGTCGAAGGACGCCACGGATGGCGGCGCGCTCCGACGGCCGCTCGCTCCGCGGGCCTAGAGGTCGAGGACGTCGGCGAAGATCTCGAGGCTGAGCTCGGTCGGCGGATCCTGGTGCCCTCCGCCGAACGTGGTCAGCTGCACGTCGTAGCCGGCGTCGGCCAGCGCCTCTTCGAACGCGACCGAGTTCTCCATCGGGATCATGGAGTCACCGGTACCGTGGATCAGGCGAACCGTGAGCTCCGGATGGGCTCCGATCGCGCTGGCCAGGAACTGCTGCAGTTCTGGGTCCGTCTCCTGCTGATAGCTGCGCCCATACAGCCCATCGAAGGCCGGCACGTACAAATCGTAGGCGCCGGCCAGCCCCACCAGGGCATCCACGTGTGTCGAGCCGTCGGCGACCACGCATTCGACCTGACGCGGCGGACCACCAACCGTGGTGGCGAACTCGTCCCAACGTTCCTCGAGGGTGGCTCCGAACAGTGCGGCGTGCGCCGCAACGCCGCCGCCCTCGCTGAACCCGCCGATCACCACGACCGGATCGTCACTTCCCAACTCGGCCGCTCGCGCCCGGACGAAACGGATCGCACAGGCGGTCTGCTCGGCCTGAGCCCGGATGACGGCACCGTGGTCGCTCAGGCGAGCCTCCGCGGCGTCGGCGGCATCGGGAACCTCGATTCCCGTCTCGTCGATGACTGCGATCGCGCCCTCCTGTGCAATTCGTTCGGCGAAGTCCTCCCACGGCTCGATGACGATCGGTGCACCGTCGGGGTCGGCGGGGATGTACAGGTCGAGCGTCAGCGTCACGCCGTTGTAGTTGGCGTACGCGAGATCTTTCTCGATGACGACCTGGGGCTGTTCCTCAACTGTTGTAGTCGGAGCGATGGACGCTGTCGGAGCGGACGTCGACGTGACCTCTTCGGCCTCGTCGTTGCTGCACGCGGCAACCGACACCAGCAACCCCACCGCAGCTAGAGCTGACAGACGACGGATCATGACGATCACCTTCTCGGCTCCATCGTCTCGCCACGAAAGTCGCCCGGTCAAGGGACAACACGTCGCGAACAGGACGTGGATGCCTCGCGAGAAGGACGCTTCGCGGCATCGTTCCGCGCGGGCGATGACTGCCCCGTTCAATTGGGCCGAGCCGCTGGTGTCGAGGGGCGAGTTGATGACACCCGTACCAGCCACTGGCGACTTCGCGCAGCGTCATGAGGCCGAATTTCCGGAGCACCACACCCGGATCATCCGCATTCTGGTCAGCGCCGAACGCGGTCTGGGGCCCCAGACTCTGGCTTGCCACAGAACCGTTCCCCGACCGCACCGGCTACCACCGTCCGCCAAAGCTGAAACGATCGCCTGCACAACAGGGCCTGGCTGACGATCACCCCAAGTGGGGCCGGACTTCCCGATGGCCCTGTTCGAGGGCTCACCCACGGCCGCGAAGCTCGTCGACATCCCTTCCGGTCGGGTGCACCAGCTCGAGCCGTGACGGTATCAACGAGTCGGGCCGACGAGCCCTGGGCAAGGGGCCGCTGTCGGCGTACCGTTGAAGGTGAGAGGAGACGGTGTGAGCCGCCGGTGGGCGCTCGTGATCGCAGCGACCTTGGTCGCCGCCGGATGCGCAGGCGGCTCCGGCGCGCCGAACGCAGGGCCGACCAGCACCACCACCACCACCACCACGACGCCTGCCGCGCCAACCACCACGGCGACCACGCCGGCTGACACCAGAACGACCGGGGCCACGTCAACTCCAACCACCACGCAGGCACCGACCACCACGAGCCAGGTCGTTCCGATCGGCACGAGCCCCGGTGGATACCTCATCGTCGACGAGCTCGGTGTGCACCGCGTCGACCGCCATGGCGCGATCTCGCGCCTGGTCACTGGGACCGTTGACTGGGCGTCCGACGACGGGCTCGGCGGCGTGATCTTTCGCCCGGCCGGCGACGACGCCACGATTCTGTGGCTCCCAGCCGATCAGGGCAACCCGATCGACACCGGAATCACCCGCGGTCTGGCCGGCACCACTCGTCACGGCCCGGTGATCGTCACGCGAGACACCCCGACCGACACCGGACCCTGTGGGCCGACCGACTCCGATGGCGTTCTGCACGAGATCAACGTCCGGCGACTCGACCCGAACGCCGGGGCCCTCCCACCCGACTTCGTCGCCTGCAGGACGGAAGGGGCCGACGACTGGTTCTCGTTGCGGTCGTATCGCAACGGACACCTGCTCGGGATTCAGAGCGTGGCGGCGGCATGGATCTACCACGACCGCGAGCTGATCCTGTTCGACGAGCACGGTCACCTCGTCGCCATGCCCGATACATCCTTCGGACAACCGACCGGATGGTGGGAACAACCGCGCGAGTTGGACGCGCTGTTGAGCTGGGACGCAGATCTGATCGCTGTCCGCCAACGGCTCGACAACCGTTACAGCAACGGCCCCGACCCCGGCACCGGCGAGCTCGACACACAGGAGTGGGAGCGGCTGACCGCCGCGATCCCGTCGGCCGTACGCGTGGTCGACATCGCCACCGGTGCCGTGGCGTACGAGACCGAGGTGCCCTACGGCACCGAGCTCGCCGACTTCGACGGCCGCTACGTCGTGCTGCTCGACGAGTCCCGGTCGACCGTGATCGACACCTACGCCGAGGCGCCACCGACGAAGATCGACGGTCGAGTGGTGCTCGTCCGCTCCGAAGCTGACACCACCGACATGACGTGGCCGGCCACGAATCCACCAACGGTGCGGCGTGGCGACACCGGCCCCTGGGTCAGCCATCTCCAGATCCGCCTCGAGCTACACGGTCAGGTCATGAACTCGCGGATCGACGGCATCTTCGGCCCCGGCACCGAGGCGACCGTGATTGCATTTCAGCGGGCGAACGGGCTCGCCGCCGATGGGATCGCGGGCCCGGCCACCTGGGCGGCGCTGCTGGCTGCGCCCAGCGACGATCGATTGATCCTCGACCTCGACGGCATCGCCACCATCGATCACGAGACACCGGCAGCGGATGTCCGAGCGGGGCTCACGGCGGTGCTCGGCGCGCCCGACCGCGACGAGCCCGTCGACATGGCCCGTGAGTGCGTCGAGGGCTCCGACTGGGTCGCCTGCACGGTCGTGCACGTCGTGAACGAGGGCCGCATCCTGAGCTGGGACGCGCTCGCGCTCGACGTGCTGCTCACCGACCGCAATCCCGACGATCCGGCGGCAACCATGCCTCTCCACTTCGGCGGGTGGCGGCTGCGCAGTCCCGACACGCCCGGTGCCACGACCGTGGTCTCCACCGTCGACGGGCTGCGAATCGGATCGACATTCGGCGACGTCCGCCGCGTGTATCCCAACGTCGAGCAGCACACGAACGAGGGGATGCTGGACGTGTTCTCGGTCACCGAACCGGGTGGCGCGCTGGTCGGGCGGATCGACTGGGACGCCTTCGTCGTCGCCGAGGGCCTCGATTGCGAAGGCTGCCCGACCTACTTCGCGACCCCTGAGGCCGTGGCCGCCCTCGGCATCTCGTTCGACGGCGCAGTTGTCATCGAACTCTGGACGGTCTGAGCAGGCAGCGGATCGACTTGGGTCACGCCGTGACCGAAGCAAGTGACCTGCCCGCTGTCGCTCTGCTCCGACGCCGCAATCACCTCGTCGGACGATCTCCGAGCGCCGGTCTGCAAGTATTCGCAGGCAATCCCGCCCGGAGTGTCGGGCGCAACATTGATCACCGTGCCGTCGGCCAGGTGGAGCGTCGCCGGACCGAGCTACCCGATCTCGTGCCACCCAGTGGCGGCTCACCCCTGACCGAGCAGCAAGCGCCGACTGGTTTCGAGAACATCGACCGCTTCAGCGGCGACGGATCTGACAATCAGCGCGGCCGGCTCGTGTTGCGTGACCATACCTGCGACAGGCCCCGCGAAAGCAGGAGTGGGGTCGCTTCCCGCGGCATGATCAGCGTCGCTGTCGTCGGCGAGCACGCCCGCAAGCTCGTCTTCGTGTCCGGCCCACCGTTCGAGCCACTGGGTGCGGATCGAGCGCGCGCCGATCCCGCGAGGCCAGTGCGACCGCCCGCGTCCCTGCGCAATATCGATCGCTGTGGTCCAGACCGAATCGTCGGCCGAGGCGGCCAGCACCTGGTCGGGCAGCAGCGGCCAAACGCTCTCGGCCTCGTCCGAGACTATGAATCGTGTTCCCATGATCGCTCCCTGCGCGCCGAGCACGAGCACGGCCGCAAGGCCTCGTCCGTCACCGATACCGCCGGCAGCAAGCACCGGGACCTTGCCGGCAACATCGACGACCTGGGGAAGAAGGGGCAAGAGGGGCGTCACGCCGGTATGGCCGCCTGCCTCGTTGCCCTGCGCGATGATCACGTCGGCCCCAACCTCGACCGCGCGCCGAGCAGCTTCGACGGTCTGCACCTGGGTCAGCAGCAGCGAGCCGGCCGCGTGGACGCGATCGACGTAGGGCGCTGAGTCCCCGAACGAGAGCGTGATCGACGCAACGCCGGCCTCGAGCGCGGCATCCAATGGCGACGAATCATGTTCGATGAGCCACGCGATGAAGTTCGCGCTGAACGGCCGGTCGGTCATCGCCTTCACCGCCGCGACACGTTCCGTCACCTCCGTCGTGGAGGCACCGCCCATGGCGACCGTACCGATTCCGCCGGCCGCGGCCACCGCTGCACACAGCCGAGCGTGTGCTACACCCGCCATACCAGCGTTGCCAACAGGGTGCTCCACGCCCAGTAAGTCGCAGATCGCAGTCCGGAGGATCACCCGGCCAATGTAGCCAGGTGGTTCGCAACCCATCGGGCGTATGTCGCCTCGGACTTCGAAGTCAGAGGCGCCGGAGAACTGAACGTAGCCCTACACGAAGTAGGGCTACGAAGCCGATCCGTTGGGATCGCCGGTGTCGGCGGACCGACTTCACCAATCTCGATTAACGACCGACTGGGAGAACAGATCCTTACCTGAGACGCGACTCCAGACTGAGCCGGGTGGTGATGCGCCTACGGATCTCGACCTCGCCCTCCCACAGTGCGCCGGTTCCCGGGCGGAACTCACGCCGAGATGTTCGAGCGAAGTGTGTGACCACCGGCCGCTCCGGGCACCCACCCCAGAAGTCGGCGGCGCACTGGCGCTGAGCAGCGTGCCTCGAGTGATCGGTCGGGTACGTGCTCGAACCTGCCAGTCTCCAGCATGTTCAGGGAGGTCGTTGGACCCGATACGCATCTTCGAACCGTTGGCAGATCACCAAGCCACGGTCGATTCAGATGACCGCGTAGATTTGCCATTCGTCGGGCACGCCCTTGAGAGTGTGAAAGCCGCGCGACTCGAATTCGATGCCCGAGCCAGCGACGAGATCCTTGACGGTGCGCGACACCAACACCTCGCCGGGGCCGGCGAGCGAGGCGACTCGCGCTCCGATGTGCACCGCGAGCCCGGCGATGTCGTCGCCCAGGATCTCGATCTCACCGGTGTGCAGGCCGGCGCGCACCTCGATGTCGAGCGATGTGAGTGCTTCGCCGATTGCGCGAGCGGCGGTGATCGCACGCCCGGGGCCGTCGAACGTCGCGAGGAACCCGTCGCCTTGTGTGTCGACCTCGCGGCCACGAAAGCGCGCAACTTGGCTGCGGACGGCATCGTTGTGGCGTTCGAGCAACTCGGTCCAGGCGCGGTCCCCGAGCCTCGCGGCGCGCTCCGTGGATCCGACGATGTCGGTGAAGAGGATCGTCGCCAGCACCCGTTCGTGAGAGCGAGGGCCCTGCGAGCCTGTCACGAACTCCTCGAGCTCGGCGAGAATCACATCCGACCCTTGGCCGTTCAACAAATGGTCGGAGCCGGCGATCTCGACGAACTTCGTACCGTCGATGCGATCGGCGATCCAGCGCCCCTCCTCGACGTTCACGTCCTGGTCGCCCGTGCGGTAGAGGCACAACGTCGGCACCGAGATCGCCGAGAGGACGTGCCGGGTGTCGATCTGTGTGTTCATGCGGAGCAACCCTGCCGCGGCACGCGGACTCGCTGACAACCGCATGTAACGGGCCATCCAATCGACGAACGCTCGGTCGGACATCCGACTTGGTGCGACCCATACCGGGATGTGGTCCGGGTCACCCCAGGTCTCCTCGACACCGGCGACTTCGGCTGCCCGATCTTTCGGATCCGGCGCCCACGGGTAGTCCGGAGAGGGGGTCCGTGACGCGTAGGAACCGACGAGCACCAGCCCATTCGTGCGATCCGGGTATGTGGCCGCGAACACGATCGACATACTCCCGCCCTCCGAGTGGCCGAGAAGCGTTGCCGATCCGGATCCCACTGCATCCATGACCGCCCGCACATCGTCCATGCGCGTCTCGATCGTCGGAAGATCCCGCAACGACACCTGATCCGACAAACCCGTGCCTCGCTTGTCGAACAGGATCAGCCGGGAGAACGACGCGATCTGACGCAGCATCCGCGCGAGCGATGGGTCTTCCCACATCACCTCGATATTGGAGACCCAACCGGGCACATACACCACGTCGGTCGGACCATCGCCCAACACCTGATACGCGATGTCGACGTCGCCGGCATCCGCGTATCGGGTCTTCGGGACGTCCACCGACGTGACCCTAGTGGGGAAACGTCATTCGCCTCGCCGGCCGGTGGGCACTGCCATGGGTCTGCCACACGATGCGCGTCGAAGACTGCGCGGTGGACCGATCCAATGGCCCACCATGCCCGTTCGGGGGCATCCGACGAACAGCGCCGGGAAATCCGGAACAACAGCAAGACGCGCGCTGCATCACCGGCATAGCTACCCAAGCCGGGCGCTCGATAGCCGCGACCAGCGGTAGCCCGAGTCCGCTGCATCAGCGCGAAGTCCGGATGGCGAGCTCGTGCGGTCCAAACAGCGTGCCGATCCGGCAGCGGTGGGCAATGCGGTGGCCGGGACTGGCCGCCGGTTCCCGGTAGTCGGAATGTCGCCACAGCTACGCGATTTCCGAGCACTGCTGTCGGGGGGAGTGGTTGCTGTTTCGCTCAGTCCGGAAGTCTGTCGACTGCGGTGGTGGCGATCCGGAAGAGTTCGTCGTCGCTGATCAACGGCTCATCGGTCGACCCGTCGAGGGTTTCGACGGTCAGGATCTCGACGAAGACGTCCCCCTCGGCAACCCAGACCCTTCTGTTGAGGTCGAAGCGCCCGTTGGATGGCCACTCGGTGGGCGACTGCACGGCGACACGCCGATCTCCGATCTCGGGCGGGTCGATGGGTGTCCACGAGTAGGTATCGCCGTAGTCGGTCCATTTGACCCCGTCGCACAATGCGACCGCGGCTTCCAGATCCGTCATGAGCGTGTCGATCTCGCCGGACTCCACGATCCGCAGCGTTTCGAAGAGCTTCATCGGATCGGGGTCATCGGTCGGCCACATGAAACGGACGTCGACTCCGCCGACCTCGTTGAACTCGAAGTCCGAGTCCGGGCAGAAACTGATGACGACGTCGGAATTCGCTCCGAACTGATCGCTCCCTTCCACCTCGAAATCGCCACCTACGTCGTCAATCGTGAGAAGTGACGGTTCCAGCGCCACGGTCGCAGCCGATGGCGGCTCGGTGGGCGATGAGCTGCAACCCGAGACGAGCCCGACAACGAGGACTCCGGCGGGAAACCAACCCAGGGCTTTCTTCAGACGGCACATGTCACGTCACGAGTCCTGCGACGCTGAGGATCGTGATCCCGACGCCGGCGAGCGCGCCGATCCCCAGTGGGAGCAGCCCACGGCGATCGCCGCGTCCTGCGGCGCGACGACCGAAGTGAACAGCCGCCATGCACGGCATCAGCGACACCGCGAGGATTGGAATCGTGCAGATCAGGTCCACCCAGAAGGGTGCGTCGTCGTTTTCCGGCTTGTAGCCGAACAGGTCATACAGGACGTACCCCACTGCAATGGCCAGGAAGAAGAACACCGGGATCAGGGCGACCGCGATCCACCCCCGGCCGACCCACGGTTCAGAGCGAGATACCTCGCCGCGCCGATCGACATGGTTCGTGGCCGTCATCGCACAACCCTCGTTCCACCCTCATCGTGCGCTGCGATCGTCCGGAACTCCCAGGGTCCAAAGACCCCCCATCCGACATCGTGGCGGTGACGACCGCCTCGCGTTGATGCGGTGGATGACCTTGGACCCTGGGATCGCTGCAGACCGCGGACCGAGGATGAAGGTGCAGGATGAGGGTGGAGGTGATCGGAGAGGAGCGGCTGGGGTGGAACGATTGGGCGGCCTGGACGCCGTGTTCCTCGCGATCGAGGGGCCGGTGAGTCCGATGAATATCGGATCGGTCGGGATCTTCGACGATCCGGCTCCGTCCCTGGAATCGGTGCGGGCCTTCATTGCGACCAAGATCCTGCTCGTGCCCCGCTGTCGCCAACGCGTGCGCGAGTCCTGGCACGGCGCGGCGCGGCCCGTGTGGATCGATGATGCCGATTTCGAACTCGCCGATCATGTCCACCGGATGGTGCTCTCGGGCGAGCACCCTGACGCCCTGGAGCGGTTCGTCGAACAGGTGATGGTGCAGCCGCTCGACCGCGGTCGGGCGCTGTGGGAGATGTGGCTCGTCGAGGGACTCGGGAACGGTCGTTGGGCGATCGTGTCGAAGATGCACCACTGCATGGTCGACGGGATCGCCGGCACCGACCTGCTGGCACTGATCATGGATCCGGGCCCTGGTGTGGAACACCCGGCCGCCCAGGTGTGGGAGGCGACTCGCGAGCCGACGGCGTTCGAGATCGCGCGCTTCAACTCGGTGATGGTCGCCAGGTCGATGTGGGCCCACGTCCGTCACCTGATCCGCTCGGTCCTGCATCCGCGTGCGACGTGGAACCAGCTCCGCCACATCGTCGCCGGCGGGCGAGGCCTGTGGCTGCAACCGAGCCGTCGTGACTCGCCGCTCACCGGACCGGTCGGACCACACCGGCACTGGGCCCACACGCAGGCGTCGTTGGCGGATGTGGCCGCCATCCGACACGCCCTCGGAGGGACCGTGAACGACGTCGTCCTGGCCGCCATCGCCCAGGGATTTCGTAAACTGCTCGACGCCCGGGACCAACCGCTCGAAGACCGCACGGTGATGGCACTGGTCCCCGTCTCGACGCGCACCGCCGCCGAGCGTGGACGGCTCGACAATCGTGTCGCCGTCACCCATGCCCTGCTCCCGGTCGGTATCGACGACCCGGTTGTTAGGTACAGGGCGATCTGCCGGCACCTCGATGAGGTGAAGGCCTCCCACCAAACCGAGGCCTCGGGCGTCCTGCTCCACACCGGTGACTTCACACCGCACCCGATCGCCGCTGTCGTGGCCCGCGCCGTCGTGCGGTTCCAACAGAACATCGAGACGATCGCCACAAACGTGCCCGGGCCGCGAGCACCGATGTATCTCTGTGGCCGCCGCATGCTCGCGGCCTATCCGTTCGCGCCGATCGCCGGGCGGATCCAGATCGCGATCGCGATCTGGTCGTACTGCGGCGTCCTCTACATCGGCATCACCGGCGACCGCCAGGGCACGGGCGACCTCGACACCCTCGTGCGGGGTATCGACCGCGGATTCGACGTCCTGCTCGACAAGGCGCGCGCCGCCACCTGCTGACGACCCCGGCCGCCGCCCTCAGGGCGGCCGAGCCGCTCAGGGCAACCGGTCGGCCTCGATCGTCACCAGATCCACGAGATCAGCCTCGGCCGGAGGACCCAAGCCGTCGCTCTCACCGGCTCTGCATCGGTGCGCGGCTATCGGGTTGGTGGACGCCCGAAGGCGGGCCGTTCGGCTCGTTGAGTATCGAGAAGGGCAGGCGCATGATGAGGGGAGAAGGGTGTAGTCGGGCTCCCTGACCCGTCGGGTCAGGGAGCCCGAGGGGGAGGTGCGGTCATGCATGGCAGCTCACTTCGAAACAAGAATCGGCGCGTACCGCTGTTCGTCGGTGTCGCGCTCGTGGCGGTCGTCGCCGTCGGACTGTTCGGGTTCTGGGCGTTCCGCCACGCCAACGCCTCGCCCGAGTTCGCATCGCTCGCCGATGCACCCGACACGTCGCTCCACGGTACGGTCGCCTACCTCGACTGGGAGAGGGACGCCTGCCTGCGGGTCGTGCCGGCTGCCGGCGGTCCGGTCCGAACGGTCACCTGCCTCGCCGGCATCAACGGCGGCGGCTCTGAACTGGGCTGGCTCGACGACGGACGTGTCACGGTGACGGCGTACGGCGAGTCGCAGAAGATCATCGACATCACCACCGGTGCCGTCGACAACGTGCCGGTCGCCCAGGTTCCACAGGTGGCACCCGACCGGGAGCCGGTCGCCGTCAGCCGGGACGGGCGACGTCTCACGAGCATCAATGACGGTGGCAGCGTCCAGATCATCGTCGAGCAGAACGGGACATCGCGGGTGTTGCTCGATGCGAAAGGTGGGAGCACCTACTCCATCGGCACGCCGCAATGGTCCCCCGACGAGACGTTCGTGCTCACGACCGACTCGTCGGCTCGTCTGCTCGTCACCACACTCGGCGACACACCCCAGACCCGGGTGCTCGCCACCCAACTCGGAAGCGGCTTCGCCGTTACGAGCGTCGAGTTCTGACGCGGCCCGACGTGGGTGACCATCGACTCTGGCCGGGCTGGGCTGGTGAACAGACCTTCGAGGTGGAAGGGGGCTGAAAGCGGCTCTTGGGACCATGTTGGAGGAGGCGGTGATGGATGTTCGACGCGGTGTCCGGTTGGTGGTGATCGCTGCGCTGGCGATCTCGGTGGCCGGGTGTGGAGGTGACGACGCGGCGCCGACCACGACGGCATCGGTCGTGCCGCAGGGCTTGCGGACCCCTGTCGTCGTCGACAGCGATCTCGCGATCGATGACCTGGTGGCGCTGGCGTTCCTGTTGTCGTCCGACGACGTCGAGGTGCGGGCGGTCACCGTGTCGGGTACCGGCGAGGTGCGCTGCCCGGCCGGGCTCGGCGTGGTGCGGGCGCTACTGGCGCGCACCGGCGATGAGGCCGTTCCGGTGGCCTGCGGGCGGTCGACACCCCTGGCCGGCACTCACGAGTTCCCGGCCGATTGGCGCGACGCCGCCGATGCGGGGTGGGGCGTCCTCGTGCCGCTCGATGTGCAGGAGCCCGACCGCGGGTCGGCTGGCCAACTGCTGGGCGACGCCGTGGAGCCGGGGGTGACGCTGCTGACGCTCGGTCCGCTCACCAACGTCGCCGAGGCGCTGCGAGTCGATGGTGGTCTCACCGACCGGGTCTCGTCGATCGTCGTCATGGGCGGCGCGGTCGACGTGGCGGGCAACGTGCTCGACCCGGCGCTCGACGCCGCTCACTCCGAATGGAATTTCTACGTCGACCCGATGGCGGCGTCCGAGGTGGTGGGTTCGGGGGCGCCGGTGGTGCTCGTCGGTCTCGACGCCACCAACCGGGTGCCGGTCACGTCCGAGTTCCTCGAGCGGCTGGCGGTCAACAGCCATACCGCTGCTGCGTCGCTCGTCGCGTCGCTGTACGAGGCGAACCCATTGGTGGCGAGCGGTGACGCCTACTTCTGGGATGCGCTCGCGGCCGCCGCGGTCGTCGATCCCGGGCTGTTGATGACCCAACGCGTCGACATTGCAGTCGTGAATGAGGACGGCCCCGACGGCGGACGGACGATCCGCAGCGATGAAGGATTCCCGATGGACGTGGCGACCGATGCCGATACGGCCGTGTTCGAGGAGCTGCTGTTGCGAACACTCGACGGCGTGGCGCCAGGATCCGCGCTCGTCGAGCCCCCACCACCCGTCGGCGAAGCGGTCGTCGTCTACGACGGCACCGATTGCACCTACGACGGCCCGACGACGGTGCCGACCGGTCGTATGCGGTTCACGTTCGAGAGCACCGACCCCACGTGGGTCGTTGTCGTGATTCACCTCACCGGCGACTTCACGCTCGAGGAGCTCGTGGCGCGGGTCAACGCCGAGCCAGCGGCACCAGAGGTCGCGCCCGGTGTCGAAGGTCTCGGGCTCGTACCGCCAGGGGTGACGTACGTGGACGTCCAAGGGCCACGCGCCGGTGTCGTCTGCGCGCCGTCCGAGCCAGGCGAACTGCTGCTCGCCACCTCACTCATCGTCGAGTGAGATGGGACACGCTCCCGGAATGACAGCACCCGGCACCACCCAGCACAGCACCAGAACGGCAGCTGCCGATCAGTCACCCAGCGACCCGCGCCCACTCGACGTCGCGGTCCGGAACACACCACCGGACACCCAGATATCATTCGAACCCGTGCGCCATCGATACTGCCGAGGGCACCCGGCAATGACGCGGTTCGACTGCGCTCGGGGCTGTCCATGACCCTCGTGACCGTTCGCCAGGCACCGTCCCATGAGGCCGCATCACTGATGGTCGCGCAAGAGCGTGCCGAAGTGCCGGATCGGTGACGGGATTGTGTTGTCGCTCCGTGGGGCGCTACGGCGGGGGCGCCTGTTCTGACGATCTTCAGTCCTCGGTATCAAGGTTGCGTGGTCGCGGCGGTCTGCGAGCGGAAGTACTCCCACTCCTCGATCCGTGTCCCGTCGGGCAGGTTGCAGTAGCCAACCTGCCCATCGGACTCATCCACGATCTCCACGGTTCCGCCCTGCTCCTCGCAGTAGACGGAAGCCGGGTTCGCGATCGCCGTCGGCGTCGTCGTGTCGGAGGGTGTGGAATCGTCACCGCCGCACCCGGTGAACACCCCCATCGGCAGGACCGCCAGCATGGCCAGCCAATGTGATCGACGAGTCATCATCACAGACCACCTCCACGACGCGACAGTCACCTACTCGCGCGTCTCGATTCCATCATCCAGTGACAGCGCTCAGCGCGCCAGAGCCGATGTCCTCTTCCGCTCTCGCGGGACGAGCCTGAGCGAGCACGGCGTCAGCCACCGCCGACCGCACGCGGGCGTCGAGAACAGGCCCGGTTGGCTGTCGTCCAGGGCCGCCGTCGAACTTCCAGTGGTGACGCCGACCGGGACACGAGTCGGTCCCGCGCTGAACCCGAGCGCCGGGCTCCGATGCCGGCGACCCTGCCGAGGCCGACGGCTACCACCGGCACGGCCAGGCCGCGCCGGTTCCTCCGGGCATCTCACCGAACCAGATCGTGAGGGCACTTCGGTATGGCGGGCATCTGTGCGGCGATACACGCTCATCGGGGCAAACGAGCGACGAGCGCCCGACAGGCGGACCCGGGTCGGTGCGACCACGACCATCCAGACGCCTGTGCCAGCACCGGCCCGACCAGATCGCCGACGTCAGCCGCCTCGCGCTCGGCCTTGACGCCACTGGTCCCTTGGGCGCTGTGGTCGGTGGGCGGGACGTTTGCCACTGGTAGTCGGGCGTCGGTGGCGAGACGATGATGTCGTGGTGGTCCATCGCAAACCGGTGGTGACCGTGCCGGTCGACCGGGTCGTCGACAAGACGGCGCCGGCCGGGGTTGCGCGACTGGCGTACCTGGACAACTTGAAGATGGTGTTGACGGCGGGCGTGATCGTTGCTCACGCAGCGATGACGTATGGGGCGGCCGGCACGTGGGTGTACGCGGAGCCATCGTTGTCCGATGTCGCAGAAGGCGCGCTGGGCGCGTTGGTGGGCGTGGGCGTCTTGTTCGGTCTCGGGCTGTTCTTCCTCATCGCCGGGATGTTGACCACCGGGCCGTTGGTTCGACGTGGTCCTCGCCGTTTCCTGGCATCACGTTGGTGGCGGTTGGGTGTGCCGTTGGCGGCCTATGCGTTGGTCGTGTGGCCGGTGTTGCGGTGGCTGACGGATCGAGCCGAGGGTGATCGGCAGTCGCTGGTCGAGTTCTACCGGTTCGAGTTCACGGGGACGCGTTGGAGATCGTTGGGGACCGGGCCACTGTGGTTCGTTGCGATCTTGCTGGTGGTGACCACCGGGTGGACGTTGTTCCGATGGGCGAGTCCAGCTGAAGTGACCACTGGGGCGGGCCCGCTCGCGTTGCGACATCTCGCCGTCACGGCGGCAACGATCGCGGTCACCACGTTCTTCGTGCGTGTCTGGTTCCCGGTCGACTCCGAACAATTCCTCGACCTGCACGTGTGGCTGTGGCCGCAGTCGGGAGCACTGTTCGTGCTCGGTGCGATCGGCAGTGAGCGCGGGTGGCTGACCGAACTCCCCGACGCGGTCCGTCACACGTGCCACCGCGCTGCGATCGCTGCGGTCGTCACCCTCGTTGTGCTGATCGTGTTGTCGAACGGACCGGATCCCTTCAAGGGGGGCTGGTTCTGGGAGGCCGCCGGGTTCGCCGCGGTCGAGGGCGTGTTCTCGGTGAGTGTCGCGTTGATCGTGCTCGATCGCTTCCGACGACGTCACGCTAACCAGGGCCACGTCGCACGACGCCTCGGTCGCTCGGCGTACGGCGCGTTCGTCGCCCAAGGTCCCGTGCTGGTGTTGATCGCATTGGCGCTCCGCCCAGCCAACCTGCCGGGCGACATCAAGTTCTTGCTGCTTGCACCCACTGCGGTGATCGTCTCGTTCAGTCTCGCCGGGGTAGCCCTTACCCTCAGCGCCAACAGGCGACGGCCGACGACGTAGCCGGCGGTTCACCGCAACCCGTCGGGCAATCGCAGCGCGTGCGGGGTATGCAAATCACCACTCGACCGTTCGAGTTCTTGCCCGGGTCATTTGGTCCGGAGGGGGAACTTGAACTCCGGAATGGCGATTGTCCGTGGTTGTCCGCTGGTGTCCGCAGTTGACAGTTTCACCTGGTCAGGATGTGTATTCCGTGCCAGCTCGTGTCGTCTAGTGATGTCTGATACCCGCTAGTTTCGTCCAGTTCGCGGACAAACTGCTGACAAATTGCTGACAAGCGACACCTCGTCCGCCGAGTCGCCAGAAGGTCGATCCGCTGCCCTACTCGGTCACTTTGGGATGGCCGACGCTCACGTCGGTCATCCAGACCGTGGCTCGGTCGTCGTCGATGCAGTACCAGATCCGACCGCCGGCGGTGACCTCGTACTGCCATTGCTCCATCTCGACGCCGGTCAACAAACTCGAGCCGAGCGAACCCCTCAGGGGATGCTGTCGTGAGTCTCGCTGTCGAGGGTCAGCCGTGATCCGCTCCCACGCGGTTCGCGCGTTGGCCGAAGCGGCCGAGCAGATCTGCTCCCATCCCTTGACGGCATCGTTCGTCGCGAATCGGAAGTCCCAGCCACCTGCCGCCGGCGGCGGCGCGACTCGTTCCTTGCGAAAAGCGGGGCTCAGCCTGCACACTCTCCGAGTCTCAGGGCGTCGATTGCTCACATGGCTGACGAACCATGCCAGTGAGTGTGTGACCGAGATACTCCGTCTGGCCGACGATCTCGAATCCTCGCTTCGTGTAGAACTCGATGTTCGACTGCGTTCCGGTTTCGAGATAGCACGGCACCCCAGCCTCGTCCGCCCGGGATGTGCCCACCTCCACGAGCGCCGACCCCAGCCCCTGGCCCTGGCATTCAGAGCGCGCGCCGACCGCGACAAGATACCAGTGCGGCCCATCGACGGACTTGTGGAAGGGCTCCGTCTTGGAGAGCGATTGGATGAATCGACGAGCTCCATTCACCCCCAGGCGGAACGGCATTTTGGCCAATCCCACCTGGAGCATCCGGCCGAAGCCCATCTCACCGCTGTCGGGCGGGATCCAGACCGCGACGGCCGACGTGTCGTCGGTGGCCCAGACCTCGCCCCAACGCAGCCCGTATTGCAACGGCAGACTCATGAACCACGCTCCCCAACGCCGCCGTCGCGCCTCGTCCGGGGCAACGATCTGAAGTAGCGGATCGTCGAAGAACGCTTCGCCCAACGTGGCGGCCGCAGCGTCGGCGTCGTCTGAATCGAGGCGCTGGATCGGCATGGTGAACTCCTGGGCTGACGGCGCCCGCTTCGGCGCCTCGGTGTACACCGAACTTAGCCTGGCTGAGCGCACACTTCGCCCGTGAGATCGGCTTCAACGGGACGAGCGCCACACATATCGCGAGCGCGATCACTCGCCGATCGCCGCCCGGCTCGTACCGGCCCGACCAACGCACCACACAATCCTGGGAACGGTGGGTCGGGGGCGCGTCCCAGCACACCAGGTCGGTGACGGGATCACGCGGACAGCAGTTGGGCCGCTACGCATGCGGCGAGACTCGGTCGAGTCCGAAACGTGTCGGCGGCTACCATCCAGAAGTCAGGGATTTCGAGACACGCAAGGGTCGATCGGCCCTTCGGAACGGGGAGCCGCGATGATGAACAGCCACAGGGTCCGGATGTCGGCCGCGGTGGGCCTCGCTCTGACATTGCTGCTCGGGGTGTCGATCGCAGGGGCCGGTTCGGCGATTGCGAAGGAGCCGGCGCGATTCCCGGCGCCCGACGAGCTCGGCGCGTACTCCATCGGTCACATCACCGTGAACGTCACCGATCCGAGTCGCAACCTCGACGGCTCGACTCCTGCGACATCGGAGGGCCGTTACCTCCACCTCGACGTCTGGTACCCGACCCGCGTCGCCACGGACGAGCACATCAACTACACGTGGAACAACCCCCTCTACAACGAGAATCCGGGTGGATCGGTCTTCCCCGGGCTGCCCGATCTGCCGAAGCTGACGTCCGCGGGGAGCACCTCACTCAACCCCGTGCTCGAGGGTGCACCGCTGGCAGATGGCACCTTCCCCCTGCTCGTCGGCTCTCACGGCAATCTGGTCTCTTCGGCCAAGAACATGCCTGACACGATGGAGACGCTTGCCAGCCACGGGTACGTCGTGATGTCCGTCGAACACACCGGCAACGACGATGCCTGGTACCAGGCCGACTGGCTCGGCCGACGCTTGGGCCTGTCGATCGGGCCGAACCCGAGCATCTCGGCGGAGGGCAACATCCTGCAGCGCACCAAGGACGTCAGCTTCGTGATCGATGCCGCGCTCGACGGTGAGGTCGACGGGGGTGCCGGCATCGGGTTCTCCGATCGGATCGACGCCGACGCGATCGGCGTGCTCGGGTTCTCGCTCGGCGGCATGACGAGCCTCGCCACGGTTGCGGGCATCGGTTCGGCGGGCTCCGTTCCGGACCCTCGCGTGAAGGCGGCCCTGATGGGTGGGGGCACGAACTACGGCCTGCTGCTCGACTCAGCCGACTATGCGAACGCCACGGTGCCGTTGATGTTCCTGGGCAACGACACCGGCATCGCGTACGACGCCTTTAACGAGTTCTCGGGGACCCGCGAGAAGTACCTGGTCGACATCGCCGACTTCAATCACCACGTTGGCGGCTACCAGTCGAGTTGGTGCCAGGACTTCCGCAACTCGATGGAGGTCGTCAACCCCGACGTCTTCCCAGCGGTCTTCTTCGGCGGAGCGGGATCGCTCGACCCGTCCGACATAGCCGACTACATCTTCGATGCGACCTTCTATTTCATCTACACAGGCGCCCGCCAGTCTGGCGTGTACGACTACTGCGATCCGTCCGTCTTCGACGACATCAGCGACGAACAACTCGTTGACGTGCTGTTCGGTGATCCGGCCATCCTCGCCGTCAGGGACGAACTGCTCGACTCGATGCCGCTCAAGCCCGAGGCGTCGATCGCCGAGACGACCCGGCTCACCAACCTGTACGCGGTGTCCTTCTTCAACTCCACGTTGAAGGGCGAGCGTGCGTACTCGCGCTATCTCAATCCGTCCGCCGCCGTGCAGCGCCAGAACCCGATGGTCAGGTTCATCCAGAATTGCCAGAAGGAGAAGGCCCGCCCGATCGACCTGCAGCCGGGCGACAAGATCACATTCGATCCCGTCGGCGACTCCGGCTACGACGTCGGCGTGACCTCGGGCGCTTCGTTCTACGATCAGGGAGCGACCGAACTTGCTGTCAATGCCGACGGCGTGGCCGATCTCGACCTGGACGGGTTCACGTTCCCCGTGCCCGGCATGCCCGACCCGGTCGATCACCTGATCGTCAACGAGAACGGTGTCATCTCCACCCGCACGACACCCGACATCGGCGGCATCGACGACAACGGCTCGCCCTGGTACATGAAGGGTCACCTATTGCTGAGTGCCCAATTCACGATCGGTGCCCTGATGAAGGATCTGACCGCAGCAGCGCCCGGAGCAGCGGGCGGCCACGTGTTCGGTTACCTGGACGGGGCCGAGAATCGCGTGATCGTGACGTATCGGGACGTACCGGCCGCAGGCACGGCGGCACCCAACACGCTGCAGATCGCAATCCACGGCAGCGGCGCCATCGAAATGATCGTCGGCGAACTCGCCGACACCGGAGCCGCATATTCGCCCAGCATCCTCGGCACCCTCGGGATCGCCGGTGGGCACACACCGATCGCCGATCTCGGCCGCATCGATCCGACCGACTTCAGCAACCTCCGGGACACCGACCCCGTCTTCATCCCGTTCGACAGCGAGCACGCCATCTTCGAACAGTTCGTCGCCGGCACCGACACATCGTGCGGCCATCGCGGAGGTCGGAAGTAGCGCAACGATCGGACAACCGACTCGGTCGTGCTGGTCGCGGCAGAGCGCCGGAACGGTGTCGTCATGACGCGGCGTTCGCGGGCGCCGCTGACAGCACACTTCGCCGCGCAGATCCACGCGACTGTCGACCATCCCGCACCGGTGCGGCCCAAGCCGACCACTGCATACTCCCGGACACCGATGAGCGGATTCGCCCGCAGTGCAGCGCGACGCCGAGCGTTCCGGCTCGCGATTGCGGGCGAGTGTGTACCGCCAAGCGGGTGATGGCAGGGGCCGGCACGGATCACGCCAGGCAGCGCTACAAGAACGCTGGCCAGGCTCGAGGGGATGGCAGCGGCTGCGATTGAGGAGCTGGCCGCATCGGTCGACGAAGTGACAGCTGCGGTGTGGCCGCGACTGAGCCGCCTGAGAGGGCCCGGTGGGGACTCCTCGCTGTCGCCGCCTTGCTCGTCGCATGTGGCTCAGATCGCGCCGACCAGAGTCGACGAGACGCTTGGGCGATGGAGCGGATCGTGGTGGTCGAGCCGCCGGGAGTCGTGCGATCCGGGTCGATCGAGGAACATACCTGAACGCGACGAATTGACGCTCGAGTTCGGGATCAACCTCGTCGACCGGACGTTCGAGGTGGAGGCCAGCGATGACGTCAGCGTGTTGGCGTTCGACGTCGATGAGTTGATGACCGACGAGTGGGTTGATATCGACGCCATCTGCCAACCCGACTCAACGGACCGAACGGCATGGGCGTCGGTGGTCGCGAAGAAGCGTCTCGACGGGTTCACCGCGGCCGTCAAGGTGTCGATCTCGTACGCCCGGGAACCAAATAGCGTGTGGGTCACCATGTCGGCGAACTACCACGAGGACGGGGGCAGGACACCGATAGGCGCGGAACCCGACGTTCACGCGATTTGCGAATCGCTGCTGTAGATCGGCCGGCCCAGGCACTGTCCGGAAAACTCCGTCGTCTGCCTCGAAGCCAAACAGCCGGGTTGCGACCCAGTCGTCGGTTCCTCCCGATGGGAGCGTCTGTCCCAGCGTCAGAGGCGAGAGATCGAGACCTCGAGGGCCTTGACGGCGAGTTCGGCATCACCGCTCGCCGGATTGCCGCTGTCCTGGGCCACGAAGGCCATGAACAGATGACCATCGACTTCTGCCGCGGCGAGGGTGAGCCCGATCGGTTCGGCGGGTGACGTTGCGTCGGTGCCAGCGATGACGAGCGATTGGTCAGCGCCTGCGACATCGATGGCGACGATCTCCATGGAGACTGTCGCAAACTCCTCCTCGAGAGTGGGACAGGTGGCCAGAAGCTCCAGGACGTTGAGGAAGTCGGCTGCTGCGGTGGTGTCGCTCGTCGCCGGCATCACGTTGAGTTCGAGCTCGATGCCCGACCCCCGCTCCTCGAACGACGCCACGAAGTAGGACGTTTGTGCAGGGGCCGCTGTTCCGCAGACCTCTTCTCCGTTCTGCTCCGGCTCGTCGATCTCGACGAAGTCGACCCAGTCGACCTCCCAGCCGGAATCGAGGCCCAGCACCGACAGGTCAGCGCCGGTGAGGACGACTCGCGCCAGCGGTTGGTCCCGCCACGATGGAACCGGTTCGTCGTCAACGCTGGCGCTCGGATCTGGCTCCAAGTCGACCTCAGGAGCGACGGATGCCGTCGGGCCGTCGGCTTGCTTCAGGACCGGGGGCTCCTCCTCGGGATCGGCCTGCGGTTGTTCATTCTCCGGGCTGCTCGTCGTGGTCGACTCATCCGCCGGCCGCTGACCGGGCACCGTCAACTGCGCCACCATCTCTGTCGCCTCACCGGTTCCGGCGACGATCGTCTCGGGCGTTTGTGAACACGCCGCGCCGACGAGCGCGACGGTCGCGAGAAAGAAGAGGAGGCGGTGCCCCATGCCCGTTCAATCGGTACCGCCAGGTCGCGGCTTGAGCTCCCCTGCCCATCCACACACTCACAGCTCGATATCGGCGCCCATATTCACCATCGTTCAACTCGGCGCCGCGCCGCACTCCGGCCCATATAGGGGCACCCAGCAATCGCGCCGCCGATAGTCCTGTTGGGTCGGCGCGAACGGGGATGGTCCCGTCTCCTCGGGAGGCTGGGTCACCAAGGAGGCCATGATGGCCGACACCACGAACACCGCCACCGTCCACACTGCTGAGGTCGTCCGCCACGACGACCCGGTGATCATCACCGAACGAGTCGCCGTTGCGGCGTTCGTCGCGGGCTACACCGACCCCACCCGTCGCAGCTACGCGACCGACTTACGGATCTTCGCCGGCTGGTGCCACGACCACGGTGTCAACTTGTTGAACGTCAAGCGACCGTACCTCGAGACGTTCGCACGCTGGATGGAACAACCAGGTCGGATGGCGTCGACGATCACCGACGATCACCGACGGTTGTCGGCGTTGTCGTCGTTCTACAAGTACTGCCAGATCGAAGACATCCTCGACCGCAACCCTGCCGCCGAGTGGGACCACGCGACCCGTCGGACCGGACGAGCCCGGATACCAGAACACCGTTCCGGACGACGCTCACACATCCAGCCTGCACGCCACGCAACCTGTGTTGTGCCATGACGTTCGCCTCTGGCGGTCCGGGCACGAAACGACGACGGTGTGCTCATGGGCGAAGAGATGACGAACGAGACGCTCGCACGGGACCTCGTCGAGCGTTACCGGCAGGCCTACGAGGAGCGCGACGCCGAGCACCTCGCGAAGCTGTTCGCCGCTGACGCCGAGTTGACCTGGGCGGGTGGCACCTTCCGTGGCCAGGAGGACATCCGACGCGTGCTGGAGTGGGACGCCAGACAGTCTCCCACCGCAGCTGTCACCGACAGCGGTGTCGGCATCGTCGTCGCCGGCCCGACGATCGTGTGGGAGCGCGTCGTCCACCTCGCGTACGAGGGCGTCCCCTTCGACGAGCGAGCGGTGACGGTCCTCGAGATCGATGACACCGGGCTCATCTCCCGCCTTCGCTCCTACTACGACAAGCTCGACGTGCTCGACCAGATCGCGTCCGGTTCGCCGGGCGTCCAGGGCCGCGTGTTCCGGATGCTCACGGGCTGGCTCGTCAGACAGGGCTCCAAGGGTCTCGACCTCGAGCCTGGCTGACGGCCGGGCCGCACGGAACGACACTGCCGCAAGTGTTGGCGCGCACGCGTCAACCGGCCAAGCCGCAAGGGCGATGCGGCGGAGCGAGTAGGGGCGTTGATCATGCGATCGGACTAAACGGCGTCAGGCACCGTGCGGAGCGTCCCCGATCGACAGACCCAGGTGGCGCACCCACCGCCTCGATCGGACGGCATTACGGGGCACCCTCTGGGCGATCCCGGCCGACCGACTTCGCCGGCGGTGCGGCGCGAGCGTGCTCCTCGCGGCTCGGAACTATCGCTCAGCTCGCGGCGACTGGTCGACCGATCGGAAGTGCCTGATTGAGACGTGCGTTGGCGACGTCGTGGGCGACGCTCTGAGTCATCGTCATCGTCGTCGTCGCCGTTCGACGAGCTGTTGAAAGCTCGCTAGATGACCAGGTCGCCGGGGTGGTTGCTGTAATCGCCACTGGTGTTCATGACCAGTTCGAACCGGACCAGGTGGAGCCGGACCATGTCGAACCGGACCATGTCGAACCGGACCATGTCGAACCGGACCATGTCGAACCGGACCATGTCGAACCGGACCATGTCGACCCGGACCATGTCGAACCGGACCATGTCGAACCGGACCATGTCGAACCGGACCATGTCGAACCGGACCATGTCGAACCGGACCATGTCGAACCGGACCATGTCGAACCGGACCATGTCGACCCGGACCATGTCGACCCGGACCAGTCGTCATCACCGGTCCACATGCTGGCCGCCTCGCTGGCATTGACCCATGCCTTGGGGTTCCAGGCAGCGCCGGTGACGGTGTACTCGCCGGTCAACACGCGGTCGCCGATGGTGACGTGGTCGGTGCCGCGGGCGGCCTCGAGGGAGCCGAGCCCGGTCGCCGGAGCCCAGGATTGCGGGGTGGATGCGGCCTTGGTGTTCATCGCCGCTGTCAGGTTGATGACGCCGTGGCCCTTGATCGCTTCGAACTGGAAGGTGCTCGTCGCGGTGCCGTTGAGGAGGTTCTTGATCTGATCGGGCGTGAGCTCGGGGCGTTGCTGGAGCAGCAGTGCGACGGCGCCGGAGACCACGGCGGTCGCCTGTGACGTACCCGATCCGAGGAACAGGCGGTCATCGGAGGCACGACCCTCGGGGTGTTCGGTGTCGATCCGCGAACCGGGGTTCCGCAAGCTCATGATCGATACGCCTGGGGCGAGCACGTCCGGGTTGCGCTTGCCGTCACCCGACGGCGCCCAGATCGGGTTGATCCAGCCGTAGATCGGATCGAGACGAGCGGCCGACACGGCCAACACGTGCGGGTTGGTGGCTGGGTTCGCGAGCCCACCGGCGAGCATGCCTTCGTTGCCGGCCGAGACGACGACGACGATCCCGTGGCGCCACGCGTTCTCGACTGCCTTCGACAGGGGGTCGTCGACGTAGTTCTGCTTGCCGTTCGTGTTGTACGACAGGTTCAGCACCCGGATGTTCAACCCGTTGGTATTGCGGTTCTGCACGACCCAGTCGATCGCCGCGATGACCTGGGACACGTCGACGGCACCGGTGTTGTCGGCGACCTTGACGCTGACGATCCTGGCATCGGGGGCGACGCCGACGAAATCACCCTGCTTGGGCGTGAGCGGGTCGGCGCCCGGGGTGCGACCGACGATGATGCCCGCCATGTGGGTGCCGTGCCCGAACGTATCGAGACCGGCAAGCGCATCGACGCCGCTCTCGAACGACAGGTCCGGACCGACGAACACCCGGCTCGACGAGAGTTCCGTCACCGGAGCCACCCCGGTGTCGATCACCGCGACATCCACACCAGCACCCGTGTACCCCGCCGCCCACATGTCGTCGGCACCGATCTGGGTGACCACCTCGGCCAGACTCGTCGGATACGACACCCTCGAAGAGCTCTCCAGACCGTCCGACCAACTCGAATACCACGTGTCGGCCGACGCCCACCGCGGCGCCGTCGTCGTGATCGTCGCCGAGGTCGTCGTTGCGACGGTGGTCGTCGTCTGCGGAACGGTCGTTGTCGGCACCGTGGTCGTGGTGGCGACGGTGGTGGTCGTGGCAGTCTCGCCCTTCTTGCCACCCTTGCCCGCCGACACCGTGAGGCCGGGAGCGAGAGCCAGGAGAAGTGCTGATGCGGCAACCGCGGTCATGCGGTTGCGGGTTGTGTGCGGTGAGGTCGTCATGACCAGGTGTTTCCGATCTCGAGAATGTTGGTGGTTGAACGTGCGGATGCGACGGGTCGACTCACGCCCAGGTCGCACCGGACCAGGTGGTGCACCCGACCAGGTCGCACCCGACCAGGTCGCACCGGACCAGGTTGCACCCGACCAGGTCGCACCCGACCAGGTCGCACCGGACCAGGTCGCACCGGACCAGGTCGCACCGACCAGGTCGCACCCGACCAGGTCGCACCCGACCAGGTCGCACCCGACCAGGTCGCACCGTTCCAGGTGCCGCCGGACCAGGTGGCGCCGGACCAGATCTGGTTGGTCCAGGTGGTGTCGGTGGCCTGTTTGGTGGTGTGGGCGGCGGCGTTGAAGGGTTCCCCGAAGGCGGTGTATTCGCCGGTGAGTTGGTCACCGGTGTCGCCGACGTGCATCGTGCCGCGGGCTGCTTCGAGGCTGCCGGTGCCGGTCGCCAACGCGAACGGTTGCGCCGATGATGCGAGCGACGGGGTGGAGGCGTTGAGGGCGGCGGCCAGATTGAGCATCCCGCTACCCTGCATGGTCGTGTTCATTCCGAGGTCGGTGGCGGTGCTGGTGAACAGCTTCTTGACCTGGTCGGGGGTCAGGTCGGGGCGTTGCTGGAGCAGCATCGCCGCCGCGCCGGACACGACCGCTGAGGCCTGGGAAGTGCCCGAGCCGCGCAACATCAGCCGACCCGAGCTGTCGAGGCAGGTGGCGGCCGGGTGGGCGGTGGCGAGGTACGACCCGGCCACACCGAGGCTGAGCACCGAGGTGCCGGGGGCGACCAGATCGACGTTGCGGATGCCGTCACCGGTCGAGGAGAACGACGGGACCTTCCACTTATTCGTGCCGTACTCGGAGGCGCCGACGGCGATCACGAACGGATCCAACGCCGGGTTACCGAGTCGCTGGACGCCGCGCCCGTCGTTGCCGCCGGCGACGACGACGACGATGCCGTGACGCCACGCGTTCTCCACGGCATGGGTGAGCGGGTCGGTGCGGTAGTCGACTGTTGCGTCGGTGTCGAACGCCAAGTTGATGACCCGGATCTTCATCCCCGCGGCGTTGCGGTTCTGCACCACCCAGTCGATCCCGGCGATCACCTGGGACACGTCGACGGCGCCGTCGGCGGCGCCGACCTTGACGTTCACGATCCGGCTACCCGGGGCGACGCCACGCCCACTGGAACCGTTGGCGGAGATGATCCCGGCCATGTTGGTGCCATGACCGTGCAGATCACGGAACCGCAGATTGTCTTTGAGCGCATCGAAGGACAGATCCGGGCCGTCGATCACCGGTGGCAGACCATCGGTGTTGACACCGGTGTCGATCACAGCGACGTCGACACCGGTCCCGTCGATCACCGGGTCCTTCCGACCGCTCGGCTTGTGGAAGCCGTCGGCACCGATCGCGGTGTTGATATCCGCCAACGTCAGCGAACCAGACAGGTTCGAACATGCCTGCAGGCCACTCGACGTCGTGCTCCCACCACCCTTGCCGGCATACACGGCCGGCGCCACCGCCAACATCGCCGCAGCGACCAGGATCCCGCCGATCAGCGCCGGGCCATGTCGACGCCCGGATCTCGGGCCCCGATATTGTGTGATGTGATTATCCGACATGTTCCCGCCCTTTGCTGTGTACCGCTGTTATCGGATCGATACATCCCTCAGAGTAGTCAAAACACTACGGAAAGTGGGTCAAGAATTGATCAACACTTTGCACTGTCCGGGCGGACCGGCAGACCGATCACTTCCCGACACGCAGCAGCCACCCAGCACATCAGCCCGTCGCCCCAAGCCGGCCGTGGGGCGACCTCCGCACTCCAGCCCGACCGCAGTGGCACTAATCGCGTCTCCAACCTGGCGGCAAGAGCGCCCAGGGTTAGCCCAAAGGTACAGGTCGGCGCTACCTCGGCGGCAGCCACTTGGCGACGAACGCATCCATTGACTCCTACCGGTCGTACACAGCGGGCTCGATCACGCTCCAGTGCGCAACGAACTCGGCGGGATTGTCGTGGTAGGCGCAGAATGGGTCACCCGGTGCCGTCGTCACCGAACGCAAGGAGCGATCGGTCGAGCCAGCCCCGCGCCAATACGTTTCGTTCTCGGGGACGAGTTGGTCGATCGGCGACTCGCTGCGCGATCGGAGCGCTCACGCGTGAGAGGCGCGCATGACGAGGGCCAGGATGTCTGCTGCGACGTCCTGTGGTCGCTCGTGCGCGAGGAAGTGACCAGCGCCCTCGTACACGCGAAGCTCGACAATCTCGGCGCCGGTGCCCTCGAAATACTCGATCGCGTAGCGGTCGTTGACACCGGTCGTGCCGGTGTCGTGGTTGCCGAGCACGTTCGCCTGGAACGTGCGGGTGGCGACATACGGGGCGACGAGGCGCGACCAGTCCCCACCGAGGCGACCGGTCAGTCGGTGCGTTCGAGCAGGCGTTGGACTGCGGCGACGAGTGGTGGCAGATCCTGCTCGATGGTCGCCCGCACGATGGCGTGGGCGGTGTCGAAGTAGCGGTGGGCCAGATGGTTGCGCATCCCGGCGACGTCGACCCACGGGATGTCGGGTTCCCGCTCCAGCACCTCAGGGGAGATCGCTCGGACGGCCTCGCCGATCTCGATGAGCCGAACTCGCACGGCGACGAACACCAGCCCGTCGTCGAGCACACCGTGGCCGAGGTGATCACTGATCGCCGCAACTGCCGCCCGGATGTCCTCGAGGCGCCGATCGTCGCGCCGACTCACAACGGAATGGCCTCCGCCAGAACACGCTCGCGAATCGCAGGCTTGAGCGAGTCGGCCGGCACCACATCAACATCGACGCCGACGATCTCGCCGATTTCGCGGGCGAGACCGCTGAGGCCGACCAGGCCGACCTCGCCGCTCAAGTCGACGAGCAGGTCGACGTCGCTCTGGTCCGTATCGTCGCCGCGCGCCGCGCTCCCGAACAACCGCACGTTGCTCGCCCAGCGCCGAGCAGCACAATCGATCACCGCCCGACGATGACGTCGGAGGCGTCGCCCGAGCGGCGTGTCGGGGAGCCCTCGCCGCAGCGTCGCCGACGGCCGCACGCCCACCACCAGGTCATGGCCGGCCGCCTCGACGAGCTTGGTCAGTATCGCCAACCCAGGCTCGCGTCGATCGGTCTCATACGCGCTGATCACAGACTGCGCCACCGCCGCACGACGCGCCAACTCCGTCTGCGACAGACCCGCCCGCTGGCGAGCCTCCCGGATCAATGCCCCAGAACTCACACACAGACCATGTCAGGGATTGTCTATGCGCACTAGAGCGCTGCCCAAGCGCCCCCGATTCCCATTTCCGCAAGCTCGTGCGGTCCAAGCAGCGTGCCGATCCGGCAGCGGTGGGCAATGCGGTGGCCGGGACTGGCCACCCGTGACTACCGGGTGCTCGGCTTGGGCCTGATTGATACTCGAGGGGCATTGCGGCGGTTGTCGTAGCGTTCGGAGCGCCGGTCGGCAGCCTCTCCTTAGGGCCTGTCACCTTCGTGGTTGACCTGATCGCGAAATGTCCGTCGGCCGGTGTTCTGAGCAGGGGTGTGGCTCGAAAGAGGCGCGAGCTCAACGAACCCAAATCAGTAGTGCCCACCTCGGTTCCCTACCACCGAGACAAGGAGACATTCCCGATGAGAGTGATGATCGACACCTCGATGTCAACAACCCCTGCAGCTCGGCGAGCCTCGTCGTCGACCTCGCTTCCGTGGTGGGATGGGCGGTTGACGCTCCCAATGCTCGGAACCAAAGTTGATCGCTTGTGTCACCGCTCGAAAGTGATGACCGAGGTCGTGTCGGACGTAGGGTTGGTGCAGAGAACCGAGAAGAGGTGCACCATGCATGACGGCAGATGGCACGACGGAATGGTCGATGGCGGCGGGTGGTGGTTCTTGATGCTGATCATGATGATCGCCTTCTGGGGCGGCTTGATCTGGCTCGGAATCACCTTGGTGCGGCACAACCATCATGCGCCGCCGACGACCTCACCTGCTGCGGTAAGCACGACTCAGCCGATCATCCGCCCATGAGATTCTCGCTGAACGACTTGCTCGTGGTGAGATCGACGCCGACGATCATCGCCGGCGAATCGACGTGCTCAGAGAGACCAGTGGCGGTTGAGCCTGGACGAGCTCGGGGCGACTGGTGACGGCGATCCCGTTCGTCGATGCTGCCGACTTGACCGCGGAGTTCATCGATGTCCGCCAGGCCAATGAGTACGTCGCCGGCCAGGTCCTCTGGCGCGCTCAGTTGGTGGTGCTCTGTGCGGTCATAGTGAGCGAGCGATGAACGGTGCCGGTCTGCTCGTCGCCCGCTGGTACCCAGACGTCGTGGTTCTCGATGGTGGCACCGTTTCCTGGTCGGCCGAAACCGGCCGACCGTTGGAGTTCAAGCTGTGACGAGAGCGATGCGGTCGGCGCGCTCGTGGAAGCCGGTCCGGCTCGGATTGCGGGAGAACCTCGCTCAGTTCATGTTGCTGGTCGGCGTCAACGCGCTGGTTGGCGGGATGATCGGCCAGGAACGTACCGTCCTGCCGTTGTTGGCCGAGGAGGAGTTCGGCCTCACTGCCTTCTCGAGCACGCTCACGTTCATCGCTGCGTTCGGGGTCGTGAAGGCGGCCACGAACTTCTTCGCCGGCACCTTGTCGGACCGTTTCGGCCGCAAACCGGTGCTCGTCGCCGGCTGGATCTTTGCGATCCCGGTGCCGCTCCTGCTCATCTGGGCGCCGACGTGGGGATGGGTCATCTTCGCCAACGTGCTGTTGGGTGTGAACCAGGGTCTGACGTGGTCGACCACGGTGATCATGAAGATCGACTTGGTCGGCCCCGCCAAGCGGGGCCTCGCTATGGGCTTCAACGAGGCCGCCGGTTACGGCGCCGTCGCGCTCACCGCCCTCGCCACCGGGTTCATCGCCTCGCGCCATGGGCTGCGCCCCGAGCCGTTCTACCTCGGCATCGCGTACGCCGCGCTCGGCCTGGGCATCTCGACACTTTTCGTTCGTGAGACACGCGACCATGCTCTCCACGAAGCCGCCACCCGCACCGCCAGCGCCGATCACCTCCACGGCGAACTGACCACCGGCGAGATCTTCGTCCTCACTTCGTTCCGCGAAAAGGCGTTGTCGTCTGCATCTCAGGCTGGCCTCGTCAACAACCTCAACGACGGGCTCGCGTGGGGGCTGCTCCCGTTGTACTTCGCTGCCGCCGGGCTGTCTGTGGCCCGCATCGGCATCCTCGCCGCCCTCTACCCGGCTGTGTGGGGCGTCGGACAACTCATCACCGGTGGACTGTCGGACCGCGTCGGTCGCAAGCCGCTGATCGCCGGCGGCATGTTCGTTCAAGCGGTCGCGCTCGGTCTGTTCGCCGCGACCGAGGGCTTTGCCGTCTGGGCGCTCGCCGCGGTGCTGATCGGTGCCGGTACCGCGATGGTGTATCCGACGTTGCTCGCCGCGATCGGCGATGTCGCTCACCCGAGTTGGCGGGCCCGATCGGTCGGGATCTACCGGCTCTGGCGTGACGGCGGCTTCGCCGTCGGCGCCCTTCTCGCCGGTGTACTGGCCGATGCATTCGACATCAGCGTCGCCATCTGGGCCATCGCCGGGCTGACTGGCGCATCGGGCATCGTGGTGATGGTGCGCATGTACGAGACCCACCCTCGTCACGAACGCGGCCTGCTTCCCGACGACGTCGACCTCGAGAGCTGAGCACGACCCTGCTGGACGAAACCTCACCCGATCGTGACGTCGCACGTTCGTGTCGGGTCAGTAGTCGTAGTCGGTGAGGCCTCCGTCGGTACCGATCAGCATGACGGGTTGACGTCTCCAGCTGGCTGTGTCGCCGCCCATGCCGGGAGAATCGGCGGGCATGCCGGGGAGTGCGAGTCCGACAGCGTCGGGTCGGTCGGCGAGCAGGCGTGCGATGGCCTCGACCGGGATGTGCCCTTCGAGGGTGTAGCCCTCGATCACTGCGGTGTGGCACGAGGCGGCTGCATCGGGGACGCCACGCTCGGCTCGGAACACGGCGCGCTCCGCGTCATCGGTGACCTCGACGGTCGCTCCGTGCGATTGTAGGTACACGACCCACGAGGAGCAGCAGCCTCAACCGGGATCTCGGTAGACGTCGAACTGTTTGCCGGTGAGTTCTTTGCCGCCTACCGGCGACACCGTGTCTTGGGCATTGGCGTCCGTTGCCCGATCGTTGTCGGTGCTCGCACATGCGGATGTGGACGTCACGACGAGTGCGACGAACGCCGTCGTGACGAGACGGTTGAGAACGCGGCACCGACGAGTCGTCATGGAAACCAACGGTATCCCGATGACACGGTCGGCGCGGCGCAGCTCATGTGGGTTCATGGTCGGGAGTCGGTCGCCGGATCGATCGCGTGCGGCGAGGTCGAATCACCGTGAGGTGTGCGAGTTGTCCGTCCCCCTTGGGTGTCTCGTCCGATGGTCGTCAGTGTTCGTGACGATGGTGGAGGTCGGGGACGTGCGGATGAGAGTGCGCGAGCGGTCGGTGCTCGTGTCGGTGAGTGTGGCGGCCGCGGAATCCATCGGGGTGGGTGTGGTCATGGTGGAGGTCGTCGCTGTCGGCGTCGTGTTCGTGTTCGTGCTCGTGGACGATGTCGTGATGGCGATGGGTGTGATCGTGAGCCGACCGCAGCGACACGGCAACGCCAAGGGCTGCGATGGCGGCGGCAACCAGTTCGATGGCCTTGACGTCATCGCCGAGGACGGTCCATGCGATCAGCGCCCCGATGAATGGCGCCGTGGCGAAGATGACCTGGCCTCGGGCGGCACCGAGGTCTCGAGCGCCCTTGACCCACAGCGTGATCGACAGGCCATAGCCCGCAGCACCGATCACGATGGCTGCGAGCACGTCCCAATGCGTGGTGCCAGCACCCCAACCAGCGACGAGCAGGCCGATCGCGAGATTGGCGCCGCCGGCGATGATTCCTTTGAGCATGACGACGTGTTCGGGGGCGAGTTGCTCGATGGCGGCGGTGACGCCGTTGTCGAACCCCCACGCCACGCACGCCGCGATGATCAGCACGGCTCCGATGTCGAGACGCGCTCCAGGCTGCCAGGCCAACAGCGCACCCGCGAAGGTGATCAGACCTGCACTCCACCACATCCGTGCGCCGAGGTGCTCACGGAACACGAGCGCGGCGAGCACCACCGTCGCGGCGAGTTCGGCGTTCAGCAAGATCGAGGCAGTCGCCGCGTTCGTTCGCGCCAGCCCGGCGACCAGTAACACCGGCCCCACTGCCCCACCGACGACCACAGCACCAGCAGCGGGACGCCACTCGGCCCGGAGCGCACGTGTGGTCGGTGGCCGACGGATCGTCGTCGGTGCCGCCGCGAACGCTGCGCCGAGGTACAGCAGCCCGGCGAGGGTGAATGCCGGGATCGTGCCTGCCAACTCGGAAGCGAGCGGGGCACTGGCTCCGAACAGCACCGCCGCCAGCAGGCATCGCGCGACCCCGACCCGATTCACGGACATCAGTATCGCCGCGGCGGACACCTTCAGCACCCACTCCGGTCGGAGTCGACGAGTCCACGCTCGTGGTCAGCTCGGGTCGCGAGCCGATCGCTTGGTGGCGTCCGAATCAGCGGAGGAGTTCGGCTGCGAACATGGCCGTGTGGTGCAGCTGAGACATCGCACGGGCAAGTGTGGTCGTGCCGCACCGCGACACGATCGACGATCGCTCCGGTTAGCGTTCCGGCTGATGGACACGCCGGTCGCGACGCCGACAACTTTCAGGTTGCGTCGCGTGATAGCCGTCCGCGGAGCAATGCGTCGTCGGGCCGGGCGATGGGTGTTGCCGGTCGCCATCATGCTCGGTGTGTTCTCCGGAGCGATGTCCTGTGCGACGAGCATGGCGGCAGGACATGGCGCTCACATCGCCGCCCCCGGTATCCGAGCCGATCACTCGGATACCGATCATGGTCGACACGATTCACCGACAGCCGCTGACGCCGCTGAGTCCTCGGGCCGTTCCGACGATGAGCATGGATCGTCGAGCGGCCAGGCGCACCCTGGGATGGCATGCGTGACGTCGGTGCAACTCCGCGTTCCCGACTTGGTGGTCCTGACCGACGTCCGTGTCACCGGTACCCGATTGGCCGCTGCGCCGCCGGACTGTGTGACCGGGCCCGAGCCGCCAGTGCCGCGTTTCTCCTGAGTTTGCACATCAACTCAGATCGAATCCACTCACCACGACTCAGGAGAACATCACATGAAGCGAGCAATCGCCTTCTTGGCCGCGTCCGCGTTCATCTTCACCGCGTGCGGGTCCGACGGTGACGACACCGACGGAGTCCCCGGCGACCAACCACGAACCATCGAAGTCGCGATGACCGACATGGCCTTCAGCCCGAACGAGATCGATGTCGCCGCCGGCGAAACAGTCACGTTCGTGTTCCGCAACGACGGCGCCGTCCGCCACGAGGCAGTGTTCGGCGACCTCGCCGAGCAGGAAGCACATCATGCCGAGATGGCGGAGATGGGCGGGTCTCATGACGCAATGGACATGGCATCGACGCCCCACGAGCAGATGACCGAGCTGCATTCGGTGATCGTCGAGCCCGGCGAGTCGATCGAGATGACGCACACCTTCGACGCTGCGTCCACGATGATCGGGTGCCACGAACCCGGTCACTGGGAAGCAGGCATGAAGCTGGGCATCGACGTCTGATCGCTCACTCCGGGTGCGGGACGGTCGACGAGACCCCCGCACCCGGATCCGCGGCTGGTCGTGAAGCGCTGGAACTACGACACTGCGTCACAGTTGCTGAACCGGCTCGGTAGTGTGACGGTTTCATGACGGACCAGCTGAGCGTTGTTCGGGCGCGCCGCGCCTTCGGGGCGGTGTGCCTCGTGGTACTCGTGGTGTTCGGATGGTCGTCGTCGGCGTCGGCGCACACCGACTTCGTCGCCTCCGTCCCGGCAGATGGCGTCACGGTTGACGGTCCACTCTCGTCGGTGACGGTCGAGTTCACAAACCCCGCTGTCGAGTCTGGCGACGGATTCCGGTTGCTCGAACCGGACGGCACGGTTCGAATCCCTCAGGCGGTCGACCCGACCGACGGGACGACGTTCGTGGTGTCGTTCGACCCTGGGCTCGAAGCCGGAACGTACGGGTTCCGCTGGGAGGTTCAGGCTGGTGACGCCCACCCGATCCAAGGATCCTTCCAGTTCACGGTTGAGACACCTTCGGCATCCGCCACGAGCCCCTCGGTACCTGGCACGTCCACACCCGTGGCCGTCGCCCCCGTCACGTCACCTTCCACGACGGTGTCTGTCGACCACTCGGCGATGTCGATGGACGAGTTCCTGACGATCGACGACGCACCGGGCCCGATCGTGGGTCGAGTTGCGCGAACGATGACGATGGGCGCAACGATGTTCGCGGTCGGGGTCCTGGCTGCGCTCGTGTGGGTGATCCGGGGGCACCGCGACGACATCGAGCGACTGCTGGGATGGGTACGGCTCGCTGGTCTCGGCCTGATCACCGGCGGCGTCATCGCTCTGGCGGCACTCGACGAGACCCTGTCGGAACCCCTGTCCGACACTGCCACGAGCAAACCCGGCGGCGCTGCGTTGTTGACCATGGCGGGTGGTCTGCTCGTGTACGTCGGTTTCGCGCCCGCCGCGGGCAAGATCGCGGGGCAACCGCGCTCGTTGTCTGCTGCGGTTGCGGCCGACGTCACCACCAGCGTGCGGCCAGAGCGCAGCACTGCCCCCGACCCGGCGGCGCGTCGGGAGCAGTTCCGCTGGGTGCCGGACGCCACCGCAACCGTGGGTGGCGCGGGGATCGTGCTGGCGCTCGGTGCCTACTGGTTCGATGGCCACACCGTCAGTCGCGGACCGTGGATCGTGCATGCCGCCGTCAACCTCGTGCACGTCACGTCCGCCTCGTTGTGGGTCGGCGGAGTGATCGCGATGACGTTGGCGGCGTGGATGCGCAGACGGCGCCACGCTGACGCCGACCTCGCAGCGATGGTCATCCGGTTCTCGACCATCGCCGCCGTATCCTTGGCTGCACTCAGCGTCGCTGGTGTGGTGATGGCATGGCTGGTGCTCGATGCACCCGGTGACCTGTTCTCGACCGACTGGGGCCGGGTCCTGCTCGTCAAGATCGGCGCCGTTGCGCTCGCTGCCGGACTCGGCGGCTACAACCACTTCGCGCTCCGTCCGGCGCTCGAGGCGCGGCCGGACGACCCAGAGGTCGCCGCCCACCTCAGGGTGTCGCTGCTGATCGAGTCGGTGGTCATGGTTGCGGTGATCGTGATCACCGCAGTACTCGTCGCCTCGAGCGCCTGAACGCTTCATCAGATTGATCCTTGACCTTCCAGTTGGGTGGAAGGTGTAGAAGTAGATCATGGACATGCCACACCCAACCGACGCGGCCACAGATCGCCCCGCTGGACACGCGCATCAACACTCCGATTCACCGTCGATGGGTCACGATCACGGCCACGGGCAAGAGCACGGTCACGGGGCCCACGACAAGCACGCGGGACATGACCCGGAGATGTTCCGTCGACTGTTCTGGTGGAACCTCGTGCTGGCGGTGCCGGTGTTGGTGTTCTCCGAGCAGATCCAGGAGTGGTTCGGGTATTCGATCGACGGTGCGTGGGCGGCCTGGCCGGCTCCGGTCATCGGCACCGTCGTCTACGTCTGGGGTGGACAACCTTTCTTGAAGGGTGCGGTGGCGGAGCTCCGTGATCGGCAGCCGGGGATGATGTTGTTGATCGCGTTGGCGATCACCGTGGCGTACGTCTCGTCGCTGGCCTCGTCGCTGAGGGTCGGGGATCTGAACTTCTGGTGGGAGCTGGCCGCGTTGATCGTGGTGATGCTGCTCGGCCATTGGCAGGAGATGAAGGCGATCGGACAGGCGCAGGGCGCGCTGGCAGCGCTCGCCGAGTTGTTGCCCGACACCGCCGAGCGGGTCGGCGACGACGGCGATGTCGAGTCGGTGACGATCGCCGAACTCGTGGTCGGCGATGTCGTGTTGGTGCGTCCGGGTGGCCGGGTGCCTGCCGACGGTGAGATCGTCGACGGTGACGCTCGTTTCGACGAGTCGATGATCACCGGCGAGTCACGGCCCGTGCACCGCCACGACGGCGAACGGGTCGTAGCGGGCACGGTGTCGACGGATTCCTCGGTCCGGGTGCGCATCGACGCAGTCGGCGACGACACCGCACTGGCCGGCATCCAACGTCTCGTGGATGATGCCCAGTCATCCCAGTCGCGCACCCAAGCCCTCGCCGATCGCGCCGCCGCTGCGCTGTTCTATGTCGCGGCTGGTTCTGCGGCGGTCACGATGCTCGTGTGGTCGCTACTCGGCGAACCGTCCGAAGGTGTGATCCGCACCGTCACGGTGCTCGTGATCGCGTGCCCGCACGCACTCGGGCTCGCGATCCCGTTGGTGATCTCGATCTCGACGGCGTCGGCCGCTCGGGCGGGGATCCTGGTGAAGGACCGTCGTGCGCTCGAACGGATGCGCACGGTCGACATCGTGCTGTTCGACAAGACCGGAACACTGACCCGCGGCAACCACGCCGTCACTGATCACGTCGCGGTCGACGGCCACGACGCGAACGCGGTTCTGGCGTGGGCGGCCGCCGCCGAAGGCGACAGCGAACACCCGGTCGCGCGGGCGATTGTCGACGCCGCCCTCGATCGCAACCTCGACCTCGCCGAGATGACCGGGTTCGAGGCGATCACCGGACGTGGTGTGACCGCCGACGTCGGCGGCACCAGCGTCGCGGTCGGCGGGCCGGCGCTCCTCGACCACCTCGGCCTCGTCGAGCCCGACGAACTCGTCGAGGTCGCGGATCGCTGGCGCTCCGCCGGCGGATCGGTGCTGTACGTCGTCGCCGACGGCAGCGTGGTCGGCGCGCTGACGCAGGCCGACGAAATCCGCCCCGAGTCACAGGTCGCGATCGACGACCTCCACGGTCGCGGTGTTCGGGTGGCGATGATCACCGGCGACGCCCGCCAGGTCGCCGATGCGGTCGCCGCCCGACTCGACATCGACGAGGTGTTCGCCGAGGTCCTCCCCGAGGACAAGGACGCCCAGGTCGCCACGCTCCAGGCACGCGGTGACCGGGTCGCGATGGTCGGCGACGGCGTCAACGACGCACCCGCGCTCGCACGCGCCGACGTCGGCATCGCGATCGGCGCCGGCACCGATGTCGCGATCGAATCCGCCGGCGTGGTGCTCGCCTCGAGTGATCCCCGCGGTGTCACCGGCGTGATCGACCTGTCCCGTGCCAGCTACCGCAAGATGATCCAGAACCTGGTCTGGGCGACTGCCTACAACCTCGTCGCGATCCCGATCGCCGCCGGTGCGTTCGAGTTCGCCGGGATCGTCATGCCACCCGCTGCCGCTGCTGTCGCGATGAGCATGTCGACGATCATCGTCGCCGCCAACGCCCAACTCCTGCGGCGGCTCGACCTCCGCCCAGCCGACCTCACCGGCGAAGCGACTGCCGCCACGGAAGAGCCTGTTGCGATGGGGGCAGTGTGATGCGCATCGGCGAACTCTCACAGCGAACCGGCGTCACCACGAAGACGATCCGGTACTACGAATCGATCGGACTGCTCCCCGAACCCGACCGAACCTCATCCGACTATCGCGACTATCGGCCCGACGCAATCGAGCGACTCCAGTTCATCAAGGACGCCCAATCCAGCGGACTCACCCTGACCGAGATCCAATCACTCGTCGAACTGAAGACCGCCGGACAGTCCACCTGCGAACACACCATCGAACTGCTGCGGCGCCACCTCGCCGACCTCGACGCGCACATCGCCCAGCTCCGAGCGACAAGGGTCAACCTCGCATCGCTCGCCGAGCGGGCGGGATCGCTCGACCACACAGACTGCACCGATCCGCACCGATGTCACGTCATCGCACAAGGTGCCGTGCAGTCGTCGAAGTCGTCGGCCGTGAACTCGGGCACCGGTCGCGAATCGGGCTCCGCCTGAGTCGTCGCCTTGCCGTTCTCGGTTATGTCGTCGATCAATCAGCTCATGTCCTCGATCTCGCGCTTTCGCGCCCGATGATCCCATCGGCCAGTTCGCGGACACGCACATCGTTGATCTCGGCCCTCAAGCTCGTCAGGATCGCTATTGAGTGATGCGGAATCACCGCCCACATGTACGACTCGTCCTGCACCGTCGACTGGTGGCGCCGCGACCGATGACCTCGCGAGCTCGACACCTCCGATCGGTCAGCCCTGCTCTGCGGTCGAGCGATAATCGCAGCCGAGAACGCTCCGTCCTGCGCTGGATCGCCGGCGTTACGAGCGAGCGGGTCGCTCGGTATCGAACGCTCGTAGTACCTGTCGACGATTCGGTTGTTCAGGCGGTCTTGGTGTCGTGCGAGGCGGCCAACCACCGGGTGTATCTGCCAGATGTTGATCCCACTCACTGTGGGTTCCAAAGTGCGCCGTGGTCACCCGCCCAGCCGAGGACCTGTCCGACGTCGTTGAGGGCGAACGCTGCCGCCGCGGATGGGAGCTGGATGAACTGGCTCGTGGTGAGGTCCCAGACCCCATCGACACCCGACACAGAAGATCTGCCGATGATCTGTCCGGCGTCGTTGATATCCGCGGCCGATGACAGGCCGTCGAGCAGGCGGGGCGAGGCGTTGAGGTCGTCCCACACCGCCACGTGGGCGTCAGTCGGGCCGTTCCAGACCGAACCGAGGATCTGACCGCGATCGTTGATCGCCCTCGCGGAGGAGCTGTTCCATCCGGTGTGGTCGAGGAAGTGAACGGCGAACGGGCCGGAACGGTCCCACAGGAACGCTTCGTGCTCGTCGTCCCGACGAACGCCCCCGACGACATGACCGCGGTTGTTGATGTCGCTGAAGCCCGGAAGCGGACCCACTCCTGCAACGGTGTCGACCGCGCCGGTTGCGGAGTTCCAGACCACGAACGCGAGTGCTGGCCCTCCGGGGCCGACGTACACGAAGACGATCACCTCGCCTCGGTCGTTCATGGTCTTCGCTTCGGCGTACTGCCAGTCGGGGAGCGGCATCTCCACCACCGACCCCGACACCGGGTCCACGACGAGCGCGTCGCGGGGGCTGGCGGGCGTGCCGACGCTGACGAGGATCCGTCCGGCGTCGTTGACCGCCACGGCACGGGACAGCTCGCCGGGAGCGACATCGAGCGGCCGGGGGCTCGAGGCGGGTGTCGGCCACCACACCGCGTGGAGGTCATCGACACCAACCCTTCCCTCAGCGCCTCCGCCGCTGACGCCGCCAGCCGACCCGACGAGAACGCCGAAGTTGTTGATGTCCGTTGCATAGGCGTCGAGGCTGATCGGTTCGCCGTACGTGACTGCCGGGCAGGTGGGTCCCGACGGTGGTGGCGGCGGGCCGGGGAGCCAGCCGGCAACATCGACCACCAGGTGCGTGCCGGCATGGGAGAAGATGCATACATCGCCGCCGGTGCCGATTCGGGCGAACACGGTGTTGGCGACGGTCTGGCCGCGCCCGTAATTGAGGTTCGACGCGAGCGGCCGCGTCGTGCCGGTGGGATGCACGGTCAGATGCCCCGAGTCGTAGGCCGTGACGGCGGTGACGTTGAGCACCACCGTCGCAGCATCCGCAGGTATGCCGGCACGTCCTGCGACCTGCACCTGCAACGAACTCGACGCCGGTCGCAACCCGATCCCGGCGTCACGACCATCAACCGTCGTCTCACCGGGACGAGTGTCCACCAACCGAGCGGCGGTGTCGATCATCGAAGCGCTGCCGGTCGGGAACGATCCGGCGGCGTCGATCACGAGATGGGTCGCCGCAAGCGTGTAGATCGTCACGTCACCGCCGGAACCGACGGGGACGATGACGGTGTTGGCGACGGTCTCGCCGGGTTCGTAATTGAGGTTCGACGCAAGCGGTCGAGCGGTACCCGTGGCGTGCACGGTGATGAAGCCCGGTCCGAGCGGGTCGACGGCGGTGACGTTGAGCACCACCGTCGCAGCATCCGCAGGTATGCCGGCACGTCCTGCGACCTGCACCTGCAACGAACTCGACGCCGGTCGCAACCCGATCCCGGCGTCACGACCATCAACCGTCGTCTCACCGGGACGAGTGTCCACCAACCGAGCGGCGGTGTCGATCATCGAAGCGCTGCCGGTCGGGAACGATCCGGCGGCGTCGATCACGAGATGGGTCGCCGCAAGCGTGTAGATCGTCACGTCACCGCCGGAACCGACGGGGACGATGACGGTGTTGGCGACGGTCTCGCCGGGTTCGTAATTGAGGTTCGACGCAAGCGGTCGAGCGGTACCCGTGGCGTGCACGGTGATGAAGCCCGGTCCGAGCGGGTCGACGGCGGTGACGTTGAGCACCACCGTCGCAGCATCCGCAGGTATGCCGGCACGTCCTGCGACCTGCACCTGCAACGAACTCGACGCCGGTCGCAACCCGATCCCGGCGTCACGACCATCAACCGTCGTCTCACCGGGACGAGTGTCCACCAACCGCAGCGCCGCCGGCAGAGGCTCGTAGCCCGGGGACGCTGCTCGCGCCTGGGTCGGCACCGATGCCACGACAACCGCCGCGACCACCAAGCTCAGCACGCCCATCCATGGCGTACGGCAGACCGAACTCGAACGCCACATCTCGGCACCTCCGCCAACGACTCGCGACCTCTCACCCACATCATCCGATTGCACCGGCACCAAGCGCAAGAGCCCAACGGTCACAGGCAGCAGACCGAACCGTCTTGGCAGGAATCAGCCTCTGACCTGGTGGGGCGGGTGGGGATCGAACCCACGAGACCCGGGGATTATGAGGTCCTCAACGGCTGAACGGTGTAGCGAAACGTGTCTGACCAGGTAGTTCGCCTGCGGATCGAAACGCTGTAGCGCTTGCTATTCCGCGTGGATCCGAGCGACCAGGCCGCTCGGAAGACCACACCCTGCTCCCCCATTGCGAACCACGACCCAAGACCCGCGAAGAACGGCGGTCTCGGTCGAGCGTGCGTTACCGAGCACACGGTATGGGCCGGCGCCTGTTGGCACTCCATGAGGGACGAGCAGGGTCCTGGTGCTCTTGTGCCAAGTGCCAGGCGGAGTCGACCATGGTCGTAGAGGTATGTGCGATGTGGTTGACCAATCGTCTTGTGGCGATCGCAGCGATCTTGTTCGTTGCTGGCTGCGGCAATACCCCCGAAGCGGTTGACACATCGAATGGCACATCCACGACCCGCTCACCGACGACCATGGGTGCAGCAGCCACCATCACGGCCGCATCAGTGGTGCCCACAGAGGCATCGATCGCGCCGACCACCACCACGGAAGTCGTGGCGACCACCCTGCCTGCGACCACGGTGCCTACGGAAACATCCACTTCGCCAACCACTTCGGAAGTTCAAGCGGTGGTCACCGACCTTCGGTCGATACTCGAACCCTACGAGGACGCCGCCGTGACCGAGTCGAACGGATACTGGCGAACATTCGAGTTCGACCGGTGTTGGAGGGTGTCCCAATCAGGCCGTGACGCCAGCGATCCACCGATTGACCAGCACGAGGTTGTCGCACGTGGCGACGTGTTCGACTGCTACTTGCGCACGGATCCGCCCGCCGATGTACTCAACGACTTCTACGTGATCGTGCTCGACGACGCTGGCAACACATGGGCGAATGGAGGAGGAACCGACGGAAGTTGGTATCTCCCCGCGATTCCTTCCGGCCTGCTCTGTCGCGAGTACCTCGCTCATCCAGACTTCCTTTCGAGCATGGGCGACCATGGCGCAGAGGCCACGACCGGCGACTCATGGTGGATGGACAACGACTGGGCTTATGCATCGGTGCTGTCGTACTGGTTCCTGGACGGTGAGCGCTCAAACATGGATGTCGATCAAAACGGGATTCCTTGCGAGCTTCTCTTCGATCAGGTCACAGTCGCGCGGGTCTGGGCGGGCAACCAGCCATGAGCCGCCCGCTCGTCGCTCCCGACGCAATCGGGTCGGCTGACGCAGAACGACGAGCGCGAGCGGCACATCTGACGCGTTAGCGCCCAGCGTGCGGGTCGGTAACGAACAGGCCATCGGAGCCACCGAAGGAACGAAGGTCTGACTCACCCCTGACAACGATGTCGAGTTGTTCTGCGGTCATGCCGAACGCCTGAACGAATGTGACGGTCCCGTTCGGTGTATCGCACGGCTGAAGGGACGGATCGTCGACGAAGCCCACCGCTACCGGTCCGTTCGTAGCGTCGCCCGTTATCGATCCGCCAGGGTCGAGCGTTTCACCCGGTCGGAATCGCGAGCCTTCGAGCGTCACGTCACCAAGCCGCTGGAGGAAACGATCTGCCCACTGCGGAGGCTCGCTGACACGGTCGCGGCTCAATGACCAGCGAGACCGCACAGGGTGGCGAACCCGCATGGTGAACTCGTACCCGAGCCCGCTCACTGCGGGGTCGTCCTCGGCCACCTTCTCCCAGATGTTCGACAGACCCAAGGTGACGAAGTGCCAATGATCGCCTGCCTCGTACGCGCTCGCGGACTCCAAACGCGAGCCGAGCAATCCCATAGCGCTGTCGAGAGGCCAGTGATGCGGTTGCTGTGGACCATGCAGAGCAACGATCGCGCTGTGGATGGCATCCATGCCGGGCGCTGTCGTCTCGTTGTCCATGCCGCACCTCATCTTGCCGCCGGACCCGCTCCGAATGCCCGCTCTTCGCAAGCATCGCAACCTCACCGGCACCGCTCGTAACGGCCCAAGCCGGGCGCTTGGGAATCGCGGCCGGATTGGTCGCTTGATCTCACACGGCGACGATGCGGACTGACGCGCTGAGCGTCTGAAGCAGGTGTCGCAGGTCGGTGGGGTCGGAGGTAACGAGGGCGACTGGACCGCTTCGCGATCGTGCGGCTGCGATCAGAGCGACGGAAGCGTCGACGATTTCGGCCGTGCCGGCCTGCCCGCAGAGCAGCCCAGTCACACGCGCCAGCGTTCCGTCCAGGCCGACCTCGTCGCAGTGGGAGAGCGCTCGAGCGAGAAGCGCTTGGCGGCTCCCGTCGCGCCATGCCTGTGCGATTGCTCCGGCGGGCACCGACACCTCGGCGGAATCATCCGCTGCGTTGCGAAGCATCGCCCAGACCGAGCGGTCGTTGCGATCCAGCGCGATCAGCGCGCCGGCGTCTAGGACGAGAGCAGTCATCCGTCGATGAGCGCGCGGGCAGCCGCGAGTTCGTCGTCGCTGAAGGCGCCATGCTCTTGTTCCCAGGCTGCGACGACGTCGCGTAGTCCGCGGTTGGTGAGTTGGCGACGGGCGGCGTCGGCGAGCCAAGCCGAGACGTTCTGCTCGTCCGCCTCGGCAGCGTCGACTCCGCGCGCCTTTCGCCACTCATGCAACAAGCGCACCGCCCGCTGTCGAAACTCATCCGGAGACAACCTCGGTCCGTCCCACGATCTCCGTCCTCCTCACACAGAATGGAGCCTCCAACATCCCCGGGGCGGTTCAGGTAAAACGCGATCTGAAGTGTGTCGGAGGGGGACTTGAACGACCGCCCACAACCCGGCAACCAATGGCAAGAGGCGGCAGAACCCGCCATTTCACGGCGTTCTCGCAGACCGCTCCCCCGCCGGCTACCACTGGATTCCACTCGTTGCCGGGGCCTGCCGTTAGCAATCCGTTAGCAAAGCGACACAGCGGCGATGGCGCATGAGTGAGCACTGATCATGTCTGCGCGCGGCTTCACTGGATCCGTTCACGCGGGCGTGAACCATCCCGATGGGGCGATCTCGTCACCCTTGTTGGGGACGTGGCAGTCGAAGAACACTTTGGCGACGAGCTCGCGGCGGCTGCGGACGTCGGCCTTGTCGAAGATGGCCTTGAGGTGATCTTGGACGGTGTAGGTCGACAGGTGCAGCCGGGCTGCGATCTGCTTGGTGTCGGCGCCGCCGAGGACGAGTTGGGTCACGTCTTGTTCGCGGCTGGTCAGGTCGAACGCCGCGACCACGAGCGGCACGATCTCGGGCGGCCGGGCGGCTTCGATCGTGATGACGACGTCGCCGTGATGGCCGTCACGACCGGCGAGCGGCGCGGCGTGGAGCACTTGCCATTCGCCGGCGGTGCTGCGGACCCGGATTCTGGGTGGGGCCGGTGCCAGCCCACAGGCCCATGCGCGAGCCCGGGCGACCAGCGCGCCGAGAACGGCGATGGGCGCGGCCGCCCCACCACCCGAGACGAGCGCCTCGATGCGCTCGTCGGCTCCGGGGCTGAGATGGGTGATCTCGCCGGTGGCGTCCATGACCACCACCACCGGACCAGGCGATGGGTCGACGACGGCAACAGCGCCGATTCGGGCCAGGATCCCGGCCCGTATCCCAGTGGCGAGGGTGTTCGACAGCGACGCGACGAAGTCGATCTCGCCGGGGTCGAAAGCGGCCTCGCCGCCTCCGCGGAACAGGGCGAGGCCGCCCCAGACGTGGTCGCCGCTGCGGGCCACGGCTCGCAGTTCGTCGCCGTAGTCGAAGTAGGGGATCATGTAGTCCCGCATCCGTCGCGATGCCACGACGTCGCCTGCGGTGGACTCGTGTACCCCTGCCGCGGAGCTCGCCAGGGCAGCGAGTTCGGTGAAGCAGGTCGGTTCGGTGTCGCCGTACTCGATGTGTGCCCATTCCATGTCGTGGTCGTCGCGGCCGGCGAGGTCACCGAACTTGTAGGTCTTGGTCAACAACCGCGTCGATGGGTCCACGAGCGCGTAGCAGGCGCCGGCATGGGGCACGGCCCGCCGGAGCGATTCGTCCACCTCGGTGAGGAACGTCGCAACGTCGAGCCCGCCCCGGGCCAGGACAGCGAGGTCGCTGCGGACCCGCTCGGCAGTCAATGCACTTCGCACAAGCGGATCATGCAACTTTCGGGTCTCGCTGACAATCCCCAACTTTCTGGGGTCGCCCATGCCCAGAGCCACAGGCGCAAAACTCCCCCGCCCACCGGGATGGTGCCCGCCGCGTGTCGGGCGCATGGTCACACCACCGGCATCACGACGAGCCGGCACTCCCGAAAGGAAACCTGCCATGACCTTCCCGATCCGCCACGAACCCGTCCAGATCGCACCCGAGACTTGGATCATCCAGGCCACCCACGGCGAGGGCACTGCTCCGCTCGCAGTGCACCTCAACGCCATGGTGATCCGCGGCGAGCAGCCCGTCGTCGTGGATACCGGCGCACCCGTCAACACCGAGCAGTACCTAGACGACCTCTTCTCCCTCGTCGAGCCAACCGACGTGCGTTGGGTGTTCATCAGTCACGACGACGCCGACCACCACGGCAACCTCCACGCGGTCATGGACGCATGCCCCAACGCCACTCTTGTCGCCAACTGGTTCCTCTGCGAACGCCTCGCCACCGAACGCCTCGACATTGCGCCGATGCGGTGGCGCTGGCTCGACGACGGCGACACCCTCGACGTCGGCGACCGCACCCTGCTCGCCCTTCGGCCGCCGCTCTACGACTCGCCGACCACCCGCGGCCTCTTCGATCCCGCCACCGGCGTGTACTGGGCCGCCGACTGCTACGCCACCCCGGTCGAGCGCGGTACCGCGTTCGTGTCCGACCTCGACCCCGACTTCTGGTCCCAGGGCTTCCGCGACTTCCAGATCTGGAACAGCCCCTGGATCTCGATGGTCGACCCCGACGCCTACTACGCCGCTTGCGCACGCATCGAAGCCCTCGGTGCCACCACGATCGCCACCGCGCACGGCCCCACCATCGGGGCCGCGTCGATCAGCGAAGCGCACGCCCTCATGCGCAGCCTCCCAGGAGCCGTCGCGCAGCCCCAGCCGGGCCAACCCGTCCTCGACGACATCATCGCCACCATCACCGCCGCAGCCTGAGCCGAGCGGATCCGACACCACCCGAAGGAGTGAATTCGATGCACCGAGACGACCTGTTCACCAACATCCACAAGGCCATTCGCGCCGGTCTGTTCGACCTCACCGTCACCGCTGGTGCCACCGACTGGAACGACCCCGAGGCGATGGCCCGCTTCGACGACGCTTGGCGCCGCCTCCATGGACTGCTGGTGGCGCACACCCGTCACGAGGATGACCACATCCTGCGAATCCTCGACACCCACGACCCTGCCGTCACCGAAGCCACCGCGGCGCAGCATGGCGATCTCGACGGATGGCTCGCCGACATCGCGTCGTGGATCGATGCCATCATCGCCGACCCCGATCCGATCAAGGGCCTGGCCCTGTACCGCGAGCTCGCCCTGTTCGGTGCCAGTTACCTGACCCACATCCACGACGAGGAAACCACCGTCATGGCCCGCATCTGGGAGCTGTGCACCGACGAGGAAATCGCCGCGACCCGCGCTGCGTTCATGGCCGATATGGACCCCGGAGTGCTCGACACCAGCCTTCGGCTCATGCTTCCCGCCATCGACCCCAACGCCCGCACCGGCCTCATCACCGGTCTCGCCGCCACCGCGCCCCCACCGGTCGTCGACGGGGTCCTCGCCATCGCCGGCGACGTACTCGCTTCCGACGAGGCCACCCGTCTCGCCCGAATCGCCCGGTCGAAGGTGGCCGCATGAACCACCGGATACTCCTGGCTGCCACGAGCGCCGTCGCGGTCGCGGCGGTGGCCGCGACCGCGGTCTACATCCCGGTGTCGCGAAGCGCCGCCGACGGCGCTCCCGGAGCCGACCCGCCGGGCGGCGTGCCCCAGCCGGCGCTTCCCGACGGTGAGCTGTTCGCCTGGGTGACCCTGGCCAGCAACGGCGCCGACGACCACGTCGTGTTGCGGATCGATCCCGCTGAGCTGCTGACCGGGCAGCCCGCCCATGACGCCGCAGTCGATGCCGGCGTCATCGGCCCCGACGAGGAACTGCCAAACGATGTCTTCATCGTCGACCCCGTCGACACGACCCAGACCATCGCCGTCGATGACGACGCAACCATCACGGTGCAGATCGCGCCCGCTGACGCGCCTCTCACCAGCATCACCGTGTCCGCAGACCGGCTCTATGACATCTTCGGCGGCGCCATCGACGGCGGGGCCGTGTACGGCGTCGTGCCCGGCGAGCCGCTTCCCATGCGGCTCATCATTGCTCAGGGAACCGTCACCGCCGCCGAACACGTCTACCTCCCATGACCCCAACCGGCGCCACAATCGAAGGGCCCGGACCGCCCCAGTGCCCGCACCCCAGCCGAGCGTTGGCGGTGCGGGCCGCCGGCCTCATCACGGCAGCGTTCAGCATCTCGGTGACCGTCGACCAGGCCATGGTCGGCGCCGCCACCACCACCCAGCAAGCCCAAGTCACCATCGGGGCGATCGCCATAGCCATCGGTGTGGCTCTTGCAGCCGGGGCCCAGCTCCACACCGGCCGAGGCACACCGGCGACCACACGGACTACGCGCAGAATCTCTCAGGCGCTGATGGCTGCGGCGCTGGGCATCGTCGTGGTGCGAGGCCTGCCCCAACTCGCAGGCCTGATCGAGCATGTCCGAGCAGATCGCGACGAACCCACCACCACGCTGGTGTACCTGGCACGCCTTGCCGTCACCGGCACGCTGACCGCCGCGCTCGCGTGCACCGCCCGACGGTCACGCTGACTCCACCCCGGTTTGAGGGGCGGACCAACCGTTGCGTTGACGACGCCAGCCGCACCGAAGTCGATGATCAAGACATCACCGACCGAGGAGCACCCCGATGCTGGTTCTCAAGTCCACCAATCTCGCCGCCCGCTTCGGCCTCGAGATGGCACTCCTGGGTGCGCTCACCGTGTGGACCTGGCGCTTCGCCATGGGCCCAACTCGGCTGGCTGCCGCCACGGCCACGCCGCTCGCGATCGCAGCCATCTGGGTACTCGTCGTACACGCCGACCACGTCCCCAAGGCAGTGCGGGCCGGCTCCGAGTTCGCCTGCCTCGCTCTCAGTCGCCGCCGTGTGCCACCTCGGCCACCCCTTGACAGCCGCTGCGCTCGGCGTCGCCGCCCTCTTCAACGCGGCTCTCCTCGCCGCCTGGAAGCAGTGACCACGATTTCGAACACCCAGCGGCACCGCCGGTGCCGCAGCGAGAAACCTCAGCGTGACCATGTCGAGTCCGTGTGGGTCCGTCCACCAAGTTCGCGATGTTTCTCGGTTCGATTATCCGACCCGCAGGCTCGGGTCACATCCTCGCCGAACCCGGCCGGAGCGAAACCCAGCGAACTCCCGGTCAGTGGGGAGGATTGACGACGTCGACAGACGAATCGGGAACGGCCCGGATGCCGCGTCACGTATTCCCGGTCGTTGGCTTGACTATCGGGCGTTGACTGATTGTCCGTAGCGCTGGCGGGCTGCTTCGCCCGAGGTCCCGACCATGGCTCCGATCGCCGCCCAGGAGTGGCCGTTGTGCCGGGCGTGGACGACGGCATCACCCAGTGCGCGTTCTGCGTCAGCGCGAGCCATGAAGGCCTCTCGAACGAGTCGCAACTCGGCGGCGTCGTGAACGTCGCCGGGTTCATGGGCTTCGAATCGGGCGGCGAGTTCGTCGGCGTGATCGAGAATCTCTTGTGCGGTGCGGGGCATGGTGGTCACCTCAGGTACTTCGGTCGGGCGGACATGGCGTGCACGATGATCGGACCGTCGCTGGTGTCGACGACGCCAATCTCGAGCAAGTTGGCGGCGGGGTCGGCGCCAACGAACATGGTGAATCCTTCGTCGAGTTCGTCGACGAAGATCGGATTGTTGAAGGCGTGAATCATGTCGTCGTCGCTGATGGCGTGCTTGCGTGCGCTGAGAGCGATGAGCGGCGCATCCACCTCCACAAGTTAGCTTGCACCGACGAGTATTGCAAGTTGCCTTGCGAGCGCACCCCGATATCGGCGCACATATCCCCACCCGACCATCGTTAGACCACGCCGCAGTGCGGCCCAAGCCGCACGTCCCATAATCCCTGTGAGTATCAGCGGGCCGGTCGAGTGAGGTCGGCCAGTGTTGGTGTCGGTGACTCGGCGTGACCCACATAATCCCTTGCCCGACTCGGGTCGGTGCGTTCTAAACGATCTGTCCGCCGTGGTTGCCGGTGCCGGCCTGGCCCGCTGTTGCTGTCCTGATCAGAAGCCTGTCCACCGTGTTTGGTGTGACTCATCACAGTCCTGTCGTAGCAGTTCTCTCCCAGGCCGGCACTGACCATTCAGTACCTACGAGGAGGCACATCGAACATGCTTGCAGAACTTGTCGATCACGTCATCGGCATCGACCCCGACCGCGATTGGATCACCGCTGCGGTCTTGGACGCCAAGACGACCGGCGTCATCTCGACCGCGACGTTCGCGGCGAACAGCGACGGCTACGACGAAGCCATCGAGTGGGCCGACACCCACACGACGGCCGGCGATCGCAGTTGGGTTGTTGAAGGATCCGGCAGCTACGGACGCGGCCTGAGCGCCGCGCTGTCACGTGTGGGTGAGTGGGTGATCGAGTTCGATCGCCCACACCAGCGGCCAACCAAGGACGGCGCCAAGACCGACGAGCTCGACGCGGTCCGAGCAGCGCGCGAAGCCCTCGGCAGGCACAAGCTGCACACGCCTCGGGCCCATAACGGTCATCGAGAAGCCCTGCGTGTGCATACCGTGACCCGCGAAGGAGTCGTCCGAGCGCGCACCGCTGCGATCAACGAACTCAAGGCACTGGTGCTCACATCGCCCGACGAACTCCGCAGCGAGTTGCGCGGTCTGACCACAACAGTGTTGATCAAACGATGCGCTGCGTTCAGGACCGTCACGAAGCGGCCGGTCGCTGAGCAGTGCGTCCGCAACACGATGCGCGTCGTCGCTCGCCGCATCCAGCACTTCAATGACGAGATCGAGGTGCACGACGTCGCGATGAAACAACTCGTCGACGAAGCAGCACCCGAGCTCGTTGCCCAGCCCGGTGTCGGCTATGTGACCGCGGCGATGTTCATCATCGCGTGGTCGCACCCCGGTCGCTGCCGTTCCGAAGCGGCCTACGCCCGACTCGCTGGAGTCGCTCCATTGCCTGCGACCTCGGGGCAACGCCAGGATCGTCACCGTCTCAACAGATACGGCGACCGGAAACTCAACCGGGCCTGCCACATGGTCGCGCTCGTTCGCATGCACCATCACGAACCCACCAAGGCCTACATCGCGAGACGTCGAGCAGAGGGCAAGACCGACCGCGAAATCCGACGCTGCCTCAAGCGCTACATCGCCCGAAACGTCTGGCGACTCCTCGAACACCAGAGCCCAAGAATCACCGCTTGACAGACATAGAAGGATCGCCCGATCGTCCCGGCCGGACCGTCCCCACACGCCGGGTTGGCGCGCGGCCGGTTGTGTCAGTCCAGCAGGCGGTATGGGACTTCCACACGTTCCGCTGCGCCACGAAACCGCCAACCGCGGGAGCGGCTGTAGAAATTCTGCTGACAAATCGCGGACAAATGGGTCTTCGGCAGACTTCATGCGCTCGTGAAATTGCCAATGACCAGGGCTTTTGCCCTGGTCATTTGGTGTCGGAGGGGGGACTTGAACCCCCACGCCCATAAGTAGGGCACTAGCACCTCAAGCTAGCGCGTCTGCCATTCCGCCACTCCGACGTGACTGATCACCCGAGGCTACCGCCAGATCAGACCCTGACGAACAGGAAACTCAAGGCAATTACCGTGAGGATCCATACCAGTGCGAACACGAAGGTGATTCGGTTCAGGTTGCGCTCGGCAGCCGTCGATCCGAGTGCCGCACCGCCACCACCTCCGAACATGTCGGAGAGACCGCCACCCCGCCCACTGTGGAGCAGAATGCCGGCGATCAAGGCGAACATGGACACCACGTTGATGACCAGAACGATGTACAGCATGACGTCACGCACGGGGAGAGAGCCTATCGCCGCCGAGCCGACTCAGGCCGCCACTGCTGACGCCGATACAGCCATGTCGGCGAACGCCCCTCGGGTGGGCGCATGTCGGCCGTGGTCAACAGCGACGTCGCACGCTCCCCCAACACCACTCGAAGACGGTCGAACTCCAAGGCGCTCTCCATGCGATCCACGAGCACGTAGTTGCGACCGCCGATGTCAGCGACCAACCCGCCTCCACGACGTGACATGACCGTCCGCAGCACGCCGACACGCAGCCGCCCGAGCCGGGTCACGTTGTCCCATTCTATCCATTGGTGACGCAGCAGGGCCCGCCTGAGCACACCATCCGGCCGGAACTCCGAAGCGATCGGAAGGTCGAGCGCGACCACCGCCAGCAGGGCAAGAGCAACCAGAGCGAGCACGCCGTTCACGACGGTCAGGCCATTGACTGCGATAAGAGCTCCCGCAACGACCGCAACGATTCCCGCTCCGATGAACGACCCCACGATGCCCGTCCACGACGAGTGCAATGTGACGACGTCTGGCCCGACGCCCGACGGGCCTGCCGCGCTCGCCATCAAGATGCGCGGGCGCTTGCCACCTCGACCGGCTGCCCCGGCTCGATGGGATGGTGGCACGCCGAGAAGACACCGGGCGAGCGCTCGACCAGGGGCGGCTCGACTTCGCCGCATACTTCGGTCGCCAGCCAACACCGCGTCCGGAAACGACAGCCGCTCGGCGGATCTGCGGGCGACGGCACCTCGCCCTCCAACACGATGCGAACCCGTTCGCGCTCACGTGTCGGCGACGGCACCGGTACCGCGGACAGCAGCGCTTTTGTGTACGGATGGGTCGGGGCTGCGTACAGCTCGCGTCGATCGGCGATCTCGACGATCTTGCCGAGGTACATCACCGCGACGCGATCGGAGACGTGGCGAACGACCGACAGGTCGTGGGCGATGAACAGGTAGGCGATGTTGCGCTGAGCCTGAATTCGCTTCAGCAGGTTGATGGCGCCGGCCTGAACGCTGACGTCGAGCGCCGAAACCGGCTCGTCGAGCACGATGAAGCTGGGGTCGAGAGCGAGCGAGCGTGCGATGCCGATGCGCTGGCGCTGTCCACCGGAGAACTCGTGAGCGTACCGGTTGCCGTGCTCGGGGCGGAGGCCGACATCCTTCAAGAGCGCGGCAACGCGCTCGAGACGTTCACTCCTGCTCAGGGTCTCGTGAATCACAAAGGGTTCCCCGACGATGTCGTTGATCGGCATCTTCGGGTTCAACGAGGCATACGGGTCTTGGAACACCATCTGCATGTCGCGACGGAGAGGTCGCAGCTCGCTGCGTCCGAGGCCGACGAGCTCCTTACCCTGGTAGCGCACCGAACCCGATGTCGGTGCATGGAGTTGCAGGATGGCACGCCCGGTAGTGCTCTTGCCCGAGCCTGATTCGCCCACGAGGCCGAGCGTCTCGCCTGGATCGATGGAGAACGACACCCCCGACACTGCGTGCACTTTGCCGACGTCGCGTCGCAGCAAGCCGCCGCCTCGAATCGGGAACTCCTTGACCAGATCGGTGACCTCGACCAGAGGCTCGGCGCTCAACCCGCTACCTCCTGCGTGCCTGCGGGATCGAGCGGCCGCTCGAACACATGCGAACCGTCATTCAGCTCGACCATGGTTGCCCATTCGTGACATGCCGCGAGGTGCTCGGGGCGATCGGTGGGCGTCAGCGCCGGCTCGACCGAGTTGCACCTCGCAACAGCGAACGTACAGCGCGGCACGAACGGGCAGCCTGCCGGTGGATTGACGAGGCTGGGTGGTGTGCCGGGGATCGGCGTCAAGTCGCCATCCTCGCCTTCGAGCGACGGGATCGAGTTGAGCAGTCCGACCGTGTACGGCATGCGAGGCACCGTGAAGATCTCGTCGACGGTACCCCGCTCGACGAAGCGACCTCCGTACATCACCGCGACACGGTCTGCGGTGCCTGCCACGACGCCGAGGTCGTGCGTGATGAGGATGATGGCAGCACCGAACTCGTCCTTGACGCTCATCAGCGTCTCGAGGATCTGCGCCTGTACCGTGACGTCGAGCGCAGTCGTCGGCTCGTCGGCGATGATGATGTCTGGATTGTTCATCATCGCCATCGCGATCATGACGCGCTGACGCATGCCGCCCGAGAACTCGTGCGGATACGAATGAGAGCGCTGCTTGGGCTGAGGAATGCCGACCTTCTCCAGCGCATCGATCGCCCGGCTCATGGCTTCCTTGGGCGACACCCGATGATGAGCCTGCACGATCTCACCGAGCTGGTAACCGATGGTGTACACCGGATTCAAGGACGTCATCGGGTCCTGGAAGATCATCGAGATGTTGTTCCCGCGGAACTTGCGCACCTCGCGATCGGGCACTCCGAGCAACTCTTGGCCAAGATACGTCGCCCGGCCTTGGATCAAAGCGGAACGCGGCAGCAAGCCCATCAACGCCATCGTGGCGACCGACTTGCCTGACCCCGACTCGCCGACGATCGCGAAGACCTCGTTACGGCGCACCTGGTACGACACACCGCGAACGGCCATCACCTTGCCGTCTTCGGACGGGAAAGTGACGTGCAGATCCTCCACCTCGAGCAGCACGTCGGAGTCGATGCCGCCCTGCGTTTCCGTTGTCGACACCTGCGTCACTGGCGGACCCGATTCTGACGCGGATCGAACGCATCGCGAAGTCCGTCGCCGATGAAGTTGATCGTCAGGGCAATGACCACGATGAACATACCCGGCCACCAGAAGAGCCATGGACGCGTGTTGAACGCCGTCTGATACGCCGATACCTGCTTGCCCAGCGACCAGTCGCTGCCGCTGACGCCCAGGCCGAGGTATGAGAGAGCGGTCTCGACCAGGATCGCAGCGGAGATGAGCAAGGTTCCGGTGACGATCACCGAGCCGATCACGTTGGGCAGGATGTGCTTCCACATGATGCGGGTATTGCTGGCCCCCATCGCTCTCGCTGCCTCGACGAACTCCTTTTCGCGCAGCGACATGAACTCGGCCCGGATGATCCGCGATGTCGTCAGCCATGATGCGAGTGCGATGATCAACGCTGTGATGAAGATGCTGCTCGACTCGAAACTCCGTCCCAGCACTGCGGCCACGAGCAGCAACGGGATCGTGAACATGACGTCGACGAAGCGCATCAGCACGGTGTCGACCCAGCCGCGGTAGTAGCCGGCCAGCCCACCGATGATCGTGCCGATCAAGGTGGCGAGCAGCCCCGCAAAGGCGGCGATGATGAGGCTCTGCTGTGCTCCCCGCAGCGTCACTGCCAGGTAGTCGCGCCCGATGTTGTCCTGGCCGAACGGATGCTCGCCAAGCTTCATGCCATCGCCGTCCAGCCATGGGATCGCATCGAGAGTCGGCTTGCCGCCGTTCTCGATGATCCCGCTCTTGTCGTAGGGGTATTTCCACAGAGGAAGGCCCACGTACGCCAACAGAACGATCGCGACCAGCACTGCCAGACTCACCATGGCAAGGCGGTGGCGGAAAAACCGCGACACCACCATTTGGAACTGGGAGCGCGCTTCGACCGTGAACTCGCGCTCGATCTCGAAGTCGAAGTCGGGCTCGATCAGCATCGACGAGTCGGACGCTCGTGCCAACTCTTCCGACAAATGGTTGGCGGCGGAATCCTCTTCAACGGTCATCGGCGAATCCTCGGGTCGAGATAGGCATACATGATGTCGGCGAGCGCATTGAGCAGAACGATCGATACCGAGACGACGAGGAGAAATCCCATCACCGGATACGGGTCGACCTCGAGTAGGCCTTCGATGAAGAGCGATCCCATGCCCTTCCAGGCGAACACTCGCTCGGTGATGACGGCACCCTCGATGACGGTTGCGAAACTGATCGTGATCACCGTCATCACTGGAATCAGCGCCGTTCGGAAGGCGTGCCGCATGATCACCTGAGTGGCCGGCAGACCCTTCGCCTTGGCCGTGCGGACGTAGTCGGATTTGAGCGTCTCCAACATCGATGACCGGGTGAAACGCATGAAGGTCGCGAACCCGATCAACGCGAGCGACAGCGTGGGCAGCACCTGGTGCCCGGCGTAGTCGACCATCGTCTCCCAGAACGGCGCATCGAGATTGGGCGACTTCGGCCCGATCGTGGCGATCGTGCGCCCTGGTTGCCAAGCGGAGATGAACTGGTCGGCACACACGACATTGGCGACGATGAACGACGCCGACATGCCGGCGCTCATCGCCGGTCGCCGATCGATCGTTCCGCCGACCAGGAACCCGACCAAGGCGCCTGAGGCCAGGGTCAGCAGGAGCATGATGAACAGTCGGGACCATGTCGGATCTTCGACCCACGAGGACAACACCTGCGACCCGACGACCGCCACGAGAGCGGCGACGATCCCGGCGATCAACACTTGACGGTTGCTGAGCGGGGCGAACAGCAAAGCAGATCCGACACCCCCGGCAATCGCGATGAGCACGATGAACGGCAGGGAGAAGCCGGGGTTGAGCAACCAGTCTGTCGCATCGATGGTCATCATGATCACGAACACGACAACTGCGCTGAGGGTGGCTACGACGGCGCGGCGCCGTCGACTGCCGGGCGTGAGCCCACCGAGGAATACCCCCGCGATCAGCCCGAGCAGGATCGCTCCACCGGTCGATATCCCCGGACTTTCGAGGTAGTCGTTGAATTTGATGGCCCCGAACTCTTTGAGCAGCACGGCGAGCCAGAAGACGGGCAGGGAGAAGAACAAGAATGCGGCGAAGGTCGACGTGTAGTCGATCACGCTGTACTGCCGGACGGCGGTGATGATGCCGAACAACACCCCGATCAGGATCGACAGCACCGTGGCGAGAATGATCAATCGGAAGGTGGTGCTCATTGCCTGCGAGAGGAGGACGGAGACGTCTTGCCCCTCGCGATCCAGGCCGAAGTCGCCGTGGAGCAAACCCTTCAACCACTCGAAATAGCGCTCCTGGAACGGCTTGTCGAGGTCGAGCCGAAGTCCGGCGTCTGGGCGATGATCTGGTCGCGGATTCGGATTGTTCGACTGCCGGAGATTGGCCAGCGGATCACCAGAGATGGTGACCAGTCCGAACATCACGAACGTCGATGCCAACAGGATTGGTATCGAGACCAGGAAGCGACGAACGACGAAGAAGAACAAAGGGTGAACCCGGTTTGCGCCGGGCCGAGTTGAGTCGGCCCGGCGCAAACCTAGTTCAGAAATGCTGTCCCTGATTACTCAGGTGACCGCCCAATCGAACGCGTTCCAGGTCAATCCGTTCTGAGACGGGTTGGGAATGATGTTCTGAGCGTTGTCGGTGTACGCCACGATGCCGGGGAAGCTGAACACCGGAATGGTGGCCAGGTCCTGCCACAAGATGGCATCGATCTGGTTCCCGATCTCGGCCTGGGCGGCCGAATCGAGCGTCTGCCCGAGCTGATCGGACAGCGCATCGACTTCGGCGTTGCTGTAGCTACCGTTGTTGTTGCCGCCGCCTGTCGTGAACGCACCGGTGGCACTGGTCTTGAGCGGGCTACCGCCCCACGCGAACATCGCGATGTCCCAGTCGCCGGCGTCGAGCTCGACATCGAAGAACGTCTCCGAACCGGCGTCGATGATGTTGAAGCCGACCTGGTTGCAGCTCTCGATGGTCAACGCCACCTGGTCGGTGCGGCGGGCATTGCCGCCGTTGTCGAACCAGCCGAGGCGGACATCGATCGGCAGGGCAACGCCCGAACCTTCGAGCAGTGCCGCCGACTTCTCGAGGTCGACCTGGTCGTACATGCCACCAGAGGCGTCAGCGTAGGAGTCCTCGAACTCCTGGTTGAAGCGGTTGTTGAGGATCTGCGCATCCGGGGACACCGGGCGCACCAGGTTGGCCAGGATCTGCTCGCGCGGCAAGCAGGTACCGGCGATGCCTCGCGGACGTTCGCCGATTCGCCAACGCTTCGTTGGCGAAGTTGAAGTCGAAGTGCTCCCACACGTACTGAGGTGCGGTCTCGACCACGATTCCGTCGAGGCCATTGAGCTGGGCGAACAGGTCTGGTGTCGGCTGCGGGTCCATGGCGTTGAT
>CAVPAQ010000012.1:0-79586 GCA_963701575.1 uncultured Acidimicrobiaceae bacterium
GGGCCAGGTCGGTCCACGAGCTGTTCAAGTCTTGGCTCGCTCAGCTCCAGGCAGGTTGACACCGACGAACCGAGCGGCTCGCGTCCCGTCGGCGTGCGAGGGCCGGCAGTCCGCCCGGCTGACCGTTTCGCGATCCCGGACACAGCTGACATGCGCTGCCGGTCGGCCCGTCGTCGGCCGGCGAGCGGAGAGTCAGGAGTTGTCGGTGGGCGTCTCGGGTGCGACCGGCGCGGACGCCGTCATCGTCCGGCTGCGTACCGGCGATGGCCTGGCCGATGATCTGCTGACGGCGGTATTCCTCGTCTTCCCGGTCGAGTCCGAGCGGCTCGTGCGTTCAACCAACCGAGCAGCGTCGAGACGACGATCGCCAGGATGCCGTACATGATCATCGCAAAGAGCACCGACGTGTCGAAGACCGACGGCACGTCGTTGCCCGTCACTCCGAGCTCGATCTGACGCGAAGATGCCACGGAACGGTTTCATGGCGCGGTCGAGGCTGCGATACACCCACTCGACGAACGACGACGAGGGATTCGCGCCGCCGAGCAACAGTAGGAAGCCCAGCAACAAGATGATCTCGACGAACAGCACGTACAGGTAGATCAGGAACGTGACCGCCCGGCTGATCCACATGATGGTCTGCTGTGCCCAGCCGACCTTGGATTGATCGATCTCCATCGTCGGATTCGTCATGAGGCCAGAATCCGAGCCTTGAGCGTTGCGTACTCGTCGTCGGACAACCGCCCGGCGTCGTGCATCGCGCTCGCCTTCTCGAGCTCGCTTGCGGCACCACCACCGGCGACTTCACGAACGTACGAGTCGAACGACTCCTTGGCTTCGACCTGATCGCGAATCGAGCGCTGCGCCATCCCATCGCCACGGGCGATCAGGTACACGAGCAGTCCGATCAGGGGGAAGACGACGAGCACGACGACCCACACTGCCTTGGCCAAGCCACTCAGGCTGTCGTCGCGGAACAGGTCGATGATCACCGAGAAGAGCATCATCAGAATGCTGATGAAGAGGAACGTGACGAACACGACCCAAATCGCGTTCCATATCGAAAAAGCGAGCATTGATTCTCCTGACATTGGTCGGTCCGATGCGGACCCGGTTGAGCGAACCGAGTACGGCCGCGGCGAAGACCTTAGTTCGGGGTCACTCGCCGATCAGGGTTCCCCGGTCCAGTGATCAGATCCGCGCTGCCCTGCCCATTCCGGAACGACGGGGCCACCGATCCAGCTCTCGCTCACGTCGGAGCGCTCACGTCAGAGGTAGTCGCGGGCGACGAGCCAGCGTTGCGACCACCAACCGAAGATCGGCGGAATGTAGGCCGTGACCATCCGATGCACGATCGCGGCGGCGAAGGCGACTTCCTGGGGAATACCGACCACGACCAGTCCGGCCGTGATCGCCGCCTCGGCGACGCCGATCCCACCGGGAACGGGTACCAGCCCGATGAACAGCGACACGGCGGTGTTGACGAGAATGGCTTCCCCGAATCCGAGGTGAGCACCGAAGGCCGCGACCGAGGCCCCGAGGGTGAGTGCGAAGAGAACCTTCTGCAACAGGGTCCCGCTGACGATCTTGAGCAGCCGTTCGGGGTCGGTCAGGCTGCCCTTCACGGCGCTGAAGCCTTCTTTGATGTGAGGCAGCATCCTGGCGCGCAGCGAGGGGACAGCGAACACGGCGATGAGGGCGACCGCACCCAGGATGACCACGACGCCGACGAGACGCAGGACCGGTCCGAACTCCACCTGACCGGTGTCGAGCGCCTCGCCGGCGTACCTCGCGGTGATCAACAACAAGATGACGTCGAACGCCTTCGAGATGATCGTCAGCAGCGGACCCTGCGCGACGGCGGCGGCGGGCGACACACCGAGCTTCTGTTGATAGCGGACGTTCATCGCGATCGCGCCTGCGTCGCTGGGTACGGCGAGCGAGATGAACGAGAGCGCGTACCGGAACATCATCGTCGGGCCGAAGGGCACCGGTCGGCCGATGACCCCGACCATGGTGAGGTACTCGCCGACATTGGTGAGCTGCGCGGTGATCAGGGCGACGACCACCCATGCCCAGATCGCATCCTGCATCTGTGTCGCGATCGTGTCGAGGCCGATATCGGTCAGTGCCGTGATCAGCGAGTACGCCGCGAACAGGGTCAGCGCCACCATCGCGACGTTGCCCCACGTGACGCGTTGCAGCTGCACCATCTTGGGCTCGGGAGCGTCGAGTGTGTCGGCGATCTCGCCGCGCAGCTTGGCGACCTTCAGTTTGGCCGACTTGGCATCCTGTTGCAGCCCGCGAGGCAGTGTGGCGGATTGCAGATACGGCAGCACCGCCAGTAGCCGTCGGTCACCGAGGGCTCGACGGGATGCGGCGATCGCCCGCTCGCTCCCCACGGCTACGGCGGTCGCGACGAGGAGCTGTGCATCGTCCGTCTGCTTGGCATCGTCGTCGGCCAGGATGCGCGCCGCCGAGAGATCTGTCAACAAGATGGTGTCCTCGCCGACCACGATGTGCTGACGATCGATCTCGCTGTGCACGATCCCGGCCGCGTGCAGATCGGCCAACGCTCGCCAGATTTGCTCGAGCGTGTCGTCATCGATGGCGTCAGCGTCGAGCTGCGCGAGTCGGGAACCCGAGCTCCATCTTGCGATGACGAGAGTGTCGTCAGTGGATGCGCGGCTCCAGCCCACCAGCGACGGGGTGGCGGCCCCAGCACGCTCACACGCCAACATCATCAAGCTCTCGTGCTCGGCGAGCTGTTCACTGGTGGAGAGCAATGCCCGATGCCCGTCGCGGTACCACAATGCGCGCCAGAACCGCGCTGCAACCGCTGCGTCGGCCGCATCTCGGCCGTAGACCTTCACGAGCAGTGGGTTTCCGTCGACCAGTTGCGCTCGGACCAGGGTCGCGCCGACCGGCTGGAACGGGAGGAACTCGATGTCGGCGACGTCGAGGTCGATCTCCTGCAACGCGGACATGATGCGCTCCCGACTCGGAATTCCCGTGCCCGACCCGAACACGAGATGGATCACGGCTGCGGCCGCTGCCCCGATCGCCAGGCCGCCGACGACGGCTGACACGGTGCCGTAACTGAGCACGAGCGCACTGATGGACATCGCGACGAGGAGGCGGCGACCGACCTTGCGCATCGGCACCGTCAGGTACGGCCCGACGACTCGGATCGCTGCAACCGCCATGGCAAGACGGGCGACCGGGTAGGACGGAGTCCCGTCGCGCTCCAGGAGCTCCGGGAAGAAGTCCGGGAATTCGGGCCCGGCGAGATACGCGACTGCGACGATTCCGGTGAAGCCGAGCGCCTCGGCGAGCAGAATGTCTCGTGCGACGGCCACACGGCCGTTTCCGAACACGGCGATCCCGACGATCAGTGCCAACGTGTACAGACCACCCACGATGTACGCGATCGTGGCGATCCCGCTGATCCAACCGGGAACGCCGCCGCCGAAGAATTCGAGCAATCGAGTGTCGAGTTCGTTCCGCGAGCTGTGGGTCCACGCGAGCAGCAGGACGATCACCACGGTGGTGACGAGGATCGCTACGTCGACCGGCCGGCGGGCACGCGGGTCGTCGGCGGGCGCGGCGAAGAAGACGTTGCGTCTCGGCGGATCGTCAATTGGCTCGCTCATCGTCTCGCTCGTCGTCTGGCTCATCATCGAGATCCCATCTTTCCGTGGTCACGGAGTCGGTCCGCAGCCTCACGAATCGATCGAGAAACTACACCGACGCGCCCGTCAGATCGACTGCTCGGCGACCACCAACCGGGTCTGCAGCTCGGCGCGATGCTGGTTCGCGATCGCAACAGCCTCGCTCGCGAGCTGCTGGTCGACATCCGGGGTCGCACGCAGGCGAACGGCCGTGTCGAGCGACGAAGCGAGGGTGGACACGGCGCTGGACAGGTTCGCCCAGACCTCGGGGTCCCCTTCCGCAGCCTGCACCCTGAGATCGATGGCGAGTTGATCGAAGCGGCCCCGCTCCGCGTTCCAGCGTTGCTGCGAGTCCGCTGCCGGGAGCGCAAGGATCTCCAGCGAGAGCTGATCGTGGATCCACCGCGCCGTGCTGACCAATTGCCGGCGGGGATCGGGTCGTGGAGGTGCGGCAGGCTTGCGGCGCTTGGTGAGCGCCGCCATGATCGCTATCAGCGCTGCCAGACCGATGAGGATCGCGAGGATCGGTCCCCAGCTCCGACCTTCACCATTGTCGGGATCCTCCGGGGGTGCGGTCTCGGGAGCGTCGGTACCCGGAGGCGGTGCCGTCTCCGGTGCCTCCGTGGCAGGCGGTGCCGTCGGAGCGGGATCCTCGTCCGGTGGAGCGGTCTCGACCGGAGCATCGCCCGGCACGGTCGATTCACCGGGCCGAAGCCCCGAGAGCCCGTCGCCATCGCACGCCCCGAGCACCAAGACGAGGGGGATCAAGAGCATGGAAGTACGTCGACGTGTGAGCAGGCGCATCCGGTCGAAGCTACACGTGGGAGCACAGGATGCGAAGGCGGCCGGCCTGTACGGCTGACCACGAACACCCGAGCGGCAGCATCGCCCAGGCCGGCGGGCGGGCCGTCAGCCCGACTCGAGTTGTGCCCCGTAGATCCCGGGCGTCGAGTTCTCGATGACGGTCGCGCCGACGGCACCGGCGTAGAAGTCGATCGGGCCGACAGCCCCGATGACGCCGTACGCGTAGCCCTCCGAGCGCAGTGCATGCAGGCAGCCGATCAGCAGTGCCCTCCCGACGCCGCGGCCGCGGGCCGTTTCGCTCACACCGGTCGGTCCGAAGAAGCCCTTGGCGCTCGTGTTGCAGCATGCGAACCCGATGATGCGGTCGTGTTCGACGGCCAGCCAGCAGCCGATCGGCACATGGTTCATCGCGACATCCGCTTCGCTCGCCCAGCCGGGGGAAAAGTGCCGTGCGATCCATTCGACCACGATGTGCTTCTCGTGTGCCATCGCTGGGCGAACCTCGATGCCCTGGGCGACCATCGAGGCGACCTCCGGTTCGACCGGTGGCAGGTCGTAGAGTCTGACGAGCATGTCGGGCATGGTGGATGGGCCTTCCGAGATCGACGGAGCCCTTCGTAGCGGACCCCGGTGGCGTTTGTCCACTCTGGCAGAATCGAGGGTCATGGCGATCTCTGTCAGCACCGGAGGGCACACCGCATGGAGGTCGTGATCACGCCTGATGCCGACGCGGCGGCCGACATCGTCGCCGGCGTGATCGCACGCGTGCTGCGCTCCCGACCCAGCGCGGTACTCGGGCTGGCAACGGGTAGCTCCCCGTTGGGTGTGTACCGCGAACTGATAGCGGCACATCGACGTGGGGAATTGTCAGCCGCCGGCGCGAGCGCGGTCCTGCTCGACGAATACGTGGGGTTGGCGCCGGATCATCCCGAGGGGTACCGGGCGTTCATCCGGCGCGAGTTCGTCGACCACATCGACCTCCCGAACGCTCGACTGTTCAGCCCCGACGTCGCCGACCCGAACCTGCGCGAAGCCTGCCTTCGATACGACCGCCTGCTCGGCGAGCTCGGAGGGGTCGACGTGCAGTTGCTGGGCATCGGCGGCGACGGTCACATCGGGTTCAACGAGCCCGGCTCGTCGTTGGCGTCGCGGACGCGCCTCAAAACGCTCACCCGCGCCACCCGCGACGACAACGCCAGATTCTTCGACGACCGCAAAGAGGACGTCCCGCGTCACGTGGTCACCCAAGGCCTGGGCACCGTGCTCGAAGCCCGTCACCTCCTGTTGATCGCCTGCGGTCCATCCAAGGCGACACCGATCGCAGCGGCGGTCGAGGGCCCGGTGAGCGCGATGTGCCCTGCCTCTGTGCTGCAACTGCATCCCCACGCAACGGTCGTCGTCGATGAAGCGGCCGCATCCGGTCTGCGCCTCGCCGACTACTACCGCGAGGCGTACCTGCACAAGCCGACCTGGCAGGAGTTGTGACCGAGCCGAAGGCGGCGAACGTTCCGGTCGTGCTGCGGACCTCCTACGATCCCGGCCACCGATCGATCTCGCTCGAACTCGACGTCGGCGAGCGCGGAGTGCAGGGCGGATCGCGATTGGCGCTCACGAGCATCGTGCAGCTCACTCCCCCGGCGACCGCAACGCCGTCCCCCCTGGTCCGGCGGCTGGCGACCTATCACGAGTTCGCGATCGGTGAGGACCCGGTCGCCGCCGACACCACCTGGAGTCTCGTCGACCTGCACGTCGGCCATCGCCCCCAACACAGCAACGATGGCCCGGTCAGCGCGTTCGTGATCCTGCCCGACGACACGACGATCCCGGTCGCCGTCGAACCGATGCGACGGCTCGGCGGCGCCCCGGTCCCAGTCGATCCATCATTCGAACCACCAGCCGATCCACCACCCGATCCACCAGGCGACTCACGTGCGCCGGCATCGAACGCGCCGGCACTCGTACCGTTTCCCGTCTCCGTTGTCGTGATCGATGACACACCGAGCGATCAGCACAACGCCCACCTCGCAGACGGTCCCGCTCCGGCACGCCAGGCGTGGGCTGCGGTCTCGGCGCTCGAGCATCGCGTCACCGGTGGGTCTCGCCTCCGGGCGAGCTCCGGCCTACCGATCTCGGCGGTCGAGGACGATTCGCTCGCCGCCGAGGCATACCTCATTGCGGTCGACCCCGACGCAATCACCGTGGCTGCCTCGACGATCGACGGCTTTCGGCATGCATTCGTCACGCTCGCCCGCTGGCTACCGAACGGACTCCCGCGACGTGCCCACATCCAGGATCAGCCCAGATACCCATGGCGAGGGCTGCACATCGACCTCGCACGCCAGTGGTTCGAACCGGCGCTGGTCGAACGCCTCATCGACGTCGCTGCTTGGCGCAAACTGTCGCGCCTCCACCTCCACCTCACCGACGACGAGGCCTGGCGGTTGCCGGTCGATCCTCATCCCGAGCTCGGCGAGGTCGGTGGTACCCGCGGTCATGGCCGGGCGCTCCCCCCGATGCTCGGCGGCGGTGCCGCACCCTCGGGACGCGCCTACACGCCCGACGAGATCGCTCGGTGGGTCGTCAGATCCGACGAGTTGGGCGTCACGCTGGTGCCCGAGGTGGATCTCCCGGCCCATGCCCATGCCGCGTTGACGGCGATGCCACAACTTCGCGACCCGCTCGACGGCTCGCGCGCCGAGAGCGTCCAACACTTCACGAACAACCTGCTCGTGCCGGGCCACCCGCTGCTCGACGACTTCCTCGGCGACGTCGTCGAGTCGGTGGCCAAACTGTTCGCGTCGTCGCCGTGGATCCACATCGGGGGCGACGAGGTACCAGATGGCGCGTGGGACGGGTCGCCGATGGTGGCCGGCTATCGGGACCAGCACGGGCTCTCGACGACCAGCGAGGTGGAACGTGCGTTTCACCACGGCCTCGTCGACAAGGTACGCGAGCGAACGGGCAGACAAGTCGGTGCCTGGCAGGAGGCAGCCGAATCCGGCGGAATCCGGCCTGGCGACGGCTACGTCGTCGGCTGGCGAACGCCAGAGGCGAGCCGCACGTTGGCCGCCGCCGGCTACGACGTGGTGGTGTCGCCCGGGCAGGCGTACTACCTCGACATGGCCGTCGACGATCGGTGGTCGACGGTCGGCGCCAGCTGGGCCGGTGCGGTGTCGCTCGACGATGTGTGCAACTTCGTTCCCGACGAAGGTTGGACCGACGAGGAACGCTCACGGTTGTTGGGCATCCAGGCCTGTCTCTGGACCGAACACGTCGACAGCACCGAAACCCTCGACCATCTGCTCTTCCCGCGGCTCGACGCGATCGCCGAGCGGGCGTGGACCGGAGCGATCGTCGGCGGACCTGCATCACTGCGGCGCCGCGCCACATAGTGCGGACATCCCTGGTTGGGCGTCCCGGTTCACGACGATGTTCGGCGAGCACTCCAAGTGCCTTGAACAAGACTTGACCAGTTCCACATCATCGGTGCGCTGCGACTGCCGATATTCCTACTGATCACGACGATACGACCAAAGGACGCCGCATGACTGCCGACCCGTCCAAGCACCCGGAAGCCGCAACTCACGAGACCACCGGGGAAGGCGCTGACCGACGCGCCCACACACGACCAACACCGTCGACGAGCGAGACGGGTGACATGACCACGACGTCGATCAGAACGAACATGGATCCCGCAGAGACGAGCACCACGGGCAGAAGTCCCGGCTGGCGTTCTCTCGGCGCCACCGCGTAGGTGATCGGGCGAGTCGCAATTGTCGCGCCGCGTCAGTAGTCGAACGGGGTGATTGCGCCGTCTCGGCCGACGAGAAACCGGCACCACCACCGAGAACACGACAGGTCGACCCTTCCGACGTCGCATCGTCGTCGACACCCGGAGTGCCAACGACACGTCGGAGCACCCGGTCAAATATTGCGATACCGTGTCGAAATCATGACGGTTCCTTCGCCATCGCTCCCGCGCGCCCGTGTCGTCGTCGGGGCGATCGTGGCGACCGTGGTGATGGCGCTGGGTTGGTCGAACGTGGCGTCGGCACACACCGATTTCGATTCGTCGATCCCGTCCGATCAGGAAGTCGTCGAGGGTCCACTCGACCGGGTGATCGTCAACTTCACGAATGCTGCGAAGCCCGCCGGTGAGGGATTCGAGCTGCTGGATCCGTCCGGGGCCGTTCGAACTCCATCCTCGATCGACACCACCGACGGCACGTCGTTCGTGCTCCGATTCGACCCGCCACTCGCCTCCGGCACCTACGGCGTGCGATGGAAAGTCCAAGCCGGCGATGCGCATCCGATCGAAGGAGCGTTCGTCTTCGAGATCACCGAGCCGCCTCCGGCTTCCTCGACCACGACGACCGTTCCCGTGGTCGCCACACCGGCCACACCGGAATCCACGGTGCCGGCGATCGCCACACCGATCACCTCGACCACGTCCTCGACCGTTCCCGTCGTCGCAACGCAGAGCTCGAACGCGACCGCCCTCGACGACTTCCTGACGAGCGACACGACCCACGACGCGATCCCAGCCGGCCGTTTCGGGCGGGCGATCACCTTCGGAGGAACGATCTTCGGTATAGGGGCGCTCGCTGCGCTGGTGTGGGTGATCCGGGGCCGTCGCGACGAGATCCTCACGCAACTCTCCTGGATCAGACTCGCCGGGATCGTGATCGCCACCGGAGGACTCATCGAGCTCGCCGCGCTACAGACTGCCCAGGGCGTGGGCGTCGGACAGCTCGTCGACACCAAGGCCGGACTCGCGGCGGTGTTGAAGCTGGTCGGCGGAGTTCTCGTCTGGCTCGGCCTGCACGGCCGCGCCGGACGCGTGATCGGGCCGACGCATTCGCTCTCGGCCGCCGTCTCAGCCGATCTGGCCGGGCCGGCCCCGACCTCGACCCGGGATGATCGAGCGGCCGGCGAGCACCGCTGGGTGCCATCCTCGACGGCCGCGATCGGACTGTTGGGCTACGCGCTCGTCCTGGCATCGTTCTGGTTCGACGGCCATACGGTCAGCAAGGGCCCATGGGCGCTCCACTCGCTCGTCAACCTCGTCCACCTCGGAGCGGCGGCGGTTTGGGGTGGCGGCGTGTTTGCGATGACGACCGTCGTCTGGCTCCGTCGCCGACACTCCGAAGATGCCGGACTGGCAGCGATGGTGATCCGGTTCTCGACACTCGCGACCGCCTCGCTCGTGGCGGTGATCATCGCCGGCGTCACGATGACCGTGCTCATCCTCGACACGCCCGGCGACCTCTTCGCAACCACCTGGGGGCGCATCCTGATCGCCAAGACCCTTGCTGTCACCATTGCAGCCGGCATGGGGGCGTACAACCACTTCAAGCTGCGTCCCGCTCTCGAGCAGTCACCTGACGATCCGGCGCTCGCCAGAGAACTCAGGGCCAGCCTGACGATCGAATCGGCCGTGCTCGGCGTGGTCGTGATCCTGACGGCATGGCTCGTCGCATCGGCAATCTGACCGCGACGGTCGGCGCGATCGGAACTCCGCTCGGGCGCTGATCCCAACGACGCCTGCTATTGCCGATGATGTGAGCGTGCCGTTCGTCGGCGGTCGTCTGAACTGCTCGGATCTCCCGACATCGGCCCGGGCGAGGGCAGGGGCGTCGTTGACGCCATCGCCGATCATCGCAACTTTGAGGCCACGTGCTTGCAGCTCGGCGACTTTGGCGTCTTGTCCTTCGGGAGCACTTCGGCGAGGACTTCGTCGATACCGAGTTCGGCGGCGACGGCATCGGCGAGCTGCCGGGCGTCGCCAGTGATCATCATCACCTGCACGCCGCGGGCGTGCAGCGCATCGACCGCAGCCCGAGACTCGGACGAATCTCGTCGGCGACGGTGATCGCGCCGATCACATCGTCGTCGCGGATCACGAACAGCACTGCTCCCCTGCAATGGTCGACCACGACCAAGCCACCATCATGGCAGGCCGAACGGCTCACGGCACTTGCGAACACTATGCGCCCTGGTGTGCGTGACGGCGAAGTGAGAGGCTGGAGGACGTGGCGAATGATTCCGAGGGCACGGGCGAAGTGCTTCGGCTGCAAATTCCCGAACCGGCGCGAGGGGATCGCCACGCGGACAGGGTTCGGTTCGTCAGCAAGGCCGGGGAGATGAGGAAGCCGGCGCTCGACGAGAAGGTCGAGCGTGTGGCCCTGATGCGCAAGCAGCTCGTGCGGGTGCTCGACGATGACGGCCAGGCGGTCGGTGAATGGGTTCCCGACCTCTCGTACCACGAGAAGCTCACCGGGCTTCGCCACATGATGCTCGTGCGCAACTTCGATGCCCGCATGCTGCGCGCCCACCGGCAGGGCAAGGTGTCGTTCTACATGCAATCGCTCGGTGAGGAGGCTGTCGCCTGTGCCCAGCAGCGGGCGCTTCGAGCCGGCGACATGCACTTCCCGACGTATCGCCAGCAGGGGCTGTTGATCGCGTCGGGCTATCCGATCGTCGACATGATGAACCAGATCCTCTCCAACGAGCACGACCCTCTGAAGGGACGGCAACTCCCGGTCCTGTACTCGTCCAAGGCGCACGGATTCTTCTCGATCTCGGGCAACCTCGCGACCCAGTACATCCAGGCGGTCGGCTGGGCGATGGCGTCGGCGCTGTGCGGCGGATCCGAGATCGCGGCGGCGTGGATCGGTGAGGGTGCGTCGGCTGAATCCGATTTCCATGCCGCGCTCGGTGTTCGCGTCCACCTACCAGGCGCCGGTCATCCTCAACATCGTGAACAACCACTGGGCGATCTCGACACCGGAGGACTTCGCCCGCGGTGCGTCGGCAACGTTCGCCGATCGCGGATACGGGTTCAGCATCCCGGCGCTACGCGTCGACGGCAACGACTACCTGGCGGCGTACGCAGCGTCGCAATGGGCTGCCGAACGAGCGCGCTCCAACCTCGGCCCGACGCTGTTGGAGTGGATCACGCTGCGACGCGGTGCGCACTCCACGTCGGACGATCCGTCGGTCTACCGTCCCGACGACGAAGTCGACTCGTTCCCGCTCGGCGACCCGATCGATCGCCTCCGCCAGCACCTGACCGTCTCGGGCGAATGGGACGACGGCCGTCACGAGGATCTGCAGCGGGCGGTCGGGGCCGAAGTCGACGCCGCGTTCGCGGAGGCCGACTCGCACGGGTCGATGAAGAGCGGTGTCATCCCGAACCCGCACACGATGTTCGACGACGTGTACCGCGATGTGCCGCGACAGCTCCGAGAACAGCGCGAACAGGTGGGCGAGTGAACGCGCTCCTGACGGGCTGCGGCGACGCGAGGGATGACCGCTGACATGCCAAAGATGACCATGATCGAAGCGATCCGCGACGCCCATGCGATCGCGATGGAGCGCGATGATCGGGTGGTCGTGTTCGGCGAGGACGTCGGGTACTTCGGCGGCGTCTTCCGGTGCACCCAGGGGCTGCAGGAACGGTTCGGGAACCATCGCTGCTTCGATGCTCCGATCAACGAATCAGGGATCGTCGGGGCTGCGGTCGGGATGGCGGCGTACGGGTTGCGGCCATGCGTCGAAATCCAGTTCGCCGACTACATGTACCCGGCATACGACCAGATCGTGTCGGAGGCGGCCCGCCTCCGGCACCGTTCGGCCGGCGACTTCACGTCCCCGCTCGTGATCCGCATGCCGACCGGCGGGGGCATCTATGGCGGCCAGACCCATTCGCAGAGCCCCGAGGCGCTGTTCACCCACGTCGCAGGACTGAAGACCGTCGTGGTCTCGAACCCCTTCGATGCCAAGGGCCTGCTGATCGCCGCGATCGAAGACGACGACCCCGTGATCTTCCTCGAACCCAAACGCGTCTACAACGGCCCGTTCGACGGGCATCACGATCGTCCGATCGTGCCCTGGTCGCAGCACCCGCTCGGCGAGGTGCCGGAAGGCCACTACACGATCGATCTCGGCACGGCGCGCATTCACCGGGAGGGCGGCGACCTGACCGTGCTCACGTATGGCACGCTGGTGCACGTCGCCGAGGCTGCGGCGCGCGAGTTCGACGTCGACGCCGAGGTGATCGACCTGCGCACGCTCGTGCCGCTCGACATCGACACCATCGTTGCCTCGGTGGTCAAGACCGGGCGTTGCCTCATCGTGCACGAAGCGACGCTGACCTCGGGGTTCGGCGCCGAACTGAGCGCGATCGTCCAAGAGCGTTGCTTCTACCACCTCGAAGCGAAGGTCACACGAGTCTGCGGGTGGGACACCCCGTACCCGCACGCTCTCGAATGGTCGTACTTCCCCGGACCCGATCGCGTCGGCAAAGCGATGCGGGAGCTGCTCGCATCGTGACCGTCTTCCGGATGAAGCTGCCCGATGTCGGCGAAGGTGTCGCCGAGGCCGAACTGGTGTCGTGGCTGGTCGCTGTCGGCGACGAGGTGACGCCCGACTCGGTGCTCGCCGAGGTGCTCACCGACAAGGCCACGGTCGAGGTGTCCTCGCCGACGACCGGCGTCGTGACCGTGCTCCACGGAGAACCGGGCGACGTGCTGGCGGTCGGCAGCGACCTGGTCGAGATCGAGACGGGTGGAGCCAGCTCGTCGACCGCATCCGAGCGGGAGGCAAGCGACCCACCGGAACCGGTGCTGGACTCGGAGGCGACGGCGCCCGCCCCTGCCGGGGAAACAACCGCGTTGCCCCCGCCGAGCGGAACCGGCGAAGCACCGGATTCCGACGGTGAACCCGATCTCGCGACCGCGCCGGCCGCCGGACGTGACCGACCGACCGCGGCGCCTGCGGTTCGAGCGCGCGCCCGGACGCTCGGGATCGAACTCGGCACGGTGTCGGGATCGGGCCCGGACGGTCGCGTCGTGCACGCCGATCTCGATCTCGTCATCACCCAACGATCGAACAGCGGCCGATCGACGACGAGGACACACGCCGACGAAACCGACGAGGGACGCCCCGAGCCCGTTCGCGGCGTGCGCCGCCGCATCGCCGACCGGCTGACGGCGGCGTGGACGGAAATCCCTCACATCACCTACGTCGAAGCCGTCGACGTCACTGAGCTCGAACGCCTGCGCGCCGAGCTCAACACGTCCACCAAGGCGGACAGCGGTGGACGGCTCACGATCCTGCCGTTCGTGACGCGCGCGACAGCGATCGCATGCGCCGAACAGTCGCGCCTGAACGCCCACTACCACCACGCCGAGCTGATGCTCACCACGTTCAAGGCGGTCCACATCGGGATCGCCACCCAGACCGACGATGGACTACTGGTCCCGGTCGTACGTCGGGTCGAGACACGCGGCATCTGGGATCTCGCTGCCGAAATCGCGCGCGTCACGGCTGCCGCCCGCGACGGTTCGGCGACGCGGGCCGAGTTGTCTGGCTCGACGATCACGATCACCTCGCTGGGAGCGCTCGGAGGACTGGTCACCACACCGATCATCAACCCGCCGGAAGTCGCGATCGTCGGCGTCAACAAGATGGAGACCCGACCGGTCTGGCGCAACGGCATCTTCGAACCGCGCCAGATGTTGAACCTGTCGTCGAGCTTCGATCATCGCATGGTCGACGGGTGGGATGCCGCCAGGTTCATCCAGCGGATCAAATCGCTGCTCGAAACACCGGCACTCCTGTTCATCGACGAACCCTGATCGCCACCGTCCGGCCCGACTGTCGTCGCCGGACGGCCGAAGATGCCGCCCCTCCTCCTCGCTGACGATCGACATGTCGTCACCACCGAGTCCGCCGGTCGAGACGTGGTCAGCAGGGCCTGGCGAGCCCATTCAGGCGCGAGGACATCTGCTCGATCGTCCACCAGCTCAATCGGCGGGGCTCGACGCGACCGAAGTCGCGCCCGTCGAGCGGCCGGGTTGGCTGAGCAGACAGACCCACGCGGATCAGCGGCCCGTATTGAGCCGCTGATCAGGTGTTCCTTGTGAAGCGGACGACGAGATCCGAACTCGCGACCCTCACCTTGGCAAGGTTCGGAACCTCGTCCAGTCAGTCGTCAGGAGTGCGCTGACGCGCGTCTCCGGCGCTGTGCTCAGGCCGTTCGTCCGCTCCGTCCGTGCAGTTGGCAGGCCGCTCTACCATCACGGTGCCGCTCTTTGGTCGGGGCGTCAGTGCATCGACGCAATGGGCTCGCGCAATTGGCGCGATCGTCGAGGCAGTGTGCACCGGCATGCTCCAGGGTGTGGGTCCCGGGCTGCGTCCCGTAGCACGGCGTGCTACACTCGGCTTCGTGACGACGACGATCAGCCAGCGGGAGCTCCGCAACGAAAGCGGCGACATCATGCGGCGACTCGACCAAGGCGAGACGTTCATCGTGACGCGCAACGGGATGCCGGTCGGCGAGCTGAGCCCTCTGCGTCGGCTCCGCTTCGTGACCGCCGAGACCGTCGCGGCGTTGTTCCACCACGCGCCGCCCATCGACGCTGCCGCATTCCGAGCCGACCTCGATGCCGTCGCCGGCCAGGACATCGAGCCACGTGGCTGACCAACGACCCACACGAGGAATCCTCGACACCTCGGTCGTGATCGATCTCGAGCGGATCGAGCCCGATGCGCTGCCGCGTGAGATAGCGGTCACCTCAATCACGATGGCCGAGCTGGCGGCCGGCCCGCATGCGACCAGTGACGCCGCCGAACGGGCGCGCCGCCAGGACCGCCTGCAACGCGCCGAGGCGGCGTTCGATCCGCTTCCGTTCGATGCCGCCGCCGCTCGGGCCTACGGGCGCATCTACGCCGCGGTGATCGCACACGGCCGCAAGGCTCGCGGCGCACGAGCCGTCGACCTGCTGATTGCAGCGGTCGCCTGCTCGGTCGAGCTCCCACTCTGTACCCGCAACCCCGACGACTTTCGAGCACTCGAAGGCCTCGTCACCGTCGTCCCGGTCTGACCGAGAAGGCCCGAAGGCGGTTGGAAGCATCGATTTATCGGGCGGCGGATCACTTTGCTCGCCATCGTCGCTTCTCAGGCCATTCTGTTCAGGCGGCCGAGTGCATTGGCCACGCGCTGCCGGGCGTCGTCAGCGATCGGAGCCAGGTCGTCGCTGCCGGTCACGTTGGCCATCAATCCGGGATCCATCGCTTCGACGACGACATCCCCATTCACCTCCCGGACCACGACGTTGCACGGGAGCAGCACACCGATCTGGGGCAGCACATCAAGGGCGCGGCTCGCCAGGTGCGGATTGCAGGCCCCAACGATCGTGTACCGACCCATCTCCTTGTTCAGCTTGGTCTTGAGCGTCGCCTGCAGGTCAATCTCCGTCAGCGTCCCGAATCCCTCTGCCGCGAACGCAGCCTTGACCGCATCGAGCACTTCGTCGAAGGGCCTCGACAACACAACTGTTTCCTCATAGACCATTCCAACAACTCCTTCTCATGGTGAGTATCTCGAACATACGGCGACGGCCCGGCGGGTCCCAGTGCCGAAGGTCATCGGCGCCCGCGTGAAGCCGTCGCCTACCGACTCGAGACCCCCGGAACGACCGCTCTCAGGCTGCCGCCAGCCCCCACAGGCATGTCGCAACGGTGGCGCGAACTCGCAGACGCTTCATGAATGGGTTGGCCACCGTGACGAAAAACGATCACAGGGCACCGATCGGTGCCCTGTGACCTGCTTTTTCTATGGAGCGGACGACGAGATTCGAACTCGCGACCCTCACCTTGGCAACGTTCGGATGCTGGTCCAGGCAGTCGTCAGCTGTGTGCTGACGTGCGGTTCCGTCCCTGCAGTCCGGCCCTTCGTCCGCCCCGTCCGTGCAAGTTCGTAGACCGCTCTACCATCGCGCCGCACACGTGGCAAGGTGTCGCTTCGCCCGCGAGGAATCTGCAGCACTCGGAGCGAGACGGGGTTGTGTCGGACGTCTCGATCCCCATCTTCCCGTGAGCGCCCGCCCGACGAGTCAGCCCTCAGGGGATTCCCGCACCCAGGCCAAGATGTCGTTCGGCCCGCTCGGGCTCCACTCCCGCCCGAGCACGATGATGCGGTCGTCGTTGGCGGCGACGTGAGCGACCTCCGGACCGATCAGTTGTTCAGCGGGGACGTCGGCGGGAGACCAGGTGTGTGCGTCGTCGGACAACCAGAGCCGGATCTCCCCGCCTCCTGACGGGTCGGCGGGACCGGAGCCGACCGCGATCAGGACGCCGTCGTGCACCGTGACGTCCGAGAACAGCATCTGGGTCGCCTCGAACGGTTCGATCGCGACATCGACCATCGAGTCGCCGGCGATCCGCCACAGATCAAGCTCTGGTTCGCTCAGGGGGCTTGCCGTCAGCGGGTTTGCGGTGCGGGCGACGAACCACTCGCCGCCAAATTCGAAGAGATCGCCGATGACGTACCAGCGGCACGGCTCGTCGAGCTCCCACACCTTGGTCCACGTGACCGCATCGGGAGACCGCCACAACGCCATGGTCTGACAGCCCTCCCAGCCGTCTCGATCCTGGCGGGTGTCGCCGACCGCCACGTACCCGTCGTCGGTGGCTGCGATCGCCCACACCCACGCCTGGGCCAGCCCTGAGTCGACGGGATCGGCATATCGCCAGCCACCGTCGCCGTCGGCGATCCACACCAGCGTCCCGGTGATGTCACTGCCACCGGGCAACTCCTCACCAAAGGCGCCGATTTCGGCGGCGAACACGACACCGGCGTCGCCGGACGCCAAGAACACTCCGTCTGGCAGCTCACGCGAGGTCGGCTGCTCCCACCGGTACACGACGGTCTCGGACCAGGTGACGCCGAGGTCGGAACTGCGCACGGCGACCACTTCTCGGACACCGATGGTTCGTTCGGCAACGATCGTCACCTCGTCACCGACTGCGACCATGTCTTCCACCCTCACGTGGGCGTCGAACACGAGACGCTCGTCCCAGTTGACCCCATCGCCCGACACCCAGACACGCGATCGGTCCCCGGCCGAGCCGACCGCCACGAACTGATCGGGAATCGTGACGATCTCCTTGACGTCGGTCAGCTGGTTCGGCAGTTCGACCTGCTCCCACCCGTCCGCAGGCAACCCGCTCGGCGCCACCGGCGTCTCGACCGTCGAGGCCGGCGCCGTGGTGGCGACCGACGGCGTGGTCGTGGCGACCGGTGGCGTGGTCGTGGCGACCGGTGGCGCCGGTGTGGCGATCGGTGGCGCGGTGTTCGACGGTGTTTGGACCTCGGGGCCCTCGCCCGGGATGAACACCAGGGCGAGGATCAGCAGTGCGATCGCGGCGCCACTGATCGAAGGGACCAACCAGATTCGCGCCGGCAACCATCGCGTCGGCCGACTCGGCGGCCGAGGCTGTGGTGCGTCGGGTCGAACCGGAAACTCCCCGGTCTCCCAGGCGGCGTCGAGATCGGCGCGCAGCTCGGTGACCCAGCCGGCATCGGGCGTAGCGTCGGTTGCGGCCAGGCGCTCGACCAATTCGCGGTCGTCAGACATGATCGCCACCTCCCATCGTGCGCAGGGTGCGCCGGGCTCGCGACAGCAGCGATTCGGTGGCCTTGTCGCTCTTGCCGAGACGTTCGGCCACCTCGTGAACGGGCAGATCGTCGAGGTAGTGCAACACCACCGCCGCGCGTTGGTTGGCGGGAAGCTGCCTGATCCATCCCAGCAGGTCGTCGTCGACGGCCGCCGTCGCCGGTCGAGCAGCGGCCAACTGGCGGAATCGGCGCTCGTCCCGAGCCGAACGACGCCACTGATCGATCAACCGGTTGCGGCCCACGGTGATCGCCCAGGGGACCGTCATCACGGACGTGTCGCCGTCGCGGGCCCGCTCGAGCGCCGTGGCGAACACGTCCTGACACAGGTCCTCGGCCAACTCGCGTTGCCCCCCACTCGCCCGGTAGAGGTAACCGAACAGCGGCCCCACGGCAACGTCGTAGAAAGCCAGGAACCGATCGCGGGCCAACTCGTCACCGTCCACCCCCGGCGCAGTTGCTCGCTCCATCATCCGACAACGTCGTGCGGCGACGGGACCCTCCCGAACAGGTTTCCAGGATTTCGTTCGCACAGCTCCTGATGCCATCGAAACCACGTCACCAACTCCTCGTCAACCCTCGCCGGATTCCCGCACCCAGATGTGCGTGTATCCATAGCCATGCTGGATGGACTCGATGGCGAGCACGATGATGCGACCGTCGTTGGCGGCAACCTGGGCGCCCATCGGGACGATCTGGTGGTCGGCGGGGATCTCGGCCGGATACCAGTTGCGCGCGTCGTCGGACAACCAGACGCCAAGCTGCCCACCTGCGAACGGGTCGTCGCCGACGGAACCGACGATGATCAGCGTGCCGTCGTGCACGGTGACGTCCGAGAACAGCATCTGGGAGGCTTCGAACGGTTCGATCACGACGTCCTCGATCGAGTCCCCGGTGATCCGCAACAAATCGAGCTCCGGCTCGAACGGTGTGCAATCCCCGCTACCGCAGGTCACCACCGTGTTCGAGGCGCCGGCGAAGAACAACTCATTTCCGAACTCGAACAGTTCGCCTCTCTCGTACCATCGGCACGGCTCGTCGTCGTGCCAGACCTTGGTCCACGTGACCGCATCGGGTGATCGCCACAATGCCTGCGTGACGCAGTCCACCCGACTCCTCGCTGTGCCGACGGCGACGTACCCGTCGGGGGTCGCGGCGATCGCGTTCACCCACCCGACCAGCCCTGAATCGTCGGGATCGATGGAGTCCCAGCCGCCATCACCGTCGGAGATCCACACCATCGGCCCTGTGTTCTCACTGCCATCGGTCGCCTCGGTCGCGACGACGACGTCCTCTGTCGGGGTGTAGACGACATCGGCGTCTCCGTACACGAACGACGGTGCAGGCAGGTCCTGGGAGTTGGGTTGGTCCCATCGTTGCACGATGGTCTCGGACCAGGTGGTGCCGCCGTCGGCGCTTCGGAACGCGACGGCCTCTTTGACGTCGCCGGTGCCGCGTCCGGCGATCATCGTGATCGCGTCGCCGGCGACGGCCACGTCGGTCGCCCAGACGCGTGGGTCGTCGGGGAGGCGACGGGTGAACATGAGACGCTCGTCCCAGTTCACGCCGTCGCTCGACTGCCAGACGCCCGAGCGTTGCCCGGCCGAACCGGTCGCCGATCCGACAGCGACGAACTGGTCGGCGAACCTGATGACCTCGTTGAACCAGGGGAGGATCGACACGTCGGATTGCTGCCAACCGTCCACGGGCAGCCCGTTCGGCTGCATCGGGGCCACCCTCGTGCCGACGGTGGAGGACGGCACCGTCGACGGAACCGGTGTCGTCGCAGTCGGCGGCGGTGCCGTCGTTGCGGCTGTCGTGGTCGGAGTGGTGGTGGTCGCTCGGTCGGTCGGGTTCGGCGTCGACGTTCTCGTGGCGGTTTCGTCGCTCGCGCAACCGGCAGCCAGCACGAGTGCGACGAGCACGATCGGGGCGACGCGGCGACCAGCCTCGAGCCTGGTCGGGGCGGTGGTCATGATGCCGGCTCCGGCGACAAGCACTGCCGGTCAGCGCACCTCAACAACCACACACCGGGAACGATGTTCGGCTCGTCCGGCGGACGGGAGTCTGCGGTCGCCACGACCGTCGCACCGTCGCCGGCGACGACCAGCCCGACTTGGTACGCCCGATGCGGCACCAGATCCGACGTGTCGAACGCCGTGCAGGCGGCATCGTCACAGGTCGTGAGTTCGAAACCCTCGACCGTCGTCCACACCAGCCGCACCAACCCGTCAGGTCCCAGCGCCCCACTGAACGGCGTCCCGTCCTCGCCTGCCTCGACGGGATTCAACTCCACCGTCGGCCCAACCTCCGAGCAGGTGGTGTGTTCGCAGACGGTGACCGACGTCGTGACGCCCTGCCATTCGACGTCAGGCCCTCCCACGAACGTTTGATACAGCAACACCAGCCCACCGCCCGGGACCGCGATCGGTGAACGCAACGAGAACGTCGATCCCTCGGCAACGGTTCGTGGCTCACCCACCGTCACACAGTCCGTGTCTCCGCACGCCACGACCGCCAACGCGGAGGGATCGTCCGACCGCGGGGTCGTCCAGTGCAACGCCACCGGCAACCCTTCGGAGTCGAATCCCCCGACCGCCCGCCCAAACCACGAGAACTCGTCAGCGGATACAAACCGCAGCTCTGTCAGCCCGTCCGGGTCGTCCAGACATCCCGGATCATCGCAGTACGTGAACGCCACGAACCGGTCGCCCGGAGGCCCGAGGACGGTCGGCTCGGTCGAAACGACGTCGAACACGCCGACCCGACCATCAGGACTCGTCACCAAATATGGGTTGAGATAGCGCCGCTCCGTTAACACTGACGTCGTCACCGAGCCACAATCGGGGTCCTCACACCACACCAGCAACCGTTCCGCAGGTGCCGATCCACCGCCGTTCGTCGTCACGATCACCGGTGATCCGTCACCACGCAACGTCGTCGACACCCAGAGGTTGCCAGCGGGCGACGGGGCGGTATCGAGCACTTCAACCGTCTCGACCGCGTCGCACGTCACGTCCACGCACGTCGCCATTCGCAGCGACGTACCCGATCCATAGATCACGCGGGGCCGCCCATCGGGCAGGACCACGACGTTCAGCTCATTCCAGAAGTCCTGACCACTCGGCAGCTCGGCATCAACCTGCATCACCGACCACACTTCGCTGGGCGGCACCACGGGCGGCTCCGGAGCCAACGTCGGCTCGGGCGCAGTGGTCGTCGGCTCGGTCGCCGGCGTCTCCGGGATCGACGATGTCTGCGGGATCGATGGCGGTTCCGGCGCCACCGTCGACGGCGTCGGTGGCGGACTGCCGGTGGGAACGGGTTCTGTCCCGGACGGATCGCCCGAGATCGGCGTCGCCTCGTCTGACGAACACGCCGCCACGGCGAGCACCAGAATCATCCCGATTGCGAGGGTTCGACGGGACATCATGATCCCAACCTCCACGGTCGTCCGTTGATGCTGTGGCCAATCACCGAGCGGGGATCCTGGCCCTCTACCTGTTCAACGTTCCGGAACCGCAGAATCCTTCGCGACGTCTGCAGGACTCGACGCGACGAAGCTCTCGAGGAGATCCAAGCCGTGCCGGTGCCGCGCCGAACCTGGATGATGCCGCCGCTGACCTTCCGATGCCGGCGGGGCCTTGGATGCGCGACTGCGACCCCTCGACGCTCGTCGTCACGCGTCGACTGGACCATGATCTTTACCCCATTGCACCCGACCGAGGCCGATCATCGACCCCGATGGTCGAGCAGAGCGGGGTCCCGAACGCGAGTCAGCGGCCCGAATCGGGCCGCTGACCTGCTGTTTCTCTGGAGCGGACGACGAGATTCGAACTCGCGACCCTCACCTTGGCAACGTTCAGATCCCCGTCCGGGCAGAGGGCTCCGGTGCGCTGACGTGCGGTTCCGTCGGTGCAGTCAGGCCATTCGTCTGCCCCGTCCGTGCAGTTCGTAGACCGATCTACCATCTCGTCACACAGGTGTCTGCCTGCGCATCAGCCGGTGAGGTTCAGCGGTGCCAGACGCCAATCTGAACCTGGCATGTAACGCGGACCGTTTCCGACATCGAGAAAGGCGCGTCCGCTCCCGGGATCGTCACAATCCTGGCCGAACGCTAGAAGGCGACCGCGGAGCTATATCAGTTGCCGATCCCGTTCTGTTCATCACGGGCTGTTCGCCAGGAGAACCCCATTCAGACGATCTTCTCGCTCGGTCACATTTCCAAACAGGGCTACGGTTACGAGACCAACCAAAGGAGCATCATGGCCAAGTACATCAGCTTGTTGAACTACAGCACCGACGCCCTGGCAGGGTTCGGCGATCTGGGACAACGACTCTCGGAAGCTCGTGCGGCGGCATCGGGCATGGGCGTCACTATCGAGTCCTACTACCTCACCATGGGCCAGTACGACGCGGTGGTCATTGCCGATGCACCCGACAACGACACCGTTGCGAAGTTCATTCTCGCCATGGCGGGAACTGGCCGGTTCTCGATCCAGACCCTCGCCGCGTTCGACGAGGCCACCGCGGTCGGCCTGGCGGGCAGCCTCTGACCCAGGGGAGCTGTATCGATCAATGAAGCCACTCGGCCCGCTCCAGCCGTCGCCAGTTCGCTACGCGAACGCGTCGCGTTTGACGATCGTCAACTGAAACGAACCAGGGTTGCCACTGGCGACTGCCCGAGCCTCGAGAACCGTCCGCGCGCCGGCCCCTATCGGACACCGCCCCCAAACTCGGCAGCCAGGCCCTCTCACCGGCCCCGTGAACGACCGGACGCTGCGCATCGACCCATCGAACGACGCCAGCGCAGCCTCCGCCGCATCCTCGCTCGGCCGCTGTGATCCAACGCTGACGCCACCGGCCCACGGGTCCTTCCCAGGGGCCGTATCTGGGCCACTCATTGGGTCTCTCTCATGGCCGGCCCCCAACCCGGACTTTGAACGCGGCACGCACCGCGAACCCACGGCTGTCAACGAGAACGGGGCAGCTTCAATCAGGAGGCAAACCATTGGGAGAGCCAACCCGAAGGCGGCAGGTGATTCACGAGCCAACCCAACCAACGACCTACCAGACGCTACGAACCTGGACCCGCCACGACCGGCGCCTCACACACAAGTCGGCGAATCAAATAACGTGTGGTTTGACAGGGCATCCACAATAGAAAACTGAGGTGATATTGACCATGGTTACTCGTGTGTTGCTTGCCCTGACGGGCGTGGGTCTTTTTGTCGTTGGTGCTGGTGTGATTACCGCTGGGAATGATGGTGCGGTGACGCCAATCGAGCCCGTTGAAACGCTTCCTCCTCCTCCTCCCGGAGAGCAGTCGCTCACCACTCCCCCAGACAAGCCAGAGCCGGTGGTTACCCGAGGCCAATTTACCAACGCTCAAGAGACGCAGGACGCGATGCGGATTGTCGAGCAGTCTTGGATGTGGGACGAGTTGAGCAGGCCGGCCGCGATCGGGCTGTCTGCCTTCGAACAATCGGCGGAGATCATCACCATCACTGTTCACTTCGATCCGCCTGCGAGTTTCGAGGGGCACATTCCATACACGCAATGGCTCGTCGGTGAACGAGCGCCGGACTCGATCCCTGTCGCTGAGAGACCGGTGTGTCGGTCGAGTGGGCTTCGGTCTGCCGACGGCGTTCAACTCGCTGAGAGCCGCACGAGGCTCATGAACGTTGTGGGTGTATCAGTTGCCGAGGTGACGATCTCCACCGGATCAAACTGCATCATGTCCGTCAGTTTCCCGCCAGCGTTGCCAGGTGGTGGGCCTGAAGACATCGTTGCGAATACTGAGCTGTTCTCGTTCACGTATGGAGAAGGCTATGAGCCACAACCGACCGGCGAAGGCGACTAGTGATGCATAATCTGATACGAGGTTTCGCGTTCTCGCGACCCAAGACGAGACGACTCGATTTGATCGGCAGGACCAATTCCGGCTTGGCAATTGTCACCGCTGTTGCCATGTTCATCGCCCTAGTCAGTGTAGGCCTACCAAGCAGGGTGCGGGCGTCGGTGACTGGCCACAACTGTCACTACAACAACCACTGCACGGAAGAACTCAAGTACGTTTCGTTCAATAGTGACAAGTTCTACAACTATGACCTTGACTCAACGGGGCTACACAACGACAACGTCGATTGGCCCGTCAACCTGGTGTTCTACAACAACGCAGCCGTTTGGAAGGTCAAGGATTATATTCACTGGTACAACCAAGTGGGCTATAACGGTAGTCCAAAGTGGTTGCATCTACGTGAGGGTGACTACTTCAACCAAACTGATCGAGTGGGGGACTATCAGTCTCTCAACTACTACGAAGAAGCCGACGCAGACTCCGGCCGAAAGGACGTGCCGCAAGGCATCTGTGTCGGCGTATCCGATGCAATACACTACCGCCCCTACGCAGACGAGTCCGCATTCGGCTTCGACACCTTGTACAACGACGCCTGGGGCTTCTACGTCATCGCCACGTCACATGTCGACAGGAATGATGGCTGCACCGACGCAGAGCATGGGTGGAGCAACCACTCGGAATGGATCGTGTATAGCTGGAGCCTGAATGTAGTTGGCTGGGTGGCCTACCGGAACTACCTCAACCTGTTCAACCCCGAGCCTGGCACCTACAATGACAACGGTGGAACCCATCACTGGCGCAATGATGGCCTTGCGACCGTCGTGAATGTGAACTAGTTCCTACTATGGTTCGTGTTCGGTTGAGCTGCGGGCTCTTCCTGGCGACAGCGAGCCTTGTTGCCGTTGGGCTGCCGCGAACAGCGGCAGTCGAATTGGCCCCGACCAGCTCAGCGCTTGAGTTCCCCGGTAGCGGTGCCGCGACCTTCGATGAACTCGGGATCGAGGCGCGAGCACTTAGCGTGGACGTTATTGACGGAATCGAGCTGCATAACACAGTCGCTACGAACATCCCAGTCAGACTCGATCCCCGTGTGGTGGCTTCAGCTACAGACCGCTATGTGGTCGATCTCGCTGTCCGGGTGGATTTCTCCCCCGAGAGCATCGCAGGCGAGTACCTTCTGTCGGCATCCCTTGATGGCTATGCGTTCGCCCAGGGCAGCCTTACTCTTCTGGATGGTGAGATAGTGACCCGGTCTGTCGATCGCGTCAAAGGTAAACGCCAGCAGTCTGACCCAACCCCGCGATCCGCAATTGCTCGGTTCGGAAACTACTTGCGATCGGCCAGTGAACGGCCCGACGCGGCTGTTCTCAAAGTCAAACTCGAAACCCTCTCGGGCGATCAACCAGTTCTTGCGGTTCTGAACCCGTCTCAGTCGTCAATCAGCGTGACATCGATCCCTCTGGACCCGATCGAGATCGCACTCCCCGGTCAGGCGTCTTCGTACATCGAGGATGGCCATTCCGTAGTTGAGTTGCCGGCGACGGTGTCCGTCGCCCAGGGCCGCACGGCGGACGTGGTCATCCATGTTGTGGCTCGGTCAGATGAAGTTGCGATCGAACAATCAGCCGAGAGTTTCGCAAGACTGGTCGGTACGAGAAATCTGACGGTCCGGCTACGATCACCGCTAGCGACTGCCGGACCTGTCGAGGTCGAGATCTGGGCTCTGAGTGACTACAACCACGCTGTGGTGGAGATGACTGTCGACTTCCGGCCAGGTCCTTTGAGGACAGGGCGGTGGCGCGCCGCGGCCTCGACAATCGGTTCAGGCTTGATCGTGCTGGTGCCGCTGTCGTGGTTCCTCAACGATCAACGCCGACGATCGATTCGGCGCTCGGATACCAAAGGCGTCCCCAGGCGCAGCGGTTCTGTCGACTGAAGCCGATCAGCTTCAGTCGACAGTTGTGGACTAGGGCGTGTCCTGTGAATCATCGGAGCCAGAGCACGATGGTGGCGATGACGAGTTCGGATCGCCAGTAGGCGAGGCGTTTGGCGTAGCGGGTGGCGAGGTCGCGGAACTGCTTGAGCCGGGCGAAGCAGCGCTCGACCACGTTGCGGTCGCGGTAGACGTGGGGATCGAAGTCCGGTGGGCGGCCACCGGCTGTGCCTTTGGCCTGCCGGCGGGCGATCTGATCGGACCGTTCGGGGCAGACGAAGCCGACCTGTCGGGCACGCAACGCCGCACGGGTCGACGGGTGTGAGTAGGCCTTGTCGGCGATCACTCGGTCCGGTCGCTTGCGTGGCCGCCCTGGCCCGTCGCGGCGCACGCTGACCTGATCCAGCAAGGGCAGCAGTTGTGGGTTGTCGCCGGCCTGACCGGGTGTGATCACGATCGACATCGGCAGCCCGCGCCCGTCGACCGCGAGATGAATCTTGCTGGTCAGCCCACCTCGCGAGCGTCCGAGGCCTTCACCGTCGACCGCGAGCGCTTCGACCCACCCGCACCGGGACCCCCCTTTTCCGGGCACCCGCCGCGTGTTGATGGGCGCGGACCGCGGACGAGTCGATCGAGAACACCCACTCGACGTTGCCGACCGCGTCATCTTTCACGACGACCTCATCGAGGATCCGATCCCACGTCCCATCAGCAGTCCACCGTCGCAGCCGTTCATGCGCGGTCTTCCACGACCCGTACCGTTCGGGCAGATCACGCCACGGCGCACCCGTGCGAACCTTCCACAAGATCGCGTTGATCACCTGCCGATGATCACGCCACTGCCCACCACGCTTGCGTCCAGCCGGCAACAGCGGCTCGATCCGCGCCCACGCCGTCTCCGCCAGTTCCCCACGCCCAACCATCCCCCAACGCTAACCACCCGAATCGAACGCACGCGCGATTCACAGGACACGCCCTAGTAGCCCACGCCGCCGCACCATCCACGATGGGGGCTTTGGCGACGGTCGAGTACGAGTACGAACGCCGTTCGGACGGTTGGACGTGTCGCCGGCTGGGCGGACGCTCCAGCGAGATCTGTTTCACATGGCGGGCCCCATTCGTACGCTGAGAAACGCATCTCCATGACGCCACGCGGCACGGTCAGTCAATGGATGAGACATTGATTGGATATGCAAGATGCTCGACTGACGAGCAAGACCTCACAGCTCAGCGCCAAGCGCTCGACGCGCTCGGTGTTACGCCTGATCGGATCTACATCGACCACGGCATGAGCGGCACGAACGAGAGCGTCCCGGCCTCGATCAAGCTCTGGCTGCGGTTCGGACCGGCGACACGCTGGTGGTACCGAAGCTTGACCGACTCGCTCGATCGGTCCCTGATGCCCGAGACATCGGTGACACGCTTGCGAAGCGTGGTGTGTCGCTCTCACTTGGTGGTCAGATCTACGACCCCGATGATCCGATGGGGAAGTTGTTCTTCAACATCCTCGCCACGTTCGCCGAGTTCGAAGTGGACCTGATTCGGATGCGCACCCGCGAAGGCATGGCCGTCGCGAGGGCCCAGGGCAAGTTGAAAGGTCGTCAGCCGAAGCTGTCTCCGAAGCAGCAGCGGGAGCTGAAAAGGATGCATCAGACCGGCGAGTACACGATTTCAGATCTGGGCGAGTTGTTCTCGGTGTCGCGACCAACGGTCTACCGCACCCTCGCTCGAACGAACCCGTAGTTCAACCCGGTCTGCCGGACGGAACGGCATCTCAGACTGGAATCGACGTCGGGTCGATTCCGCGGTTGCTGGTTCACATATGTGATATCATATGGTGATGGCTCGACGCGAAGTCCTGGTACAGCTCGATGACGACCTCGTAGAGCAACTCGACGCGCTCGCGGCCCAACTCGGCACGAACCGATCCGAACTTCTTCGGCGCGGTGCCCAAGCCGTCATCAGTGTCGAAGACCTCGCTGAGGCAGACCGCGCCCTTCAGGCCGCGTATCGCCGGCAGCCGGCTGATCCCGCTTTGATCAAATCCGCTCGGCGACTCGCCGCTCAGACCACACCAGCGTGGTAGCTCGCAACGACATCTACTGGGCCGACCTCGGGCCGCCGGCCGGACGACGCCCACTGTGCGTTCTCACCCGCGACCCCGCAATCGACGTGCTCACCTCCGTGACGTGCGCACCGATCACGCGCACGATCCGCGGTATCCGATCCGAAGTCGAACTCGGACCTGAACACGGCCTTCCCGAGGCATGCGTTATCAACTGCGACAACGTCATTACGGTTCCTATCGATGCTCTCGACGACCAGGCTGTCGGCACCCTCGACGAGGTAGCCCGAGCTGCACTCGACCGGGCACTCCGCTACGCGCTCGACATCGTCTATTGACACCTGCGTCGCCGTCCGGTTGCCCGCACGCCCACCCGTGAGAGCCGTCGGGTTGCACACACACCACCAGCAGACATCTCAAATGACGATCCACCAGCGGATCACCCAACGCATACGAGGCTTCACCCGAAGGCGACACCGAACGAACCAGGACAGGAAAGTTGCTCATCCGCGAAATGCTCACCGCACCAGCCGACACCGCAGCGGAACCCAGAGTTTTCACCCGTGTATTAGGCGATATGGGTGCCCTTCGTCGGTGGCGTCGGCCGCCGTTCTGCGCCGGTGTTCTGCGCCGCTGGCCTGATTCAGGCGATGTGCCGGGCCGCCGCACTTCGCAGTCATGGCGCGCCAGTGGGCGAGCACCGAACCGCACACTTCGGGCATTGTGCAGCGGGGAGACGACAGCTTGGCCGCGTGTACCGTTCAACAACCGTGCGCCCGACTCGGGTCAGATCAGAGCAGTGAGGTGCTCGGCGAGCTTGCGGATCGACCAGTGCGTGAACGGGCACCCGAGCTTGGTCGGGCGGGTCGTGGCCGTCTTGACGATCAACGCTCGGTCAGTCGTCGTGATCTGGCGGGGCCGGCCACCCGCCCACTGAGGGTCCAACGATCGCATCCCCAGATCGTTGAATCGATGAATCATCTCGCGGACCCGGTCCGGCGAGGTCTGCACCAGCCGGGCGATCGCAGCGACGTCGTTGCCGCTCGCCGAGGCGAGCACCACCATCGCTCTCCGCCACTTCACGATCGACCGGTCCGACTTGCCGCCCCGCCGCACGATCTGCTGCAGCTGACGACCCTCCGCGTCGTTGAGCCGACGCACACGCACAGGTTTGGCCATCCCCCAAGGAAAACAGACCCCGACCCGCAAGTGGTGGACGCGACCCCCCAACCACCGTGGTCAGAGCGCTAGCCGACAAAGTCTCGGGACATTGCTTTAGTCTCGTCGACCTCTCGGGCTTGGGCGGCAGACAACTTGTCGGACGGCATCGGGAATGCCTGGCTAGCCGACAACTTTGGCCGTCTTGACGTCAAGCGCCGAATCATGGACACGATGTGAGAGATCATCTCTGAACCCCCCTCCTACCACGCTGCAAGCGTGACTGACCGTTACGAATCTTTCAACTATCAACACATTGGATTGCCAGATCATATTCCGGCGAGTCGGGAGGTATAACGGCCATAGACATCTCAACCTTGTCCTTGATCGACGCTTGATCCTCGAACGCGCGTTGCTGATCATTCCCAGTGGTGGCGAGTTGTCCCTGCGCGATGAACTGGCCCGCGAGGGACTCGTAATCGAGGCCGACGGCCTTCATGCAGGCACCGACGCGCTCAAAATACGCCTCGCGGCCCAGGACGGTCGATTGCTGAGTCTGGTATGCGACGTCGAGCGGCCGACCGAGGCGGTCGTAGCAGGAATCAAACCTTATCGTCGCCGCGGCCGGCACGGAGTACTCCAGCAGCACACCGCTCGGATCCGGCCGAGCGGATGCGATCGCGTTCCCAGAGGCGTTCGCGCACGCGATAACGCGATCGATAGCTGCACGATACTCCTCGAAGCTCACGACGCCGTCGCTCAACGCCTCTTTCGCGATGGGATCCAGGTCCGTCGGCACAGGAATCTCCACGATCTTTGAGCCCGGCTCGCTTTGCGAGAGCGCTTGGCGAACGTCGGCTTGTCCTCCGCTGTTTAGGGCAGTCGCACCGGAGGCGGCGAGGGTAATCCCGATGACCCCGATGGCTGCAGCCACCACCCGCTTTCGGCCGCGCCAACTTGGTAGAGCACCGTTGTGTGACTTGCCGTTCATCCTTGTCACCTGCACCTTTCAGAAATTGAGGTTGGCCGTGACGTAACTCCCATAACTCGAGAGGTAGTAATGCGAAGATGTAACCGGGTTGTACCAGACGAGCCCGGAGCTGGGCCTCATGACTGTCACCCAATTGTCTGTCTCGTAGACCCAACTCGACCAATATGTATTGTGGGCAGCGAGCCGATCTTGATACTGCACTCGCACGCCGACCGTGTTCGCTCCGGTACAAGCCTGACGGTGTGTCTCAGCTACAGCCTTGGAACCAGCCTCGGTACCGTACGGCCAGTGGGTCAACCAAGTGTCGCAGGAGCCAACAGAGTAGTGATAGGGGTGCAGTGGAATGGTATGCGCCAGTACTCCGGCGTCACCGGCTCCCACGGCGGTAACGAGGATCAGCACAGCGACAATTGCCCGCGCGATTGGCACTTCCGTCATCACAGCCTCCCAAAGAGCGACTAAGGGGTCTGCTGCCCTTTAGTGAGCAGGGATAGTGACTATCGTCTCTGGCATCGCAGTGCCTCGCAAGGGCCAAAAGGCCCACGGAGAGGTCGACTTCAGCTCTCAGCTGGGGAACGCAACTCGGACGGTTGTGGACGCCCCGATCGTCGTGACGTCGCTGCCCGACAGTCGTCTCGAATGCGGATCCGCAATCGGACGACAGAGAACGCCAGGTTGTTGCGTGCGGGTGAGAGGTCGGCCTTCACCGACGAAGGGCGTCAGCCGGACCAGAGGTTGCCGGCGCTGTCGGGAAGCACGATCCGATCTATGTCCTCGTCGCGGCAGAGATCGAGCAGATGCGGGTCCGCGCTCGCGACGGCCGTGCGGTTCCTCCGTGCTGCTTCTGCTGCGACACAGTCGGCGAGGCTCACTGCGCGAAGCCGTCGGTGGTAGTGACGGGCGCGCAACAGGCCCGCTTGCAGCGCCAACGGTGGATCGACCGGCACTGCATCGGCGAGTCCGAGCTGAGCGATGTCCAATGCTGCATCATCCTCGGACGAGCCGACCAAGCGAACGAGGTGATCGATGACCTCGGCAACTCCGACCGCAGTGAGCCGAGCCTCATCGTCTCCGTCGAGGAGTTCCGCGACGAGTTCGGCCGCGGGTTCGCCCTTGAGCAGTGCCAAGACTGCATAAGCGTCGAGGATGATCACCGTGTCCTGCGGCGCTCGGCCTCAACGTCGGCGAAGCGTGCGTCACGACGAGCGGCATCGGTCGAGGGACCACTGGAGGCGTACTTGCCGGACAGCTCGCCGATCGGATCGTCGCCCGCCGGTCGCATGACGACACGGTCACCAAGGTCGATCACAACGACCCGTTCGGTGTGCCACCGATTGCGAGCTGCAGCGGGGAGCGAGACCTGGCCGTTCGACGTCACCTTCATGACGTAGCTGCTTGTCACGACGCCCTCCGTTCGTTGTATGAGTCGCGGCTATCATCATACAACCCAGAACACGAACGCATCGGCCGGTCTCCACATCCGCGTCCAGTCGACGATCGCCATCTGAGATGACTCTCGGTCCTCAACCAGGGACCGCCTGTACGCTCGGATTCGCCCCGTCGAGGTTCCCCAAACCGACATCCCCGCCACCGCACATCCTTCCCGAGACCATCAGGGCGTCCCGAGGGCACTGCATAATCACCGGTCGCATCCCGAACGAAGTGAACGCATACGGATCGGCAACCGGACGGCTGCGGAAGCAGCGCCCCGAGCCGGCGTTGTGGGGTACCGCGAGGGGCCAGTTCGACAGGCGCTTCGGGTGAGATGGTGGCGCATCGGATCGTGCCGATCCAGACGGTGGTCCGGCTCGCCACGATCTCCGGGCGACAAGGTGGGCCTTCAGGACGCGCACCGCTCGACCCGCGTCTTGGACCTGCGTCAGCGGTCGCCGAGCTCGTCGCGCCATGAATGACGCGGAGCGAATCCGACGAGCCGTTTGGCCTTGTCGTTGGCGAAGAACGTCGCATCACGACCCATCTCGCGCCGACGGGGCACACCGGCGTAGAAGCGTTCGTACACCTCGTCGCTGGTGATCCCCACCGACATGTCGTCGTTCGAGACGTTGAAGACCTCGTAGCCGAGGCCATCGGTGCGAAGGCAGCAGTCAACCATATGGCCCAGGTCGCGAGCGTCGATGTAGGCGAAGATGTTGCGGCGCCGAAGGCCGGGGTCGGCGACGAACGCTGGGAACTCGGTCTTGTACTCGTGCGGTTCGATCACGTTGTTGATGCGCAACCCGTAGATGTCGATGCCGGTCCGCGCCTGGAACGATCGCGCCGTTGCCTCGTTGACGACCTTCGACATCGCGTAGCTGTCGTGGGGGACCGTCGGGTGCTCCTCATCGATCGGCACGTACTCGGGCCGGACCTCACCATCGGCGAAGCAGATCCCGTACGTCGTCTCGGAGCTCGCGAAGATCACTTTGCGGATCCCCAACTTCACCGCAGCGTCGATGACGTTGTACGTGCTGAGCGTGTTCACCCGGAACGTCTCGTTGTCGGGCCGAACGAGGATCGCCGGGATCGCGGCGAAGTGGACGACGGCGTCGTAGCTCGGGACACCGGTACCGGGCTCGAGCTCGTCGAAGCCGGCGTACGCAGAAAGAGCGTTGAAGACCTGTCCGGCGTCGGTCAGATCGATGCGAAGGTCGGCGACACCCGGGTGTCCGAGCGCCACCAGGTCTCCATTGACGACCCGGTGTCCCTCCTCGACGAGATGCCGGATCGCATGCCGACCCGCCTTGCCGCTGCCACCAGTGAAGAAGATTCGCACGTCGCAGATCGTACGGACCCGAGCCTCCACCCCGACAACCTGGTCGGGAGTTTGCGGCAGAAGTTCCCCACTCGACATCTCAGGACACTGGCTCAACGACCGCGACCGTCCGGTTGGCGATCGTCGTGCGGCCGTCGCAACCTTCGTGGAGGCGGCGCGACAGGAACTGGCGATCGTCCGAGCGCACCCCTCTGGATAGATCGGACAGGTGTTCAGCCATACGCATCCCCTACGATCCTCGCCAACACTGACCGGCCGGACCAGATACACGGCTCGCCAACGGCCCCGCGTAGCGGACCGGGCACAAAGGAGGTTCCGAGAATGCAGGGAACGCCCATGACTGCTGCAGCCGCTGCCGAGTTGTACTGGGGTTGGACGACGGCCAACAAATGGGCATTCATGGATGCCGTGCTTGAGCTGGTGAACTCAAACCAAGACTTGAGCCAGAGCGCCGTCGTCGACGGCATCGGTGACACTGCAACGTTCATCGCGATGCACGGCGACCACCGAGACTCGGTGAACGGAGCGAAGGCGCGGTCGAGGCTCAAGTCGATCAAGGATGAGCTAACGGTCGTCAAGACGTGGACTCCAGCCGACCGCGTACCCGGGGTGTCGTTCGAGATGCACAAGCTCGTGAACACGCTCGGTGCGGTGGACGGCGGGAAGCTGCTTCGGGACCTGGCCCTGGAACTCGGCGGCAGCGCGAATGTGACAAAGTCAGCGATCAAAGCACGGCTGTCCGCGCCCGGAACAGAACGTGGCCCGAGAGGTGTTTCGGTTGGTGTTGACCCGGTAGAGCCCGGGCGTCTTGTCGGCGAGCTGCCCGCCAGTATCGCTGGCAACGAGTCGATCGACGAACACGTCGCAGAGGACCTCGGCGACCACGAGTTGCCTGGCCACCAACTGATTGGGAACGAAGCCAGGCTCGCCTTTGGCTCGGACCTCACCGTGTCGAACCAGGAGCACTACCAGGAAGCACTCATCCGACTCCGGGGGAGCCGCTTGAAGTTCCCAACTTCCGCGGCTGACGACATTGAGCTGTACGGAACAGAAATCTATCGTGATCTGTCCGGGTTGGAGGTGGCGGTGTTCGTCGCCACGCTCGTCATCAACGACGAAGGCAACCCGTGGGTGAAGAAGAAGACAACCCCGATCCTTGAGATTCGCGTCGGCTCGGACACCGTTGGGTTCCTCACACCCGCAATGACCGAGCGGTACATCGGCTTCGCACGCAGCGCCGCGAAGCAGGGACGACCCTTGACGGCGTTCGCTGTCGTCGAAGACTGTTCCGGAAAGCGCGGGCGAGAGGTTGAGATCACTCTGCAGGCGATGCCGATGTGGCACGGCCAACGAGACATCACCGGGCTGCAGGTGCGAACAACCCCCGAGTACGCGGTGCTTCTCTCGACCGGTTGCGCGCACAGGATCGTGACCGAGCAAGACGGGTGGTGGGAGACGAAGTGTGGCAGGAAGCTCCCAGACGCCGACGTAGACGTCGTCTACCGAACGAAGCCGTGGGTCGGTCGAGTTCTTCGTGACGGGTCGATTACAGACCACGCCCCGTTGTGGTGCGGCGAGTGCATATAGGGATCAGCGGCGCAGATACTCGAATAGGACTCGAGTTCAACGGGGCGGGCGAGTCGCACCGAGACCCGCAACCGGACGAAAGACCGGAGATGTCGGGCGCTCGGTATGCGGCGATATCGGGTCAACAGCCCGCCCAACATCAAACGCCGATGTCCTGCCAAGGCGTAGCTCGTGGCACGGTGACTGATCGTCTGAGATGAGGGACGGCAACGGACGCACCGCTCGTTGCGTTCGACCCCGGCCCGGCCTCTACTCAGCCGGTGTCTCAGTAGCCGATCGCTATCCGGACAGCGAGGCCATCGCTCACAGGCCAGAGCGGTCATCAATATCGGGGCGGTTCACCAGCTCTTGTCAGGGGAGCCTAGGGACTCGTGCAGTGTGACGATCACTCGGGTGCCGAGAATGCGTCGATGAGGTCGTCTGCGCGGAAGGCGTAGGCCCAGCCTGCGACGTGGTCGAGCCAGGTCGCGAGTTCAGCTTCTGTCGGGTTCCGAAACACGCGATCGTGCAAGTCAAACGCGAGGATCGGTGTTGTGGTGTGGTCGCCGACGAGGACTGCGTCGTCGGTGTGGACGGTCGTCCACCGGTAGTTCGCCAACGTGGTCTCGATATCGAACGTCGACCAGTTGCTAGTGCTGAGGTCGAACAGTCCAGCTACGCCGACCGATGGTCCGTCAGTGAAGTCTGTCGGCATTGCCAGTACCAGGTCGTCGGCCGCTGCGATCAGGTAGTGCTGTCGAAGGCTGAACGGTGGCTCGGGCACATCCGTCCATTCCAACGTGGCCGGGTCGAGGAGCGCCAGATTCTCTGCTTCGAACTCGACGAGAAGTGAGGTGCCGACGTGCGCGAGGGCACGATCCTCGTTTTCGAACTCTGACCAGTCGCAGGTGTCATCGGTTGCGCACGGAAACCACGGGGCATTGGGAACCGCGTTCCATTGGCCCGTCGCGAGATCGAGCGACCAGGCGTTCGGTTGCGATTCGTCATCGGGGGTGAAGATGCGGTTCACGAGGAACGCCCGGCCGCCGGCGACGATGTCGAACCGTGCTTCGATCCCGTCCGGCGGCGCCTGGAACAGGGTGACGTTCAGGTTGTCGGAGATTCGTATGACTCGACTCGGCAGGCGGTCGTTCGGGCCTGGCTCGTTGAGTCCTGCCCACAGGTCCCACAGCGCAACAACGATGCCACCGTCGATCTCTGCGATGCTCACGAACGTGTTCGGCGACATCGGCCCGTCGGCGAGTCCCGGGCCCCGGGACCACGTCAGCGTGGCCGGGTCGAGGAGCCAGAGTTCGGGCGCGATGCCGCGGCCGTCATTCCACTGTCCAATGACACCGAGCCGGTCGCCGAGCGTGACGATGCTTGACTGGCCGTCGGCCAGCGATTGGATGCGTAGTTCCGGGTCGGGAAGCGGGACGACTCGATCGTCGTCGAGCAGTATTCCGGCAGAAACGTGCTGAGATTCTGCATCGGAGTCGACGATCAGCCGGGCCGTCGTATCGGTCCCTCCTAGGATCTGGATTAACCCCTGGTCCGGTCGAGCGCTAAGCCACTCGACGAAGGGCACCGAATCGACGCGGATGCCATCAGCGTCCGTTGGTGAAACTGCGGGCGGCTGAGTCTCTGGGGTGGAGGTGACCGGCGTTCCCGTGGCAGGTGACGTGACCGCTGGTTCGACGATGGTCGAGAACGGTTCGGTCGATATCGCCATCTCGTTGCCGGCCCGACCAACGACCCACACCACGGCGCCTACACCGATCACGCCGATCGCTGCTACCGCGGCGAGCAGCCAGCGCCGACGCGGTGACCAGGCGGGCTCGCGGTCTTCGAACTCGGCGGATGACCACCTGCGCGACAGGTCATCGCGTAGCCCTGACTGAAACGCAGGCCGTGCCTCGTCCTCTGTCCCGGCGATCAGTTCTTCGATCCAGGGCTCGGTCATCGGTTTGACTCCTTTGCTTTTCGTTTGGCCCGCTGGAGCAGCGATTCGGTCGCGCTCACACTCGCTCCCAGCAAGTCCGCGACCTCCACGACGGGCAGGTTGTCCACGTACCGCAGGACGAGCGCTGCCCGCTCGCGATCAGAGAGGTCGCCGAGTAAGCGATGCGTCGACGCATCGTCAGTCGGGTTCGACGTTGCGTTCGTCGCGGTCACGAGGCGGACTCGCCGTGACTCGCGTTCGGTGGATCGGGCGCGGTCGAGGAACCGTCGGCGGACGGTGGTGATGATCCAACCCACGCCGACCTCCATACCAGCATCCCGTTGAGCTATTCCGAACAGCCGGAGGTATGCGTCGTGGACGAGATCCTCGGCGACATCGCGCTTGCCGCCAGCGAGCCGCGCCGCCGTTCGATACGCGTCGTCAAAGGTCGCGTCGTAGTAGCTGATGAACCCGCGCTCAGTCGTCACATCCCAGCGTCTGCTTGCACAGGTCATCGAATCTCAACCGCCTCCATCACCTATTCGACGTCACCGAGGCGCGATTTCCGTCGAGCACAGCCAGTGTTGCACGGGAGAAAGCGAGACTCGCAAGACAGTCAGGCGAGCGTGAACACCGCGGAGACTCGATCTCTGAGAGCGCTTCGCCCAGATCGAAGATGAGCGCTTTCGACTCTGGCCCGCGGCGCGATCGTAAAGCGAGCCTCAAGGTCGCGGGCAAGTGGGGCTCCCAGACTCTCGAACTCGAAGTCGCTTGGTCGAGTGACGCGGGTGAGCGGACGCCAGAGGAGGCTGATCCTCAGCGTCCGCGTCGAAAGAGCCTCAGCGCGAGCGCAGCGCCGGACGCCATCGCGATCGGCACGGCGACTATCAACACGAGCATCAATGCAGCGATTGACGGTTCCTCGCTTCCGGAGTCGTCCCAGACCAGGATCCAGATGGCAACCGAGACGAATAGACCGACGAGTGCGCCGATGGCGGCGCCGATTACGGTGACAATCAGACTACCAATTTGCCGGGAAGCGCGTCCTCTCCTCGATCGCATGCTGGGAAAGCATAGTCGGCCGTGTATCGCTGGAGACCTTCGCCTTGGCTTGCCAACAGGGGCAGCTCGGACCTAGGGCGTTATTTGGGCGAAATAATGATGGTGAAGGATCGTCCCCTCAGCACTCATATGGGTCCTCGAACACGCCAAACAAATCTAGGAATCGGCAGAGGTGTGGCTACGTCGTCCAGAAGCCTTGACCCCGTCCCGAATCGGAGTTGACTGTAGTTATGGGTTCGTACCGAAAGGCCACCGCAGTTGCACTAGCACTCGCACTTGGGGCATTGGGTGCCACCGCCCTGGTGGGAGGATCCGCGGAAGCGTTTGACAAGCACGGTTTCCTTTGTGGGGATCGTACAGATGTCGAAGTCAACTGGACCGGAAGCGAGTGGAACGTCAACCGAACTTGGAAGAATGGCGGCCAAGCGACGATGAAAAGCCTCGGCGAGGTGGCCCTCTCGAACTGGCGGCAGGCGACTGACGATCACGGAAATGCCCTGTTCGACAACTCATCCAGTGCGCAGGAATACAGTTATGACTGGAAGAGCAACTATCCCTTCAACGGTGCCTGGGCCGTGACAACGTGTCCAACCGAGGACGTCAACTTCAATCTTGGCCAACTCATGGACATAGTTGACTTCTTCAATCCATCCGGATTCGTTGGTTTTGTCGCTCACGAGACTGGTCACGTGTACGGTCTGGGACACTCTGGCCGAGAAGACTCATATCAGACGATCACTGGCCATTGGCCGATCATGTCGACGTGCTTGGGTTCGGATGCCAACAACCGTGACGTTGTCATCCAGGATGGACACGCCGCTGCTTCCTACCTGAACTCCTCAACAGACTGGAAGGCGGTCACGGCGAATCGGTCGTTCGAGGATACCCTTAACAATAACGGGTCCAATATCGAGTGGTGGACGCCACTCTCAGCGTGGTATCCAGTGAATAGCGGAGTGCATGGAACTCCGACAAAGGCGCGCTTGTCTGGTAGCACGATGTACAATCGGACGCGTGTGACGGACACCCATGGGAACTTTGCCGGGGACGTGTACAAGGACGACATCAAGGCTTCGACCTGGGTGCGCGACGTGTACTCCAGCCAGTGGGGGCCAATTGAGATCCGTACCGTATATCGAATCATCGAGTATCCGGACGGAGACGACCTCGGCTGCAACTTCGTGGGCGATCTGCGGAACAATGAGCCAGTGTGGGTTTCGCCCTGGGTTTGGGGACCAATCAAGACGTGCTACCTATCCACCACTTGGAGTTCTTGTTCGACAGTTGTTGATGAATTTCTCACCTGGCCTCCCGGGGAGAGCGATGCAGCTGACGTACAGGTGCAGATTTGGAACAATACGTACAACCCTTCGACTGGAGCACGACGACCGGTTGATCTCGATTTGAGCTGGCTGCTCTACAACTTCGATCTGTGAGATTGATGATCACCCACACGACCGATGCGACAACTGCGAAACCGACGAACTTGAAGGACGGACTGCCATGATGACCCGCAAACCGAACACTCGTCTGGCTGTCCTAGTGCTTGCCGCAGTGTGTTTACAGTCGTGCGGTTCGAAGGAATCTGATTCGGGCAGTCAGTTGATCAGCGACTACTCGGGCCACGGTTCCTTCCAGCCGCTCTATGGGGTCGGGGCCGTTGTAGAGGCCACCGTTGCCGGACATCTCGGGCCTCGCGCCGAACTCAACGACTTCGGCGCGGTCAACTATCCCGGGCGCCCTGAGGACGCGGATCTCTGGACTACCCCGTTCGGTCTCCCAGTCCTACTACTGAACGAGATCGATGTGATTCAACATGTCGACGGTTCCAAGCGTGCCGAGCGAGTCTCGGACCAGGTGGCGGAAGCGTCTCTGCGAGGGTCGTCCATCGAGGTGAGCGCGCCCGTGGGTGTGTACACCGAGGGTGAGCGCTATCAGTTCTGGCTCAAGCCCTGGGAAGACACCGGGTTCATGACATACCTCGCGTTTGATAGTGCTGGTGTCCTGGTGGAGGGACTAGGCATGCCTGATCCTGTGGAATCGTTTGAGAGGCTCGGAAAGTTCACCAACACGTCTCGGACCGAATCGCTCGCTGACCTGGCTCGCGAGTTCAATGAATCCAGCGAGTCAGGGTTGCAGGGTCCGATCATGGATGAGATCTTCGGCCCTGCGCCTTCAGGGCCAGTCAGGAATGAGTCCTACTACCCGTCATTCGCGGACGAGTTGTCGAACAGTGTCACCTCACAAGTCGAGGTCGAGGTCTTCGTCGTAGGTGCTGATCCAAGACTGATGTATGGCGTCCGCGGATCGAGTTTGCTTGGCTGGAGCGCGACAAACGACGATGGCGAAGCGAGTGTCCGTGGGTGGGTGCCATTTGGAGAAGAGCTAGCGCTTGTGTCGTTGGTGACGCTTGACGACGCCCGGGCGGCCGCTGCTGGCACTCCTGTGGTTGGTACACCGACCTTCGTCGTGGACAAGCCGACGCAAACTGGCGATGAGGTGTTGCGAGTGCTGTACCAGCTTGAGCCCGGAGGGAAAGCGACCGTTGAGTCGGGTTTGACACTTCAAGAACTGGATATGCAACGTAGATCGAGCTTCGGCCTCGCCCCAGAGGGCTGAGCTGCCGGGCGGCGAGCGCAGCTCCGCCCCTCGGGCCGATGGCAGTGTAGGTGCTGCATCCTTCACGGCCGAGATCGCCTATCCACGCGCCCGTCTCGTGGCGAGCTAAGCGCCAGAAGCGTCCAGCGAACGACCCAGCAACCGGGCATACAGCGGTCCGATTGCGGCCCCAACCGTCATCTCACATTAGCGAACGTCCAGTGGACGATTCTCGAGGTCGTCGAAGACCTCGATGATGCTCCGTGATGCTGTGTCAGATACGGAACCTCAACCGGACGCCGCATGGACGGCGTGGCGCGGGTCACGTGGCGTGACCTGGGATGTCTCACATGGGTGGTCCGAATCCATTCTCAGTGACGGGGGGCTATTCGTTACACCGACGGGGTGGGCCGATCAGCGGCGTCCGCGCGACTCGCTCGGGATCGTCAGGAAACTCGTACGACGATCGCAGCCGCTCGTCCCATGACGAGTCGGGATGGTTTCCGTGGCCGGGCCCCGCAACGCCGGCTGGGCGCTGGCCGCGTTCGGCTCAGGTTCGCAGCCAATTCCGTCTTTGTCGCGGTCGAAGCGATGTGGGTTGGGTTGGAGCACGGTGAAGTTGCGGTGGGTGATTTCGCCGCAGTCGAGGTCGGGTGGTGGCGGTGGTATGCACACGGTGGGGTAGCTGGGGTCACAGTTCGTTGGCACTGCTTTCGTGTTCGTCGTCGAGCTCCGCGACTTCGTGGCTGCGCTGAGCGTGCCCGTTGAGCTGCGCACGACACTGTCCCAGTGCTCGATCGCTGCTTGCTGATCACGCAGCATCACGAGTTCCACACCGGGCACGTGATCGGCGATGAACGCATGGAGCCGCCCCGACCCATGGCGCGGTCACCACACCAGGACAGGCCCGGAGGTGTGCCCGCGGGCTCGCTGCAAAGGCCGTCGCCCGCCTCGCGCGGTTCGCGTTCGCCACCGTTGGTTCGAACACGCTCGCCGTGCGCACCCACGTGCCGCCACTCCCGCAGCGATGGCTGGCCGCGCTCCCGGACTACCTCCGTGACGACCCGGCGATCGCAGCCTGATGCTTTCGCACCCGGTCATAAGCGACGCGGGTACCACCCGGATCACTACCCGAGTAGGTACCCGGTGACCCGCCCCACCGCGCACCCGGCGCTGCTGTTCGTGACGCCGACCACCGGCACCACGTTCAGGTTCCGAGTCGTCACGCCCGACCACCACCCGGTCGCCGTCACCGGCGAGCCCGAGCTCGCCGTTGCGACCGCGCTCGCCGTCGCACGCCACCACCGGGCGCACTACGCCGCGATCGCGGCAAGCGACGGCCGATGGCTCGAGGTCCACCTCGACGGCCGCACGTCCATCACACCTTCGAGCAGCGATGCCAGCGGATGGCCACAGCTGGTCGAGCGTGCCCTCGCACGACTCGCCCCTCGCCGGGCGTCGTCCTCACGAGCCATCTCGTGATTGCCGGCATCGACGACCGCTTGTCGGCCGGCCCGAGACGGATCATCGCCGGCACCGTCGCACTCGCGCAGTCCTCACCGAGCAACGAGCTCACCAGTCGCTGAGGAGCTCCACCGTTGCCCACTACCTCGACGCGCTCGACCACCTCGGCGACCAACCCGCCGACTCGCAAACACACCCAACGAGACACTCACGCCGCCTGAGTCCCACCCACCTGAATCGATGGCCCGAGCCCCGCCCCGGCTCGGGCCATCTCGCGTCCCGACCCCCATCGTCGTTCTCATCAGCTTCTGGACAGTTGCACCAATGGTGCCCGTACGCGTCACAAATCTCGGTTTTCAGAGGCATGTGTATGTGTGATGTCGTTGTGGAAGCTCCGGGTCGGCGTCGAGTCGTACTACCTCGCCCAGGTCGCCTCCGGCCTCGATGAGTACTACACCGGCGCCGGCGAGGCGAGCGGTCGGTGGGCAGGTGGCGGCTCAGCATTGCTCGGCCTGGTCGACGACGTTGCCGGCGACGACCTGCGGGCTGTGCTGGCCGGGCTCGCCCCGGGAATCGGGTTCACACCCAACGGCACCCGACTCACCAGCCACCCGCGCCGGGTGCCGGGCTTCGACATGACGTTCTCGGTGCCCAAGTCGGTGTCGGTCGTCTACGCGCTTGGTGATCCGTTGGTCCAGTCCGCAGTGGTCGAGGCGTGCGAGGTCGCCCTGGCGGAATCGCTGGCATGGCTGGAACGGGAGGCGTGCTTCGTTCGGCGGGGGACGAACAACCGCAAGATGGTTGCCGACCCGGCGGGCTTCGGCACGCGGCGGATGATCGCCGAGGGATTCGTCGCGGCGCAGTTCCCGCATCGCACGTCGCGTCTGGCCGACCCACACCTGCACTGGCATGTCCTCGTGGCGAACATGGCTCGCGGCATCGACGGACGATGGACAGCGCTCGATGGCAAGGCGCTGTATGCGTCGGCGCGGACCGCTGGTGTGTTGTTCCAGACCGCGATGCGCCGTGAGTTGAGTGAACGACTCGGGATCGAGTGGGGTCCGATCCACCGCGACTCTGCCGAGGTCGCCGGCATCCCGGTGAGGGTGTTGCGCGAGTTCTCACAGCGGACCGAGCAGATCGCCGAGTGGATGGAGCACCGAGGCGTCGAAGGTCTCGACGCAAAGAACCAAGCCCTGTTGGACACCCGCCCGAGCAAGCAGACCGCGACCGACTTCGCCTCCGTCGAGGCGCAATGGCGGCAGCGAGCCGACCAGCTCGGATGGGGTCCGACGGAGCTCGACCAGCTCCTCTCAGCCAGCTCTGTCTCGGCGAAGGCCGTCCATCGTTGGGTGATTCCCGCGGATCGGCGGACGTCAGGCGACGACAGGTCCGCCGTCTGGACGGTGAGCTTCGACGAGTGGGTCGACTGGTTGGTGACCACGCGGGTCACGGAGAAGTCGGGAACCTTCACCCGGTTCGACCTCACACAGGCTTTGGGTTCCGCTCTTCCCGCCGACACGAGCCTGGCGACCGTGGAGGCCACGGTCAATCGGGCGCTGGCATCCCCGGTCGTCGTCCAGGTCTGCGACCACTGGACCGCACGGCGGCCGGTCCATGCGCCCGATCGAACCCTTGCCGACGACCGGGAGCTGCAGTACACGAGCCGTTCACTGCTCGACGTCGAGCGACGTCTCCTTGGACAGTTCGCCGCTGGCGCGCAGACCGGCACGGGCGTCCTCGAGCCATTGGCGGTCGAGGCCGCGATCGAACAATCGACGCTCGGCGACGACCAGGCCGCTGCAATTCGAGCGCTGACCTCGAACGGCGATCGCATCTCCGTGATGGTCGGGCGTGCAGGCACGGGCAAGACCCATACGCTCGGCACGCTGCGCGACGCCTATGAGGGCGCGGGCTGGTCGGTCATCGGGTTGGCGCCGTCAGCACGGGCTGCCCGCGAGCTTCAGGACGGTTCGGGAATCGAGTCGACGACGATCGCCCGGCACCGCGTCGAACAACGCGCCATCACCACGACCACCGTTGTCGTCGTCGACGAAGCCGCTATGGCCGGCACCCGCGATGTCGCCGCAATCATCGACCAGGCAACCGCCGCCGGCGCCAAGGTCATGCTGGTCGGGGACCATCACCAGCTGCCCGAGGTCGCTGCCGGTGGAGCGTTCCGGGCCGCCCTCGACACACTCGGCGACCGCGTCGTGGAGCTGACCGTCAACCGTCGCCAACTCCACGAGTGGGAACGCGCCGCGCTCGACCAGCTCCGCTGCGGCGACGTTCCGACCGCGTTCGCCGCATACCGAGATCACGGCCGGGTCGTCATCACCGACACCCCTGACGACCTCCACGCGATCGTGCTCGGCGACTGGCAGGCCACCCGCCCCAACGGAGCAACGCTGCTGCTCGCCGGGACACGCGCCGAAGCCCGATTCCTCAACCGCCACGCCCGCCAGATGCTCGCCGCCTCCGGTGAGCTGTCCCTCGACGACGAGATCGAGTTCGCCGGCCGCGGCTACGTCGTTGGTGACGAGGTCGTGATGTGCCGCAATGACCGCCACCAGCACCTCGTGACCGGCGAGGAGTTCGCTGTCGACAACGGCATGCGCGGCACCGTCACCGACCTCTCCCCCGACCACATGACCGTCCAGGTCACCAGCGGCGAACACGTCGTTGTCGACCGCGCCTACCTCGATCACGGCTGGGTCGACCACGCCTACGCCGTCACGATCCATAAAGCCCAAGGTGTTACCTGTGACTCCGTGCTCGTTGTCGGCCCCGCCGGCCTCTACCGTGAAGGCGCCTACGTCGCACTCTCCCGGGCCCGCCATGAAGCTCGCCTCTACGTCACCGCCGACCAAGCCGCCGGGATCGAAGAACGCCACCAGTACGGCATCCCATTGCCGACCGAATCGGTGCCCGACCCCGAAGCCGACATCCTCGCCCGACTCCACCGCTCTGCAGCGAAGAACCTCGTTATCGTCGACGATCCCGACGCCGACCAAATCGCCGAACTCGTCGCCACGGTCCCTGCTGCGGAGCTGTTGCGCCGTGCTCGCCACGCTTACGATGCCGAACAGCACTGTGGCGTCGTCGTTCCGACCGAGATGCGCGCCGAACTCGTTGCAGCCATCGCAACACGCACGCACGTCGACGTCGGACGTCGAGTGCGGGCGATCGATCGCGACAACGTCGGACACGTCCTCTCGATCGACGACGACGCCGGTGCCTGTGTCGTCCAGTTCAACAGTGTCGACGACCGGACCGTCGTCAAGACACTCGACTGGTCCGAACTCGTCGTCATTGATCACCCCGACACCGTCGAGATCACATCCGCCGCAGCTACAACGCTGGCCCGGCGCACCGATGCGGTGCTCACCGCCGAGTCCGAATGGGCGGCCGCGTTGGCCGAGCACGGCGTCCAGCCAGGCGACGCTGCCACCTACCGACGAGCCGTCCACACGGCTGCCGACGACGCAGCCCGAGCACTTCAAGCCGACCCGCCCGAGTGGCTCACCACCTGGCTCGGTGCACGACCCGCCGCTGCGGCCGCAGCATCCGTCTGGGACGACGCCGTCACCCGCATCGCCCAGCACCGACTCCTCCACAACATCGCACAAGACGAGCCTGGGATCGGCCCACGCCCCACCGATCCTCTCGAGAACGATCGCTGGCAGGACGTGATGCTCCGCCTGCTCGAAGACCGCCTCTGGCTCGCCGACCACTCGACGCCCGAGATGGTTACGCTGCCCGCAGCGAGCCCGCAGGAACTCGTCGACCGTCGACACGAACTCGAGCAACTCCTCGCCACCGCCCCCGCAGACCAGCAGCAATTCATCGACCGCATCGCACGATCCGACCTCGACCCCACCGAGATGCACGAATACCTGTCGGCCGCGATGGCAGTGCAGGACGAGCGACGCGAATGGATCCTCACCAACTGGCCCCACCTCGTCGAACTCGAACAAGTCACCACCCTGATCACCGAGCAAGAGCCACTCGCCCACTGGCCCCTCACCCAACCCGCAGCTGTTCGGGACGTCCTCGACAAGCTCCGCCAACTCGCACCACACCTCGACACCAGAGAGGAACGCTCGCTCGCCGAACTCGACCGTCTGGAGATCGAGTCCGACCCCGTCCGCAAGCTCGAAGCCCGCCGCACGCATCTCCGTCAGCTCGCCGAGCAGGCCACCCCGATCGAGCAAGAAGGTGTGCACAGCGAGCTCGCCACATTGGGCCACGACCTCCGAGTCGCACGACGGTCACGAACGATCAACGAATCCTTCGACCGCTACGGACCCACCCCCATCGATGACGCCCGCGCGACCCGGATCACCACCCTCACCCACGACACCCTCACCAACCCGCCCGCCTGGATCATCGACGAAATCCGTGAACTCCACGAGAAAGGCCAGCTCAACACCCGTGACATCCCGGACCTAGCTACCCGGATCACCCACGCGGTCGCCCACCAAGACCGCAGCTGCACCGTGCCCGACGGCTCGCCACTACCCGAACCGACCACGAGAGAGATCCGGCAGCCCGTGCCGCAACTCGGGTGGTGATCCGTGACGTGGCGGTTCGACAGTGTCGGTCATGACAACACCTGACAACACCTTCAACGGCGAACACGGCAACCCGGCGGCACCGTCCCTGACGTACTCCGTCACCGAGACCGCCGAGCTGCTCGGCATCTCACGATCCACCGCCTACGAATCCGTCCGCGATGGAACCATCCCATCGCTTCGGTTCCGGCGCCGAATCGTCATCCCGAAGATCGCCGTCGAACGACTGCTCGGACCGGGTGACGACCACCGACGCGCCGCCTGATCGGGCGTCGTCGGATCTACAACTCGAGCGCGGAGATGGCTCGTCGCTTACCGACGTTGGTCCGACCGTCGTAGTGCAAGCGCAACGTGTTCTCGCTGTTCCCGAGGAGGTCGGCCACGGTCCGGTACGACTCTCCGGCATCGAGCATAACCGTCGCCGCGAAATGCCGAAGATCTTGCAGCGTGATCGGCGAATCACCCCTGAGCTTGGCCCAACGGTCCGTGAAGCTGTCCGGCCGATACGCCACCGAGCCGTCGAGAGGATTGGAGAACACGTACCAGGACTCGTCGACCGTCGACCCCCACCGCGATTCGGCTCTTGCGAGTTGCCGTGCGACCGCGTCGGCGACCTGGACAGTCAGCGGTACGTCGCGCCAGTCGCTCTTCTTCGTCGCCTTCCGCGTGATCCCTCGACCCGGCCCGGCGTCGGTGATCGCCCAGGCGACATGGACCTCGCCCGATCCGAGATCCACATCACCCCACTGCAAACCGAGCAGCTCAGCCTTACGCATGCCCGTGCCGGCGAGGACCGACACGGCATCCGCGAACTCCTCGTCCTGCTGTCGCACCCTCGCGAGCAAAGTCCGCACGTCCTCGACCGTCGGCGCGAACGGTTTGCGGCGGGTCGACTTCGGCCGGAGGGCGTCCTTCGCGGGGTTGGCATCGATCAAGCCACGCTTCCGAGCAAAGTCGAGCCCGCATGACAGAACCGTTGCGCAGCGACGGATCCAGTCTGCTCCAGCACCATTCGACCGCATCGCGGCATACATCGCTTCGATCGTCTGCCAGCTCAATCGGCTGAGCGTGACGCGACCGAACTCGCGGCCGTCGAGCAGCCGGGTCGAGCACATGGTGTTGGCCGCTGACCTACTCGTGAGGATCGTTCGCGGGGCGAGCTCGATCTGACCCGACTCAGCCGCTTCCACGTAGGCATCGAGTGCCGAGCGCACCGACCTCGCCGACGTCCCACCGACCGGCAGCCGGCGTTCCTCCCGGGCCACCTTCAGCCGCGCAAGCGCCACCTCAGCATCCTTGCGGGTCCCTTCGATCTGACGACTGATCCGGCGCCGCCGGCCCGTGACCGGATCGCGGCTCAGCTCGATGTCGACCCGCCACACGCCGGGACGGACCAACACGATGCCACCGGTGCCTTTGCGGCGCGGCGCCTTGGAGGCGCGCCCACCTCCCGCTGTGCGCTCGCCGTCGCCCTTCGATTGGGCCATGGTCCTCACCCCCATCGCACTCGATCGAGGCCATTCGCGACCCCGATGGTAGAGCAGAATGGTAGAGCGAACGAGCCCCGAACGCGAGCCAGCGGCCCTGATCGGGCCGCTGACCTGCTGTTTCTATGGAGCGGACGACGAGATTCGAACTCGCGACCCTCACCTTGGCAAGGTGATGCTCTACCAGCTGAGCCACGTCCGCAGCGACAGCAAGATTATCAAGCTTCCCGCCGGACCGGACACACCGGGCTGCGACTTCGTCAGGCCTTCTGGTCGGCGGGACGCAGGTCGATGCGAAGCGTGAGAACGCCATCCTCGATGGTCGCCTCGGCGTCTCCGATGATGGCGTAGTCCTGGTAATCGATCTTGGCCTGGTTGATGAACTGCTGGCGCTCTTCGCCGGCCACCGGTGGCAGCGGGCGTTGCTTCACCGCCTTCGCACGTTCGCGAAACCGGGTGATCATCGCCTCAGGGTCGAGCGTTGCCATGCGCCGCATCGTAGCGGTGCGAACCCAGTGGTTCGGAACGCCGGACCACACCCGCCATCGTACGAAGCCGCCGGATGCCGAAACTCACCGATGATCCTGGCCGAGCTCGGCGTCGAGTTCGGCCTCGAGTTCCGCAGACGCGGCGGCGAGCAACTCTGGTTCGATGTCGCCGTCGGGTATGTCGTCGAGGAGAGGGCGCTGCGGATTGACCGGCGTATCGGAATCGGACATCCGATGCCGGAGGTTCGAAGGGTCCAGGGCCGCGTCGAACGGCGACTGCCCATACTCGTCGTCGGCCGAGGCGCCGATCTCATGCAGCTCTGCTGCGTGCAAGTCGTCGAAGCCCGAGGCGGCGGGCCCCAAATCGAATGCTTCGTCGATATCGGGCGGGGCGATGCTGGGCTCGAGCGGGGACGCTCCTCGCGGCCTGACCTCATCGAGTCTGCGGCGCTGCCAAACCGGATCGCCACGACGCCATCGGCGTTCACCCATCACCTCCAGAGGTGCGAGCAACTCGGGATCGGGGCGAGTGGTTCGATGCAGCCAGACCGCCAACATGACGAGCGCCAAGCCCATGGCCACCAGCAACGCGATGATCGATGTGATGGTCCGCGCCCCCTCGGGGTCGCCGACCGCGGCGACCAGCACCACGGGAACGCCGAACGACCGCAGTGCGTTCAATCGGTTGGGACAGCTCACTTCACTCATCGCCACGCTCCCCCTAGTGTGCCACGGCCACGAGCGCCACGATCGCTTCGACCGGGGTTCAATCAGGTGCGAGCTCGTGCTGGTGTTCCGGGCACCAAATCGTGGAGCGGCCACCGACCGTGGCCCGCCGAAGCGCAGCGCCGTCGCGCGGACAGGGTGGCAGCGCCGCACGCATGTCGGGATCGAGCTCGCCGCGGTGGCTGCCACCGCGATCGAGCATGACCGGCAGATGCTCTCGCAATACGGTCACGACCTGCTCGAGCGTCTTGCGATGCAGCCGTTGGGCGGGCACCAACGGTGAGATGCCCGCCTGCCAGAGCACCTCGTCGGCACACAGGTTGCCGAGGCCGGCGATCACGGACTGGTCGAGCAAGACGGCCTTCACCGGTGCTCGACGGCGCGCGAACGAGGTCGCGAGGGCCTCGGCATCGATGTCGAACAGGTCAGGACCGAGTCGAGTCACGTCGGGATCGAGGGTGAAGCGGGCCCAGCGGCGCGGGTCGTTCACCCGCAGCACTCCCCCATCGCCGAACCGCATCACCAGTCGGTCCCAAGCCGGATCGTCGCGACCGCTGCCGTACTCGAGTTGCTCGATCGGTGCGGTGCCATCGACGACGAGTCGGCCGGTCATCCCGAAGTGCAACCCGAGCGTGGGACGAGATACGGCTGCGCCGTCGCTCGCGCCCGCTTGGTTCAGGTCGAGCAGCAGCAACTTGCCGATCCGGCGAGCCGCCGTGATGGCGCTGCCGGGCACCACCGAGCGGATCTCGCGGGCCATCTCCTGCCGCTCGTCGACCTCGATCGAACGCACGACGCGGCCGACGCACCGCGCTGCTGCGCGTCGGTAGATCTCGACCTCGAGCCCCTCGGGCACGTCAGAGCACGCGGTCGAGAAACCGGCCGATCGGTTCTCCGACCTCGTCGAAGTGGATCAAGAACGCGTCGTGACCGTGCGGCGAGCGGATCTCGACGTACTCGTTGGGCACTCCCGCCTCGCTCAGCAACTGCGACATGTGCTGTTGCTGGTACGACGGGTACAACATGTCGCTGTCGATGCCGATCGTCAGATTTGGCACGGTGATCAGCTTCATCGCCCGCTCGAGACTCCCGCGACCGCGGGCGACGTCGTGGAGGTCCATCGCCTTGCCGATGATGAGGTAGCTGTTGGTGTCGAACCGCCGAACCAGCTTGTCTCCGTGGTACTGCAGATACTGCTCGACCTCGAACTGCTGCCACAGGCCGAATGTGTCGCCGACCCGGCTGCGACCGGTGAGATTGCGTCCGAACCGCTCCGTGAAGGCGTTGTCACTGCGAAACGTCACCTGAGCCACCTGCCGGGCGATCGCCAGCCCTTCCGCAGGTCCGTCGCCCGGCTCGGCGTCGTAGTAGTCGCCACCTCGCCAGCGCGGATCCAACCGGATCGACCGACGACCGATGACACCCCAAGCGATCTGTTGCGCGCTCGCCTGCATGCAGGCTGCAATCGGCACGATCGAACGCACGTGCTTGCGGTAGGTGATCGCCCACTCGAGCACCTGCATGCCGCCCATCGACCCGCCGATCACCGACGCCCACCGGTCGATTCCGAGATGGCGCATCAACCGCGCCTGCACTCGCACCATGTCGCGGATGGTGACGACGGGGAACCGCGACCCGTATGGCAGACCATCATCGGGATGCAGGGAAGCCGGGCCGGTCGACCCCTGACAACCCCCGAGCACGTTGGGGCACACGACGAACCAACGGTCGGTGTCGATGTATTTGCCCGGCCCCACCACATCGTCCCACCAGCCGGGGGCAGGGTGCCCGGGGCCGGCACGACCCGCTGCGTGGGAATCGCCCGTCCAGGCGTGACACACGAGGATCGCGTTCGAAGCGTCGGCGTCGAGGGTTCCCCACGTCTCGTACGCAACCGTCACATCGCGCAGCACCGCGCCGCTCTCGACGGCGAACGGATGCTCGGACGCGAACGTGAAGAACTGCCGCGCGCCGGCGGGCTGCCCGGGACGCCATGCGCCGGTGACGGGAAGCGCCTCTCGGGTCATGCCACTCCTTTCGTCCGCGTCGATCGTCGTCTTCGTCGTGACATCGCGAGCGGCCCGGATCGCCGGTTTGCCGGACGAGCCGACCGCATGTCCCGCCGCCGGCCGAAGCCGACACCGAGGGAGGCACCTTGGAGGCGTTACCCAGGTTGCCGGGCCCGGTCGAGACCGAGCCACTCTTGATGCACCGGCGCAGAGTACCAGCGATGCCGCCCGGCGCAACGCTCGATAACGGTCGCTGAGTCCCGTCGTTGAGATCTCTGCCCCCTGTACCGTTCCGGGTATGCGAGTACTTGTCGTCGGTTCTGGTGGTGTCGGTTCGGCGTTCGTCGCGATCGCTTCCCACCGCAAGGCATACCAACACATCACGGTCGCCGACATCGACATCGACAAGGCCACTGCCGCTGTCGAGACGGCGGTCGACATCGACAACGGTCGCGTCGAGGCAGCTTGGGTCGACGCTTCCGACGAAGCTTCCGTCGCCAAACTGGCCCGTGACTGCGGCGCCGATGTGATCCTGAACGCCTGCGATCCGCGATTCAACCCACCGATCTTCCAAGGCGCGTTCCTGGCCGGCTGCCACTACGTCGACATGGCGATGCACATGTCCGAGCCCCACCCGACGGAGCCGTACTCGAAGACCGGCCGTCGGCTCGGTGATGCCCAGTTCGCCCAGAGTCCCTTGTGGAAGAACCGCAACCTGATGGCACTGGTCGGGATGGGTGTCGAACCCGGGTTCTCCGATGTCGCAGCGCGATACGCGGCAGATCACCTCTTCTCGAAGATCGATGAGATCGGCGTTCGGGACGGCGCCGACCTCGTGGTCGACGGCTACGACTTCGCCCCGACGTTCTCGATCTGGACCACCATCGAGGAATGCCTGAACCCACCGGTCATCTACGAGCGCGAGCGGGGATGGTTCACCACCGAGCCGTTCAGCGAGCCCGAGATCTTCACGTTCCCCGAGGGCATCGGGCCCCTGCAATGCGTCAACGTCGAACACGAAGAGGTGATCCTGATTCCGCGCTGGATCGACGTCGAGCGCGTCACGTTCAAGTACGGCCTCGGCGACGATTTCATCAACGTGCTCAAGACGTTGCAGAAGCTCGACCTCGTGTCGACCGATCCGGTCGAGGTACGCGGCGTGAAGGTGTCGCCCCGCGACGTGGTCGCAGCGGCCCTTCCCGACCCGGCCGAACTCGGCGACAAGATGACGGGCCGTACCTGTGCCGGCACCTGGGTCAAGGGGCTCGGCACCAACGGGGCGCCACGCGAGGTCTACCTGTACCACATCGTCGACAACGCCTGGTCGATGAAAGAGTTCGGCCACCAGGCCGTCGTGTGGCAGACCGCCGTGATGCCGGCCGTCGCGATCGAGCTGATGGCGACCGGTCAATGGGCGGCGAGCGGCGTGGTCGGCCCCGAGGCGCTGCCCTCCGAGCCGTTCCTCGAGCTGCTCGACCAGCACGGTATGGAGTGGGAGTGGACCGAATACCGTGACAAGGCCCCCTGTCCCGAGTGCGAGAGCCCCGACGCCACCTGAACCCACCTACCCGACCTGAGCCCACCCAATTCGTTCAGCGGGCGAGTTTGCGGGCGTAGGCGAGGGCGTGATCGAGCGAGTCGGTGAACGCCTCGCCCTTCCATGCGATGTCGAAAGCCGTGCCGTGATCGACCGAGGTGCGCACGATCGGCAGTCCGAGCGTGACGTTCACCCCGGTGTCGAACGCCAGCAATTTCATGGGAGCGTGGCCCTGGTCGTGGTACATCGCGACGATCGCGTCGAAGCGAGCTCGGTGGACGGCTTGGAAGAAGACCGTGTCGGCCGGATGCGGGCCCGACGCGTCGATCCCTGCGGCGCGGGCGGCGTCGATCGCCGGCTGGATGTGTTCGGCGTCCTCGCTGCCGAACAGGCCGTGTTCACCCGCGTGCGGATTCAGACCACAGACGGCGATCCGCGGCCGATCGACGAAGCGGAGCAGCGCATCCTGGGTGAGCCGGATCACCTCGAGCACCCGCTCGGCACGCACCCGATCGATCGCCTCGCGCAACGAGCAATGCGTGCTCACGTGGGTAACCGCCAGCGAGCCAGTGGCGTGCTCGGCCGTGAGCATCATGGTGACCGAGGATGCTCCGCACCGCTCCGCGATGAACTCCGTGTGGCCGACGAACGTCGGGTCGCTGCGTTGGGTCGCCTCCTTGTTGATCGGCATCGTCACGATGCCGGCGACGTTGCCGGCGAGGGCCGAGTCGGTGGCGGCCGCGACATACGCTCGCGCCGCCGCACCCGTCTCCGCATCCAGGACACCCGGCCGGTGATCGGCCGCGCTCAAGAGATGGGCGTCGATCACATTCAACACTCCGCCGATCACATCGGCCGGATCGACGATGATCCGGATGGACACGTCGAGGCCGAGCAACTCGAGCCCGCGATCGAGCACGGCGGCGTCGCCGAACACCACCACCGATCCGTCGATCAGCGCCCCTTCGGCTGCTCGACGCAGGATCAACTCAGGACCGACGCCGGAGGCGTCACCCATCGTGATCGCCATCGGAATCGCTCGCACGCTCATCGACCCAGCATGCTTCGCACGAGATCGACCAGGGCGTGATCCGATCCGAACCCACCAGAACGCGTGATCACCGGTTGCCCGAAACCGGTCACGCGCGCCCACGCCGTCCCGATGTCGACCGAGCCGTACACCTCGACCGACGAGTCGCCGAGTACCGCCGCCGCCGTGTCGCCTCCGAGGATGATCAATGCGCCGAGTTCCACCTGTTCGCACACCGTCGACACCCCGCGCGCCAGCGTGGCTGCCGCGGCGATCGCCATCGGGGCGGCGACGTCACCGACCGGGATCTCCGAGGTGAGCACCAACACCCGCGACGACTGCAGCGCCGATATCGCCAGATCGTCGGCGAGATGGGCGATCGGAAAACCTGAACGCCGGGCGACGGCAAGCTGTGCCCGGGCCGCCGGATGCACACTGCCACACACGACCAGGATCGGCCCGACGATCGCCGGCAGGGCGGACTTCGGTCGACGTCCACCCAACACCTCGGCAGCGGCGCCGATCACCGCCGACGTGCCGGCGAGCACGACATCGGGACGCTCCTGCGCGGCACGGCCCCATCGGCGCACGAGCCCGACGATGTCGCGATCATCCGCCGCATTCGCGACGCGTACTCCCGCCGGATCCGCAAGCCACTCGCCAACCACAGCCTGATCGCGCAACAGATCCACGTCGGCGAGGCCGGCCGCCCGCAACATGTCGACAGGGCGCGAGGTGACGACACGGCGCCGCACGTCGCTGCCCGCGCTGCCCTCGTGCACCGGCCGTCCGTGTTCGAGGACGACGCCGTCGACACAGCAACGCCCGAACGCCGGCAACGCCGGGACCAACAGCACCGGGCCGCCCTCCGACCTGGCTGCGAGCTCCTCGGCCCAATTCCCCCGCAGTGTCGAGTCGATCTTGTGGGCGTTGCGCGACGCGATGGGCAACGCCGCCGCTCGCACAGCCGCTTCGGCCGGAATCGCGTGCCGAGAGCCGAGATCGATCACGTCGACGGTCAGCCCGCCGTCCTGCGCCGCAGCAGCTCGGGGCACCGACGTCGGTTGCGCCGGCCACGCCGCCACCACGACCGGGCCGGCGCCGCCATCGGCCAGCGCAGCAGCGCACTCGAACGCTCCGGTGCGATCGTCGGCGGCAACGAGAAGGTCCATGTCCGCATTCTGCCCGACCAGGCCGAGCGGGTACCGTCGCTGCATGCCATATGCGACCAATGGTGACTGCTCGATCTTCTACGAGACATTCGGTTCGCCCGACGACCCGACGCTGCTGATGGTGAACGGGCTCGGTTCGCAATGCATCAACTACCACGAGGACTGGTGCACGATGTTCGTCGACGCCGGTTTCCACACGATCCGGTTCGACAATCGCGACGTCGGCCTGTCGACCCACTTCACCGATGCCCCGCTCGACGATCAGGGGGCTGCGTACCGGGTCGGAGACATGGCGCGCGATGCGGTCGCCGTGCTCGACGCGGTCGGGGTCGAGCGGGCGCACGTGATGGGCCTGTCGATGGGCGGCATGATCGTTCAACAGCTCGCCATCGATCACCGCGATCGGCTGCTGTCGATGGTGTCGGTGATGTCGCGCACGGGCGAGCCCGAGTACGGCCAGTCGACGCCGGAGGCGCTCGCCAGGTTGACCGGACCAGCTGCGACGGATCGCGAGTCGGCGATCGCGAACCACATCGAGGGTCAGAAGATCTGGGGGAGCCCGGCTTTCGCCGACGAGACGAGATGGGCCACCGATGCCGGGCGGGCGTTCGACCGGTGCTTCGACCCAGCCGGAGTGGGCCGCCAATTCTTCGCCGTGCAGGCATCCGACTCGCGGGCCGATGCGCTCCGCAATGTCACCACTCCGACACTCGTGATGCACGGCACCGCCGACACCCTGATCGACATCAGCGGGGGCCGTCGCACCGCAGAGCTGATCCCGGGCGCCAGGTTCGTGGCGCTCGAAGGCATGGGCCACGACTACCCGCGGGAGTTCTGGCAGCAGTGGGTGAACGAAGTCGCCGCCTTCTGCCTCACGATCTGACCCAAGTCGAAACCACCTCCCCCGTCAGGTCCAGCGGTGGACGACCGAGGTTCAGGAGTCGGAGGGTACGAACAACATGTTCGCCAGATACGCGAGGTGAGCGCCGCGTCCGAGCCCGTGAAGGTTCTGCGCCTCGTCGTCGCGATGCGTCTGCAACGTGCGGACGCCCTTCTCGAGCACCGCCGCGCCGAGAAGGTCGATCGCCGCTCGATTCTGCAGCACGCCTTCGGTGTCGGCCAACATGCATGCCAGCGGTGTCGACAGTTCGCTGTCGGCCCGCGGACCCTGGACGATGATCTCGTCCATGTACACCTGGCCGCCGGCATCGGATGGCGACCAGTCGATGTCGACGAGCTTGCCTCGATGCTCGTCATCGGCCGTCTTCGTCGTCACGTCGTACGGCAGCTCCAACAGCGCCGGTGTCGTGTTGTGCATGATGTCGAAGATGATCTGTGCGTTGCGGAACTGGGGCGGCCGCAGCAGGTTCGAGCATTCGGTCAGGTATTTGCTGCACAGCGCCAGCACGTTGGGGGCCCAGATCGACATCTTCCCGGAGTGAAACCGATCGCGGAACTCCCGGTGGTTCCGCACGAGCGCCTTGGGGTGCGCCGCCGGAGCCGACCGCAGGTACTCATCGGCCTCGACGAGCGACGCCTGCCACTCCTCGAACAGCGCCGAACTCGGAAAGCGTTCGCGGCACACCTCCACGGCACCTGCGATGTCGCGACCGGCGATGCGCGGCCGGTACACACGCCGATGAGCCTCGCCGCCGACACCGGCGACCGTCACCGTCGTGTTGTTGTAGGCCGTGGCGGGAAACGACAGGTGCGAATAGGCGCCCGCCGAGGCCTCGTCCCATTCGAGGAAGGCCTCACGAGCCGACAGTGGCCGCGCGCTGGGCCAGTTCGCCGGTCGATTCAGCGTGAGGCCGAGCGAATCGGCGACCCGGGATGCGACGGCGAAGTCGTCGGCTCGATTGACCTGTGAGAAGAACCGAATGCGCTCCAGATACTCGGGGTCCATCTGCCGGAGCGTCGGCATCGCCATCGCCAGCACGGTGCGCGAGTCGCGCCCGCCGGTGATGTGAAACGTCGAGGCCAGGCGAGGATCGGCGAACACCGTCCGGAACCGGGCTGACCACACATCGAGATACCGACCCAGCGCGCCTGGGTACGCCCCGACAGGTTCCGGTTCGATCTCCACCCGTTCGAGCTCGAGTTCGGGCTCCAGCCCTCGTCGCAGGTGGAGCACCGACGTCGACGGCAGCAGCCTGATCTGGCGCACACCGGTGTGGAAGCTCATGAGCGCACGCACGAGGTCCTGCCCGGAACCCCAGGACGCAATCGATGCCGGATCCGGGGTGGTCGCAATGCCGCGACTCCGAAGGTGACGAACGAGCGCCATGAACGAATTCGAGACAGCCCAGTACCCGTTCGCGAAGTGGTAGAACACGTGGCAGAAGCCCTTGTAGTCGGTTCCGAGCCGCCACGCTCCGGGGCCCGTCGCGTCGAGCACCGCATAGGCCCCGTCCTCTCCGACCGGGATCGGCGCACCGCGATCGATGCGGTACCGCGCGGCCCCTGCGGAGCCGGAAATGAAGTCGCTCCCGATGAAGCACGTACCTCGGAACGCGAAATCGGGCAAGTCATCGTCGGAACTCAGCAGGAACGTGCTGTCGCTGTCGGACCAACGCATGACGGATACGGACGCTAGCAGCAGCGACCATCGCAGGCCGCCGCATGCGGATCGCAGGCGCAGCCTTCGGTAACCATGTCTGCTGGCTAGGGTGGGGCGGATGGCCCGAATCCAGACCCTCGTTCCGGGTCCGGCCGAGATCCGCGCGCTGCCGACGGAGGAATTGCTCGCCTCGTGTGGCGATTCCCGCCATACGTTGGGATCGAACGGTCGCAATCGGTACGGAAACGCATACACACCCGAGGATGGCCTGCTCACGCTGGGCTCGTGCACATCATCGACCGTGTCGGCCGACGCGTTCGGCGCCGCCCACCGGCTGCACGGCTGGCTGTCAGCGCTCGATCCACCGCTGCTGGCTCGGGCGATCGACGACCTCTACGAGCGGGTGCGAACCGAGATCGTCGCCAATGTGGCGATGTCGCAGGCCTCGAATGTCGACGTCGTCGTGACACCGTCCGGCACCGACGCCGAGCTGATCCCGCTGTTGGCGTGCCTCCAGCTCGGCCGCCCCGTCACGAGCATCCTCGTCGGAGCGTCCGAGGCCGGTTCCGGGACGGCATTCGCGGCCGCCGGCTTGCACTTCGACGCCGTCACCCCATCGGGCAGACCCGTCGACGCCGGCTCAGCGATCGACGAGGAGATCGCGTCTCGAGTACACACCTTGCGCGTCGGCATTCGCACCGATGACGGCTCGCCTCGCGACGAAGCCGAGATCGACGCGGAGGTGCAGCACGCAGCCCGACAGGGCATCGCCGCGGGGCGCAACGTCCTGCTCCACGTGATCGCCCACAGCAAGACAGGCGTACACGCCCCATCACTCGAGGCCGTCCACGAGCTGGCTGCCGCCCACCCCGACCGGGTGAGCGTGGTGATCGACGCGGCGCAAGGGCGATTCAGCCGACGCGGACTGAGCGACTCGCTGTCGCGCGGGTACATGACCATGACCACCGGCTCGAAGTTCTTCGGGGGCCCCCCATTCGCCGGTGCCGTCCTGATCCCACGCGCGTCGACCGCCGCGCCCATCGAATCGTTCCCCGCGGGATTCTCCGATTACCTCAGTCCGTCCATGCTGCCTCGCACCTGGAGAGCTGCCCGAGACTCGCTGGCCGACTGGTACAACGTGGGCGTCCTGCTGCGGTGGTGGGCAGCGTTGGCCGAGATCCGCGATTACTACTCGGTGCCGGCCCAACTCCGCCTCGAGGTGCTCCGCCAGTTCCAATCCGTCGTCCCCGCGACGATGGCCTCCACCTCGACGCTGACGCTCGTGACGACTCCGCCGCCGATGGTCGAAAACGACGTGGCGCGGCTGCTCGAGTCGAAGACCACCGTGTTCGCATTCACGTGCCGCACGAGCGATGGCACCCTGCTCGACGTCGACGAGCTCCGCGCGTTGCAACGGATGATGCGCGACCCGATCGACCCAGCTCGGACGCTGGATCTGCCCACCGAGCTCCGCGACCTGCGCGCCGAGTTGGGCCAACCGGTTGCGCTCGGACGCACGTCGTCACGTTCGGTGCTTCGTCTCGCGCTCGGCGCTCGCCAGATCATTCGGGCCTGTGTCGTGTCGTCTACGGGCTCCACGTTCGGCGAACGTCTCGATGCGTTGACCGACGAAGTCAGCGCGACGGTACGAAAGCTCGATCAACTCGTGCTCGACTTCGAATCGACCCCAACAGCGATCACATCATGAGCACGTGGCAGACGCGGCCGTCGGACGCGGCGATCGAGAGCGTTGCGGCCCACGCCAGAACCAAGGGTGTGCTCGAAGCCGACGACACATCAGCGATCTTCCACGACCTCGATCTGTTGGAGGCTCGACTCGACGAGCTCGTCGCGGCCTTCCCGCACGGAACGCTGCACACGATCGCCATCAAGGCCAACCCGCTCATCGGCGTCCTCCGGGTGATCGCCGATCACGGCTGCGGGTTGGAAGCGGCGTCGTACGAGGAGGTGCAGTTGGCGCTCGCGGCGGGCTGCCGGCCGGACCGGATCGTGTACGACTCGCCGGCGAAGACCGAATCCGAACTCCGGTCGGCGCTCGGGCTCGGCATCAGGGTCAACGCCGACAGCTTCGAGGAGCTCGATCGGATCGTGTCGCTCCGGGCCGACGACTCGACCGCGATCGTCGGCCTGCGCATCAATCCAGTGGTCGGAGACGGCACGATCCCGACCACGAGCGTCGCCGGCGCGGGCTCGCGTTTCGGCGTGCGAGTCGACGAGGTGTTCGAGGGCCTCGTGACACGAGCCGCGTCGCACCCGTGGATCAGGTGTCTGCACTACCACGTCGGATCACAAGGAATCTCGCTCGACGCCCACGCAGCGGCCGCGGCAACCCTCGATGAGCTGCGCAGCCGGCTGCATGCAGAACTCGGGCGAGCCCAGTTCGACACGATCGACATCGGTGGCGGGGCCACCACCGACTATGTCGGCGAGGGTGGCACAGATCCGCGCGAATTCTTCGCCCGTGTGTCGGCGGCCGCCCCCAACCTGTTCGGCCCCGATGTCACCGTGCTCACCGAGTTCGGCCGGGCAGTCCACGCCAACTGTGGATGGGCGCTGTCGACGGTCGAATACGTGAAACGATCCGTGGGCGCCCCCGTCGCTGTACTCCACCTCGGCGCCGACTTCCTGCTGCGCCCGGTCTATCAACCCGAGTACTGGCGTCACCGCCTGACGCCACTGATCCGGGAGATCGACCGTGATGCCGACGACGACACCGACGACACTGCGGCGCGGTCGCAACGCTGGACGGTGAGCGGACCGCTGTGCTTCGCCGGCGACATCATCGCCCGTGACGCCGAGCTCGGCGACCTTCGCGACGGCGATGCCGTCGTGATCCACGACGTCGGGGCCTACACCTTGAGCATGTGGTCTCGGCACTGCAGCCGCGGGATCCCGATCGTGCTCGGACACCGAACCGGACCGACCGGCGAGATCCTGCTGGAAGTGCTGAGAGCGCGCGAATCACCCAGCGATGTCGTGCGGTACTGGTCGGCACAACCGTTCGGCCACGCCTGATCGAAGGCGGCACCCGAACGCAGGTGGGGCGGCCCAGTACCTAGAGCTCGACGGAGCCGATGACGGGTTGCGCAAGGCGAAGCCGCTGCTCGAAGCCGGTCTCGTATGGCATGAAGCCGTTGCGGTCGGGGTAGTACATCTGGACCATCGAGTAGTCGTCGCCCCGATACCAGGCGGCCGCGGTGCCGAAGTACTCGCCGAACTCCAGCGTGTCGATCGGCGCGAACATGCAGCGCAGTTCGTTGTCGAGCAAGCCGATCAGCTCGACCCCGAGCGGGATCTCCGTGCCTCCTCGAAGGGCATCCACAACCAGCCCGATCAGTCCGTTCGCCGCCGAAGGGGTCAGACCGAACAGGGCGATGTCGGGAAAGCCGACAAGGGCGGGCACACCGATCGTGTAGGCGTAGGCGGGCGTGGGTGGGTCGACGTCGGCGCGGGGCGGCACCGGTTCGAGCGCCCACCCGTTGGTCTCGATCATCCACTCGATCTTCTCCGCGTGCGGAATGTGGAAATCGGGCAGCTCCATCCACCCATCCTGCCGGTTTTCGACCCTGCTCCCGCACCTCGCACGGGAGTCGCCCCGATACCGTCGGGATCGCATGTACCGGTTTCTGTTGCGGCCGAAGTGGATCGGATTCCATCTGCTGGTGATCGCGGCGATCGTCACCATGATCAACCTCGGGTTCTGGCAGTTGCGCCGCCTCGACCAACGCCGGGCGTTCAACGCATTGATCGAACAACGCTACGACGCTCGACCCGTGCCGCTCGACGATCTCCTCACTGCCGAGGTCGATCCCGAAGACGTCGAATGGCGCCCGGTCTCCACGTCGGGCACCTACCTGCCCGACGAGTTGCTGCTGATCGCCAACCGATCTCAAGGTGGACGCGCCGGACTCAACGTGGTGGTGCCGCTCCGGCTCGACGACGGCCGGATCCTGCTGGTGAACCGAGGGTTCATTCCCTTGACCGAGGAGACGCCTCCCGACGTTCCGGCGATCGAGGTCGACGTCACCGGGCGACTTCGACAGTCGCAGGATCGCCGCCTCGGGCAGCTCTCCGATGCCGCCGAGGGGGATCTCGAGATCGCTCAGCGGGTCGACATCGAAAGGCTGACACCGCAGCTGCCGGGTGACGTGGTCCCGATGTACGTCGACCTGATCGAGTCGAACCCTCCCGAGGTGGGCGGGCTACCCGAGCCGGTCGCTGCCCCCGTGCTCACCGAAGCCAACCATCTGTCGTATGCCGTGCAGTGGTTCATCTTCTCGATCGCTGTCGCCGTCGGCTGGGTACTGGCGGTCAGGCGCTCGATCGCGACCCGTCGCCGCACCGACGAACAGGCCGCAGTCCCCGACCGGATCGCAGCCGACGACCAGGAAGCACCGGCAGAGCGGGCCGAACCGAAGATCTGAGATACTCAAGCGCGTTCGAGCAAGGCCATGCGGCGGAACTGCTCGACCACGTCGGGCGTCCGGTGTGACGGATCGAGCTGGCGATACACGGCCTCGACGTTGACCGCGATCCGGCCGAACTCACCGAGCGATGCGAAGTCCTCCTTCGCACCGATCGCTGCGCCGATGTCGCGGGCCGCGTCGAACGCATCGACGCCGGCCGCGTGGCGGATCGTGGCCTCGTGTTCGACGAACACGAGATAGTCGCGGACCGTCGCGACACCTGCCTTGTCGGTGATCGGTCCATGCCCGGGAACGACGGTGTCGACATGCATGCCCAACATCAGGTCACACGCCGCCACCCAGTTCGACAATGGTCCCGCCCACACGATCGGTGTGCCGCCGATGAACAGGATGTCGCCCGTGTACACCACGCCCGCATCCGGAACGAACACGATCGTGTCACCGGCTGTATGGGCGGGGCCCACCTCGATCAGCTCGACCGCACGACCTCCGATCTCCAGTTCCAGGCGCCCGTCGAACGTACGGTCCGGGAGGCGCTGCTCGATCCCCTCGAAATTGAACTCGCCGAAGAACGAACGGAACAGCTGGCCCGTAGCCCCAGGGTCGGCGTTGAGCGCCGCCAGGAGCGCCGGCGGAACTTCCTCCATCTCGCGCGCCGCTGCCGTCGAGGCGACGATCTGGGCACCACTCACGAGTTGATTGCCGTAGCAGTGATCGCCGTTGGCGTGGGTGTTGACCACCGTTCCGATCGGGGCCGTACGGGTGTGGCCGGCCATCGAGTCGAGCATGTGCTGTGTGATCTCCAGGTCGAACAGGGTGTCGACCAGGAGCGACACACCCTCGCCGACGATCAGTCCGGCGTTGCTCCATCCCCAGCCGCCGTCGCCTTGCAGGTAGGCGAGGCAGCCGTTGCCCACTTCGTTCAGCGATGTCTCCGGAATCCCCATGTGGATGGATTACCACGTCGGGGCATCGCAGGCGGGGTCCGGCAATCGGTGCGAGGCCGCCCCGTGCGCCGGAGGCCGAGGTTCGTGGATCGAGCACAGACCAGATCGGCACCTGCGACGTATCGCGGCCACAGCGATCCCCGTCTGCCGAGGCCGATCAGCCGGCGACCACGCACCGCCGGCGCACTCCGTTCCGACGTCCGGTCGGCCGGTTCTTCCGGTGATCGGACGACCAGTAACTTCGGCAGCTATGTCTGCCCCTACACGGATACGCGAACTGCTGGACCGAGGCGGACTGCTGACGGTGCCCGGATGTTGGGATGCGCTCGGTGCGAGGCTGATCGAGCAGGCCGGATTCGGTGCGGCATACATGACGGGCTTCGGCTCGTCGGCGACATTGCTCGGCCAGCCCGATGTCGGTCTGCTGACCGGGTCGGAGATGGTCGACAACGCCCGTCGCATCGCGTCGGCGACCTTCCTGCCCGTGATCGCCGACGCGGACACCGGCTATGGCAATCCGGTCAATGTGATGCGAACCGTTCGCGAGTTCGAGCAGGCGGGCGTCGCGGCCATCCAGCTGGAAGACCAGGTGACGCCGAAGCGATGCGGTCACATGAGCGACAAACAGGTCGTCCCGAGCAGCGAGATGGCCGCCAAGATCCGAGCTGCGGTCGAGGCCCGCGACGAGATGGTGATCATCGCCCGTACCGATGCGAGAGGCCCGGAAGGGTTGGCGGCCGCGATCGGGCGGGCCCACGCCTACGTCGAAGCCGGCGCTGACGTGCTGTTCGTCGAGGCGCTCGAATCGATCGACGAATTCGCCGAGGTCGCGGCGGAGCCGCTGGGTGTGCCGCTGGTGTTCAACTGGGTCGAGGGCGGCCGCTCCCCCGCCGTGAGCGCGTCCGAGGTGGCCGAACTCGGCTACCGCGTGCTGCTGCTCCCGATCTCTCTGCTGCTGGCGGCCACGGCCGCGATGCAACAGACCTTGCGCGACATCAACGCGCTGGGCACCCCGCCGATCGATCCGGCCACCGATCCGTTCGCTGACTTCACGACCATGATCGGACTGCCCCAGGTGCTGGACGTCCAGCACCGCTTCTCCGAGTGAAGCAGCCGTGCGAGCTGATCCGCAGCGCGCTCAGTAGCGGTCGTTGGTGCGCTTCTTGGGCGGCGCCTTGAACGGTGCCTCGATCAACAGCTCGAACCGTGCGTCGTCGGGCTGGTTGGGCTCGTTCAACTGCCGGAGGTAGTTCTTGAGGGCAGCACGGCCCGCGATCACGTGCTCGCCCTTCATGCCGACCGAACGGCTCAGGGCGTCCTTCGCCTTCGCGACACGCTCTTTGCGCAGCGCCTTCTCCTCCTCGGAGCGATTCACCGGGGCCTTGTTGGCCTTCGCCTCCTGCTGAGCGATTCGGCGGGCCTCCATCTCTTGGAGAGGTGTCAGTTTGCCGGGCGTTGCCATATTCGTGATCCTTCATCGCTGGGGAACGACTGACGATACCCCGGAACGCATGATTCGCCGACATGCCGACACTCGCCACGGCGCTCGGCCTCGGTCAGGTACAAGGACCGCGCCGTGGGGTTCGTTTCGATGGCGAAGGCCGGACGAACGCGAGAGACTTCGGTGTGGCCGAAGTTCCGCAATCGACGATCGAACGCCTCGTGGCGGCCGTGAATGCTCGATGCGCCACGATCGACGCCGGGCGGTGTCGGGTTCGTCACCGACATGGCCGGTTGATACGTGTCCGGCGCCGTCCTGCCCCCATCTCACACACATCCCGCTCCCGAAGCCGCTCATGACCGTTTCGATCACCGTCGTCGGCGCAGGCGTCGTCGGCGCCAACCTGGCCGGCAAGTTCAGTGATCTCGGCAACGACGTGAGGTTCGCCGCCCGCAACCCGGCGAGCGACAAGGTCATGGCGGCGCGCGAAGCACTGGGACTCACCGCCGTACCGCTCGATCGAGCGGCGGAGTACGCCGAATTCGTCGTGCTCGCCGTCCCGTTCGCAGCGGTGGCCGACACGGTCGAGGCCATGGGCGATCTCGGGGACGCGATCCTCGTCGACGCCACCAACACCGTCGGAAGTTCGCTGCCCGCTGACGCCACGACGATCGTGGATGTCATCGCGTCCGTCAACCCTTCGGCCAGGGTGGTCAAGGCGTTCAACACCATCGGGGCCGAGGCGTACCTGGATCCGACGATCGACGGAAGACCGATCTTCCTGCCGATCGCGGGCGATGACGGCGCCGCGGATCGAGTGCGGGTGTTGGCGACCGAGATGGGCTTCGACGCGCTCGTGATCGGCGACAGATCGGCAGTGCACATGCTCGAGAACTTCGCCGAACTCTGGATTCACCTTGCGTTCCGTGTCGGGCTCGGCCGCAGTTTCGGGTTCGCCCGTCTCACGCGACCCGACTGACCGAAACTTCCCCCGACCGCTCCGTGTCGTTCACTCGAGTGAGCCATCGGCCGGGATCTGCGACATGATGGCTCGATGGAACTCGGCACGGCACTCGAATGGGCGGGCGATCGGCGCAACGCAACCTTGATCACGATTCGGGCCGACGGCCGACCGCAATCGTCGGACATCGCCTACGTGATCGATGACGGGGTGTTCGTCATCTCGGTCACGCACGACCGCGCCAAGACCCGCAACATGGTGCGCGATCCGCGCATCGTGCTCCACATCAGCGAGCCGTCGCGCTGGTCGTACGCATCGTTCGACGGCACCGTCGAGCTGTCGCCGGTCGCCACGGAATTCGATGATGTGACCAACGAACAGCTCGTCGACTACTACCGAGCCGTGGCCGGCCAGGACCACCCCGACTGGAACCAGTATCGCCAAGCGATGGTCGACGAGGGTCGCTTGATCGTCCGCTTCACCCCGACTTCGGTCGTGGGCCAGATCAACGGCTGACGCCTCCGCCGAGCTGCACTGCGCGACCCGCCGGCCGACCGCGCCAAGATGTCATCGTGCGCAGGGCGTCGAACGATCCCAACGAGCGGTTCTCCGACCGATATGTGGCTTCGGGAGCCCAGGCGCTGATCGCTGCCGAGCGCGAGGTGCTCGGCAGCGACTACCAGGCCAACGGCTACACCACGCTCGCCCAAGCGGAGGCGATCGGTTCCGCTCTGGGGCTACAGCCCGCTGACCGCCTGCTCGACCTCGGCTCCGGCTGTGGGTACCCCGGGCTCCACCTCGCCGATCGTTGCGGGTGCGAAGTGGCCACACTCGACCCGGTACCGAGCGGGGCCTCCACCGCCGCGCGTCGTGCCGATCGGGACGGCGTCGCCGAACGGCACCTCGGAGTGGTCGGTGACGGAGCGGCTCTGCCCTTCCGCGATCGCAGCTTCGATGCGATCGTGCACATCGATGTCATGTGTTGAATCCGGGCGAAGCTCTCCGTGCTGAGAGCCTGTCGACGAGTGCTCCGCCACGGGGGTCGCATGATGTTCACCACCATCGAGCCGGCGCCGTCGCTCTCCCCTGCCGACCGCCGCCGGGTCGCTCGCTCGGGTCCGTCGGCAGTGCTGGTGCGAACCGGGTACACCAGCTTGCTCGGCACGGCGGGCTTCACCGAGGTGGAGCACGTCGATATCACCGCCGAGTATCGGGCGACACAGCAGGCCTGGATCGAAGCCACTCGGCGCCGCTCACCGGCGATTGCCGCGGCAATGGGAGCCGAGGCCCTCGCGCAACGCCTCGCCGACCGGGTTGCCTCACTCGCCGTGATCGACGAGGGGCTCCTGCGCAGATCCCGCTATGCCGCCGTCCGGCCGTGAGCGGACGGGTCGTCGGCTCCTTGCGTGCCGGTGACGCTGGACGCATGATGGAGGGTGTCAACATGGTGGTCGATCGCGCCATCGAAGGGAGTGAGCGATGAACATCGTCGTGTTCGGCAGCTTCGGCAAACGGGGGCTTCCGAAGGGGTGGACCAAAGAGACGACGATCGCTCTGTTGGGTAGCGGCGACTTCGACCTGACCGGTGTACAACCCGGCGACAATCCACGCCTGACGGCAGCGGCGATCCTCGGCAGCATCAACGTCGTGGTCGACGAAGGCACCAACATCGCCTTGTCCGGCTTCAGCTTGTTCGGATCGCGCAACATCAAGGTGACGGGGGGCGATGGCCCGACGATCCGGCTGCGCGGGATCGTGTTCCTGGGCAGCGTCAACGTCACGCCGCCGAAGCACGCCTGACCGGGCTCGTCGGGCGACCGCAGATTGGACGCCTCGTGGCCGTTCGGTGCCGATCATCATGACGCGTTCGCCGTAGCGCGAGTACGGGCAGTATTCCCGCGCGGCGCGATGACGGGTTCACGAGCGCGCACGGCGAGATCGAGGGATCAGCGGACAGATCGAGCGGCGATCAGGACGCGAGCCGTCCATACCGGTCGGCGAGGTTTCGAATCGATGCCGCCAGGTCGGTACTCAGCGCATTCGGTGGCATCCGCCAGCTCCAGTTTCCCGTCGTGGTCGACGGAACGTTCATCCGAGACCTCTCGTCGAGCACGAGCAGGTCCTGCATCGGAATCACCGCGGCGATCGCACGTGACCCGACGGCGGCCTCGATGAACGACCACACGGCGCGACCGACGTCGGCGAACGGCGGAAGCTGGAACACCCGCTCGACCTCGAGGCGGTGCTCGTGGTCGAGCGAGGTCCACCACGACGAGATCGTGTCGTTGTCATGCGTGCCCGTGTACACGATGCACGCCTCGACCAGCGCCGACGGGAGGTGCGGGTTGTCGGGCAACCCGTCGAAGCCGAACTGCAGCACGCGCATTCCCGGCAATCCGTTGTCGTCCCGCAACGCGTAGACGGCGTCGTCGAGCGTTCCCAGGTCCTCGGCGATGAACGGCATCGACGGGAACGCCACCCGCACAGCGTCGAGGAACGGTTGGCCGGGTCCGTCGACCCAGTGTCCGCCGAGCGCGCTCTCGGCGTCGCCGGCGACTTCCCAGTACGCGCTCGAGGGCGCGGAAGTGGTCGATCCGCACGATGTCGCTGAGCTCGAGTGAGCGACGCAGCCGAGACAGCCACCATGCGTATCCGTCGGCCGCCATCGCATCCCATCGGTACAGCGGGTTCCTCCACAGCTGCCCATCAGCACTGAAGTAGTCGGGCGGCACGCCCGACTGCACGATCATACGACCAGCGCCGTCGAGCTGGAACTGATCCTGGTGCAGCCACACGTCGGCCGAGTCGTCGGCCACGTAGATGGGAAGGTCGCCGACGACTCGAATACCGCGCTCGTTCGCTGCCGCTCGAACCGAACGCCACTGCCTCTCGAAGAAGTAGAACACCGCCTCCCACCGGGCGATCTCGGTAGCGAGCTCGCGGCGCGACCGCTCGATGGCGGCCGGGTCACGCGTGCGCAGCGGGTCGGGCCATGTCCACCACGGCGCATCGTCGTGGAGGTCCTTGAGCGCGAAGAAGTGACAGGTCGGGGTGAGCCAATCGGCATCGTTCACGAACGCGTCGAGGCCGGCGCGCCAGGGATGACCGGGATCGGCCAACAAACGGTCCGCTGCGGCGGACAGCGACGGCCACTTGTGCTCGCGCATCGTGTCGTAGGGGACGCGGGCGTCGGTGATGCGGTCGGGTAGTCCGGTGGCGTCGAGCAGGCCTTCGTCGACGAGATCAGGGAGATCGATCAGCCACGGATTGCCGGCGAATGCCGAGCGGCTGAAATATGGCGAGTCGTCCTGCCCATTCATCGTGAGCGGAAGGATCTGCCACAGGTTGGCTCCGGTCGTCGCCAGCCACTCGACGAACTCGTGCGCCTCGGCCCCGACCGTGCCGATGTCATCTCGGCCAGGGAACGACGAGGGATGCAGCAACACGCCCAAGGAGCGAGATGCGAAAGGTCCGACACCGGTCATGCACAGATCGTGCCACTCGAAGCGCCGCGCATCAGCATCACGCAGAGGCGACTTGGCGAGCGGCGACCCGTCTTGGTCGATCGGGCCGAGCTCGCGCAACCGGCCGACGCGTAGTGTGGGCACCATGACGACACTCGCCTTCGACGCGGAAAGCCATCCACTCGACGATCCGGCGTACGCCGCTCGATGCCGCGCTGCCCTCGACGCCGCCGGCGCACTCGTGCTGCGAGGTTTCTTCACGCCCGACACGATCGCCCGGGTCGTCGCCGAATCCGTGCCACGCGAGCCCGAGGCGTACTACGCAGCCTCGACCCACAACGTGTACCTGACCCCGCCCAACCCCGAACTGGCACCGGAGCACCCTTTCAACCGCCAGGTCGGCAGCAGCAAGGGGCTCATCGCCGACGACCAGATCCCCGACTCTTCACCGTTGCGGGCGGTGTACGACGACGACGCCTTCCGGCGATTCCTGTGCCGCGTGCTCGATATCGAGCAGATTCATCCGTACGCCGACGCGTTGTCGTCGATCAACGTGCACTTCGCGCCAGCGGGTCGCGAGCTGGGCTGGCACTTCGACAACTCGTCGTTTGCCGTCACCGCACTGTTCCAGGCGCCCGAGGCGGGCGGTATCTTCGAATACGTCGCCGATCTGCGCGACGCCGATGCCGGCGAGATGGCGTTCGACCAGGTTGCGGCCGTGCTCGACGGTCGCACAGCGGTTCGAACACTCGACTTCGCGCCGGGAGACCTGGTTCTGTTCAGAGGCCGCAACTCCCTGCATCGGGTCACACCGACCGAAGGCTCGGTGACCCGAATCCTCGTCGTGTTCGCCTTCAACGACCAGCCGGGGATCGGCCTCTCCGAGTCGGCGTTGACGACCTTCTACGGCCGAGTCGGCTGAACCAGGACCTTCGCATTCGAAGCTGACGCGCTCAGGTCACACCGAAATCGACCTGAGCGGTGTCGATCACGGCGGCGACACGACCGGGGCCGCCCTGCCATTTCCAGTACATGTTGGTGTGGGCGATCACCTGGTCAGCGGGCGGCGCGCCCCACTCCGAGAGATCCTCCGTGGTGTGCGCGTCACCGACGAGCGTGGTGTCATAGCCACGGACGAACGCGCCATGGAGCGTCGCCCTGATACATGCGTCACTCTGTGCGCCGGTGACGACCACATGGCCGATGCCGCGCAGCGCAAGCTCGGACTCGAGGACGGTGTCCTCGAACGAATCGCCGTAGTGCTTGTGGACGACGGGCTCGGACTCGCGCCGTTGCAGCTCGGGGACGTACTGCCAACCGTCGGTATTCTCCGGCAACTCTTCGCTCGCGTGTTGCACCCAGATGATCGGCACGTGCTCGGCTCGAGCCCTGTCGACGAGGCGGTTGATGTTGGCGATCACTTCATCGCGCCGATGCGCCCCCCCCCCCCCCCCCCGACTACGTCGTTCTGCACATCGACCACCAAGAGGGCGGTGTTGGGTCGGGCGTTCAGCGTGGTCACACCGGTCTCCTGACGTCGAGTTCCTCAAACGATATGCATCGCGGATCGTTGTGTCGAGCATCGATCTCGGGACGCCGATGAGTGCGGTGCGGCGGATTCGGCAGCTCGCCGACAACGACGTCAGGAGTCGCCCGAGGACCGCGCAGCCGCGATCGAAGTGATCCGCTCGTGCACGACCGGGAACTCGTCGACCATCTGCTTGTAGTCCCAGACCATATTCTTGGCCAACTGGACGCGACCGCGCGTCGCCACGTGGGCACTGCGTTGGGCGTTGTTCTCGAGACCCATCTCGCCGAAGAAGTCACCAGGGCGCAGCGTGGCGACGCATTCGAAGTTCACATGGACGTCCAACTCGCCGTCGAGCACCAGGAAGAACGCACAGGCACCATCGCCATCCCGAGCGACGTTGTGATCCGACAACACCTCGACCTCCTGGAATCTCGCTGCACACGACGCGAGTTCTTCCTGGGTCAATCCCTCGAACAACGCCACGTCCGCCAATCTGGTCGGTTCCATGCTGATCCTCTCTCGGCCGCCGATTTGCGATGTCGTCCGGCGTCCCTTGGACGGTGTCAGAGCCCGGCGGCGCAGCCCGGAGGCGGCCGCGCCGGCGGCGACGGGTGGTTCGAGTACGTCGCCGCCGGCGATCTCACCGGGGAGAGCGGGCCGCTACAGCCTGACCTTGACGATCGCGCCCAGCGGCGCCCCTGTATCCGGGTCGAACGACAGCGAGTTGATCGCCACGTACAACTTCCCGCGGGCGAACTCGATCGCGCCCGGCTCGTTGAGCTCCACGACGGTCTTGATCTTGTGCCTGACGATCTTCGAGACCCGTCCGCCGAACAGTTCGGCGACGTAGATCGTTCCGTCGGGGGCGACGGCGAGATCGACGGCTCCGAGGAACCCGGACGCGATCTCGCGGACGTGGCCGTTACGGGGGTTGACCCGCACGACCTTGCCGCGCGCTCCGGCGCTGTCGTCCTCCGGACCGCCGGGGAGCAGCGAGACGTACAGCATGCCGTCGGGGCCGAGTTCGACATCGGTCGGCACCGGTTCGAATCCGTAGGCATGGCCGATCACACAATGCGGCAATCCGAATGCGTCGGCGGCCGCGGCGTCGGGCACGACGATCGGTTGTGGAGCGAAGACGGTGAGCGTCGAGACGTTGCCGTGCCTGTCGATCTTGACGAGGTCGTTGCCGCCGGCGTCGGCGACGACCTTCGTCCCGTTCTTGAGCGTCGTCAGGGCGTACGCATTCGAATCGACGATTCCCGGCATCGGATACCCGCCGCCGACCTCGGGGGGCACCAACGCCGCGCAGTCGTCGGACAGGTCGGTGAACCCGTACCAGTTGCCCTGGTCGGGATTGGCGGTCTCCTCGTACGTCCCGGGATCGCCGAGCGTTTCGATCGAGCCGTTCCGCCTGATCCGTTGCACGAGACCGATGTAGTCGTCGGTCGCGGGGTCGTAGCCCGAGACGGTGAAGATGACCCTGCCTCGCCGGTCCATTCCGACACCGGCGATTCCTGCGTTCGGATCGGGTGGGAACGCGACGTCCTGCACCCTTCCACGACGGTCGATCGAACTCAAGATGCCGGCGAAGGCCTGCGACACGTAGACCTTGCCGCTGTCGGCCACCACGAGGCCGAGTGGTCCGACGAGCCCCTCGGCGATCGGCGCGGACACTCGCGGGTGTCGCCAGTTGCCGTGGGCCTCCGCCGGCGAGCCGACGATGCTCGTGATGCTGGTGAGGGTGATCGCAACGACTGCGAGCCCGATGAAACGCTTCATGATCTCTCTCCTGTCGAACGAGTATTCGCAGGGCACGGCGTGCCCGAGACTCGGGATCGAGAGGGAGTACGCGCAGGCAGCGGTCGGCCGGTTCGATCCGCAAGACGCCCAATCACACCGCCAGGCGGTCGTTTCGACTACACCGTTGTGTCCCCTTGCTCACCCCCACAGCGAGCCTCGATCCGATCATAAGGAAATGGCCACAACGGTGCAATGGCACTCGCCGAACCTTCCGAGCAGTGCTTCGACTTCCCGGTCTGTGCCGATCCGATTCGGGTCCGCGCCCTGAGTTCGCCAACACCCCTTAGTTCGCCAACACGTCGTCGAGGAAGCTCCCGATCTCATCGATCGCCTGACCGAGGTGTTGGCGGCCGTGTGGGCCCGTGTAGTAGTGCGTCGCACCGCGGACCTCGCGCAGGCGCTTTCGATCATGCGGCACCGCTGCGAACAAGCGGTGCGTATGGCTGGGCGTACAGGCGTCGTCGGCGGTGTTGCCCACCACCAACACCGGCTGCGTCACGTGAGCAAGGCTGCGCTGTGCGTCGCCTCGGGCATCGTCGAGACTCCACTGGCTCAGCCAGCTGCGCAACGTGCAGAATCGCGCCAGCCCGACGGGCCCGTCGTTGACGACCTTCGGGTCGCCCAGGAAGCACCAACCGGGCCGGCGCTCGCTGGGGTCGATCGTGGGGTCGAGCCATCGGGGATCTGCCATCGTTCCGTGCACCACGAAGGCGCGCTCACCATTGGGCTCGCCCGATGCCCGCAGCACAGCGAGCTGCTCGCGCACCCATCCGGTGATGCGACGGTTGCGGGCCGCCTGCATGGCTCGATACCGATCGACGAACGCCGCTGTATAGGGCGGCTGATTCGGATTCGCAGCGTCGTACAGGTTGAGGTCCGGGTCACGGTCGAACGGTCGCGACTCCTCGCCGATCGAGGCGTCCATCCACTCGGTCAGCGTGCCGTGCCTGCTGATGTGGGCGGCAAGCATCAGCAGCGCATCTGCCGGGGGGAGTCGCTCGGCGGCCACCTCGTACGGATCGCCCGCCGGCGTGTCGGCGATCCCCGTCGCCCGGTTGGCCAGCGATTGGTAGTAGGCCGACAGCGAGCCACCGCCCGACCAACCGGCCAACACCACCTGTTCGTACCCGAGCCGTTGGCGCGCGTCCATCACGACGGCGCCGAGATCGGCGACGACCTTCTCCATGATGAGCGCCGAGTCGGTGCCGCGATAGCGCGAGTTCGCCCAGATCACGTGGTGGCCGGCCGCCGCCAGCCCGGGGACGATCGGCAGGTACATGCCACCGCCGGTGGGGTGCATGAAGATCAGCACCCGCTTCGACGGCGTCAGCGCAGGCCGCACCAGGTGGCAGTCCAGCCCGATGATGTTGCCGCCGCCACCGTAGGTGTCGCTGAACGCGGCATCCTCGCGGTGGACGAGGACGTAGGCGACGCGCTCGCAACCGGGCGGGGTTCCGGGCACGGTCGCCGCGTCGTTCACCTCACACCTGGACCGGTGCGTCGGCGGGCACCGGCACCGGCGGCTCTGCGTAGCTGCGCGAGCTGGTGAGCTCTGCGTCGGGCACCGACATGATCTTCTCGAGGATCGGCTTCGGGTAGGCGAGCTGTGGGCGCGCCATGTCGACCGGAGGTTGACCGACGGTGCCGCCCTCGCCCCCGTACGGCTCGGGATGCACGTACCGGGCCAGCTCGTCGGCGCTGATCCCGGCGAGCGCGACCACCTCGGGATCGATCCATGCGTTCGGGTCGATCGCCGCCTCGGATGTCGCGACCTCGAGCACCAGGCCCTCGGGACCGGCGAAGTAGATCGAATGACACATGCCGTGGTCGATCTCGCCGAACACGTTGATGCCGCGCGATCGGATGCGGTCGCGCATGGCGACCAGCTCGTCGACCGAGTCGACGTTGAACGCGACGTGCTGCATCGTGCCGGGTGCCGACGGACCGGCTCCGGTGCCGGCGTGCGTGACGCCCAGTTCCGACTCGATCTCGGCGTTTGCCGGCAGCTGCACGAACGCGACGGAACACCGGTCGTTGAGGCGGCAGAAGCCGTGCCATCCCCCGGGCACGCCGTGCATCCAGAACAATGCGACGAGTTCCGCCCCCAGCACGTCGCTGAAGAACTCGATCTGCGCCTTGATGTCCTTGGTGCTGATCGCCAGGTGGTGGAGTGCGTTGATCCGCACGTTCGGTGTGGCCTCGGTACTGGTGCTCATCGATCCTGCTCCTCGCTCGTTCGCCGACTCGCTCGGCAGTTGACGCGCTCGACGCGCCGATACACCACGCGTGGCGTCGTGAACAGCCTGACAGCCGATTCAGGTCGCGGTCGAGTCGCGCCAATGCGCCGACAGCCGCTCGGCGAGGGTGACGACCGACAGATACGGGTTGATGGGTGGTACGCCCTCGAACAGCGAGGCATCGCCGACGTACAGCCCGTCATAGCCGCGGACCGCACCCCACACGTCGGTGACGGTTCCTCGGCGGCACGTGCCGGCGACATGGTGATAGCCCGTGAGGTGCATCAGCAACCAGGCCCGAACGACGTCACGATCGTCGCCCAACGACTCCGCCGGGGTGCCGCGAGCATCGATCATCGCCAAGGGCGCGACAGCTTGCACGGCCGGGTGTGAGCAGAGCCGGAGCATCTCGAGTACGAGCGTGACCAGCCGTTCGACGTCGGCGTCGGTCGCGAGCTGGTTGAGCTCGACCGATGACGTACCCGTGACGGGGTCGCGCGTGACGCGGCCGATGCTGGTCGGCGTCATCAGTGCACCGATCAGCGAGCCGTATCCAGGCGCCCCGGGCAGGTGATTCATCACCAGGATCTGGGTTCCGGGACGATCGATGGCAGCGACGATGTTGGGCACGGACGGATCGATCAAGCCCGGCGCCAGCTGCAACATGATCGCGAAAGCCGGATGATCCTGCAGACCCTCACCGACACCGGGAGTGTCCACCCCGCTCGCCAACAACAGCGACGGTGTTCGGATCGCGCCGGCGCAGACGACGACGCGTTCGGCGTGGTGCTCGATGCCCGATTCGGTGACCGCTCCGCGAACAGATCGGCCGTCGAAGATCAAGTGGGCCACCGCCGAGTCGTCGACCACCGTCAGATTCGGCCGGTTGCCGAGCGGGCGGAGATAGGCGTCGGCTGCGGACACGCGACGACCGCTGCGGCGCGGCGAGCAGTACCGGGCGGGCGTCCGGATCGGCGAGGACGACGGCCGCGCCGAGCGGGCCGAGCGTCACCGGCGGCTCCATCGGCATGAGGTGCTCGATGCCCGCATCGGCAGGGTTGGCGACCATCACGGGCCCGTTCACCAGCGACGAGCCCCCCAACCCCCTGCCCTGCCAGTAGTGCTCGGCCACACCACCGGCACGACGGATGACGCTGCAGTTGTCGTGCCACCGGGTCGGGTCGTCGAGATAGAGGCCGACGTCGGCGGGCACGTGGTCGGGGCCGTGGTCCGGTCCGGCCTCCAGCAGCGTCACCTCGTTCGAGACAACCTCGGCAAGTCGGGCGGCGACGACGCAACCGGCGGTACCGCCGCCGATCACCAACCACTGCACCGTGCGTCGCCCTGTCGCAGTCAGGCGTCACTCATCCGAGGTGTCTCCTTGGGGAGACCCTCGAGGTGAGCGGCATCGTTGTATCGGTTGAGCCGCCAGCGGCCAGGGCGGGTCAGCACGATCTCGGTGAGCGAGGTGTTCGACGTGTGCAGCTCGAACGCTCCGGTGGTCGGCGCCCGCAGCGCGGTGCGCATCAGACCGTCGATCACGCCGCCGTGACACACGATCACGATCACGCCACCGGCGTGTTCTCGCACGACACGCGAAACGCGGCGCCGACACGCAGATCGAACTCTGCGATCGTTTCGCCACCGGGGAAGGTGATGCCATGGGGATCGCTCTCCCAATCGGGCATGCCGAACCTGTCGACGAAGTCCTTGAAGCTGAGTCCGTCGCAGTCGGGCCCAGGGTCGTGCTCGCCGAATGCCGCCTCGATCTCGACCGGAAGTGACAGCGCCGGGGCGATGATCTCCGCCGTTTCGCGGGCCCTCGGATAGGCGCTGCAGTAGAGCACGGTCGCCTCGATCTCGCCGCTTCGGGCAAGGCGGTCGCGCAACCGCTCGGCTTGCTGCACACCGAGTTCGGACAACCCGGTGCAGGTCCGTGGGCCGCCCACCACACGGTGGACGGTCACCTGCGACTCGCCGTGGCGGATGGCGACGACCTTCGTCGGCAGGAGCTTTTCGCTCACGATCGGCCCTTTGCATCTGCGAACGAAACGATGATCTCGAACTCCTCGTCGGTGAGCGGCATGACCGACAACCGGTTTCCTTTCGCCAGCAAGCGGCAGCCCGCGAGCTCGGGCACGGTCTTCAGCTCGTCGATCGAAACGAAGTTGAGCTTGCGGTCGGGAGCGACCGTCACCCAGTCCCAGCGCGGATCCTCGGGGTTCGAGCCGGGATCGTGGTACTTGCTTCCAGGGTCGAACTGTGTGGGGTCGGGCTCGGCGCCCTTGACGATCTTGCAGATGCCGGCGACGCCGGGCGGCTTGGCATTGGAGTGATAGAAGATCGCCCGGTCGCCGCGCTTCATCTCACGCATGAAATTGCGGGCCTGGTAGTTCCGCACACCGTCCCACCCTTACCGCGCTTGTTGCGCACCAGGTCGTCGTACCCGAACACGTCGGGCTCGGATTTCAACAGCCATCTCGCCACGGCCCCGACGGTACCGCCTCGGGACGCGTCGAGAGAGTTCGAGACGCGCCATCGACGACCGTCCGCCTTGGGAGCGACGGCACCCGACCCGTCGCCCGCCCGTCGACCTGCACGCGCCCGCACCATCCACCGCAGCGCGGCGACACCGATCACGCAACGACATCAATGGAGCACCGTCACGTGAAAATTGCGACCTTCAGGCTGACATTTCGTTCAGATCACAGGTGTCGGGCGTGCGACCTCCTCGAAGGTTCGCGCCAGTGGCCCCCCGGCACCGTCTGACCATCCGATCGATCGACGCCGACCCGCGAGCCGCAGCGATCGCTGATGCCGCGGACCAGCTCGGGGTCCCGCTCGACGAAGGTGCCCAGGTCGAGTTCGCCGAACTGGTCTTCCTCGAAGGTGATCTCGATCAGGACGCATTGAACAAGTTGCACGGTTTCCTCGTCGATCCGCTGCTCCAGAAGGGCTCCTTGGAACCCGCCGACCACAGTCGGTACCGAGATCACGTTCCTCCCCGGCGTCACCGACAATGCCGCAGCCACGCTGCTGCATGCCGCAGAACAGCTGGGGCTTGCGGTCACCGGAGCAGCGACTGGCCGCCGGGTCGAGTTCGGCGAAGCTGTCGACGCCCCCCACGCCGAACAGCTGATCGAACGCGTCGTCGCCAATCCCGTGATCGAGAAGTGGACCACCGGCTGCATCGAACCCACGTTCCACGCCGCAGGACGCAGCACGGGCGTCGCCGAGGTCATCGAGATCGCCGGCCGCAGCCTCGAGCAGCTCATCCGGATCGGCCACGAGCGCAAGCTCGCCCTCGACCCCGAAGAGCTGATCGTCATCCAGGCCCACTTCGACCAGGTCGGGCGCGCCCCGACCGACGTCGAACTCGAGACACTTGCGCAGACCTGGAGCGAACACTGCGCGCACAAGACACTTCGGGCCCATATCAACACCGATGACGGCGAGGACCGCCTGCCACTGATCGCCATGTTGCGCCAGTGCACCGACACCATCGACGCACCGTTCGTGAAGTCGTCGTTCGTGGGCAATGCCGGCATCGTCGGTTTCCACGACGACGTCACGCTGGCTCTCAAGGCGGAAACGCACAATCACCCCTCGGCCGTGGAGCCGTTCGGCGGGGCCAACACCGGCGTCGGCGGCGTCATTCGCGACGTGCTGGGCATCGCCCATCGGCCGATCGCGATCACTGACATTCTGCGTTCGGCCCTCCCGACACGCCGCTGGCGGAGCGTGCCGCACGGCGCTCTGCACCCCCGTCGGATCCGTGAGGGCGTGATCGACGGTGTGGCCGACTTCGGCAACAAGATCGGCCTCCCCAACGGTCGCCGGCGCGATCCTCTACGACCCTGGTTACACGACGAATCCGCTGGTGTTCCGGTTGTCATCGGATCGGCGACCGGCTGGACGCAGCACGAAGGCCCTCTTGCGGGCGATCGTGTCGTCGTACTCGGGGGCCGAACGGGCCGAGACGGCATTCGAGGCGCCACCTTCTCGTCGCTCACGATGGACGCGACCACCGGGCAGGTCGCCGGTGCCAGCGTGCAGATCGGCGATCCGATCGTCGAGAAGCTCCTCATCGACGTACTCGTGGGCGCCGAGGATCTCTACGCGATCACCGACTGCGGAGCCGGGGGCCTGTCGTCGGCGGTCGGCGAGATGGCCGAAACGGTCGGCGCGGACATCGAACTCGACCTCGTGCCCCTCAAGTATCCGGGTCTCGAACCGTGGGAAGTGTGGCTGTCGGAGGCGCAGGAGCGCATGGTGGGATCGCGGTCGATCCCGACCGCATGAGCGAGCTGGTCGACCGGTGTGTGTACTACGGCGTCGAGCTGGCCGACATCGGTCGGTTCACCGGCGATCAGGCGTTGACGGTTCGCAGCGGTGGCACACCGGTTCTCGAACTCCCGACCGACTTCCTGCACGACGGGCGACCTCAGCGCCAAATGGTTGCCACGATGCCGAACCCGTGCGCGGCAAATACGTCAGCCGTACCGTCGAGGATCCCCGGGATGCACTCATGCGTCTGCTCTCCCATCGCAACATCGCGTCGAAGGCGAGCATGATCCACCGGTACGACCACGAGATCCTCGGTGCCACGGCGATCCCGGCCGCTGATCGGCGCACTGGTGGATGCGCCGGCCGATGGTGTGGTGATCGCCGAACCCACCGACTCGGCCCGGCTTCGCGATCGGCATCGGTGTGAACCCGTGGTGGGGCCTTCACGACCCCGAAGCGATGGCGTACGGCGTGGTCGACGAAGCGATCCGCAACATCGTCGTGGTCGGCGCCGACCCCGACCGGGTCGCCCTGCTCGACAACTCTCGTGGGCGACCCGCGTCGCGAATCCGCACGCTGGGCGAGCTGTCGCGGCCGTCGACGGCTGCTGTGCAGCGGCGATGGCATACCGGGCGCCGTTCGTGTCGGGGAAGGATTCGCTCAACAACGAATACACGGGGTCCGACGGCGAACGACACAGCGTGCCGCCGACGCTCGTGATCACCGCGGATCGCGGATGTTCCGAATGCCGACCAACTGCTCACACCCGAGCTCGTTCAGCCGGGCGAACGCGGTCGTGCTGCTGGGCACCACCAGCCGTGAGTTCGCCGGCAGCCACCTCGACCTCGTGTACGGCGAACCCGATGAGATCGGTTGCGTGCTCGGCGCCCGATCCGGACGCCCCGGTGAGGTATCGCCGTTTGCACCAGGCGATCCAGGAGGGTCTCGTGTGGTCGTGCCACGACGTCAGTGAGGGTGGTGTCGCCGTTCGCTCTGGCCGAGATGTGCATCGCCGGCCGGATGGGCGTGACGGTCACCGAACTGCCGCACGAGGATCTGCCCGTGTCGTTGTTCGGGGAATCACAGAGCCGGTTGATCGTCGAGGTGGCACCCAGCGACCTGTCGCGCTTCGACGAGGTGATGCACGGAAAGATCCAGGTCATCGGCAACGTCACCCAGAGCCAGCACCTGAAATTTCCGGGCGTCGACCCGATCACGATCGAAGATCTCACCAACGCCTTCAACCGAACGGTCGTCCCACCGGAACGGTCGGCGGTGACGGCCGACATCGCAACCGCCGACGGGTCGTCGGGCGAGACGTCCTCGGGAACGGAGCAGTCGTGACCGCACTCCCGGCACTCGTGATCGCAGGACCCGGCACCAACCGTGACAAGGATCTCGCGCTCGCGCTCGGGTTGGCCGAGGTGCCGATCACTCCACGATCGTGCTCGCCTCCGAACTCACCGAGAACCCGCAGGCGCCTTTGACCGAAGCCCGATTGGTCACGGTCGCCGGCGGATTCTCCTATGGCGACT
>CAVPAQ010000013.1:0-87592 GCA_963701575.1 uncultured Acidimicrobiaceae bacterium
CTCCAGCGAGGCGGGCGATGTCGGCAGTGATCGATTGGATGCGGTGCTCGGCGTCGTGCAGTTGCTCACCGGCTTCGTCGGCACGTTGCCGCCGTCGAGCTGCTTCCTTTCGGCGGCGTCCAAAGTCGTCGCTCAGTGCCGTCAGATCGGATGCCCGGCGGAGCAGTTCGCCAGAGGCGTAGCCGCGATAGACCTGGATCAGCGACTGCAGGGTGCCGGAAGTGCGGGCAAGTGCTTGGACGTTGCGACGATGCTCCTCGAGATCCTCGAGCGGTTGGGCGGCGTCATCGATCGCGGCCTCGGACAATTGCGGGAGTGCGTCGCGAAGATATGCGGGTAGCTCGGTATCAATCCGATCGCCTACACGGGGGCTGCGAACGATGTGCAGAAGACGGATGTGCTGGTCGATGTCACGTCCGCCGAAGAGGGCGTCGCGGATCGCCTGGCGGTAACCGAGCGCGTTGATCCTGGGCGAAGACGGCGTGCGGCCCGAGTTCGGAGCGAAGCACGTCGACACTGAGAGGAACCCGCCCTTCCATCAAGGCGAGATCGACCCCGGGCCGTCGGTCGGTGACGAACCACCAAGTCGTCACGCGATCCGTGCTTCGGTTCGCCTTGATCCCACACCCGCACACGAGGTACTGCTGTTGCTCAGGTTCGTCGCCGGCACGGGTGAACTCGATCCACAGATAGCCGACGGGTTGCTGCTCCTCGCGACCTGACAGCATCCACGAGCGGAGCACAGCGGACTGCTCGCCCGCAGCGTCGATGCGTCGCGTGTCGGCGTCGATGAGAAAGGGCAGCAACATGTTCATCGCCGTCGACTTGCCCGAGCCGTTCACGCCGCGTAGCAGCAGACGTCCGCCGCCAAACTGCAGCGTCTCGTTGCCGTACTGGTACACGTTGAGGATGCCGGCACGATTGAGCCGCCAGCGTGAGGTCACATCATGCATCGTAGAAGAAGGGTGTCACGGTCGATCGGAGCCCATCAGCCTTGACCGCCTGCTTGCTGTCCTCGCTGCCGGTGCGTGCCCTTCACGACTCACGCCGTCGGCATCACGAGGCGGATGTTCAGGTTCTCGGCGCGGTTCGGGTCCTCGAATGCGTTGCAGCTGATGAGAATCTGGTGAGCGCCCTCGTATGTCGACCAATCGACGGCCCCTGACCAACGCTGAGCGAACTCGAGAACGGCGATGAGCTGCTCGCCGTGACCAGCGCGATTCGAGAACCCAGAAAGCGCAGCCAGGTAGTTGTTCCGGTACACGTTCGGAATCACCAGCCGCACCTCACCGGCGACCGACAGTTCCGCATTGGCAGCGAGGCGTGCGATTCGGCCGTTCCCGTCGTCGAACGGATGACACTCCGTGACGAGCGCCATCATCGCGGCAGCCCGGGCGAGCGGGGAACGCAATGGGTCGAGCACCTGGTAGCCCTTGACGAGTGTCCCCTCGACGAGAGCGGGTTCGACGAACTGATAACCACCAGCGAAGTTGGGTACGTCCTTCAGTTGCCCAGGGCGCTTGTCCGGTCGCGCGGCCATCAATACTGCGTGACGGTCGGCCAGGAGGTTGACGAGTTCGGCGCCCGAATTTGGTGTCCGCGCCCGATCGGTGGGATCGACCGCAAGGCGGTAGGTGGCGGATACGTCGTGGGCGTCCTGTGGTCGTGCTTCGGGGACGACGCCGTCCACCGCGATACGTCGAGCCTCGTCCACACCGAACTCGGTGCCCTCGATGAAGTTCGAGAAGTAGGCCTCGAAGAACGCCAGCCATTCCCACCGCTCGACCGGCGGTGCGGCAGGGCGTGGGACGGGTGGCCGGTCGAGTAGCACGTTGACGAGTGCTTCCATCATCTCGATCCGATGCGCGTCGTACGGCGTACCAGCGAGGCGGGCTGCGAGTCGACCGCTCGTCGCTGGAAGCGTCTCTGAGAAACTCCCGAGCACGGCAGCAAGGCGTGCCCGCACGTGTTCGACATCGTTCGGATCAAACGATCCGGCGATCACATCGAGCTGCTCCAGCGTGGTGCGGACGCGTCCGGCGCCACCGGAGCGGGCCAGTTCGTCGATCCGATCGTCGACCGTCGCCGTGCCCGCCTTCGACTTCGGCGGCCTTCCCCTCAGCGTGACGTTCTCGACCAGCACTCGCGCAGGCCCCGACATCCAGAGCCCGTTCGGCAGCTGGATGTCACCGGGTAACGCCGGTGGACCGACCAATGGAACGATCGAGACACCAGGGAGTCGAAGCGGCTGGGTTCGAGGCGGTTCGGGATGTGCGAGGTAGATGGCGCCGTCGACCGGAACGCCACCGGCGATCGCCGTTCGGTGGCACAACACCGCGTCAGGCCAGACCGCCGCGATCACTGCGTGCAGGTGGTGGCGGGCAACCTGCTCCGGGGGCAGGGTGGCTCCGGTGGCGTATAGGCCAGCAGCGAGTCGCTGTGCTTTCCCAGCTTTGGCGAGCCGGCTCAGTCTGCTGTAATCGGCCTTGGTAGCGGCGACGAACTCGCCATGGGGTGGCGTCGATGCGAGTTCCATGCTGGAAAGTCTGCCCGAACTACCGCAAAGTGCAAGAAATCACGCCGAAAAGCGGTCGGAGTGCGAGATATCCCGCCGAAACTCGACGTTGCCGGGTTACATCAACCTTCGGACTTGTGGCCATCGACGGGTGGGAGCTCCGCAGTTGTACCAGCGATCCAGAGTGCCGATCCGCGGCCCGTCTGCCGTCCGAGAAAGCCGATCGCGAGGAGCCGGGTGGCGAGACACACGTTGCGAAGCGACGAGACGCTGCTGGACGTCCGTTCCGGCGAGCAGCCCACCGTTGCCCAGTTGATGTCCTTGTCGCGGTTGCGCGGCATGAACAGATCGACGGCCGGATGCTCAAGAGCCGTGGGGTCACCCAGGAAGTTGAAGCCACGCTCTTCGGGGACTGCGTCGTAGAAGAACACGCGGTGACCGTGCCGGAACGCGTTGTCAACTTCACGAAGTGGCTGCGTGCGAGGAGCAGTCGCACTACCTGGTGGCCGGTCGATCAGCCCAGCGAGCTGGCGGATGGTGACACAAAACCCCTCTGCGTGAGCACGGGCATCGTCGAAAGCCATCTGCCGAGCGCCATCGTCGATCACGCGCTTCGGGATGTGCAACCCACTCACCTCGACCGTTGCCATGGCTGCTGGGTCGAGCAAGCCCACCTCGCCCGCCGCTGAAGGCCGAGGGATGTCATCCACGCTCGTGGGGACACCTGCGAGCAACTCGAGTTCCTCCACCGTGATGTCTTGGATGCCTCGAACAAGCTCGCCGACCGACAACCCCGGAGAGGTGTACGTGGAGAAGAACGCATCTGAGCCCGAAGAATGCGCTTTCGCAGCAGTCAGGAGGGTTGCCAGCTGCTCGGTCGCGGAGAACACGAGGCCCTGGACGTGCAGATCGAGGACTACCTGGTAGTCGTCTTCGAGAGCGATGGGCCGACGGGGGTCGAGGCCGGGCCTTGGGCCGCCGAAGGTGGCCACCGCCAGGTCGTAATACGAGCGCCAGCCGTACCAGACGATTGATAGGAGGAGCCAGGCCCCGTTGCTTCCGAACGCAGCGACCGCGTCCCGGCGAAGGTCTTCCGCGAAATGTTCAGACGGGTTCATCCTCCCGGAACCGTGGCGAGCGACGGGCTCGTTCGCGTCGCGTGGCTCTTGCGTATCGTCAGGTTCGGCCATCGGATGCTCCGATCCAACCCGCCGGCACCTGCGGTGTGCCTGTGACGGTCGAGCGGGTTCGTTCGACGAGGGCGTCGAGGTCGTTGGTGAGCTGCTCTTGTTTGTCTTGGAAGAGGTGGCCGTAGACGTTCATGGTGACGCCGATCTCGCTGTGACCCATGCGTTCGCTGATCGCCTTGGGGTGGGCGTCGAGGTCGATCAGCAGCGAGGCGTGGGTGTGGCGGAGGTCGTACGGTCGGAATTCTGGGAGGTCGGCGGCGACCCGGGCGTTGTGAACGATCCGCCAGAGGGTGTGGTCGTACATCGGTTTGCCGGTGGGGGAGACGAACATGCGGTCCGTACCCGATGGGCGCACCCCGGTCGCCTCTGTTCGGGCGGACAGGGACGCGGCGAGCTGGTCGATGAGCCATTCGGGGATCGGGATCGTGCGGATGCCGCTCTCGGTCTTGGGTCCCTTGACGACGTGCTCGCCCTTGACCCACATCTGGGTTTCGTTGACGGTGAGCGTGCGGCGCGGCCAGTCGATGTCGCACACTCGCAGTCCGCACAGCTCCGACGGTCGAAGCCCGGCGAGGACGAGCAGCCAGATCGTTGGCGCGTAGCGCGGGTCGGCGGCGTCGATGAGTTGGTGGACCTGTTCCATCGTGAGGATCGGTGCTCGGCGTCGTCGGACGGGGATGCTGTGCCCGCTGGCGGGGTTCTCGCGGATGAGCTTGGCCCGCTGGGCGGTCTTCATGATGAGGGAGAGGACGGACACGGCGTCGCGACAGGTCTTGGGGCTGAGCCCACGTTCGACGAGCGAGGCAACGAACAGTTCGACCTCGAGCCAATCGATCGACGCGATCCGCCGGCCGCCGAACTCGGGCCGCACGTACAGCCGCAGGGTCTTCTCGTAACCGCGTCGAGTCGATGCGGAGAGCCGGGCGGTGGTGGCGAACCAGGCGTCGGCCCACTCGTCGAAGCCGGCTCGGCGTCGCTGCGGGTCGACCCACTCGTCGCGTTGGATGTCGGTGTCGACACGAGCGAGGAACTTCTCGGCGTCGAACTTGCGGTCGAAGGTCTTGCTGCGCGCTCGGCCGTTGGGGTCGCGGTAGCGCGCCTTCCACTTCGTGTCGCGGCTGACCCGTTTGGTCTGGATGCCGGTGGACCGATTGGTCACCACCGTGAACTTGGTTGGTTCGACGAACCCCATCGGTCACCTCCGAGGCGGCGCGAGTTGCGATCGTGGCCGAGAACCGGCGAGGCGGCGATCGAGACTGACGGCGCGCACGCCAAGACTACGCCTCACCGTCGACCACCGAACCCGGAGTCGTTGACCGCCGCGACTCGTGACTCGGCCAGCCAAGCGGTGACGTCGTCGATGTCGAAGCGCACGAGGTGTCCCCACTTCACATACGGGATGCGTCGCTCGAACACCAGACGGCGCACATGGCGGGCGGACACGCCGAGGTGCTCGGCCAACTCTTCGACCGTGATCAATCGGGGCAGGGCAAGTACTGCCGGCGTGTCCCGGCGGGCGGTTCGATCCTGGGGTGCGGATGTCATCGGTCGTCACCGTGAACCCGTGATGTCACCGATCACCACCCGAGCAGCTGCCCGGATCACAGTTCTGACACCGCAACCTCGACCGCGGGTACCACCCGGACAGGTGCCTGCATCGGGCGGCTTTCCCAGTCGTTCGGGAGGCGCCCGTTCTGGTCGAGCTCGATGGCGGCACTCACTGCCCGGGTGGTCAGCTCGGCCAGTCGGGTAGTGCTCAGCTGACCGTTGTCGTGGAGTCGGCGCACGTGGTCGATGACCCATGCCGGTGGCTCAGTGAGCACGTCGTGGGCGACCGTGAGCGCACGCCGCTCGCGGGCGTCGGTATGCGGGTCGGCGCCGTAGCGGGCGAACACGTCGTCGATCTGCTGCGCCCGCCGGGCGGCCGCCAGGTCGTGACGGGCGGAGTGCTGGGCGGCGGTGACTGCGTCGCGCTCCGCGGTCGAGGTCGTCCGGGCGGCGAGTTGGTCGAGTTCGTAGATCTGCGACTCGAGTCGTCGGACGGGATCGTTGGCGATCGCTGCCCGATCGATCTCGGCGAGGCTGCGGTCCTCGCGTCGTTCCAGCGGGGGAGCGGCACCGGACATCGCGTCGAGCGTCGCCTGCACTGCGACCGGACGGGTGAGGGGCCAGTGGGCGAGCGGCGGCTGCGCTGCGATCATTGCGTTGACTTGTTCGAGTTCGACCACGTGGGGCCAGTTGGCGATGATCCAGGCCCGGCGCCCATCCTGGTAGCGGGCAGCCGTGACGAGCTGCTCGTGGACATGTGCGATGTTGACGGAGCCGGACGTCAGCGCTTCGATGAGCCTGCGGTGATCGGGTGGCGCCGTGCGCATCAGCGCCTCGAGTTCATCGCGACGTCCGATCAGATCGGTGGCTGACATCGTGGACGCGGCGGGTGCCGGATCCTGGTGGCGGTCGGTGAGCCAGAGCCGGTTCTGGAGTGTTCGCAGCATCAGCTGCTGCCAGGCCTCGAGGTCGATCGGGTTCGCGGGCTGTGGTCCGAGCCCAGGGGTCGACTCGTCGATGCCGTGGAGGCTCCGGAAGTGGGCCAGTTGGCCGACGGTGTCGTCCCACACGGTCGCACCGGGGGCATCGGCGGGGCGCGGCCCGAGCCACGTGGTCAGCCACCACGGCGGATCGGCTCGCAGACCGTGCGCGGCTCGGTCGACCGCGACGCGCACAGCCCGCCGGTAGCGGTCGGCATCGCCGGGTGCGACGCCATGGACTGCGAGCGCGCTGGCCCAGTCCTGCTCGGCCTTGGCGAGTTCGGCAGCGACCCGACCGATGGTCGCGGCGGCTGCCGGGGTGATGGCCACCGGTTCGGGATGATCGATCACGACCAGCTCGTCCCAGTGCATCGATCGCGTCGCCGATCGTCCGTGCTCGTTGACGAAGTACACGTCGCACGTGCCGGCCAGGTCGTCGCAGTCGACGACGTGGCCGACATTGTCGCGGTCGAGCGCACGAACACGACGACCGAGATCGAGATGCGTCCGTGCGGCCACCATCCGCTCGTAAACAGCCCGGAGTTCCCCCGGATCGGGGCAACAGTCGGCCGCTGCCAGCTCCGCCCGATGGGCCGTCCGGGCCAGCTCGAGCAGTGCGGGCGCCGACGTGCGACTGGCGAGGTCGGCCACCGTTGCAGCGTCCGGATCGCGAGTCGAGGCGAGCGCTTTGGCCCCGGAGGTTTGCATGCGGGCGAGCAGCTCGTGTTCGGGATCGTCAGCGGCTTCGGTCGGCAGCGGGATGCCTGAGTCGTGCCGTGGCTCGAGGTCGATGGCCTGCGCTGCTGTGGCGTAGATCCACGCCGACAGCCGGGCTCGCGACAACGCCACGTAGATGCCCTCGCGATACAGGCCGGCCGGACCGACCACCAGCACGTGATCGCAGGTGACGCCCTGCACGCTATGGACCGTTGACGCGTAGCCGTAGTCAAGCCAGCCGCGCTCGACGTAGTCGAGGTCGAGCACGATCCGCTCGCCCGTTGTGAGCGTCACGTGCAGCCCGACGGAGTCGACGCGTTCGAGTCCGCCGCGCATCCCGTTGTCGACACCGAACGGCGTCCCGTCGGCGAGACGCTGGCCGGAACGGTTGCGCCGCAGGATCACGTGCTCACCCGGTGCAAACGACCGTCCCCCGATCTCGACCGCACGGTCGACGTCGAGTTCGCCACGGTCGGCGAGGAGTTGTCGAGCGATGCCGTTGAGTTGGCGGGCCTCTGCGCGTGTGCCGGCGAGCATCAGCGTCACGCCGGTCTGGCGCAGCGCATCCCAATCGGCGATCGCCCGATTGCGGAGGTCGCCGCGGTCGTCACTCAGCACGACACGACCGTGTTCGCGGTACGCAGCGAACGCGGCCGTGACGTCGCCATGGCGGAGCTGGTCGAGCGCAGCCCGCACCCACGCCTGTTGCTGCCGCCGGTTGATCGTCAGCTCCGCGACCCGACCACCGAGCACGCCGAGCGCCGTTCGGAATGCGCCTCCGGCAGCGACCTCGGGGAGTTGATGGTGGTCGCCGACCAGCACCAACTTCGCCCCAACCCGTGTCACCCGATCCACGACACGGGCGAGATCGCGGACCGCCGCCATCCCGGCCTCATCGACGACGACCACCGTTCCGGCATCGATCTCACGATGCTCGACGAGATGCCGGGCGATCGTGACCGAACCGATCCCGGCACCCGACTCCAGCTCCCGGGCGGCTCGTGCCGACGGCGCCAAACCGATCACCGCGTAGCCAGCGTCCTCGTACAGCGAGCGCAGCGTGCCGAGCGTATGCGTCTTGCCCGTCCCGGCCCGCCCCACCATCACCGCCACCCGATCACCAGCCGATGCCAGCAACCGGACCGCGTCGGCCTGGTCCACACCCAGTTCCGACCGGGCGATCGCCGCCTCCACCGCACTCCGGTCGAGTGCCCCGACGCCTGCGCCAACACCGTCACCGAGCTGACATGTGAGTTGTTCCTCGATCGCCAGCAGGGCCCGTGACGTGAAGCGAAGGTCACGGTCGTCGAACACGACCCGACACGGCCCATGGACCGGCACTCGTTGATCCCAATGGTCACCAATCGGCGCCACGGCCGGCGACGCAAAGACCCGTTGCACGGTCGCCTCGACCACTTCGACCGATGTCGACGCCGGCAGCGCCGAGGCGACCGCACGAGTCAGATCGAATCGGGTGAAGGTCCCGTCGTGGGCCGTCACTCGCGCCTCGAGCAACCAATCGAGCCACTCGTCGAATCCGACCAGACGCGTCGACACCGTGCGGACACCGCCATGCCACGACTCGTCCTCGACCACAAATCCATCGGCCATCGTCGCCGGCACCATGGATGCCAGGAGCTGCTCGAACTGCCCCGGCCCCCAGCCGACGGCGTCGGCGCGGGCATGCCATCGGCCCTCGACCGCGGCGAAGTCTGCGAGCACCTGCTTGGCCTGGCGGGTGCTGCGCTGCGCCGCCGCAGTCGCAGCCGGGCCCGACTCGCCGGTGTTGTCGAGCCACTCGACGATCTGCTCGTGACGTTGCGAGAACTCCCGCAGCACACGGCCCGGGACGCCAGCGATCTCGGCAGCGTCCTCATGCACCGGACCCCACTCCACCCCGAGTGTGTCGGTGAGCTCACGTCGCATCGCCGCCTGGAACACCGCACCGCCGGTGCGGGCGGTGTCGTAGACCGCCCGCCCATCCAGCGCCGACCAGCGACCGTCGACACCCTGTGCCAAGTTCGCGACCAGCACATGCCAGTGCAGATGCGGATCACCGGCACGAGACGTGCGATGCCGATACGCGGCGCCGACGAAGCCGCGAGCGACCATCCGCCGCGTGCCCCACGACTGCCCCCACGACCCGCGATTCTCGGCCTTGTTCGTCCCCCGCCGCACGAAACACGCCTCGCGCTCCAACCAGCCCAACGTCTCGACCAGTGCCGCCTCGCACGCCGTGACGATCAGATGCTGCACCCGCCGATCAGCCAGCGCATACGCGACCGACACCGACTTTGGCACCGCGAACGTCAGATCGAACCCCGGCACTCGACGGGGGTGCGATCGCAACCTCGCACCGTTCGGCGTCAGCCCGGTGCCGGGCGCCAGGCCGGCGAGCACCGCCCGCAGATCACTCGGGTCGACCTCGCCGGTCAGCCCGAGCGACTCGATCCCGCCACCGACCCAGACGCCGGGCGCCTCGCCCGCGCCCGTGTAGTACTCGTCGAGTCCACTCGCCACTTGCGACAGGTAGTAGGCCTCGGCACCCACCCGGAGCTTCCACACGGTCTGCACATAGACACATGCCTCTCGAAACGCGATCTTGTGACGCGATCGGAGCGAATTTTTTCAGTTGGGCACACATGCACCCCAAGGTGCCCGGACCGGCGACGGACCGCGAGCGTGCCCGCCGGCCTGTCGGGAGAGCGTCACCAACCGGCAGCCTCGGTTCGCTGCCCACCCGAAGGTCGAACGTCGTGGGACGCCCGGCCCCGATCGGACATCGAGGACAACGAGCGGGCTCGGGGCGGCCCCGATGCCGCGAATATCGAGCACTGCAATAGGGCCTGATTCATGCTTGGGGTGCGTTTCGGCAGTTGTCGTAGCGTTCGGAGTGCCGGTCGGTGGGCTCGACTTGGGGCCTGTCGCTCTTCGGGGTTGACCTCATAACGATGTGTCTGCCGGCCGGTGTTCTGACCCGGGGTGTGGCTCGAAAGAGGCGCGAGCTCAACGAACCCAAATCAGGAGTGCCCACCTCGGTTCCCTGTCACCGAGAGAAAGGCATTTCAGATGACCATCATGATTGGCATCGATCCGCACAAGGCGTCACACACCGCCGTCGCGATCGACAACACCGAGTGTGTGCTCGACGAGGTCCGGGTCCGAGCATGTGCTGCCCAGACCGAACGACTGAGGGTGTGGGCGACACCGTTCCCGGATCGGGTGTGGGCGATCGAGTCCGCACGCGGACTCGGCTACCTCCTCGCCCAACAACTCGTCGCAGCGGGTGAGACCGTTGTAGATGTGCCGGCGGTGTTGTCGACACGCACCCGCTTGTTGGGGTCGGGCAAGGCACAGAAGAACGATCCGAACGACGCCCGCTCGGTCGCGATCGCAGCGTTACGCACCGCCGGACTCGCACGGGTCATCGCCGATGAGCATGCCCAAGTGTTGAAGCTGCTCGCGAAGCGGCACCGCGATCTGGGCAGGTTGCGCGGCCAAGCAGCATGCCGGCTGCACGCGTTGCTGATGGAGCTCGAGCCGGGCGGGATCGCCAAGAGAATGAACGTGACGAGGGCAAACGCTCTGCTCGACCGGGCCGTGGTCGACAGTGAGATGGCAGCACACCGCGTCGGAGTCGCCCGAGAGTTCGTTGCCGACCTGGCCCACTACGAAGCCCAGATGAAGACCTCCAAGGCTCGGCTCCGCCAAGCCGTCGCCGCGACGTCGACGTCGTTGACCGACATCCGCGGCATCGGCGTCGTCACTGCGGCGATGATCATCGGCCACGTCGGCGACGTCGCCCGGTTCAAGTCCGCTGGGCACTTCGCGAGCTACAACGGCACCGCTCCGATCGAAGCATCATCGGGTGAGAAGAAGCGCCACCGGCTCAACCCGCGCGGCAACCGTCAGCTGAACTATGCGATCCACGTCGCGGCGATCACCCAGCTCCGCTACCCCTGTGAGGGACGCGAGTACTACGACCGCAAACGAGCCGAGGGCAAGAGCGCCAAAGAAGCGATCCGGGCGTTGAAGCGCCAGATCTCCAACGTCGTCTACCGCGCCCTCGTCATTGACGCCCGACGACTCGACGGATGATTCAGTGGGCCCGGGAGGACAATCAGGCACGACTCGAAATCCAGCGTGACCGGCTCAACATCCTGAACGGCCGGCTCTTCGGATAGGTCACTCCCGGACCCAACAACCAACCCTACGACCCCCACCTCGGCCACGCCAGGGGCTCCCTCCGACGCGCTCACACACACCACGAAAATCGGGGGTTGACACAAAGAGGCTTCGATATCGGGTGCTCCATTGGACGGAGCAACGCGGGGATGGGACGACAGTCAAACGACTTGGTCGCCCGGTGCCCGCCTCGGCGGAACTCGAGCTCACCGGCAAGCAGTGGTAGCGCATTTCGGACGCGATGACCTGGTTCTCGGCAGCACCGGCTCGTTGTACAGCTAACACCGCTGGAGGGGTTCAGGGACTCTTGCGGACGTCGCCCGAGCCCGAGATGTCGATCTCGATGGCCGGGTCACCGAGATATTCGACGTCCCCGCTTCCTGCGATCGAGACATCAAGAGCGTCAGTGGCATTCACCAACACGTCGCCGCTTCCTGCGATTGAGATATCGGCACGTGCCACTGCGAGATCGCTCGCATCGACGTCGCCGCTCCCCGCGATCGAGACATCGAGTGCGTCGCACGTGCCGCCAAGGTCGAACGAGCCGGATCCGGTAACCGTAACGGAGAATGTGCCGCAAGCGAGGTTGGGTGCAACCACGTCGGCGCTGCCGGCTACGGCGACCTCGTCGAACTCGATCATTTCGATGCGATAGACGATGGCTTCGCTCGGGCGGAGTGGCTCGTCGAACTCGATCACCAAGCGCGATCCGCGCACTGACGTCGTGATCAGCTCGAGCAGGTTGTCGTCGGCCTCGACCGTCAGCGACTCGTTCTCACCTATCTCGACGACGACATCTCCGCTGCCCTCGAGGTGCACCTCGCTGAAGCCGCTGACCTCGCGGACCTCGGTGACGATGTCACCCGAGCCGCGCACCGCGTCGTCGCTGTCAGACTCACAACCAGTAGCCGTGACGATGAGCAGCGCCATCGTCAATCCGGCCGTCGCCGCCCGAGTTCCCATCGCCCAGCTCCCCGAATCGTGTGTTGCAGGAGTTTGCTTCTTACCTACCGTGCTCCAGCCGCACAAGCGTCACCAGGGCCGATTGTCGCAACCGTCGGTCCGATTGCTGTGGAGTCGAAGGTTCGACCACCGTCGTCAACCTGCGACTAGCTCCAAGAACAACCCGATGACCGGAGCACAGCGGCGGTGCGGGCTGTGGTTATCGGGCAGCGTTCTTGGCGTTGTTGCTGCCGTCAGAGAGGCAACCGTCGACCGGCGAACGGGTCCGCGTTTCCGTTCTCTTCGTTCTCACAAGTTGCGGTCGATGACTTCGAGGAGCGGTCCGGCGGTGGTGGCGATGGTGGCGTTCTCGTTGAAGAGGGCAACGACGGTGGCGTGATGCTGCGGCAGGTAGAGGTTCAGAGTGTCGTACCCGATCACGCTGCCGCCGTGGCCGTAGTGCTCGAGATCGGCAAGCCGTGAGCTGCCTGGCGCGACCAATTCGAAGTTGAACTTGCCCACGCCCAGCCCGTACTCAGCCGCCAGTGGTTCCGTCGGGTCGGAGGATGCGGGAACGAAGGAGAGCATCTCGGTGAGTGATTGCTCACTGAGCACCTTGCCTTCGTCGAACAACGCCTGTGACCAGCGGGCCAGATTCTCGGCCGTGGTCCAGGTCGGCGACGACAGGATGCTGCAGTAGAGATTGGGGGATTGGCCGGAGATGTCGTCGAGGTCACCGTCTCCGTTGACATTCGCCCAGGCGTGGGCGAACTCGAGGCCCTCCGGAGGAGGCTGGTCGCATTCCACCCAGGTGTCGTCGAGGCCCAGCGGGTCGAGCAGGCGGGTGCGCAGCGACTGGGAGATCGGCATCCCTGTCTCGGCTTCGATGATGAGCCGGGCCAGGTGATAGCCGGTGTTCGAGTAGTGCCACCCCTCGCCGGGTGGGAAGTGGGGTTCGTCGACGAGCGCCATCACGTCGTCCAGCGTCCACCAGTGGCCCCAGTCGATCGCCCCGTAGCCCTCACTCTGATACAGGCCGGTGAACGAGCGGGGGTTGTCCTCCCAGTCGTCGATGCCACTGGTGTGGTTGAGGATCTGGCGCACCGTGATCGATGGGTCGATCTGGTCGTAGCCCGACACCCAACGCGAGATCGGGTCGTCCAGCCCCAACCGGCCTTCCTCGACCAGCTGCAGCATCAGGGCGGCGGTGAAGTTCTTCTCGGTGCTTCCGGTCTGGAACAGCATGTCCGGCCGCATCGGCACGAACCCGCTCGGCTCGACGGCCGAGAAGCCCGCGACACCGACCCACGGGTCGTATCCCTCCACGATCACCGCCACCGACACACCCGCGCCGTTGCTGGCCTCGAGCCCGTCGTCCAGAACCTGCTGGATCTCATCACCGAACGGAAGCGGGCCCGGTTCCCCCGCCTCGGTGGGAGCGGGGGGCAGCGTGGTGGTGCTGTCGTCGTCGCTGCTGCACCCGCCGACAATGGGGAGCGCGAGAGCGGCGATCGCCAACCCTGTGAGTGTGACGTGGCGGGCCGTGGGACGCAGCTTCATGGTCGCCTCACATTCCTCGATCTGCTCTCAGTATGCGCGCTGCCCTACTTGCGGCACAGAGGCGTTCGGCACCGTCGGGGACACCCCGTCGCCCGTAGCTGTCGGTCTGCTCGGTCCACGCCTGCGCGCAGGTCGCCAGCTCGAATGCACTCGACAAACGCCGGTCACCACGCACGACCTGCCACTCGGGAACCGGCGAAGTCGGTCGCCTCGTGGCCCGATCGACCCACCGCATAATCACTGTCCTTGGGTTGACGTGAACGTTCCGACATAAAACTTCGGGATGCGGGTCGGCGACAACGAACCTGACGCGCTGGCTTCGATCCTGGTCGTGCGGCTCAGCCGGCGCTTTGCTCGCAGGGTCACGGAGAGTGGTCTCGGCGCCAGCATTACGGAATGATGAACGCCGTGCGCCGCGTCCTCCTCGCGTCCTACGCCCCCTGGACGACGAAGGCGCATATACCCTGAGCAGGGCATATGCGCCAAAATCATCGTGGAGCTGGGGGGAATCGAACCCCCGTCCAACAGTCTGAGAACGGACCCGATACGACCATTCCCGACTTCACACCTACGCAGGTGTACCGGCGGGTCGGCTGCTCACCCGAGGGTGGGCCACGAATCGTCTTTCCGAATCGTCAGCGGTCTTTCTCGCCGTCAGCAGTCTTTCCTGCCGTCATCCCTCACTTCTGTTGCCGGGCTGTGATGGATTGGCCCCGTGCGACATTTCTGCTCACTATGACTCTTCGCTCATCTGAAATGAATCAGGCGGCGAGAGCGAACTGCTCATCGGCAATTCTTGTTGGTGCCCCGTTTAGCGAGTCTGAGCAACTCGGGTCGCAAACCCGCCCTACAGTTCTGATGTCGAAACCAGTCAGCCCCGTGAAACGGTATGTGAAGGCCCAGTGTACGGCCGATTTCCGACAACGTCGGGGCCAACTGCCGTCGATCGGGCACCGTCGACACACGATGGCCTTCCAGGCGGCTCGACGCGGCGGCTATCCCATCGGTTTCCAACAGGAGGCCTGGGCCATTTGCGCACGGGCGCGCGATGTGGTTGGGTGGAATGACACTTTTCACGATGAGAATGTGTGGCCAGCGGGGGCTGGTCTGAGTAGATCTGTGGGGGCGCGATGGCTGCCGACCCGACGAACAGCGCCAGCAGGCGGGCGCAGCACACGAGTTGGGGCGCAGACGCCCGATCGAGATGGACGGCGTCTCCGGTTGTCTGCGCATCTGGCGTGGGAGGTGCAGTCGCTCTGCTTGCGACTGCTCACGGTGTCGCGGCATGGTCGGGCGACCCGGGCGGACGTGCACCGACGTTCGCGACGCTCGGGATCGTGGTGATGTCGCTGTCGGTATTGGGCTGGTCTGGCTGGGGATTGGTGGAGTCGAACCTGTCGCGTTGGCGCCACGTCTTCCATGGCCGTCGCGCCGCACTGAGCGCAGGGGCCCTCACTCTCGTTGCGGGCGCTCTCATCGGCTCCCTGATGATGCGTGATCCGTTTCGAGGGTTCTTTGCCAGCGGCCGAATCACGGCGTACGAGTTGGTCGACGTCGGTTGCATTCTTGGTGCCGTCGTCAGTCTCACGCTGGCGGCTGCGGCGGCTGTGGCAGCGTGGGATGCGTTCCAGGATGAACGTCACTGGGGCAGATCATTGGGAATCGGCTCGTGAGCATGTCGCAACACCAGTACACCTGTTGATCCGCGGCCCAGCTGTGTGAATCGTGGCGGAGCGGTCCAACGGTAGCCGTCGACGGCTTGCGAAAACGTCAAGTGGGCCCCTCCGAAGAGGGGCCCACTTGGGGGTTATCGGATTGGTCGAGGACAACCGACCCGATCAGGTTGCCGTCAGACGTTTGCCTTGTCGGGCATGTCCTGCAGCAGGGCTTCGGGGATCGTGTCGGGGGCGCTGACGCCGTACCGGCGCTTGCTCTCCCACAGGAAGGCGGCGCCCATGACTGTGCAGACCACGCCGAGGCCGGCGAGCAATCCTGCGATCCCGAGTGCCAGCATCAGGGCGCTGTGGGTCGTGGCGCCGACGCCGAGCTCGGCGACGAGTGCGTGGGCCGTGCCACTCCAGGCACCTTCACGGGCGGGGCCGTCGAGCAGGTCGGTGCGGTTGAACCCGGTCCAGTAGCGGCCGTTGACGGGCACTTCGTACACGCCTGGCTCGAGCACCTGACCCTGGTAGGCCTCGACGACGCCGTTGTAGGTACCGTCAGCAGCGAGCTTCTCCGACTCGATCGCAGCGGTGATGTCGTCGTCGGTCAAGGTGACCATCTGCACACCGTCGAGGGTGTGGTGCACGATCGTCGCCATCTGGTACATGTACTCGCTGGAGTTGTTGACGACGGGGTCGTTCGGGTCGAGCCCGCCCTTGCCCATCACGACCGGGAAGTCCCAGTCGTCCTTGAGCAGGGTCATGATCGCCTCTGCGCCTTCGGTCGTGCCGCGGTCCGTCAGCTGACCTTGATCGTTGTAGGACAGTTCGACGTTCTGGGCGGCGCTGAAAGCTTCCAGCGACCCGTAGCCGGCCTGGGTCTTGCTGTAGGCGACACCTGCGCCTACGAAGTATCCGATACCGACGATGATCAAGAACACTCCAAGTAGTGCGAGTGGCTTTTTCAACATGCTCTTCATGGCAACCCCTTCTTGAGGCCCGCCTCCGGGCTCTGGTGGTGATCGTGATGTGCATCACGAAGTTCTGTCCTTCATGATGGACTTTTGAGCGCGCAATCATCAGGGGACTAAGACACCGGTGTATGGGACCTCCTCCGAATCCTTAGGGTCTTTGGTCCCGAGCCGTTCAACTCGGACCGATCGGTGCCCAGGGCGTACCGTTTGGCCATGTCTGAAGCATTCATCGTCGAAGCTGTTCGTACGCCCGTCGGCCGGCGCGGGGGTGGTCTGTCGCAGGTGCACCCCGCCGACATCGGCGGTCATGCCATTCGAGCCCTCATCGAGCGATCGGGGATCGACCCGCACGCCGTCGACGACGTCGTGTTCGGCAACGTCGACTCGGTCGGGGTGCAGGCCGGGTGCATCGCCCGCACGTGCGGCCTCGTGGGCGGGTTGCCGCAGCACGTCCCCGGCGTCACGATCGACCGCCAGTGCGGCTCGGCGCAGCAGTCGGTGCACTTCGCGGCGCAGGCCGTGATGTCGGGCACCATGGACGTGGTCGTCGCCGGTGGTGTGCAGAACATGTCGATGGTGCCGATCATGAGCGCCAGCACGATCGGCCAGCCCGACGGCTTCAGCCCGTTCACCACCTCGCCCGGCTGGACCACGATCTACGGCGCCGGCGAGGTCAGCCAGTTCGTCGGCGCCGAGATGATGGTCGACAAGTGGGATCTCACCCGCGAGGAGATGGAAGCGTTCGCCGTCGAGTCACATGCGCGTGCGCTGCGGGCCCAGGCCGAGGGTCGCTTCGACAACGAGATCGTGCCGCTCAACGGACTCGACCGCGATGAGGGGCCGCGCGAACCCGACCTCGACAAGATCCGATCGCTGCGCACGCTCACCCCCGACGGCAAGCTCACCGCAGCGGTCGCCAGCCAGATCTCCGACGGCGCGGCGGCGCTGCTGGTGGTCAACCAGCGGGCGCTCGACGAGCACGGTCTGACGCCGCGGGCTCGCATCCACCACATGTCGGTGTGGGCCGACGACCCGATCATGATGCTGTCGGCGCCGATCCCGGCGACGCAGCGGGCGCTCGCCAAGACGGGTCTGAAGGCGAGCGACATCGACCTCGTCGAGATCAACGAGGCGTTCGCCCCGGTGCCGATGGCCTGGCTGCGCGAGACCGACTTCGAGCACGAGCAGATCAACGTCAACGGTGGGGCGATCGCGCTGGGTCACCCACTGGGCGCCACCGGCGCACGCTTGATGGTCACGCTGCTCAACGAGCTCGAGCGCACCGGTGGCCGCTACGGCCTGCAGACGATGTGCGAGGGCGGCGGCCAGGCCAACGTCACGATCATCGAGCGCCTCTGATCGATTCGATCGCGTCGGCGATGCGGTCGAACTCGGCGTCGAGGCGGTGGATGTCGGCCTCCGCGTTCATCACGACCCGCAGCTGTTCCGGTAACACCTGACGCTCAGGCTGAGTCGGGTGCGATCGCCGCGCGCAGCCTGCCGGCGAGATCTGCGAGCAGCTTCGCACCGAGCGGCGGGAGGTCGCGCAGCAACACCCGGAACATCCGCACGCCGAGCACTGCCAGCTCGGTGTCGCTGGTTGCGGTCACCGTCGCCGCCCTCGGCGCAGGATCGAGCAGGGCCAGCTCGCCGAAGTAATCGCCGGGGCCGAGCGAGCCGACCGGTGTGCCGCTGTGCTCGACGGTGGCGCTGCCGCTGAGCACCACGAACAGCGCGTCGCCGTCGTCGCCCTGACGGACGATCATGCGGCCTGCCTCGACCTGGATCGTCTCGGCGTGCCGGGCGATGATCTTCAGATCGGACGGCGTGCACCGCTGGAACAGTTCGATGCCCTCGAGCCGTCGCACGATCTCCTTGTTGGTCGCCATGTCAGCCCCTCGTCTCTGCTCGATCTGTTGTGTCGGATGTGTCGGGTGTATCGGGTACTTCGGATGGTGCCGCGGGGATGGGCAAGGCGATCGGGTCGTTCTCCCACAGGCCCCAGCGCAGATGGAACCGGCGGAGAGGTTCCGGCGCCCACCAGTTGGCGCGACCGGCCATCTTCATCAGAGCCGGCGTCAAGGTGGCTCGCACGAGGAACGCATCGACGAGCACCGCGATCGTCAGGCCGACACCGAACATCTTCACGACGGTGACTCCGGAGGTGGCTATCGCCAGGAACACGATCGTCAACAGCACTGCGGCCGCCGTGACGATCCGACCGGTCGATCCGATGCCGGCGATGATCGCGTGGTCGTTGTCGCCCGTGAGGTCGTACTCCTCTTTCATCGCGCGACAGCAGGAATACCTCGTAATCCATCGACAGGCCGAACGCGACACAGAACATCAGGATCGGCTGGAACACGTCGACCTTGCCGGTGGCCGTGAAATTCAACAGGCCCGACAGATGTCCGTCCTGGAAGACCCAGACCAGCGATCCGAAGGTGGCTGTGAGGCTGAGCAGGTTGAGCACGATCGCCTTCAGCGGCACGACGACGCTGCCCGTCATCATGAACAGCACGATCAGCGTGATCATCGCGATGATGCCGAGCGCAAGCGGCAGCCGCGATTTCACGGCGTCGACGCTGTCGATGACCGTGGCGGTGGTACCGGTGACGATCAGATCGACGCCCGCGTACGGACTTTCGAGATCGCGGAGGTTCTGCACGAGCTGCTCAGCGCGCGGATCGTCGGGTTCCCGATTGCTGATGACCTGCACCCAGACGCCCTCGTCGCTGGAGAAGCGCTCGTTGAAGGACACTGCCTTCTTGGCGACCCCCTCCTGATAGTTCTGGAAGAAGAAGCCGGCAGGGGTGTCGACGCGATAGACGTCGGGCAAGGCGAGGATGCTGTCCATCAGTTCGCGCGTGGCGGCGTCGTCGGTGGGGTCGGCGCCGATCGCGATCACGCCGATGCCGTTGAAGTTGCGGTATGCGAAATCGTTGCGGAGCTGATCGGTCGCGACGCGCGCGCTGTTCGACTCGGGCAGCACCCGATCGTCGATCCTGCCGGCGTCGAAGCGCAGGAACGGGAGGCCGGCGACCACCAGCACCCCAGCGACGAGGATGGCCCATATCGCGGGATGCCGTGTCACTCGACGTGCCTGACGCCCCCAGAAGCTCTCGGTCGGATCCGAGGCCTTCACCCCGACCCGGTCGCCCAGCCACGCCAGCAGCGCGGGGAGCACGATCACCGAAGCGGCGCAGGCGACGGCGACCACCGCTGCGCCGGCGTAGGCGAACGATCGCAGGTAGGGGACCGGGAACACGAGCAGCGCCGTGAGCGACGCCGCGACAGTCGCGCCGCTGTACAGCACGGTGCGGCCGGCCGTCTGAACGGTGTGGGCCAGGGCTTGCTCGACGGGCCGTCCGTGGGCGAGCTCCTCGCGAAATCGGGCGACCATCAGCAGGCAATAATCGATCGCCAGCCCCAGCCCGAGCGCGGTCGTGAGGTTGAGGGCGAAGACCGACACCGTGGTCAGTTGGGCGATGACCGAGAGCACCGTGTAGGTGCCGAGGATCGCGAAGATCGCGACGGCGAGCGGCAGCAACGCCGGTCGCAGACCGCGGAACACGAGCAGCAGGGCCAGCAGCGTGAGAGGCGTGGCGATCAGCTCCGATCGCAACAAGTCGTTCTTGGCGTTCTCGCGCGCCTGGCGGCTGATCTCGACGGGTCCGGTGGCGTTGGCCGTCCACAGCGCGGTCGGCTCGGTGAACGCCTCGAGTCGGTTCGCCGTCTCGCGTTGCTCGTCCTCGTCGCCGGAAAACGACGCGACGACCACAGCGTTGCGACCGTCGACGCTCTGGAGCGGACTGACCTCGGTGACGTTGTAGCCCTCGAGCGTCCAGTACGACAGCACTTCGGTCGTTCCCGGATCGGCGCCGATCGCCTCGGTGAGGGCGACGCCCGCTGCGGCGACGTCCGGGTTCGCCAGGGTTCCGCTCTTCAACGCGACGACGAGCACCCAGTCGGCAGGGCCGGCGTCGAATTCGTCCTCGAGGATCTCGTCGCCGATCGCCGACTCGCTGTCACCGACGACGAAGCCGCCGACCGACAACCGCTCTTCTACGCCGCCGCCCAGGATCGCGAGGATCGGCACGAGGATCAAGGCGCCGATCAACACCCGTCGGTGATGGTGGGTCGCCAGTCGCGTCAACCAGGCCAGCATGCGTCGACCCTCTGTTGTGTGTCGGCCCCACTCGTCACGGCATCCAGTATGACCTACTCGACCCCGACGCCTCGACTGCCCGACGCCTCGGCCGACAGGTCGGTGAGAGTACCGTTTGGGTCGATGGTGATCGTGCGACGGGCAACCGAGTCCGACATCCCTCGGATCGCACGGACGGCGAGCCGCGCGTTTGCCGACGACCCGGTGTTGCGATGGCTGTTTCCCGACGACGACCACTACGAGGAGACGCACCAGGCGGTGTTCGGAAGGATCGCTCGCAGGTGGCTGGCGACCGACTCGTTGTGGTGCACCGACGACGCGGCGGCGATCGCCGGTTGGGTACCGCCCGGTCGACCGGAAGTCGAGGTCGTCAACACGGCGCCCCGGGTCGAGCATCCGCAGTGGCGGCTCGAGCGGCTGGCAGCGTTGGGCGAGCGGATGGCCGACAACACGCCACAGGAGCCCCACTGGTACCTGAACATGCTCGCTACTCATCCCGACTGGCAGCGTCAAGGTCTCGGCGCGGCGCTGATGGAGCTCGTGTTCGAGATCGCCGGCGAAGCGGGCTTGCCGTGCTATCTCGAGACGGAGACCATCGAGAACGTCGCCTACTACCGCCACCACGATTTCGAGGTACGTTCCGAGTGGGACGTGCGGACGCCTGACAGCGAGGGCCCGCACATGTGGGGCATGCTGCGGCCGGCTCGCTGACCGTTCCGCTGATCACCCGTTGCGAACGGGGACTGGACCAGCGGCCCTAGCGGATCACCTGCGTGACCGGCACGATGTTGATCGATGAGTTCGACGTGTTCGCTCGTTGCCATTCGTACCGGTGCTGCAACCGCCGCCGATCCGACGCCGGCAGGGGAGCGGAGGTGTTGAGATGCCCATCGCGATCGAGCTACCCGGTGGAGGGGTGCAGCGGCTCGTCCTGGGTGTCACTTCTGCCGGGGTCGTCGTCCTCGCGTTGGCGGGTCGTTCGCTCCCTCACGACTTCCGGCGCTTCTTGGGGCCGGTCCCACCGGCTCTGGTGCTCGCGGCGTCGGGGGTCCTCGGTGCGATCGCGGTCGACGTCCTGCGGTCGCGTGGGTGGGGCAGGGTCGACGTCTGGTCGTACTCGGCGACCGGCTTTCGATCCGCGGCGGCGTTCGCCGTGGCGTTCGCCGTCGTGGTGGTGATCGCTGACTGCACACTGACGTTCGACGCCGACATCAACGTGCGCTGGCCAGGATCGCTGGTGTTCTACCCGGTGATCGCCCCGATTGCCGAGACGGTGTTCCATCTCGTTCCGCTTGCCGTACTGGCAACTGCACTGGACCTGGACTTCGACACGCCGGACCTCGGCCGACGCGCGATGGTCGCCATCGTCCTCGTGGCGTCGATCGAGGCAGTGTTCCAAGCCGTCGCCGCGTCGGATGCCGATCATGTCGCGCTGACCGCATTCGTCATCGTGCACCTGTTCGCGATCGGGCTCGCCGAACTGCTGCTGTTCTGGCGGTACGGCCTGGTCGCGATGTTGGCGTTCCGGCTGATGTACTACTCGCTCTGGCACATCGGGTGGGGATACCTGCGACTGCGTGTGCTCTTCTGAGGGCCGTTCACGAACAGACGTTGCGGCACTCGCCTACGCCGTCGATGCGGGTGACGATGGTCTGGCCCCTGCGTAGGAACACGGGCGGCTTGCGGGCGACGCCGACGCCGCCAGGTGTTCCGGTGGCGATCAGGTCGCCCGGTGCGAGCGTGATGAACGTCGAGATGTAGGCCACGAGTTCTGCCGGCCCGAAACACAACTCGGACGTGTTCGACTGCTGCATCGACACGCCGTCGACCTCACAGGAGATGGGGAAGTGGGCGGGCTCGCCGGGCTCGGCCACCAGCATGTGGGGGCCGACCGGCGTCGTGCCCTCCCAGGCCTTGCCCTGAAGAAACTGCTGTGTGCGGTTCTGGTAGTCGCGCACGCTCACGTCGTTGACCACCGTGTAGCCGGCGATCGCTTCGAGCGCCTGCTGCGGGGTGGCGCGGCGGACCTCGGTGCCGATCACCAGGCCGAGTTCGGCCTCCCAGTCGACCTGCACCGATTCATCGTCGCGAGGCATCTGGATCGGGTCGTTGGCACCGATCAGGGTGCGGGAGTACTTGGCGAACAGCGTCGGGTACTCGGGTCGCGGGCGGCCTGTTTCGGCGATGTGGTCGAGGTAATTCAGCCCGACGCAGATCACCTTCTCCGGCTTCGGAACCAGCGGCGCGTAGTCGAGCGACGCGAGATCGTGACGAGAACCCTCGGCGACGGTGGCGACGTCGTGCCAGTACGGCGTCGTGAGGAGTTCGCCGATGTCGCCATGTCCGGTCTCGACCGCATGATCGGAGTCGATGCGGACCGCCCGCGACCCGTCGGGGGTTCGAATCGTCGCGAGTTTCATGGTGCAAGTCTGCCCGACTCGACCACCCTTCCACGCAGGGCCCCGGTGCTGAGTCGACGCAGAGTCGCCTCGGCGACCTCCGGTGGTCGTGAATCGACATTGCGTCGGTCGGGTACCGGATCGTCTCGATGCCGTGGTGCTGAGTCGACGCAGAGTCGCTCGGGGACCTCCGGTGGTCGTGAATCGACTGTGCGTCGGTTGGGTACCGGAGCGGGTGTCGACCAGGCTGACCTGGCAGGATCGCGTGGTGCAATGGTGGGAAGCGTTGTTGTTGGTGGCCGGTGGAGCCGCGGCGGGGGTGATCAATGCGGTCGCCGGCGGTGGGTCGATCCTGACGGTTCCGCTGCTCGTGCTGGCGGGAGTTCCCGGCAACAGCGCGAATGGTTCGAACCGGGTCGGCATCCTCACGTCCAATGCGGCCGCGGCGACAGCGTTTCGCAAGCTGGGGGTGCGCGGCCTGTCCAAGGCGACACCCATCCTGCTGCCAATTATCGCCGGGTCGCTGATCGGCTCGTATGGGATCACCAGGCTCACCGACGACAACTTCGAGCGGGTGTTCGGCTTGGTCATGCTCCCCGTGATCTTCTTGTCGATCCGCAAGCCGAAGGTGCAGCTCGAGGCAGACCCGTGGCCGATCTGGGTGACGACCGTCGTGTTCCTCGGCGTCGGGCTCTACGGGGGTGCGGTCCAGGCGGGCGTCGGGCTGATCATGCTGGCGGCGCTGACCCGCGCCGGTTTCGATCTGGTGACGGCAAACAACGTCAAGGTCGTCGCCAACCTCACGCTCACGGCGGTCGCGCTGCCCGTGTTCATCATCCAGGGCAAGGTGGAGTGGCTGCAGGCGCTGATCCTCGCCGTCGGGCTCACCGCCGGCGCATGGGTGGGTGCCCACGCCGCCGTCAAGGGTGGTGAACGATTCATCCGCGCCGTGATGGTGATCGCTGCGCTCCTGCTCGCGGGCAAACTGCTCGGCGTGTACGGCTGGGTCGGCGACCGCTTCTGATCCGTCAACGGCTCAGGGATCGACTGGGCGTGGCGGCCATGTTCCGGCCGGTGCTCGACGAGCCCGGCGCCCTCACGGAGATCGCGGACCATCCGGCCGAGCCCTGCGATGACGATAATCGGTCGCCGGCCCACATCGACCTTGTCGACCTCGTCGATCGGTTGGCCGCAACCAGCTGGTAGAACGTCTGTCGACCTGAGCTCGAACGGGATCTTGGCGAACGGGACCTGGGTGGACGGTCGATCGGGCCGGAGCGCTGCTTCCTTGGTGGTATGACTGAGTGGAAGTCGGTGCTCTGCTGCTCGAACTGTACGGTCGGATCGCGCGTGGTGCGGTCGGGGGTTCGGCGGCGACCAGCTGACCGCGGCACGTCGGCCGGAGCGAACTCGATCGGGCGGCTCGTCCGAGGTCGAGATCGACGCCGAGCGAGCGAACGGCCTCGAACGCCGGTCCACGGCTCAGGGTCAACGCATCAGTGCGCCTCCGGTCGACCGAGTGGATGCGATGCGAGGCAATGTGGGGTCGGCTGTTCCCACGCAGATCCGGGTGGTTCTGGGGCTCATCCTCGACATCGTCGGGCGAGGCCGGAACGGCCTCAGAGGGCTGGCCCGAACGGGACCGACTGGTGCGGGCCGAGCCGCCCTCGTCCACCGAGGCGCGGTCCACTGAGGCGCGGGCCTGAGCTGCGGGGCCGCTTCGCCGCGTCCCGGCTTGTGCCGATCGGGTCAGGGATGGAATCGGCGCAGCAACTCAGCCCTCGAGTTGACTCCGACCTGCCGGTACACGGCCTTCAGATGATTGCGCACGGTGTGGGGGCTCAGCCCGAGCTCGGCGGCGACCGCGTTGACGGACTTCCCCCGTAGAATTTCGGTGGCAACTTCCAGGCGCCGCTCCGTCAGCGTGGCGGGCAACGGCTGCGCGATCGTTGGAGCCGGTTGGTCGGCCTGGTTGGGCGCTTCGACGATCTTGAGCGCGAGAGAGCGGATCCGCACCAATGCGGCGACCAGCTCGGCCTCGCGAGTCTTGTCGCCGGCGGCGTGGCTGGTGTCGTCGGGGGGAGCCGCTACGACCTGTACCACCATGTCGTCGAGGTCGATCGGCGACTGCGTCACCATCAGCTCGGCCGGGCCACCGCCGCTGGCGCCGAGCATGTGCGGCTCGTCGAGCGGTATCCGAACCGGTTCATGGTCGGCAACCGCGGCGTCGAGCGCCCGCGATACGGTTTCGCGGTCGGCGTCGCCGACCAGCGCCATAATCGGGCGGCCGACGACCCCGCCGTTCGCATGCAGGTGCGCGCTGGCAGCCCGCACCGTGCCGCTGGGCGCGATGATCGCCCACGGGTCACCGGTGTCGAGGATGATCCGTAGTGACCGGTCTCGATCACCCCGGTCTCCATCAGCCCGGTCTCGATGAGCGGGGTCGTAGCTGTGAGTGCGGTCGGTACGGACGATCGGAGCCGACTCACCTGACCTCGGTCGTGCCTGCGTCATGTCGTGCCTGCGTCATTCGGATTGCATTGCCTCTTCGAACGTGACCTCCATGGTCTCGAATCTCGACCGGCCGTGCAAGCGCCCACCGATCGCCGGCCCACGGTTGACGCGAACCGGTCACCGCGATGACGCGGCCGGGCCAGCGGGACTCGACTCGCGCGTCGACGGGTTTGCCCGTCGACGATGGCTGTGGCATCGGTGAGTTGGGTATCGGACCACGCAGCGTGGACGCCCGCGCGCCCGATGTCGGATCGGGATGACCACGATGCTCACACTGATGACCCAGGTGTGTCGAACGCCCACCGAACCCATTGCCCCCACGGACCACCTGGGTTGAGCTGGCCTTACGTATCAGACAATGATGTCATCCTCGCATGGCATCGAAAGGAGCGCCGAGATGGCTTCCACGATCACCAGGCGACACCGAAGGCGAGCATTCTGTGCCGTTGCGGCACTTGCGGCCACCAGCCTCGTCGTCGCCACCACGCCCGCCGCACAGGCCGCCGACGGGGAGGCCGACACCTCGGCCCAGGTCGGCAGTTCGGGCACCCCGCCGGTCATCGAGTGCTCCTGGGCGCTCAACGACGTCGACCACGACTGGAACAACTTGATGGACTACGGCCTCGACGACAACCCGGACCTACTCGCCGGCTACCCGTGCTACGAGGACGGCACCGCCGCCACCCAGGCGCAGGACGCGTACCCCACCATCCAGGTGATGCCCAATGCCCACGACGACCCGACCGAGGCGTACGTCGAGCTGTGGGCGGCGGTGACCTCGAACAGCCCCAATACCAACGTGTACTTCGACGTCTATCATCCCGACGGCTCGTTCAAGGTCCAGGTCGACGGCACCAGGTACGCGAACAGCTCGAACCCGGCCGAATGCGTCGGGCCCGCGGGCATGTTCGACGCCGCGGCGGCCAACGGCCTGATCACGCAGCAGGCGCGCACCAACATCATCAACGAGTGCCAGAACCAGCAGAAGGGCCTCTACTACGCGGCCTTCGGCATCTCGAAGCACCAGCCCTACGGCCCGTACCGCGTCGAGGTCCATGCGGCCAAGGCCGGTGGCACCGAGGCGATCCTCAACTACTACATCGAGGTGCTGAGCTTCTACCAGCTCGAGAAGGACTTCACCGCGATCGACTTCGGGCCGGTTGCGCCGAACAGCCACTTCTGGCAGCCCACCGCTGGTGACTTCATCTGGGACGGGGTGGACAACGCTGCCAACGCGGCGTCGACGGTCCGCAACACCGGCAACGCCGGGATCGGCTTGAGCGTCCGCTTCCGCAGCATGTGCCTGAGTACGACCAACGACGGAGCGACCGGCTGCACCGACGACAAGCGGATCGACCACTTCGACGCCAAGTTCGGCGCCCGGGAGATCGGCAACATGCAAGCGATCGGCAACGACAGTCTCGCGACCGCGTTGACGTCCGACCTCGCCTCGAACGCCAAGCCGGCACCGCCTGGGGAGTGGTACGCGTTCGACGACACGTTCGAGCGAGTGCTCTGTCCGAACGACCACGGCAAGATCGAGTTCTCGGTCTGGACGGAGAACATCCAGGGCGGAGACTACGTGGCTGCCGGTGGCATCGGGCTGCTGGCCCGATCGGTCCCGATCTGCCCGACCGACAACTATGCACCGTACCTGGCGAACGGGTACACCGGCGACACGCCCTGGTCGAACACACACCACGGCGGGAGCTGATCCGGCATCTGGTCGACGACTGTCGCTGACAGCCGTCGATGATCACCACTCATCACAGTGACGGCCTGCCCGGTGATGAGGCGTGCAGCGTGGGGCCCAGCATCCAGCTGGGTCCCACGCCGTGTCCTCCACCACTTGGCACGTCGTCAGCCGAACACACGAGGATCACGACATGCATGACAGGGCAGGCACCCGCATCTCTCGAACCCTTCGCCGGGCCGCATTGACCGTTGCGGTGACCATCGCCACGATGGGAACGATCTCGGACTCCGCTCACGCTGGGGTCGGCATCTCGCCCGTATCGATGGAGTTCAGCGATGCGCTCCGCGGAGCGAGTTACACACAAACCATGATGCTGACGAACACCGACCCCGACGATCCCGCCGAGTTCACCGTCGTCGCCACCGGCGACATCGCGCCCTGGGTGACGACATCGCTCGGCGATGGCGAACGGACGACTTCGTTCGTCGTCGCGCCCAGCTCGCGTCTCAACATCCGGGTCCACCTCGACGTCCCCGACGACGCCGTCAATCGAACCTACGACGGTGGGCTCGAGGTGCTCGGCGCAGTCGCCGGCACAGCCGCGGGCGCGGGCGTTCAGATCGGCGGGGTCGTGCTGATCGAGGCGCACGTGACCGGCACCGAGATCCGGTCGGCCGGTGTGGACGACTACCGGGTCGCCAACGCCGAGGTCGGCATGGATCAGCGCTTCACCGCGATCGTGCGCAACGACGGCAACGTCAGGGCGATCGCACAACTCGACGTCGCGATCCAGCGCGACGGAGACACCGTCGCCGAGCTCTCGACGGGAGGCGAGCCATGGGTGGTGGAGGGTGCAGCCAGCAGCCCCGTCGAGGTGACGTGGCCGACGGCCGAGCAGAGCGCCGGTGACTACACGGCTCTGTTCACCGTGTCCGACGTGGCGGGGTCCGACCCGATCGAGCTCGGGCGGCGGGAGCTCGCGTTCCGGCTCGAGCCATTGGGCACCTTCACACGCGCTGGGGTTCTGGGCGAGCTCGCGATCGTGAGCGACGTCGGCCTCGACACTCCGATCGTCGCCGAGGCGACGTTCACCAACACCGGTCAGATCGACACCACTGCGATCTTCGAGGGCCGGGTGTATCGCGGCGACGAGCTCGTCCAGGTGGTGCAGAGTCTCGGACAGGCTGCGTCACCAGGGGCGATGGTCCCGATGACCTTCAGCTTCTCCCTGGACACACCCGGTGCATACCGTCTCGAAGGCAGCGTCAACTACGACGGCTTCGTGACCGACGCCAAATCGCTCGAGTTCGAGATCGCGGGCGTCTCGCCGGTCGTCGACGGGAGCGGATCCGTCGATCGCACCGTCGTGGCAGCTGCGGCCGCCGCACTGCTCGGCGTGCTGTTGGTGCTCGGTGTGGTGCTGGTGCGCCGCCGCCGGCGTACCGCTCGGGCCGAACTCCGGCGCGTGACTCCGGCTCGAACGGCCGCACGGCAACCCGCCACCACGTCGAGGTCCGCGCCGGTGAGTCCCACCGCGGCGACCTCTGCCGAGGCGCTGAGGCCGAAGCCGACCCGGACAGCGACCCCCGTGTCGATTCCGACGCCGTCCGCAACAACCTCGGAGGCGCTCCCGTCGACGCCGACCCCGACTCCGACGTCCGACGTCCGAGTAGCGGCGGGACTGGGCGATCCATGGTTCGCGAACCTCGACGAGGGACAGATCGATCCCGATCTCTTCGCGACGGCGTTGGCGGAGCTGGACGAGGAGCTCGGCCTCGGCTCGAGTGCCTCGAGATCCGGCGGTCCCGACTGACCGAGCGCAGACCTTCACGGCTGGCGCGACGCGACGCCGGCGTTCTCCGGTGATGCCGCCGACGCGTGAGAAGCCCGTCGAACCGGCGGATCCGGGCTGGTTCATCCGTTGTTGTACTCCAGGATCGTCAGACGGATTTCTTACTCGATGATCTTCACAAGAAGCTCGTTATTACCTAGCATGTGATCTGGCAGGTCCCGGTCAGGGGCCGCAGCGATGAGCCGAGGGCCGGGGGCGCGGCGGATGAACGTTCCGAAGATCCAATTGGCAAGCGGTAAGGCGCAAGCCTCCGGGGTCGCCGTTGCAGGCAGGTTGTGGACCGCGATGGTCCCTCTGTGGGACGTCGACCGAAGCGGATGGTTCGTCTACGGACCCGACCACCGACTCGTGTACGCGAACCCGGCGATGGAAAAGCTCACCGACGTCCCGATCGAGGTCGGGAGCACCGAGTTCGTCTTCGACGTTCCGCCCCACCTGCAGCGTGCGGTGCAGCGGGTGCTGAGCGAGATGCGTCGGGGCGTTCGGGCATCGTGCTCGATGGTGGTCGCGGCGGTCATCGACAGCGACCCGGTTCCGGTCCGGCTGGCGATGTCGGTACTCGGCGATTGGATCGAAGATCAGGTGGTGATCGGGAACGCCTCGAGGGTGTTCGCTGCCGGCGCGTACGACTCCGAGGAACGCGACGCACGAACTTTCGAAATCGCGCTCGAGCGGATCGTCGCGGAAGCGACGGCTGTCCTGCCGGAATCCCTTGTCGCGAGAACGGCGTCCCTGGAGTTCGACGAATTGTCCGATCGTCAGAACGAGATCGTGGCACTCATCTTGGCCGGGCTCGACACCAAGGACGTCGCCGACCACCTGTATCTGAGTCGCCATACGGTGCGCAATCACATCCAGTCGATCCTCGGGTGCCTGGGAGTGCACTCGCAGGCGGAGTTGATCGCACTGTGCCGCGCTCGCCAGGTCCACCCGAGTGCCTGGCAGCGCCGCTGACCGCCGACCGGACGTGTCGTGGCGACCGACCCGGCAACATCGTTCCAGAGGTTGCTCGGCGGGACGCCCGGCTCATCCAGGCACGCAGTCAACGATGTCGTGCCAGGGCTCGAAGACGCGATGCCGGTCGCGATCGATTGGCACGGGTGAGGTGCTCAGGTTGGTCGTGTGGATCTGGAAGTTCCCCGGACGACCGGGTCATGAACGCTCCCGCCAACTCGCTCAGTAACCCTGCTTCTTGATGCGGCCCATCTCGCGCTCGACGTCACGTTTCGAATCACGCTCGGCGATCGCCTGGCGCTTGTCACCCTTGGTGCGACCCTTGCCGACCCCGAGCTCGACCTTGACCCGACCGTCACGGAAGTACAGGCTGAGCGGCACGACCGATACCCGCTCCTGGTCGATGCGGGCCTTGAGCTTCGCGATCTCGTCGCCGTGCAACAGCAGCTTGCGCGAACGGTCGGGGTCGTGGGCTCCGAAGCCGATTGCGAACGAGTACGGCGCTACGTGCATGCCGTCGAGCCACGCCTCGCCATCGCGGATGCGCACGTAGCCGTCGGTGATCTGCACCTGGGCCTCGCGCATGCTCTTCACCTCGCTGCCCAGCAGCACCAGCCCGGCCTCATAGGTATCGGTGATGTCGTAGTTACGGCGCGCGACGCGGTTGCCGGCGATCAGCTTCGTGCCGGCAGGTGCACCCTTGGACTTCTTCGTCTTCGCCATCTGAAGACCGAGGCTATCGGTGCCGTCAGCGGGCGGCCGCTAGGGTTCCGGCCGTGCTGCGACTCGACCGGCAGGTGTTCGACGCCATCAACGACCTGGCCTTTCGCGAGTACCCGCTTGAGATGTGCGGCCTCATCGCCGGCCCGCCTGGCGCCGGCCACGCCGTGCGCTTCTACCGGTGCCACAACCTCGCCGCGTCAGCCAAGGTGTACACGATCGACCCGAAGGATCACCTCAGGGCCGAAGTCGATGCCGACGACAACGACTGGGAGATCATCGGCGTCGTGCACAGCCACACGCACTCCGAGCCGTACCCCAGCCCGACCGATGTCACTCAGGCCCCCGACCCGGATTGGCACTACGTGATCGTGTCACTCAAGCGTGACCTGCCCGAGCTGCGCAGCTATCGCATCGCCGACGGACAGATCACCGAAGTGCCGATCGAACTCACCTGAGTCGGGAGATGTGCCTGGGATCTCAGCCGGGAGGTCGCTGTGCATCTGCAGGCGTCGGTTTGCGAAATATTACAGTTGTGTTACGGTGATCGGCTGCGGGCCTGACGGAAGGCTCAACACATGGAGGATCTGGACACCCTCGACAAGGCCATCGGCATCGACATCGGTAGCCAACTCGCGCCGGCGGCACAATCGATCGGGCGGCTGCTCATCGTGTTGGTGATCGCGGCGATGGTGCTGCGGCTCGTTCGTCGGGCGATCCGCCGGGTCGAGGACAACCGGTTTCGCGAGCAACTGCTGTTCTTCGTCCCCAAGGGTGTCGGGGTCATCGTCGTGATCATCGGGCTCGCGGCGATCGGCATCGACGTGTCCGGGATGGCGGCCATCATGGCCACCGTCGGGTTCACGGGAGCGGTCGTGTTCACGCCGGTCGGTCAGAACCTCGTCGCCGGCGCGATGATCCGCATCGACGACATCTATCAGGTCCATGAGGCGGTGACGGTCGGCGATCTGCACGGCAAGGTCGTGTACCGCTCGATGTTGCGCACCGAGTTGGTACTCCCCGATGGGTCGACAGCGTGGGTGCCGAACTCAGCGTTTCAGGAGAACCAGGTGCTCAACCATAGCCGGATGGGTGGCTGGCGCCTGTGCGTGCAAGTACCGCTCGACCGTGCATCCGACCGCGCCCAGGCGACCGAAGTGATGAACAACGTGATGGCCTCGCTGGTGTGGAACAGTCCGGGCAAGCGGGCCTTCGTGGCGTTCGATCACGTCGGTGGCGAAGCGATGTTCTTCAACGCCTATGCATGGATCGACGACCGCACCAAGGAACCGTGGTTCCGGGGCCTGCTGCTGAGCGAGCTCGTCGACGCGCTCGAGGCGGTCGGCGTCTCGGTCGGGCAGACCACCAACCTGTCGATCGGCACCAGCCGCCGCGAGGCCGATGCGCTGGCCCCGTGAACCTCGGGGGGCCGGGCTACGCCTGGGGCTCGCGGCGAGGGGCCGATGCGCGTGCCGTGCGGGTCGAGAAGTAGTGCACCCGTTTGAGGTTGGCGATCACATCGATCTCGAACCGGTAGGTCGCGACGCGGTCGGGGGCATCGGCGAGCAGGCGCTGGCCCTGGTGGATCGCGGCGTTGTGTTCGAGCCGGCTGATCTCGGTCTTGAGACGTTCGGCGTGCTGGATGGCATGGCCATCGCGGGCATCGAGCGCTCGCATCGCCTCATCGAGGCCCTCGAGCACCTTGGCGTGCAGTGCCTCGAGCACCTCCCGGGTCTCGGTGCTGACGACGAGGCCCTGCTCGACGCGGCTCAACCCGAGGGCCACCAGGTTGGTCTCGATGATGTCGGCCGCGGCCTCGAGGTTGTTGGCCGCATCCATCATCTTGATCAACTCGGCCGTGGAGGTACTCGAGATCTTCTGCGTGCCGATTTCGCGTAGGTAGTCGATGATCTGTTCGTGTAGCGCGTCGACCTCGTCGTCGAGGTCCTGGATGGCGATCAGCTCCCATCGGGTGCCGTCGATCAATGCCGGCAGCACGCTTTCGAGCATCAGCCGGGTGCGACTGCCCATCCGCATGATCTCCAGGCGGGCGTGGGCGAGCGCCAGCTCGGGAGTCGTGAACAAACCACGGTCGAGATGTCTGGCCTGGACGGCGAACGCGTCCTCGCCGCGGTCGGGGACGAGATATGTCACGAGCCTGGCGAGCTGCGAGACGAACCCGATGAACAAGGCGGCGTTGACCACGTTGAAGATCGTGTGCGCGTTCGCGATCTGTCGCGGCACCGGCCCACCGATCGCCAAGACCCAGTCGTCGAGTAGCCAGAGGAAGGGCAGCCAGATCAGCACGCCCAACACGTTGAACACGACGTGCCCGGCCGCTGCCCGCATCGCATCGCGGGGTTTGCCGATCGCGGCGAGGACCGCGGTGATCGCCGTGCCGATGTTGGCGCCCAGCACGAGGGCGATGCCCGTCTGCGTCGAGATGAGGCCCTGCTGGGCCAGGGCGATCACGATCCCGGTGGTTGCCGACGACGACTGCACCAAGGCGGTGAAGACCATCGCGACGGCGATCCCGACGAATGGGTTCTCGAGCTGCGCCATGGTGTCGACGAACGTCTCGGACTCCCTGAGTGGGACCATGGCGTCGCTCATCAGGCTCATGCCGAAGAACACGAGGCCCAGTCCCAGCAGCGCCGTGCCGCGGGCCTGTCGTTGTTGACGCTTCGAGAAGTACGTGATGGCGAAACCGACGGATACACCGATCAGGGCATAACTCGTGATGTTGAACGCGACGATCTGGGCCGTGACCGTGGTGCCGATGTTCGAGCCGATGATCACCCCCAACGATTGGGTGAGCGACATCAGACCCGACGAGACGAACCCCACGACCAGCACCGTGGTCACCGACGATGATTGGATCACCGCCGTGACCCCGGCCCCCGTCGCCATGCCGGCGAAACGATTCCGGGTCAGCCTCGCCAGCACATCGCGCATCCGGTCGCCGGCGATCAGGCGCAGCGCTTCGGTCATGCGGTCCATACCGAGCAGGAAGATCGCCAGGCCGCCGAACACCTCGACGATCACGAGGAACACGTCGATCTCGCCGCTCGCCTCGGTCGGGGCGAAGACGAACAGGCTGCTCAGCATGCTGCCTGCCGAGCGGATCCCATGGCGAGGGATCCTTGCGCGGTGGGCCGCCGGATGTCAATCGCATTGCACGTGCGGCTCCGAGTCGGGGCTCGGCAGCTGCGATCTCCATGCCGAAATCCAGATTCATGACTACACACATCGGATTTGTCGGAATACGATGTGGGGCGAGAAGGTTTGACGGATAGATGAGCACCATCGAGACCTACACCCAACGTGAACGAGCGATTCCCGGCATCAGTAGCGTGCACGCGAACGTGCTCGACCTGATCGGCAACACGCCGGTCGTCGACGTCTCCAACCTGTCGCCGAATCCGAACGTCCGGATCCTCGCCAAGCTGGAGATGCAGAATCCGTGGGGATCGGTCAAAGACCGGATCGCCAAAGCGATGATCGAGGCCGCGGAGCAGGACGGCCGACTGCTGCCCGGCCAGACGATCCTCGAGCCATCTTCGGGCAACACCGGCATCGCGCTGGCTGCCATCGCCCGGCTCAAGGGCTATCCCATCAAGATCCTGATGCCCGAGAGCGTATCGATCGAACGTCGCCAGATGCTCGAGATCATGGGTGCCGAGGTAATCCTGACGCCCGGCCCCGAGGGCTCGAACGGAGCGGTCAAGCGGGCCAAGGAAATGGCGGCCGACCATCCCGAGTGGTGCTTCATCTACCAGTACGCGAACGACGCCAACCCGCGCGCCCACTACGAGGGCACCGGTCCCGAGATCTGGCGCGACGTCCCCGAGATCACCCACTTCGTCGCCGGCCTCGGCACCAGCGGCACGTTGATGGGCACCGGGCGGTTCCTCAAAGAGCAGAACCCCGACATCCAGATCATCGCCGTCGAGCCACCGCTCGGCGAGCGCGTCGAGGGTCTGCGCAACATGGACGAGGGTTACATCCCGCCCGTGTTCGAGAACTGGAACGGTTTCGACCTCCTCGATCGCAAGCGGGTGGTGAGGCCTCGCGAGTCGATCGAATGGACCCGCCGGCTCGTCGAGGAGTGTGGCATCTTCGCCGGCCTGTCCACCGGCGCCGCCCTGGCCGGAGCTGCCAAGGTGGCTTCGTCGATCGAGCCCGGCGTCGAGGCCACGATCGTGTTCATCGTCTGCGACGGTGGCTGGAAATACCTGTCGACAGGGGCCTACACGGCCGACCTCGACGAAGCCGAAGCCAACGCCGAAGCCATCATCTACTTCTGATCTCATCATCTACTTTTGATCAGGGTTGCCGACAGTGTGACCGCTGCCGCGGGTATCTCCATAGCCTGTCCGGATGAGTGATGACGGAATGACCGACGACGGAACCGGCGCGGGGAGCACCCCTGGCGAGCCGACCCAGCCGATCCCAGCCGAGCCGACCGGGGCAACCTCGGCTGCTCCAACAGCGGCAGGCGCCGCGGCGGCGGGTGCAGCAGCGGGAGCGACACCCCCGCCAGGCAGCCCGCCACCCCCGGGCGGCACTGTGCCTCCCGACGGCCCGACGCCGTGGTACAAGAATCCCACCGTGCTGATCGTCGGGGCCCTCGTTGCGATCGCCGCGATCGTCATTTTGATCGTGGCCCTCTCGGGCGACGACGACGAGGCCGCCTCGGTCACCAGCGACAGCACGACCACCACGGTCGAAACGACCGTGCCGGAGACCACGACACCGGAGACCACGACACCGGAGACCACGACACCGGAGACGACGACACCGGAAACGACCACACCGGAAACGACCACACCGGAGACGACGACACCGGAAACGACGACACCGGAAGCCACGACACCGGAAACGACCGCGCCCGAGACCAGCGTCCCCGACGTGACGGTCCCCGAGGGCGGGGGCAGCCTGGTCGCAATCCTGAGTGGTAACGAGGACCTCTCGATCGTGTGGGGTCTCATCCAGGAAGCCGGACTCGACGTGGTGCTCGAAGCGAGCCCAGGGCCGTACACCGTGTTCGCACCGACGAACGACGCGTTCGAAGGGGTCACGCCCCCGACGGGCGACGATCTGGTGAATCTGATCACCCTGCACGTCGTGGTCGACAGCCTCGACAGCGGAGCGGTGCTGGCGGAGACCGAGCTCCCCACCTTGTCCGGTCAGATGCTCGCCGTCGATGCCGACGCGCTCACGGTTGGCGGAGCCAAGATCCTGGTGGTCGATCTCGAGGGCACCGAGGCGCCGGTCGGCTACCTCCACGTCGTCGACGCGATCCTCACCGCCACCAGCTGACCCCAACTCGCCCGGTCCGACGAATCGGATTCGGAAGCACAGGAGGTTCCGAATCCGATTCGTCCAGATCGTGAGCTGAGGCGCTGGGCGCGTGGTGGCAACTGTGAGGGCGGTCGTGCGTTTTTGGCGGTCGGTGACGGTCACGTAGCCTGCCGGGTGCATGGCGTTGTTTGCACGCACCGTCCCGCTCCCGCGTCCGGCGCGGGCGGCACTCGTCGTCTTCCTGATCTACGTCTTCCTGGTTGGCGTCTCCTTGCTGGAGAGCGGCATCAAGGTGATGGGGGCCGATACCCAGGAGCGGCTGTTCGCCAACGTCGATCATCCTTTGGCCGGGTTGTTCGTCGGCATCCTGGGCACCGTGCTCGTGCAATCGTCGTCGGCGAGCACCTCGGTGATCGTCGGTCTGGTCGCTTCGGGTGCTCTCAGTGTCGAGGCTGCGGTGCCGATGATCATGGGCGCCAACATCGGCACCACCGTCACCAACACCCTGGTCTCGTTGGGGCACGTCCGCCAGTCGAACGAGTTCCGTCGTGCCTTCGCAGCCGCGACGGTGCACGACTTCTTCAACGTGATGGCAGTGGCGATCCTGTTGCCATTCGAGCTCGCCACGCACTTGTTGTCGAAGTCAGCCGGGTGGATCAGCGGGGCACCTCGTCGGTTCGGCAGGCGCCGAGTGGGAGAGTCCGGTCAAGAAATGGGTGAAGGAACCCGTCGGCTGGATCAAGGATGCGATCGGGAGCTTCGTCGACAGCGACAACGTGCTCGGCACGCTGATGGTTGCGCTCGGGCTGATCATCGTCCTTTCCTCGCTGATCTTGATCACGACCAACATGAAGACGCTCATCGCCGCGCGTGTCGAGCGGTCGATGAACGCGATCCTCGGTCGGGGAGGTGGGTTCGTCGCGATCGTCGTGGGCCTTCTGATCACGGTTGCCGTGCAGAGCTCGAGCATCACGACATCGATCCTGATCCCGATGTCAGCCGCCGGTGTCATCAAACTGAAGAACGCCTATCCGGTCACGCTCGGGGCCAACGTCGGCACCACCGTCACGGCGCTCCTCGCCGCGCTGGCGGCCAGCCGACCGGAGGCGCTCACGGTGGCGCTGGTCCACACGTTGTTCAACTTGGCCGGAATCCTGATCCTCTACGTGGTCCCGTTCATGCGGCCGCTGCCGATCAGGGCGGCCGAGACGCTCGCCGATCTCGCGGTGAAGCGGCGCATGATCGCATTCGGCTACGTGGTCGGAGCATTCATCGTGCTCCCACTCGTCGGTGTGGCAATCTTCCGTTAGGTCCTGGAGGTCTTCTCATGGTCATGTCGTTCTTCCGTAGGTCGGAGTCGGGTCTCGACCACATCGCACATCAGACGATCTCGATGCTGGGCGACGCTCATCACTCGTTCGATCTGGCGTCGATGGTCATCCTGAGCGGCGCCGACCCCATGTCGATCGGCGCCGACATCGAGGCGATCGATGCCCGCATCAACAGAGCCGAGCAGGATCTGCGTTCGGAGCTGGTCGTCCACATCTCGGTGCGCGGCGGTGGCGACATCGGCCTCGTGCTCGGGTACACATTGCTGCTCAAGAAGATCGAGCGGATCGGCGACCAGGCCAAGAACATCTACGATCTCGCAGCCGACGGCGTGTCGCTGGCCGGGGCTGCCGACATCGACGAGTTCGTCGCTCGCCGCCAGGAGATCTCCAAGCTGTATGTCGAGGCAGCCGACCTGCTCGCCTCACAAGACGTGGCCGCCGCCACGGAATTCCTTGAACGCTCACTCGTGCTGAACGACATCTGCGGGGCGAAGGTTCGCGAGTACATGCACTCCGACGAGCCGGGCCACTGGGCCGTCCCGCGGGCGATCCTGTACCGCTATTGGAAGCGGATCGTCGCCAATCTTGCCGGCATCGTCACCGCTGTCATCGAGCCGGTGCAGAAGATCGACTATCTCGACGACGGTGCGATCGACATCGATGACTGACGCGCCTACTTGCGCTGTAGGGCAATCGACTGCGCCCCGAGGAAGCGGCTGGTGTACGACGTGATGTTGCCGATGTAGTTGGCACGCTCGTAGGCGGCAGGGTCGGCCGCCGAGTCGCGGCTGACGGCACCGCGCATCTCGTCGATCGACAGGTACCCGTGATCGGCCATCCACTCGCGCAGCTCGGCTTCCATCGTCGCCAGGTGCGTCGCGCCGTGGAACAACAACGCCGACGTCGTCATCGCGATGTCGGCGCCCGCCAGGATCAACTTGGCGGCGTCGAGTCCGGTGTGGACACCGGTCGATCCGGCGATCGAGATCGACAGGAACTCGCGGGCGATGCCGATCCAGCGCAACGGCAGGCGCAACTCGGCCTGGCTGCTGAGCGAGATCCTGGCCTGCACGTCGAGCGTCTCCAAGTCGAGGTCGGGCGCGTAGAACCGGTTGAACATCACCACACCCGACGCTCCGGATTCTTGGAGTGCGAACAAGAACGCGGCCAGCGACGAGTAGTACGGCGAGATCTTGACGGCCAGCGGCACGTCGATCTCCTCGGCGACGAGCGCCACCAGCTCGAGCTGCTGAGCCTCGAGCGACGCGCCGCTGATCACGGGATCGGCGGCGACGGTGTACAGGTTCAACTCGATCGCGTCGGCGCCGGCGTCCTCGAGCAGCTTCGCGTAGCGCAGCCAACCCCCGACGTTGGTGCCGTTGAGGCTTGCGATCACCGGGATGTCGACGCGGTACTTGGCGGCTTCGACCAAGGCCAGATAGGCATCGGAACCCGTGTTGTACCCGTCGAGTTCGGGCAGGAACGACGAGGCCTCTCCGAAGCTGTCGTGGTGCAGCGAGAACAGCCGGTCGATCTCGCTGGTCTCGTGTTCGATCTGCTCCTCGAACAACGACGGCAATACCAGCGCACCGGCGCCGGCCTGCTCGATCTCGGTCATCTTGTCGAGATCTCCCGTGTACGGCCCGGCGGATGCGACGAGCGGCGAGCGCAGTCGGAGGCCGAGATAGTCGACGTGTAGATCACTCATGGCTCGTCTCCTCGTTGGATGTGGTATCGGCAGTCGTTGCTTCGGTTCGGTCGATTTCGACCATCTCGTCGTGATCGTCGACATGGGGAACGGTGCGTTCGACCTCCACGAGCTGCTCGTAGAAGTGCCGCCGCTCGTCGATACCGGCCTGGGCCAGATCGAGCAGCCGCTCCGATCTGGCGGGATCGGAACGTGCGAGCATCGCATACCGCGCTTCTTGCAGAGCGAAGTCGCGCAGCGGGATCGACGGAGCTGCCGAATCGAGCTGGAACGGGTGCTCGTGCTCGTCGACCGACGGCTTGAAACGATAGAGCGGCCAGTATCCCGACTTCACTGCATCCTTCTGGTGCGTCATCGAGGTCGTCATGTCGATGCCGTGGGCGATGCAGGTCGAGTAGGCGATGATCAGCGACGGCCCGTCCCACTCGTCGGCCTCGCGCATCGCCTTTACCGTCTGGATGTCGCTGCCGCCGAGGGCGACCTGGGCGACGTACACGTTGCCGTAGCTGCGGGCGATCGCTCCCAGGTCCTTCTTGGCGGTGGCCTTCCCGGCCGTCGCGAACTTGGCGACGGCGCCGAGCGGTGTCGCCTTCGAGGCCTGGCCGCCGGTGTTCGAGTAGACCTCGGTGTCGAGCACCAGCAGGTTGACGTTGCGGCCGCTACCGAGCACGTGGTCGACGCCGCCGTAGCCGATGTCGTAGGCCCACCCGTCGCCACCGACGATCCAGGTGGTCGTGCGTACCAATTCGTCGGCGATCGAGTCGAGGCGGCGGGCCCGCGGGTCATCGACCTCGCCGAGACGCTGTCGCATCTCGGCGACATGCTCGCGTTGGGCGATGATGTCGCCCTCGGTCGGCTGCGCGTTCGCCAAGAGTGCCGCGGCCAGATCGGGGCCGATCGAGCCGGCCAGTTCATCGACCAGACGAGCGGCCTCGTGCTGGTGGTGCTCGATGCCGAGCCGCATGCCCAGCCCGAACTCGGCGTTGTCCTCGAACAGCGAGTTCGCCCACGCCGGGCCCAGACCCTGCTCGTTCTTCGCCCACGGCGTCGTCGGCAGATTGCCACCGTAGATCGACGAACAGCCGGTCGCGTTCGCGACGACCAATCGATCACCGAACAGCTGTGTCAGCAACTTGAGGTAGGGCGTCTCGCCACAACCGGCGCATGCACCGGAGAACTCGAACAGAGGCTGCAGCAGCTGTGTGTTCTTCACCGAATCGTGGCTGACGGCCGTGCGGTCGAGCTCGGGGATCGAGGTGAAGAAGTTCCATCGCTCGCGCTCGCGATCTCCGTGCTCGAGGGCGTCGCGCATGTTGATCGACTTGCGCTTGACCTCCGACTTGTCCTTGGCCGGGCAGACGTCGACACACACACCACAGCCAGTGCAGTCGTCGGGCGCAACCTGCACCGTGAGATGGAACCCGTCGAGCTCGCGCGAGCGGAACGGCTTGGAGAGGAAACCCTGCGGGGCAGCGGCGATGGTGTCGGGCTCGAAGACCTTCAGCCTGATCGCGGCGTGCGGGCAGACGATCGCGCACTTCCCGCAGTCGATGCAGATGTCGGGCTCCCAGACCGGGATCTCGGCCGCCAGGCGTCGCTTCTCGTACTGGGTCGTTCCCGTGGGGAACGTGCCGTCGACCGGGAACGCCGACACGGGGAGCAGGTCGCCGCGACCAGCGATCAAGGTGGCGGTGACGCGCTCGATGAAGTTACGGTCGTCGCCCGCTGCCACGGTGGCCGAGGCCGGGATCCCCGCGATCACGTCGTCGGCGATCCGCTCGCCGACGATCTCCGGCACGGACAGCTCGGTCATCTCGCCCAGCGCACGATCGACCGCAGCCTGGTTGCGCTCGATCACGAGTTGGCCACGCCGACCGTAGGCCTTCTCGATCGACTGCTTGATCGCAGCGATCGCCCGGTCGTTGTCCATCACGCCGGCCAGTGCGAAGAAGCATGGCTGCATGACCGTGTTGATGCGGCCGGGCATACCGAGTTCGCGCGCAACCCGAGCTGCATCGATCGTGAACACCCGGACGCCGCGGTCGACGATGTGCTGGCGTGTGATGGCCGGCAGATGGTCCCACACCTCGTCGGAAGCGTACGGGGCGTTCAAGAGGAAGATCGCGCCCTGCTTGGCGCGCTCGAGCACATCGAACCGATCGAGCAGGCCGAACTGGTGGCAAGCGACCAGATCGGCATCTTCGACCAGGTAGGTCGACCGGATCGGGCTGGGCCCGTAGCGGAGGTGCGACACCGTCATCGAGCCCGACTTCTTCGAGTCGTACACGAAGTAGCCCTGGGCGTAGAGGCCGGGCTCTTCGCCGATGATCTTCACCGAGGCCTTGTTGGCGCCGACGGTTCCATCGCTGCCGAGCGCATAGAACACCGCCGACCGGTGTGGCGTGCGGACCCGGAAGGCATCGTCGACCCCGAGGCTGAGGTTGGTGACATCGTCGATGATGCCGACCGTGAATCGGCGCTTCGGACGGTCGCTCGCCAGCTCGTCGAACACTGCCTTGACCATGGCCGGGTTGAACTCCTTCGAGCCCAACCCATAGCGGCCGCCGACGACCTTGACGTGGCCGCTGTCGTCGTCGGCGAGCACCGTGACGACATCCTGGAGCAGGGGCTCGCCGACCGAGCCGGGCTCCTTCGTGCGGTCGAGGACGGCAACCGAACGGACGGTGTCGGGCAGCGCCTCGAGGAATGCGTCGACGGGGAACGGGCGGAACAGCCGGATCGTGACGAGCCCCACCCGCTCGCCCTCGGCGACCAGGTGATCGACGGTCTCGGCCGCAGCTCCGACACCGGAACCCATCATGACGATCACTCGCTCGGCATCGGGGGCGCCGGTGTAGTCGACCAACTCGTAGCTGCGTCCGGTGACGGCTGCGAACTCGTCGAACACCTCGGCGACGATCCCGGGCACGGCGTCGTGGTACATGTTCGCCGCTTCACGACTTTGAAAGAACACGTCGGGGTTCTGTGCGGTCCCGCGAACGACCGGGGCGGTCGGACGCAACCGACGCAGCTTGTGAGCGGCGATTTCGTCTTCGCGAACCAGCAGCCGCAGCTGGTCGTCGTCGAGCAGATCGACCCGGTTGATCTCGTGCGACGTGCGGAACCCGTCGAAGAAGTGCAGGAACGGTACGCGGCTTCGCAGCGTTGCGGCATGTGCGACGGCGGCGAAGTCGTGGGCCTCCTGCACGGAACTCGCGGCCAGCATCGCGAACCCGGTGCCGCGGGCAGCCATCACGTCGCTGTGATCCCCGAAGATCGACAGTGCGTGTGTGGCCAGCGAGCGGGCAGCGACGTGGATGACCGCGGGCGTCAACTCACCGGCGATCTTGTACATGTTGGGCAGCATCAGCAGCAGACCCTGCGAGGCGGTGAACGTGGTCGACAGAGCGCCGGTCTGGAGCGATCCGTGCAACGCGCCCGCCGCGCCCGCCTCCGACTGCATCTCGACGACCTCCGGCACGCTGCCCCACAGGTTGGGTTGCCCGGCGGCCGACCACGTATCGGCGTGTTCGCCCATCGGCGAAGCAGGAGTGATCGGATAGATCGCGATCGCCTCGGAAAGTGCGTAGGCGACGCGCGCGGCCGCCTCGTTGCCATCGATCAGAGCGGACGCGATCAAAGCAGTGGTCATGATTACATTGTGCGGATCGATCGGCCCTGTGGGCACGGCACAAAGTCCCCAGCGCGCCGCCGAGAGGCCCGAAACCGCAATCGCAGGCTACTGGTGGAGGATTACTCGAGGCGGCGAACGGCCGGCTCGGGTCGTTCCGGCACCCGCAGGGTGATCGCCGCGTCGACGACACGGCACTCGTGCCCCGCCACGATCACGGGGTTGAGGTCGAGATCGACGATCTCGGGGTGATCGGACGCGAGTTGAGCGACACGGCTGACGACGTCGGCGACCGACTCGAGCGCCTCGTCGTCGAGCATGGATGCCGCTCTTGTCGAGGCAACGAGGATCCTGGCCACGGACGGCGAGATCGGCGCCAGGCGGCTCGACTCGTCGGCGATCAGATCGGCCTGGACGCCTCCGAGACCGACGGTGATCACCGGGCCGATCCGAGCGTCGACCGTCACGTGCATGCGCAGGTCGAGCCCGGGTGGAACCATCGGTTGGACGAGCAGTGCCGACGCATCGTCGCCGAGATGCTCACCCATGATCTGCACCGCTTCGTTCACGTCATCGGGCCCGCTGAGGTCGAGCGCAATTCCTGCCTCGACGGATCTTCCGACGCGTCGCCGGACCGCTTTGACCGCGACCGGGTAGCCGACCGCCTCGGCCGCCGCCACCGCGTCGGCAGGCCCGGCCAATTCGGTCATCACCATGGTGACGCCGTAGGCCTCGAGCAGCGCTCGCAGGTCCCGCGGTGGCATCGATCCACGGTCGAGATGCTCGGTGATGATGGTCTGGGCGCGAGCCCGATCGATGTCGCCGGGCGGTGCGTCGTTGCCATCGTCGGCGACTGTGCGCAGCCACCGTGAATAGGCTGCGATTCGGCCGAGCGCGGCGGCGGCCTGCTCGGGGAATGCGAAGCAGGGGATGGTCGAGCCGGGTTGGAGGGGGCCGTCGCCAGAGCCCAGCATGACGGCCACGACCGGCTTGGTGGCGCCGCTCGCTGCGGCCTCGATCGCGGCGATCGGTTGTCCGATCGCGGCGGCGACCGGGGGCGCGTGGACGACCAAGACCGCATCGACGCCCTCGTCGTCGAGCGCGGCGGTGATGGCGGTTGCGTAATCCGCCGCCTCGCTGCGCCACTCGAGCCGGCTGGGAGACGGCACCACATCGAGGCCTGCGGCAGCCAACGTCGCAGTCGCGAGCACTTCGGGACTGCGTGCGTTGCTCACCACCGCAACCCGGTTGTCGGACATGAGCGGCTGCGTGGCGAACACCCTGGCGGTGTCGAGCAGCGCCGTCACGGTCGGGACCTCGATCACGCCCGTCTGTTCGTAGAGGGCGTCGTTGGCGGCACCGATCAGTGCGGCGCCGGTGCGAACCGCCACGATCGGCTTGCGTGTGGAGACCCGCCGCGCGATTCGGGCGAACTTGCGTGGGTTGCCCAGTGATTCGGTGTAGACCCCGATGACACCGGTGGCCTCGTCGTCTTCCCAGAACTGGAGCAGGTCGTTGGCCGACACGTCACACTTGTCGCCGAGCGATACGAACCAGGAGAGACCGAGATGGAGGGTGCCGGCGAGACGCAGCAGCGAACTCGCCAATGTGCCCGACTGCATGGAGATCGCCACGTTGCCCGATGGGAGCGCGACCTCGACGAGCGCCGCCTGCAACAACACGTCGGGGCGAGGCGACGCGACCCCCAGGCTGGCAGGGCCGATGATCCTCAGTCCGTTGCGTCGCGCATGGGCGACCAAGGCCGCCACGTCGACACCGGACTGGTCGACGGAGGTGATGACGACAGCACCGCGCACTCGTTTCTCGATGCAATCGTCGATCACCTGGGCCAGCGCGATGGCAGGGACGGCGATGACTGCGAGACCGACTTCGTCAGGGATGTCGACGATCGATGCGAAGGAGGTGACGCCGTCGACACCGTGGTTCGGGTTCACGGCGTAGACCGGGCATCGCGGTGCAGCAGTGACGTTGGTCCACAATGCCTGACCGACGGAACCGGGCTCGTCGGATGCCCCGATCACGGCGATCGATGACGGGAGCAAGAGACGAGCGATCGCACGCGAGTCGGCGCGTTGCTCACGACGTTCGACCGAGTCGATGAACTCGGACGTGTCGGCGAGCGTGAAGTCGACGTCGATCACGCCGGACTCGAATCGGCGATGAACGGGCCACCCCGCCTTGGCGAACACGGCGAGCATTCCTCGGTTGTTGCCCAAGGTCTGAGCGGTGAAACGCGTGATGCCGTTGGATCGCGCCACCGCCGCGAGGTGCTCGAGGAGCAGCGTGGCGATGCCCTTGCCGAAATGGTCGTCGTCGACCATGAACGCCACCTCGGCGTCTTCGCGATTCTTCCAGCGCTCGTAGCTGGCCCAGGCGATGAACTCGCCGTGCTGCTCGACGACGAATGCAACCCGGTCGACGAAGTCGATGGTGGTGAACCGGGCGAGCTCGTCGTCGGACAGGCTGGGCTTGGGGGAGAAGAACCGTAGGTAGCGACTGTCGGGCGATTGTCGGAGATGGAACGCACTCAGTTCGGGGGCGTCGTCCGGCGTGATCGGCCTGATCAGAGCGGTGTTGCCGTCGCCGAGCACGACGGTGGAGGTCCACCGTTCGTTGTCAGCGGGTACATCCATTTCACGAGCTTGCCACGAAGCGGCCGGGATCGTGACGGGAGAGCCTCGTGACGCATGTCGCACCTCGTAGCCTGTGTCGTCGATGCAACGCCCCATCGGAATGTTCGACTCGGGATTTGGTGGACTCACCGTGGCGCGCGCCGTGATCGACCTCGTTCCCGACGAGGACCTGGTGTACATCGGTGACACCGGCCGTTACCCCTACGGCTCGAAGCCGTTGGCCGAGGTGCAGACCTACTCGTTCGAGCTCGCTCGCTCGCTCGTCGACGATTTCGACGTGAAGGCGATCATCGTCGCCTGCAACACGGCGACGGCGGCGGGGCTCGACGAAATTCGGGACGAACTGCCGGTGCCGATCATCGACGTCGTCGAACCGGGGGCCAAGGCGCTGGTGCAGACCACGAGGACCGGACGGGTCGGTGTGATCGGCACCGTCGGCACCGTGTCGTCGGGTGCCTACGTACACGCCGTCGCTCGCACCGGGGCGCCGGTACACCTCGTCTCAGCTGCCTGCCCCGGATTCGTCGAGTTCGTCGAGCGCGGCCAAACAGTCGGTGACGAGGTGACGGTGCTGGCAGAGCGCCTGCTCGCTCCGATCCAGGATGCGAACATCGACGCCTTGCTGTTGGGCTGCACGCACTATCCGTTCCTGGCGCGCACGATCAGCGATGTATTGGGACATGCGGTCACCTTGGTCAGCTCGGCGGACGAGACGGCCTTCCTTGCTCGCGACCGGCTGCACGAGCTGGGCTTGCTCCGTGGCGGCGGCACCGGAGGGTCGCACCGCTTCCTGTCGAGCGGCGACATCGATCTGTTTCGGGAACTCGGCGGCCGGCTGCTCGGCTCGGAGCTGGCGCACACGGAACGCTGGCCATTGCCGGTCGGCGGTCACTGAGGTCTGTCTGACGCGGCGGCGATCGCCCTAGGGTGTTGCCCATGACCCGACCCGACGGCCGTGATGTCGACGAACTCCGACCGATCACGTTCGAACGTGACTACACCGAGATGGCCGATGGCTCGTGTCTGGTCAGCTTCGGCAGGACGCGGGTGCTGTGCACCGCCTCGATCGACGAAGACGTGCCTCGTTGGATGCGCGGCAAGGGCAAGGGTTGGGTCACCGCCGAGTACTCGATGCTGCCCGGCTCGTCACCCGAGCGCGTCGACCGTGAGGCGGCCAAGGGCAAGCAGAGCGGCCGAACGGTCGAGATCCAGCGCCTCATCGGTCGGTCGTTCCGCGCCGCCTGCGACATGAGGATGCTCGGTGAGCGTCAGGTAGTCGTCGATTGCGATGTGCTGCAGGCCGACGGCGGTACCCGCACCGCCAGCATCTGTGGTGGCTATCTCGCCCTGCACGATGCCCTGACCCGTGTGATGCAGCGCGGCGGGATCGCTGCGCATCCGCTGCATTCGTTCTGTTCGGCGATCAGTGTCGGCATCGTCGACGGCACCCCGGTGCTCGACCTGCCCTATGTCGAGGACAGCCGGGCCGAGGTCGACATGAACGTGGTGATGCTGACCCCGAATTCCGGTGGTGAGGCACGCTTCGTCGAGGTGCAGGGCACGGCCGAGGGCATGGCGTTCAGCCGAACCGAACTCGACTCGTTGCTGGTGCTCGCCGAGGGTGGTCTGGGCGAGATCACGGCGCTCCAACGCGAGATGGTCGCCACGCCTCCGGCAGCACGATGAATGTCCGCCCACAATTGGTGTGCGCCTCGGCGAACGCCGACAAGGTGTCGGAGATCGAGGCGATCCTGCGCGACGTGGTCGACCTGTTGCCGCGTCCGGCCGAGATCCCCGACGTGGTCGAGGATGCCGAAACGTTGGAAGGCAACGCGCGACTGAAGGCCAAGGCGATCTGCGAAGCGACGGGTCTGCCGGCTGTCGCCGATGACACCGGGCTCGAGGTATTCGCGCTCGGCGGGGCGCCCGGGGTGCACTCCGCGAGATACGCCGGCGAAGAAGCGTCGTACGCCGACAACCGCAGCAAACTGATGCGTGAGATGTCCGGAACGGCCGACCGGCGGGCGAAGTTCCGTACCTGTGTGATGGTCTGTTGGCCCGACGGTCGCGAGCTCTGCGTCGATGGCGTCTGCGCGGGCGTCATCAGCGACACCGAGCGGGGCGAGGGCGGGTTCGGCTACGACGCACTCTTCGTGCCCGATGACGGCGATGGCCGTTCGTTCGCCGAGATGACCGAGGCCGACAAGCATGCGATCTCTCATCGCGGTCGCGCCCTGCGCAATCTGCTTGCGGCATTGAGCGCCTGATCACGCGGCCGCGGCGACCTCTGCCCAGATCGCCCGATGATCGCTTCCCGGGACGCCGTACTGGCCGGCCTCGAGCACAGCCAGCGAGCGCGAGATCAGGACGTGATCGAGCGTCACGAACGGGGGGATCCACTCGTCGGTGGGCCACGTCGGTCTCAGGCCCTGCCCAACTGCGGCATGTGCATCGAGCAGGTCCGCAGCATCGAGCGCGGCCCGGAAGGGGGGATGGAAATACGAGGCGTTGAAGTCGCCGATGACGACGGTGGGCTTCGCCGATTCCGCAACGACCGACGGCAGGGCTGCGATCTCGGCGTCCCACACGCTGTGAGCGAACAACGGGGGCGGCGGATGCACGACGACGACGCGCAGCGGCCCGTCGGGGGCTTCGAGGGTCACATCGATCGAGCGGCGCAGCTCGTCGGTTCGGGAGCGAGAACGGATCGGCAACTTGCTCCACAGCAACAGCCCGCCGGCGCGTTCGCGCGGTTGCTCGACGCGGTGTGGATAGCGGGCAGCCAGCGGATGGGCGCTCAAGACGGCGACCTGCTGCGATGTCAGCTCGGCCATCGCGATGACGTCGGAATCGGAACCGAACAGCGAGGCGGCCGCTTCGTCGACACGCTCGTTCGAGTACAGCAGGTTCACGAACGTCACGGAAACCGGTTCGGCACCCGGTGCGACGGCTGGGCCCCGATCGGGGAATACGAGCGGAGCCACGACGACGAGGTGTCCGATCGCTACGAAGGCCGCGGCGAATCCGAGTCGATCGCGGTGGGTCGCGGCACCGAACACTGCGAGGCCCACCAACGGCACCGTTGCCCACGGCGTCAGCGCCTGGAGGGCAGCGATCGACCCGGTGGGAGTGCCGAGCAGTTGTGTCGCCAGCGCCAAGGCGGTGCACGCCACCGCCACCCACGCGGCCACGTGTGACACGAGGCGAAGCTGTTGGGCTACCAGCCGCGCAGGTCGATCGGCCATCTGTCGACCACCTCGTCATCGCGCGTCAGCCAGGCCGCCTCGTGCATCGCCATCGTCGGGTCGACGTGGGCGGGAATCACCCGAACACGATCGCCAACCATCGGAACGATCTCGGGGCGATAGGTCAGGTGCTCGTCGGAGCAGAACCACACCTCGCCGCCGATCACCGACGGATTGCCGTGGTCCATCCCGAGCGCCTTCAGCCCGACGTCGGTGACAGCCCAGCCGTCGCTGACCGAGATCACCGTGCCCGAGATGGACAACGCCTGCTCGAACGGCAGACCCTGCCGTGCGTAGTGCGTGTCCATCAACGCGTAGCTGCCGGCCTGTAGCTCGGTGATGCCGGTGTCGTCGTGCAGGTCGAAGGTTCCGGTGCCACCCGCCGAGACGATGTCACCGCCGACATCGCGATGAGCGCGTCGGAGGAGTTGCATGGAACGCTCGACCGCCTCCCGGCGTTCAGCTCGGTCAGCGACCATCATCAGGTGCCCCTCGTAGCCCATCACGCCGCGCACCGTCAATCCTGCGGCCCTGGCCCGGTCGGCGAGTGCTCCCGCCCGGTCGGGCGCGATGCCACAACGTGGTAGCCCGACGTTCACGTCGATCAGGCATGCGGTGAGACCGGCCCGGGCGGCTGCGGCGATCGTGGCCTCCGAATCGACTGCGACCGTGACCGGCACGTCGAGTTCGGCCATCGCGGTGAGCCGCTCGAGGTCGACCGTCTCGTTGGCGAGCAGCAGATCGTTGCCGACCTGGGCGCGCGCCATGCCGATGATCTCGAGAGGTGTCGCGCACGTGAACGTCTCGTGCCCGATCGCTTGCTGCGCCGCTGCGAGGGCCGTGCACTTGTGAGCCTTCACGTGCGGCCGCAGCCGATCGGCGCCGTGGTGGCGCGCCATCTCGGCCAGGTTGCGGTCGAGGCGATCGGCGTCGATGATCAAGGCGGGGGTCGCAACCTCGATGACGTGCACGCCACAGCGTCGCATGCCGACCGGGTGCCAGCGGCGTCAGGACGACGCAACGCTCAGAATCCGGCAACCGGAAGGTTGAGGGAGGCTCCGTCGCGGATCGCGTGATCCCATTCCGCCAGCCACGACCGCAGCTCGGGATACCCCATCGGAACGGCGATGCCGAAACCTTGTGCGATGTCACAGTCCAACGCTGCCAACTCGTCCCACACCGCGGTGCTCTCGACGCCTTCGGCAACCACATCGAGTCCGAGGTCGTGCGCGAGTCGGATCAACGAGGAGACGATCAGCCGATCGCGGGGTTGCGTCAGCAGTTCCCGGATGAAATCCCGGTCGATCTTGACGCGGTCGACCTTCAGGATGCGCAGTGTCTGGTACGACGAGTACCCGACCCCGAAGTCGTCGATGGCGATCCGTACGCCTCGGCGGCGCAAGCTCTCGATCGTGTAGATGCTCCGTTCAGCGTTCGTCACGAGCGCTCGCTCCGTGACCTCCAACTCGAGACGATCGGCGGGGAAGCCGGACTCGGCGAGGATCGCCAAGACGTTGGTGGCGAAGTGGCGGTCCTGCAGGCTTCGCGCTGAGACGTTGACGGCAAGCCGGTACGTGGCTGTCGGGTTCGAGGCCAACATCTGCGTCGCCAGCCGCAGCACGCGGTCGGTGAGTGGACCGATCAGGTCGGTCTGCTCGGCCAAGCCGATGAACTCATTCGGTGGGACGGGTCCGTGTTCGGGGTGCGTCCAGCGGATGAGCGCCTCGACGGTGTCGACCGAACCATTCGAGATCTTCAGCTGGGGCTGGAAGTTGATGTGGAGCTGGTGGTGCCGCAGCGCCTCGCCGAGATCGCCGAGCAGGTTGAGGCGTCCCCGTTGCGGCGCCCGCACGCAGTCCTCGTAGTGGGCGATCGACGATCCAGTGCGCTTCGCGCGATACATCGCGACGTCGGCCGCCCGGAGCAGGTCCGAAGTCGTGCGCCCGTCGTTCGGAGCCGTTGCGGCGCCGATACTGACGCCCACCGAAACCGGGAAACCTTCGATGTCCAACGGGCTGACGAGGCGATGATGAAGCCGCTTCACGGCGCCATCGATCGAATCCTGGTCTGCCCGCTCGATCAAGAGCACCGCGAACTCATCGCCACCCAGCCGGCACGCGACGGCCTCATCCGGTGCCTCGCGTTCGAGACGTTCGCCGAACGCAACCAGCAGGGTGTCGCCGATCTGGTGTCCGAGTTCATCGTTGATGTCCTTGAAGCCGTCGAGGTCCATCACCAGCAACGTCGGCACCGTCGCGCTCCGCAGGTCGGCCAAGGCGTCGTCGACATTCTCGAGGAATGCGCGACGATTCAACAGTCCGGTGAGCGAGTCGTGGTTCGCCTCGTGCGAGCGTTCGAGCGCCTGACGGGTCGAGCCGAACACCAGCAGGGTGGTGATGCCCAACAGCGGCACCAGGACGACGCTGAAGTCGATCCCGATCACCCAGATGGGCGCCAGCGACAGCAGTGCGCCCTCCGCCGTGAAGCGGGCGGCGACCCCACGGCGAAGCAGACCGACGAATGAGATGCGCCGCCGGACCGAGAGATCGATGGCGGCCAGCAACGAATTCAGGAGCAGAATCGACATGCCGCAGACCACGATCGCCACGCCCCACTCCCACGGGATCGTCTCGAACTGTGTGATCGCACCGTGTACGTCGAGTGCGAACAGGATCAAACCCGCCGAGGCGAGCGAAACCGCAGTGGCGCCGACGCGGATCACGATCGTCGAGGGTTTGGCGGCGGTGCCGATCGAATGGAGCGTCGCCCCGCACAGGGCTGCGCCGAGGGCCGCCGAGGGCGATCCGAGCAGCATCAGCCCAAAACTGAACATCCACAACGGTGTGACGGTGGCGACCGGTCCGAACCGGATCCACGTGGCCGGCACCCGTTCGCAGATCAACATCGCTCCGGCGATCACTGCGAAGACCGTCCAGTTGACCGGTGAGGCCCCGTGCCGGAGCTCTGTCCACACGAGCATCCACGAGAGTCCCGCGCCGAGGACACCGACGGTGCAGGCGAACGCGGCGATCCGACGTGACGAGTGGAGGTTGTGGTCGCGGGGCATGATGGCTCGTTCGATAACGGTGTGCATCTGCATCGTCGTGCTGGTGCCGTGCCCCGATTCAAGATTTCGTCAAGTCGTCTGCGTACGACGTAGCAACATCAGGCCTCGAACCGATCGGGACGCGCGCCGCGCGAGCTGCCGCGGGAGCCATCGTGCGGGCGGAGGGACTCGAACCCTCACTCCGAAGAACAAGGACCTAAACCTTGCGCGTCTGCCAGTTCCGCCACGCCCGCAGCGGTTGCGTCAGGCTACTGGTAGCCAGGCGAGCACGAGTTGCGTGATCTTGATGTCGGTCTTCTCCAACGGGATCTGCATCGTTTCGATGCCCTTCCCGAGTGCCATCCAGCGTGCGTCGATCTCGGTGATGTCCTGGCTGAGCTCGAGTTCGAGATCCTCCAGTGACGCCTGGAGGCGCTCGACCTTGTTCTCTGCGGCGTCGAGACGTTCCCTGCTGGCGTTCGTGGTACCGCGCCGACTTGCAGCCGTGCCCAACTTGCCCAGCAACCCACCCCGCGAACGACTGCCGCCCAGCAGACCGCCAAGGATCGAACCGGCGGTCGAGAGCAACTCGGAGTTGCGTTGGCCGTTGACCTGCTCGTCGAGCACGTCGGCCCGATCCTGCGCGGCTGCGATCTGGTCGCGCAGGCTGGTGGCCTTGGCCTCGTACTTGTCGCGCAACTTCGCTGTTTCGGCGTCGGCCGCGGCGTCGGCCGACTGGAGACATCGGATCTCGAAGGCCTCGGTCGACTCGCCGGGACGGCCGTACAGCTTCAGCTCGGGATTGGCCGCGATCTCCATCGTCAGGCTGCGCGCCAGATAGTCCTTCAGATCGCGTTCGACACCCGAGAACAAGCTCTTCGTCGCCAGCGGGGCGTCGCTCATGGCGTACACGGCGCCCGCCGGCGCATCGGTTCGCAGGTCGCGCTCGTCGTAATCGACGGCGATCGCGCGGCTCACGTCGACCGACTCGGTGATCGGGGAGATCACGCACTCGTACTCTTCGTCGTGGACCAGGTCGGCCTTGGTTTCGTCGTAGCGCAACTGCACCCGCGCGACGACGGCGGCCTGCAGGCGCCGCCCGAGTGAATCGCCACCGGCCTCGGCCAGCCAGGGCGCAGCGACGTCGACCCAGCGCACCGGAATGCCGTCGGCGATCTCTGGCATCACGGTGGTCTCGTCGTTGGCCAGCTGGCTCGCGGCCTCTGCGGCACCCGTCGCAGTGGTGCCCCCGGCGGTCGGCGGTGCATTCGGGGCGGCGCCGGCGGCGCGGCTGCGTTCGGCCACCATCAGCTCGCTGATCTGATCCCGCGTCATCGGTCCCCGTAGGTAGCTCATCGCCCACCGGGTCGTGAAGACCTCGGTGGTGTCCGTGCCGGCCCGGCGCAGCACGAACTCGCGCTTGCCGAGCCCGGAGATGACGTTGTCGACCTCGGCGACGTCGACCCCGCCGCTGGCGGTGGACAGGCCGTCGAGCAGGCGTTGCTTGTCGCGGTCGGTCTGCAGCCGGCCGATCATCCAGGTGCCGGCGTTCGAAAGCGCCTTGTAGTCGATGTCGACCGGGTTCTGAGTGGAGAGCACGACGCCGACGCCGAAGGCACGGGCCTGCTTCATCAGCGTCATGATCGGCTTCTTGGTAGGCGGGTTCGCCGTCGGTGGGAGATAACCGGCGACCTCGTCCATGTACAACATCGCCCGCAGGTCGGTGGTGCCCGACTGGCGGCGCATCCACGTGACGAGCTTGGACAACATCAGCGAGGTGACGAACTGGCGCTCCTGGTCGGAGAGGTGCGCCGTCGTGACGATCGCACAGCGCGGTTTGCCCTCCGGGGTGTACAGCATCGACTGGATGTCGAGCGGCGGGCCCTGGGCCCACGCCGCGAACGAGGGCGAAGCCAGCAGACCGTTCAGCTTCATCGCCAGCGCCATGCGGTCGTTCGGTGGGAAGAACTGATCGAGCTCGAACACGCCGAGTTTGCGGATCGGCGGATTGCCGACCAGGCCGACGAGTGTCGCCAGGTCGAGCGCGTGGCCGTTGACCCACGAGTGGTTGATCAGGTTCGAGAGCAGGATGTGTTCGCGGCTGGAGAGCGGGTCGGCCTGCACGCCGACCAGTCCCAACAGGCCGGAGACGTAGCCCTCGATCTCGTCGCCGATGATCTCGGCGTCGCTCATGTCCTCGGGCACCTGGAGCGAACCGACGATGTTGACCGGAACGCCCGACTGCGAGCCGGGCGTGTAGATCGTGAAGTCGGTCGTGGCGCGGAGATCGACGATGTTCTGGGTGGTGAGCCCCCACCCGAGCAGGCCTTTCGTCCACAGCTCGCTCTGCTGCTGGGCGAACTCGTCAGGAGACACGCCCGCGGCGCTGGCCTGGGCTGCATCGACCCATGGCCGGAAATCGCTCGGTTGCAGGCCCGGAAACGTCAGGCACAGATTGGTGAGGTCGCCCTTCGGATCGATCAGCAGGGTCGGTAGACCCGCCGACAGCACCTCTTCGATCAGCACGACACCGAGGCCGGTCTTGCCCGACCCGGTCATGCCGACGATCACGCCATGGGTCGTGAACTTGTCGGTGTCGATGCGGACCTCGTCGCCGGTGCGGTCGTGCGTTGCCGGGTCGACGTTGCCGCCGAGGAACAGTTCGGGCATGACCTTGAGGGTAGTTGCCAAGCCTCCGCCGAGACTTGCCGGCCGATCAGAGCCGACAGATGTCTCGGAACGCCTCGTCGACGGCCGCCCGGAGATCGGCGGGAGCTTCGATCGCCACGGGATCCACGAACAGACCGATGTCGAATCCGCCGTCGTACGAGATCACCGTGGCATTGCATGCCGTGCCCGCCACCGGTCCCATCGCCACCATCTCCTCGATCCGGGCGCTTCCGATGTACAAGGGGAACGGCGCGCTCCGCAGGTTCGATGTCGCGAAGTCGATGTGGGCGGCGCGGGCCCGCGCCGCTCGCGTCGCCACCGACGTCGGCAGCAGATTGGCGACGCCCGCCAGCGCGTTCATGCCGCCACCGTGCGACATGCCTTCGCGCTTGGCTGCGAGCAGCGCACTGACGTCGGTGACCCGATCGGCGAGTGGGATCTGCCCGCCGCGCAACTGAACCGGGACCGGCGTGAACTCGTTGCCGCCGACCGCCTGGTCGTTCCTGGTGCTCAGCACGAAGCTCGAGTTGAACGCTTCGACCTCGACATCCCGGTCGGCGTGGTAGCGCACCGCCCCCTCGACCATGCCGGCGACAAACAGATCGTTGACGGTCACACCGACCCGTTTCGAGGCCCGCTTGAGGTCGTCGAGCGAGGTTCGGACACACTCGAGGTGTCGATGGCGCGAGCGTCCCACCCACAGCGGCGAACCCGCTCGCTTGTTGTCACCCGAGCCGACGACCGCACCGACCGTCGATGATGTCGCGGTCGCGATGTCGTTGACCCGATCGAGCAAGCGGCCGGGTTGGCGCGGCCACGTAGCGGCTTCCTCCAACAAGCGGCGTGTGCGCCCGGCCTGGCGACGAGCGAGGTGCGCCATCGCCCCGACCGTCGACTCGAACACGCTCTCACCGAGATCACCGCCGAGTTGGTGCGGTTCGTGCTCGCGGACCGCCTGCTGGATGATGCCCTCGAGGTCGACATCGCCTGGTGGCAGCTCCCGCGGCTCGGGGGTTTCGTACAGCTCCGCGATCCGCAGCTGACCGATCCCATCGGCGACGACGTGGTGCAGGATCGACCACATTGCCGAGCGGCCTCCTTCGATCCCGTCGATCACCACGTAGCGCCACATCGGCCGCGTGCGATCGAACGGTTCGAGGTAGAGCTGGGTCGCCAGGTCGAACAGCTGCCGTTCGTTTCCCGGTTCGGGGAGACGAAGGTGGCGAACGTGGAAGTCGAGGTCGAACTCGCCGTCGGGCACCCACACCGGGGTCGCGAGGCGGCCGATCGCGGGGACGACCCGTTCGCGCAGACGCGGCAGCTGCGCCACCGCGACCCGCATCGTCTGCCGGAAGTGATCGAAGTCGATCGGCCGGTCGAGGATATTGAGGGCTGCACCACTCGGATTCAGCCATGGGTCCTTCTCGACGTTCCACATCAGCGCCTCGCTGTCGGACATCCGATGCTCGAACCGCTGCTGGCGTTGCTCTGCTGCCATGTCGTGCTCACTCCCGGCGTGTTGGCGCTCTCGTTGATTCTGCCCCGCGCTCGGCGGGGCGACCAGGGCCGGACGGCCTGATCGCTCCGACCGGATCGGCGACCGACCCCGCATCACTCGCACTTCTCTGGCGGGTTCGTCGCCCGTCCCGCACGAGGTCTTCGCCGTCGTAGCCCGAGAGCGCGGTCGCTGGGGCCACCATGCCTGGGAAGTCACCTCGCGTTCGTGCTCGCCGAAGAATTCGGCGTTCGTCGTCGCCGCCGTTGGCACGGTCGTTTCGCTGCTCACCTGGTACGGCGGGTGACGACGGCCGGCGGAGTGGGTCGCTCCCGATCGGTCCGAGCAGGTTGGGTAGCCTCGTGCCATGGCGTTCACGGGGATTCCGGTCGCGGCGATCGATTTCTACGAGCGGCTCGAGGCCGACAACTCGAAGGTGTTCTGGGAGGCCAACAAGGAGACCTTCAAAGCGGTCGTGAAAGGCCCGGCCCAAGAGCTGTGCGAGGAACTCGCCGAGTACGGCCCGTTCCACATGTTCCGGCCCCACAACGACCTGCGGTTCTCGAAGAACAAGCCGCCCTACAAGACGCACCAGGGCGCCTACGGCGAATCGGAGGGTGGCGCCGGCCACTACTTCCAGATCTCGTCGAGCGGGTTGATGTGCGGCACCGGCTACTACGCGATGGCCAGGGACCAGCTCGAACGTTTCCGTGCCGCGGTCGACGCAGAGAACACCGGCGCCGAGATCGAGCGGATCGTGGCCGGATTGTCCAAACGGTACGAGATCGGCGCGATCGGCGAACTGAAGTCGGCGCCCAGGGGTTATCCCAAGGATCACCCGCGGATCGAGCTGATCCGCCGCAAAGGCCTGATGATGTCGAAGGACTTCGGCGCCCCGAAGTGGATCCACACCAAGCAGGCCGCCGCCAAGATTCGGGGAGTCTGGGATGATGCCGGCGACATGAACGGGTGGCTCGATGCGCACGTCGGGCCGAGCACGCTCGAACCCGACGGCATGTTCGGCTGAGGTTCCTCCATCGTCGCGGGCGAGAGTACCTTGACCGTGACGGCTGCGACGGTCGTTCCGACCCGGGCGGTCGCGGTCGCAGGGTCAGCGAGGTGGGGGCATGAACCTGAACACACGAGCGATCCCTATGACGGTCGTTGCGGCGAGTCTGATCATGGCCTTTGCCGCGCTGCAGCCCGAGCTGAGCCCGCTCGGTGACGCATCCCCCACCGCGGTGGCCGCTCCGGGCCCCGGTGGGAAAGCGGATGCCGTGGTGCTCGTTGGGCCATACCGGTACGCCGATACGCGCCCGGGCCAGTCGACCTTCGACGGGCAGTACGCCGGCGAGGGCCGACTCGCCGACGGCGCTCGCTATCGGATTCAGATCGCCGGCCGGGGTGACGTGCCCGTCGCCGCCGCCGGTGTGGTGGTCAACGTCACGGCGGTCGCGCCCGACGGGCCGGGCTATCTCCTGGTCGATCGGTGTACCAACCCGCGGCCGGTGGCCTCCTCGGTGAACTACGTCGCCGACGTCACCGTTCCGAACGAGGTCGTGTCGCGCCTCTCGACCGATGGCTCGCTGTGCGTCTTCACGCTTCGCGCTGCAGATGTACTGGTCGACGTCGTCGGGTACCTGCCGGCCTGATGCGATCACACCACTCGACAACGCCCGCATCCTGGAGACTCGTGAGGGCCTCACGACCGTCGACGGGACCTCGGCCGGGACCGGTCGTACGGCCGCCGCTTCGACGACCGTCGTGAAGGTCGCCGGACGAGCCGGGGTTCCGGTCGACGCGGAGGCGGTGGTGGTCAACGTCGCCGCCGTCGACCCGACCGCGCCCGGTTACGTCACGGTCCACGGCTGTGTGAGTCCGCGCCCGGGCACGTCGTCGTTGAACTACGTGCCGGGAACGACGAGGGCCAACGAACTGATCGTGTCGCTCGACTCGAAGGGGCGAATCTGTCTGTTCACGCTGAGCGGCGTCGATCTGATCGTCGACGTTGTCGGTTACGTACCGACGACCACCAACTACGTGCAGACCGTGCCGGCGCGCTTGCTCGAGACGCGCCCGGGCGAGCTGACGATCGACGGTCGGAACGAGGGCGAAGGTCTTCGTCCGGCGAGGTCGCAGTACACGTTGCAGGTGACGGGTCGCAACGGCATCCCTGGCGGGGCGCTGGGCGTGATCGCCAATGTCACGGTCGTCGATCCCGCCGGCCCTGGCTACGTCACCGTCCACCCGTGTCAGGACCCGAGGCCGGTGGTGTCCTCGCTGAACTATCCCGGGAGCGTGACCGCACCGAACGAGATCATTGCAGCCCTCGATGACCAGGGACGACTGTGCCTCTTCACGCTCGAAGCCGCCCACCTGCTGGTCGACATCACGGGCTACCTGGCGCCGGCCGGGAACGTCGACGTGTTCCAGACGATCGGCAACACGGAGTTGCGGGTCGATCTCGCCGCCGTCGCAGACGTTCCTGCCGTGCGGGCCTCGACGACCGGGGGACAGACGGTCGCCGCCGACGGTGTGCTCGACAACGACGGCATGCTCGGTTCGCCGCTCTCCGTGACCGGCGTCGACACCACCGCCGGCCAGACGTCGGGGACGGCGACACTCGGCGAGGTCGAGATGAACGCCGACGGTTCGTTCCGTTACCTGCCCCCGCCGGGGGTCACCGACACCTCCGACTTCTTCGACTACCTCGTCTCGGTCGACGGCGGTCCGGCGTTGGCCGTGCAGGTCGAGATCGAGATCCTCGATCTGGTGACGTACGTCGACAACAGCGCCGCCACTCCGGGCAACGGCACGTCGAGCAAGCCGTTCGATACGCTGCCGGCCTCGGATGCCGATGCCGACATCGTGTTCGTCCGCACCGGCGACGGAACCAGCGGTGGTCTGGACTCGGGCATCGCACTGAAGAAGGACCAGTTGTTGATCGGCGAAGGCGTGGCGCTCGACGTCGATCCCGGCGTGACGCTCAACGGACTCACGCCACCGGTGCGGCTGCTGCCCGCCGGCGCACGTCCACTGCTGAGCGACGGCTCGGCGAGCGTGCCCGCGGTCGAGCTCGCCCCGCGCACCGGCCTCAGTGGGGTGAACATCGCCGCCACCCAGCGCGGCGGCATCGTCAGCAGCGGCGACTCCGGACCGATCGTCGTCGAGCACGTCGGGATCGACCTGAGCGGACCGGCGGTCGGAGTCGACATCACCGGCGGCACCGGCCGGTTCACATTCGCCGATCTCGACATCACCAGCGGCGCGAGCGGCGCCGCATTCGAGATCTCTGGCGGCTCCTCCGACGTGAGGTTGCGATCGAGCGCCATCGACCAGACCGGCAGCGGAGCAGCGGTCGACATCTCGGGTCACACCGGGGCATTCTCCGTGTCCCCGGCGAGTTCGATCACGGTAACCAACGGCACGGGTCTGCGGTTCGACGACGCCGACGGTACGTATCCCTTCAACGGCACGGTCGTTCTGAACGGCGGTGACGCCGGCATCGACATCTTGAACGGATCGGCCGGCGCCTTCACGTTCGCCGACACGACGATCACGAATCCATCGGGTTCGGCGGTCAGCATCGAGCGCCTGGAGGCTGGAGCGGCCGTCACGTACCACGGCAGTATCACGTCGAACGTTGCGTCGATCGTGCGCATCAACCAGGCGGCGTCGGAATCGACGATCGAGTTCACGCCTGCCGCTTCGAACACGCTCGCATCGACCGGCAGCCCGCTCCCGGCGATCGACTTGTTCGAGGTCGACGGCGACCTGACGATCGCAACCCCGATGACGGTGACCGATCCCAGCTTCTCGCCGCTGTTCGCGACCAACGGTTCCGGTAACTGGTCGTTCATCGATCTGACGATCGTCGATCTCACCGATCTCAACGCTGGTGTCGACCTGTTCGGCAACACGGGAACCGTGGAGTTCACGAATCTCAACATCTCGACCGACACCGCAGGGACCAACCGAGGCGTCGTGGGCTTCTTGGCCGGCGGCAACAACGTGGTCGAGGTCAACGGCTCGAGTTCGATCGACGCCGACGGTGGGCCCGCCCTGTCACTGGTCAACAACGCTTCGATCGACATGACCTTCACGAATCTCACGTCGACCAACGCGACCCTCTCCCAGGTCGGCCCGTCGGGCAACGACGGCATCTCTCTGCTCGGTGTCGGCAGCGGCTCGCTCGACGTCACGGGTGCGGTGACCGTCATGAATGCCGCGCGAAGCGGGATCGTCATCGAGAACACGGGGGCAGACGTGACGTTTGCATCGGTGGCGATCGACAGCGTCGTCGACTGGGGCCTGATCGCCGGGGTGGCCATCGACAATCCGGGATCGATCACGATCAACGGCGGAACGATTTCCAACACCGGATCTCACGGATTGCGGATCGGGGGTGCGTCCAACGGCGCAGCACTGGTCGATGTCGACAACGTCACCTTCAGCAGCATCGGGGGTTCCGTCGTCAGCACCTCGAACAGCGGCTTGGCCGGCAGCGGCAACATCGCGGCGCCTTTCAGTTGCATCGACGGCGGCGGCAACACCGGATCGATCTCGTTCAACGGCGGCGCCGACACCTGCCCGTGAGTGAACCAGCAGCGTCCGCCGGGCGATCGCCGGTGTGCGAGAATGGCATCGGCATTTCGGCTTGCCCACTGACCGAGGAGGTCCGGATGACCACGAACGCCACCGTTGAGAGCACCGACATCGTCACGGAGGAAGCGGCGCTGGCGGCGATCGCCGAGATGGGATGGCACGGCTTCGTGCGCGACGTGACCGGCCAGGTCGAGGATTTCCATTGGCACGAGTTCGGCGTCGTGGCCTACGTGCTGAGTGGCGAGGCGGCTGCCGAGTATGACGACGGCACCGTGCTGCGTGGGGGCCCCGGCACGATGGCACGACTTCCCGCCGGAACCGTGCACAAGGACGTCCCCGGCACCAGCTATCGCGCGGTGTTCGGGTTCGACATCCATCCGAACGACTTCACCCAGCCGGTCAACAAGCCGGTCAGCGAGCTGCCCGCCCCACTCTGATCGGCGACCTGCCGTCAGCAGATCGGTGATCCGATCGCTTCCTCGGCTCGTTGCAGGATCGCCCGCGCCGAGCTGTGGTCGTCGAGTGCCCGGTAGGCGTCGGCGAGGGCCAGATAGCTGCGCTCGTGGTACGGATCGGCATCGAGTGCTGGTCGGACGGCATCGATCGCTTCGCTCGGCTTTCGGGTCGCAACGAGTAGTTCGGCCGCACGGCAAGCTGCCCTGACGAACCGGCTGCGTGCATGGATACGTTCGAGATCGAGCCACTCGTGGTCGAGGTCGGCTGCCAGATCGCCCTGCCACAGTCCGATGGCCTCCAGCAGCAGCGGCAGCGCCCGATGTGGGTGGCCGGCGCGTTCTGCGCGACCGGCGTCGTCGAGCAGCGCACGGAACCGCCACAGATCGACGTCGAGCGAGCTGTGCAGCGTGATCCGTTGCCCGTCACTGCGCACGAACCACGCAGCGTCGCGCGGTGTGCGGCCGGGTTCGAGCACGACGTGCAGATAGTTGAGCGTCGTGCGTAGGTTCTTGGCCGACCGTTCGATCGAGAGGTCGGGCCACAGCGCGCCGGCGGCCCGGTCGCGACTGGTGTCGGGATTGAGCGCCAGCCAGCACAGCAGCGCCCGCACCCGTTCGCGCCGCCAGTTCGGATCGGATGTGGGGTGCCCGTCGAACGCCACCTCGGTGTGGCCCAGCAGCCGCAGTGCCGGGGAAGTAGCCGGAGGGGTGGGTGTGTGCGACAGCACGTCGCGGGCAGCGTCGCTCAGAACCGGATGATCGGTAAAGCCCTGGAGCACGGCGCGAGCCGGCTGCCGCCAGTGCTCGACCAGCCAGGCAGCGAGACGCCGGGCCTCGTGACGGTTGGCCCGCACTCCGTGCAGAGCCAGTTCGGCGCACCAGCGCATCGGCAGATGGGCGGCGATCAGGCCGGGCTCGGGCCACGTCATCGTCGTGATCAGACTGAGATCGTCGGCGTCCCGAATGCGGGCGAGCGCAGCAGCGACCGTGCGGACGGTGGCGTGGATGCCGCTGAGCGGGGCGCGGTCCCAGTAGGCGCGCGATGACGGAACCAGCACGTAGGGCACCGTGAACACGTTGCCGAACAGCAGCTCGCTGACGCCGCCGCCGAGCGGGAACAATTCGAGGATGCCCCGCAATCCCTCGGCCGTGTAGCTCTCGTCCCCTGCGGCGAGATGGAGCAGTAGGTCGAGTCCGGCGACCTGTGATTGCACGAGTGCCCCGGGTGCCTGGCCGGCGAACGACTGGGCCTCGGCCAGAGCTTGACGCGCCGCATCGACGTCGCCGGCGAAGATGTTCATCAGCGAACGCCAGGCGCCGGCGATGAAACGATCGCGGGCGCCGTGCCGGGCCGACGCCCCCTTCGGTGGGTCGGCGAGTGCTCGTTCGGGGAACCCGGCGTACCAGGTGCATTGTGACTCGGTCACCAGCGCGCCGGGGATCGGAACGGGCAGTGTGTCCATCGCTTTGGGCACGATGGCAAGCGCTTCGTCGGCGCGGCCGAGGTTGAACAGAGCGTGTGCCATCAGGTGCCGCCGGGTGATCTGCCAGATCGGCGGTAGTGCATCGTCCTCGATCGATTGCAGGGCAGCCAGCTGGCGATCGGGTCTGCCCGTCGTGAGCGCGGTCCACGCCTCGCCGATGGCGAGGAACGGCAGGGCAGGTGGGTGGTCGGCGGCGAGTCTGGCGACGCGCTCGTTGAACAGTTCGACGTCTCTCGGTTCGCCGCCGATTCGGGCGAGGTACCCCAGCTGTGTCAGCGCCACGAGCTCGAGCTCGCGGTTGCCCTCCAGTTCGAAGCCGCGGGCGGCCTGGTCGAGTAGCGCGATCGCCGTCGATGATGTCTGATCCTGTTCGCGTTCGAGCAGTCCGTCGATCAGGAGCCCGATTGCCGACTCGACGATGGTCGGGGGGAGCAGCGCCCGCCAACGCCGGAGCTGATGTGCACTGAGGCCGCCGCCCACTCCATGCTGCACCGCGGCGGACAGGCTGCTCACCACGTCGTCCCACGCCTCGACCTCACTCGCCAGATCGATCGCCCGATCGATGTCGCGACGCTCGCGGACCACCGCAGCGGCGGCGACCGCTGCAGCGTGCCGCTCTGCGACCCCGAGCTCGATCGTCAACAGTTCACCCCACAAGTCGTGCAGTTGGGCGTGCTGTCCTGACCATCTGACGAGCGGGAGGTCCTGCACGAGCACCTCGAGGGGTTGACCGGTGACCGCACGGCAGATCTCGTCGTCGCCACCACCGACGAACGCGAACGCCGCGAGGCCACGGCGCCGCTCGGGCGACAGCCCGGCCAACGACTCCTCGTCGAGGTAGCGACGCGATCGCGCCCCGGTGCCGGCCGTCGCCAGCTCGACGAAGGCCGGCCATCCCTCGGCGGCGGCGAGTTCGGCGACGTCGACGCCTCGAAGGTTGGCGAACTCGATCACCTCGTCGTCGGTCAGCAGCAACTCGTCTTGTTGGATCTCCTCGAGCCGGCCGGCGGCATCGAGGCGGGCGGTGCTGAATGCAGGAGCCGCCCGGCCTGACACGAGCAGATGGCCGTTGGCAGGCAGGGCGTCGATCAACGCCTCGAGCGCCTGCGACTTGCCGAGTACGTGCACGTCGTCGACGACGAGACACACCTGCCGCGGCGACGCGCCGAGCACCAGTTCGTTCAGCGCGTCGAGTGGATCGACATCGTCGCCTTCCACCTCCACGCCGAGTTCGGCCGCGCAGGCGGCCAGAACGCCACCGAGCAGCCGTTCGCCCGACCGATCGGACATCCCGCACGGGTACCACACGTCGATGTGGTCCGATTCGGCCTCCATCGCCTGTGCGAGCAAAGTGGTCTTGCCGCTGCCGCCGCCACCGGTGATCGTGAGCAGTCGAACCTCGAACCGGCGTTGCAGCCGGTCGAGCAGCCGGGGGCGTGACACCACCGCCATGCGTGGTGTCGCTCCGTGGGTTGGCCCCGATGCCATCTTGCCACCATATGAAGATCCGTCGATCGGTGTCGACCCTGTCGATGCGCGCCGCACACCTCGCTGCAGCGAGCTTGCTCGCACGATCCGGGGTTGGTGGTCGATGGGGGACGTCATCGTCGTCTCGTGTCGGTGGTGCCCCAGCCGACCATCGGGGGGTCAGCGAAACGTCAGCGACCGGATCGATCCTCGGCGGCGCCGCTGCCGGCGATCTCGCTGACACCTGGCTGACGCTCGACTCGTAGCTGTCGGGGCGCCGCATCTTGCGGTGTCGACACCCGTGACCGGAGGAGAAGCCCGATGCGAATTGGAATGACGAGTGGGTATTGCCTGGCGGCGCTGTCGTTGCTGATCAGCGCCTGCTCGGGCAGCGACGACGAGGCCGTGTCCACCACGGTGGCGGCCACCGAGGCGGCGCCGACCACGACCGAACCGGTCACGACGGTGCCGGTCACGACGGTGCCGGCCACCGCCCAACCGGAGCGGGCGCCGACCACCGAGCCGAAAGCGGCACCGACCACCGGGGCCGAACCGCCAGCCACCACCCAGTCGGTGGCGCCAGCGCTCCCCGAAACACCGGTGGTGGCGAAGTTGGCCGACGCCTACACGTTCCAGGGTGGCACGGTCGACCCCTCGCTGCTCCCGGCCCAGCCGGGTGAGGTCGAAGCCCATTGGTACCGGGCCGGTGATGTGCTGGCCGTCGTGTACGTCGGGTTGGACGCCACCGTCGACGCCTGTCCAGGCAACTCGGCCCTGACGTCCAACGGGTTCGAATTCGTCAGCAACGCCGAGCTCCCGAACGGGTCCTGTCCCGGCTTCGGCACCCGGATCGAGAACGGTGACACCCAGGGGGTCAAGGTGTGCGACGGCCAGGTGGCGTACGTGACGCTGATCCCGTCGGGCACCGTCGGGCAGCTCTTCTCCAGCGTCGAGAAGCCGGAACCAGACGTGGTCGGCGTCGGTCTGACCGGATCGGTCGCGCTCGCCGATCCGTCGTCGCTGCCGGACGTGGACCCCGCATTGCTCACCTGCTGAAGCTGTCATGGCGAACACCGCGGCACCGGCTCCGACGATCAAGCCGCAGATCTGGATCGTCGATCACGAGGGTCTTCCGGTTCTCCATCTCTCCAAGCAGGACCCGTTCTCGGTGGTGGTGGTCGTTCCCGACACGGGACAACACGAGGGAGAGGTCGAGGTCACGCTGGAGGTAGGCGGACAGTCGACGACGCTCTCCGTCCCGTTCACGGGCCGCGGCGGGGGGATCGTGCAGCACCGGATCGAGAACCAGCGGCTCGACGACGACGAGGTGCTGTTCGACAGCGACGAGCACAGCTTCTGGATCGACAACGGCGAGTCGATCACGATCAGTGGGCTCGGCGCCGAACCGTTCAGAGGATTCGCGTTCGAGGTTCCGGCTGCACGCGATACGGCAGCGGGGTTGGCGCACCTCGAGATGGTGTTCGAGACGTGGCTGGGCTTTCGGCATTCGGTCAGCCAGCTGCCGATCCAGAACGACGAGACACGCGACGTGATGCTGATCGCCACTCGCTACCTCCAGCAGCTGTCGACGGGAATGGGTCAGATCCGGCACTTCCTCGACGGCGACCGCAACGACAAGTACGCCAGAGCCCGGGCGGTGGTCGACCTGATGGTTCGGGAGACCCCGGGCGACCCCGTTGCTTCGATCTGTCAGGGGATTCGGCCGTATACGTATACGAGGCGGCCGCGCGAGTTCAGCGATCTGATCAGGAACGCCATCGCAGCCTATGAGGACAAGGTCGGCGACCAGTTCCTCCACACGATGGCCGTCGCCACGATCGCCTCCTACCGGGCGTTCGTGCAGTACGCCGGCACGGACACGATGTTGACCATCTCGACGAGTGTGTACGCCAAGTACGCCGCGTGGGAGCAGGGTGACGACGACTGGGTGCAACAGCAGGGCATCGACGAGATGGGCCAGGCCAAGTCGGACGTGGCACTCATCCAGGACATGGCCATCGAGTGGGTGATCGGCAGGCTGATCCAGGCAGGTGAGACCCATCTGACGGGCGGCAAGGAACTCGAGGTCTTGACGCCGACCGCACAGCCGAAGCAGGCGTCGGTCGACGTGGACGTCGACACGCCGACGCTGCCGCACGGCGCCGAGGCACCGACGCCCGGACGGATCGTGTCGCCCGAGCACTTCGGCATACGGGAGGAGGTGCTTCCTGGAGTCCGCCGGATCGCAGACGACCACGGGGTCGTGATCCTGTTCCGCCCGGGAAACATGGACTCGATGGGGTGGCAGGCCCTGGGTCACCCCGCCAAGAGCACCGAGATCAAGACCAAGACGCTGCAGGAGGTCGATCAGTACATCGGTGGTCCCGGCAAGCGGTCGACTGGGCTGGTCGGCGTTTTCGAACCGAGCCTGCCGGCTCGCCCGCCGAACATCAGCGACGTCGACTGGGACACGATGGTGAAGGGCGGGCGCCGACCACCGGAGATGACCGACGATGTCGAGTGGACCGAGTTCAAGAACGCCTGGGCCGACGATGTGCGACGGATCTGGGGAGATTTCGTGCCCCCCGGCGTTCCGCCGGGCCTCGGTGACAAGCTCATCCAGCGCTTCACGCAGCGACGCCTCGAATTCGAGGACAATATTGCCAGCCTTCGGAAGCTGGAAGAGCAGGGTCTCATCCGGGTCGAGGATGGTCTCCTCATCGACACCGGGCTCTACGGCGGCACCGGCAAGGCGATCACCGGCGATTACGACCTCTTTCAGATCGTCGGCCGGGACGGCCTCCCGGTCAGCCCGGCGAAGTACCGCGAGGTGCTCGAAGCACTGAAGGCCGACCCTGATCATCTCGTTGTTCACGGCGCCCACATGCGCTGGCCGGAAGACGCGCCGTTCGCACGTGGGAGCAAGGAAGAGGGGATCTTCGACGCGATCATGACCGGTCACGAGCACGAGGCCCTACTGATGGTCGGGGGGTTCTCCGACGGCCTGGTCCGCACGACCTATGTCAGACCGATCGGCGGGGGCCGCGAGCTGATCACCACTCGCGAGGGGACAGTGATCTGGGACGGCGGGTTCCTGATGCGTCCATCGCCACTCGAGGTGGCGGCTCACGGGGGGCCGCTCACCCTCGACAAGGTCCTCGCCGCCGGCTCGGTGCTGCGGCGGATCAAGCCGTCCCACCTCGCCTTCGACGAGCAGGGCGCCGCCGCCCCGCCCTCGGTCTCGTCCTCAGCCGGGTCCTCCGGCGAGATGAGTGCTGGGGAGAAGGCTCGATACCGGGACGAGCAGGACGCGAAGAAGTTCGCCGAGCTTGAGCGGGAGGACTTGGTCCCCGAGTTCAGCGGTGACCCGAGCCTGTTCGGCGACGACGACGAGCCCGAGCGAAACGACGTACCGCCTGCGGGGCCCGACGCGCTGTCTGACGAGCCATGGCTCGATGATTCGTTGTCCTTGAGGCCGGTCGATGACCCCGTCAACTTTCAGCAGGACGGTATGTACGCCGGCCTGCTCGCCGAGCGACGTGTGCTCGCCCAGTGTGATCGATGTGCGCCGCAGGCCCACGACCTGTCGATGGCGCGGACGCAGGTCACCGTGCTCGAGGCCGACGTCGCCCGGTTGGAAGCGCTGCTCGATGGTCACGCCGACCGAGCCGTCGAGATCGAGCCGGCGCTCCACGAGGCCGGCGTGATGTTGGACCGGGCGCGTCGGGAGATGTCGATACGGGCCTTCATCCTCGAAGAGTGTGAGCGGACCTGCGAGCCGGTCCTACCGTTCGACCCGTGGAGAGAGCCAGCCGACGTCGACGACGTCGTCCCATCTGCAACGGCCCCGCTGTCCGCGCCGGAGGTCGACTGCTGCGAGGCATGCCGCGAAGAGGCCGTTGCGCTTCGATTCGCCCAGAGCCGCCTCAACACACTCCGTTTCGCTCGGCCACCCGGCGCCGATCGGGCGTACGACCTGGCGATCGAGCGAGCGCGCAGACAGTACGAAGAGGCGCGAATCCGATTGAACCTGTGCACCTACCTCCTCTGCACCGACGACTTCAGCCAGTTGTACGCATCGGAACTTGGTCGGCCGCCTGGCTACGAGCAGTACGAGCGCGTGAGCGATTGTCCCGAATGCCAACAGATTTGCCGGATGCTCGCCGCCAACCTCGGGTTGGCCGATTACTGGGCGCAGCGTGCGTTGGACGAAGGCGTAACTGCGGCAGGAGCCTCTTCGATGGCGACGGCCGAGAGGTGCAGAGGCACTGCTGCGTACCTCGAGGACCTCCTCGAACGATGCGAGCGCGAGCGCTGCGCAGGTGGCCACTCGGCGACGGCGTCGACCCTGATGATCGAACCGGCTGACTCGACAATTCATGCCGGCCCCGCTTCACCGGTACCGGTCACCCCCTCGACGCCCGCGTCCACGAAGAAGCTGATGTGGTGGCTGGCGTCGTTCGGTGCCGGAGCAATCGGCATCGCACTGTTCTTCGGACTGAGTGGCGGGTCGAACGGTGCCACGGTGGACGATGCCGCGCCGTCCGGGGCGCAAGTGGTCGTGGCGGACGGCGCGCCTGCCCCGGCGCCTCCAACCCCCGAGGTCCAACCCACTCCCGCCCCAGCTCCGGTTGCGGAGCCACCGGCCGCGGCCAACCCGGTCGAACAACCACCGCCAATCGTCGACGGATCGCCCGAGGTGATTCGCAAGATCGCTGGGCCGATTGGGTCATCGATCCGTGTGGTCAGGGATGCGGCTGGGGGTCTGTCGTGGTCGATCGTGGACGCCGACGGCAAACCGCTCGACTCGACCGAGTTGCTCGAATACTTCGCGTTCGTGGCCTTCTTCCCCCAGGAGGTGCTCGATCCGTTCGGAAACGCGTCGAGCTATCCGTGTGGCGGCGTCACCGACGAGTACCGGGTGACCTGTCCGCTCGGCGCCGGCCTGCTGTCGGAGGGCGAGTACATCGTGGTCGGCGCGAGGCTCGCCGGGCCGATCGGCGAGGGAGCCCAATCGTTCACTTACGGTCTGGCCTTCGACGACGACGGCGACGACAGCGACAACTACCAGTTCGTGGCGCCGTTCAACGCCGACTTCTTTCGCAACACCGAGTACTGGTACCGGCTCGACATCGACACCGACGGCAACCGAACGATGTGGGCCGACGGGGCCCGCGACGGTGTGCTGGGGTACCCCCGCTTCTCGTCCGCGATGGTGATCGAGTCCGACGACACCCTGGTGTGGATCATCCCTCGCGACGAGGTGCCCGGTGAGCAGTTGGCGTACCGCGTCACGGCATTCCACAACGACGGCGACCCTGCCGCCGTGCCGGTGCCCGAATCCTCGGGCGGCGACGTCAGCGGATTCGGGGTTGACGAGCCGCTCACGCCGATACCGCTCGACCCGATCATGTTCGACAACGTCGCCGGGTTGCCGCCCGACATCGACGACCCGATCCCGCGAGTGCAGGTGACGGGCGACCCTGACACCGTGATCACCCTGGTCCTGGTCGAGGAGTTCGCGAACCGCTTGAACACGGCGTTGGCTGCCGGCGATGTCGAGGCCGTGATCGCCACCGTGCATCCGGGGTTGCTGAGCGGGCCCAAGGCAGCGGAGTGCCGCCAGGCGATCGAGACGACCGTCGCCCTCGCCGACTCGGTCGAGGTCGCGGCGAGCTCGGCACCACCCGATGTCTCGATCGGCACCCCGATCTACGGCGCCACGGCAACGATCAGCTACCCGACCGGAACGGTCGCTTGGGGCCCGGTCCTGACGCCAGGACCGCAGGGTCGGCTGTACCTGCTGCTGCCGAGCTGCGTGTGATCCCGCCGCCCGGGTGCGCTACCGCGCCGTCGCGGCCGCCACCCTCACTGACGTTTCGGCGTCCGGTGCCAGGGTTGCCGGTCCGGCCGGTTGTCGGCCCGGCACCGAATCGTGTGGCCGATGTGGCCTCGTCAATCGTGGCCGGCGTCGACCACAGCCATATAGGGAATCAGAAACGGTTGCCCGATGGATCGGCGAGTACCACGAAGTCGGGGTCCTCGGGGTACAGATCCCATGCGACGCGAGTGGCGCCGAGCCCGATGAGACGATCGATCTCGGTGGCCTGTTCGGTCGCGTCGTCGACCACCAGGTCGAGATGGATCCTCGGGCGCTCCTGGGCCGGCGAATCATCCCGCTGCAGTGCCACTCTGACACCTTGGCCGGACGGCGGAACCAGAATCGTGAACTGGTTGTCGTGGTCCGGGAACCGGCGCGGCCGGTAGCCGAGCGCTCCCGACCAGAACGCCACTGCCAGATCGACGTCCTCGGCGCCGAGTACCGCAGTTCCCAAACGCACCATGGCCGGGTTCTGACACGCACCGCAACCTGACCCGCCGAACGGTCGTCATCGTCGGGCCGGAACGATCTACTGCACCACGCCGTTGCCCGGGTGCCGAGCGATCGGGACCCTCTGATCGCTCGCCCCAGCTAGGGCCGTCGTCCGACGAGGTCGAGGAAGCGGGTCTGCAGCGGCGCGTCCTCGCCGATGTCGCCCGATGCGCTGTCCCCGAAGATGCCCAGCCCGGCGAGACCACCGGCCATCGGCTGGATGTCGTCCCACATGCGGCTCACCAGGCCGGCATCGAGCGTCTCGTCGGCCCCGATCGCGCGAGCGAGATCCCATGCGTGAGTGCCGTTGTCCATGATGCGAAAGCCGATGAACATCGTGCGTGGAATCTGACCCATCGGGTGATCGACCGTGCCTTCGAGGCCGGCAGCGAAACCTGCCTGCATCTGAGCAGCGAGGTCGACGAAGTCGGCGACCGGATCTCGCCCGGTGGCCATCATGTCCTCACCGAGGGCGGCGATCGCATCGTCACGCGAGGCGCCCGCCAGGAGCTGAACGCTCATGCGAGTCCCCAGGAGGATGTGGTTGACGAGCTCACGCACGTTCCACTCGACACACGGTGTCGGCAGATCCCACTGGTCATCGCCCACCTGACGAAGGCGGGTTTCGAACTCGCGGCTCGATTGGCGGAGGGCTTCCAACGCTTCCATGCTCGCCACCGTAGTCGCCTCGACACGACCTGCCGGACGGGGCTAACCGCAATGCCGTTCAGTTAGAACTACGGCGGTGTAGTTTGGGTGGATGGCTCGTGCTGGTTGGGTGAAGCCGAAGTCGGAGCGCCGTCTGTCGGATCTGGTGTCGGTCGGGTTGTTGACGCGGGTGTTCCCGCCCAATGTCGTGGATGAGATGATCGCCGAGTGCGGGCGGACCGAGCAGCGGCATCGGTCGTTGCCGGCTCGCACGATGGCGTACTTCGCGGTCGGGATGGCGTTGCACTCGGATGGGTCGTATGAGGATGTGATGGGGTTGCTGACCGACGGTTTGTCGTGGGTTGATGTCGAGTCGGTGCCGGTGAAGTTGCCGTCGAAGTCGGCGATCTTCCAAGCGCGTGAGCGGTTGGGGTTCGAGCCGGTGGAGATGTTGTTCCGGCGGGTCGCTCGACCGTTGGCGACACCAGAGTCGCTGGGGTGTTGGTTGGCGGGTCGGCGGCTGGTGGCGATCGATGGCACGACGTTGGACGTGGCCGACACCGAGGCCAACGACGAGTTCTTCGGCCGCCCGGGTGTCAACAAAGGAGAGCGCTCTGCGTTTCCTCAGGCCCGGGTGGTGGCGGTGGGTGAGTGCGGCACCCGGGCGATCATCGACGCCGAGATCGGCGCCTACACGACCGGGGAGAACACGTTGGCGACGGCGTTGTGTGACCGGCTCGAGCCGGGGATGCTGGCGTTGGCGGATCGCGGGTTCTGTGGGTTCCCGTTGTGGCAGCGGGCCCAGGCGACGGGGGCGGATCTGTTGTGGCGCGCCAAGTCGGACATGAAGCCACGCCATGTCGAGACCCTCGACGACGGGACGTGGTTGGCCGAGTTCCGCTTGTCGGGCAACGCCGGTCGCGACACCGAGGCGTTGATGATCCGGGTGATCGAGTACACGATCGACGACGGCCGGTCCAACGACACCGTGTACCGGTTGTTCACCACGATCCTCGACCCCAACGAGGCGACCGCGACCGAACTGGCTGGCGCGTACGCGCAGCGTTGGGAGATCGAAACCGCGTTCGGCGAGTTGAAGACTCATCAGCGTGGCTCACATGTGGTGTTGCGCTCGAAGTCGCCGCCGCTGGTGCTGCAAGAGATCTGGGGGCATCTGTGCTGCCACTACGCGATCCGCACCCTGATGTTCCAAGCCGCTGACACCGCCGAGGTCGACACTGACCGGGTCAGCTTCACCGCTGCCCTTCGCATCGCGCGCCGCTCGATCTCACAGGCGCGCGATTTTTCCCCCTCTGCACCTTGACCGGCTCTGGGCCCGGGCACTCGCCATGCTCGCCACCCGGCTCAACCCGCACCGGCGCCGACGATCCAGCCCGCGCCTGATCAAACGCAAGATGCCCAAGTGGCACGTCAAGCGAGCCCGACACCGAACCTGGCCACAACCCAGAGCCGGACCACCCACCATCACCATCCAACCCGCAAACTGAACGGCATTGGGGCTAACCGTGCAGCTCGAGCGCCGCCGCGAGCCGCTCCAGCGTTGCTTCCATGCCGGCGCGGTTGTGCGCCGGCCGGTCGGTCACCCCCGAGATCTGGGCGCTTCGTTCGAGAGCACTCTCGGGCCGCAGATCCTGGGCGTACTCGGTGACCGAGCACCCGTTTTCGGCCGGTTCGATCGTGTAGCCCCATTTCGAGAACACGTACCCGCGTGCGCTGCAGTCGAAGAAGAATCGCTCGTTGGGCACGACTTCGACGACCGTCGCCTCGGTGGTCCATTCCTTGTCGCCGTTTCGGTTGTGGCCGGTGAACGTGGCGCCCACCACCGCGTGGGTGGCACCGTCGTTCCATTCGGCCCGAATCGTCTCGGGTGACCACTCGCCCATGCGAGTGATGTCGGTGATCGCCGCGAACACCGACTCGGGCGTGGCCGCGATCGTGCGAGAGACGTGAACGTCTGGAGTCATGACCGCAAGGTACACACCGACGTGCTCACGGCAAGCAGTGGGGCCGAGATGATCGACGGAACGGGGCGGCCACGGACAGGCGGCCACGAACGGTGGCAACGGCATGGTGATCCGGCGTCGGAGCTAGCCGATGCCGAGCTGTTCGGCGGCGCGAGCGGCGCTGGCGGGCCCTGCCAGCTGACGGAGCAGGAGCAGGCCGTCGACCAGCGCGATGGCTGCCTCTGCTTCGGATCGACGTACCTGCCCAGCTCGTCTGGGGCGACCAGGATCCGTTCTTTCCCGTCGATAAGGCGCAGCGGATGGTCGCCGACTTCCCCGACGCCCAGATCGAAGTCATCGAAGGCGCCGGCCTCTTCTCGCATGAAGAACGCCCCGCTGACGTTGCCCGTGCCCTGCTCCCGACGCTGACCGGCGCCCGCCGTCCGAACGCCCCGTAGCTCCGCCGGCTCACCTGCGAACCCGCAGTGCCCAGTGGGCCGTCGGCGGCCGTAGGCGTCGGCGCTTCGGCGACGCCGCCGCGTCGCGTCCCTTCATTTGACAGACTGGGGAGGTGACCGACACCGCGACCCATCGTCATGCGCTCGAGAACCAGTTCGGCCTCGCCGACCGAATCGTGGACGAGGCGGCGCTCGCCAACTCGATCGCCCGCTTCCGCGAGCGCGGCATCACCTTGCCGACGTTCGCCCAGTTGGCCGATCCGTCGTCGTTCGACCATGCCGCCCACGTCGGCGACGCCGACCCGCACGGCCAGGACGCCCGCAACCTGTGGCGCAACCACTGGTACAACGACCTCGACGGCAATCGCGTCGACGTACCCGACCACGTCGTGCTGCCCACCGAACTGACCGGTGTCGCCTGCCCGATCATCGTCGTGTTCGGCGATCGGTTCCCGATGATCACGGCCCACAAGGTGCTCGCCGCCTATGCCTGCCTCGCCCCGCGCGTCGTGACCGGTCAGTTCGACCCGACCCGGCACCGAGCGATCTGGCCGTCGACCGGAAACTACGCACGGGGCGGCATCGCGATCAGTCGCATCATGGCCAGCCGCGGCGTGGCGATCCTGCCGGAGGGAATGAGCCAGGAGCGCTTCGACTGGCTGAACCGCTGGTGCGAGGACCCCGAGCACGACATCATCCGCACCCACGGCACCGAGTCGAACGTGAAGGAGATCTACGACGCCTGCAACGAGCTGGCCGAGGATCCGGGCAACTTCATCCTCAACCAGTTCAGCGAGTTCGGCAATCACCTCGGTCATTACGAGGTGACCGGCCGGGCGCTCGGCCACGTGTTCGAAACGGTCCGCGACGCGTCCGGTCGCGACCTGCGCCTCGCAGCCTTCGTCTCGGCGACCGGCTCGGCCGGCACCATCGCGGCGGGCGACCGGTTGAAGGACGAGTACGGCGCCAAGATCGTCGCCGTCGAAGCCCTCGAGTGTCCGACGATGCTGGAGAACGGATACGGCGAGCACAACATCCAGGGCATCGGTGACAAGCACATCCCCCTGATCCACAACGTCATGAACACCGACGTCGTGTGCGCCATCAGCGATGTCGCCACCGACGAACTCGACGTGCTGTTCAATGCTGATGTGGGCCGTCAGTTCCTGTCGAGGTCGAAGGGCCTCGGCGATCGGTTGCTCGACAACCTGCCGCACTTCGGATTCTCGTCGATCTGCAACATGCTGGCGGCGATCAAGACCGCCAAGCTGCTCGACTTCGGCCCCGACGACGCGATCATCACCGTGGCCACCGACGGTGGCGACCTCTACCCGAGTGAGCGGGCCAAGACGATCGCCACCCGTTACCGCGGTGAGTACAGCCACACCGACGCCGCGGAGGCATTCGGCCGACACCTCGGTCACGTCACGACCGGGCACATGATCGACATGACCGAGGCCGATCGGCGGCGCGTGTTCCAGCTCGGCTACTACACCTGGGTCGAACAGCAGGGCACCCCCTTCCCGCTGTTCGAGGAGCGACGCGATCAGGCGTTCTGGCGGGGTCTGCGCCGGTATGTCGGCGTGTGGGACGAGATGATCGACGATTTCAATGCTCGCGTGGCCGGCGGCTAGCCGGCGCGGCCGCACGGACTCGTCGGTGGCCACCCCACTCCGCTTCGACGGACGAGGGCGCGTACCGTCGCGGTGTCGGCGTGCGATGATGGCGAGATGATCGCTGGCTGGCGTTGTGCCGTGTGCGGCACCACCGTCGACATCTCGGTTCCGTTCCCGTGGCGTTGTCCCAAGGCCACCGCGGCCGATCCGTACCATGTGCTCCACATCGTGGATGGCGGCCCCCAACCCGAACCGACCGACGACCCGAACCCGTTGGTGCGCTACGGGCGGCGGCTCGCCTGGTGGGCGTTCGCCCGCGCCAACGGGATGACCGACGACGCCTGTCGAGCGCTCACCTATGAGGTCGCCGACGGTTTCGAGATCACCCCGTTCGGACGGTCGGCCGCCCTGTCGAGCGAGCTCGGACTCGACGTCTGGGTCAAGGACGAGACCGGCAACGTGGCCGGATCGCACAAGGCCCGCCATCTGGTCGGCATCCTGTTGCACCTGCGCGCCGCCGAGATGCTCGGGTTGCTCACCGACCGCCCGGCGCTCGCGATCGCATCGTGCGGCAACGCTGCGCTCGCGGCCGCGACGCTCGCCGCCCGCGCCGACTGGCCACTCGACGTGTACGTGCCGACCTGGATGGACGACGCGTTCGGCGATCGTCTCGAGCAGCTGGGCCCCCGGATCCACCGCTGTGCCAGACGCGACGACGACCCGCCTGGTGATCCCGCCATGTTGCGGTTCCGGGAGGCCGCGGCGGCCGGAGCCATCCCGTTCACCGTGCAGGGCCCCGAGAACGCACTGTGTCTCGACGGCGGGCGAACGCTCGGCTGGGAGATCGCCGACCAGGCTGCGGATGCCGACCTGCACCTCGACCGTGTCGTCGTACAGGTCGGCGGCGGAGCGTTCGCGGCGTGCGTCGGTGCCGGTCTGGGGCGGGACGTGCGCCTCGACACCGTGCAAGCCGAAGGTTGCGCTCCGCTCGCCGAGGCGTGGGAACGCGTCGCCGCCGTCGATCATCCCGAGCGATACTGGTCGCAGGTGATGCGCCCGTGGCCCGCTCCGCACTCTGCCGCCGACGGCATCCTCGACGATGAGACGTACGACTGGATCGCCGACGTCGAGGCGATGGTCGAGAGCGGCGGAACCCCGGTGGTGGCCCCCGAGGAACTCATCCTGCGCGCCAACGAGTTGGCCACGGCAGCCGGGTTCTCGGTCAGCCACACCGGATCGGCGGGCTTGGCCGGTGTGCTCGCCATCCGCGCCGATCTACGCGACGGCGATCGGGTCGCCGTCGTGATGTCCGGCGTGGCACGCTGACATCCATGGAAGGCAACGACGTCGTCGGCTTCGACGTGCCGACCGTCGAAGCCTGGCTGCCCACGGTGACCGAGATCGCCCTACCGATCAGGTGGGAACGACTGCCTGGCGGGCATTCGAACCTCACCTATCTGCTCCGTGATGCGCTCGGGCAGGAGTTGGTGATCCGGCGGCCCCCGGAGGGCGATCTGCTCCCCAAGGCACACGACATGTGGCGCGAGTACCGCATCATCGACGGGCTGTGGCCGACGCCGGTGCCCGTCGCGGAACCGGTTGCCTACTGCGACGACCGGTCGGTGTGCGAGACCCACTTCTACGTGATGGGCAAGGTCGGGGGCGAGGCGCTCTACAGCGGCGAGGTCGTGTCGGCCTGGCTCGCCGAATCCGCCAGACGGCGAGCCGGTGAGGCGTTCGTCGACGTGCTCGCAGCGCTGCACTCGATCGACCCCGCCGACGTCGGGCTGGCCGAACTCGGCCGTCCGGACGGCTATGTCGCACGCCAGCTGAAGACCTGGTACGGCTCGTGGAACGCCTCGATCGAGTATGCCCAGCACGACGAGCCGCGCGTCCACGAACTGCATACGTTGCTGTCGTCCCACATCCCCGAGCAGGGACCCGGACGCATCGTGCACGGTGACTACGGGCCCCACAACAGCCTGTTCTCGCAATCGGGCGAGCTGATGGGCGTACTCGACTGGGAGATCGCGACGCTGGGCGATCCGCTCGCCGACTTCGCCTACTCGCTCAATGCATGGACCGAACCGGGTGACCCCGGTGTGTACGGATCGGATCCTCCGACCGCCCTGCCGGGTTTCCCGAGCCGAGACGAGTTGATCACCCGCTATGCGGCTGCGACCGGGGCGGATGTCTCCCAGCTCGCGTTCTATCGCTCGTTCAACTCGTTCAAGACGGCTTGCATCCTGCACGGCGTGTACGCCCGTTACATGGCCGGCCAGAAGAGCACCGAGGGCGTCGATCTGCCGATGCTGTTCGCCCGCATCGGCCTGTCGCTCGACAACGCGGCTGCGATGGCCGCTGACCTGAGGTGATCGTGACGAGGCTCGTTCACCTGCCACCGACCGCATCTGCCGAGGAGATCCACCTCGTGCTCGCCCGTGACGGAGCGCTCATCGTCGACGACCTTGCCGATTCCGACACCGTCGCTCGCATCAACACCGAGATGGCGCCGTTCATCGCGGACACGCCCAGGGGCGGCGACGACTTCGCCGGACGCGCGACCCGGCGCACCGGCGCGCTGATCGCACGCTCGCCCAGCAGTCACCGTCTCATCCGCGGATCCTCGACGTCACCGGTCGGCTGCTGCATCGAGCGCAGAGCTACCAGCTGCATCTCATGGGCCATCGCACGGGAGCGTATGCACTCGGTTACATCGCCGATGTCCGCGATCCGATCGAGGCCCTCCGAGGACGGTCGGGAGCGATGAGCTTCGGCGACCGCGCCCGGTAGTCTTGCCGCATGACGGATCGCACCGACATGCCGATGGCGCTCGAAGGGGGCTTCGACCCTCGTAGCGACGTGTTCAATCGCCTGCTGAAGAACCGGGTCGTGATGCTCGGGTCCGATGTCAACGACGACATCGCCAACCAGATCTGTGCCCAGCTGCTGTATCTCGAGGGCGAAGACCCCAACGCCGACATCTGGCTCTACATCAACAGCCCGGGTGGCTCGATCACAGCTGGCATGGCGATCTACGACACGATGCAGTTCGTCGGCTGCGACGTGGCCACGGTCTGTCTCGGACTCGCCGCATCGATGGGCCAGTTCCTGCTGACGGCCGGTGCGGCCGGCAAGCGCTACACGCTGCCCAATGCCAGGATCATGATGCACCAGCCGCTCGCCGGGCTGCGCGGGCAGGCCTCCGACATCGCCATCCAGGCCGAGCAGTTGCGCTACGTCAAGCGTCGCATGGCCGAGATGATCTCCGAGCACTCGGGTCAGACCCTCGAGCAGGTGCAGGCCGACTCCGAACGCGATCGTTGGTTCACCGCCGAGGAGGCGCAGGAGTACGGCCTCGTCGACTCGGTCATCCGCCGCCGCGGCGAGATGCCGGCGGTCTGACGGCGAGAGCCGGGCGTCGAAGCGTCAACCGTCGGAGCCGACCGGCGGGACGATCGTGGTGGTGCGCGCCGGCGCTTGTTCCTGGGGGGCGATCGTCGTGATCGGGATATCGAGCCCGCAGTTGGTGGCCAGCCACTTCTTGACGCGGTAGGCCGACGGCTCGGTGGCGAATGCCGTCATCGCCACCAGTTGCTCCGACTCCGGGTCGCCGGGCACCAACGATGCAGCGGTCTCGAGGTTGACCACGAGGTCGTTCCACTCCTCGGCGATCGCGACCGGGGCCAGTTGACCCATCAGGCGGTAGAAGTCGAGGGTCGCCCGTAGCTCGGCCTCGCTGCCGAGCGGGGGCGTCACGATCGAGTCTCGCTGGGCGACGGCCTCGGTGCAGAAGCGCCCGGCGTCGCTGTCGACCTGGTCGCCGCTGGTGCACGCCGACGCGCCGACGAGCAGGCAGACGGTGACGGTGGCCGAGCGCAAACGCACTGCCAGAGTGTGCCACGACCCGGACCGTTCGCCCCGGCACCCGTCACCCGCCCAGCCCTTGACGACCCGTGCTCGATGCGAACACGCGCCCGGTGCACCGGGCGAACAGGTTTGTCACCCGCGGCACTGCGATCGAGACACGGCGCGCGCGCCGCGACGAGCCGGGACGTGTGTCTCCGTCACACCCCGTCGGTATGGTGGCCGTTACCTGTCGAGGGCGCAGGTTGCACTCCCTCCCACACGAATCACCGCCGGTTGGCCGGTGTGTCTTGGGAGGTTGAGATGATTGCCACGATTGCTGCGGCGACGATTCTGGGGGCACGTGGGCACCCCGTCATGGTCGAGGTCCATGTCAGCAGCCATGGTCTTCCTGGCTTCACCATGCTCGGGCTCCCCGATGAATCGTGTCGTGAGGCGCGCGACCGGGTGCGGGCGGCGGTGCAATCCAGCGGATTCAAGTGGCCCGACAAGAAGATCACCGTCAATCTCGCGCCGCCGCATTATCGCAAGGCGGGCTCGGGCCTCGACGTGGCGATCGCGATCGCTGCGCTGGTGGCGTTCGAAGTGATCCCGGCCGACGCAGTCATGGGGGTCGCGTTCGCGGGCGAATTGGGGCTCGACGGATCGATCCGCAAGATCCCGGGTGTCGCGCCCATGGTCGGGGTCAGGCCCGACCACGACTGGGTGGTGCCGGCCGGCTCGGTCGCCGAGGCGAGGGTTGCCGCGCACGGTCTGATCCGGCCGGTCGAGCGCCTCGATCAGCTGGTCGAGGCACTGACGGGGGCGGGCGCGTGGCCACAGTTCGACGACCGACCAACGACCTTCGTCGAGCCTGAGTTCGCCGATCTCGCCGACGTCAAGGGTCAGCCGCTGGCTCGTCTCGCCCTCGAGGTCGCCGCCGCCGGTGGTCACCATCTGTTGTTCGTCGGCCCCCCTGGGGCGGGCAAGACGATGCTGGCGCGTCGTATGCCCGGCCTGCTCCCCGATCTGCACCGCGAGCTGGCGCTCCAGACGACCATGGTGCATTCGGCGGCCGGTGTCGCGTTGCCGAACGGCGGCCTGATCACGCGGCCGCCGTTCCGGTCACCCCACCACACCAGTTCCGTCGGCGCGCTCGTCGGTGGTGGCTCACATCAGATGCGTCCCGGCGAGATCAGCCTGGCGCACGGCGGCGTGCTCTTCCTCGACGAGATGGGGCAGTTCGCGCCGAAGGTGCTCGATGGGCTCCGCGAGGCACTCGAGGAAGGCCAGATCATGGTCGGCAGGGTGGAGCAGATCCGCGTGCCGATGCCGGCCCGCTTCCAGTTGATCGGTGCTACCAATCCGTGCCCGTGCGGTGGCAGCGGATCATCCAGCGACTGCGAGTGTGACGAACGGTCGCGAAATCGCTACGTGGGTCGGTTGTCGGGCCCGCTGCTCGATCGGTTCGACCTGCGCGTCGCCGTTCACCGCCCGGCGGTGAGCGAACTGCTCGATGGCGAACCCGGCGAGTCGACGGCTGCAGTAGCGGCGCGGGTGGCTCACGCTCGACAGGTCGCCCTCGAACGCAGCGGCGGGCTCAATGCGGCACTCGACGAGAATGGTCTCAACGAGTTCGCTCCTCTCGACGCCGATGCCGGCCGATTGATTCGCAATGAGATCGAGTTCGGTCGCCTCACGGGTCGCGGCTATCACCGGATCCGGCGCGTCGCTCGCACGCTCGCCGATCTCGCAGGCGCCCGCGAGGGCGAGATCGGCGAGGCGTTCGTCGCCACCGCACTCAGCATGCGGGCTCGGGTCGGGCTCAGCGCGCTCGGGAGCGCGGCGTGAGCGTCGCGGCGTTGGCCGCGCTCGCCGGGTTGCCCTCGATCGGGCCGCAGCGGCTTCGCTTGTTGCTCGCGCACCACGAGCCTGGCGATGCGCTCGATCGTCTCGGTCGCGGTGCGGCGCTGGATCCGATGTTCCTCAGGGCTACTCCCGACGACGTGCTCGGCCGGCTGCGCTCCCAGGCAGCGATCGCATCGCCCGACGTCGCCCTCGCCGAGTGCGACCGTTGCGGTGTGACGGTGCTGGCGCGTTCCGATCCCCGATTCCCGGCACAGCTGGCGGTCGATCCGGAGGCCCCTGAGGTGGTGTTCGTCCGAGGTGACCTCTCGGCCATCGACGCTCGTCGCGTCGGCGTGATCGGCACCCGTCATGCCACCGCATCGGGGAGGGCCACGGCAACCGAGCTGGGTGCGGCGCTGGCCGAGTCGGGCGTTGCGGTCGTGTCGGGTCTGGCTCGTGGCATCGACGCAGCGGCGCACCGCGGTGTCAGGGCGGTTCACGGGCCGGGAAGGCCCATCGCCGTGGTCGGTAGCGGCCCCGATGTGCACTACCCCAAGCCCAACACCGAACTTTGGGAGTGGGTTGCACGCGAGGGTCTCCTGATCTCCGAGTGGCCTCCGGGGACGGGGCCCGACGCCTGGCGCTTTCCGCAACGCAATCGCATCCTCGCCGCGCTGTGCGAGGTGTTGGTCGTCGTCGAGAGTCGCGAACGCGGTGGCAGTCTCATCACGGCGCGGGCGGCTGCCGATCGCAGCGTCGAGGTGATGGCGGTGCCGGGTTCACCGCGCAACCGCGCCTCCGCCGGCACCAATCAGCTGCTCGTCGATGGGGCTGCACCTGTCACATCGGTCGACGATGTCTTGGTCATGCTGGGCCTCGATCATCGGCGTCAGGGGCTGCTGCCGTTCGATCCGCGGCCCCTGCCCGATGCCGTGCAAGCACGGGTGCTGCGCGCGTGCGAACGTCAGCCCTGCACGATCGAGATGATGATCGGTGAGGTCGACGCGTCGATCGCCGAGGTCGCCCTCGCCGCTGCGCGGCTCGAACGCGACGGGTGGCTGATCGAGGCCGACGGCTGGTTCGAGTCGGCTGGATCCCGGTTGAGGCAGTGATGACCGAATACCTTGTTGTCGATGGCGGAGAACGATCTCTGGCGCTTGCGCGACTTCACACGGGCGCACACCTCACTGTCCGATCGCACGCGCTCGGCCTACGAGTCCGACGTGCGGTTGTTCGCCGGCTGGGTGGCGCGGTCACACGTCGAGTCGCCCGCCGACGTCACGCGGACCCTCGTGCGTCGCTATATCGCGTCGTTGTCGACGCGCGAGTTCGCGCGGCGCAGCATCGCTCGCAAGGCAGTGGCGCTGCGACGGTATTACGGGTGGGCGTTGGCCGAGGGTCTGGCCACGACCGATCCGACGATCGGTCTCCACGTGTCGGCTGGTCCAGGCCGATTGCCACGCGTGCTCGACCGGCGCGAGCTCGACCAACTGTTGGAAGGGCCGTCGCCGGAGGGCGAACCGATCTGGCGTCGACGTCGCGACGACGCAGTGCTCGAGATTCTCTACGGGTCGGGCGTACGCGTGTCCGAACTCTGCGACCTGCGGGTCGATCAGATCCGGTTGGCCGACCGGGTGTTGATCGTCTGGGGCAAGGGGGCCAAGGAGCGCCGAGTGCCCGTGGGCGAGCCGGCTGCCGCTGCCTTGTCGGCCTGGTTGGCGATCCGTCGCGAAGTGGTGCCGGGCGACGACGCCCAGAACGTCTTCGCCAACGAGCGTGGCAATCAGCTCACCCCCCGCGATGTGCGGCGGATTCTCGATCGGCGGTCGCCGACGCCGACGCACCCACACGCCCTGCGACACACGTTCGCCACCCACCTCCTCGATGGTGGCGCCGACTTGCGTGCGGTCCAAGAACTGTTGGGTCACGCCGACGTGGCCACCACGCAGCGTTACACTCACGTCAGCAGAGAGCGGCTGCGCTCTGCCTATCAGAACAGTCACCCACGCGCATGAGCATCGTTCCCGACGACCCCGACCTCGCGATGCACTGGACGCGGTGGCTGAACCGCAAGAACAGCGCCTCGCGCGATCACTTGATCGTCCATTACTCGCCGCTGGTCAAGTTCGTCGCCGGTCGTATCGGGGCCGGTCTCCCCAACAGCGTCGATCCGGGTGACCTGGTCAGTTCGGGTGTGTTCGGGCTGATCGACGCGATCGATCGTTTCGACCCCGAGCGCGGCGTCAAGTTCGAGACGTTCGCTGCGCCACGTATTCGCGGCGCGATCTACGACGGTCTGCGTCAACTCGACTGGGTGCCGCGTTCGGTACGCAGCCGGGCGCGAGAGGTCGAGCGGGCGTTCTCGCGCCTCGAACACGAGCTCGGCCGCGGGCCAACCGACGAGGAGCTCGCCGTCGATCTGCGCATCGGCGAGGACGAGCTCGCCCGTTGGCTGGCCTCGATCGCGGCCACCACGATCGGCCCGCTCGACCGGGCGGTCGCCGCTGGATACGAACCGGCAGCGATCGACTCAGCGGGCTTCGAGCATCCTGTCGCGGCGGTCGAGGATCGCGAGCTGCGCGACATCATGAAGTCTGAGATCCTCAAGCTGCCAGAGCGCGAGAAGCTGGTGCTGTCTCTGTATTACGACGAGGGTCTCACCCTCGCCGAGATCGGCCAGGTGCTCGGAGTCACCGAGAGCCGAGTCTCCCAGATCCACACCAAGTCGGTGCTGCATCTCCGGTCGCGCATGTCGGCGTCCGGCCTGTCCTGATCGGACAGCCTCGCCGAACCGACGCCTCGGCCCACGGGCCCGATCGCCCTCCAGGGCCTCGTTGCGAGTTTCGTACCCGAGGATTCTGTATGCGTCGTCGTTCATGTTGGCCTCCGATCGTCTTGGTGCTGATGACCGCTCTGGCTCCCGGCCAGATCGCTTCGGCCGGCACGTGTTGGCGTGCTCCTGTCGAGGCGCCCGTATCCGATCCCTATCGAGAGCCGGCATGCCGCTGGTGTCCCGGCAATCGAGGGATCGAGTATCGAACACCCGCCGGCGTCGCGGTCTCGGCCGTCGCGACCGGTCGCGTCAGTTTTGTCGGCGTCGTCGTCGATACCCACTACGTCGTGGTGCGCCACGCCGATGGCCTGCGTGCCACCTACGCCAACGTGTCGAGTGGCCGGTGGGGTGTCGGCGATCTCGTGATTCGGGGGACCAGCGTCGGGTTCACGTTGGGTCGGCTGCATTTCGGATTGCGTCGCGGCGACACGTACATCGATCCGACGTCCTTCATCGGTCGGCTCGTGTTCACCCCGCGCCTGATTCCGATCACCGGGGATCAGCCGGCACCGGCCCGTCCGCCAGTGCTGCGATGCGGCGGCTGAGCAGACCGTCGAGTTCTGACCAGGTGTCCGGTCAGGCCGCAAACCGGCGCGAGCCGGTTACAATCTTCGTCCGGCCCGTCATCCGGTGGGCCGATCAACGACTCAACCACTCGCTCCAAGCAGCGGTCGCTTCGGCGCCGGAGCGAGTTCGCAACCGCACAGAGGAGCTTGTCATGGCCGTCATCAGCATGCGTCAAATGCTGGAAGCTGGGGTCCACTTCGGACATCAGACCCGCCGGTGGAACCCGAAGATGAAGCGTTTCATCTTCGGTGAGCGCAACGGGATCTACATCATCGACCTCGAGCAAACGCTCACTCGCGTCGAGACCGCTGTACGCGTTCGTCCGCGATCTCGTCGCCAACGGCGGTGTCGTGCTGTTCGTCGGCACCAAGAAGCAAGCGCAGGATCCGGTACAGAGCTTCGCCGAGAAGGTCGGTATGCCGTACGTCAACGAGCGTTGGCTCGGTGGCATGCTCACCAACTTCGAAACGATTTCCAAGCGCGTCGGCAAGATGCTCGAGTACGAGCGCATGAAGACCTCTGGTGAGTTCGACGCGATGATCAAGAAGGAGGCCCTCCTCCTCGACCGCGAGCTCACGAAGCTGCAGCGCAACCTCGGCGGTCTCCGCAACATGAAGAAGGCGCCCGACTGCGTGTTCGTGATCGACACCAACAAGGAGCACATCGCAGTCACCGAGGCCAACAAGCTCGGTATCCCGGTGGTGGCGGTGGTCGACACCAACGTCAACCCCGACGTGATCCAGTTCCCGATTCCCGGCAACGACGACGCGATTCGCGCCAATGGCCTGCTCGTACAAGTGATCGCCGAGGCCGTCGAGGAGGGCCGATACATCGCGTCACGTCGTCCGAAGGCTGCAGCTGTCGGCGCGGAGGCCAACGAGCCCAAGCCCGAGCGCAGCCCGGAGGAGGAGGCAGCGTTCGCTCAGGCCCAGGCCGAGGCGCGCAACGCCGCTGCCCGCGCCCAGGCCGACCGCGAAGCTCGCCTGACCGCCAGCAAGACCAAGCCCGAGGCCGACGACGAGCGAGGCACCTGCGCCGACGAAGAGGCGCCCGCCGCCGCGGAGACGCCCGCAGTCGCTGAGAACTCCCGTCGTCGATGCCGCGCCCGCTGCCGATGTCGCTGTCGAGGATGCACCGGTTGTCGCTGAGGCGGGCGTCGACGAGGCGCCCGCTGTCGAGGATGCACCGGTTGCTGCTGAGGCTGCCGCTGTCGAGGACGCCCGCTGCCGCGGAGCGCCCGTTGTCGAGGCGTGCGGCCGACGAGGCTGCTGACGCTGTCGAGGCGGCGCCCGCTGCCGCGGAGGCGCGTGTCGAGGCCGCGCCCGCCGAGCCACCGTTCGGTGAGGGCAGCCACGCCCCACTCGAGAGCGGCGAACAGCCCGAGGGCTTCCCGATCAAGGGCAACGCGGACTCGAAGCTGTACCACACTCCCGACAGCCCGTTCTACGGCCGCACCAAGGCCGAGGTCTGGTTCTCCTCCGCGGAGGCCGCGGAGGCGGCTGGGTTCTCCAAGCCCGCCAGCCAGCAGTCCAACGACGACAACACTCCCAGCTGAAAGACGACGACCCCCATGTCATTCACCGCACAAGACGTCAAGGCCCTGCGCGACAGCACCGGCGCGGGCATGATGGACTGCAAGAAGACCCTCGAGGAGACCGACGGCGACATCGAGGCCGCCAAGCAGCTGCTCCGCGAGAAGGGTCTCGCCGCCAGCGCCAAGCGTGACGATCGCGACAACAACCAGGGCGTCGTGTCGATCAAGGTCGACGGCAACGTCGGAGCGATCGTGCTGCTCAAGAGCGAGACCGACTTCGTCGCCGGTTCCGACCAGTTCAAGGCGGAAGCCGGCGCGCTGGTCGATCTGGTGATCGCCGGCGGCCCCGACGCAGTGGCCCAGCGCGCCGCCGAGCTCGACGAGCTCAAGATCACCCTCAAGGAGAAGATCGAGATCGGTCGAGTCGTCCACATGGCTGCCGCGGCCGGCAACGTCATCGGTCACTACGAGCACGTCCAGGGTGGCCGTGGCGTGAACGGCGTGCTCGTCGAGGTCGCCGGTGGCAGCGACGAGTTGGCGCACGATGTCGCCGTGCACATCGCCTTCGCTCGGCCGCAGTACCTCAGCCGCGACGAGGTCCCGGCCGAGATCGTCGAGGCCGAGCGCAAGACGCTCGAGACGATCACGATCAACGAGGGCAAGCCCGAGCCGGCAATTCCGAAGATCGTCGAGGGCCGTCTCAACGGGTTCTTCAAGGACGTCTGCCTGCTCGAGCAGCCGTATGCCAAGGACGACAAGCAGTCGGTCGAGCAGGTCATCGGCTCGGCGCGGATCGTTCGCTTCGCTCAAGTCGAAATTGGCTGACCCGCACGGTTGATCTGGCAAACTGCCAGCCGTGAACGACGCGACTCCGATCAGCCAATCCCCTCGCTGGAAACGGATCGTCTTCAAGCCATCCGGTGAGGCGCTGGCCGGTGAGTCCGGGTCGGGGCCTCGACGGGCCCACGCTCGATCAAACCGCGGCGGAGATCATCGACATCCGCCAGAACCTCGACGTCGACGTCAGCGTCGTGGTCGGCGGCGGCAACTTCTGGCGAGGTCGCACCGGGGCGATGGAGGGCATGGACGCCACCCAGAGTGACCACATCGGCATGCTCGGCACGGTCATGAACGCGCTCGCACTCCAGGACGCGCTCGAACGTCGCGGTCAGGAAACCCGGGTGCAGTCGGCGATCGAGATGCCCCGCATCGCCGAGCCCTACATCCGTCGTCGGGCGATGCGCCATCTCGAGAAAGGCCGTGTGGTGATCTTCGCGGCCGGCACCGGCAACCCGTTCTTCACCACCGACACGGCAGCGGCGCTGCGGGCGGCGGAGATCGAGGCGAATGCCCTCTTGAAGGGTACGCATTCGGGCGTCGATGGCGTGTACGACTCGGATCCACGGACCAATCCCGACGCCGTCAAGTACGACGAGATCGACTACATGGAAGTGATGAACAAGGATCTCAAGGTGATGGATGCGACAGCGATCGCGTTCTGCCGCGACAACGACATCCCGATCGTCGTGTTCGACATGGAGGCCCGGGGGGCATTGAGGTCGATCCTGACCGGCGGACAGGTCGGCACGATCGTTCACTAGCGAACGCCAGGGAGTCACCCGGCGGTCGTCGGCGACGACGTCTCGGCCTGACGCATCTCCCCCCACACGTGAATCCCTGGTTACGCTGGACGACGTGACCGAAGAAACCCTGCTCGATGCCATGGACAAGATGGACAAGGCGATCGAACACGTACAAGGACAGTTCTCGACCATTCGCACCGGGCCGCGCTGCGCCGGTGCTCATCGAACGTCTCACGGCCGAGTACTACGGGGCCCAGGTACCGATCCAACAGCTCGCGACGATCCAGGTTCCGGAGGCTCGGGTGCTGCTCGTCAAGCCGCACGACCGCGGTTCGCTCGGTGCCATCGAACGGGCCATCCGGGACAGCGATCTCGGTGTGTCGCCCAACAACGACGGCGTAGTGATTCGCCTCAACTTCCCTCCCCTCACCGAGGACCGGCGCCACGAGTACGTCAAGGTCGTCAAGCACATGGCGGAGGAGGGCCGCGTCGCGATTCGAAGCATCCGTCGCGACGCACGCAAGCACATGGAAGCTGCTGAGAAGGCCAGCGAGATCTCGGCGGACGATTTCGAGCGAGCGGAGAAGGAACTGGAGAAGATCACGCCGCCACGTCGAACGCATCGACGCTGCGCTGGGTCGCAAGGAAGACG
>CAVPAQ010000014.1:0-130592 GCA_963701575.1 uncultured Acidimicrobiaceae bacterium
GGGAGGGCCACGGCGACCGAGCTCGGTTCGGCGCTGGCCGAGTCGGGCGTTGCGGTCGTGTCGGTCTGGCTCGTCGCATCGACGCAGCGGCGCACCGCGTGTCAGGGCGGTTCACCGGCCGGGAAGGCCCATCGCCGTGGTCGGTAGCGGCCCCGATGTCCACTACCCCAAGCCCAACACCGAAGTTGGAAGTCGGTTGCACGCCAGCGGTCCCTGATCTCCGAGTGGCCTCCGGGGACGGGGCCCGACGCTCGCGCTTTCCGCACGCACTCGCATCCTCGCGCGCTGTGCGAGGTGTTGGTCGTCGTCGAGAGTCGCGAACGCGGTGGCAGTTTCGTCACGGCGCGAGCGGCTGCCGATCCGGCAGCGTCGAGGTCGTGGCGGTGCCGGGTTCACCGCGCAACGCGCCTCCGCCGGCACCGATGAGTTGCTCGTCGATGGGGCTACACCTGTCACATCGGTCGACGATGTCTTCGTCATGCTCGGCCTCGATCATCGACGTCAGGGGCTGCTGCCGTTCGATCCGCGGCCCCTGCCCGATGCCGTGCAAGCACGGGTGCTGCGCGCGTGCCGACGTCAGCCCTGCACGATCGAGATGATGATCGGTGAGGTCGACACGTCGATCGCCGAGGTCGCCCTCGCTGCTGCGCGGCTCGAACGCTGACGGGTCGCTGATCGAGGCCGACGGGCTGGTTCGAGTCGGCTGATTCCGGTTGAGGCAGTGATGACCGATACCTTGTTGTCGATGGCGGACAACGATCTGGCGCTTGCGCTACTTCACACGGGCGCACACCTCACTGTCGGATCGCACGCGCTCGGCCTACGAGTCCGACGTGCGGTTGTTCGCCGCTTCGGTGGCGCGGTCACGTCGAGTCGCCCACCGACGTCACGCGGACCCTCGTGCGTCGCTTATCGCGGTCGTTTCTCAACGGCGCGTCCGCGGGGCGCAGCATCGCTCGCGAGGCAGTGGCGCTGCGACGGTATTACGGGTCGGCGTTGGCCGAGGGTCTCGCCACGACCGATCCGACGATCGGTCTCCACGTGCTGGCTGGTCCAGGCCGATTGCCACGGGGTGCTCGACCGGCGGAGCTCGACCAACTGTTGGAAGGGCCGTCGCCGGAGGGCGAACCGATCTGGCGTCGACGTCGCGACGACGCAGTGTCGAGATCTCTACGGGTCGGGCGTACGCGTCTGAAATTCTGCGACCTGCGGGTCGATCAGATCCGGTTCGCCGACCGGGTGTTGATCGTCTGGGGCAAGGGGGCCAAGGAGCGCCGAGTGCCCGTCGGCCAGCCGGCTGCCGCGTCTTGTCGGCCTCGTTCGCGATGTCGCGAAGTGGTGCCGGGCGACGACGCCCAGAACGCTTCGCCAACGAGCGTGGCAATCAGCTCACCCCCCGCGATGTGCGGCGGATTCTGGATCGGCGGTCGCCGACGCGACGCACCCACACGCCCTGCAACACGTTCGCCACCCACCTCCTCGATGGTGGCGCCGACTTCGTGCGGTCCAGAATGTTGGGTCAGCCGACGTGGCCACCACGCAGCGTTACACTCACGTCAGCAGAGCGCGGCTGCGTCTGCCTATAGATCAGTCACCCACGCGGATGAGCATCGTTTCCGACGACCCGACCTCGCGATGCACTCGACGCGGTGGCTGAACCGCAGAACAGCGCCTCGCGCGATCACTTGATCGTCCATTGCTCGCCGCTGGTCAGTTCGTCGCCGGTCGTATGGGGCCGGCCTCCCCAACAGCGTCGATCCGGTGACCTCGTCAGTTGGGGTGTGTTCGGGCTGATCGACGCGATCGATCGTTTCGACCCCCAGCGCGGCGTGAGGTTCGAGACGTTCGCTGCGCCACGTATTCGCGGCGATCTACGACGGTCTGCGTAACTCGACTGGGTGCCGCGTTCGGTACGCAGCCGGGGGCGAGAGGTCGAGCGGGCGTTCTCGCGCGCCTCGAACACGAGCTCGGCCGCGGGCCAACCGACGAGGAAGCCGCCCTGGCATCGGCGAGGACGAGCTCGCCCGTCGGCTGTCCTCGATCGCGGCCACCACGATCGGCCCGCTCGACCGGGCGGTCGCCGCTGGATACGAACCGGCGTCGATGGACTCAGCGGGCTTCGACCATCCGTCGCGGCGGTCGAGGATCGCGGCTTCGCCACATCATGAAGTCTGAGATCCTGAGGCTGCCAGGGCGCGAAGCTGGTGCTGTCTCTGTATTACGACGAGGGCCTCACCCACGCCGAGATCGGCCAGGTGCTCGGAGTCACCGAGAGCCGAGTCTCCCAGATCCACACCAAGTCGGTGCTGCATCTCCGGTCGCGCATGTCGGCGTCCGGCCTGTCCTGATCGGACAGCCTCGCCGAACCGACGCCTCGGCCCACGGGCCCGATCGCCCTCCAGGGCCTCGTTGCGAGTTTCGTACCCGAGGATTCTGTATGCGTCGTCGTTCATGTTGGCCTCCGATCGTCTTGGTGCTGATGACCGCTCTGGCTCCCGGCCAGATCGCTTCGGCCGGCACGTGTTGGCGTGCTCCTGTCGAGGCGCCCGTATCCGATCCCTATCGAGAGCCGGCATGCCGCTGGTGTCCCGGCAATCGAGGGATGGAGTATCGAACACCCGCCGGCGTCGCGGTCTCGGCCGTCGCGACCGGTCGCGCCAGTTTTGTCGGCGTCGTCGTCGATACCCACTACGTCGTGGTGCGCCACGCCGATGGCCTGCGTGCCACCTACGCCAACGTGTCGAGTGGCCGGTGGGGTGTCGGCGATCTCGTGATTCGGGGGACCAGCGTCGGGTTCACGTTGGGTCGGCTGCATTTCGGATTGCGTCGCGGCGACACGTACATCGATCCGACGTCCTTCATCGGTCGGCTCGTGTTCACCCCGCGCCTGATTCCGATCACCGGGGATCAGCCGGCACCGGCCCGTCCGCCAGTGCTGCGATGCGGCGGCTGAGCAGACCGTCGAGTTCTGACCAGGTGTCCGGTCAGGCCGCAAACCGGCGCGAGCCGGTTACAATCTTCGTCCGGCCCGTCATCCGGTGGGCCGATCAACGACTCAACCACTCGCTCCAAGCAGCGGTCGCTTCGGCGCCGGAGCGAGTTCGCAACCGCACAGAGGAGCTTGTCATGGCCGTCATCAGCATGCGTCAAATGCTGGAAGCTGGGGTCCACTTCGGACATCAGACCCGCCGGTGGAACCCGAAGATGAAGCGTTTCATCTTCGGTGAGCGCAACGGGATCTACATCATCGACCTCTAGCAAACGCTCACTCGCGTCGAGACCACTTACGCGTTCGTCCGCGATCTCGTCGCCAACGGCGGTGTCGTGCTGTTCGTCGGCACCAAGAAGCAAGCGCAGGATCCGGTCAGAGCTTCGCCGAGAAGGTCGGTATGCCGTACGTCAACGAGCGTTGGCTCGGTGGCATGCTCACCAACTTCGAAACGATTTCCAAGCGCGTCGGCAAGATGCTGTAAGTACGAGCGCATGAAGACCTCTGGTGAGTTCGACGCGATGATCAAGAAGGAGGCCCTCCTCCTCGACCGCGAGCTCACGAAGCTGCAGCGCAACCTCGGCGGTCTCCGCAACATGAAGAAGGCGCCCGACTGCGTGTTCGTGATCGACACCAACAAGGAGCACATCGCAGTCACCGAGGCCAACAAGCTCGGTATCCCGGTGGTGGCGGTGGTCGACACCAACGTCAACCCCGACGTGATCCAGTTCCCGATTCCCGGCAACGACGACGCGATTCGCGCCAATGGCCTGCTCGTACAAGTGATCGCCGAGGCCGTCGAGGAGGGCCGATACATCGCGTCACGTCGTCCGAAGGCTGCAGCTGTCGGCGCGGAGGCCAACGAGCCCAAGCCCGAGCGCAGCCCGGAGGAGGAGGCAGCGTTCGCTCAGGCCCAGGCCGAGGCGCGCAACGCCGCTGCCCGCGCCCAGGCCGACCGCGAAGCTCGCCTGACCGCCAGCAAGACCAAGCCCGAGGCCGACGACGACGACGAGGCACCTGCCCGCGAAGAGGCGCCCGCCGCCGCGGAGACGCCCGCAGTCGCTGAAACTCCCGTCGTCGATGCCGCGCCCGCTGCCGATGTCGCTGTCGAGGATGCACCGGTTGTCGCTGAGGCGGTCGAGGTCGCGCCCGCTGTCGAGGATGCACCGGTTGCTGCTGAGGCGGTCGATGCCGCGCCCGCTGTCGAGGATGCACCGGTTGCTGCTGAGGCGGTCGATGCCGCGCCCGCTGTCGAGGATGCACCGGTTGCTGCTGAGGCGGTCGAGGCCGCGCCCGCTGTCGAGGATGCACCGGTTGCTGCTGAGGCGGTCGAGGCCGCGCCCGTCGAGCCACCGTTCGGTGAGGGCAGCCACGCCCACTCGAGAGCGGCGAACAGCCCGAGGGCTTCCCGATCAAGGGCAACGCGGACTCGAAGCTGTACCACACTCCCGACAGCCCGTTCTACGGCCGCACCAAGGCCGAGGTCTGGTTCTCCTCCGCGGAGGTCGCGGAGGCGGCTGGGTTCTCCAAGCCCGCCAGCCAGCAGTCCAACGACGACAACACTCCCAGCTGAAAGACGACGACCCCCATGTCATTCACCGCACAAGACGTCAAGGCCCTCCGCGACAGCACCGGCGCGGGCATGATGGACTGCAAGAAGACCCTCGAGGAGACCGACGGCGACATCGAGGCCGCCAAGCAGCTGCTCCGCGAAAAGGGTCTCGCCGCCAGCGCCAAGCGTGACGATCGCGACAACAACCAGGGCGTCGTGTCGATCAAGGTCGACGGCAACGTCGGAGCGATCGTGCTGCTGAAGAGCGAGACCGACTTCGTCGCCGGCTCCGACCAGTTCAAGGCGGAAGCCGGAGCGCTGGTCGATCTGGTGATCGCCGGCGGCGCCGATGCTGTGGCTCAGCGCGCCGCCGAGCTCGACGAGCTCAAGATCACCCTCAAGGAGAAGATCGAGATCGGTCGAGTCGTGTACATGGCTGCCGCGGCCGGCAACGTCATCGGTCACTACGAGCACGTACAAGGTGGCCGGGGAGTGAACGGTGTGCTCGTCGAGATCGCCGATGGCAGCGACGAGCTGGCGCACGATGTCGCCGTGCACATCGCCTTCGCGCGGCCGCAGTACCTCAGCCGTGACGAGATCCCGGCCGAGATCGTCGAGGCCGAGCGCAAGACGCTCGAGACCATCACGATCAACGAGGGCAAGCCCGAACAGGCAATTCCGAAGATCGTCGAGGGCCGTCTCAACGGGTTCTTCAAGGACGTCTGCCTGCTCGAACAGCCGTATGCCAAGGACGACAAGCAATCGGTCAAGCAGGTCATCGGCTCGGCGCAGATCGTTCGGTTCGCTCAAGTCGAAATTGGCTGACCCGCACGGTTCATCTGGCAAACTGCCAGCCGTGAACGACGCGACTCCGATCAGCCAATCCCCTCGCTGGAAACGGATCGTCTTCAAGCCATCCGGCGAGGCGCTGGCCGGTGAGTCCGGTCGGGGCCTCGACGGGCCCACGCTCGATCAAACCGCGGCGGAGATCATCGACATCCGCCAGAACCTCGACGTCGACGTCAGCGTCGTGGTCGGCGGCGGCAACTTCTGGCGAGGTCGCACGGGGGCGATGGAGGGCATGGATGCCACCCAGAGTGACCACATCGGCATGCTCGGCACGGTCATGAACGCGCTCGCACTCCAGGACGCGCTGGAACGTCGCGGTCAGGAAACCCGGGTGCAGTCGGCGATCGAGATGCCCCGCATCGCCGAGCCCTACATCCGTCGTCGGGCGATGCGCCATCTCGAGAAAGGCCGTGTGGTGATCTTCGCGGCCGGCACCGGCAACCCGTTCTTCACCACCGACACGGCAGCGGCGCTGCGGGCGGCGGAGATCGAGGCGAATGCCCTCTTGAAGGGTACGCATTCGGGCGTCGATGGCGTGTACGACTCGGATCCGCGGACCAATCCCGACGCCGTCAAGTACGACGAGATCGACTACATGGAAGTGATGAACAAGGATCTCAAGGTGATGGATGCGACAGCGATCGCGTTCTGCCGCGACAACGACATCCCGATCGTCGTGTTCGACATGGAGGCCCGGGGGGCATTGAGGTCGATCCTGACCGGCGGACAGGTCGGCACGATCGTTCACTAGCGAACGCCAGGGAGTCACCCGGCGGTCGTCGGCGACGACGTCTCGGCCTGACGCATCTCCCCCCACACGTGAATCCCTGGTTACGCTGGACGACGTGACCGAAGAAACCCTGCTCGATGCCATGGACAAGATGGACAAGGCGATCGAACACGTACAAGGACAGTTCTCGACCATTCGCACCGGGCGCGCCCGCGCCGGTGCTCATCGAACGTCTCACGGCCGAGTACTACGGGGCCCAGGTACCGATCCAACAGCTCGCGACGATCCAGGTTCCGGAGGCTCGGGTGCTGCTCGTCAAGCCGCACGACCGCGGTTCGCTTGGTGCCATCGAACGGGCCATCCGGGACAGCGATCTCGGTGTGTCGCCCAACAACGACGGCGTAGTGATTCGCCTCAACTTCCCTCCCCTCACCGAGGACCGGCGCCGCGAGTACGTCAAGGTCGTCAAGCACATGGCTGAGGAGGGCCGCATCGCGATTCGAAGCATCCGCCGTGACGCACGCAAGCACATGGAAGCTGCTGAGAAGGCCAGCGAGATCTCGGCGGACGATCTCGAGCGAGCGGAGAAGGAACTCGAGAAGATCACGCACGACCACGTCGAACGCATCGACGCTGCGCTGGGTCGCAAGGAAGACGAGTTGCTCGAGGTCTGAGCGACGAAACGCAATGGGGAAGCTGGGAAAGGGACGACATCGATGAGCGACGACATCTGGCGTGATCGCCGGGACGACGACGACTTCAGCGAATTCGGGTCATTGTTCGACGATGCCGAGCCGACTCAGAACATCGCAGAGGTGGCGAGCACGCCTGCTGCCCAGGCCGACGACGAGGATGGCTTGAGCTTCGACGACAGCGCCGCCGGTGCGCTGCCACACTGGACCGAGCCGCCGACCGGCGAGATCCCGCGCTTCGACGGCGCTGCCGCGGCCGAGCAGGGGTCCAACCAGGACGTCGATCATGACGATGTCGACGTCTGGTCGTCGTTTTCGTCCGAGTCGCCGGTCTGGAAGGACGACGAGCCAGTCGAGGCGGCGCCCCTCGAAGGTGACACCGGTCGGACGGGGCGAACGCGTCGAGTCACCGACCAGCACGAGCGGGTGTCGGGCCAGCATCGTCGGGTCACCGGCGAGTCCGAGGCCGTCCGGCGCGAGCCGAGCCGAATCACGATCGGAACCGATCCGTCCGGCATGCCCCGCCGCTCACCCGTCCCGGCAGGACGGCGACGCGGCGGTCCACCCGTGGGCCCTGGTCGCAGTCGCGTGCCGAGCTCGGCGCCGTCGCCGAGCGGTCGCGACATGCCGGCGGCGATCGCCGTCGGTCTGATTCTCGCCGCGACCTTCATCGCCGCGCTCATCTACAAACCCGTCGCCGTTGCCGCTCTGATCGTGGTGATCCTCGGACTGGCTGCCGTCGAGTTCTACGACAAGGTCGCCGAGAAGGGCTATCGACCGGCCGTGGTTCCGGGCATCGTCACCTGTGTCGCCGGCCCGCTGGCCGCCTACTGGCTCGGCGTCGGAACCTTGCCGCTGGTGCTCGCGTTCGGCTTCATGGCGACGGCAGGCAGCTTCATCGGTGCGCGCAGCGTCGAAGCCGGCCCGATGCCCAATGTGTCGATCACCACGCTCGGGATCGTTTGGATCGGCGTGCTCGGCTCGTTCGCGATGCTCATCTTGCGGTTCTCGACGCAAGTGGTCAGCCAGATCCCGGAGCTTCAACAGGTCGCCGAGCACCGAGGTACCGACACGTTGTTCCTGCTCGCACTCGGTGTGGTCGCCAACGATGTGGGCGCGCTGTTCATCGGTTCAGCGATCGGCAACACGCCCCTGCGCACGTGGATCAGCCCGAACAAGACCGTCGAGGGTTTCATCGGTGGCGCGCTGTTCACGATCTGTGCGTTGATGTTCGTCGGACTCACCGGTCGCAGCGACACGTGGCAGTCGAACTGGCACCTACTGGCGCTCGCCGTCGTCATCGCTGTGCTGGCCCCGATGGGCGACATGGTCGAGAGCATGTTCAAGCGCAATCTCGACGTCAAGGACTTCGGTTCGCTGGTCAAGGGCCACGGCGGCGTTCTCGATCGCTTCGATGGGTTCTTGTTCGTGCTCCCGGGGGTGTACTACCTGACCCTCGTGCTCGAACCGTGGGTCAGCTGATCGGCCGCTGGGCCGACCGTGATCTCGTGCACCTCGTGATCCTCTGATGGCCCCACCGATTCGTGTCGCGATCGCCGGTTCCACTGGCTCGATCGGCACCCAAACGCTCGAGGTGATCCGTGCCGAGGGTCCCGATCGTTATCAGGTCGTGTCGCTCGGTGTGGGCTCATCGGCCGAGCTGTTGATCGAGCAAGCGCGCGAGTTCCGCCCCGTCGCGGTCGCGGTCGCCGATGAAACGCGTCGCGCCGAGGTGGCTGCGGCCCTTCCCGGCGTCGAGGTGATCGCCGATCAGGCCGACCTCGTGGCTGGAGCCGACGTCGTGATCAACGGCGTGGTGGGCTTCGCCGGGCTCTCGGTCACCGTGGCGACCTTGCGGGCAGGCAAGCGGCTCGGTCTCGCGAACAAGGAAAGCCTGATCGCAGCCGGCCCTGTCGTACAACCCCTCCGCAGCATCCCGGGCGCCGAGTTGGTCCCGGTCGACAGCGAGCACTGCGCGGTGCATCAGTGCCTGCGCTCGTCGAGCAGCTTCGTGCACGGAATCCACCGAGAGGTCGCCCGGATCGTGCTGACAGCCAGCGGAGGGCCGTTCAGAGGGCGGACGGCCGCGGAGCTGGCCGACGTCACGGTCGAGCAGGCGTTGGCCCACCCGACCTGGTCGATGGGGCCGAAGATCACGATCGACTCGAGCACCCTGATGAACAAGGGCCTCGAGGTGATCGAGGCCCACGAGCTGTTCGGCGTGCCGTACGACAGGATCGAGGTGGTGGTGCACCCGCAGTCGGTGGTGCACTCGATGGCCGAGTTCAGCGATGGCAGCACGATCGCCCAGCTCAGCATGCCCGACATGAGGCTGCCGATCGGCTACGCGCTCGGTTATCCCGATCGCATCACGACGCCTTACGGTCGGATCGACTGGTCGACCTTGAGGCGCCTCGACTTCGAACCGCCCGATCTCGAGACGTTCCGGTGCCTGCGTCTCGCCTACGCGGCAGGCCGGGCCGGCGGCAGCGCGCCTGCCTGGCTGAGCGCCGCCAACGAGGTAGCCGTCGAAGCCTTCCTGTCAGGGCTCATCAATTGGAATCAGATTGCCGATGTCTGTGTTGCAGTGCTCGAGGAGCATGACGGTGCAATACCAGCTACGGTCGACGAAGTCATCACCGCCGACGCCAGCGCGCGCCGTCTGGCAGGCCGAGTGATCGAACGAAGAATGGCGAGATGAACTCATGACGACCACGCAGGAAATGCCACCGCCCGAGCCGCCGACCCGGCGGCCTTCCGGTCGATTCACCAGTGAGGTGATGGCCGGCGGATCGGTGGTCGAGAAAGCCGACGACGAGCTCGTCGGTGGCTGGCGCGGTGCGCTCGGCGTGTTGGCGATCGTCGTCTTGATCGGCACGCTCGGCCTGTTCAGCATCTGGTGGCTGATTTTCGTCGTCGGTGTCCTGATTGCGATCTTCCTGCACGAGCTCGGGCACTTCAGCACCGCCAGGTGGACCGGGATGAAGGCGACCCAGTTCTTCATCGGATTCGGTCCACGGGTGTGGAGTTTCCGGCGTGGCGAGACCGAATACGGCGTTCGCGCCCTGCCGCTCGGTGCATTCGTGCGGATCGTCGGCATGAACAACATGGACGATGTCGAACCCGCCGACGAAGACCGCACCTACCGCTCGAAGAGCTACCCGAGGCGTCTACTGGTGATCTCGGCGGGATCGATCATGCACATGCTGTTGGCGATCGTGCTGTTGTTCACGGTGTATGTCGTCGACGGCGAGGTCGTGCAGCGCGACGGGGCCGAGATCGGTTTCGTGGAACAGTCGGGCCCGGCATTCGCTGCCGGTCTCGAGCCCGGCGATGTCGTGGTGTCGATCGATGGTCAGCCGGTCACCGGATCGGGCGATCTCGGCCGCATCGTCCAGTCGAATCAGCCCCAGGACGTGCTCATGTTCGAGGTGATTCGCGACGGCGAGTCGACCATCATCCCGATCGGCCTCGGCGCGAACACCGATGAGGCCTCCCCGCTGTTCGGCAAGCCCTATATCGGGGTATCGAGTGGCGCCTACTTCGACACGATCGAGCATTCCGTGCCGGCCGCGGCGGCGAATGCGGTGATCGACATCTTCCCCACTTCCTGGGAGATGACCAAGGGTGCGGTCAAGGTGCTCAACCCCGTGAACATCGTCACCCATCTCACCGGGAGCAACGACGATCTGTCCACGCGGCCGACGACGCTGGTCGGGGTCACCGGGCTGTCCGATGACGTCGGGAACTCACAGGGGTTCATCGGCATCCTGTTCCTGCTCGCCGTACTCAACGTGTTCATCGGCGTCTTCAATATGTTCCCCTTGCTGCCCCTCGACGGTGGCCACGCAGCGATCGCCACCTACGAGCGTCTCCGAGAGCGAAACGGTCAGCGCTACTACGCTGACGTCGCCAAGATGATGCCGGTGGCGATGGCGGTGATGACGGTGTTGCTGTTCCTGTTCATGTCGGGGCTCTATCTCGACATCACCAACCCCGTCGGCTGAGCGGCGCCGGGTCGCCCGATTGCGGCGTTGCATCTCGCCGCTCGTTGCCCGAAGGCAACTCGGGCTCACTGCGCCTTGCGCTCGAACGACCCGATCACCACTCAGAGGATTGGGTCGCGGCGTTGGTGGTGGGGCCTGGATGGGGCGGGATCGTCTCGTGTCTCGCCGCGCCGTGCGGGCGGCACGACCGGCTCCGGCTCCCGAATGTGATGAACGGTGCGAATGCGTGAGGAGACATTGTCTCCTGCGCAGGCTTGGCACGTCGTCCAGGCGGTAGGTTCGTCGGTGTATGGACGTCTCCGAGTGGCAGACCGAGCGCAAGCAGACCCGCCAGATCATGGTGGGCAACGTCGCTGTCGGTGGCGGTGCCCCGATCACGGTGCAGTCGATGACGATCACCAAGACGGCCGACGTCGAAGGCACGCTCCAGCAGATCTACGCCTTGGCGGCCGCCGGCTGCGACATCGTGAGGTGCACCTGCAACGAGTCGGAAGCCGCTGAGGGCTTGGCCCAGATCGTGCCCCGCTCGCCGATCCCGGTGATCGCCGATATCCATCACCAGTACAAGATGGCCCTGGCAGCGACGGAGGCGGGCGTCCACGGCCTGCGGCTCAACCCTGGCAACATCCGCAAACCCGAGCACATCAAGGCTGTCGCCAGCGAGGCTCGCGATCGTGGTATCCCGATCCGGATCGGCGTCAACGCCGGCTCGCTCGACCCGGCGCTGTACACCAAGTACGGCGGGGCAACGCCCGAGGCGATGGTCGAGTCTGCGATGCAGGAGATGGCCTACTTCCACGACGTCGACTTCGACTTGATGAAGATCTCGGTCAAGGCATCGAGCGTGCCGCTGATGGTCGAGGCATACCGTCAGTTGTCGGCCGTCACCGACGTGCCGTTGCACCTCGGCGTCACGGAGGCCGGTCCGCCGCCCGCCGGGCTGCTCAAGGCAACCGCGGGCATCGCCACGCTGTTGATGGAGGGGATCGGCGACACGATCCGGTACTCGCTCACGGCCGACCCGGTCGAAGAGGCCAAGGCGGGTCGCCAATTACTCGAAGCGCTCGGACTGCGCGAGCGCAAGAACGTCGACCTGATCGCCTGCCCGTCGTGCGGTCGGGCGGAGGTCGACGTCATCGACGTTGCCACGCGGGCGATGGAGGCCTTCGGCGAGCGTCAGCTTCCGCTGCAGGTCGCGGTGATGGGATGCGTCGTCAACGGCCCCGGGGAGGCTCGCGAGGCAGACATCGGCATCGCCGCGGGCAACAAGCGCGGGCACCTGTTCGTCAAAGGCCGCAACATCGCCGTCGTGCCCGAATCCGAGATGGTCGAGGCACTCGTCGAATGGGCCGAGTTCATCAACGAGCACGGCACCGAGGCTGCGATCGCGAAGGCTGACACGGCACTCGCCGAACGCGAGGCCGCCAAGGATCGATCGGCCCTGCTCGAGACGCAGGGTGCCGACGCGAATCGCTCGACCGAGAAGATCGTCGAGATCCGCAAGACCATCGCCGGTTGAGTCGGCGAGTCGTGCCTGGCACAACTCCCAACACGGTCGGCTCGATTCGGAGCCAGCGCTGCGCAGGTGTGATCATTTGGGCATGCAGGCAACAGAAATCATGCGGGCTACCGAGCCGATCTATCGCATCGGTGAGGTCTTCTACTTCCACCCCGACACGGTCGCCACGGGCAAGGAGGCGGGACTCGACGGCTTTCGGTTCTACATCCTCGGCCGCGGTGGTGTGCTCGGCGACGTCGAACCGGGCGTGGTCCACGCCGCCTTCGGGTACTTCCACACCGGTCTGATCGACAAGATCTGGAACAGCGCCAAAGAACGGGTGGCACCGCGCGACGCTGCCCGTCTGTACCTCGAATGTGCCCACCGGCTCGGCCGTGCCAAGTTCTCCGAGATCGAGGGCCTCGACGATTTCGTCGAGGCCGCCACCCAGATCATCAACTCGGTCGAAGGTGCGTCGCTGCCCATGTTCGCAGCTGTTCGTGCCGAGCCGGTGCCCACCGACGCGCCGGCAGCTGCCATGCACCAGGCGGTGGTGTTGCGCGAGCTGCGCGGCAGTGTTCATCTGTTGGCGCTGACAGCGTGCGGCGTTCCGACGCCGGTTGCCCACGCCGTCAAGCGCCCCGGCGATGTCGCCATGTTCGGCTATGACGAGATCCCAGAGGTCACCGACGAGGATCGCGCCAACTGGCATCGGGCCGAGGAACTCACCGACGAGCTGCTGGCGCCCGCATACGGCTCGTTGACCGAGCATCAGGCGAACGCACTCGTGAACGGCACGGCGATGATGGCGCACGCTCTCGATCTCTGAGCAGCGTGTCGCCGTCGCGTCGGCGACCCCGACGCCGGAGGGCCGGTCCCATCAATCGACACGGCTGAACGTGGTCTGCTCGTTGCGATCACCGAGGTGTCGGTGGCCCGCGACCCCCTGCACATCGACGATCCGGTGGTGATGTCGACCGACTGGGCCGCTGGAGCGCGCGGCCGCTACGAGCGGCCGGTCGCCACATATGTCGCGTGCTCGGCAACGAGTTCGTCGCCCGGAGACAGGTAGAGCGTCGTGCCGTCGAGGGCGATCGCCAGCTCGTGGATCGTCGCCACATGGGACTCGCCGGGCGCGAGCAGGACGAGCTCCACACCTGCGTCCGGCAATGCGAACCGTTTCCCGCTCGGCAGTATGGGATTCTCCAGCGGGGTCAGGTCGACGATCCGCAGCAACTCGTCGACATCGACCGGCTTGTCGGAGAGACCACCGCGCACCACGTTGTCACTCGGACCCATCAGTTCGATCCCTGCTCCGTGGAGATAACTGTGCAGGTAGCCGGCGTCCAGCCGCAGTGCTTCACCCGGTGAGAGCACGACGTGGTTCAGCAACAGCGTCGCCGCGACGCTCGGCTCACCCCCGTAGCGCGCCGCCAGCCGCCGCACCCATGCGGCCTCCGGGCGGTCGGACGCGGTGCACGCGTCGATCGCCGGTCGAGGATCGAGCCCTCCCCGAAACAGCGCCTCGAGCGCGGCGCCAGGACCATCAGCCGCCAAGACCCGTGCCAGGTCGTCGATGCCCAACTCGCGGAGCACTTCGAGCGTCGCAGGTACCGGTCTGACACCGCACAGCGCCTCGAATGGGGTCAGCGCGCACAGCAGTTCGGGCTTCGCGTTGGGGTCGGCGTACACACCACGGGCGTAGCCGTCCTTGGCTTGTGCGGCGTTCGGGTGGGTCTGGAGCGAGAGTGGTTCGGCAACAGCCAACACCTTGAGCAGGTAGGGCAACTCGCCGCTGAGATCTGCAAGGGGTGAGCCATCCAGCAGCGTCGTCGGGCCGTTGTGGTGCGTGCCCAGCCACAGTTCGGCCCACGGGCGTCCGTCGCGGTCCTGCCCGAGCAGATTCGGGATGAAAGTGGTATCCCCCCACGCATAGTGCTGGATCACCCCATTGACTCGTTGCACCCGGCAACGATATCGGCGAGCGGTCGAGGCGATCGTCAGCGTTCGGGAACCGCCTGCGTCACGTGTCGGTGTCGGTCGAGCCACGGCTCCCCGTCGACATGTGCCCAGAAGCGCGCGACCGGTCAGACGACGCCGAGCTCGGCGGCCCGCGCCAGGACGGTGTCGCGTTCGGCGCCGATCGTGGTCGAGTCACCGTGGCCTGTGTGGACCACCGTCTCGAGTGGGAGTGCCAGCAGCTTCGAGACGATCGAGCGCAGGATGGTCGGTTCGTCACTGTAGCTACGTCCGGTGGCACCCGGTCCACCGCAGAAGAGTGTGTCGCCAGAGAACACGACCGCTGATCCGACGTCGTGGAAGCAGCAACATCCGGGGGAGTGGCCGGGCGTGTGGATCACGCCCAGCTCGTGACCGGCGACCGAGACCGTCTGCCCGGGAGTGATGTCGCCGTCGGGCGAATCGTCGGGCCACACGACATCCCACAGCATGCGGTCGTCGGGATGAATCAGGATCGGGGCGTCGACCGCGTCACGCAGCGGCACGGCCGCGTTGATGTGGTCGTTGTGGCCGTGGGTGAGCACGATCGCTGTCACTCGGCGGCCGTTGATCCCCTCGACGATCGGGCGGTGGTCGTGGGCGGCGTCGAACACGACCACCTCGCGGTCGTCGCCGACCAGCCAGATGTTGTTGGTGACCTCCCACGCGCCGCCGTCGAGGGCGAAGATCCCGTCGGTCGTCACCAGTTCGATGGGCATCAGACGATGACCCGGTTCATGGCATCACGACGACGCTGCGGAGCACCTCGCCGCGTTCCATCTTGTGAAACGCCTCCTCGACGTCACCGATCGAGATCGTCTCGCTGACGAAGCGGTCGAGGTCGAGCCGACCCTGCTGATAGAGGTCGATCAGCATCGGGAAGTCGCGGCTGGGAAGGCAATCGCCGTACCACGACGACTTGAGCGAACCGCCACGGCCGAACATCTCGATGAACGGCAACTCGATCTTGTGGTCGGGGTGCGGCACGCCGACCAGCACGACGGTGCCGGCCAGATCGCGAGCCTCGAACGCCTGCTTGTACACATGCGGGTTGCCGACCGCCTCGATGCACACGTCGGCGCCATTGCCGCCGGTGACCGACTGGATGTATTCGACGGCATCGGTGTCGTTGGCATTGCAGGTGTGGGTGGCGCCGAAGTCTTTGGCCCACTCGAGCTTCCGGTCGTCGATGTCGACGGCGATGATCGTCGAGGCGCCTGCCAGGTAGGCGCCGGCGATGGCTGCATCGCCGACTCCGCCACAGCCGAACACGGCGACCGAGTCGCCGCGTCCTACGTTGCCGGTGTTCATCGCGGCGCCGAGGCCGGCCATGACGCCGCAGCCGAGCAGGCCGGCAGCGGTAGCGGGAGCCTCAGGGTCGACCGGCGTGCACTGGCCGGCGTGTACGAGCGTCTTCTCGACGAAGGCGCCGATCCCGAGCGCCGGCGACAGCTCGGTGCCGTCGGCCAGGGTCATCTTCTGGGCGGCGTTGAACGTGGAGAAGCAGTACCACGGCTTGCCCTTCAGGCACGACCGGCACGTGCCGCACACCGCACGCCAGTTGAGGATCACGTAGTCGCCGGGCTTGACGTTGCCGACGCCGTCGCCGACCGACTCGACGACGCCCGCCGCCTCGTGCCCGAGCAGGAACGGGAAGTCGTCGTTGATGCCTCCCTCGCGGTAGTGCAGGTCGGTGTGGCACACCCCGCACGCCTGGATCTTGACGACGGCTTCTCCCGGCCCGGGGTCGGGGATGACGATCGTTTCGAGCGTGACCGGAGCACCCTTCGAGCGGGCGACGATTCCTTGTACTTGCTGCGGCATGGCCGCGAAGGTAACAGAACTCGGACCGCTGACGACCAGACGTGTTCGGGGGCGATGGTGTCAGTCGGGAGCCGCGGGCGATCCGTTGGCGAGCAATCGGGCCCCCAAGGCGGGCAGAGCCAACGTGGCGCCGAACAGCAGGAGTGCGGGCGACTCGGCCGAGCCCGAAGCGAGCAGCGCCGCTACGCCCGCCACGAACAGGGTCACCAGCACGATTGCGAGCCGGGGCGGCGAGATCGGTCCAGGAACGAGGCTGGTCATCACGACGGCCCACATGACGTGCACGATGAACAGCGCAATCAGTGCGAAGAACGCGAAGGTCAGGATCGCTCCGATCGAGTCGAGGCCGAGTTCCACGATGTTCTTGTCGTCGCCACTGCCGGCCTGCCGGTCAGCGATCCATGCGGCCCCGAGGATGCCCGGCCACCACAATGCGGCATACGCACAGCCGCCGACGATGCCGATCGCCCAACGTGGCAACGATCGGAAGTTCGTCATCAGAACAGACGTAGTTCGTCGGGCGCCATGCCCCTGAGGGTGTCGTAGTCGACCTCGACCCAGGTGAAGCCACGCGACTCCGCCAGCACCTTGGCTTGGGGCTTGATCGACTGGGCGACGAACACGCCGCGGATGGTGCCGAGCGACGAATCGAGCTCGAGCCGTTCGATGTAGCGCGCGAGCTGTTCGACGCCGTCGATCTCGCCACGCCGCTTGACCTCGACGGCGACGACGGTGTTGTCGGGGTCGCGGCACACCAGGTCGATCGGGCCGATCGCCGTCGGGTACTCACGCCGCACCAGCGTGAGGCCATCTTCGATGGCGTGGGGCGAGGCGGCCAGCAGTTCTTGGAGATGGGCCTCGACGCCGTCCTTCTGCAGGCCGGGATCGTCACCGAGTTCGTGGGCCGAGTCGGAGATCACCTCGTGGAGGGTGATCGTCAGCGTTTCCTGCTTCGGGTTGGTGATCACCCATTGCAGCGGGTCGGCGTCGGTGACCTCGGTGATCGTGTTGGGGGCGTTCATCCAGTTGAGCGGTTTGTACGCCCCGCCATCGGCGTGGATGGCGACGCAACCATCGGCCTTGACCATGATCAACCGGTTGGCCTCCGGTAGATGGGCGGCCAGTCTCCCGGCGTAGTCGACCGAACAACGGGCAATCACGAGGCGCACGAGCAGCGACGATACAGAATCGGGAGTTGTGTCAGGGGTGCCCCGACCCGGATTCGCGAGTCAACGGGTTTGCTCGACGTGGTGGCGCATCCGTTTCTGGATGAGCTGGCGTCGTTCCTGCAGCTCACGGTACGTCAGGCTGTCGACGCTGGCGTCGAGGCCGAAGCCCGCCTTCACACCATCGAAGTCGAAATCGACGCGTGCCGCTTCCATCCCGAGGTCGGTGGCGATCCGCTCGCCGTGACGTTGGGCGAACAGCATCGAGATCGTTGCGACCTCGGCGAGGATGTCGAGATCGGGAGCAAGCCGGGCGATCGCACCGTCGAGGAACACCATGTTCTTGACGTAGAGCATGAGTTCCTTCGGGAGGCGAGCGCCGTATCCCAGCAGCGCCTTCACGACGCGCTGCACCTCGTGGATCATCTCCTCGCCGGTGAGCGTCGTCGGATCGATCGGTGGCCGGTCGAGGCCGAGATCGCGGATGACGGCGTCGAGATCGGTGTCGTGGGGCAGCGCGCCGAGATCGCGCAGTGCTGCCATCTGGCCCTTGACGTCGTTGGTGGTGGCTCCGAGCATCAGGCGCAGGAATGCCAGACGTCGTTCCTGCGACAGGCGAGCGACGATGCCGAAGTCGAGCAGTGCCGTGCGGCCGTCGGCCATGACGAACAGGTTGCCGCCGTGCAGGTCGCCGTGGAAGATGCCATGGATCATGGCCCCCTCCATGAACGAGATCATGCCGGTGCGAACGACCGCCTCGGTGTCGATGCCCGCACCTTGCATACCGGCCACGTCGTCGAAGTTGAATCCGGACAGGCGCTCCATCACCAATACCCGCCGCGTGACGAGTGTCGGGTGCGGACGCGGAACGACGTAGCCGTCCTGGCCGAGATCGTGGATGACGTGAGCGACGTCGAGCATGTTGGCTGCCTCGAGCCGGAAGTCCAGCTCCTCGACGATGGTCTCGGCGAACAGTTCCACCAATGCGGGCGGATTCGCGAGCGCGGCAACGGGGATTCGGCCGACGAGGTGTGGAGCGATCCATGCCATCGCTCGCAGGTCCTTGCGCACGAGGCGCGCCACCGACGGCCGCTGCACCTTCACGACGACGTCCTCGCCCGTTCGGAGGCGGGCTGCGTGGACCTGGGCGATCGACGCTGCGGCGAGCGGCTCGGTGTCGAAGTATTCGAACATGTCGCCCAGCCGGCAACCCAGATCTTGTTCGACGATCAGCTTGACCGTGTCGAACGGCTCGGCGGGCACCTGGTCGCGGCATTTCTTGAACTCGCCGACCAGTTCGCCCGGAAACAGGCCCTCCCCCGACGAGATGATCTGGCCGAGCTTGATGTAGCTGGGTCCGAGCGCTTCGGCCGCGAGCCGGAGACGCTTCGACAGGTCGGCGCGGCCGATTTCGGGGCCGTCGTACGCGTTGCGGCGCTTGCGCACGAGCCACGGGACGATGGCCAGCGTCAGGCGAGCGATGACCGTCCCAGCACGCAAGCCGGGCGGCCGGCGGCTCGGTGCGGTCAGCGTCGGCACCTCGTTCTGTGCCGCTCGTCGAAGCCGATCGACGGCCGGCAACCAGCGGATGTCGTGGCGATCGAGTACCCACGGGGCCGCCTCGGTGAACGCCCCCCAGGTGCGATCGCTGTGCTCGACGTCATACATCCCTCCAGGATGCCGGGCCGGGGGCGTTCCGACACGCCCTGGCCGTTGCGCTAGCGTGACGCCAGTCACTCGGGGGCCGCGTGACCGCAGTGTCGAGTTCGACCAGGGGGGGCGATGTTCGCTGTTACCGATACCGAGCTGTCTGCTCGCTTTCCGATCTACACCCGCGCCAACGTCGGCGAGGTGTTCCCCGATCCGGTGACACCGGCCACGAGGACGCCGTTGATGTGGGAGAGCGAACTCGGTTGGCGTCGTGCCTATGCGCGGATGGGCGCCTTCGACCTCGACGAGTTCCCGGCCGGCGAGTTCTGCATCCTCGGCATCGCAGGTGGTTATTGCTACCTGAACGCATCGGTGATGCGATTGTTCGGCGAGCGTGCGCCGGGCCTCTCGTGGAAAGCGATCGACGATCAGTTCTTCGGCGCGCAACCCGGCATCCCCGACTACGTCGAACGACCGGGTGACGTGCGTCCCGACCTGACCGACAAGCTGCAGGAGACGTTCGGCTGGGTGTTCGCCCAGGCCTCGATCGACGATCTCGAGCGGCTGACGGCCCATCGCAACCAAACGATCGGACTGCGCCGCAATCGCCCGGATTTCTCGACGATGTCCGATGTCGAGATCGACGAGTACGCGCACTCGCTGTTCCCGCTGCACGGCGAGCTGTTCGAAGAGCACATATTCGTCAGCACGCTCGCCACTGTTCCCGTCGGCGTGATCCAGGGCGTCGCAGAGGCGGTCGGGCGGCCAGATCTGATCATGCCGCTGCTGTCGGGTATGGGTTCGGTCGACTCGGCCGAGCCGAGCTATGCGATGTGGGACCTGTCGCGCCTCGATCCGACCGGCGACCAGTTCCGAGCGGGGTTCGATGCCTTCCTGTTCGAATACGGCAGCCGGGGACCGAACGAATGGGAATCACGGTCACCGACGTGGGAGACCGATCCGAACCTGGCGCTCGTCGCGATCGATGGCATGCGGGCGGCTGGGGACGCCGCCAGCCCGCGAGCGCACCAGGCGGCGCGCGCCGCTGCACGGGCCGAATCGGCCGAGACCCTGCTGGCGATGGTCGAGGGCGATCCTGACACCCATGGTCAACTGGCAGCGGCGATCGCCTGCTCGTCGGCGTGGTTGCCCGCCCGAGAGCGAACCAAGACCAACAACATCCGGCTGGTCCACGAGATCCGGATGCCGTTGCGCGAGCTCGGCCGGCGGATGGTCGATCGGGGCGCCTTCGACGAGATCGAGGACTTCGGGTTCGTGCTGGACGCAGAGCGGAACGAACTGCTCGGGCCGACGCCCGAGGCACTCGTCGACCGGATACGCGAACGCCGTGCCCAGATCGAGTCACTGAGCGCCAAGATCCCACCCTTCGTGTTCGTGGAAGCGACCACCGACCCGGCGGGCTGGACTCAGCGCAGTAACGACGACGCTGTGCGACTCGCGATCGGTGAGACGATCCAAGGGTTCCCCGGATGCCCCGGCGTGTCGGAGGGGCGGGCCAGGGTGGTGCTCGACTCGCACGACCCTTCGGCGCTCGAACCGGGCGACGTGCTGGTGGCACCGATCACCGACCCGTCGTGGACGCCGCTGTTCGTCCCCGCCGGGGGAGTGGTCGTCGACGTCGGCGCCGCACTCAGCCATGCAATCATCGTCAGTCGCGAGCTCGGCATCCCGTGCGTCGTGTCGGCGACCGATGCGACCCGGCGCATTCCCGACGGTGCCTGGGTGCGCGTCGACGGCAGCGCCGGCGTCGTGACGATCCTGGAGGAGCCCACCTGAATCCGCAACGGATGACCGGCTGAGACCGTTGCGGGCTCAGTCGGCGCCGTGGACGTGGTCGCAGAGCACTGCTTCACCTGCGAGGACTTGCCCACCGCCGATGCCGTCGAGGGCAGCGAACGGGCCGCACTCGTGCGGCCTGATCCAGACGTGGATCATCGGTGCAGTGACCAGATCGATCAACGGCGGCGCACACGTGCCACCGATCGGTTTGAGACCGGCGACCTGTGGGGCGACGGGGTCGTCGGTGAAGCAGAGATCGCCGTGCACGTGCCACTGCATCAGCGCACCACCCCAGTCGGGGACGTCCTCGAGGGCGTAATCGCTGGGCAGCATGAACATTGCCGACACCAGCTGCCTGCTGCCGTCGGGCTGAGGCTCGAACACGAGGCTCTCGGGAAAGTCGGGGTCGAGCCAGACGTCGTCGTCGATCCAGTCCCATTGGATGTAGTGCTCGTGGCCGGTCGCCCCGTCGCCGATCGAGTGGAAACCTGCCTCTGCGACCGCTTCGAGGTCGGCCCACTGGGGCAGATCGCGCACCGTGGCGGCGACGAGGTTCTCGGCGAAGGCCTGTTGCCGGAGCGTGACGCCGTCGACGCCACCGAGGTCGATCGGAAGCTCTGGGTCATAGGGCTTGGTGGTGGCGGCCGCGTGCCCGTCGTCGTGCCCGTCGTCATGCCCGTCGTCGTGGTCGCTGTGGGCGCACTGATCCATGCGAGCGCCAGCGCCGACGTCGGCCTGGCCCGCTCCGTGGCCTTCCAGCGCCGCGAACGGGCCGCACTCGTGCGGCGCGATCCACACGTGCACCATCGGATTCTCGCCGCCGGCGTTGATGGTGCCCGGGGGACAGGTACCTCCGAAGTCCTCGAGCACACCGCGAACGACGGGAGCGCCGCCGTCGTCGAGGCCCCAGCACAAGTTGAGGTGGACGTGCCACTGCATCAACGGCCCGGCGAAGTCGAGCAACGACGGATCGTCGATCGGGGTCTTGTCGGCGATGAACATCGCCGACACCAGGGTGCGCGAGTCTCCGTCGACGGCGTAGACGAGCGACTCGGGTGCTGTCGGGTCGAGGAACTTGTCGTCGCCGATGTAGGCGGCATTGATGTAGTGCTCGACACCGGTGCTCGAATCCCCGATCGAGCGGAAGCCGAGCGCGCCGACCGAGTTGACGTCGGCGAACGCCGGCAGGTCGCGCATGGTGTCCTCGACCAACCGCTCGGCCCGGGCCTGCTGTTCGGCAGTGACCCCTGGGACACCTGAGAAGTCGACCGGTTGTGTCGGGTCCCACGGCCGAGGCCAGGCGACAGCGTCCTCGGTGGCGATGTCGTCGCCGGGGTCGTGGTCGGTGTGACCGTCGGATTCCGATGCGGTCGAGCCGTCGGTGGCGATGTCGTCGCTGTGGTCGTGGACGGCCTGGTCGTCAGTGCCCGTGTCGCTGACCGTTTGTGCGTCGGCGACGACGGGCTCGTCGGCGTGGTCGTGGTCGGTGTGACCGTCGGCGGTGGCTCCCACGTTGTCGCGGCCGACGTGATCGTGCGTCGTCGCATTGGCGAGACCGGGTACGACCAACGCGCCTGCCAAGACGGCGGCGCCTGCGACCGCTCGCCCGCGCAGCACCGGCGCCCGTCCGGCCAGAACGGCCGCTGCGGCAGTGACGCTGACGATCGCGAGGATGGCGGCGGAGGTGTCGGCGAGCTGTGGCCGCTCGGCCACTTCGAGCCCACCGATCCACGAGATGCCGACCAGTCGCGTGATCAGCCAACCGAGCGCCGCCACACCGTTGACCGCGAGCATGGCGGCTGCCGCGAACCGGTCGCCTCGCACGAACCCTGCGATCGCAACGGCGGCCTGGGCGACGGCGACAACGATGAACAATCTGGCGAGACCGGGCGTGTCGGCGTGGATCCCGGCCGCCGCGGCGTGGATCACCGCTGCGCCGGCCGAGGCGATGGCGGCCACCGCCGAGATCGTCAACGGGCTGTTGACAGCGGGCTGCTGGTCGGGCATGTCGGGAGTCTACGAGGCGGTCCCCGAGCAGCGCCGTCGGTCTCAGAAACGCGGCGGCCGCTTCTCGCGCAGTGCTGCCACGCCCTCGCGGTACTCCGCCGTCGCCATTGCCTGATCGAGGAGCCGCTTCGAGTCGGCGACCGAGCCGCCCGCGGAGTGTCGATGCAGGTCGTGATAGAGCTGGGCTTTCGTGACGCTGACGGCGTTGGGGCCGACACCGGTGGCAAGCCGTTGCGCGTAGTCGAGCGCCGCGACCAATGCCGATGGACCATCTGGCAGAACCTCGTTCCACAGCCCCCAGTCGGCGGTGTCAGCCGCCGTGACGACCCGTCCGGACAGCAGCAGATCGGCTGCTCGGGTGACGCCGACGAGACGGGGGAGCACCCAACTCATCCCGTACTCGGCCGGCAGCCCCAGCTTGGGCGCCGCGGTCGTGAGCTTGGCCGTTGCAGCTCCGAACCGCAGATCAGCGAACAGTGCGACCGCCAACCCGACGCCTGCGGCGGCACCGTTGACGGCGGCGATGATCGGCGTGCGATAGCCGTACATCCAGGCGAAGTCGTCGTCGAACTCGGGGCGCACGTTGACGCCGGGGCGCGCCGATTCCTCCGGCAGGCCGGTGTCGTAGCCGCCACGGTCGGCATGCTGGGCGAGGGCCTCGCTGTCGCCGCCGACACAGAACGCCGGAGGGGTGCCGGAGACGACCACGACCCGTATCTCGGTGTCGGCCTCGAGTTCGGCCATCACCCAACGAAACTCGGCGTGCATCCGCCCCGTCCAGGCGTTGTGCCGATGTGGGCGGTGCAGGAACACCGTCGCCACGTGGCCGTCCCTCTCGGATCTGATCGCCCTGAGCTCCACGATCAGCTCCGCCCCCTGCTGAGCACCCTGATCCGGCTGTGCAGATCGTCGATGTCGACGTAGCACCCGAGCAGATGACGACGGCCACCCGGCCCGAGGTCGAAGGGCGCTCGCCCGTGCAACACACGTACGTTGTCGAAGGCGATCAGCTCGCCGGGTTCGAGGCGGAGGCGGATCTCGAAGGCGGGCTCGCGGAGCATCTCGGTGAAGCGGTGGACGGCCTCGTACAGGCGTGCGAATCGGGCGGGCCGAGGGTCGAACGGTCCCAGGAGGCCGGGAGCGTGGCGGATCACGCCGTAGCTGCCGTCGCGGCGCAATCCGATGATCGGTGCCTGGTAACGCAGGTCGTACTCCTCATCGACATAGCTGAACGACACCTCGGTCTCGGTGAGCACTACCCAGAAGTCGGGGTGTTCGTGTCGGAGCGCTTCGGCGACGCGGTATCCGTCGACGAGCATGGACTCGCCCCCTGGGGCGTCGGCGACATCGGCGAGCAGGAACTGGAGGCCCGGTGGGCTTTCCCGGTAGGGAAGGTCGGAATGGGCGCTGAGCCCGCGGGCGCTGTAGACGGCGTTCTTGGGTGCGACGCTCGCTTCGATCTCCCAGTCGACGCCGTAGTTCGAGGCCCGGATCGGGCCGATTCGACCCGCCAACCGGCTCATGGTCGGGCGATCGGTCGGCATGCCGCGCAGCAGTGCCAATCCGGTGCGGTCGATGGTGTCGAGCCACTGCAACAGGGTGGCCGGGTCTGAGATCACGTCGGCGTAGTCCATCCAGGGCAGCTGGCCAGCGAGCTCGGCGCCCCACAGGGCCTTGCCGCGAGTGCGGTCGACCGTGGCCTCGTCGGCAGCAGGGTCGGCAACGTTCTGGCGCAGCCAACTCGCGGCCGCGGTCGCGACATGAGCATCACTCCAGGTGATCGCGAGCTGGTTTCCGTCCTCGACGACACTGACGGACCCGGCGATGAGATCGACGGGGTGCTGCATCGACTCGTTCACCCGCCTCATCGTGTCGGGATGCCGACAGTGCACACACCGACACGTGTCGCGGAGCCAGATCGCATGGAACGTACCGGTCGTCCCGTCGTCGAAGTCCAGCTCGACCACGGCGCCATGATTCCTGGCGCCCAGGATCGTGACGGGCCGGCTCATCGCAACATGGTAGATCTCAGCGTTTCGCGCAGCTGGGTCAGGGGAGCCGGTCGTCGCCCCAGAGCGCCTGGAGCACATCGTCGGCAAGCTCCTGACGACAGATCAAGAAGTCGGGCAACCACGGATCCCGGTCGTTGAACACCATCGGCGTCCCATCGATGCGGCTGACATGCAGGCCGGCCGCGAGCGCGACAGCGGCCGGGGCAGCACTGTCCCACTGGTACATGCCACCGTCGTGGAGATAGATGTCGGCCTCGCCCAGCACGACCGCCATCGCCTTGGCGCCTGCCGACCCCAGGCGGACGGCATCGCATCCGAGCGCGTTGGCCACGATGACGGCGGCGTACGGCGCCCGGTGACGCGACGTGATGATGCGAGGTCGAGCCCGGCCGCGGTCGCGGAGCACGGGCGCAGGGTCGGTCGCCAGCACGAGATCGAGCGCGGGGAGCGATACGGCACCCGCCGCGAAACGATCGCGGTCCCAGAGCGCGATGTGTACCGCCCAGTCGTGACGCCCCGGCTCGCCGAATTCACGGGTGCCGTCGAGTGGATCGATGATCCACACCCGGTCGGCACCGAATCGGCGGGGGTCCTCGGCGCCCTCCTCGTCGAGCACGGCATCGTTCGGCCGGTGCAATCGCAACTGTTCCCCGATGAAGTGATGACTCTTCGAGTCGCCATGGTCCATGACGTCCCACGCGTGGGCACCGTCCTGCCACAGCCGCTCGCGCAGCTCGACGAGCAGGTGGCCGGCTTCGACCGCCAGACGCGTCGCCAGTTCGGCATCGGTCTCGGCGCCGCCGGCAGCGATCGGAGGGGGGTCGAGGCCTGGCTGGTCGGCGCCTGGCGAGTCGGGAACAATCACGCCCGCCCAGTATGACGGGTCTGGACACGAGGCCGACCAGATGCGAACATGTGTTCGATGACTCGAATCGTTCCCGGCGCGGGCGCCACGATCCTGCATGCCGACCTCGACTCGTTCTACGCGTCGGTCGAGCAGCGTGACGATTCCTCGTTGCGGGGCCGTCCGATCATCGTCGGAGGCGGCATCGTCCTGGCGGCCAGCTACGAGGCGAAACGGATGGGTGTGTACACGCCGATGCCCGAGTTCCAGGCGCGGCGATTGTGCCCCGACGTCGTCGTCGTGCCACCCCGGTTCGAGGCGTACACCGCGGCGAGCAAAGCGGTGTTCGCCGTGTTCGACGACACCTCGCCCGTCGTCGAGGGGCTGTCGATCGACGAGGCGTTCCTCGACGTCAGTGGCCTGCGGAGGATCGCCGGCACGCCCGCCGAGATCGGTGCCCGACTGCGGTCCGAGGTGCAGCGCCGGGTCGGGCTGCCGATCACCGTCGGCATCGCTCGAACCAAGTTCCTCGCCAAGGTCGCCAGCGGTGTCGCCAAACCTGACGGTTTGTTGCTGGTCGAACCCGACCGCGAGATCGAATTCCTGCACCCGTTGCCGGTCGGCAAGCTGTGGGGCGTCGGGCCGATCACCGAGCGCAAGCTGCACGATCGGGGGATCTACACGGTCGGTGAGGTCGCACTGCTCGGCGAAGCCCATCTCGTGGCGATGCTGGGTGTCGGCTCGGGCAGGCACTTGCACGCGCTGGCCCACAATCGCGATCCTCGGGCTGTCGAAACCGGCAAGCGCCGTGGCTCGATCGGGTCGCAGCAGGCGCTGGGTCGCGGCCGCAAGTCGCCGGAAACGATCGAGGCGCTGCTGCTCGGCATCGTCGATCGTGTGACCCGCCGTATGCGCAACGCCGGGCGGGTCGGTCGCACCGTCACCGTGCGGATGCGGTTCGACGACTTCAGCCGGGCAACGCGAGCGCGCTCGCTCTCGCACCCGACCGCTGCCACCGAACCGATCCGGGACATGGCGCTCGCCGTGCTGCGCGAGGCGGCCGACATGATCGAACGCCGCGGACTGACCCTGATCGGGCTGTCGGTCGGCAACCTCCGGAACACCGACGACCACAGCGAGCAGCTGTTGCTTCCCTTCGGTCGCACAGACCGTTCGGGCCTCGACGAGATCGTCGACGGCCTGCGCGACCGGTTCGGGCACGCAGCGCTGACGCGGGCCTCTCTGCTCGGCCGAGGTGGAAACTTCGAGGTCCCCAAGCTCCCCGACTGACCCGCGAATCCCTGCCTGAGGTTCGGCCGATCACCGATCTTCAGGATGGTGCGTGGACGCCAAGAGGTCCGTCGACCCGGAGATCACGGTGTCCGAATCCCCACCGAGGCAGACGATCGACCGTGGCGAGTCGCGGACCGTGTCTTCGTCGGTACCCGTCCTGGCCGCGAGAACACCAGCTCAGGTGAATCGGCTCAGGTGAATCGGCTCAGGTGAACTGGCTCAGGCGAAATGACATGCGACGGGATGGCCCTGGCCGCGATCGATGAGCTCGGGTTGCTCGTGCTCGCAACGTTCCTCGGCCTTCCAGCAGCGGGTATGGAACCGGCATCCGCTCGGGGGGTTGATGCCGCTGGGGACATCACCGGTCAGGAGAATCCGTATCCGTTCTCGCTCGACGCCCGGATCGGGGATCGGCACGGCCGACAGCAGCGCCTGCGTGTAGGGATGTGACGGTCGGTTGAAGACGTCGTGGTTCGGTCCGATCTCGACGATTCTTCCCAGGTACATGACCGCCACCACGTCGGACACATGCCGTACGACCGAAAGGTCGTGGGCGATGAACACGATGGCGAGACTCAGCCGGCGACGCAGTTCGTCGAGCAGTTCGATGATGCCGGCTTGCACGCTCACGTCGAGCGCTGAAACCGGCTCGTCGAGCACGAGAACGTCGGGGTCCAGCGCGAGGGATCGGGCGAGCGATATGCGCTGGCGTTGTCCGCCGCTGAATTGATGAGGGAAGCGGCTGGTGTTCTCGGGACGAAGCTGCACCAGCTCGAGGAGTTCCTCGGCTCGGCGATGTGCCTCCTGGGAGGCCATGCCGTGCACGATGAGTGGCTCGGCGATGATGTCGCCGACACGCATGCGAGGGTTCAGCGACGAGTAGGGATCTTGAAAGACGATCTGCAAGTTCTTGCGCAGGCTCCGGAGATCCCTCGAGTTCTTCTGCAATACGTCCTCGCCCATGAACGTGACCGTGCCGCCGTCCGGTTCGATGAGACGCAGGATGCTTCGTCCTGTTGTCGACTTGCCGCAACCGGACTCGCCGACCAGACCCAGGATCTGACCGGGTCGCAGCTCGAAGCTGACATCGGATACTGCTTCGACCCGGCCGATGACCCGGCGCAGCAGCCCCGTCGAGCGAACGTCGAATCGCTTCTGCAGCCCGCTCACCGTCAGTACGGGCACCACGCTCGAATCACCCGCATCACTCGCAGACTGCGGCGATGTCGGATCGTTCGACATCGCTTCGTCGACGGCCGTCACAGGACTCCGCACTACCACTGTCGCGAACGGAGGGAGCTCGTTGCGCAGGTGACATGCCGACTCGACCGCGCCGACCGGCTGCAGCTTCGGGTCGCTCACCGAGCATTCGTCGATCGCGATCGAGCAGCGCGGATGGAAGGCACAACCCGACGGCAGCGACGAAGCCGAGGGGGGTGAGCCAGGGATCGGTGCAATCGCGATATCGCGCCGGTCAAGGCGAGGCAGGCAACCGATCAGCCCGCGGGTGTAGGGATGCCGACCGTCACCGAACACCGGCTCGACGTCGCCCTGTTCGACCACGCGGCCGCCGTACATGACCGCGATCCGGTCAGCCATCCCGGCGACGACCCCGAGGTCGTGGGTGATCAGGATGATCCCGAGTCCGCGCTCTCGCTGCAACCGCTGCAACACGTCGAGGATCTGCGCCTGAATCGTCACGTCGAGTGCAGTCGTCGGCTCGTCGGCGATCAAGAGGTCGGGCTCATTCGACATCGCCAACGCGATCATCGCTCGCTGGCGCATACCGCCTGACAGTTCGTGCGGATAGCTGTCGACCCGCTGCTGCGGCTCAGGGATCGAGACCAGATCGAGCAACTCGATCGCCTGGTCCTTCAATCGTTTGGTGCTCCTCGACGCCGACGGTTTGCGGGCCGACGGCTCGCCACCGCGAGGCTCGGCGCGATGATGGGTATGCGCGGCGATGGCCCCGCCGATCTGTTGACCAAGCGTGAGCACAGGGTTCAATGACGTCAGCGGATCTTGGAAGATCATGCCGATCCGGTCACCACGAAATCGGCGAAGCTCGTCGTCGGCAAGACCGAGCAGCTCCTCACCCCGGAACCGCACGGAGCCCGAGACCGATGCCGTCGCCGGCAACAGCCCGAGTGCCGCCAACATCGTCACGCTCTTGCCGGAGCCGGATTCGCCGACGATTCCGAGCACCTCACCGGCGGCCACCCCAACGGAGACCCCGCGCACGGCCTCGATGCCTCCCTCACGGCTGGCGAAGGTGACGTTCAGCTCGCTGACTTGCAGAAGGGGTGCGTTCGTTTCGACCGCTTCGTCACGATTCGCCATAGCGAGTCAACCTACATTTCTTGCGGGGCTCTGATCGCAGCGTGTGGTTTCTTCCCGGTGGCTCATCGACGCGAGCGCGCTGCTGCGAGGTCGTCGACGTCGACATCGGGGTTCGCTGACAGCGGCGCTCTCTGACATCGATGTTCTCCGACCGGTCGACATGGGTGCGGACCCCGCATGCTGCACGCCTGCCCCGACCCTCACCTCAGCCACTGGCGAGACAGGACCGTCGAGCGTCATGACCAACCGTTCACCGAACGGCGAGATGCCCGCGTGGTCCGACTTCGCACCGCCGTCTCGTATGTGCATACAGTTGACGACGGGACAACTTGGGGGAGGTTGCGATGCGCAAGGTTCTGGTCATGTCGGTGTCGTTGGCACTGTTTGCTGCGGCCTGTGGCGGAGGTGATGACGACTCCGCATCCACATCTACGGTGCCCGACACCGAAGCGCCTACAGCGGCGTCGACGACCGAGGGCGGTGGTGGTGGTGGTGACAGTGGCGACAGTGGCGACGGTGGCTCCGCGGCAACGACTGCGCCCGCAGCCGACTCGATCAGCGATGTGCCGCTCGTCATCGCACGCGACATGGACCTGTCGACGCTCGATCCGGCCCGCTCGTTCTGTGACACCTGCCAGATGTTTCTGTCAGCGGTCTACCAGACGCTGATCGGTCTCGACCCGGCTGACAACGCGACCTTCCTGCCCAGATTGGCCACCAGCTGGGAAGGCAACGCCGACAACACCCAGTTCACGTTCAAGCTCGACCCAAATGCCGTCTTCTCCGACGGCTCGCCGGTCGAGGCCGCCGACGTCGCCTGGTCGTGGCTGCGCTTGCGCAATATCGACGCATCGGCTTCGTTCCTGCTGGCCAGCATCGACACGATCGACACGCCGGATGCAGGCACGGTCGTGGTCAATCTGAAGTTTCCCGACTCGGCGTTTCTGGCGAAGGCCAACGCGCCCTACACCGTCATCATCAACAGCGACGTCGCCATCGAGAACGGTGCCAACGCCGACGAGGATGCCGAGGTCACCGACACGTCCGAGCCGTGGTTCCTGACGAACTCGGCCGGAAGCGGCCCGTTCGTGCTCGAGAGCTACGCCGAAGGCGACGAACTCATACTGGCCCGCAACGAGAACTACTGGGGTGAGGGCCCGTTCTTCGAGGAAGTGGACGTCCGGCAGGTCCAGGACGCAGTCACCCAACGTCAGCTCCTCGAAAGTGGCGACGTCGACATCGCGATGCAGATCGATCCGGACACCGCGAGCGGCATCTCCAGCTCCGATGTGCTGATCGACTACGTCGAGTCGTTCAACTTCGTCTACATCGGGATGGCCGAGGGCGCAACTGCCGACCAGCCGCTCACCGCCGAGATCCGTGAGGCGATCGGGTTGGCGATCGACTACGAGGGCATGATCGACGTCACCGTCGGTGGCAAGGGTGCGGTGCAGGCTTCGCCGATCCCGAACGGCTTCTCGGGTACCGAAGGGCTGACCTTGCCACAGCGCGATCTCGAGGGCGCACGTGCGCTGCTCGAAGCTGCTGGTGTCGCCGACGGTTTCTCGATCCGTGCTGCCTACCCGACGTTCAATGTCTATGGCGTCGACTTCAACACGATGATGCAGAAGCTTCAGATCGACCTGGCCGAGGTCAACATCAACCTCGACCTCGTGCCACTCGAAGTATCGGTCTGGGTTGATGAGTGGTTCAGCGAAGACGGCATTCCGTTGACAGCCGTCTACTACGCGCCCGACCACACCGATTCGATTCAGTACATCGAGTACTTCGGACAGGTTCCCGACTCTCGTTGGGGGGCGAATGCGAACCCGGGTGGTGATCCGCTCATCGACCCCGAACAGGTCCGCTTGCAAGGTGAAGCGCTGGCGGCGACAGGTGCCGAGAAGGAAGCGCTCTATCGCCAACTTGCCGAGGCCATGATTGCCGACCGGGTCGTGATTCCGCTGGTGAACCCGAACCTGGTGCTCGCCCGACGGGCCGATATCGACGGCGTTCACTACAGCGCGTGCTGCAACCTCGAACTCGGGCGGGTCTCGCGAACCGGCTGACAGCGGTCCCACCGCTTTCACCGAGTTCTGATCGGGCATCATGGCCAACTATGTGATCAAGCGCTTGTTGCTGGTGCCGTTGCTGATGCTCGGGATCGCGTCGTTGACCTTCTTGGTGAGCCACACCATCCCGGCTGATCCGCTCTCGACGTTGGTCAGCGAACGTCAGCTCGGAAACCCCGAAGTGGTCCGCGCCGCGAAGGAGCAGTGGGGGCTCGACAAGACGCTTCCCGAGCAGTACGTGGTGTACATCAGCAACCTGGCCAAAGGTGACATGGGGACGTCGTTTCGTACCCGCCGCCCGGTCCTCGACGACATCACACAGCGACTTCCGGCGACGTTGGAGCTGACGCTGACCGCACTGACGTTCGGAACGATCAGTGGCGTGTCGTTGGGCGTGATCGCGGCGCGCCGACGCAACACCGCCGTCGACAGCTTGTCGCGCCTGGTTGCTCTCATCGGTTCGTCGATACCGGTGTTCTGGGGAGGTGCAATTGCGCTGTTCGTTCTGTGGGCGCAGCTCGGGATGGCGCCCGGCCCGGGACGGCTGACTTCGCGCGCGCCGGCGCCGACCGACCGCACTGGGATGTACACCGTCGATGCCTTGCTCGACCGCGATCTCGGAACGTTCTGGGATGCGTTCTCGCACTTGCTGTTGCCGGGCCTGCTGCTCGGCTGGGTCCTGATGGGCACGATCACACGCCTGGTGCGGGCGAGCATGCTGGAGGTCCTCGACCAGGATTACATCCGGACGGCACGAGCTGCAGGTATCTCCGAGCGCCTCGTCATGCGCCGCTATGCGTTGCGCAATGCGATGTTGCCGACGCTGACGATCGTGGGGTTGGCCTTCGCCACGCTGATCGCGGGCGCGGTCCTCGTCGAGATCGTGTTCACCTGGCCCGGCATCGGGACCTATGCCGTCGAGTCGGCCCGCAGCCTCGACATCCCCGGTGTCATGGGTGTGTCGATCCTCGGTGGCCTCATCTTCTTGTTGGCGAACCTCGGCACCGACATCATGTACGCCTTCGTCGACCCGAGGATCCGGCTTGGCTGATCTCGCCCTGGTGGACCTGACCGACGTGAAGGCCCCGACCTGGCGGGAGCGCGCCGACTGGGTCTCCCCGCCGGTGATCATCGGTTCGTTGGTGCTGTTGTTCTGGGTGGTCGTGGCGATCACGGTCCAGTGGTGGGCGCCGTTCGATCCGCTGGAGGTCGCCGGAGAACGACTACAGGGTCCGAGCCTGGACAACTGGATGGGCACCGACGATCTCGGGCGTGATGTCTTCACCCGCACGATGTACGGCGCACGCAGTTCGATACCGATCGCGATCATGGTGATCGTCGCCGCGGTGCTGATCGGATCGCTGGTCGGAGCCATTGCCGGGTTCATGGGAAAGTGGGTCGACGCGGTCCTGATGCGCGTGGTCGATGTTGCACTCGCGTTCCCGCCGATCCTGTTGGCGATGGTCATCGCGGCGACCCTCGGTCCTGGTTTGCGCAACGCCTTCTTCGCGATGATCGTCGTGTGGTGGCCCATCTACGCGCGACTACTCCGAGGCCAGGTCATGGCGATCAAGGAGCTCGACCATGTCGAAGCGGCCGTCGCGATCGGTGCCACCCGCACTCGGATCCTGCGCCGACACATCCTCCCGCTCTCGATGACGCCGGTGCTCGTCAATGCCACCACCGACTTCGGCAACGTCGTGCTGTTGTTCGCGTCGTTGAGTTTCATCGGGCTCGGCGCGACACCGCCCGATCCGGAATGGGGATCAATGATCACCGAAGGCGCGAAACAGTTCTACGACTGGCACATCGCGACTGCGCCCGGCGTCGCGATACTCACGGTCGTGCTCGCCTCGAACTTCGTAGGCGACGGCCTGCGCGATCTCTTCGATCCGCGCGGCGCCTGAGAGCTCCGGACGAAATCAGGACGAGGTCCGCGATGGCGACACGGTCATACTGGTCAGGGCGGGATACGCACCAGCGCGACGGATTGGTGCGCCGGTCGAGCGAATCCGATCTCGTCGCCGCGGTCGACCAGGGGCTCGATCTCGCGGTCCGCATCGATCCGAACGGAGCAGTCCGCCTCGTCGACGAGACCGAGCACGCGGCGGTCACCTACCTCGCACGGTGGGCGGGCCCATGAATGTGCTGGCGATCGACCTGGGCACCACGGCCTGCAAGACGGGTGTCGTGGCCATCGACGGCAGGGTGCTGGGCTCGGGGCTGGCGCGACTCTCAACCATCTTCGGTGCCGACGGCGCCGCCGAACAGGACGCCGAGGCCGTCTGGTCGGCGACGCTCGAGGCGTGCCGGCAGGCGCTCGCCGACGCCGGTTCGTCGGCGGCTGAGGCGGTTCGAGCGATCTGCGTGACGAGCCAGTGGTCGTCGATCGTGCCCGTCGACGCCGATGCGCGACCGGTTGCTCCGCTGCACATGTGGTTCGACGGTCGCGGCGCGGACCTCACGGCCGCACTGATCCACGGTGACGACGGCGCCGCGGCGCGCTGGTCGGAGATCCACGGATTCACGCCCAGCACGTCGTTGGCGCACGTGTTGTGGTTCCAGAACCAGACCGACGTCCACCGTCGCGCCGTCGCCTACCTCGAGCCGATGGACTATCTGAACGCCAGGCTCACCGGACGTATCGCTGCGACCGCGAACTCGGCGATGCCGCTCGCCCTGACCGATAATCGCGAGCTCGGCTCCACCACGTGGTCGTCGGAGCTCGTGGAACGGGCCGGAGTCGATCCGACGCGGCTCCCAGCGCTCACGCCGTCGCTTGCCGTCCTGGCTCGCATTCGCGTCGACGTGGCCGACGAGCTGGGTATCCGGCACGACGTCGAAGTCGTCACCGGTGCCAACGACAGCATCGCCGGCGCGTTCGGCTCGGGGGCGCTCGAACCGGGACAGGGCACCATCATGATGGGAACGACCGGGGTACTGACCGTTCATCACCGCACGCGGCACGTCGATACCGGGCGATTCATCGTCACGATGCCGAGCGCGCTCGAGGATCGCTACTACGTCGTGGCCGAGGGGGGCCTCGGGGGCAAGCTGATCGAGATGGCGCTCACGGAGATCGCGGGATCGGCCTCCGGCGGCGACCCGAGTGCGTCGGAATTCGATCAGTTCATGGAAGCGGCCGGCCAGTCGACACCGGGAGCCGGAGGCGTGCTGTTCCTGCCTTGGGTGCTCGGCGCGTTGGCGCCCGCCCCCGACTCGCGCCAGCGCGGCGCGTTCCTCGGGCTCTCGTTGTCGACCTCGCGCGCCGATCTCGCACGCGCCATGCTCGAGGGCGTCTCGATGCAGATGCGCTGGCTCACCGACGAGGTCGAGGCCGCGCTCGGCAGCCCGTTCGACGTGATCCGGTACGTGGGTGGCGGCGCCTCGTCCGACGTCTGGTCGGCGATCATGGCCGACGTGGTCGGACGCCCGATCGAGCAGGTCGGCGATCCGAGGCATGCCAACTCGCGCGGGGCCGCTCTGATGGCCTTCGTATCCACCCGTCAACTCTCGATCGACGACCTGGCGGCGCTGGTGCCGGTGCGGCGTCGATACGAACCAGATCCAGCCACGCGTGCTCTCTACGACAGCCGACTCGGTGTCGTGCGTGAGTTGCACGCGACACTGGCTGGGCCGGTGTCCCGCCTCATCTCGTAACTCACGACTGGAGAAGAACATGACCCTGTACCCGTACGCCGACCGCTACCCCGTTCTCCGCGGCCTCCCGTCGGAGGGCCGCGACCGCGAGTCGATCCTGCGCGAGTTGGGCGAGATGGCACACCTGGAAGATGCCAAATGGGAGACCGGCAAGGCGTCGGGCTCGTTCTACTGCGGTGATCACGACCACTACGACTTCATGGGTCAGGCCTACTCGCTGTACAGCCACATGAACGCCCTCCAGCGTGACGTCTGTCCGAGCGCGACCCGGTTCGAGGGTGAGATCATCGCAATGGGGCTCGACCTCATGCACGCTTCGGCAGCCACCGACGGCGACCCGGTCGGCATGCTGACGAGCGGTGGCAGCGGCAGCATCCTGCACGCAATGCTGGCCTACCGCGAACAGGCGACCCGCAACGGGATCGACCGGCCGAACATCGTCAAGCCGGAAACCGGGCACCCCGCGTTCGACAAAGCATGTCACCTGCTCGGCATGGAGATGCGGCGGGTACCGATTCTTCCCGACACCACCCAGGTCGACATCGATGCGATGGCCTCCATGATCGATGACGACACCGCAGCGATCATCGGGTCGGCGTGCAACTACGGGTACGGCACGATCGATCCGATCAGCGAGCTCTCCGACCTCGCACTCGCTCGCGGTGTCGGGCTGCACGTCGACGGCTGCCTCGGGGGCTGGCTGCTGCCGTTCGGCGAGATGCTCGGATACGACATCCCGCAGTTCGACTTCCGGCTCCCCGGCGTCACGACGATCTCGGCCGACACCCACAAGTACGGCTACAGCGTGAAGGGCACGTCGATCCTGCTGTTCCGCGACCGCGAGCTGCGCAACGGTCAGTACTTCTTCATGACCGACTGGTCGGGAGGAAAGTACGCCTCCCCGGGGATCGATGGATCGCGCTCGAGCGGACTGCTCGCCGCGACCTGGGCGTCGCTGGTGTCGCTCGGACGCGACGGTTACCTCCGCTACGCCAAGCAGATCTTCGAGACGGCGTACGCGATGCAGGACGTGGTGCGAGCGCAGTCCGAATTGCGCATCATGGGCACGCCGTCGTTCTGTTTCTCGTTCACGTCCGACGAGTTCGACATCTACCACGTGAACGATGCGCTGCGTGAGCGTGGTTGGCGCCTCAACGGCCAGCAGTACCCGAACGCGATCCACATGGCGGTGACGCGGCCGCAAACACAGCCAGGGGTGCTCGACGCCTGGGCGCGCGATCTGCCCGAGGCCGTTGCCTATGCCAACGCCCACCGGGGCGAGCCGGCGGTGAGCTCATCGATCTACGGCGGCGCAGTTGCCCCGAACGACGAGATCATCGCGAAGATCAACGCAGTCGTGACCACCATGCTCGACGGGTACCAGTCACTGCCCCCCGAGAACTGATGCCGGGGCGACCCCGCCCTCGCAGGACCAGTACTGAACGAACCATGAGCCCGACTCTGGGCGATGCGCCCGCGCCGTGAACGCTGCGAGTCCTGAGGCGGTCGTCGGCGGTTGTCAGGGTGTCGGACGTCGGATCTCCTGACGGGCGGCCGGAGTCGGGTCGGGTACTGTTTCGAGCATGTCGGTACCCTCCTCGGTCGCTGCCCATCGGCGCCCGAGGCCGTTGATCTCGCAGCGCGCCGAGCTCCAGCTCGGGGCGCGCCATCGCGAGGTGCTCGACGAACTCGAGGCACTGTTCCTGCAAGAGGGTTTCTCGGGCTTCAGCGTTCGTGAGCTCGCAGCCCACGTCGGGTGCTCGCGGCGCACGCTGTACGAGCTGGCGCCCTCCAAGGACGAGCTCGTGTTGCTGGTCTTCGACCGGTTCCTGCACCGGGTCGGCCGCGCTGCGCTCGAGTCGATCGATCCGTCGCAGTCGTATGCCGATCAGATCCGGGCCTACTTTCTCGGCGGCATCGAGTTACAGCGGATCACGCAGGTGTTCGGTGACGATCTCGCCGACGAGCCTGCGGCGCGGCGCCTGTTCGACCGTCACTACGGCTACGTGATGGCGATCACCGAGCAGCTGGTGCACCGCGGTGTCGAGTCCGGCGAGTTCCGTCCCGTCACACCGGCGGTGGTCGCCGGGCTGCTCGCAGGGGCCGGTCAGTTCTTCAACCAGCCCGCCGTCCAGTCGGACATCGGGCTCACGTTGGAACACGCCGTCGACGAGCTGCTCGAGCTCATCGTTCGAGCGATTCGAGCCTGACCGGACCCGATCGGTCAGCCGTTCATCTGGGCGTTGAGTCGCTCGACCGACTCGATGAACTCCTCGATCATCTCGTACACGACCCTCGACGCCGGCTTGGACTCGTTCATGGCGCCGACGATCTGGCCGACGAAATAGTTGGCCAGCTGATTGGCGCCCGACCCTGGTTGGTGGGCCGACCGGTCGATCCGGCGGATCGCCTCGTCGATCAGGATCGGCTGGAGCGGCATGCCGAGTGGATCGGGCGTGTCGGGGCGCTCCCATTCGTCGGTCCATGCCGTCTTGAGCTGACGGGCGTGCTTGCCGGTGCGCGACCGCGAACGGATCGTGTCCTTCGATGTCGCCGCGAGGAACTTCTCCTTCACGGCCGGATGCGTCTCGGCCTCCTCGGTGGTCAGCCATACCGAACCGCACCACACACCCTGCGCGCCGAGTGCCATCGCGGCAGCCATCTGGCGGCCGCGACCGATGCCGCCGGCGCCCAGCACGGGGATGTCGCCAACCGCGTCGACGATCTCCGGAATCAGCACCATCGTGCCGATCTCGCCCGTGTGGCCGCCTGCCTCCGACCCCTGGGCGATGATCACGTCGACGCCCGCGTTGACATGACGTTCGGCATGTTGGGCAGCGCCGGCGAGCGCCCCGATCAGGCGGCCTTCCTGCTTGACGCGCTCGATCATGTGCCCCGGAGGCGGTCCGAGCGCATTGACGACCAGCGTCGGCCGGTGGGCGAGGGCGATCTCGAGTTGTGGGTCGGCTCGGCTGGCCGAGAACGGTGCGGCGTCGTTGCCGCCACCGCCCACGAGACCACTGCGGCCGCTGTCGGGCGGCAGCTCGGGTACGTCGTAGCGCTGGAGGATGTCATCGACGAACGCCTGGTGCTCTCTGGGGATCATCGCGATCAGGTCGCTCAGCTTGAGGCCGCCCTCATCGGACCCGGCGTACTTCGCGGGCACGATCAGGTCGACTCCGTACGGGCGATCGCCGAGTTCCTCCTCGATCCAGTCGAGGTCGATTTCGAGCTGGCTGTCGCTGTGCCCGACGGCGCCGAGCACGCCGAACCCCCCGGCCTTCGACACCGCGACCACGACGTCACGGCAGTGTGTGAATGCCAGGATCGGCACATCGATGCCGAACATCTCGGTGATTGCAGTCTTCATGTGGCCCTCCAGATATCCGTGTCGAACGGTACCAGTCGCGACCATTCGGTACCGGAGTGGACCTGACGGATCGCCTAGGTTCAGATCCGTGAAGCTCCCCCTCGACGGCGTTCGCATCATCGACATGACCTCGGTCGTGATGGGGCCGTTGGGCACCCACATTCTGGCCGATCAAGGCGCGGACGTGATCGTGATCGAGGACCGTCGCGGTGACACGAACCGATCGATGGGGATCGGTCCACACCCTCAGTTGTCTGGTGTGACGATGAACCTGATGCGCAACAAGCGCAGCATCGGCCTCGACGTTCGGACACCTCAGGGATACGAGGTACTCGGCAGGTTGGTCGCCGATGCCGACGTGTTCGCGACGAACCTGCGGCCGGGCTCTCGGACGCGAGCTCGGATCACCTACGACGACATCCGAGCCTTCAGGTCGGACATCGTCTACTGCGCCGCCGCCGGCTATCCCGCCGACTCGGAACTCGCGGACTCGCCCGCCTACGACGACATCATCCAGTCGGCGAGCGGTGTCGCCGACCTGTCGCAGCGAGTCGGCTTGCCGCCGGTGCTGATGCCTACCCTGGTGGCCGACAAGTCGAGCGGCTTGGTGATCGCCAACGCGATCGCGATCGCCCTGTTCCACCGTGAACGTACGGGGCAGGGAACCGACATCACGATCGCCATGACCGAGGTGATGCGCTCGTACCTGCTCGTCGAGCATGGCGCCTCTGCGATCCCCGAGCCACCGCTCGGTAAGGCCGGCTACGCCCGGATCCTCACACCGGAACGCCGCCCTCACGCGACAGCCGATGGCATGGTCAATGTGTTGCCCTACGACCAGATCCACTACGAGACGATCTTTCGGCTGGGGGGCCGCGAGGATCTGATCGGCGATGAGCGGATCCTGACCCGCCGGTCACGCATGGAAAACGGCGGAGCGCTCTATCGCGAGGTGGCGACGATCCTGTTGCAGCGCACGACCGATGAGTGGCTGGAAGTGTTCCGCGCCGCGGACATCCCGTCCAGCCGCGTCGGAACCGTCGATGATCTGATGGTCGGCCTGCCCATCGCCGACCATCCGCACGGTGGTCGTTATCGAGTCACCCCGCCGCTCACCGGTTCGTCGGCCACGCTCGATGTCGTTCGCCGCCCGGCTCCGCTCCATGGCGAACACAACCGGGAGGTGCTCGCCGAGGTGGGGTACAGCGACGAGGAGATCGCCGGCTTCGAACGCGACGATGTGCTGTACGCCGGTCCGACGTGACACGCGCCACCCAGCTACCGTCGGTCTCGTGACTGAAGCACCGATCGGTCGGCCGCGAGCCGTCGTGGCCGATCTCCCGTCGTACCGGCCGGGCAAGGGTGCTGCCCAGGCCGAGGCAGAGCACGGCATCACCGGTGCGATCAAGCTCGCCTCGAACGAGAACCCCGACCCGCCGATCGACCCGATCCTCGCCGCGATCGACGCTGCCGCTCGCTCGGCGAACCTCTACGCTGATCACCGCGCCACCCTGGTCAGGGAGCGCGTCGCTGCGAAGCTCGGTGTGACCGTCGAGCAGGTCACCGTCGGGAACGGCTCGGTCGGCATCCTCCAGCAGATCGCCTTCAGCTACGTCGATCCGGGTGACGAGGTGGTGTATCCGTGGCGGTCCTTCGAGGTGTACCCGGTGTTCACCCATCTGATGAACGGAGTGAGCACTCAGGTGCCGTTCGTTGCCGAGTCCGGTTTCGACGTCGAAGCCGTGGCCGCCGCGGTCACCGACCGCACCAAGCTGGTCTTCCTGGCGACACCCAACAACCCGACCGGTACCGCGTTGACCACCGCCGAGCTGCGGGTCATCCTCGACCGGGTCCCCCACAGCGTGATCGTGTGTGTCGACGAGGCCTACCGCGAGTTCCTCGACCCCGGTTTCGGTGACCCGGTCGCCGAGCTGGTGCCCGTCTATCCGAACGTGGTGGTCACCCGTACGTTCTCGAAGGCCCACGGGCTCGCCGGGGTTCGGGCGGGGTACGCCGTGGGCGATCCCGAAGTCATTGCCACCATCGACAAGACGCTGTTGCCGTTCGCCGTCAATGCTCTCGCCCAGGCGGCCGCCATTGCGGCGATCGACAACGAGGCGGCGATCATGGAACGCGTGCGTTCGATCCTGGCCGAGCGGGCACGGGTCGAGGTCGAACTGGCGGCCGCCGGCTGGACGTTCCCGAACCACCAGGGCAACTTCGTCTGGCTCGCCACCGGTGAGCGCACTGATGCGATCACCCTCGATCTCGAGCGTCGGGGTGTGGTCGTGAGACCCTTCGCCGGCGAGGGCATCCGGGTCACGATCGGTTCGCCCGACCAGAATGATCGATTCCTCACGACGATTGCCGAGGTCACTCGACCATGAAGCACCATCTCTTCCCCCCTGACCCGCGCTCGGTCGGTGATGATCCCGACTACCGGTTCACCATGGCCAACGAGCGCACGTTCCTGGCATGGATCAGAACGGCATTGGCGCTTGCCGCCGGCGGCCTCGCTGCCGTGACGATCCTCGACGACTTCCCCGGCGAACAGGGCCTCGGCATCGGCCTGCTCGCGTTGAGCTTCTTCACCTCCGCGACCGCCTACCGCCGCTGGGCGCTCAATGAGCACGCGATGCGCCTCAACGAGCCGCTCCCGCCATCGCGACTCCCGATGTTGATGGCGGTCGGCGTTGCCTTCGTGGCAATCGCTGCTGCCGTGTTGTTCGTCATCGACGTGTCGTGATGAGCGGCGATCGTCCGCGGGAGGTGTTCGACCGTGGCCTGCAACACGAGCGCACCTCGTTGGCGTGGGAACGCACCGCGATCGCAATGATGGTCGCTGGCGTCCTGTTGGCTCGGTACGCGGCCCAGTCGTTGCACCTCGTGTTCGCGTTCATCGGCTTCGGAGAGGTGCTCGCCGGCGCCGCGGTCCTGCTGTGGTCCGGCCAGCATTACGAAAACCTGCACGGCCGGTTGCGGTTGGGTGAGAGCCCGGTGCATACCACGGCCGCCCGGCTCGTCGGTATCGGCTCGATCACCTTCACCGGCCTGGCGACAGCGCTCGCAGTGGTCATCGTTTTCGTCGATTGATGTCGGCGATCGATCACGACTGACAGCAGCGGTCCGGTCGGCGCTCGATAGTTTGCCGAGGTGACCGACGCTCGACGCGTGCTCCGACATGCCCCGGTTCGCCGCTATCTGGCATCGACCGCGCTGGCCTCGATCGGACACAACATCCTGGTCACCGTCTTGTTCAAGCAGGTGTTCGACATCACCGGCGACGAGCTCGACATCGGGTTGATCGGCCTGGCCCAGTTCGTGCCGGCCGTCCTGCTGATCCTCGTATCCGGCTGGGTTGCCGACCGGTTCGATCGTCGGCGTGTCACGTCGCTGTTCCTGTTCGGGCGCGTCGTGTGCGCAATGGGCTTCCTGCTCTACAGCCGCTGGGAGCCCGGCGTGGTCTGGCCGCTGTTCGCGATCGCGTTCGTGCTCGGCGCATCGGACGCCATGATGATGCCGGCTCGCCGGTCGATTCCGCCGCTGATCTGCTCACAGGACGAGTTTCCGCAGGTGATCGCGCTATGGACGGCGACGTTCACCGGATCGTCGATCGTCGGACCCGTGCTCGGCGGGTTCCTGTACTCGACAGGGCCGTCGACGGCTTACGGCATCGCAGCCGTGCTCGGGTTGGCGTCGATCATCCCGATGCTCGCAGTCGTCTACGTCCGCGAGCCCGAGAAGGTCACCGATCGCCCGACGCTCAGCGCTGCCCTCGAGGGCCTGAAGTTCGTCCGGCGCACGCCGATCGTGCTGGCCTCCATCTCGCTCGACCTGTTCGCGGTGCTGTTCGGAGGCGCGGTCGCGCTGATCCCCGCCGTGGCCAGCGAGCGACTGGGGGTCGGCGACATCGCCTACGGCTGGCTGCGGGCGGCGCCGGGCATCGGGGCGGCCGTGATGGCGATCTGGCTGGCCGTGCGCCCCGTGCAGCGCCGGGTCGGGCCGACGCTGCTGTGGGTCGTCGCAGTGTTCGGGGCCGGCACGATGGTGTTCGGCCTGACCCACAGCTACGCGCTGGCGTTCATCTCGCTGGTGGTGCTGTCGGCGGCCGACATGGTGTCGATGTACATCCGTGGTTCGATCGTGCCGCTGGTCACCCCCGACGATCAGCTCGGGCGTGTGTCGGCCGTCGAAGGCGTGTTCATCGGCGCATCGAACGAGCTGGGCGCATTCGAGAGCGGCGTCACGGCCAGGGCGTTCGGTCTGCCGTGGTCGATCGCGGGCGGCGGCTTCCTGACGATCGTCGTGGCCGGCAGCTTCGCAGTGTTGTTTCCCTCGTTGCGCCGCGTCGACACGTTCACCGAGCTCGATCCGCAACGCGACCGGCCAGAGGTCAGCCAAAGCGACGACTGAGCTTGGCCAGCGAGCGATACCGACGCGCCTTCTCGAATGCCCGGTCGCCGGCCATCCGGCCGATGCCGACCGCGATCGTCGGATAGACGTGCACCAGTTGGGAGAGCTCGTCGATGCCGACCCCGAGCTTGATCGCCAGCGCGAGCTCGTGGATCAGCTCACCCGCAGCGGGGGCGAGGGCGTGTGCGCCGACGATGCGGTCCTTGGCCGTGACGATCATCAACAGGCCGTCGGTGTGGCCGTCGGCGCGGGCGCGATCGTTGTGCGCCAACTCGTGGCGGTGCACCGTGACCGTGCGGTTGCCGTGTCGCTCGCGGGCTTCGGCGGCGGTCAGCCCGACGTGGGCGAGCTCGGGATCGGTGAACGTGCACCACGGCACCAGCTGAGCGGAGTTGCCGCGACCGGGCAGGAACATGTCGCGCACCGCGATCACGGCGTCGTATGCGGCGGAGTGTGTGAACTGGGGGCGGCCGGCTGCAGCATCGCCGACCACGTAGATGGTCGGCACGAGCGTGCGGTTGCGGCCGTCGACCTCGACGCCGGCGGCTCCGACAGGGATACCGAAGCGGTCGAGGCCCAGAGGTTCGACGTTCGCTGTTCGCCCGGTTGCCACGACGAGGCCGTCGGCCGTGAACTGGCGCTCGGCGGTGTCGACGATGACGCCGTCGCCGCCCTTGCGCACAGCCGTGGCGGTCGTCGCAAGGTGGAGCTCGACGCCCTCGGCGCGCAGTATCGTCGCCAGCCGGTCGGCCAGCTCGGGTTCGTCGCGCGGCACGAGGCGGTGGGCCATCTCCAACACCGTGGTGCCGACACCCAGGCGCACCATCGCTTGCGCCAGTTCGCTGGCGATCGGTCCACCGCCGATCATCACCAGGGATCCGGGCGGGCGATTCAGCTCGAAGATGTTCTCGCTGGTGAGGAAGTCGACCTCGGCAAGACCTGGGATCGGTGGAATCGTGGGGCGACTACCCGTGCAGACGAGGATGAATCGCGTGGCCAGCCGGCGCGAACCGCTGGGGGTGTCCACGGTGACCTCGCGGTAGCCGGTGACTCGGCCCTCGCCCACGACGAGTTCGATACCCATCTCCCGGAATCGATCAGGGGAATCGTCGGTTGCGGCGATCGTCGCCTGCACCGTCTTGATGCGGCCCCACACGGCCTCCAGATCGACGGTCGTTTCGCCCGTGGTGACGCCGAAACGGTGCGCCTCCCGAACCGTGTGAGCGACCCGAGCGCTGGCGATCAACGACTTCGATGGTACGCATCCCGTCCACAGGCAATCGCCACCGATGCGGTCGCGTTCGACGGCGGCCACCTTGAGCCCCAGCTCGACGGCGGCGAACTCGGCTGCCAGCGTGCCGCCCGAACCGAGGCCGATGATGACGAGATCGTACGAATGAGCCATGGAGACGGAACTGCTTTCAGTCAGGAATGATTGCCGATACGACCAACGGCACCGCCAACGCCGAGAGCGCCAGCAGGATCAGTGCGATGAGGGCGAACGTATAGGAATGATCGCGCGGTGGGTCGCCGGCGGCGCCGATCGTGTCCCACAGCGCCTGCATCGGCTGCTGGGTGGTGAGACGGATGCGACGGCGGGCGATCGAGGCGGCGTAGATGGCGACCCACGACAGGCCCAGCATCACGATCGCCGTCACGATGCCGAGGATGATGCGGCCGGTTCGGTCGTTGATGGCGCTCGTCAAGCCCCTGGCGATCAGGGAGAACACGCCCGACAAGGCGGCGCCTCCCAGCAGGAAGCCGGGCACACCGATCGGGTTCGACTTGAATCCCTGCTCGACCTGGACGGCATTGATGCGGGCCCGACGCAGCATCACGTGGGCCGGGCTGCCCCAGATGCTGTTCGCCTCCCGACGTTCGTAGAGCTTGCGAATGTGCGACACCAGGTTGTTCTGATAACCACGCACGATCAGGCGCGTGACGAGCGCCACGACGAATCCGACGACCGGTTTGAGCGGTCCCAACAGCCTTGGCATCGGGGCCGCTCGTACCCCGTTGCGATCGAGCACCTCGAGCGACCGCATCGCCATCCGATGGGCCTCGGGAAACTGGGCCGGCTGCCACAGCGGCTTGATCTTCGAAAGCTGGCTGACGATCTCCTGTTCGACCTTGCCGGGGCCGCCGATCTCCTCGAGCAGGCGCCCCTTCTCCTCGGTCGTGTCAGCTCGCAGAACTCGCAGCGCATCGATGCGATCGAGCAGCTCGGGATGGTCCTCACCGGCGTGTGGATCGTTCTCCAGACTCATCGCCTGCCACCGTATCGAAGCGACCCGCTGTCAGCGAGGGACGCGCCCGATCGGTATCGCTCGGCACAGAGCTCGCAGTGTGCTTGACTATCGCTGCTGGGGGAGACAGCTCAAACCGGAGGGGAATCAAACCATGAAGAACATGATGGACGAGTTCAAGGCATTCATCCAGAAGGGCGACATCGTCACGATCGCCGTCGGCTTGATCATGGCCCTGTACTTCGCCAAGATCGTCGACGCGCTGTTGGAAGGAGTGGTCAACCCGATCATCGCAGCGATCTTCGGCAAATCCGACTACCGGAGTATCGGATTCGACATCGGCGACGCCCGCATCAGCATTGGGCTCGTGATCGACGCCGCGATCAGCTTCGTCGTCGTCGCCTTCATCCTGTTCGTGATGCTCAAGGCGTACAACAACATGAAGCGACCCGCAGACGAAGAGGAGTCCGGCCCATCGGAGATCGATCTGTTGACCGAGATCCGCGACTCGTTGCAGAACCGCTGAGGGCGATCTGAATTCCCACTGAACGACGCGATGATGGGTCCGTGCATGCGTACCGACCCATCATCGGGTTCAATGTCTCCTGCATGAGCAGGCCGGACCGATCACCGACACGACTGCGGGGGTGGTGCGTGGGCGTCGTTCCCGCGATGTGCCTCGTGGCGTTGTCGGCATGCGGATTCGATCAAACGACCGCCCCGGCGAAGAACTACGACGTGCCCGTCACGGTGGCTCTCGGTGAGTTCCCGGAACCGTTGTCCGATCAGACGCCTCCGCCCGCTCCGCCAGCGGCGGCGACCACCACCACCACCTCCACCACCGAGCCTCGCCTGACGCCGATCGTCGGGCCGATCGTCGACGCCGTCGTGGGCAATCGCGTGCTCGTCATCGGTGACACCGTGATCGCACAAACCGCGCCGCGCAACGACGGAATCATGTGCGACATCCTGACCGGGTTCGGGTGGGATGTCGAGATCGATGCCGAACCTGGTCGGTTCATCGACTTCGGGCAGCGAGTGCTCGATGAGCGCCTGGAACCTGCTGACGGACCGCCGTGGGATGTCGGTGCGGTGCTCTTGGGCAGCCACTTCGACGGCGACCTCGACGCCTATCGGCGTGAGCTCGATGCGATACTCGATCGGCTCTCGCCCCGACCCACCATCGTCTACACGCTCAGCGAGATCAGCCCTGACGCGATCGCCATCAACGAGGTGATCCGGGCGCTCCCGAGTACTCGACCGAATGTGGTGATCATCGAATGGGCCGAGGCGACAGGTCTCGAGCCCGACCTGTTGCTCGAGGACGGTGGCCCGAAACCGACCGCCGAGGGCGCGGGACGGCTGGTGTTGTTCACGGCAGCCGCCTTGGGCAGGTACCCACCCGAGGGCGGTGGCGAATGTCTACCGCCGGCGTTCACCGACGATTCGGCGATCGTCCTCTGACAGCGGGCGCTGCCGGCCGGGATCGACGGGTTGGGGCCTCAGCCGCGCAGGCCCGGTACGCCCGGCAGGTTACGAACGATCGCGAATGCCACCATCACGACGATTCCGGCCGTGTAGCACCAGTTCGGCACCCTCGTCGCCCTCTTCACCCAGGTGCCGGCCGGTCTGCCGGCCACCCGCAGGGTCCATGCCAGCCAGGTGAGCATCAGCCCGGCGAGGACGACGACGACGAACAGGTTGAACCTGAGCGCCTGGGCGAGATCGCCGCGAAACAGATGGTGGGTGGCGCGCGTGAGTCCGCATCCCGGACACCACCACCCGGTCAGCGTACGAAACGGGCAGGGTAGGAACCCGCCGCCGTCACTCGGATCGATCGCCGTCACGTAGGCCGCACCCGCCAGCATGCAACACCCGCACGCGATGGGCGCTGCCAGCGCCGGGAGACGCTGTGAGACAGGACGCAACGTGGCCGTCACGTATCTGACCGTAGCCTAAGGAGATGCTCCAGGCGCAGGAACTCTCGGTGGAAGTTGGCGGTCGACTGCTCGTCGACGGCGCCAGCTTCACCGTGATGCCCCGCGACAAGGTCGGCATCGTCGGCCGCAATGGCGCCGGCAAGACTTCGCTGTTCCGCGTGCTCGGCGGTGCCAACGAACCGGCAGCCGGCAAGGTGGTGCGCAAAGGGGGCTTCGGCTACCTGCCGCAGGACCCGAAGATCGAGGGTGATCACAACGCTCGCACCGCAATTCAACATGTGCTCTCGGGTCGGGGCATCGACGAGGAGCTCGTTCGCATCGAGAAGCTCAGAATCGCGATGGAGGAGACGCCCGACGAGCGTAACGTCGGCCGCTACAGCCGCGCCGAGGAACAGTTCCGCGTCGCGGGCGGCTACGGGGCCGAGAGCGACGCAAGGTCCTTGGCGGCTGGGCTCGGGCTCGGCGAAGACCGGATGGAGCAGCCGATCGGCGTGTTGTCGGGTGGCGAGCGCCGCCGCGTCGAGCTGGCCCGCATCCTGTTCGCCGGCAGCGACGTGTTGTGCCTCGACGAACCCACCAACCACCTCGATGTCGACGCCAAGAACTGGTTGATGGGTTTCCTGCGGCACTACCGCGGGGCACTGCTGGTGATCAGCCACGACCTCGAGCTGCTCGACGAGGCGATCACCAGGGTGCTGCACCTGGACCGTGCATCGGAGAGCGCTACCGGCCACATCGTCGAATACAAGGGCACCTACACGCAATACGTCAACGCCCGCGCCGAGGACGAGCGGCGACTGATCAAGCAGGCCGCCGAGCAAGAGCGAGAGATCGCTCGCATGCAGAAATTCGTCGACCGGTTCGGGGCCAAGGCCACCAAGGCGGCCCAGGCCCACAGCGTCGAGAAGCGGATTGCCCGGCTGGCGTCCCAGAAGGTCGAGGCCCCCAAGGCCACCAAGTCGATCACCGTGCGGTTCCCCGATCCTCCGGCGTGCGGCCAGACCGTGATCGAGGCCACGGGGCTGTGCAAGGGGTACGGCGGGCCCGCCGTGTTCGAGGACGTCGGGTTCGACCTCGGTCGGGGCGAACGATTGCTCGTGCTCGGCCTGAACGGAGCCGGCAAGACGAGCCTGCTGCGCATCCTGGCCGGCGAGACCGCAGCCGATCTGGGCCATTTCGACTTCGGCTACCACGTGCACGCCGGCTATTACGCGCAAGAACACGACAACCTCGACACATCGGCGTCGCTGCTCGACAACATCCGCGCCGACATGCCCTCCGACGTGAACCTGACCGAGACCGAACTGCGTGGGCTGCTGGGCATGTTCGGGCTGTCCGGCGAGAAGGTGTTCCAGGACGCCGGCACCCTGTCGGGCGGCGAGAAGACCAAGCTGGCGCTGGCGATGTTGATGGTCGGCCGCAACAACCTGCTGCTGCTCGACGAGCCCACCAACAACCTCGATCCTCCGTCGCGGACAGCTGTCGCCGACGCCCTCAAGGGCTGGCCGGGCTCGATCATCTTCGTCAGCCACGACACCGAGTTCGTGACCCAGCTCAACCCCACCAAGGTGTTGCTGATGCCCGATGGTGACGTCGACTACTTCAACGACGAGTGGCTCGACCTCGTCAGTCTCGCCTGACGTTCCGGCGCAGTGGTCAGCGGCCGTCGGCGCCGTCGACGTCATGCCGGTCGACGTCATGCCGATCGACGTCATGCCGGTCGACGTCATGCCGATCGTCGCGTTCGGCGAGCTGATCGCGTCCGTCCAGCGGCGGGGCGAGGCTCCAGTAGATGGCGCGGCCCAACATGTGGCTGCCGACCGGTCCGGCGATGAACTGCAGAGCGATGACGAGCGCGACGGCGACCGTCGCCTGGAGAGTTCGGATCGATGCCACAGCGCCGACGCCGACCAACAACACGCCCAGCGTCGGTGCCTTCGCGGCCGTGTGCAGCCGGGAGTAGGCATCCGGGAACCTGGCGGCGCCAACCCCGGCGAGCAGGATGAACACCGATCCGACGACGAGTGCAATGCCTCCGAGCAGATCCATCAGCCACCTCGCCGTTCGACGTAGCGGGCAAGCACACCGGTGGCGATGAAGCCCAGCAGCGCCACCACGAGGACGGTGTCGATGCCGATCGGCGAGCGCTGGTCGGCAGCGAGGACGAGCACCCCGCACATCACCGTGACGAGCAGTCCGTCGAGCGCGATGACGCGGTCGGGGACGCTGGGGCCGATGACGAGTCTGATCAGGAACAGCATCGCTGCCACCGACAGCACGGCGTAGGCGACGACCGTCATGAGATCTCCCTCGCGAGTTCGGCGCGCGCGGCGGATGACCCGAATGCACGCACCGACAACTCCTCGATCCGCAGCAGGTCGCGCCGGACCGCATCGAGGTCGTGCAGGTGGAGTACGTGCACGTACAACACTGGGGGCGATTCCTCGACCTCGATGGTGACGGTGCCGGGCGTGAGGGTGATCACGTTGGCCACGGTCATCATCGCCAGGTCCGATCCGGTGCGCAGAGGTACTCGCACGACACCGGTGTGGATCCGGTTGCGGGGCGTGACGATCTCCCAGGCGAGCACGAGGTTCGCCTCGATCAGCTTGATGAGCACGAACACGCCGAACCACAGTGTTGCGAGCGGCGCGATCTTCGCATTGTCGGCCGCGCCTCGCCGGGACAATCGCGGCAGGCGGGCGACGACGAGTACCACGACCGCGACGGCGAGCCCGCTGAGTGCGTTGGCCGCGCTGAGGTTGCCCCAGAGCAGGATCCAGAGGAGCGTGATCCACAGCAGCAGACCCGAGGCGCGCACGGGCGTCATCCGCCTTCCTCCAGAATCGCCTGAACGTAACGCGACGGTTCGAGCAGATCGTGGGCAGCGCGCTCGGAGACGTTGTACAACGGCCCGGCCCAGAGGCTGACGGCAATCGACGCGAGCGCCAACGCAGCGGTTGCGGCGATCATCCCGACCGGGCCTCCCAGCTGATCGCCGGTGCGTGGTTCGCGGGCCGGAGTTTCCTCGCGTTCGCCCCAGAAGACACCCGACCAGATCTTCGTCATCGAGAAAAGGGTGAGCAGGCCGACGGCGAGGCTGAAGGCGACGGCGTAGTACGAGGATGCCGACAGGCCGGCGTCGACGAGCGCGAACTTGGCCAGGAACCCGGAGAAGGGTGGGATTCCGGCGAGGCTGAGGGCCGGCACGGCGAACAGCAGCGCGAGCACCGGAGCCGTGCGGATCAACCCGCCAACCTCGGACAGACGACTCGATCCGGCGCGGCGGTCGACCAACCCGGCCACGAGGAACAGAGCGGTCTTCACGATGATGTGGTGGACGATGTAGAACACGGCACCCGCCAGCCCGGCGACCGTGAACAGGCCCAGCCCGAAGATCATGTAGCCGATCTGGCTGATGATGTGGAACGCGAGGATCCGCTTCATGTCGTCCTGGGCGATCGCGCCGAGCACGCCGATCGTCATCGTGAGGACCGCCACGACGATGAGCACCGTGCCCATCCAGTCGGGCGCATCGAACAGGAGCGTCTGGGTCCGGATGATGGCGTAGACGCCGACCTTCGTGAGCAATCCGGCGAAGATCGCCGTGACGGGCCCGGGCGCCGTGGGATAGCTGTCCGGCAGCCAGAAGAACAGCGGGAACAGGCCGGCCTTGATGCCGAACACGACCAGCAACGCCAACGCGAAGGCGGCGCGCACCCCGCCGTCGAGTTCGGCCAGGCGGACGCTCAGGTCGGCCATGTTCACGGTGCCGGTGCTCGCATACAGCAAGGCCAGGACGGTGATGAACAGCGTCGACGCCACGAGGCTGATCACGACGTAGCTCATGCCGGATCGAACCTGATCGGGGCGCCCCCCGAGTGTGATGAGGACGTAGCTGGCGGCGAGCATCATCTCGAAGGCGACGAACAGATTGAACAGATCGGCGGTGATGAAGCTTGCCGACACGCCCGCAGCGAGCACGAGATAGACGGGGTGGAACACGACCCGCTGGCGCTCTTGGCCGGCCTGGCTGATCGCGTACACCATCACCGCCAGCAGGACGACCGACGACACGACGAGCATCAGTCCGGCCAGCCGGTCGACGACGAGCGTGATGCCGAGCGGCGCGGGCCAGCCACCCGAACGGTGCACGACGAACCCGGTGTCGTCCGCCTCGACGAGCAGTGCGACGGAAGCGGCCAATACGGACCCGAGCGCGGCCACGCTGACCGCGCGCTGGAGCATCCGCCAGCGGCCGCCGATGATCGAGATCGCAGCGGCGACCAGAGGGATCAACACCGGGAGCGGGACGAGCGAGGTCATTTCGACTCCGCCTCCAAGGGATCCAGCTCGGGTGGGAATTCTTCGGTGTGGTCGGACTCGGCGTGGTCGGCACCCAGCCGGGCGACGAAACGATCCTCGACGTCGTCCTCCACCTCGTCATCACCGGTGATCTGCCAGCTGCGGTAGCCGAGCGCGAGCAGGAAGGCCGTGACGCCGAACGTGATCACGATTGCCGTGAGCGCGAGTGCTTGGGGGAGCGGGTCGGCGTAATCGCCGGCGCCCCGGCCGATGATCGGTGGCCGGCCTGATTCGCCCGCGGTCATGAGCAGCAGGTTGGCGCCGTGGCCGAGTAGCCCGACGCCGATGATGATGCGCGACAACCGACGCTGGGTCAACAGCCACGTGCCGCAGGCGAACAGGACGGCTGCGACGAAGGCGAGCAGCACGGTCACGTCGTCACCGCCCGATCGGAGTCGGCATCGTCGCCGAACGCCTCGTAGGCCATCAGCACCAGTCCGACCACCACCAGGTACACCCCGATGTCGAACGGCAGCGCCGAGGTCGCCTTGATCGTGCCGAGGATCGGGAGGTCGCGCTCGAACGAGGCGTGTTCGAGTACCGACTGGCCGGTCAGCAGCGGCACCAACGCGGTGATGGACGCCGTCGCCAGCCCGACCCCCAGAACGGTCCACGGCGCGGGCCGGATCGCGTTCCGTACGGCCGAGACGCCGCCGGCTATGTAGCGCAGGCTGAACGCCGCGCCCACGGTGAGGCCGCCGACGAACCCGCCCCCGGGCTGATTGTGGCCCGCGAAGAGGAAGTACACCGACAGCGCGAGGATGCTGGGGTAGAGCAGCCGCGACGAGACCTCGACCAGCGGGAGGCGGGCGAAGGAACGGTGGTCGTCGGTCGGATCGGGCACCCGGTCACCGGGTCGCCGTGCCGATCGCGCGAGCGTGACCGCACCGAGCGCGGCAACGGCGAGCACCGTGATCTCCCCGAGTGTGTCGAGGCCGCGGAAGTCGACCAGGATCACGTTGACCACGTTCGAGCCCTTGCCGTCGGGGACCGAGCGCTCGAGCATCTCGTCGGAGATCGGCGGCTGGGACACGTCCGAGCGGGCCCCTGCGGCCACCAGCGCCAGCACGAACACAGTCACGCCGACCAGGCCCGACACGATCAGCCGGACAGACCTGGTGGCCGCGGCGCGGGCATCGACGTAGCGTCGCGGCAGGAAGCGCAGCACGAGCACGAACAACACGGTGGCGAGCGTCTCGATCGCGAATTGTGTCAACGCCAGGTCGGGTGCACCCTGCACCACGTAGAAACCGGCCATCGCGAATCCGACGGCGCCGAGCATCAACGCCGCGGCGATCCGGCGGCGCACCACCGTGGCTCCGACCGCGGCGACGACGATGACGACGGCGATCGGGACGTGCGCCCAGGGGCCGATCGAGTCAGGCAGCTCCTCGAGCACGCCGACCGCCGGGATCAGCGGCAGCACGGCTGCCACACCGAGAATCACCATCAGGTAGACCGGAAGCGATCCGTTCTGGACGATCCGCGTCGTCCTCCGGGCGAACCGCGAGATGCCGGTCACGATCGCCCAGAACGATCGATCGGCGTCGGGGATCGGTGCGATGGCCTCGCCGAAGCGGCTTTGCAGCTGCTCGGCCACCCGTCGGGCGGCGACGACACCGAGCCCGACGACGATGATCACGCCGGAGAGCACGAGCGCCGTGTTGAAACCGGCCCACAACACGACGTGCTTCGGCTTGGCGTCGCGGTACAACGAGATCGTCGCCGATCGCACGGCCTCGTCGACGAGTACCGGTGCGAGCCCGGCGACGAGTGATCCGATCGCCAGGAACAGCGCCGGCGCCACGAACGATGGCGCCGGCGGGGCGGCCGTGAGCGATGTCACTTCGTGGTCCGGCTGGCCGAGCCGGCCCAGCACCCCGAGCACGAACCGCCCCGAGTAGGCGACGGTCAGGATCGAACCGACGACGAGCACCGAGACGAGGGCAGCCGCACCGGCGAAGTCGCCGTGGAGAGCTGCGTCGAGCCCCTTCTCCTTGGCGATGAAGCCGAGCAGTGGGGGGAAGCCGGCCATCGACGCCGCGGCGAGGATGGTGATCAGCGTCACGGGCCACCACGTCGACGCGAACCCGTGCAGCAGCCGTACATCGCGTGTGTGGACCTGATGGTCGATGATGCCGACGACCATGAACAACGCGGCCTTGAAGGCACCGTGGGCGATCAGCACGACGATGCCGGCCTGCGCCAGGTCGTACCGCCCCATCCCGAAGAGCAGCATCATGAAACCGAGCTGGCTGACGGTCCCGTAGGCGAGCAGCAACTTGAGATCGTGCTGACGAAGGGCCCTCCAGCCTCCGACGATCATCGTGGCCGACGAGACGACGAGGATGATGGGACGCCACGATCCGGTTTCGGCCAGCACCGGTGACAGACGAGCGACGAGATAGACGCCGGCCTTGACCATGGTGGCGGCGTGCAGGTAGGCGCTGATCGGGGTCGGCGCGACCATTGCCCCCGGCAACCATCCGGCAAACGGCAACTGCGCCGACTTGGTGAACGCGCCGACGAGCACCAGCACGAGACCGGCGCTCACCGTGGCGCCCGTGGGAGTGGCGTCGATGAGCTCGCTCAGCCGGTAGGTGCCGGCCGACTGGCCGATGAGCACGAACCCGGCGAGCATCGCCAGTCCACCTGCGCCGGTGATGAGGATCGCCGAGAGCGCGGCGTCGCGGGCGCGCGGATTGCGGTCGTCGTTGCCGATCAACAGGTACGACGTGATCGAGGTGAGTTCCCAGAACAGGAACAGTGCGAGCAGGTGATCGGACAGGACCACCCCGAGCATGGCGCCGGCGAACAGCGTGAGCAGACCGGACAGACGGCCGGTGCCCGGTTTGGGGTGCGAGAAGTACCCGAGGGCGTAGAGGCACACCAGCAGACCGACGCCCGACACGAGGCCGACCATCACGGCGGACATCATGTCGAGCCGTAGATCGATGCTCAGATCGAGTCGGGGGATCCACTCGATCGTCTGCACGACCGGAGTCCCGTCGTGCACGCCGGCGACCCTGGTCGCCAACCAGATCAGCGTCAACGTCGGTGCTGCTGCAGCGATCGCGAACCCGCGTGCGCCCACCCGGTCGCCGGCCGCGATCAGCGCGATGCCGAGGAGGAGGTGGAGGGTGAGAACAGCAAGGATCATGGTGATGAGTTGCCGACCAGACTTCCCGGCGCACCTCGGTTGCGGACGGGGACTCTACCAGTATTTAGGAGAGGCTCACTCTGATTGACCTAATAGAAAAGGTATGTTAAAATACTGCAATGGTGACGCCAGTGGATCCGTCTCGTCCCACCTGGACGTTCCTCACCAACCACGCCCACGTCCTGATCGCGATCAGTCGGGACGGTGAGTTGCGCCAGCGCGACATCAGCCAACTGGTCGGTATCACCGAAGGAGCGGTGCAGCGCATCCTGCACGAGCTCGAAGACGCCGGCTACCTCCGGCGCGAGCGGGTCGGGCGCCGCAACCGCTATCACGTCGATGCCGATCGCCCGCTGCGCCATCCGCTCGAGCGGGATCACACGGTGGCGGCGATCCTGCACTCCGTGAACGACCCCCTCCCATCCTGACCATTGCCCTCCCATCCTGACCATCGCCCTCCCGTCCTGACCATCGCCCTCCCGTCCTGACCATTGCCGCCGATCCCGAGAAAGCCGAACCGACCATGAACGCGAGCCCCGAATTCCAGCCGTACGTCTCCCAGCTCATCGAGCGCAATCAGGCCTATGCCGAAAGCTTCGATGACGCCGAGCTGCAGGTACAACCGTTGCGCCAACTCGCGGTGGTGGCATGCATGGACTCGCGCATCGACATGTTCCAGGTGCTCGGCCTCGGCCATGGCGAGGCCCACATCATCAGGAACGCCGGCGGCGTCATCACCGACGACGTGATTCGCTCGCTCTGCCTGTCCCAGCGCTTCCTCGGCACCCGCGAGATCGTGCTCGTGCACCACACCGACTGTGGGCTCCAACGCGTCGACGAGGCCGAGTTCCGTGATCGACTCGCCGCCGAACTCGGGATCAAGCCGTGGTGGTCACTCGAGGCGTTCGCCGACCCCTATGAGGATGTCCGTCAGTCGATCCAACGCCTCTTCATGACTCCGTTCATCCCGCACAAGGAGCACATCACCGGCTTCGTCTACGACGTGACCGATGGGCTGCTCCACGAGGTGCGACTCGGTCCGGAGACGCGGCGCCAACCCGACTCGGCGTGAACCGGCTCAGCGCCTCAGCCCGACGGACGTCACCCGCTCGGCAGCCTCGGCCCGGACCTGCTGGAAGAAATCGTTGCCCTTGTCGTCGACGATGATGAAGGCCGGGAAGTCCTCGACCTCGATCTTCCACACCGCTTCCATGCCGAGCTCGGGGTATTCGAGCACGTCGACCTGGCGGATGTTGTCGAGCGCCAGCCGGGCGGCAGGGCCGCCGATCGATCCGAGGTAGAAACCGCCGTGCTCCTTGCACGAGTCCGTCACCTGTTGTGAGCGGTTGCCCTTGGCGAGCATCACCATCGAGCCGCCCGCCGCCTGGAACTGCTGGACATAGGCGTCCATCCGGCCTGCCGTGGTGGGGCCGAATGAGCCGGATGCGTACCCTTCGGGGGTCTTCGCCGGCCCGGCGTAGTACACGCAGTGATCGCGCAGGTACTGCGGCATCGGTTCCCCGGCGTCGAGTCGCTCCTTGATCTTGGCGTGGGCGATGTCGCGGGCGACGACCATCGGGCCCGTGAGCATCACCCGGGTCCGCACCGGATAGTTCGACAGCTCGGCGAGGATCTCGGCCATCGGCCGGTTGAGATCGATGTGCACGACGTCGGTGTCGTCGAGGTCCTCGGCGGTCGGGTGCGGCAGGAAGCGGGCCGGGTCGCGCTCGAGTTCCTCGAGGAACACGCCGTCGGCGGTGATCTTGCCGAGCGCTTGGCGATCGGCCGAACACGACACCGCCATCGCCACCGGGCAGCTGGCGCCGTGGCGGGGCAGTCGCACCACCCGCACGTCGTGACAGAAGTACTTGCCGCCGAACTGGGCGCCGATCCCTGTCGTCTGTGCCAGCCCCAAGAGCTTCATCTCCAGGTCGAGATCGCGGAAGCCGTGTCCGGTCGCGTCGCCGGTGGTCGGGAGTGAGTCGAGGTATTTCGTCGAGGCGAGCTTCGCGGTTTCGACCGCGAACTCCGCTGACGTGCCGCCGATCACGACCGCCAGGTGATACGGCGGACAGGCAGACGTGCCGAGCGACTGCATCTTGTCGAACACCCACGGCAACAAGGTGGCCTCGTTCAACAAGGCCTTCGTCTCCTGGAACAGGTAGCTCTTGTTGGCGCTGCCGCCGCCCTTGGCGATGAACAAGAACTTGTACGCGTCGCCGTCGACGGCCGAGATCTTGATCTCGCCCGGCAGGTTGGTGCCGGTGTTGCGTTCCTCGTACATCGTGATCGGAGCCATCTGGCTGTATCGCAGGTTGCTGGTGAGATACGTGTCCTGGATGCCGTGGGCGATGGCGCGCTCGTCGCCGCCACCTGTGAACACGAATTGGCCCTTCTTCGCCTTCACGATCGCGGTGCCGGTGTCCTGGCACATCGGGAGCACACCGCCGGCCGAGATGGCGGCGTTCTTGAGCAGGTCGGTCGCGACGAACCGGTCGTTCGGGCTCGCTTCCGGGTCGTCGAGGATGTTGCGCAGCTGCTGGAGATGGGCGGGTCGCAGGAAGTGGGCGATGTCGCGCATCGCCTCAGCCGTCAGCCGGCGAATCGCGTCGGGCTCGACCTTCAGGAACCGACCCTCGGGTGTCTCGAACGTCGACACACCCTCGGTCGTGATCAACCGGTACGGGGTGTCGTCGGCACCGAGCGGCAGGAGCTCGGTGAAGCCGAAATCGTCGTGATCTGGAGCGTCAGCCATGATCGAAACCCTATGCGACCGGACGGCGCCGCGTTCAGAGCACTTGTCGCGCGAGCAGCACCAGCGCCGAGGATGCACAGGCGATCAACACGAACGGCCGCACCCGCTCGGGCGGCAGACGGGCGATCGTGAACCGGCCGATCCACAGCCCGAGCAACACGCCCGGCACCAGCATCAACGCCAGCTGCAGCTCGTGCCGCCCGATCACGCCCGCGATAACCAGGCTGGGGATCGTGAAGGCCGAGCCGATCATGTTGAACGTGGCCAACGTCGCGCGCAGCGTTCGGGGGTCGGAATGCTGATAGGTGAGAGCCATCGGTGGACCACCGACCCCGGCGACGGTGCCCGAGAATCCCGATGCGGTACCGGCCAGCAGCAGATTCCGCGGCGACGGGGCGAAGCGCAGACCGGTGAGCGATCCGATGACGGCGAGCAGCACGCTCAGACCGACCACGATCGCGATCCCGGTCTGGTTCATGTTGGCGATCGCGATCGCGCCGATGACCACACCGGTGAGTCTGCCGAGCACGGCGGGCGAGATGCCGGTGCGATCGATGTGGCTGTGCTCGCGGATCGTCATGCCGACGGTCAGCGGAACAACACAGACCGTGAGTGCGCCGGGGATGAACGACGGGTCGATGAGCGAGAGCGTCGGCGCCGCGAGCAAGCCGAGGCCGACCCCGATCGAGGCCTGCAACGCCGAGCCGAGGAACACGATCGCGACACATACGACCGCGACCCAAGGATTCAGCCCGAGAACGTCGGCGACGATCACTCAGCGGTCCTTCAGGCGCTTCGGCGGGGCTGATGCCGGATCCAGGGGCCAGTGGTGTTTGGGGTATCGGCCGGCGAGGTCCTTGCGCACGTCGGCCCAGGTTCCCGCCCAGAAGCCGGGCAGGTCGGCCGTGATCTGGATCGGCCGATCAGCCGGTGACAACAAGTGCAGGACGATCGGGAGCCTGCCGGCTGTGGGGTGCACGGTGAGGCCGAACAGATCTTGCACGCGCACGCGTGCCGCCGGCTGATCGCCCGAGTAGTCGATGGCGACGGACCGTCCGGTTGGCAGTTCGAGCCGCAGCGGGGCGATGGTGTCGAGATCGCCACCCTGCGGCCAGGGGAGCTGCGATCGCAGCACCATCGCGAGGTCGACCTGCTCGAGATCGCGGCGTCCCACCGCTCCGGGGAGGTACGGCGCCAACCACTCATCGAGCGTCGCGGTGAGATGGGCCGTGCTCCAGTCAGGCCAGGGATCGCCGATGCTGCGGTGCAGAAAGTCGACGCGTTCGCGCAGCGCGATGGACGCGACCGACCAGCCGAGCACGGCGAGACCGGTCGTGCGCACGCGGTCCATCAGCGCCGAAGTCGTCGCCACACCGGCGGCCGCCGGCCGGACGGCTGACCCGAGCTGCATCGATCCGAGTCGTCGCTCGACGCGCTCGACGAGGTCGTCGCGACCGGTGTCCCAATCCAGGCGGACCGTCTCGCTGATCTGGTCGCCGAACGTGTTGACGACATCGTCGGCGTCGAGCGCTGCAGCGAGCCTGATGCGCGATCGATCACGTTTGCCGTCGAGGTCGGCGGCGACGACGAACGCCTCGTGGGCCAGAGGGTCGGTGTCGGGCAACCACGCCCCGGATCCGGTTCGCAACTGGAACTGGCCGGGGCGACGCCGCGCCGCCAATCGGTCGGGAAACGCGTGGAGCAGTGCGCCCCCGGCCCGGTCGGCGTCGATGAGGTCCGGTTCGAACCGGATCCGCATCCGGCGCGCCAGATCGTTCGCCCGATCGCGCAGTCGAGCCACGGCCCGCCGATCCGCCTGGTCGTGCCCGTCGCGGCCCGCGAGCACCCGGAGACGCAGCGACAGATCTGCCGGCAGGTCGTCGGGACGGCCGCGCAGCATGTCGCGCTCGTCGATCAGCACCGCCAGGGCACATCCGAGCGACGTCGGCTCGGCCACCAACATCCGTGCGAGGCGGGGGTGCACGGGCAGCCCGAGCATGCTCCGCCCGACGACTGGTGAGCCGATCATCGCTGTCGATGGCCTCGAGATCATGGAGCAGTTCGGTTGCCGCCCGCATCGCCTTGCGGGGTGGCGGCGTGGGGAATGCCAGCTGGTCCGCCGCCGTACCCCACGCAGCGAGCTCGAGCAGCAGCCCGGCGAGGTCGACCTCCTCGATCTCGGGTGACCGGTGGGCGGCGCGAGTGCCGTGCTCGATCTTGCTCCACAGGCGGTAGCACGCGCCGGGCTCGACGCGTCCGGCGCGGCCGGCGCGTTGCTCGGCAGACGAGCGGCTCGTGGTCACGGTCGTCAGTCGCGTCATCCCCGTGCGAACGTCGAAGCGAGGGGCCCGCGCCAGACCCGAGTCGACCACCACCCGCACGCCGTCGACCGTCAGCGACGTCTCGGCGATGTCGGTCGAGAGCACGACCCGGCGTCTGCCTGGCGGCGATGGTGCCAGTGCGTGATCCTGCTCGGCGAGTGACAGTGCCCCAGCCAACGGATACACGTCGATGTCAGCACCTACCACCCGCTGCAGCTCGGCTTGCGTGCGCATGATCTCGCCGATACCCGGCAGGAACACGAGGACGTCACCCGGTTCTTCTCGCAGTGCGCGTTGCACGGCGGCCACGGTCGCGTCCTCGATTCGGCTGCGACGCTCGCGCGGCACCCAACGGATCTCGACGTCGTGGATCCGGCCGTCGCTCTCGATCACGGGGGCGTCGCCGAGCGCCGCGATGAGGGCCTGCGTGTCAGGCGTTGCTGACATGGCGAGGATCCGCAGATCCGGGCGTAGCGTCGCCGACACGTCGAGCGTGAACGCCAGGCCGATATCGGTCGGCAGGTTGCGTTCGTGAACCTCGTCGAACACCACCAGCCCGACGCCCGGCAGCTCGGGATCGCCCTGGAGGCGGCGCGTCAGGATCCCTTCGGTGACGACCTCGATGCGAGTTGCCGCGCCGATGTGGCGTTCATCACGAGTTTGGTACCCGACGGTATCGCCGACCTGTTCACCGAGCAGGCTCGCCATCCGCCGGGCGGCTGCGCGGGTGGCGAGTCGCCGCGGCTCGAGCATCAGGATCCGCCGGCCGTCGAGCCAGGGCTCGTCGAGCAGCGCGAGGGGTACCAGCGTGGTCTTGCCGGCACCTGGCGGTGCGACGAGCACCGCTCGGCGACCGTCGGCGAGCGCCGCCCGGAGTTCGTGGAATGTCTCGGCGACCGGAAGGTCGGGGAGGGGTTGCCGCGCCGGAGTCGGCACGCTCAGCCGGCGGCTGGCGAACCGGCGAACGGCGCCGGATCGCCCGGTGCCGGAATCGTGGGGACGTTCCAGTGCGTGGTCTCGGCGATCGCTTCGGCGACCGTTCGCCACTGGGCGGAGTTCCATCCCTCGGCGATCGCGTGGACCTCGCGATCGACCCGGGTGAACACGAATGCGGGCAGCGTCTGCAGGCCCATCGCCTTCACGACGGAGCGATCGGCGTCGCAGAACACGAGGAATCGCTCGCCGAGTGGGCCGACGAACTTGCGGGTGTCGTCGGCGTCGGCAGCGACGATCAGGTTGACGCGGGCGTCCGAGCCGCGGAACTCCTCGAGGATTCGCACCGCGGTCTTGAGGATCCAGGAGCTCTCGTTCGTGTACGGATCGAGCACGACGCTCGCCAGGTGGAACGTGGTCAGCCACTGGCTGAGGTCACGCGTCTCGCCGTCGAGCGGGCTGAGCGAGAGGTCGGCAGGCAGTTTCGTCGCCACGGCGTGCGATCCTAACGACCCGATGGGGGACTGCCCCAACCAGCACGACACGGTGCCGGTTCTGGCGTACCGTACTCAGGTGCATCCGATCGAACATCTCCGTTATGTCGCCAGGGCGAGAGGGGCCGATGCGTCCTCGCTGGTGCGCGAGGCGGCGATGGCCCTGGGCTCGCTCAGGGTCGACCCGTCGAACCTCGTGATCGCCTGTCGGCGCATCGTGGAGCGTCACCCGGAGGCCGGTCCACTGTGGTGGCTGTGCGCTCGACTCCTGACCTCCGACGATCCATCCACGCTGGCGTGGACGCTGGCCGACGAGATCGATGCCGACACCGCCGAGCGGCAGATCGCGAGTGCGTTGCCGGACGAGGCGACGGTACTGACCATCGGATGGCCAGAGATCGGTGGAGCGGCGTTGATGCGACGAGGCGACGTCGGTGTGCTGTGCGCCGACAGCAGGTACCAGGCGTCGTCGTTCATGCAGCGCCTCGAGCGCTTCGACATCGACTGCGAGCCGATCCCTGCCGAGTCGCTCGCTCGCGCGGCCGCGATGTCCGATCTCGTGATGATCGAGGCGGTCGCCGCCTGTCCGATGCGGGTGCTGGCCCCCGTCGGGTCACACGTGGTGGCTGCGGTCGCGAAGTCGGTCGGCGCCCCGGTTTGGCTGGTGACCGGGATCGGGCGCCGGTTGCCGGTGCAGTACGTCGATGCGATCGCCGAGCGAGTGGTGATCCAGACAGCTGCATGGGATCTCGACATCGATGACCTGCCCGTCGATCTCGTCACCCACGTTGCATCGGTCGACGGTCTGAGCGACCAGGTGGCGGACGCTCTGCGCCCCGACTGCCCGATGGCCCCAGAGCTGCTGCGTACCAGCCCCTTCTGACCGGCCCTCTGTGACGGGCCCTCGGGTCACGTCTCGTGGCGGGCGGGCGGCTGCCCGGTGATCTCCTCGATCGCCGCCTTGGCCGCGACGAGCAGCGGTTCCATCACGAAGATGCGCGCCATCGGCTGCCGCGACACCCCGATCATGTGCGAAGCGTGATCCTCGCTCATCACCGCCGGGATGTCGCGTTCGGTGAGCTCGTGCACCACGAGTGGGGCCTGCCACATCGGGAGCCAGGCTGCCTCGACCGAGCGCTCGGGGTCGGGTGGGCGCGGCGGGTGCTTTCCGAAGATCCAGTTGAACAGGCCCATCTCGTCACGATATTCGTCAGTCGCCCTATGCCCCACACCGATTCGGTCGGACCGATAGCGTCTCACCCATGCGTTGCCGACTCGTCGTCCTCACTGCCTCGATCGTTGCCCTTTCGGCGTGCAGCGGTGGCAGCGACTCGTCTGCCGGATCCACCACCTCGGTCGCCGCCACGTCGAGTACGACGGAGCCGGCCGTCTCCGACACCAGCGTCCCCGGCACCAGTATCCCCGACTTCACCAGCGCGCCCGACACGACGCCGGAGTCGACGCCGGCGTACACCGGAGATGCGGGGTCGGAGTGGTGTGTCGCCGCTCGGGACGTCGAGGAAGCCAGCATCGCCTTCGACGACGTCGACTTCACCGATCCGGCTGCCGTCAGGGCAGCGTTCGAGGACATGCTCCCGCGCATGGAATCTGCGGTGGAGTTGGCCCCGCCCGAGTTGCGCGACGACGTCGAACAGTCGCTCGAGTCGCTCGAGCTGCTTCAGCAGGCGCTGATCGATGTCGAGTACGACTTCCTCAACGCCGATCTGTCGGTGCTCGACGAGCTCGATGCCGTGACCCAGACGGCGAACGACAACATCGACGCCTACAACGAACAGGTCTGTGGGATGACCGCTTCCGCCGCCGGCTCCGATGACGGCAGCTTCGACCCCAGCGCCGGAACGATTCGCGAGCAGACGATCGCCGAGCTGGTCAGGCAGGGCTTCACCGCCGAGGAGGCGGGGTGCATCTTCGACGGGTTCGACTTCACCGACCCCGATTTCGCTGACGACATGGAGGCGATCGTGGCGGTGTTCACGGCCTGTGACATCGACCTCGCACGCCTCGCGGAACTCGGTGGCTGATCACGCCGGCCGTTTCGACGCGGTGCTGTTCGATGCCGGCGGCGTCCTGGTGTTGCCCGATCCCACGGTGCTCCGCCCGCTGCTGGCGCCGTACGGGGGCATCGACGACACGGCTGTCCACCGGCGGGCCCACTACGCGGGCATGGCGCGCAAGTCGCGCGAGCGATCCGACGAGCGGGACTGGTACTCCTACAACGTTGCCTACGTGGCGGCCGTCGGTGTTCACCGTGACTCGCTCGATCACGCCGTCGAGGTGCTCGACCACACCCGCTCGGCCCATCTGTGGCGCTGGCCGATCCCCGAGACGCTCCAGGCGCTGCGGATGCTGAGCAATGCCGGCGTGCCGATGGGCGTGGTGTCGAACGCGAGCGGCCAGATCGAGGAGGTCCTGCGCAGATCCGGGGTCTGTCAGACGGGTGATGGTCCGGGCACGTCGATGCGGATCGTCATCGACAGTCATGTCGTCGGCGTCGCCAAGCCCGACCCCCGGATCTTCGACCACGCCTTGCCGCACTTCGCCGAGTTCGATCCGGCCCGGATCTTGTACGTCGGTGACTCGGTCACGATGGACATCGCGAGCGCCCGTGCCGCCGGGCTGTACCCGGTTCTGATCGATCCCTACGACGACCATGCGGGGGCCGACTTCGAGCGCGTCACGTCGGTGCACGAGATCGTCGCCTGGTTCTGATTCGCGCCACGTCGTGTCTGATACGACGTGGCAGCTCAGCCGGTGGTGAGGCGTCGTGCGATGACCTTGAGGCACAGTGTCTCGTCGGCGCCCTCGAAGATCGACAGCACTCGGGCGTCGACGAAGAGGCGGCTGACCGAGTACTCCTCGGCGTATCCGAAGCCTCCGTGGATCTGCATCGCTTCGCGGGTCACCCACTCCGCTGCCTTGCAGACGTAGGCCTTCACCATCGACGCCTCCATCGCCCCCTGGCCCTGCGCCATCAGGGTGGCAACCTGGTACGAGAACTGCCGGCTGGCCTGGATGATCATGGCCATCCGCCCGAGTTTGGCCTGCGTGAGCTGGTACTCGAAGATGTTCTCGCCGAACACCCTGCGGTTCTGGGCGTACTCGACGGCGGCCTCGTAGGCGGCCTGCATCACGCCGATCGCACGGGCGGCGGTTTGCAGCCGTCCGTTCTCGAACCCGGCCATCTGGAGGTAGAAGCCCTTGCCGAGGCCGTCCTCGCCGCCGATCAGGTTGGCCGCCGGCACCCACCAGTCCTCGAGCGCGATCTCGTAGGAGTGCATGCCGCGATAGCCGATCGTGTCGATCGGGCGGCCCTCCATCTTGCCGATCCGGTCGCCGCTGTCGGTCGGAACGGGCGCTTGGGAGAACTGGAAGCCGTGAGCGTCGCCGCGGGGCTTGGGCACCACGAGCAGGCTGAGGCCGCGATGGCCCTTCGAGCGGTCGGGATCGGTGCGGGCGAGCAGGGCCAGCGCATCGGCGCGGGCGCCGAACGTGCACCACGTCTTGACACCGTTGATGACGTACCCGGCCTCGCCGCCGGGACCTTCGGCGGGCGTCGCTGTGACCTTGATGCCGGCGACGTCGCTGCCGAAGTCGGGCTCGGTGACGGCGACCGCCGGCATCACCTCGGCGGTGGCGAGCTTGGGTAGCCATTCGAGCTTCTGTTCCTCGGTGCCGCCCTTCACCAAGGCGCGGGTGAGGATCTCGGGTCGGGTGATCAGCGAGCCGCCGATGCCCAGGCTGGCGCGACTGAGCTCTTCGGTCGCCACGACCATGCCGAGGTACTCGTCGTCACCGCCCTCGCTGTAGCCGCCGTAGTCGCCGGGCACGCTGAGCCCGAATGCCCCGATCTCGGCCAGTCCGCTGATGATCTCCTCGGGCACGTCGCCATTGGTGCGGTGCACGTGCTCGGCGTGCGGCCCGATCACGTTGGCGGCGAACGATCGGAACGTGTCCTGGACCATCTCCATGTCGCCGCCCAGGTGACGCGGGCCGGGCGTGCCGGCGAGCGAGGCGAGGAACTCGGGATCTCGGTACGTGCCGACGAAATCGTGGGCGCCGTGCATCGCGGCGAGATCGACGCCCCACAGCTCCTCGCGGCCGATCAGCTTGGTGATCAGGTCGTGGATTGCGTCGGCGGCGAAGCCGCAGGTCAAATTGGCCTCGACGTCGCCCTTGGCGCCGTAGTCGAGCATCGCCTTCGCAGTTGCGACACCGGCGCCGGCGTGGGCCAGTTCATACGCGAACACTTGCTGTTGATCGGGCCCACCGAGTTCGGTCAACCGGGCGATCGCCTTGGCGATCGCGTCGTCGGCGAGAGCGATCGCGGCCGCCGCAGCCTGCAGGTCGTGAGTCGTCATACCCTCAACTTAGATCGGGCAACTTACTTGGCGGTAACCGTCCTCCAACTGCTCGGGTCGGCATGCCATCCTGTGACTCATGTCGAGCGAGACCAAGAGGATCTGCGTCTTCTGCGGCGCCAATCCCGGAATCGATCCGGCGTATGCAGCCGGCGCCGCGGCGCTCGGCCGGGCGATCGCGGTGGCCGGGTACGGCGTGGTCTACGGCGGTGGCAGAGTCGGCCTGATGGGCACGGTCGCCGACGCCGCGCTGGCGGCCGGGGGCGAGGTCTACGGCTTCATGCCGCATGCCTTGGTCGAGCACGAGGTGAGCCACCGTGGCCTGACCGAGCTCGTGGTGACCGACTCGATGCACACCCGCAAGGCGGCGATGGCCGACATGGCCAACGGGTTCATCGCCCTGCCGGGCGGGTTCGGCACGCTCGACGAGGTGATGGAGATCCTCACCTGGAACCAGATCGGCACGATTGCCAAACCAGTCGTGTTCCTCGACGGCAACGGCTACTTCGACAGCTTGTTCCGCTTCTTCGACGAGGCCGTTGCGTCGGGCCTCATCAAACCGCAGCATCGGGCGATGGCGCAGCGAGCGGCATCGGTGGAGCGGGCGATCGAGATCGCCACCGGGCCGGCTCCGTCCAGCCCCGGCAAATGGACCGACCCGTCCGTCCGCTGACCACCGCTGCGGCGGTGACGGCTAGCTTCGCCACGCGTGCCAATCCTGCTCGGACTTCTGGCGTCGGTGCTGATCGGCAGTTCTGACTTCCTCGGTGCCCGGTCCGCGGGACGCACCACACCGCTGCAGACCACGACGGCTGCGTTCCTGGGCGGCGCCGTCGCCGTGGCCGTGTACTCGCCATTCCTCGGGTCGCCGTCCTGGCACGACCTCGTACTGGGTGCATGCTCGGGCGCCGCCGCCTTCGTGGCGCTCACCACACTCTGGTGGGCGTATGCCCGCTCGAGCGTCGGGGTCGCCGCCCCGATCGCCGCCGTCGTGTCGACCGTGCTGCCGGTGCTGTACGACGCGGCGGGTGGGGAGTCACCCGGCGCGCTCGGTTGGTGCGGGGTCGTCGTCGGCTGTGCTGCGCTGGTGCTGACCTCCTGGGCGCCCGGGAGCCACGGCCTGCGCGACGGGATCGTGCTCGGCGCGCTGGCCGGTGTCGCCTTCGCCGCCATGTTCCTGATCGCCGTCGCATCGTCGCCGGACGCCGGCACCTGGCCGGTCGTGTCGCAGCGGGCTACGGCATTCGTGTTGGCCGTCGCGGTGGGTCTCGCCACTCGACGAGCGCCGCTGGCGGATCTGGCGTCGGTCCGTTGGAGTCTGCTGGCCGGGGTCTTCGGGGCGAGCGGCGTGGCAGCGGTTGTCTACGGGGGCCAGCGAGGGCCGATCGCACCGGTCGTGGTGTCGGGGTCGATGTATCCGGCGGTCGTGGTGGCTTTGGCGTGGCTGTTCATGCAGCAGCGGTTGCGCAGCGCCCAGATCGTGGGGCTCGTGGCAGCACTGGTCGGAGTCGCCTTGATCGCTCTCGACTGACGCGCCGTCGCTGCATTCGCGAGCGTGATGGATGGGCCGCCGCCGAATGTCCTGCGCACTCGCCGACCCCGTTCCGGGGCGAGATTCGCGACGCATACACCGGGGGAACGCCCGACTGGCCGGCGCCGATCCGCCCGCCGGCTGACGCACCGAACATCGCGTTGATCATGTTCGACGACTTCGGGCCAGTGGCACTCGATCGTGACTGCCGACGAGCACCGCATTCCACACTCGACCGTGTGGGGCGCCGCCCATGACGTCCCGTTCTCGATTCCCGGTGCGAGCGACCGTATAGCGTCGAGGCATGACGTTGCAGAGTCGGGTCGACGCGGTCTTCGAACGTCCCGTAGACCAGGGCATCTCGCTGGCGATGGTCGTGGTGCACGGTGGCGACGTGGTCGCCGAGCGGTACGGCACCCAGCCCGACACGGTATTCGGGCCCGGCGAGCCGGTGACCGCCGACTCGCCGCTGATCTCGTGGAGCATGGCCAAGTCGATCACGCACGCCGCGGTCGGATTGTTGGTCGCCGACGGGAGACTCGATCTCGATCTGCCCGCAGATGTGCCGGAGTGGCGCGGCACGGAGAAGCAACCGATCACGTTGCTCGACCTGCTGGAGATGCGCCCGGGGCTCGAATTCGTCGAGGATTACGTCGACGGCGATACGTCGCATTGCATCGCCATGTTGTACGGCGAGGGTGCCGGTGATCACGCCGGGTATGCGGCAGCGTTGCCGCTGATCCATGAACCGGGAACGGTCTGGAACTACTCCTCGGGCACCACCAACATCATCACCCGGATCCTCGGACGCGTGATCGGCGGTGGTCGAGAGGACATGGCTGCGTTCCTGCGGGATCGGCTGTTCACCCCCGCCGGCATGGCCTCGGCAACACCGACGTTCGACGAGGCCGGCACGTGGGTCGGCTCGTCGTACGTCCACGCGACCGCCAGAGATTTCGCCAGGTTCGGCGAGCTGTATCGCAACGACGGCGTCGCCGAATCCGGTGAGCGGGTTCTGCCCGTCGGATGGGCCGATCACGGACGCACATTCGTCGCACACGATCCGACCGACGACCTCGAGCTCGGCTTCGACTACGGCCGGCACTGGTGGATGTGGCCCGAGTTCGGCGGTTCGATCGCCGCCCACGGTTACGAGGGGCAGTTCACGATCGTCGTTCCCGATCGGGAGCTGACGGTGGTGCATCTCGGCAAGACCGACCAAGCCGTGCGTCGTCATCTCGTCGGGTATCTCCGCGACCTCATCTACGCCGTCCCGATCAATGCGTAGGCTGGCCGTCGCGTTGCGGCGACGGATGAACCTGCACGATGACCGATCCCTTCACCTCCACCGGCGTACCTGACGCCGACGACCCCGTGCTCCGCACGGGCGAACTCGCGGCCCTGCGCGAGGACGAAGTCGTCGCGCAGCCCAGGCGTCACTTCCGCATGTCGCTCAAGCTGCTGGCGTTCGCAGCGGTCGTTTACTACTTCGTCGTCCCGTTGATCCCCGACTTCCGCAACGCCTGGACCGAGCTGCAGCGTGTCGAGCCCATGCTGTTGGCGGTCGGTCTCGGCCTCGAGATCGTCGCGTTGTGGTGCTACGCACCGTTGATGAAGGCCGCGCTCGGTGATGCCGGCCTCCCGCTGTCACTGGGCCGCCTGTTCCGCATCCAGATGAGCACCCGCGCGCTCTCGAGCATCGTGCCCGGCGGCAGCGCCGCGAGCTCCGCGCTCGGGTACCGGCTGATGACGCTGTCGGGTGTGTCGGGGCCCGATGCCGGGTTCGCCCTTGCGACGGTCGGCCTTGCGTCGGCGGTGGTTCTGAACCTCATCCTCTGGTGCGGGTTGATCGTGTCGATCCCGATTCGTGGCGTCAACGCGATCTACGGATCGGCGGCCCTGGCCGGGATCATCGTGATGGGTATCGCCGCGGCGCTCGTCTTCGGGCTGATGGAGGGTCAAGGCCGATCAGAGGTCATCATCCGCTGGATCGCACGCAAGCTCCGCTTCGACGAGAACAAGGCCGCGATCGTCCTGCATCGCTTGGCCGAACGTCTCGAGCAGCTCATCAGCGACAAACAGTTGCTCGGTCGTGTGGCGTTCTGGGCCGCGCTGAACTGGTTGTTCGATGCCGCTGCGCTGTGGATCTTCCTCCGGGCGTTCAACATCACGCTCGACGTCGACGCACTGATCATCTCGTTCGGTATCGCGAACGTCCTGGCCGCGATTCCGATCACTCCTGGCGGTCTCGGATACGTCGACACCAGCTACATCGGCATGCTCGTCGGATTCGGTGCCGGGCCGCGCCGGGCCACGCTCGGGGTGGCGTCGTACCGGTTCGCGCAGTTCTTCTTCCCGATCCTGCTCGGCGGGATCCTGTACCTCTCGCTGCGTGTCGGTCCGTGGTCGATCGAGCGTCATGACCGGCTCGTCCGTCTGCGCGATCTGGCCGAGGAAGAGACGCAGCGCGGCGAGTCGAAGATCGACTTCCAGTTGCGGTTCCCGACGCGCGACGACACCGGTGAGCTGATCCGGCGTCCGCCGCGCGACGAGACCAACCAGATCCCCCGGCCGACCTCGAGCATGATCCAACGCCAGCAGGAACGGTTCCGGCACTGGCGAGACAACCGACGGCGGTGAGCGACTTCACTTCCGACGTGCTGGCTTGGGGCGTTCCTCGGCTTCGCGATCTGCCATGGAGGCGGAGCCGTGATCCGTGGGCGGTGCTCGTCAGCGAGGTGATGTTGCAGCAGACCCAGGTCGCCCGTGTGATCCCGAAGTGGGAGGCGTTCACCGCTCGATTTCCCGACACGGCGACCTGTGCCGCTGCGCCGCTGGGGGACGTGCTGCGGGAATGGCAAGGGCTCGGCTACCCGCGCCGCGCCCGCAACCTCCACGCCACCGCGCAGCGCATCACCGAGCTCGGACAGTTTCCGTCCGACCTCGAAGGTCTTCTGACGCTGCCGGGCATCGGGCCGTACACGGCGCGCGCGGTGATGGCATTCGCGTTCGAGCTCGATGCCGCAGTCGCCGACACCAACATCGCTCGCGTGTACGCCCGCGTCGCGGGCCGGCGGTTGACCGCCAGGCAATTGCAGACGATGGCCGACGACGCCCTACCGGCCGGCGACGCATGGACTTGGAATCAATGCCTGATGGACCTCGGCGCCATGCTGTGTCGGCCGGCGAATCCGAGCTGCCTCGAGTGCCCGCTCGTTGCGAGGTGCGCCTGGAGTGTGAGCCGTCGGGCTCACACCGATTCGGGCCACAGCGCGCAGCTGAGCGACCCGGCGATCGGTTCGAGTCGGGTCAGCGGCAAGCAGCAACGTTTCGATGGCAGCGATCGCCAGGCTCGCGGGCGGTTGATGCGGGCGCTCTCGCATGGCACGGTTCGGCGAGCCGACATCGCCGGCGTCATGCAACGCGACGACGCGACGGCTGCACGACTGCTGGCGAATCTCGTCGGCGAAGGGCTGTGCCAGGCGGTCGGGGACTCGATTCGGCTTCCCGTTTGACCATCGGTCAGCGGCGGTCAGCGGCGGTCAGCGGCGGTCAGCGGCGGTCAGCGGTGGTCAGCCGGCGGTGATCTGACTGACGATCTCATCGAACGCTGCGTCGGCGTAGGCGATCATCTCGTCGTCGGTTCGGTCTTGGATGGGATGGGGCGTGAACACGCGGGCCATCGCCGAGTAGCCGAGCGATTTCGACTGTGACTCGGCAGCCGTGACGAACTCGCTCGATGCCACGAACACACCGGGCACGCCGCGGATTTCCAGATCGCTGATGTCGTGCACACTGCACGACGTGCAACTGCCTCAATCGGCAAGTGCTTCGATCACCACCTGGCATTCCACGGCGATCTCGTGGCGCAGGTCGACCGGGGCCGGCTTGGCGAACGTCGGCTTCCGGTAGCGCTTGACGTTGGCGCCGATGTCGGTGAGGCGCTGCTCGATGCGGTCGAGGAACACATTGCCCCGAGGCTTCGAGATGTCGAGCAGGCCGACTGTGAGCCCGTCGAGCGATGCGGGGCGCGCCACGCGGGCCCGTTCGGCGAGCGTGCGCTCACCCGTCGGATCGAGAATCGTTCGTGTGCTCATGTGAGTCCCCCAGTTCGGTGTTCAGTATCGCACTTCGCGCGTGACGGGCTTCGAACCCATCTCGCCGTTCACCCAGCCGGGGATGATCGACGAGAACAGCCCGGCGCCCCCTCCGGCATAAGCCAACATCAGACCGTCGGGCCGGAACTTCGGCAGGTCTGCGCTGCTCATGCCGACCGGGATGCCCTCGGCGATGCCACCCGCGCCGCGCTCGAGCTCGACGGCCGGCGTGGTGAGCCGCATGTGCAGCTCGAACAGGATGCGATCGCGGTCCCACCCGGCCTCGGCGAAGACGCGGGCGTGTTCGGGGCCCATCACCAAGATCGCGTCGAAGCCGAGCACGAGCTTGTGGTGGTGGATCTGCTGCAGCTGGGCGGCGAGCGTGTTGGCGAGGCTCTCGGGTGTCCGCGACAACTGGTCGACGATGCCGCGGGGCCCTTCTCCGGCGAACGCGGTGATCGCATCGACTGCTGGCGCGACGCCGTGCTGACTTGCCAGTGTGCCGTACGGCGACTCGGCATCGTTCTCGGCGAAGCAGAAACTGAGCTTGCCCGGGTTGCCGTGCGCCGCGCGGTCGACCTCGCCCGGCCGGCCACCGCCCACATTGCGCACCACCAGCTGAAGGGCCCTACCGATCGTGGAGTTGGCACGGTTGCCCTGACCGAGCGCGTTGATGCCCGAGTTCATGCCGATCGCCCGGGTACCGGGCCCGCTGCACACCAGTACGGGGCTGACCGGCATCGTGGTGGCGAGCAGCCCGTGCATGTTGAACTCGTCGTTGCAGACGGCCTCGACGGCGGTCAGCACCCACGGCAGATACTCGGGCAGGCAACCTGCCATGACCGCGGAGATCGCGACCTTCTCGACCGTGACGTCGACGAGGTCGGGCGGCACGGTGGCCACGATCTCGTCGGGCGCCCGCGTCGTGCCCGACAGCATCTTGAGCACGCGCTCCTCGGTCGGAGGCACGACCGGTAACCCATCGGTCCAGCCGCGGGTGAACATCATCTCCATCTCGTCCTCGGCGTCCGCCACCTCGATCCGGCGTGAGCGCAGAATGCTGCCACCGTGGCGGACGTTCAGTTCGTCGACGAGGTCGGGGTCGACGCTCTTCGACCCGCACCCGGGTCGCATTGGTGGCAGCCCATCGCCGAGGCCCGAGATACCGGTGAACTCCTCCCACGCGGTGCGCAGCCACCCGAACGTGCGGTCGACCTCCTCACCGTCGACCACCCTGATCAGCGTCGGAACGGTCTCGATGTCGTGATGCCAGCTGACGCCGAGATCGGCGTCGTAGATCGCGGCCGGGTCCCCGGGAAACGCCGGATCGTCCTGGGTGTACACCGTGAGGTCGATCACAGCGGCGAGTTGCTGCAGCACAGGTACGACCGTTTGGCAGGTCTCGCAGTCGCGCTTGACCACCGCCACCAGTCCGTCGGGCAACGTCGGCTTGCTCATGACAAGAAGGTATCTGCTGCGACGCGCCTGCCGCCCAGCGCAGCAGATCTCCGACCGTTAGAGCCGGTTGAGTGGGGAGTTGGGGTCTCAGGAGGGGCGGGTGGTGAAGCGACGAACACTTCCAGACTCCGGACGTTCTTCGATCAGACTCTTGCCCCCAGCGTCGTAGATGCGCCACGTGCCGTCGGAATCTCCGGACCCGGGGCACCATCTCGCTTGGTACCACTCACCGGAGCGCAGCTTGCTCGTCGCCCCGCCGGCCGGCGTGTCGGCCTCCGAGCCGCCCGGTTCGCAAGCCTGTACCCACTCGTTCCCCGGCCTCAGCCGATACCGCTCGAGTGGCGGTCGGTTCGACATCTCGCCGGCCACGACTGCGAGTTCGAGAAAGACCTCGCTCACCTGCTGCTCGGCAACGTCGGCAGGTCCCGGAGCGGTGGGCGTCGCGATCGTGCTCGGTTGGTCGGGCAGTTGCTCGTGGCGCGACGTCGTCGGCATCGCGGGCTCGCCGAAGGGGGACACTTCGAACTGCTCGTAGGTCGGGACGTTCTTCACGAATCGTTGCATGATGGCCCATCCGACCCACCCGGCCACTCCGATGGTCACGAGGAACAGAACGATCAGCGCGACCACCGACCCGGCACCACCGGTCGACTCGGTGTCAGCTGTGTCGGGCGACTGCTCCGTCTGCGCCGCTCCGTCACCGTCCGCGCCGCTCCTCGTGTCCTCGACGTCGCCATCGAGCTCCGACAACGGTGCGCCCACGTCATCACGAGACGTCACCGAGCCCGTGGTCGCGTCCGGTGGTGCCTGTTCGGCGACCGGGGTGATCGTGGCCCGTGCGGGAATAGCCAGACCGGTCGCGGCGGTGACGACGGGTGAGCCGGACTCGAGGCTGACCGTGATCGTCCCTGCGAACTCGGTGAGGTCCTGGGACTTTTCCGTGCACATCCCTTGCGTCAACTCACCGGGGCGCGACGTGACGTCCCACAACCAGAAGCCTTCCATCGCGACCTCGAAGCTCCCGTCGTCACGCGGTGTGATCGCAGTGCTGTCCGCCGAGTACGACAGCCTGTTGCCGCATCCGGCGATGGTTCCCTGCCAGGCGGTGTTCGCCCACACCGCCGCGACCTGCGATTGCGACGCGCGTATCTCGAGCTGTGCGCCATCCTCGACGGTGGCCTTCGGCATCAGTGCAGGGTCGATCCGGGAGGCTTCGGGCCGAGTCTCGTAGAGCGCTTCGATTTCGGCCGCGGAATACGGATATGTGTGCAGAACGAGGTCGTCCTGCGCCGATACCGCCGGCGTCCAGGCCAACAATGTGGCAGCGAGCACAACACCCACCCGCATACCAATATCGTCGCGCTCCGCACCGCGGAGCACCAGGGGCCTGGCTCGGAATCCGTGCAGTGGCGAGGGTCACGGGTGCGGTGGCGGCGTCACCGGATGACGAGTGGGAACCGCTCCTCGTCGAGCGGGTCGCCCACCTCGAGGCCTTCGGGCTCGTAGGGGGGCGACACCTGCCAGGGGCGCTCCGCCCAGACCGCGTCGTCACCGACCCACCGCAGGCTGACGGCGCGCCGGCGCGTCGATCGGGAGGGGTTGCCGGGGGCGTCGTGGAGCGTGCGGTAGTGGAACGCCACGATGTCGCCGGGTTCGATGTCGAACGAGATCACCTGGTGCTCGTCGGGGCGGTCGGCGATCAGGGCATCGATGTCGGGGAGCAGCTCGTAGCGGTCACTCTCGTCGGCGTAGGGCGTGTGGTCGATGAACTTGCGCGGAATGAACCAGCGGTTCCACAGGTGCGAACCGGCGAGGAATCTCAGCCCGGCTCGTGCGGGTACCGGGTCGAGCGCGATCCACATGCTGACGTTCTGGTCGCCGTCCACCGAGTAGTAGGGCTGGTCGTGGTGCCACGGAGTCCGTTCGGCCGCCCCGGGTTCCTTCACGAGCACGTGTTCGTGGAAGAACCTCGCCGTCGTCGACTGCATCAGCTGAGCGGCGACCGCCGCGAGGCCGCTCTCGAAGACGACTTGGCGATACTGTGGCACGTTCTGCCACGTCACGTAGTCGGTCCAGAATCCGATCGACTCGTCCGGGTTGGTGTACCAGTGCGACCAGTCGCTGGGGTGGGCGCGGTTGAACTCGACACCTTCCGCGAGCCGCTCGATCCACAACGGCGACAACGCTCCGCGCAACACGGCGGCACCGTCGCGTCGGAATGCCTGGATCTCGATGTCGGCGATCATGGTCATCGCTTCACATTCTCACAGACGCCCACCCGGCCACCAGTGCTTGGGCAGCAGGCGCTTGCCGTGCTCCTGGCGGTCGGCGATCTTCAAGGCCAGCTCCGGCGACCTGGCAGCGAGTCGCACCCACCAACGACTGGAACGCTTCGAATAGTCGCGGTTGTACGGGCACACCCGAATGCAGACCGAGCAGTCGGTGTTGACCTTTGACCAATAGCCGAAGCACTTCACGCCGTCGACCGACCACTTCTTGACCCCGGTGATGTTCGAGCGGTTGTACCGCTCGGTCGACGGCTTGCCACCCGAGATCGCCTTGGCCGGGCAGGCATCGGTGCAGCGGCGGCACTCGTCGCAGAATCGTTCGACGCCGAACGACATCGGGCGGTCGCGCGCCAGGGGCATGTCGGTGAAGATCTTGCCGAGCCGCAGCCGTGGTCCGAACTCGGGCGTGATCAGCAGGCCGTGGCGGCCGTACTCGCCGAGGCCCGCCTCGAGTGCATACGGGATCGCGAGCGCCGTGTCGTTCATCGACGGGATCGCTCGATAGCCGAGGTTGCGGATGTACTGGGCAATCGTCAACAGCACCACCGAGTCGAGCGAGTACCCGAGCCCGGTCGCTGTCCCGGCCAGCGCCGACGGGGCGGTGCGGGTGAGATCGTGATCCATCGACTGGCCGATCACGATCACGTGGCTCATCCCGTCGGGGAGATCGTTGGGTTTGCCGCCGCCGGTCCGAACGGAGAGTCGTTCGGTGTACACCCACCGCTCGTCGTACGGTGCGATGCCCACCAGATCGGCGCCGACGGTCTTCGCCACGTGCTTGACGTCCTCGGAGGCCGACTCGGGTGAGTCGAATTCGATCCGCTCGGAGGCTCCGTCGCGCAGCATCGACAGCGGATCGAGGAAGCCATCGCGCCGGTCGTCGTCTTCGTACATCTCGGCGAAGATGTCGGTGACGTGCCATGCGGCGTTGCGCAGGGCGTAGTCGTGCTGGGTGAATCCCGGTGCCGCACGCCAGTCGGTGAGCGGCCGGCGATAGGTCGAGTAGAAGCGGTCGCTCGCGTCGGAGCGGATCTCCGGATCCCAGCGCGACCGCGAAAGACGTCGTCGACCTGCGAGAACCGCTCGAACGACTCGAGCACTTTGTAGTTGCTGTGCGGGTGGTCGGGCATCGCTTCAGCATGGCACTCCCGGGGCACGCCCGCCGGCGGCGACCGCTCGAAGTCGGATGGTCGAGGCCGTGCCGTTGGGCCCGCTGCCGGCTCAGATCAGTCGGGTGCGGCGGCTGTCGATCACGCCGGTGACGAAGCCCGCCGTGTGGAGGCCACCGGCGAATCTGGCGTGTTCGACCTTGAGGCAGCGGTTCTGGACCACGTCGAGTCCGGCGGCTGATGCCGTGGCAGCGGCGCCGTCGTGAACCAGCCCGAGTTGGAACCAGATGGCCCCCGCGCCCGCATGGATGACCTCGTCGGTGACGTCGGGGAGCTGATCGACGCGGCGGAAGACGTCGACCAGGTCGGGTGTCTCCGGCAGATCGGCGAGCGAGGGGTACACCGGTTGCCCCAGCACCTCGGTCTCAGCGGGATTCACGTAGTACACGGTCCAGTCCGCCTTGCCGGCGAGGTAGGTGGCGACGAAATGGCTTGCCCGACTGGTGTTGGCAGACATGCCGACGAGCGCGACCGAGCGGGTTCTCTGCATCAGCGTCAACCGCTCCGAGGCACGTTCGAGGATCGCCATCACGAATCTCCCTGTGATGCGGCGAGCGCTTGTTCGAGGTCGGCACAGATGTCGTCGGCGTCCTCGAGCCCGACCGAGATGCGAACGAGGTCGGGGGTGATACCACCGGCGACCATCGCCTCGTCGGAGAGCTGTTGATGGGTGGTGGAAGCGGGATGGATGACGAGCGTGCGGGCGTCGCCGATGTTGGCGAGATGTGATGCGAGTCGCACGCTGTCGATGAATCTGGCCCCGGCCGGGCGGCTGCCCTTGACGCCGAATGCGAACACTGCCCCTGGCCCCTCGGGGAGGTAGCGCTGCGCACGCGCGTACCACGGCGAGTCGGGGAGCCCGCTGTAGTGCACCCAGTCGACGAGTGGGTGCTCTTCCAGGAAGCGGGCGACGGTGATCGCGTTCTCGACGTGCTGACGCATCCGCAGCGCGAGCGTCTCGAGCCCCATCAGGAACAAGAACGCATTGAACGGTGTCATCGTCGCTCCGACATCGCGAAGCTGCTCGGAGCGAACCCGGGTGAGGAAGCCGTATTCGGCGAAGTTGCCCCACCAGCTGATCCCTCCGTACGCGGGCATCGGTTCGGTCATCAGGGGGAACCGACCGTTGTCCCACGGGAAGCGACCCGACTCGACGATCGCGCCACCCAACGAGGTGCCGTGCCCGCCGATGAACTTGGTGACCGAGTGCAGCACGATGTCGGCGCCGTGTTCGATCGGGCGGCAGAGGTACGGCGTCGCCATCGTGGAGTCGACGAGCAAGGGGAGCCCGTGGGCGTGAGCGACGTCGGCCAGGCCCGCGAGGTCGGGGATCATCCCCGACGGGTTGGCGATCGTCTCGACGTAGACGGCCTTCGTGGCCGGTGTGATCGCTGCCGCCACGTCCTCGACTTCCGGGCTGGCCACGAACGTCGTGTCGACACCGAATCGGGCGAGCGTGACCTCCATCAAGGTGCGCGTGCCGCCGTACAACTGTGCGCTGGCGACGATGTGGTCGCCCTGCCCGGCGAGCGCTGCCAAGGTGAGGAACTCGGCCGACTGCCCACTCGACGTTCCGATCGCGCCGATCCCACCCTCCAGCGATGCCACCCGTTCCTCGAATGCAGCGACCGTGGGGTTGGAGATCCTGCTGTAGATGTGCCCGTATGTCTGCAGGGCAAAGAGGTTGGCAGCCTCGTCCGTGTCGCCGAACACGTACGACGACGTCTGATAGATGGGCACGGCGCGGTCGCCGGGTCCGGCCGGCCGCCTGCGTGTACCGAGCGTGTGCGGAAACCCGGGGCGTCGCCGTTGGTCATCTCGCCATCATGACCGAACGGTGACGTACCACACGAGCGTCAGCGCTACCTCCACATCGGTGCCAGAACGATGTTCGGTTCCGCGTATCGATCACATCCACGGCTTGTGGGTCACCGTTCGCCGGACGTCCATTCCAGCACGGGCTGCCAGTGGTCGTCGTTGCCGATTGCCCCCCGCACGATGGCGCGCGCCGCCGCCATTCTGGCGTCGAGCGCTGCGATACCGAGTGGCTCGGCGAGCAGATAGCCCTGTCCGAGTTCGACGCCCAACGCCGCGAGCACTTCCGCCTGGGCCGGGCTCTCGATGCCCTCGAAGATCACTTCCAGTCGGAGAGCGGTCGCCATCGCGACGATCGTCTCGAGGTAACGCAGGCGGCGCTTCGACGCCGGGACATCGTCGAGGAAGCTGCGGTCCATCTTGACGAAGTCGACAGGCAGCGTCTCGAGTTGAGCGAGCGACGAGTGACCGGTGCCGAAGTCGTCGATCGCGATGCGGACGCCCCTCGCCCGCAGCTTGTGGAGCTGAGATCGAACGACGTCGTCGTTCTCGATGGCCAGCGATTCGGTGATCTCGAGAATCAGGCGGTGGGGAGCGAAACCTTCGTCGTCGAGCACCTTGAGAATGCGGTCGGCGTCGTCGGGTCGCGAGAGGCTCATCGCCGAGCTGTTGACGCTGAGATCGAGTGGCCATCCACTCGTCGGCTCGCATCGGTCGGCGATCGCTCGACACGCCTTGCGCAGCACATGGCGATCGAGCTGCCCGATCAGGCCCATGGTCTCGGCCATGCTCACGAATCGATCGGGCCCGATCGGACCCTGCGTCGGGCTGTGCCAGCGAGCGAGCGCCTCGACGGCGATCGTGCGGCCCGATTGGAGATCGACGATCGGTTGGAACACGACGTCGGGTCCGCTGCCGGTCAAGGTCGATCGCAGCTGGCCCTCCAGCTCGGCGCGGATGATGACGTGGCTCTCCATTTCGGCCGTGAACACCGTTGTGCGGTCGGGTCCGTTCCGTTTGCCCTCGTGCATGGCGATGTCGGCCCGGCGAAGGGCGGTCTGGGCGTCGAGCACTTCGTCGATGATCATCAGGCCGATCGACGCAGAGGTGTGCAGCGTTCGGCCGCCCAACACGATCGCCTGACGCAACGCCGACGCGATCGACTCGGCGATCGACTCGGCGCGCTCGCGCCCGCATCGTTCGACGAACAGCACGAACTCGTCGCCCGCGATCCGTCCCCACTGCTCGGTGTCCGGCACGATCGCCAGGAGGCGTTCGGCCGTCGAACGAAGCATGGCGTCACCCGCCGTGTGGCCGAGCGCGTCGTTGATGTCCTTGAACCCGTCGAGGTCGATCATGAACACCGAGACCTGGTGCTGTGGCATCCGGCCGCGGAGCCGGTCCCCCAACCGTTCGAGGAACAGCCGACGCGAGGGGAGCCCGGTGAGTTCGTCGGTCAGTGCCGACAGCAGGTGTTGCGCCTGTTGCCGGTGTACTGCCAGGGTGGCGTCGAGTGCATCTTCGTGTTCGAGGCTGCGGAAGTCGGCGACGATTCCGTCGATACCAGCCGTCGATCGATGATCGATGAGGGACATCTCGAAACGCCCGGCATGCGATGCGACACGGATGCGAACCGACATCGCCGACGTGTCCTCCAGCTCTGCGATCGCAGCGTCGAGATCGGCGCATGAGACCAACGATGTGAGGTCGAGTCGACCTGAATCGGCCGGTGCGTCCTCCGGCCCCAGCACTGCGATGGCCGCCCGATTGGCATATCGAATCCGGCGGTCGTCACCCAGCACGACGATCGCCTGCTCGATGCAGTCGAGCAGTGCCAGCGGCGACGCAATTCCAGCGAGATCGGAGACATCGGTGGCGAGGAGCGTGCGCACGAGTGGTCAGTTCCCGATCAGTTCCAGCAGTAGGTCGTCGTCGAGCAGCTCGGGCGAGGTGCGTACGGTGCGCTTGAGTTTCGGGTGGAACCGAATGCTCCGTGCCCAGACATCGACCCGGTTGGCCCACTCCGATGTTCCCAGCCACGGTTGAGTCGCGCTGGCGGTTCGGAGAGCGGCGAGTTGCATCACCGTCGACTGCCCGAAGCGGCCGGCACCCTCGGCGGCCGCCTCGGCTCGTCCACCCGCGACCTGCCGCAACCTTGGCCAGTGCGCCCCGCAGAACTCGCTGGCCGAGCGACCGTCCGGGGTTGCGATCCGATGCGGGTCGGTGACCAGTTTCTGGATCTGCTCGAGCGCACACCGGCCCGCCAGCGCCTGGTCGACCTGCTTCGTGAGGATCGTTGTGGCCCGATGGAGATCGGCGACGGGCACGTCGGTGCGATCCTCGAACAGATCGGTGAAGTGATGGATCGCGATTCCTGCCGGAACGGCTGCGGTCTGGCGATTCGACGAGACTTCACGAACGAGTTGGGCGGTCGTGGGTCGCCATGTCGTCAGGCCGATCGGCATGGCGACTGAGCTGACGAACAACTGGGGCATGGTGCTTTCAGGACGGTCAGGCCCGGTCGACGTTCCCGGCGTCTGCGCTGAGGCCGCTCGGTGGGAACGATGTCCGGAAATTGTGCCGAGACAGTGGTCGACTCGGCGCGGATAGTGGTTGCGAACGTGAAGAAAGCTATCAGAAATGAGAACTTAAGTCAACTTTGCGTCAAATAACGTCAGATTATCCCGGGAGCGAGCGCATTGATGAGCAGATCCTGCTGTCGTCCGATTGTTCGAATTCGGCGCCGCTGCCGGCTGGTACTGTTTGACGGATGATCCCCAGATCGCCATTCGGTCGCACCGGTCATCGCTCGTCCCGAGTGATCTTCGGGGCAGCGGCGCTGGGAGGCATGAGCCAGGAACGCGCTGATGCGACGCTCGCCGCGATCGATCACGCTGGTGTCAACCACATCGATACCGCCGCCTCCTACGGCGCATCCGAGGACCGATTGCGACCGTTCCTGGCCCAGCATCGCGATCGGTTCTTCCTGGCGACGAAGACGGGCGAGCGGTCAGGTAGCACCGCTCGTGCCGAGCTCGAGCGCTCCCTCGAACGGATGGGGGTCGATCACGTCGATCTCGTGCAACTCCACAATCTGGTCGAGCCCGACGAGTGGGAGACGGTCTTCGCTCCGGGTGGTGCCGTCGAGGCGCTCGCCAAGGCGGTCGACGAGGGTCTGACGAGGCACATCGGTGTCACCGGTCACGGGCTTCGCGTCCCTGGCATGCATCTCCGCAGCATCGAGCGGTTCGATTTCGCCAGCGTGCTGTTTCCCTACAATCGGGCGCTGATTCGCAGCGACGCGTACCGCTCCGACGTCGACGCACTGCGTCTCGTGTGCGCAGACCGGGGTATCGCCGCGCAGACGATCAAGTCGGTGGCCCGCGGCAGATGGGCCGACCCGAGCATGCATGAGTACAGCTGGTACGAGCCGATCTCGGATCCGTCGGCGATCGCTCGCGCCGTGCGGTACGTGTTGGGCAACGACGATCTGTTCCTGAACACCACGAGCGATGCCAGGCTGCTGCCGCTCATCTTCGAGGCGGCGGGCGGCGACCTCGCGCTACCGAGCGACGCTGAGATGGACGCTGACATCGACGATCTCGGCATCACGCCGTTGTTCGATGGCGGCGCCCTCGAACGGATCTAATCCACCGGTTGTGTTGTGGCGGTCGTTTCCGCCGACGCCGCCGGCTCGACGTTCGGTGGCACGAACGGCAGACTCGAATACGCCAGCCGATCCCACGACCAGTTGGTCTGCTCGACGCGGACTCGGACCAGTACGCCTTCCGAATCGATCCAGATCACGACCGGCAACGAGCGACTCGTCTGCACCCCGGGGATCGCATCACTCACGAACTCGCGCCACTGCAACGGATAGTCGACACTGAATCCGAGTGTGTCGAGCTCGATCTCGTATTTGGTGAGTTCGTTGTCGCCCTCGCCCTCGGTCGTCTGCGCGGTCAGCTCGGCGTATCCGCGTCGCAACCGATTGGTGAGAATCGCGTCGGCGTTCTTGTCGTTCCGCACGAATCCGACCGCCTGTCGGACTGCCTCGTCGACGGCGTTGTCCGATTCGGTCAGCCGCCAAGCGCCGGATGACTCGCGGACGTAGACGGTCGATCCGTCCGGGCTGACGAGTTCGATCCCGCTCTGAGGCCCTCCACCGCGGCCGACGAACTGGAACGCTCCCGTCGTCGCATCGAGCGTGAGGATGCCGTCGAGTTCGGGCGCCGGCGAGCTCGAGCGGATCTGGAAGCTGGTCTCGCGGATCTCGGGCACTTCGGCACCGGGAGCCGGTAGGCGATCGCGGTTGAGGTAGTCCTGGGTCGCCCGCGCCCCGAAGTAGAGCCCGAGCCCGATCACAGTCAGCACGCTGAGTGCCACGGCGCCCCGCCCGAGTCGGCGGTACCAAGGATTGGCGCGGCGTCGAACGCTCTTGTTGCGCGCATGATCGGATCGGTACCAGGTGGCGCCGCGCGGCGTGGTCGACGCCATGGGCGGCGGTTCCTTCGCTGTTGCCCCTGGGAGAACGGGTTCGAACAAGGCCCGGCTGGCCGTGGATGGTTGGCGGTCGGGGGACGCGTCCGTCTGCGGTGGTGCGGGGAGGCCCGTCGCCGGGGTCTGGTCAGCGTCTCCGCCTGGCATTCGTACATCGTGGCAGATCGGCGGACTTCGCTGAGCGATTCGTCGAAGCTTTCACTGATTCTTGCCGAGTGGGCTGTGGGAGATCGATGCCCCCGCAGGGTCACGGCCCCATGCGAGTACCATCGGACGCGATGTCTGCCTCAGAAACTGCCGGGTCTTCGTTCGGAGCCAATTCATGGCTCGTCGAAGAGATGTACGAGCAATATCGGTCCGATCCCGAATCGGTCGGCGAATCTTGGCGGGAGTTCTTCGAGGACTACCGGTCGGTGACGGCGTCGGCCCACCCGGAGATGCCCCAGCCCGTCGCGGACACGACCGCTGTCCTCGCCGAATCCCCTGCCGCGCCGCCGGCCCAGGCGCCGACCCCAGCGCCGGTTGCGCCGACCGCCTCCAGTGCCGAGCCGGCCGAAGAACCGGGCGAGTTGATCAAGGGTGTCGGGGCCGTCATCGTCCGCAACATGGCGGCCAGCCTCGAGGTGCCGACCGCCACCAGTTTCCGCAACGTGCCGGCGAAACTGCTCGAGGTCAACCGCAAGGTCATCAACGGCTATCGCGCCCGCTCCGGCCTGGGCAAGGTCAGCTTCACGCACCTCATCGGCTATGCGCTCGTCAAGGCGATCGTCGATGCGGTTCCCAACATGAAGAACGGATTCGTCGAGGGCGGTGACGGCAAGCCACGACTCGTCCGCCACGAGCACGTCAACATGGGATTGGCGGCCGATATCGACAAGGGCGACGGCACACGAACACTCGTGGTGCCCGTCCTGAAGAACGCCGACACGCTCGACTTCAACGGTTTCCTCGCCGCCTACGAAGAGCTGATCCGCAAGATCCGCAACAACAAGCTCACGATCGACGACTATGCCGGGGCCAACATCACACTCACCAACCCCGGCACGATCGGCACGGTGCAGTCGGTGCCGCGGCTGATGCCCGGACAAGGTGTGATCGTCGGAGTCGGCAACATCGACTACCCGGCCGAGTTCGAGGGCGCCGACCGCCGCAATCTGTCGTCGCTCGGCATCTCGAAGGTCGTCACCATCACGAGTACGTACGACCATCGCATCATCCAGGGCGCCGAATCCGGGCTGTTCCTCAAGCGGGTGCACGAGCTGCTGCTCGGTGAGCACGGGTTCTACGAGGACATCTTCCACGATCTCGACATGCCCTACGAGGCGGTCAAATGGCGGCCCGACATCAATCCGATCGACCGCGAGGAGGCGATGCTCGCCAAGCAAATGGCGGTCGCCAAGCTGATCCGCGTCCACCGTGTTCGCGGTCACCTGATCGCCGACCTGGATCCGCTGCACTGGAAAGAGCCACACACTCCGATCGAGCTCGATCCGGCCACATATGGCCTCACCATCTGGGACCTCGACCGCGAGTTCCTCACCGACGGGGTGGCCGGCACCGACAAGCTCACGCTCGGCGCCCTGCTCGGCGTGCTGCGCGACGCCTACTGCCGCAGTATCGGCGTCGAGTACATGCACATCCAGAACACCGAGGAACAGCGCTGGATCCAGGAGCATGTCGAGATCAAGCCACCTCCGCTCTCCAAGGAGCGCAAGGACCGCATCCTCGAACGTCTCAACGCGGCCGAGGCGTTCGAGAAGTTCCTGGCGACGAAGTACGTGGGCACCAAGCGATTCGGCATCGAGGGTGCCGAATCGGCGATTCCGATCCTCGACGAGATCTTGTCGGGTGCCGCCGATGAGGGCCTCGACGGTGCCGTGCTCGGTATGGCACACCGGGGTCGCCTCAACGTGCTGTCGAACATCATGGGCAAGAGCTACGAGGCGATCTTCTCTGAGTTCGAGGGCCACGTCGATCCCAATACCGTGCAGGGCTCGGGTGATGTCAAATACCACCTCGGTGCCACCGGCAAGTACGAGAGCCCGTCGGGTGTCGACATCAAGATCGAGCTCGCCGCCAACCCGAGTCATCTCGAGACCGTCGATCCGATCGTGATGGGAATGGCGCGCGCCCAGCAGGACCTGATCGACCCGCCCGGAGCGTTCTCGGTGCTGCCGCTGTTACTTCATGGTGACGCGGCGTTCGCCGGCCAGGGTGTCGTAGCCGAGTGCCTCGCGATGAGCGATACCGGCGGCTACCGCGTCGGCGGCACGATCCACCTCATCATCAACAACCAGATCGGGTTCACCACCGCGCCCGAGTGGAGCCGCTCGTCGCTGTATTGCTCCGACGTGGCGAAGACCGTGCAGGCGCCGATCTTCCACGTCAACGGCGACGACCCGGAGGCATGTGTGCGCGTTGCCCGGCTGGCTTGGGAGTACCGTCAGGCGTTCCACAAGGACGTCGTGATCGACATGGTGTGCTATCGCCGGTACGGCCACAACGAGGGTGACGACCCCAGCTACACCCAGCCGCTGATGTACAAGGCGATCGCCGAACGGCGAAACGTCCGCAAGCTGTACGTCGAGACGCTGGTCAAGCGTGGCGACATCACGGTCGACGAGGCAGAGCAGGCGCTCAGCGACTTCCAGGGCAAGCTGCAGATCGCGCTCGACGAGACGCGCTCGCGCGGTGGTGAGGCGCCACGGGTACCCAAACCGCCCAAGCCGCTCGGCGTGCTGCCCCACATCCCGACCGGTGTCGAGCGGGCCACCCTCGATCGCATCTTCCATCAGCTCACCGCGTACCCGGACGGATTCACCGTGCATCCCAAGCTGGTGCGTCAATTCGAGACCCGCACCAAGCAGTTCGAGGCCGACCACGACATCGACTGGGCCACCGGCGAGGCGCTGGCGATCGGCTCGCTCATGCTGGAGGGACACCATGTTCGCCTCGCCGGCGAGGACGTTCGCCGCGGCACGTTCAGCCAGCGCCACGCAGCGCTGGTCGACTTCGACACGGGTGTGCCGTGGATTCCGCTCAACGATCTCGACGACGTGCGGGCCAACTTCTGGGTGTACGACTCGCTGCTCAGCGAGTACGCGGCGCTCGGTTACGAGTACGGCTACGCCCACGTCAACACCGATGCGCTGGTCATGTGGGAGGCGCAGTTCGGCGATTTCATCAACGGCGCCCAGATCATCATCGACCAGTACATCGTGGCGGCCGAGGACAAGTGGGGCCAACGCAACGGTCTCGTGCTCCTGTTGCCGCACGGGTACGAAGGGCAGGGGCCCGAGCACTCGTCGGCCCGTATCGAGCGGTTCCTCACGCTGGCGGCGGAAGACAACATGCAGGTCTGCAACGCGACCACGGCTGCTCAGTACTTCCACTTGCTGCGGCGCCAGGTGCACAGCGAGCGGCACACCCCGCTCGTGCTGTTCACCCCGAAGCAGGGCCTGCGCATGAAGCAGACCCGTTCACACATCGACGAGCTCACCACGGGCTCGTTCCAAGAAGTGATCGACGATCCGTTCGTCGCCGACCCGGCGGCCGTGACACGTGTCGTGTTCTGCTCGGGCAAGGTGGCCTGGGACGCGATGGCCGCCCGTGACGAGCGCAAGGCTCCAGTGGCGATCGTCCGGGTCGAGCAGCTCTACCCGCTGCCGAGCGAGCAGATGCTCGACATCGTGCAGCACCGGTATCCCAACGCCAAGGAGATCCGCTGGCTGCAGGAAGAGCCTGAGAACATGGGCGCCTGGAACTTCATCGAGCACCACACCTGGCGCGTCAAGGAGATCGGCTACGACCTGCGCCATGTGGCGCGCGTCGAATCGGGCAGCCCGGCGACGGGCTCGAAGACGGTGCACGACCAAGAGCTGGCCGACCTGATGGACGGCGTCTTCAAGGGGTTGTGAGCCCGAGCGGTCGATCGTGTCGGCCCACAGCGAGGGGAGCCGGGCCGTTCTGCGTCAGCTCAGGGATATCGACAGCAGCGCTTCGAGATCGTCGATCGCCTGCCGAGCCGACAGCACCTTGATGGTCGCCATGCCCATCGCTCTGGCCGGCTTGAGGTTGATCCCGAGGTCGTCGAGGAACACCACCTGGTGCGGATCGACCTCGGCGGTCTCACACGCGAGTTCGTAGAACCGTGGTTCGGGTTTGCGGCAGCCGACCTTGCTCGACTCGATGACATGGTGGAAACGCGCCATCACGGCGTCGACCTCCGGTCGACGATGATCGTCCGACACATCGGAGCACCGATCGGACGACACGTTGTTGGTCAGGCACGCGGTGACGAACCCTGCCGCGATGACCCGATCGAGGGCCAGCACCATTTCGGGGCGTACCGATCCGTGCAGCATGCCGAGCACATCGCGACCGGGCACCCGATGTCCGAGCGCCTCCGACTCGGCAGCGAACAGCTCGTCGAATTCGGCCGCGCCGACCTCCCGGCGCTCGATCAGCGCCCAGGCATTCGTGTCGGGGTTGCGGCTGTTGACGGTGCGGATGAAGTCGATCGGCAGCCCGTTGGCGCGCTCGTAGTCGTTGAACGCGTCGAACGGACTCGAGAGGATCACGCCCCCGAAGTCCCAGAAGACAGCGGTGTATCCGGTGGGCTCCATCGGCGGGCACCCTACGATGTACGACGGCGTCGCGCCCACCTGGCACACGCAGCAACGAATCGAGATATTCCCACATGGCGAAAGCAAGCCGACCGGACCACTTCGTGGTCGACGGGTCAAACATCGCAACCGAAGGCCGCAGTCAGCCGAGCCTTGATCAACTCAACGAGGCGGTCCTCGCTTTCATGGACGACCATCCCGGCGCGGTGATCACGGTCGTGGTCGACGCCACGTTCGGACACCGCATCGACGGCAAGGAGGTGAAGGCGTTCGACGAAGCTGTTGCCAACAACGAGCTGGTCACTCCTCCTGCTGGAGCGATCGGCCGCGGTGATGCGTTCGTGCTCACGATCGCCAACAAGGCCGGCGCCGGTGTGCTGTCCAATGACTCGTTCCAGGAGTTCCACGGCGAGTACGACTGGCTGTTCGACGAAGGCCGCCTGATCGGTGGCAAGCCGGTGCCCCACGTCGGCTGGGTGTTCGTGGCCCGAACTCCTGTGCGAGGTCCGAAGAGTCGTCAGTCGGTGCGCGAGGCCAAGGACGATGCGAAGGGCGCCGATCCGACCGGGGCCAAACAGCGTGCCAACAGCCGTGTCCGCAAGAAGGCGGCGGCGAGCGAAACAGCGGTGCCATCGTCGACCGATGCCGGCAGCGAGGCAGACGCGCCCTCGACGCCGAGCGAGTCGGGTGGCCGGTCCGGGCGTAGCCGCGGCGGTCGCGGTCGGGGCGCCAAGCAGGCCGAGGCCGCTGCCGCAGTCGCGACGGAGATCGATGCCGCCCAGCCGCCGGCCCCCTCGTCACGCAAACCCGTCAACGAGCTGATGCCGTTTCTCGAGTTCGTCCAGCGCCATCCGGTGGGTACCAGCTGCACCGGTGTCGTCGAGAGCTACGCCTCGCACGGCGCGTACGCACGGGTCGACGACGTCCTCATCTACATTCCCCTGCGCCTGATGGACGACCCGGCGCCACGCAGTGCACGGTCGGTGTTGGCTGCTGGCGAAGCGGTCACGGCGGTGATCGTCGGCTACGTGCCCGATCGCCGGTCGATCGATGCCGCGCTGCCTCACATGGCGACGGCATTGCCTCTCGACGAGGCCGACGTAGCAGCGGTGACGCCTGCCACGCCCGCGCGTACTGGAACTGGGCGCGCTGCCCAGAAGACGCCGGCCAAGAAGGCAGGCGCAGATCGCGTGGCGCCCGCCTCGGCGCCGTCCGATCAAGATGCCGTGATGAAGCAGTCGACTCGGATGGCTCCGGCGAGCAAGCGCCCGGCGCGCAAGGCGGCGACGGCGGGTGCCGAGAAGGCGCCCGCCAAACAGCCGACGGCGAAGAAGGCTCCGGTCAAGCAGGCGGCTGCGAAGAAGGCTCCGGCCAAGAAGGCGGCTGCGAAAAAGGCTCCGGCCAAGCAGGCGGCTGCGAAGAAGGCTCCGGCCAAGCAGGCTCCGGCCAAGAAGCCTGTTGCGAGGAAAGCTGCCGTGAAGAAACCGGCCGCCAAGAAGGCCGCTACGAAGAAGGCCCCAGCGAAGAAGGCGACGGGTTGATGCGGGTCGTCACCTGGAACGTCAACTCGTTGCGGGCACGGCTCGAGCGAGTCGAGGAGTGGATCACCGAGGTGCAACCCGACGTGTTGTGCATCCAGGAGACCAAGCTGGCCGACGACGCGTTTCCAGCGCTCACCTTCGAGGCGCTCGGCTACGAATCGGCTCATTACGGCCAGGGCCAGTGGAACGGTGTGGCGATCCTTTCGAAGGTCGGCATCGACGATGTCGTCACCAACTTCGCCGACGGCATCGAGCCCGATCCAGACGCGCGCATCATCACCGCCACCTGCGCCGGCGTTCGTATCTCGTGCTGCTACGTGCCGAATGGACGCAGCCTCGACGACGACCACTACACCTACAAGCTGAGCTGGCTCGACCGTCTGGTCGAGCATCTCGACCGCGACACGTCGCCCGACACCGACGTGATCGTCACCGGAGATTTCAACATCGCCCCCGAAGACCGCGACGTCTACGACATGCGCAAGTTCCGTAACGCCACGCACGTCAGCCAGGCCGAACGCGATCGCCTCGCGGCGATCGAGGGATGGGGCCTCACCGACCTGTTCCGCCGACAACACCCCGACGTCGACTCGGTGTACTCGTGGTGGGACTACCGGGCGGGCGACTTCCACCAGGGCCGCGGACTCCGCATCGATCTCGTGCTCGGTTCGGCGTCGGTCGCACAACGCTGTGAATGGAGCGCGATCGACCGCAACGCGCGCAAGGGCAAACAGCCGAGCGACCACGCGCCCGTGATGGTCGACCTCACGAACTAACCGACGAGCCAGCCGCCGAACCGGGGGCAGCCCGATCCGCCAGCGCATCCGAAATGCCGTCGAACAATCGGCCTGCGGTCATCGCCCCGACGCCGGTCAGCTGATCGAGTTCGTCGGGCGTGCTGGGCCTGTTGTCGGCGATCACGGCCAGCACATGGTCGGTCACCACGGCATTCGGCAAGATACCCCCTGCCCGCGCCACGCCGCTGCGCCACTCGCGGAGCCGCTCCAACGTCACCTGCCGCCCCGTGCGCTTGACCGGCACCAATCCGGTCGGCGGTCCGACCGTCTCGGCCGCCTCGCTGACGAATCCGCCGAGCAGGGGAGTGAGTTTGCGCTGGTACCCGCCACGCCGCCGCGCCCAGTTGACGGTGAGGACATCGGTGGCGCGAGTGAGTGCGACGTACAGCAGGCGAGCCTCCTCCGCGCGGGCGGCGTTGGTGGTCGCCGAGCGATGTGGCACGAGACTCGTCTCGCATCCCACCAGGTACACGGTGTGCCACTCGCGACCCTTGGCGCCGTGGAACGTGAGCAGGTCGACGCCGGGCAGGTCGCGACCGAACGGATCGGTGGTGGTGATCCAGTTGCGGAAGGCCGACCCGTCGCCGGTGGGCTGTTCGCGCAAGAACTCGAGTGCCGCCTCGGCGACCTCGGCGCGCGGATCGCCCGGGTGCTCGATCCGGTCGAACTGGTCACGAGCCCACTGGCGCATGCGATTCGGCTCGCTCAGGCGGTACGCCTCGGCGAGAATCGGCGTGAACGGAGACCCGGGCCCATCGACCAATCGGCGCACGGGCACGCCGGCCTTGGACAGTTCGCTGCGCACGGTGGCCAGCACGGCGTGGGTGCGGGCCAGCACCGCGACCTGAGCGTTGCGAACGAGCGTCGGATCGAGGCGAGCGATGTGCAGCGCGACCCACATCGCCTCGGCGCGCTCGTCGTCGTGGGATTGTGTCGCCACCAACGGACCATCCGGCCTGCCCGACACGACCTGCGTCGACTGGCCGTCGGAACGCAGCGTGTGGGCCGCGGCTTCGACGATCTGGGGAGTGCAGCGATGGTTCACCGGGAGACGCACGATCTCGATGCCGGGAAAGCGATCGGAGACCTCCAGCAACAGAGCCGGGTCAGAACCGTTGAACCCGTAGATCGCCTGGGCAGGGTCGCCGACGATGAACAGGTCGTCGCGACCCTCGCGAAACAGATCGACCAGCCGATGCTGAAGTGGGTTGAGGTCCTGTGCCTCGTCGACGAGCACGTGGCGGAAGCGCCAGCGCACATTGGCGGCGAACTCCGGGTCGCTCTCCATCGCCTCGATCGTGGTGCTCAACAGGTCGTCGAGGTCGAGCACGCCGCGCTTGCGTTTCTCCTGGCGATAGCGGGACAGCGCATCGGCCACCACGGCCGGCGCGACCGCCGAGCGTCGCTCGGCACGCCGGGCCGCGCTCTCGTAACGGTCAGCATCGATACCGCGCGCGGTGGCCCAGTCCATCTCGTTGACGAGCTCGTCCAACCCCTCGCGCCCCATCAGCTCACCGACGATTCGTTGGCGGTCGCTGATGATGGTCTTGGGCTGCTGATCGAGGTCGATCCAACGCTGCCGCAATAGTTGCTGGGCGATCGAATGGAAGGTGCCCGCCGCGATCCGCTCGGTCAAACCGAGCCGGGGAAGGCGCCGACGCAGCTCGCCGGCAGCTTCACGTGTGAACGTGAGCACGACTGTGTGAGCACCGTCGGCAGAGCCGGTCGCGATGCGATAGGCAACCCGCCGGGTGAGCACTCTGGTCTTGCCCGAACCGGCACCGGCCACCACTGCGACGAGCTGTGAATCGGTCGTGACCGCGCGGCGCTGATCGGCGTCGAGATCCGCCAACAGCAGATCCGGGGACAACGATTCGTCGGCCACGGCGGCAACGGTACTGTTCAGAACATGCCGTATCCGAAGAAGTTGCTCAACGACTACGAGACGGTTGCTCTGGATCTGCATCCCCACTGGTGGTATTTCGCAGGACCGGTGATGTCGCTCGTCACCTCGATCGTGCTCGGCATCCTGGTACGGGCGTTCCTCGACGGCGAGGACGAGAAGGTCTTCACGTGGGTCGCGATCGTTCTGATCGTCCTGTGCGCTGTCTGGTTGGTGGTGCGCTATCTGAAGTGGGCGACGACCAACTTCGTGATCACCAGCGATCGGCTGATCTTCCGCAGCGGCGTGCTCGCCAAGAGCGGCATCGAGATTCCGCTCGAGCGCGTGAACAACGTGCTGTTCAGCCAGTCGATCTTCGAGCGGATGCTCGGAGCGGGTGACCTGCTGATCGAGTCCGGCGGGGAAGGCGGCCAGCAGCGGTTCAGCGACATCCGCAGGCCCGAGCAGGTGCAGAACCTGATCCATGCCCAGATGGAGGTCAACGAGTCGCGGCGGTTCCATGCGCCAGCGGCGGGTGGCGACGTCGTATCACAGCTCGAAAAGCTCGAGGGCTTGCTGGAGCGTGGCATGATCTCACGGCAGGAGTTCGACGACCAGAAGCGAAAATTGTTCGACAGCTGAGGCGATTGCCGGTAGGTGCGGCCCGTTGCGGATCGGTGGCTTGCGCGTGTCACACTCGGGCCATGACGACTGCCCCATTGAACTCCACGATCGAGCTGGAGTACGACACGTTCGGATCTGCTGACGACCCTGCTCTGTTGCTCGTGATGGGCTTCACGGCGCAGATGACCGCTTGGGACGACGCGTTCTGCCAACAGTTGGCCGAACGCGGCCGCTTCGTGATCCGCTTCGACAATCGCGATTGTGGTCTGTCGACCAAGCTCGACGGGCAGTTCGTCGACGCCATGGCGGTGATCGGGGCAGTGATGACGAACACCCCGCTGCCGCCCGTCCCGTACACGCTGTCCGACATGGCCACCGACGCGATCGGCTTGCTCGACCACCTCGGAATCGCCAAGGCGCATGTCGTCGGTGCGTCGATGGGCGGCATGATCGTGCAGACGATGGCGATCGAGCACCCGGGGCGTTTGCTCAGCGTGACCTCGATCATGTCCACGATCGGCGACCTCTCATACGGTCAGCCCACGCCCGAGGCGATGCAGGTGATCCTGGCGCCGCCGCCGGAGGGCCGAGACGAGGCGATCGGCAGGGCCGCCGACTATGCGGTCTGGGCGTCGAAGCGCTACTTCGACGCAGATCGCGCACGAGAGCTCGCCGCTGCTGCGTACGACCGGTCGTGGTATCCCGAGGGTGCTTCGCGCCAGATCGCGGCGATGTGCGCAAGTGGCGACCGATCCGATTCGTTGCCCGGTGTCACGGTGCCGATGCTCGTCATCCATGGACTCGACGATGCGCTCATCGACCCGTCGGGTGGCCGTCGCACGGCAGAGCTGGTTCCGGGCTCGCATCTCCTGGAGGTCGCCGACATGGGCCACGACATGCCCCAACAGCTGTGGCCGCTGATCGTGGGTGCGATCTCCGCCCACAGCGAAGTCGCCGCCTCGAGTCGGGTGCTGGCGGTGTCGTCGTGAGCGGCCCCCTCACCGGTTATCGGGTGATCGAGATCGCCGGGATCGGTCCCGGCCCATTCGCCGCGATGTTGCTGAGCGACATGGGTGCCGAGGTCATCAGGGTCGAGCGGGCGGGCTCGGTGCGCGGGCCCGCCCCGCACACTGCGCATCCCGACATCTTGCGCAGAGGCCGTCGAAACATCGCTCTCGACCTCAAGAACCCCGATGGCGTCGCCACCTTGCTCGATCTGGTCGAGCAAGCCGATGCCCTGATCGAGGGCTTCCGCCCCGGGGTCATGGAGCGCCTCGGCGTCGGACCCGACGAGTGTCTGGCCCGCAACCCGAGCCTCGTCTTCGGCCGCATGACGGGATGGGGGCAGGACGGCCCGTATGCCTCGGCGGCCGGCCACGACATCAACTACATCTCGCTGGCCGGCGCGCTCGCCCATTTCGGCCGCGCCGGCCAACCGCCGACCCCTCCGATGAACATGGTCGGCGACTTCGGAGGTGGCGGCATGTTCTTGGCTTTCGGTGTGGTGTGTGCGTTGCTCGAGGCCCAGCACAGCGGCTCGGGGCAAGTCGTCGATGCGGCGATGGTCGACGGCACCGCGACGCTGATGACGATGTTCTGGTCGTTGAGCCAGATGGGTGTGCACGACATCTACAGGCGCGGAGAGAATCTGCTCGATACGGGCGCTCACTTCTATGACGTCTACGAATGTTCCGATGGCGAGTACATCTCCCTCGGTTCGATCGAGCCGCAGTTCTATGCGGAGCTGCTGCGCCTCACCGGCCTCGACGGCGACCCCGAGTTCGATGCCCAGATGGACCGCTCGCACTGGCCGCACCTCAAAGGCCGACTGAGTGACCTGTTCCTGTCCAAATCGCGCGACGAATGGTGCGAGATCATGGAGTACACCGATGTCTGCTTCGCGCCGGTGTTGCGGATGGACGAGGCGGCCGCGCATCCGCACAACGTCGAGCGTGGCACCTTCGTCGAGGTCGCCGGGTTGACGCAGCCGGCGCCGGCGCCGCGGTTCAGCCGCACCAGCCCGACGATCGATCGGCCGCCCGCTCACGACGGGCAGCACACGGTCGAGGTGTTGACCGACTGGGGTATCTCCCAGTCTCGCATCGAGGAGCTCGTCGAGTCCGGCGCTGTCAGGCAGGCGTAGTGGGCACGCTCGTCTGTCTCCACGCACACCCCGACGATGAGGCCATCGCGACCGGTGGCTCGATGGCTCGCGCCCATGCCGAGGGTCACCGGGTGGTACTGATCGTGGCCACCGATGGTGCCCACGGAGAGGTCCCTGACGATCTGGCCGAGGGTGAGACGCTCGAGGACCGGCGCCGCGTCGAGACCATGGCCTCTGCGGCCGCGCTCGGCATCGACCGGGTCGAATTCCTCGACTACACGGATTCGGGGATGACGGGTTGGCACCAGAACGGGCACCACGAGGCGTTCTGCCGCGCCGACATCGACACGGTTGCGAGTCGGCTGGCCGGTCTGTTGCGCGAGGAACAGGCCGATGTGTTCACCATCTACGACTGGCACGGCGGATACGGACATCCCGACCACATTCAGGTGCATCGGGTCGGTTGCCGCGCCGAACAGATGGTGCGTCCCGACCTGCCGAATCTCCGGGTGCTCGAGTCGACCATGAATCGCGACGGCATGCGACGGATGATCGCCATGGCACAGGAAACGGGCTTCGACGATGCCGGGCCGGAAGGCGACGATGGCGAAGCATTCGATCCCGATGGCCCGATGGACGACGGCAATCCGATGGGCACACCCGAGGCCGAACTGACGCTCGGCGTCGACGTCGGGGCCTTCGTCGAGAGCAAGCGGGCGGCGATCGCCGCCCATCGCAGCCAGGTGTCCGATGCGAGCTTCTTCTTGCAGATGCCGCTGGAGGTGTTCGCCCAAGCCTTCGGTAACGAGTGGTTCATCGAACACGGTCGACCTCCTGGGCTGCGGATGGGATGGCTGTTCGAGTGAGCGCAGCCCAGCGGGGTCAGCGTCTCATCCGCCTCGTGCGCCACGGGCGAGCAGCTGCGGGCTGGAACATCGATCCCGACCCCGATCTCGACGAGCTCGGGCGCGACCAGGCAGCCGCGATCGCCGCTGAGCTGCTGGCTGCCGGTTCGTTCGCCGTCATCAGCAGCCCACTCCTGCGGTGCCGTTCGACCGCTCGTCGCTACGCCGATCTCGCAGATCGTTCTGTGGTGATCGCACCGGAGGTTGCCGAGATCCCATCGCCGGACGGCATCGAGATGGCCGACCGGGTCGACTGGCTGCGCGGCGCGATGCAGGGCACCTGGGCCGATCTCGGTGAGACCTACACGCGCTATCGCGACGACGTCGTCGACTACGTGCGGAACTGTGACGGCGACACGCTGATCTTCTCGCACTTCATCGCCATCAACGCCGTCATCGGAACGTGTCTGGGCGACGATCGACTCGTGATCCGCAGCCTCGACAACTGCTCGGTCACGACCGTGGCGATCGAATCTGATGGGTTGCGGCTCGTCGAGGGAGGCAGCGAGGCCGACACGCTGATCCGGTGATCGCGGGTGGCGCGACCTCCGAATCCGCGTAAAACATGGCATCGTCCACCACAATGACTGCCATGCCACGGCCCCCGAGTTTCGGCCCGCCTCGTCGGTGCATCGCGCTCGTCGTGGGCCCGTTGCTGATCGCTGCTGCCTGTTCGCAGGGCGATGATGGGAGTCCTGCTCCCATCGTTCCGGTGTTCACCATCGCTCCGCTCGATACCACCACCACGAGCGAGGGCACCGCGGAGGTGACGCCGCCGCCGTCGACGCAGCCGCCGGACACGACGAGCACGACCACCACGACGATGGTGCCCGTCACGACAACAACCGAGCCGTTGGCCATCCAAGAGCTGGTGCTGCGCGGCGACGGCATCGGATCGGCACGGTTCGGAGCCGACCCCGATGGCGTGATCGGCTATGTCGCGTCGATCCTCGGTGGCAATACCGATGACACCGGGTGGGTCGATCCGCTCGCTCCGGTGTTGGGCGCGGTGTGCGACGGCACCGTGGCCAGACGCGTCGACTGGGGTGTCCTCAAACTGCGCTTCGGTGACCTGTCGGATGTCGCGAGCGGGCGCCGCCACTTCCTGGGCTGGGAATACGGCCTCGACGGCCAGATCGGTGACGAACCTGCTGGTTTGCGCACTGCCGGCGGCACCACACTGGGTAGTCGAGTGGTCGATCTGCTCGCCGAGTTCCCGGAGGCGTCGGTCAACGAGGGGGAGGCCGATCTGAACATCCCGCCCAACTTCTACGTCAGCGACAACTTCCGCGGGCTGCTCACGGGCACGTCGCCCGACGACGTCGTCACCGTGATCTTCGGTGGATACGGCTGTTTCGAGTAGGACCGTGCACGAGCTCCACGAGATCAACGCCTGGGTGTTGATCGGATCCAACGCCGCCGTGGGCGGGTGGGCGCTGGTGGCATACCGATTCGCGACGCTGCGCGGCCGAGCGCTCTGGGCGGGCGTCATCGTCGCCCAGGCGACCGTGTTCGTGCAGGCGCTGGTCGGCGCAGTCCTCGCGAACCGTGATGGGGTCGAACTCAACGACATGCACGCGTTGTACGGGTTCTCCGCGATCGTCGCGGTCGGCATCCTGTACAGCTACCGCACCAGCCCGTTCATGAAGGGCAAGGAACTCCTGCTGTACGGTCTGGGAAGCTGGTTCATCATGGGCCTCGGCCTGCGAAACCTGTACCTGGGTTAGTTCCCCCTCCCGTGTGACACACCGAGAACGGTGACTTTCGACCCTGCGCCGGTACTCCTCGGAGGCGCAAATTGCAATTGGAACCCGTCTGTGAGGAGGCGGCCATGGCACCTTCGACGTTGGAACGCAAGGACGGGGCGTGGCTGCAGGGCCATGCCCACGAGTGGGTCGCAGCCGGTCTGATCTCACCCGATCAGGCCGAGTCGATCAAACACTTCGAGCACCTCGACGAGCCGGTCGCCCCCCAGCGGCTGACCAACGTCGCCGAGGTCGCCTCGTATCTGGGCAGCGTGATCGCGTTCGCCGGCGGCGCCGCGATCATCGGGCCGAATTGGGAAGAGCTCGGCGTGGTCGGACAGGTAGCGGTCGCGCTCGCAATCGCTGCGATCGGCTTCTCGGTGGGCGCCTGGCTCGTCCGTCTCGGCGAGGCCGCCACGATGCGTGTCGGTTCGTTCCTGTGGGCGGTTGGAACGGGCGGTGTGGCACTCGCCATTGCCGCGGTCATGAACGAGATCGATCCTCGCGACGATGCGTGGTACGCGGTGACGATCGGTGTGCCGGTGTTGGCGATCGGCGCTGCACTGTGGCGCAATCTCGACCGTCCGCTCCAGCTCCTGACCGGTGGAGTCGGCGTCCTCATCGCCGGTGGGGGGCTGATCGGGCTGACGGACGTGCCGGTATGGATCGCAGCGGTGACCTTGTGGATCGTCTCGTTCACATTTGGCGTGCTGGCTGCTCGTGACGTGGTGCAACCTCGGCTGATCGCGCTCGCCGTGGGCGCGGTCGGCGTGATGATGGGGTCGTTCATGTTCGGCGACCAGAGCGAGCGGATGTCGGCGATCATCGCCGTCGTGTCGGCGGCGATCATCGTCGCGTTCGCACTGTACGACCGTTCGTGGCCACTGGTCGCGCTGGGGCTGATCGCGTTCTTCATGGCGACCGTGTCGATGATGCAGGTGGTGCTGCACGGAATGCTCGCACGGTTGGTGGCCGTGGTGGTGGGGCTGATCGTCGTCGCCGCGGTGGCGATGCGGGCTCAGCGCATGGGGCGCACCGGGCCCGCCGCCTGAGCCGGCGGGCTCAGGCGAGGTTGGCTTCGAGGGCGTCGACAGCCATCTGCAGTTGGGCCGGGAGCTTGTCGCCGTACCTGGCGTAGTGCTCGCGGATCTGGGGGATGGCCCTCGTCCAGCCCTCGACGTCGACGGACAGGATCGTGTCGAGATCGGCGTCGTCGATCACCAGGCCGTCGGTGTCGAGCGCTGACTTGGTGGGGAGGCGACCGATCGGGGTGTCGACGACCTCCGACCCTCCGTCGACGCGCTCGAACACCCACTTCAGGACACGGCTGTTCTCACCGAAGCCGGGCCACAGATAGCGGCCGTCGTCGTCGCGGCGGAACCAGTTGACGAAGAAGATCTTCGGCAGGTTGTTCGGGTCGGTGGCCTTGCCGATCGTGAGCCAGTGGGCGAAGTAATCGGCGTAGTTGTAGCCACAGAACGGCAGCATCGCCATCGGGTCGAATCGCAGCTCGCCCATCGTGCCCTCGGCGGCGGCGGTCTTCTCCGACGCCATGATCGAGCCCATGAACACGCCATGCTCCCAGTCGAACGCCTCGGTCACCAGCGGCACCGTCGTGCGGCGGCGGCCGCCGAACAGGATCGCCGAGATCGGGACACCCTTGGGATCCTGCCACTCGTCGCTGATCGACGGGCATTGCGCAGCGGGGGCCGTGAAGCGCGCGTTCGGATGGGCTGCCGGCGTGGCGATGTCGGGTGTCCACGGGTTGCCGCGCCAGTCGGTTGCCCGGGCCGGCGGCGTGTCGGTCATCTCCTCCCACCACACGTCGCCGTCGTCGGTGAGCGCGGTGTTGGTGTAGATGCAGTTGGCGTGGAGCGTCTCCATCGCGTTGTGGTTGGTCGCGTCACTGGTGCCCGGAGCGACGCCGAAGAAACCGGCCTCGGGGTTGATCGCGTAGAGGCGTCCGTCGTCGCCGAACTTCATCCAGCAGATGTCGTCGCCGATCGTCTCGGCCTTCCAGCCGGCAATGGTGGGCACCAACATCGCCAGGTTGGTCTTGCCGCATGCGGAGGGGAAGGCACCGGCGATGTACTTCGACTCGCCCTCGGGATTGGTGAGCTTGAGGATCAGCATGTGTTCGGCCAGCCAACCGTCGTCGCGTGCCATCACCGACGCGATCCGCAGCGCGAAGCACTTCTTGCCGAGCAGCGCATTGCCGCCGTAGCCCGAGCCGTACGACCAGATCTGACGGGTCTGGGGGAAGTGCACGATGTACTTGTTGTCGGGGTCGCACGGCCATGGCACATCGGCCTCGCCCTCGGCCAACGGGGCGCCGACCGAATGCACACAGGGCACGAACTCGCCGTCGGTGCCGAGCGCGTCGAGGGCGCCCTGTCCCATGCGGGTCATGATCCGCATGTTGGTGGCGACATAGGCAGAATCGGTGAGTTCGACACCGATGTGGGCGATCGGCGAACCGAGCGGGCCCATCGAGAACGGCACGATGTACATCGTGCGGCCCTTCATCGCGCCGCTGTAGAGCCGGATCATCTCGGCCTTCATCTCGGTGGGGTCGCGCCAGTTGTTGTTGGGGCCGGCCTCGTCGGCCGTCGGCGAGCAGATGAACGTCCGATCCTCGACGCGGGCGACGTCGCCCGGATCGGAGTGGGCCCAGTAACTGTTGGGTCGTTTGGCCTCGTCGAGCTTGGTGAACGTGCCAGATGCAACGAGCTCGCCACACAGCCGTTCGTACTCGTCGGCGGAGCCGTCGCACCAGTAGATGTCGGACGGTTGCATGATCTGCGCCCACTCGTCCACCCAAGCGCGCAAACGCGCGTTCGACGTTGTTCCAGCCATCGTTACCCTCCTGTGGACGTCCTCTGTTGGGTCCTATCACACAGTGTGGTCGATCCACGCGCGTCGCGCTGGGGTCGAATGGTCCAACCCGGCTTCGATTTGCGCAGATGCGGATATCGGAAAAGAAGATATCAATGCCCGATGCAGCACCGGAAACGTTGACAGGCAGGACGTCGCCGAACGGGTCAGTGCGAACCCGGCGTGCCCATGTCGATCTCCGAGCCGAGCCGCAGATGCGTCGCGCGGCCGGCTTCGTCGAGATCGAACACGACGCGTTGGCCCTGGCGGACCATGCGGAAGATCGAGCCCTCGAGGGCATCGGTGGCCAGGTCGTAGTCGGCCAGATCGGTGTCGCACATCACGACGCCGAGCGCCGACACGGGATCGTAAGCCTTGATGACGCCTTGCATGGGAGTCGAGACTAGCGGCCCCCGTTCGAGACGGCCCAAGTTGCGCGATGCGGGCCAAGTCGGGGAGGGCGAAGTTGCCGTGACCCCGTGCTCGACCGTGACGTGAACGAGAACCTGAAGAGAGTCGTCGAGGGTGATCAGGTTGTGCGGCGGCAAGGTTCAGGAGGGCGAGTTACTGGTTGGCAACGAGCCCGATCTGCAACGCAGCGGCCGTGCAACCTGGGGCCGCTCAACCAGCTTTGACGATCTTGCCGGCCTTGATGCACGAGGTGCACACGTTGAGCCGCTTCGGTGCGCCCTTCACCAGTGCGCGCACGCGCTGGATGTTCGGGTTCCAGCGACGCTTGGTGCGGCGATGCGAGTGCGACACCGACATGCCCCACGAGGGGCCCTTGCCACACACTTCACAAACCGATGCCATTTTGAGTACTCCTGCGACTTCGCTCGTGGACAGCAGAACCCTGTCCACACGGCTCCAGCATGCTAGCGGCGTAACCCAGAACAACCTACGAGCCACAACCTGTGAGCAAAGGTCAGTCCTGGTAGCGCCGCACCTTCGTGGGCTTGCCGCGAATCGACGAGCCGTTGAGCACCGTGATGGCGTGCTCGACCGAACGTTCGGGGATCCCGACCACGCTGTACTTGTCGGCGATGCGGATCGGGCCGATCTGGCGGCCCTCGAGGCCGACCTCGTTGGCGATCGCTCCGACGAGGTCGCCGGGGCGCATGCCCGCGGTTCGGCCCATCGACACATAGAGATAGCCGGTCGGCTCGCTGTTGTCGCGGCCGCGCTCGTCGAGCGACCCGCGCTCGGTCTGCCCCCGATGGCCCTGCTTGGCGCCCTTGCCCCCGGCATGTGGCCGCTTGTCGTTGCGGTCGTACCGCCGGGCGTCGGGAATCTCGAGCGTGTCGTCGGTGGCCGCACCGTCGCTGTCGTGGGTAAGTTTGACCGCGGCGAGCGCGATGCGGGCGAGGTCGTGCTCGGCGACCAGCTCGTCGAGCACCTGCTGGAACTCGTCGAGGTCGTCGGAGTCGAGTGCCTCGCGGATCGCGACGACGGTCTGGCTGATGCGTTGTGCACGCAGATCGGCCACCGTCGGCACGGTCTCGAGACTGATCTGCTGCTTGGTCAACCGTTCGATGTTGCCGAGCAGCCGCTGTTCACGCGGCTCGGCCAGGGTGATCGCGACACCCTCACGGCCTGCACGGCCGACCCTCCCGATGCGGTGCACGTAGCTCTCGGCCGCTGAGGGCACGTCGTAGTTCACGACGTGGGTCAGCGAGTCGATGTCGAGGCCCCGGGCGGCGACATCGGTGGCGATCAGCAGTTCGGCGGTGCCGTCGCGCAGCCGCGCCATCACGCGATCGCGTTGATGTTGGTCCATGCCACCGTGCAGAGCCTCCGCCCGATAGCCGCGCCCGTTCATCGTGACGGTGAGTTGGTCGACCTCGCCGCGGGTCCGGCAGAACACGATGGCGGCGGTCGGCGACTCGACGTCGAGGATGCGGCCGAGTGCGGCGGCCTTGTGGGCGCGTTGCACGACGTACGCGCTCTGCCGAACCAGCTCGGCTCCCGGTTTGGTGTCGCCCTTGCCGATCTGGATGCGAACAGGGTCACGCTGGTATTTGCGAGCGATCGAGTTGATCCGTGACGGCAACGTCGCCGAGAACAGCACTGTCTGGCGATCCTCCGGCGTGGCGCCGAGGATCGCCTCGAGGTCGTCGGCGAACCCCATGTCGAGCATCTCGTCGGCCTCGTCGAGTACGACGACTCGGACGTCGTCGAGTGGCAGCGAGCCGCGGCCGATGTGATCGACAGCTCGCCCCGGTGTGGCGACGACGACGTGCACACCGCGGTCGAGCTGCTGGAGCTGGCGGTAGATCGGCTGACCACCGTAGATCGGCACGACCCTGACCCCGAGGTGACGTCCGTAGTTGAAGATTGCCTCGCTCACCTGCATCGCCAACTCGCGGGTGGGTACCAGCACCAGCGCGCTCGGTGCCTTGCTGCGTCCTGCATGCGTGTCGATGAGGTGCAGGATCGGCAGCGCGAATGCAGCGGTCTTGCCGGTGCCCGTCGCCGCCTGACCCAGCAGGTCGTGCCCTGCGATCAACGGTGGGATGGTGGCCAGCTGGATCGGTGTCGGTTCCTCGTAACCGAGTTCCTCGAGCGCGGCCAGCAGTTCCGGGCGCAGTTCGAGCGCGGCGAAACCCGATGGCGCGTCGACCGATCGTTCGTCGTTCGCAGGCTGTTCGGGTATCGATTCGGTCATGTCCATGCGACTCGGCTCTCGTGAAGGCAACACCTCACCCTAGGACGTCAGCCGATGAGTCGCTCGGCTCCGAGCGGGCTCGGAAGGGTGGGCTGGCGTTGATGGAAGTCGCGTGGCGGGCTCGGGTTGCGCTGTCGGCGCGTGCATGCAGGTTGGCGATGGAGGTCCGGGTCGCGCACCCCCACCGTTACGATGGGGCGGTGCCCACGCTCGAACGGCTCGACGTCCATGCGCTGCGTGATGTGATCACGACCTTCCGCGACGCGGTGCGCGACCACGCGGCGGGCCTCAATCTGCTCAACGTGTATCCGGTGCCGGATGGTGACACGGGCACGAACATGGCGCGCACGCTCGATGCCGTGGTGGCGGAGATGGAAACTGCCGACGCCACCGACCTCGGCGCGACCTGTGATGCGATCAGCCACGGTTCGTTGATGGGCGCTCGCGGTAACAGCGGCGTGATCCTCAGTCAGATCCTTCGCGGTCTGGCGTCGACACTCAAACAACACGCCGAGGGCACCGGTCAAAAGGTCGCCGACGCGCTGACCGCAGCGTCGGCCGGCGCCTACCAGGCAGTGCTCAAGCCGATCGAGGGCACGATCCTCACGGTCGTTCGCGAAAGTGCCGAGGCCGCGAAAGTCGCGTCGGCCGGGGACGCATCCCTGGTCGACACGCTGCGGGCGGCCCGCGAGGCCGGCAAGCAGGCGCTCGACAACACGCCCGAGTTGCTGCCGGTCTTGAAAGATGCCGGCGTGGTCGACGCCGGTGGTGCGGGTTATCTGCTGTTCCTCGACTCCGCCCTGCACGTGATCGACGGCGTGCCCTTGCCCGAGCCCGACTCGGTCGACGATTACGCCCACGGGCTCACCGAGGAGCAGTTCGACGCGGTCGCCCATCGGACCACCGGTGTCGAGGGGCAGCTCGACGTCAGCGAGCAGCGCTACGAAGTGATGTACTTCCTCGATCTCGAGGATCGCCTGATCGAGCAGTTCAAGCATGCGTGGGGAGAGGTCGGCGACTCGATCGTCGTCGTCGGCGGCGACGGCATCTGGAACTGTCACGTGCACTCGAACGACATCGGCGCCACGATCGAGGTCGCCCTCGGTCTCGGGGGGCGCCCTCGGCAGATCAGGGTGACCGATCTGTTCGAGGAGGTTGCCGAGGAACATGCCCACCGAGAGGCGGCCCTGATCGGCGTGCCGAGCCGTGCCGGCGCTGGACTACCGCCCGTCACGACAGCGGTTGTGGCGGTGTGTAGCGGCGACGGGTTGGCCGAGTTGTTCTCGAACCTGAAGGTGCAGGGCATCGTCACGGGTGGCCAGACGCTCAACCCGTCGACGGCCGAGCTGCTCGACACGGTCGAGCACGTCAACGCCGACCAGGTCGTGATCTTGCCGAACAACAAGAACATCATCCCCGTTGCCGAGCAGGTGAACGCTCTGACGTCGAAGACCGTCGTGGTCGTGCCGACGCGCACGATGCCCGAGGCGCTCGCTGCACTCATCGTGTACGACCCCGAGGCGGACGCCGACGAGAACGCGGTCGAGATGAACGAGGCGATCGAGTCGGTATCGACCGGTGAGGTGACGCAGGCGGTGCGCGATTCCAACAGCGATGTCGGGCCGATCGCGACCGGTGATTGGATGGGCATCGTCCGCGGCGACGGCATCGCGGCGGTTGCGGATTCGGTGTTCCGCGCCTCGACCCTATTGCTCGAGAAGCTGCTCGGCGACGAGGGCGAGCTGCTGACGATCATCACGGGCTCGGATGCCGATCCGGCGATCACGACCCAGATCGAGGGCTGGATGTCCGACGAGCACGCTGACGTCCAGATCGAACGTCACGAGGGTGGCCAGCCGCTGTACCCGTACCTCTTCGGCGTCGAGTAGAACCGCCAGCGTGAACTCTCGCCCGCCGATCACGTTGCGCGACCTGGCGGCGATCGACGTCGGGCAGATCAAAGGCGTCGGGGAGAAGCGGCGGGCCTCGCTGGCGGCGTTCGACATCGACACGGTGCTCGATCTCGTCACCACCTACCCGCGACGTTGGGTCGATCGCACCAACGAGGCGCGCATCGCCGACCTCGTCCCCGGCGAGGAGGCCCTCGTGCTGGTGACCGTCAGGTCGGTCACCAAGCGCACCACCCGTAACCGCCGTTCGATGGTGACGGCCAACGTCGGCGACGGGTCGGGTCGCATGGAGGTCGTGTTCTTCAACCAGCCGTGGCGGGAACGCCAGCTCAAGGAGGGCCTCCAGATCGCGTTGTTCGGCAAGGCCGACACGTATCGGGGTGGGCTCCAGATGTCGAACCCGATCGTCGACTTGATCGGCGATCGCACCGGAAAGATCGTGCCGATCTATCCCCAGAGTGAGAAGGCCCAGCTCAACACTTGGGAACTCGCGGCGTGGATCGAGGAGGCGCTCCGTCGCTGTCGCGATCGTGGCATCGCCGACCCGGTTCCCGCCGAGGTGATCTCACGGCTCGGGATGATCGGGCGTTCAGAGGCGCTGTGGTCGATCCACGGCCCCGAGTCGATTCGCGAGAAGGAGTTGGCCCGCCGCCGCCTGGCGTTCGACGAACTGCTGCGGGTGCAGCTCGTGCTCGTGTTGCGCAAACGCGAACTCGAACGTTCGTCGCAGGGTCTCTCGCACACGGTCGATGGCGAATTGGTGCGGCGATTCCACGAGGCGCTGCCGTACCCGCTGACCGGGGCCCAGACGAGGGTGATCGGCGAGATCGATCACGACCTCGCCAGCTCGAACCCGATGCATCGGTTGTTGCAGGGTGACGTCGGCTCGGGCAAGACCGTGGTCGCCGTGTCGACGTTGCTGGCAGCGGTGCAGGGCGGTCACCAGGGCGCGTTGATGGCGCCGACGGAGGTGCTGGCCGAGCAGCACTTCGCGGGCGTACGGGCGTTGCTCGGCGATCTGAAGGTGCCCGACCCCGGCAACCTGTTCGGCGACCGTCCGCTGCGGGTCGAGCTGCTGACCAATCGTGTCACCGGAGGCGATCGGCGCGACGTGCTCGCCGGCTTGGCCGACGGCACGGTCGACATCGCGATCGGCACTCACGCCCTGATCCAGGAGGGCGTCGAGTTCCACAGCCTCGGCGCCGTCGTCGTCGACGAGCAACACCGATTCGGGGTCGAGCAACGCGCCGCACTGCGCGACAAGTCGTCGGGTCATGTGCCCGACGTGTTGGTGATGACCGCCACACCGATCCCGCGCACTGCGGCGATGACCGTGTACGGCGATCTCGACGTCAGCGTGCTCGACGAAATGCCGCCCGGTCGCACGCCGATTCTCACCAAGTGGGCGAATGGCCCGCTGTTGGAGGTCGAGGTCTGGGCCGATGTGCGTCACGAGGTCGCCGAGGGCCGTCAGGCGTACGTCGTGTGCCCGCTGATCGAGGAGAGCGAGAAGCTCGAGGTGGCGTCGGCCGAGGAGACGTACGAACGTCTGCTGCACGACGAGTTGCAGGGGCTACGGATCGGGCTCTTGCACGGCCGCCTCACCTCGGCCGAGAAGCAGATGACGATGGACCTGTTCCGCGCCGGCCGGTTCGATGTGCTGGTGGCGACGACCGTCATCGAGGTCGGTGTCGACGTGCCGAACGCCACGATGATGGTCGTGCTCGATGCCGACCGCTTCGGCATCGCCCAGTTGCACCAGCTGCGCGGTCGTGTCGGCCGTGGCGAGCATGCATCGACATGTTGGCTGGTCACGCAGGAGCAGGAGGGCGGCAATGCTCGTGTCGAGGCGCTGGTGGCATCGACCGACGGCTTCGAGCTGGCTGAGGTCGACCTCGATCTGCGCGGTGAAGGCACCCTGATGTCGACCAGCCAGAAGGGCCGCAGCGACCTCAAGCTGGCATCCCTCCGCAGGGATCGCGAGCTGGTGGCCCTGGCCCGCGAGGCTGCGTTCGAGATCGTCGATGCCGACCCCGAACTCGCGAATCATCCCGTCCTACGCGACGAACTCGATCTCCTGTTCACCGAAGAAGACGAAGGTTTCCTGGCCAAGAGCTGACCCCATGCCGGCGTTCCGGTTGGGACCGGCGCCGCTCCCGGAGCTCAGGACGGATCGCTCGGCACAGCGTTGGTGGGCGATCCGGTCCTGGCTCGGTCCGTGGTGACGATCATGGAAAGCCGCGAGGAACGAACACGACGAAGCCGCTGTCGGTGCGCACGTCATTGCTGTCGAAGACCTCGACTGCGACGTCGGCGGCGACCCCCGTTACGAAACAGGAGTTGGCCCAGATTGTCGTGACGCTGATCGTCCGACCTTCGGTCAGGGTGGTGCTCTGTTGAATCGATCCGATTGCGGCCTCACCGGACAGGTCGGCCCCGGCGGGGAACTTGATGCAGTAGAAGCCCGCAGGTTCCCCCGGCGGCCTGACGACGGTGGCGCCGTCGAGCCCGGCAGACGTGGATCTGATCGTGGCCTGCGGTTGGACGTTGATCCATTCCACCGAGCCGGGCTGGTCGTCGATCTGAGCCTTGGTGTAGTAGCGGTCGTCGTGGTTGTGGTTGGCGTAGTAGCCGACGACGTCGACGAAGACGTTGACGGTGCCGGCTTTGTTGAAGATCTTGAACCTGCCGGTGTCGGTGAGGTCGGTGGTGACCGCGTTGGGCGTGGGGGGCTGGCCGGGGCTCGGGTTGAGGGCGGACGAGTCGGGTCGATCGCCGTCTCCCCAGATGGCGAGGAACGTGCCGAGTGTGGCGTCGGTGGCGGTGACGTTGAGCACCAGCCCTGAGGCGTCGTTGGGCAGGGCGCATCGTCCGTGTGTGCCGTGGGCGTCGACGGTGTAGGTCTCTTCGGGTCCGAGCGGCAATATCTTCGACCCGACGGCGAAGGCGGGTCGGGTGTCCATGATGCGGCACGGTGTGATCGGCACGAACACGGTGCGGTTGCCGGAGTTGACCGTGGCCGAGACCATCCCGATCCCGCCGGCACCGAGTGTGATCGCGACGGCGGCGCCGATCGCCGCCCAACGTGTACGCAGCAATGACATGTCAACCTCCTGGTACGACTCCCCGAGGACCCAGTCTCGTGCACGCCCGACCGCAGGGCAATGGGCCACCTGCGGTTCTGGCGGCGCGCCTGACGGTGACGCGCCGCCAGGGTCCGGCGGCTCTTGTGGTGCGCCCGTCGCCGACGCAGGCTGGTGGTATGGAACTCGAAGCCGTCCCTATTGCCATACCCGCCGAAGCAAACGTGATCGTCGGGCAGTCCCACTTCATCAAGACGATCGTCGACCTGCACGAAACGCTGGCGGGATCGTCGCCGTCGCTGCGCTTCGGTGCCGCATTCTGTGAGGCGTCGGGCCCACGGCTCGTGCGCCGCTCGGGCAACGACCCCGAACTCGTCGACGCAGCTGTCACGGCCGCGCTCGCAATCGGCGCCGGTCACTGTTTCGTCGTGTACCTCCGCGACGGGTACCCGGTGAACGTGCTCAATCAGCTCAAGGCGGTGCCCGAGGTCTGTCGCATCGTGTGTGCGACGGCCAACCCACTTCAGGTGCTGGTCGCCGTCACGGACCGGGGTCGCGGCATCGTGGGCGTCGTCGACGGCGAGCCCCCGTTGGGCGTCGAGACCGACGATGATGTCGAGGCCCGGCTCGAGCTGCTCCGGGCCATCGGCTACCGCGTCTGACCCGTTCGTCGTCTTCGCCAACCAGTGGGTCATTCGACCCTGCCGCGCCCCCCTCCGTAGGCGCACGCTGGAATTGTGAAAGGGAGGTCGTTGGCCTTGATCTTCGGCCTGCTCGCCTCCTCGTGTGCCTCGCCGGCGAGTGGTCGGCATGACATGGAGACCGAGGCGAGGGGTCCCGTCCCGGCGTCGACGGTCGTTTCGTCGACGAGTTCGATCTCGGTGCCCCTCCCCGAAGCGCCCGTTCGACCGGTCGCAGCTCCGATCCGGCTTGCCTTCGTGGGTGACGTGATGCTCGGGCGCGGTGTTGCACCGGTCGTGACCGGCGATCCGTCGAGCATCTTCGAGCACCTCCGACCGGCGATCGCCGGGGCCGACGTCGCATTCGCCAATCTCGAGTCACCGCTGACCGACCGGCCCCACCTTGCCGGGGAGTTCGCACTGGAAGCGGATCCTGCGTCTGCATGGCTACTCGCCGGCGCCGGGTTCGATGTGGCCGGGGTGGCCAATAACCATGCCACCGACGGTGGGCCCGACACCGTGATCGACACGTTGGCGGCGCTCGCCTCTGCGGGGCTCGTCGGTGTCGGCGGCGGCCGCACGGCCGGCGCAGCAGCAGAGCCGCTGGTGCTCGATGTCGGTGGAGTCACGATCGGTGTCGTCGCGTTCGACAACGCCGGCGGTGGGCCTGCCACCGCCACGACCGCCGGCGTGAATGCTTGGAACGTCGATGCTGCTCGGGCCATCGTCACCGAGCTGCGCCGTACCGTCGACATCGTGGTCGTCGGGCTGCACGGCGGTGTCGAGTACCTGCCGCGCCCCGACCCGGCGCTCGCCCATGCCGTCGATCTCTTGGCCGAATGGGGAGCCGACGTGGTGTGGGGGCACGGAGCCCACGTGGTGTACCCGGTCACTACGTCGGAGAGCGGCGGGCGGACGTCGGTTGTGGCGCCGGGCCTGGGAAACGCGCTGTTCGACCAGCGCATGCCCCGCACCAGGGTCGGCTCGGTCCTCGAGGTGCTCGCCGACCATGACGGGGTGATGGCGATGCGGACCGGCCGGATCGAGATCGACGCCGGGAGATCGACGTTCGTCGGATGGGACGATCCGCTCGGCGACGCCGTTGCACTCGACGCCGACTGGTGGGCGCCGGTGCGGCCTTGGTCGCCGGCGGAGCGGTCGGCTCAGAGCTGGGGCGACAATCCTTTGCCGGCCGGCGCAGACGAAGTGGCCCGGTCGATCGGCGACGTCACGGGCACCGGCGTGACCGACATCGTGCTCGCCTCCCGGCGGCCTGCCGGCGCGGAACCTGCGCACGATGCGCTCCCCGACGTCGACTGGTTCGATGCCCAGGGCCGAACCGCCCATATCGGCGTCTACACCGGCGAGGGGCGCCTGCGCTGGGGGGCGGCGCTGATGTTCCAGCCCGTCGACGCGATCTCGGTGTGCGACGGCTCGATGGCGCTGGGTTTCACCACCATGGGCGACCCCGCGATCGGCAGCGGCGGTGCCTGGTTCTGGGATGGCTTCGGCTTCCGGACCGCACCGGTGTTGCCCGGCGCCGCGAACCCGACCTGCGCCGACATCGACCACGATGGCCGAGCCGATCCGGTGCTCGCCGATCGTCAGACCGCGATACGGCCCGCGGAACTGCCGGTGCGACCGAATCCGCAACCGATTCGACAACCCCCTTCGAGCACGACTGAGAGGTAGCGACATGCGACATCGACCTCATCCTCACGTCCACCGCCACCCGCATCGCCGGTCCGTCGCCGCGCTGATGGCGATCGCGTTGGCGGTCGCCGCGTGCTCGGGCGACGACTCGGCCGCCCCGGCGACGACCAGTGCGCCGAACCCGACCGAGACGACGTCACCCCCCGGCTCGACGACCTCGCCGACCACCAGTACGACGCCCACAGCCACCACCACGACCACGACCACATCGGTGCCGAGGGATGGTTCGGTCGGTCCGTCGCTCGCCGGTCTGAGGTCGGTCGTCCCGTTCGCCGACTATCGCTGGGTGCCGCCGCTCGGCGACGACGCTCGCTACGCCGGCCCGCCGACGCCCACGTCGTTCGACGAGGTGCTGCTCGTCCCGGATCAGCAACACGGCTTCGAGAGCATGGCATCCACCGACCCGACCACGTTGGCCGCTCTTGTCGAACGCCTCGAAGCGAACGGGTTCGCGATCCATGGCCGCGGCGGGAACCGCTTCTTCCACGACGGATACAAGGGCGACGCTTACTGGGACCGACCGCTGTTCGTGACGACCGATGCCCTCTATCACTCGTGGCACCTCGTCTTCGACAAGGTGCTCCGCGACACCGAGCAGGTTCGCCTGCTGCCGATCCTCGAGGAGTTCCTCCGCGATGCGGTCGCCGCCGCACGCGACCAGGAGACCGATCTCGCCGGCACCGCGCTCGCCGACGCCGCACATCGAGCCACCGCCTACTACGAGGCAGCCGCTGTGCTGCTGGAGCTCGACGTCGGAACGATCAACGATCTGGCCACCGCAGAGGTCGGCCTGGTCGCCGCCGCGGCCGGCATGGAGACCTCCCCGATCACGGGCGTGGTCGAGTGCCAGGCACCCGAATCGTTCGTCGGATGCGTCGATTTCAGCCTGTTCCTGCCGCGCGGGCACTACAACCGCACCCCGGACCTCCAGCGGTACTTCCGTGCGATGTCGCTGCTCGGTCAGGAGGGGTTCGCGCTCGATCGGGGTATCGGCGTCGTGCCCGGTCTGCTCGTCACCCGTGTGCTGGTCGTGGACCCCGAGATGACCGCCGCGTGGACGGCGTTGTACGAGCCGACCGCTTTCCTGGTCGGCCTCGCCGACGACATCGACCCGTTCCAGCTGGCTGCGGCCGCCGATGAGGTGGTTCCGGGTTGGGCGTCCGATCCCGAGCGGTTGCTCGCCGCCGACGCCCCGACGATCGCGGCGACCGTTCTCGCCGACCACGCTGTCGCGATCGATCCCGAGCGTGCCAGCGTGCGCGTGATGGGGGCGCGCTTCACCCTCGACTCGTTCATCCTCGACCAACTCGCCTGGCCCAACGTCGGACGTGAGCCAGCCGACGAGCGCCGAGTGCACGTGTCGGCGCTCGACGTGGCTGCGGCGTTCGGCTCACCACTGGCTCGCGATCTGCAGTTGGCCACGGAGTCGAGCTACGACCGCTATGAGGATCAACTCACGGCGATGACCGAGATCGTCGCGACCCGTCGGCCCGACGACTGGGCCGGCACCGTGTACGACGCCTGGCTGGCAGCGATCGAGCCCCAGTTCCGGCAGCGCACACCGGCCTACCCCGACTTCATGCGGAACGACGCCTGGGCCGCCAAGTCGCTCCAGACCGGGCTCGCGTCGTACACCGAGCTCAAGCACGACACCGTGCTGTACACCAAGCAGGGCTCATCGGGTGAGGGCGATGGCCCCGAGCCGGCGACGTTCGTGCCACGCCACTGGGTCGAGCCCGACCCGGTCGCGTTCGGCCGCATCGCGGCGGCGGCCGGGCTGCTCCGCGACGGATTCGCCGAGCGCGACCTGCTCACCGACGGGACCGACGATCTACTCGGCACGTTGATCGAGCTGTCGGACTGGTTGGGTGGCATCGCAACACGGGAGCTGGCGGGCACCGTGGCCAGCGATTCCGAGAACCAACGACTGCGCGATATCGGCTCCGAGCTCGAGTACCTGTGGATCGTGTCGAGCGACATCGAGCTCAACGACTACGGAGCGGCGATTCCCGACGTCGACGAGCGCGCCGGCCTGGTGACCGACATCTTCACGACCTCGTTCGACTACCTCCAGCTCGGCACCGGCGACGTCCAGTCGATCTCCGTCATCGTGCCGATCGGCGACGGTCGGTTCGAGCTCGCCGAGGGTCAGGTGGCCTCGTACTACGAGTTCTGGCGGTCGACGTCGGAGCCCCGTCTCACCGACGAGGAGTGGCGCTCGTGGTTGTCGAACGACGAACCGCTGCCCGATCGTCCCGAGTGGGCCGCTCCGTTCCTCGTCGAAGCAACCGGCGTGCCGCTCTACCGGCTCATCGATCCGTACCGCGGGAGCGTGATCGGGACCGACCCCTACTGGTCGTTCGAGTGCGGTGTCGATCAATCAGTCGTGCAGCGGCGTGGTGACGTCCTGACCTGCCAGGCCACGACGTTCGACGGCGCGTCACAGCGTTGGCACATCGTCGTCCTCGACGACCGGGGCACGGGATCGTGGGTCGATCTGACCGACCGGTCGGCGCCGCCGAGAGCCCCGGACGGACTGCTGTGCCGCGAGTACCTGGCGCAGCCGGGGTTCGAGGAGGCGATGCGGGCGTTCGGCGAATCGCCTCCGTGGAACGACTCGGCGCTCGCTTACCACTGGGCCCTCACGTACTGGTTCGAGCAGGGCCAACCCGTTCGGATGGACGTCGACGACAACGGCATCCCGTGTGAGCTGCTCTTCGACCCCGCCGTCGTCGCAGCAGTCTGGGCCGGTGGGATCTGAGGGACGACAGCCCATCGCTGACCCTCGCCGGGCCGCTGGTCGGGCTGCTTGTCGGTCGGGTCCGCACAGCGTCGGGGTGGGAGGTCGTCGGCGACGCCGTGGTCGACGGCGACCTCCCAGGCTGACGTCCGCAGAGGCTTGCGGCGAGCTTCTTGCCCTGTGCCGTCGCCGCTGGGGGACGTCAGCGGTTGGACCGATTCGATGCGTTGTACGCGATCATGCCCGAGAAGGTCCACAACGTTCCGCCGGCGGGAGGTCGAACATGGGGGTGTCATCCGTCGGGATGTCCCCGACGACTGTGATCGTGCCGGATCCCGTCGCGTTGGCGAAGCGCCCTGATCCCTCGAGGACCGTCCAGGTCCCGATCCCTTCGAAGCCGTCGGGAACAGGGGTGCCGTCGGGAAGGACGACGCTGATGAAGACGTCAAAGGTGAGGTCGTGTGCCAGCACCAGCATGTCGCCGTTGGCAGCCGTGAAGGTCGTCGTGCCCTTGCTCTCGCCGGCGACCGGGAACTCCACGTACCTGGAGCACTGGATCAGATCAAGGTTCGACCGACCGAGATGGGACAGCTGCCCCGTCCGCGGCTGAGGAACTGTCACTCCGCCCAATCGGGGCAGTCCAGCGGCTCATCGTCGGTGGGGAAGATCTGCCCGTTGGCGAGGGCGAGCACGCTGCCCTTGAACGGCACCGTGTGATTCTTCTGGCCACGGGTTGCCAGCGCCGGGCTGGCGGTTGCCATCAGTGCCAGCGTGGCGCGGCAATGACGCGAGAGAGCTTTTTCATCGGACTCTCGTTTCGTGTTCCGTACCCGAAGGTGCGGCGAGGGCGGGGTCTCTGGATTCGGACCGTCTCGAAGTAGCGGGTAGCGTCCGCGCCGTGAAACGGCAGGAGAAGGCGGACCGGATCGGTGAGATCCTCGATGAGCTGTATCCCGAGACGCCGGTGCCGCTCGACCACGTCGATCCGTACACGCTCTTGGTGGCCGTGGCGCTGTCGGCGCAGACGACCGACAAGAAGGTCAACCAGGTCACTCCGGCCCTGTTCGCCGTGGCGGACACGCCCGAGAAGATGGCGGCGCTCGACCCCGACCAGATCCTCGAACTGATCCGGGAGATCGGCTTGGCGCCCACCAAGGCCCGCAACCTGTGGACGGCGGCCAATCAGATCATCGATGCCGGGGGAGAGGTGCTACCCGACTGGGAGTTCCTCGAATCACTGGCGGGGGTCGGGCACAAGACAGCGAGCGTGGTGATGTCCCACGCGTTCGGCGTGCCGGCGTTTGCCGTCGACACCCACATCCACCGTCTCGCCGCCCGTTGGGGCCTGTCGAACGGCACCACGGTGGAGCGCACCGAACGCGACCTGAAGGCGGTGTTCCCCGAGCACACGTGGAACGCCCGCCATCTCCAGATCATCTTCTTCGGACGCGAATACTGCCCCGCGCTGCGCCACGACCTGTCGACGTGCCCGATCTGCGGATGGGCAGCCACCAAGAAGCGAATCCGCGACGAATCGAGCCGCTGACTCACATGTCTGGCTCAGATGTGTCGACTCACATGTCGGGCCGGTCGCCGGTGTTCTCGTCGTCTTCGAGCACCAGGTCCCAACGGTCGAGGCAGTCCCGGCAGCGGTAGGCGACGACGTCACCGTCGACCCAGCTGCCGTCTTCGCGAGGCGGGGTCAGCAGGAAGCAGCGACCGCCACAATCGATACACGTGATCTCGCGGTCGGGTTCCAGCATGCGACCCAGTATGCCCGGCCGTTCCCGGCCCTAGCCTTGGGGGATGCGTGTGGTCGCCGGTGAACTGCGGGGTCGTCGGATCGAGGCTCCTCCGGGCCTCGACACCCGGCCCACCACCGACATGGTGCGCGAGGCCGTGTTCAACGCCCTCACCAGTCTCGACTTGATACGCGACGCCCGAGTTGCCGATCTCTATGCAGGCAGCGGCGCGCTCGGGATCGAAGCGTTGTCGCGCGGTGCGGCACACTGCACGTTCGTCGAGCGCGACCGCAAGGCACTCCGCACACTTCGGGACAATGTCGCCGACCTCGGGCTCGATGACCGCAGCAAGATCGTTCCCGGCGATGCGCTGGTGTTGGCTGGATCGATCGACGTCGACATCGTGTTGGCCGATCCGCCGTACGACTTCGACCTCTGGCCCAGCCTGCTCGGGGCGACGGTGGCACCGTTCGTGGTTGCCGAGGCGGGCCGGCCACTCGATCGGCTCGACCCCGAGTCGATCCCGGGCTGGACGGCGACGCGCACCAAGCGCTATGGCCGAACCTGGGTGACGTTCTTCGAGCGACTCGATGATGTTGCGCTCGATGATGCGGACGGCATCATCGCCGTTCGTGAATGACGGCACTACCGTGGAGTCACCCATGACAACGGTGTTGATCCCCGGCAGTTTCGATCCGCTCCACCTCGGCCATATCGACGTCGTCGATCAGGCCGCGGAGCTCTTCGGCGACGTCGTGCTCGGTGTGCTGGTCAACTTCGACAAGCCGTCGGGGTTGTTCGGCCCCGACGAGCGCGTCGAGCTGGCCCGAGCCAGCCTGGTCGGCCGTCCGTCGGTCTCGGTTCGGGCGTTCGGTGGCTTGGCGGTGCAGGCTGCGGCCGAGGTCGGCGCCGACTTCATCGTCAAAGGGCTGCGCACCCCGAACGACTTCGACATCGAGCAGCAGATGGCACACACCAACCATTCCGTCACCGGCATTCGCACCGTGTTCGTGCCCTGCCGATCCGACCTCGGATTCATCTCCAGCCGATTCATCCGCGAGATCGCCGCCCATGGTGAACCGATCGACCATTTGGTCGCTGCACCCGTTGCGGCCGCTCTCGCCGATAGATTCGCCCGTCCCTCCCACGAGTGAGGCACCGACTTCCATGACCTACGACGATCGATACGACGACCACTACGGCGACGACGCTGCCGACGACGCCTATGAGGAGATCGACGACGATTACCCCGATCCCAATCAGGGCACGGGGTATGTCGGTGATGCCGAAACCTGGCTGCGGCGGGCGATCGACATCGTCGCGAACGCCCCGACGATGCCGTTGTCGTCGTCTCCGCGCATCGACCGCGATGAGGTGGTCGAGCTGCTCGACCGCGCTCTCGCCAGCATGCCCGATGAGTTGCGCCAGGCGCGATGGATGCTCAAGGAGCGCCAGGAGTTCGTCAACAAGACGCGGCGCGAGGCCAACGAGATGCTCGAGGCAGCTCGGGTACAGGCCGAGCGCATGGTGCAGCGCACCGAGGTCGTCCGCGCCGCTGAGTCGAGGGCGCGCCAGGTCGTCGAGACCGCCGAGACCGACGCCCGCCGTTTGCGTCTCGAGACCGAAGACTTCCTCGATCAACGGCTCGCCAGCTTCGAGATCCTGCTCGACAAGTTGGGCAAGACGGTTGCTGCAGGTCGCCAGAAGCTCTCCATCGGCAACGCCGGCGAGCACCTACCGACGACTCACGTCGAGGACGAGGACGACCTGACGAACGGGTTCTTCGACCAGGATCGCTGACACAGGCCCGCTCGTGCCCTCGAATCCGCTCCACGACCTGCGCTTGAACGCCCGCGAACTGCTGCGTCAACCCGGCACGAGCCGCAAGATCCAGACCTCACTGGATGCGGTCGATCTCGGCGTGACCGACGACCGGGTTGCCGGCATCGTCGACATTGCACTCGAAGCGGTTTCGAGCATCGATGGGATCGTCGTGGCCGGGTCGATCGCTACCCCGTGGCGGGTTCCGTGCCGACGTTGTCTGAGTGACGTCGCCGGGATCGCCATGATCGAAGTGGACGAGGTGTACCAGGACGAGGTCGGCGACGATGATGCCTTCCAGATCGAGGGCGATCAGATCGATATGGCGCCGGCAGTTCGTGAGTACGTGTTGCTCGAACTTCCGGACGGACCGCTCTGCCGCGACGACTGCGCAGGCATCTGTCCGGTGTGTGGGATCGATCGCAACCAAGCGACCTGTACCTGCGATACGTCCGTACGCGATGAGCGCTGGTCGGCGCTCGACGGGATCGAGCTCGACGAAGACTGATCGTGCGCCGAACCCGAGCCGCCAGACCGGGTGGTGCAATCAGCCCGGTTGTCGGATACTCCGATGCCGATCGAGCTACGTCTGCGGTTCACCCAGGTCGGCAAGCTCCGGCCATGCCCGAACTGCCCGAGGTCGTGGATCCGCAAGCGACGGGCCGACCGCCACGTTCGTTCTTGGCGAGGGGCCCGATAGCCTGGCGCAGCCTCTCTGTGCAGTGCACGGAACCGTTTAGTTGATCGTTGGAGACCCACCGTGGCCGTTCCGAAGAAGAAGAAATCGAAATCCAAGAGCCGCAGCACGCGTGCCGCAGCCTGGAAGCTCGGTACCCCGAGCCGCAGCCTGTGCCCCCGTTGTGGCAATGCGAAGACACCCCACGTGGTGTGTCCGTCGTGTGGCTGGTACAAGGACCGCGTCGTCATCGACGTCGGCTGACCGCGGTCACTGACTGAGCATGTTGCCCATTGCGGTCGACGCAATGGGCGGCGACCACGCACCGCACGCGATCGTCGCTGGTGCCAAGGCCGCCGCCGCTGCCGGCACTCCTGTCTTGCTCGTCGGCCCTGCCGGGCTCGCTGACCGGGTCGATATCGGTGACCTCTCGCTGATCGTGGCGAGTGAGGTGATCGAGATGGACGAGGACGGTGGCAAAGCCGTCCGCCGCAAGAAGGACTCCACGCTCGTGCGCGCCGCCGAGGCGGTCCGCGACGGCGAAGCATCGGCGATGATCTCGGCCGGCAACACCGGGGCAACCATGGCGTCAGCGCTGTTGAGGATCGGCCGCATCAAGGGTGTCAATCGGCCGGCGATCGCAACGATCATCCCCGTGCCGGGTGGCGAGCCGACGGTGCTGCTCGATGCCGGCGCAAACGCCGAGGTGCAGGCCGAATGGATGGTGCAGTTCGCCCAGATGGGGTCGATCTTCTCCCGCCACCGCTTCGGGGTTGCCTCACCCAAGGTCGGTCTGCTCTCGATCGGCGAGGAGCCGGGCAAGGGTGATCAACTCCGCAAGGAGACATACCCGCTGCTGGTGGAGGCCGCCCGGACCAGCGAGCTGAACTTCATCGGCAACGTCGAAGGTCGGGACGTGATGACCGACGCAGCCGACGTCATCGTCGCCGACGGGTTCACGGGCAACGTGATGCTCAAGACGCTCGAGGGTGGTCTCAAAGCCGTGATCGGTGCGCTGCTCGGCGCATTCGGGTCGTCGCCGGAGTTCAAACAACACGCCGATGCCCTGATGCCGGCCTTGCTGCCGGTCTACGAGATGCTCGACCCGGAGACGTACGGCGGCGCAATGCTGCTCGGTGTCGACGGCGTCTGCATCATCTCCCACGGCTCTTCGAGCGAGCGTGCGATCGTCAACGCCATCGACGTGGCGCGCGAGATGGTCGAGGCCGACGTGGTCGGCGAGATCGCGTCAGCACTCCGCCCGCCCGCCGACTCCTGACGCCGCATCATGCGACGCGATCGTGGCGAGCGATCGTGGTGAGCGATCGACCGGGACGCCCGGCCTAGAGATCGCGGAGATAGCGCACGAGATCGGTGGTCGTCACGATGCCGACCAGAGCGCCGGTGATGTCGAGGATGAGCACGGAGTGCAGGCCGCCCCTCGCCAGCACCTCCGCTGCGTCCTGGATACTGGCCGACTCGGGGAGGGTGACGAGCTCGGTGCTCATCACGTCGTCGAGTGTGAATTGGTGGTCGAGCATCGTGGTCAGCATCCGGTCGTCGGCACCGTCGACGTCGTACACGAGCCTCAGCACGTCGCTCGACGAGATGACACCGACCGGGACGTCGCCGTCGAGCACTGGGACGTGGTCGAACGGGGCCCGGTTGAGGGCGTGGTACACCTCGCTGAGCGGCTGTCCCAGGTCGACCGACACGATCTCGGTCGTCATCACCTTGGTGATCGGTTCGACTCTTTTCATGATGATCGTTCCTCCGACCCCAGCGTACGACTTGGCCCATCCCTCGACGGTGGTCGGGTAGCATCGTGGTGTGCCTGCAGAGACTCACGTGAACCAGGGCCCGATCGGACGCGAAGAGATCTTCGAGATCGTTCGTGATCAGCTGGCCGAGATCCTCGAGATCGAACCGTCCACCATCAGCGAGGGGCAGTCGTTCTCCGACGACCTCGAAGCCGACTCGTTGGCCTTGATCGAGTTGGTCGAGGCCCTCGAAGAGGAGCTCAGCGACCGCACGGTCGGTTTTCGGATCGAAGACGAGGACCTCGAGGACCTGAAGACCGTCCGCGACGCTGTCGACTACGTCCACGAACGCACGAGCAACTGACGCGTGGGCCTCGGCGCGCTCGAAAAGCGCCTCGGTTACGCCTTCGGTGACCAGCAGCTGCTGCGGCGCGCCATGTGCCATCGGTCATGGGTCGCCGAGTCGACCGGCGAGCTCAGTAACGAACGCCTCGAATTCCTCGGTGACGCGGTGCTCGGGTGGGTGATCGCCGATCTCGTCTTCGCGAGGTTTGCGGAGCTTGCAGAGGGCGCGCTCACCGATCTGCGCAAGAGCGTCGTCAACGCCAACGCTCTCGCCGAGGTGGCCGCCGAACTGCACGTCGGCGAGCACGTGTTGCTCGGTAAGGGTGAAGACGCGGCCAACGGTCGGGAGAAGATCTCGATCCTGTCCGATGCGATGGAGGCCGTGCTGGGCGCCGTGTATGTCGATGGCGGTCCCGGCGCTGCGTTCGAGGTGATCGAGCGGTTGTTCGTGCACCGTCTGGAGAGTGCGATCAGCATGCTCGACCGGCTCGACTACAAGTCCGCACTGCAGGAAGTGCTCGCACAGCAGGGCAAGCCGGCCCCCGACTACACCGTGCGCTCAACCGGGCCGGACCACGACAAGACCTTCTACGCCAAGGTGATGGCCGCCAGCCAGCTGCTGGGCGAAGGCGAGGGCCGGTCGAAAAAGGCCGCCGAGCAAGCAGCGGCCGGCGCAGCGTTCGCCCTGCTGACCGACGACTGAGTTCAGAGACGCACGTGCCGGAACTGCCAGAGGTCGAGACCGTGCGCCGAGGACTCGAGCGGTTCGCCGTGGGCCGCCGCATCAACGGCGTCGAGGTCGGCCGGGAGCGAACCGTGCGCCGGACGTCTCGCGAGGCCGTGATCCACGGGTTGAGCGGCACGACGATTCAGGCCGCGAACCGCCGCGGCAAGTACCTGCTGTTGCCGCTCGACAGCGGCGACGAGGTGATGATTCACCTCCGAATGAGCGGACAGGTGCTCGTCGCTGCGGCGGGTGCCGAGCGACCGCTCCACACGCATGTCGTGATGCAGCTCGACGACGGCAACGAGCTCTGGTTCGTCGACCCGCGAACCTTCGGTGAGGTCGTGGTGTTCGATCCGGACAACGTCGCCGTCGAGATCCCTGATCTGGCCAAGCTCGGGCCCGATCCGGTCGCCGACGGCATCGCGCTGTCGCAGTTCCGCAAGCTCTTGCGAGCGAGGCATCGCCAGCTCAAGCCGTTGCTGCTCGACCAACATGTCATCGCGGGGATCGGAAACATCTACGCCGACGAGATCCTGCACGAGGCCCGTCTGCGCCCGGATCGGTTGTCCGACGAATTGTCGACCACAGCCGAGCGTCGCCTCCACGCAGCGATGCATCACATCCTGGACGAGGCGATCCGAGCCGGCGGGTCGACCTTGGGCGACGCTCAATATGTCGACCTGCTGGGAGAGAGCGGGTCGTATCAGGACGCGCACCACGTCTACGGCAGAGCCGGTGAGCGATGTCGAACGTGCGGCATCGGGTGGATCCGGCGCACGGTGTCGGCCCAACGCTCCACGCATTACTGCCCCCATTGTCAGCGTTAAGAACCGAGCCGACTGCGAGGCGTGCGACGGACGCTGTGACCGTTTCGGCGAGCCCGGCGAGGCGATGAGCAGCCGCGACCCACCGAGGACATGACCTATCGGTACCCGCCGCGAGTAGATTCAGGGCCGCCGTGTTTCTCAAGAGTCTCACCCTCAAAGGCTTCAAGTCGTTCGCCGACTCGACCGTCATGAACCTCGAGCCCGGGGTCACGGTGGTCGTCGGGCCGAACGGCTCGGGCAAGTCGAACGTCGTCGATGCGATTGCATGGGTGCTCGGCGCCCAGGCACCGAAGTCGGTGCGATCGCAGAAGATGGACGACGTGATCTTCGCCGGCACCGAGAAGCGGCCGGCGCTCGGGCGGGCCGAGGTCAGCCTCACGCTCGACAACTCGTCGGGCTTGCTGCCGGTCGAGTTCAACGAGGTCACCTTGACCCGCATTCTGTTCCGCACGGGTGACAGCGAGTACGCGATCAACGGCGTTCCGTGCCGGTTGCTCGACATCCAAGAGCTCCTGTCGGACGCAGGCGTCGGTCGGCAGCAACACGTCATCGTCAGCCAGGGCCAGATCGATGCGGTGCTCAACGCCCGCCCCGAGGAGCGTCGCGGCATCATCGAGGAGGCCGCCGGCGTCCTCAAGTACCGCAAACGAAAAGAAAAGGCAGAGCGTCGACTCGACGCCACCGAGGCCAACTTGCTGCGCCTGCAGGATCTCCTTCGTGAGGTGCGACGTCAGTTACGTCCCCTCGAGCGACAGGCCGAGGCGGCTCGTCGGCACGAATCGTTGGTCGTCGAGCTGACGACGTTGCGCGTCTACGTGGCCGGACGCGAGATCAGCGGGCTGCGCGCACGGCTCGAGGCGATCGCCGTCGATCGCCTCGACGCGGTGCGTCACGAGTCCGACCTGAAGTCCGAGCTGGCGAAGCTCGACACCGAGATCATGTCGATCGAAGCACAGCTGTCGGCTCGCGGCGAACACGATGTCAGCGACCGTCTGATGCAGGTCGAACAGCTCCGTGAACGCGCTCGCGGGCTGGCGGGCATCCTCGCCGAGCGCAGGCGATCGCTCGAACGTGATCACGGTCAGCTGCTGGGCGCCGGAGTGGTTGCGAATCTCGAGGCGGACGTCGCCCGGTTCCGCAGCGAACTCGATGACGTCGTGACCGCGCTCGAACGTGTCGCTCCCGATGCCGAGGCGCTGGCCGCCGAAGAAGCAGGTTTTCGTTCTGAGCGAGCGCTCGTCACCGAGGCGCTCGCCGCCGACGACGGTGGGGCCAAGGCGGCGAGCGCCGCTGCCGAAGTTCGCGGCGAGCTCAAGTCCGTGCGTGCCGGTGCCGAGCGCAGCGAGAGCGAGCTGGGACGCGCGACCACGCGCAGCAACGAGCTGCGCGGCAAGCTCGAGCAACTCGGTGCCGAAGCCGATCGCCTCCGCAGCGATTGTGCGGAGGCAGAAGCTGTCGAGAGTCCACTCGTCCATCAGATCGAGGCCGCCGAGCGCGCCCGGGCTGCGGCCGACGAAGAACTCGAACGGTGCACCGCCGAACGTCACGATGCATCCGAGCAGGCGTCGCGTGCGGGTGCCCGGGTCGAGGCGCTGCAGATGGCACTCGACGCGGCCCGCGCCCGTGCCGGTGCCGAGCGGCTTGCCGGCGTCGACGGCGTGCTCGGAACCCTGCTCGATCTGGTCGAGATCGACGCTGGTTGGCAAGCAGCGGTCGAGGCGGCGCTGGGCGAGGCTCTCACAGCCGTCGTGGTCGACGGTCCGGACTCGGCCCAGCGGGCGCTCGCAGCATTGAGCGAATCCAATACCAGTGGCGCAGTGCTCGCTGCCGGCATCACACCCGATCACGGGCGGTTGCCGTCCGTCGGCGAGGCGGTCCTCCCACACGTGCGCTCCGGACGTCCAGGGATGTCCGGCCTGCTCGACGCGCTGGTCGGCGCTGCGGTGCGCGTCGACGGGATTGACGAGGCCGTCGAGGCGGCGCTGTCGAATCCCGATGCGGTGATCGTCACGCCTGCGGGTGATCGCTTCGCTCCGACCGGCTGGCGCGTCGGCGCCGCCGCCGGTGGCGCCACCGCCGCTGCGCTCGCTGATGCCCGAGACCGGGCCCTGGTCGCGGAGGCGGCGCTCGCCTCGGCCGAGATCGGGCTCCGCGAAGCTCGTGAGGCGCAGGAGACGACGCGCCAGCACGAGCTTGCGCTCACCCGCCAGCTCGACCAGAGCGATGCGCGTTTCACCGCTGCGTCGGAGGGTCTTGCGAGAGTGCTCGGTCAGCGACGCGAGTTCCAAGCCGAGCTGGAAGGGCTCGATCGCACCGTCGCCGACTTGGCCGAGCACCTCGATCGCGAGCGGGTACGGATCGGCGAACTCGAAGCCCTTCTGCCGTCGCTCGATGCCAACGAGCAGGCTGAGGCCGACGCTGCTCGCGCCCGCGGCGAGGCCCGCGCCGAGCTCGAAGCTCGCGCCGCGGCGCTCGCGTTGCGTCGCCGCGAGCTCGAGGTCCGCAACGCGGGTCTCCACGAGCGTCAGCAGTTCCTCGAGGCACGCATCGTCGAAACCGAGCGCCGGCTCGAGGCCGATCAGGAGGCGCGCGACGTCGCCGCCGAACGACGGCTTCAGATCGAGCGGTCGATCGTCGCCCTCGAACGATTGACCGAGCTGGTGCAGGCTCACCGAGGCGTCATCGAGGTCGAGCACGATGATCTGTCCGAGCGCCGACGCAGGCAGAGCGAGGAGGTTCGAGGGCTGACGTCAGCGCTCGACGTCGCTCGCAAGGCCCGTGTCGAGGCCGAGCGCAGGCTCGAGGAGACCCGTCACAAGTCGCATCGGTCCGAGATCGAGGAAGCCGAGGCGAAACTGCGCCTCGAAACGTCGATCGAGACGCTGCGACGAGACCTCGACATCGAACCAGCTGTCGCCGAATCCGCGTCGGCACCTGAGTTGCCGGAGGGGGCCACAGCAGCCGGCCGGGTGCGCGAGCTCGACCGCGAGCTGCGGTTGCTCGGCCCCATCAACCCGTTGGCACTCGAGGAGTTCAACGAGTTGCAGCAGCGTCACTCCTTCCTCGAAGAGCAGCTCGACGACGTTCGCTCGACCCGGCGCGACCTCAGCCGCGTCATCAAGGCGGTCGACCAAGAGATTCAGAACGTCTTCGCGGGTGCGTTCGCCGATGTCAGCTTGAACTTCACCCAGCTGTTCAGCACCCTGTTCCCCGGCGGTACCGGCCAGCTCAAACTGACCGTTCCCGACGACCTGCTCAACACCGGTATCGAAGTCGAGGCCAAACCGAGCGGCAAGAACGTCAAGAAGTTGTCGCTGTTGTCCGGCGGAGAGCGCAGCTTGACAGCGCTGGCATTCCTGTTCGCCGTGTTTCGTAGCCGGCCGTCACCGTTCTACGTGATGGACGAGGTCGAGGCAGCCCTCGACGACGTGAACCTGCACCGCTTCCTCGGCCTGATCGCCGAGTTCCGCAAGGACGCTCAGCTCCTGATCGTGTCTCACCAGAAGCGAACGATGGAGGCCGGCGACAGCTTGCTCGGTGTGTCGATGCAACCAGGCGGCTCGTCCAAGGTCGTCACCGAACGGGCAAGCACGGCGACCAGTCGCTCCTGACGGTTCGCGAGGCGCTACTGTCTCGACATTCGGGTGCCGCCGGCATCCTGGGGAGATCGATGGTCCGTGGCAACCGAGCGTGCGATCGAGCTGATCCATGTACGCAAGTCGTTCGGAGACGTCGTTGCGGTCGATGACGTCGATCTGACCATCGACAACGGCGAGTTCTTTTCGTTGCTCGGCCCATCCGGTTCCGGCAAGACCACCGTGTTGCGGATGATCGCCGGGTTCGAGGAACCCAGCGCCGGCGCGATCCTGCTGGAGGGTCGCGATGTCACCCATGTCGCGCCCTACGACCGCGATATCAACACCGTGTTCCAGGACTACGCCCTGTTTCCGCACATGAACGTCCAACAGAACGTCGAGTACGGGCTGAAGGTGAAAGGAATCGCCAAGAGCGAACGTCGTCGGCGGGCCGGCGAGATGCTCGACGTCGTGCGATTGGGCAATCTGGGCGATCGTCGCCCCAACGAGCTCAGTGGCGGTCAGCGTCAACGGGTCGCGCTCGCTCGTGCACTGGTCAATCGGCCGGCCGTTCTGCTGCTCGACGAGCCGCTCGGAGCCCTCGATCTCAAGCTTCGTGAGGAGATGCAGACCGAGCTCAAGGCGATCCAGCACGAGGTCGGCATCACGTTCGTGTTCGTCACCCACGATCAGGGCGAGGCGCTTTCGATGAGCACCCGCATCGCGGTGTTCAACGCGGGCCGCATCGAACAAGTCGCGACTCCCGTCGAGATCTACGAGCAGCCGGCGACGGCGTTCGTCGCAGGTTTCGTCGGCACGTCGAACCTCCTGGATGCCGACGTGTCGGCCGACCTGATCGGCGCCGCGAGGCCGCACACGTTGCGGCCCGAACGAATCTCGATCCTGGGTCTCGACGACCCGTTGCCCGAAGGCGCACGCGATGCGACTGGATCGGTCGTCGACGTGCAGTACCTCGGGTCGTTCAGTCGAGTGCGTGTCCACCTCGCAGGTGCAGGCGTCCTCGTCGCCAGCGTCGCGAGCGACGCGCTCGCTGGTGTCACCGACGGCGCGGAGGTCAGGCTGACATGGCCGGCCGCCGCAGCGGTCGTCGTCGCAAGCAGCAAAGAACCAGCACACACCAACCATGAACAACCATGAACAACCATGAACGGGAGACTCCATGACCAACACACATCGATCTCTGCGACGGCTCATCGCCGGCGCAGCGATACTCTCGATCGTCGCGGCCGCGTGCGGCGGTGACGACGACTCGTCAACGGCGGTAGAGACGACCCCTGCCACCTCACCGGCCACCGACCCGGCAGCCACCGACCCGGCAGCCACCGATCCGCCGACCACCGATGCTCCCGGCGACGACACGGGCATGCCGACCGAGCTCGGCGAGGGCGAAGGCGAGGTCAATCTGATCGCCTGGGCCGGATACGTCGAGGACGGGTCGACCGATCCGGCCGTCGACTGGGTCACCCCGTTCGAGGAGGCGACCGGCTGCCAGGTCAACGTGCAGCTCGGCAACAGCTCCGACGAGATGGTGCAGCTCATGCAGACGGGCGAGTACGACGGCGTGTCGGCCTCCGGCGACGCGACGCTGCGCCTGATCGCGGGTGGTGAGGTGTCACCCGTCAACACCGATCTGATTCCCAACTATGCCGATGTGTTCGCCGACCTGAAACTTCAGAAGCACAACTCGGTCGACGGAGTTCCGTATGGCGTACCACACGGTCGCGGCGCCAACCTGTTGGTGTTCAATACCGACCTCTACACCACCGCCCCTGACTCGTGGGGTGAGATGTTCGAGGCGAGTACCGCGGCGCCGGGCGCTGTGTCGATCTACGACTCGCCCATCTACATCGCCGACGCTGCGCTCTACCTGATGTCGGTGCAGCCCGAGCTGGGGATCACGAACCCCTACTCGCTCGACCAGACGCAGTTCGACGCGGCAATGGCACTGTTGGGCCAGCAGAAGGACATCGCGGGTCAGTACTGGGCGTTGTACACCGACCAACAGGCGGCGCTCGAGGGTGGCACGGCACTGGTCGGCACCACGTGGCAGGTCATTGTCAATCTCGCCCAGGCGAACGGAGCGAAGATCGACGCGATCAAGCCGAAGGAGGGTGCAACCGGATGGTCGGACACATGGATGATGTCCTCCAAGGCCGCGCATCCGAATTGCATGTACATGTGGATGGACCACATCATCAGCCCGCAGGCCAATGCCGAAGTCGCCGAGTGGTTCGGGGAGGCCCCCTCCAACGCTGCCAGCTGTGACCTCACCGCTGATTCCGATCACTGCTCGAACTATCACGCCGGAGAGACCGAGTACTGGCAGGACGTGTGGTACTGGACGACTCCGGAAGAGACCTGCCTCGACGGGCGTACCGACGTGACGTGCGTGCCGTACACCGAATGGGTCAACGCCTGGAACGGGTTGCGGAGCTGACCGCGCCCTGATGCGAGCAGTGGGCAGCTTTCTGCGCCGGCACCGACGCCTCTCTCTGGCGTCGGTGCTCGGCGCGCCCGCTGCCTGGATGGTCGTGATCTACATCGGGTCGCTGTTGCTCATGGTGGTGTCGGCGTTCTTCCGGCTCGACGGGCTCTCCCAGAAACCCACCAGCGAGCTCACGCTCGACAACATCGACACAGCGTTCACGACGTGGGCCTATGTCGAAGTCGTCCTGAAATCGATCGCAGTCGCAGTAGCGGTCACGCTGCTGTGCTTCACCATCGCGCTGCCTACAGCGTTCTACATCTCCAAGGTCGCGGCACCGTGGGCCCGGCGCGGTCTGATCGTCGCGATGCTCCTGCCGCTGTGGGCCGGCTATCTGGTGAAGGGCTACGCGTGGAAGGCGATGCTTCGCCCCGGCTCGGAGTTCGGCATCGACTCGAGCGGCGGATTCCTCAACGCCACTTTCGGATGGACGCCAGGCTTCGGCTGGATTGCCGTCGTGCTCGCGCTCTCGTACCTGTGGCTGCCATACATGCTGCTACCGATCTACGCCGGGCTCGATCGTCTCCAGCCTTCGTTACTCGACGCCAGCGGCGATCTGGGCGCCCGTCCGCTGACGACATTTCGTTCGATCGTCCTGCCGATGCTGATCCCCTCGATCGCGGCCGGGTCGATCTTCACGTTCTCGCTCTCGCTCGGCGACTTCATCACGCCGAACCTCGTGACCGAGGGCAAGGTGCAGATGATCGGCAACCTGATCCAGCGCACGCTCGGGGCTCCGAATCAGCCGCTCGCCGCCGCCTTCACCTTGTGGCCGCTGATGATCGTCATCGCCTACCTCGCCGGGATGCGACGGCTCGGCGCCTTCGAGAGTCTCTGATGAAGCTCGCCCGATCCACTCGATGGTCCTTGCGGGTCTGGACCTGGGTCACGCTCGTGTTCCTCTACCTACCGCTCCTGGTCATCGCCGTCCTCAGCTTCAACTCGGCGACGTCATTGTCCTGGCCCCCCAAGGGATTCACCACGCAGTGGTGGGAGGCGGCATGGCAGGCCGAGGGGCCCCGGCAAGCGCTGTGGAACTCGGTCAAGCTGGCCTCGGTCGCCACGCTGATCGCACTGTTGCTCGGAACCCTCGCGGCGTTCGCGATGCAGCGGTTCAGGTTCTTCGGCAAACAGGCGGTGTCGTTCATGTTGATATTGCCGATCGCACTGCCGGGCATCGTCACGGCCATTGCGTTGCGCAATACGTTCGATCGCACCATCGATCTGGGGCTGTTCGAGTTTCGGATCGGATTCGGATTCCAATCGCTCGTGATCGCCCACGCCACGTTCTGTATCGTCGTCGCGTACAACAATGTGGTCGCTCGCTTGCGGCGCTCGTCGCCGAACCTGCTCGAAGCGTCGGCCGACCTGGGGGCGCATGGCTTGCAGACCTTCCGTTACGTGACGTTTCCGCTCATGAGGTCGGCGTTGTTGTCCGGGGGGATCCTCGCCTTCGCGCTCAGCTTCGACGAGATCGTGGTCACCACCTTCACGGCGGGTTCGGGCTATCAAACCCTGCCGCAATGGATCTTCGCCAACGTCAGCCGCCCCAACAATGTGCCGCTGGTGAACGTGATGGCGACGTTCGTGATGATCGTGTCGATCCCGCTCGCATGGTTGGCGCAGCGCCTGGCGGACGCCGATCCGTCGCGATAGTGCCCGGCGCGTCAGGCCTCGCGATCAGGGCTGGTCGGCCCAGCGCAGGTACGGCTTGACTTCTTCGACGTTCTGGAGGCGGGTGCGTGCGTCCTCGGTCGAGAGCCCCGGTGACACGATGACGCGATCGCCTGGACGCCAATCTGCCGGCGTCGCGATCGGGGCGGCGTCGGTGGCCTGGAGCGCGTCCACCACCCGCACCAGTTCGTCGAAGTTGCGGCCGACGGACTTCGGGTAGGTGAGGGTCAGTCGAACCTTGTTCGCCGGGTCGATCACGAAGACAGAGCGCACCGTCGACGTATCGCCCTCGCCGGGGTGGATCATGTCGTACAGCTCCGAGACCGTGCGATCGGGGTCTGCGATGATCGGGAAGTTCAAGTCGGTGCCGCCGACCTCGCCGATGTCGGGCGCCCAGCCCTGGTGATCGGCGATCGGATCGACGGACACGGCGATCGCTTTCGTGTTGCGCTTGGCGAACTCGTCCTTGAGTGCGGCGGTTCGGCCGAGTTCGGTCGTGCAAACCGGTGTGAAGTCGGCGGGGTGACTGAACAGGATCGCCCACGAACCTTGTTTCCAGTCGTGGAACGTGATGTCCCCGTCGGTGGTGACCGCGGTGAAGTTGGGTGCTTCATCGCCGAGGCGAATGGACATGGCGGACCTCCAAGTGTGCGTCGTGGTCATGCTAACACCATGCGCCCGACCGCCAAGACGGGCCGTAGGTCACCGAACGGAGCTCAGCTCACCCCGGATTTATAGGTAATTTGTCAATCTTTACGTTATCGCTAGGTTCTCCCTCAAGCCGACCGTATCCGGGGCCGACTCAACCGGAGAGTGGAGTCACGGTCGGTGGCTCCCGAGCTCGAAGGAGACGACCGCATGCTGACCCACCCCGGGCTTCGACCGGTGAGCACCGACGCCGCCGTGCTGGCCGCGGTCTTGGATGCGTCCGCCGGCGCCGTCGTGTTGCAGGACGCAGAGGGTCGGATCGTCCGCTGGAACGCTCGGGCACTCCGACTGTTCGACCTGACCGAGGATCAGATCGATGGCCGCAACTGGATCGATCCGGGCTGGCGGGCGAAGCGACCGGACGGCTCCGACCTCCCCGGCGACCTGCACCCCGCGAACCTGGTTCAGCAATCCGGTGAACCGATCGACGGATGCAAGATGGGCGTGCACCGTCCCAATGGTGAGCTGCGCTGGTTGAGTGTCAACAGCCGACCTCTCCGATCGGACGACGGAACGGTCATCGGCGTGTTGAGCGACTTCCGCGACCTCACCGACGATTTCATCACGGCCGGTTCGTCGACCGCCGACGCCGAACGATTTCGGACGGCGTTCGAACGTTCACCGGTTGCGCTGTTGGTCGTCGACGACAAGGGCCGGTTCCTCGATGCGAACCGTGCGTTGTGCGAGCTGCTCGGTATCACGCTCGGGGCGGTCGCCGGGCTGGACTGGATCACGTTGTCGGAGCGTGGCATGTCGGCCCAGCTCTCGCGCCTCCTGCTTCCCCCCTTCGTCAACGAGACCGAACCTGACGTGCTCGAATACCGTCACGCAGACGGCCGGACCAGGTACGGCCTGACGCAGGTCTGCGAGATTCGCTGGCCGGGCGCCGACCAGGCCGCCATGGTGCAGATCGTGGATATCACCGAGCAGGTCGAATCCGATCGCGAAGCCGAGTTGCTCGCTGATCAGCTCCGCATCGTGTTCGAGAACTCGCCAGTGGGAACTGGTCTCGTCTCGCAATCGGGAAGGTGGGTGAGGGCCAACCCGGCGATCGGGCGGTTGTTGGGCCAGCCGCTGTCCAGCATCGTCGGGACGGTGGCGCTCGATTGCATTCATCCCGATGACGTGGATCTCGTCGCCAGGTTCGCTGATCGCGCGCTGCTGGGACGACCCGCCACCGTCGACCACCGGATGCGCAGACCGGGCGGAGAAGTGCGGTGGATGCGCACGCAGCTCACGAGGGTCGAGACAGCCGATTCAGCTGCGCTCTTGATCCAGACCGTCGACCACACCGCACAACGCCGCAGCGAGCTCGTGCTGCGCACGATCGATCAGACGACCGGCCTGTTCAGCAATGAAGGCATCGTGGCAGCGTTGGAGGACCGCATCCTCGCGGGCCGCCAATCGCCCGAGCCGTTCACGGTGTTCTGCGTCGACATCGACGATTTCCGCGGCATCAACGACCGAACGGGGGCAGAGGCAGCGGATCGGCTCTTGGAGCACGTCGGAGCCTCGATCCAGGCGGTGATGCCCCTCGATTCGGTGGTGGGGCGCATCCGTGGCGATGTCTTCGTGGGCGTTGCCCAGGCTGCCAGCGTGCGCGACGCCCGCCGTGCCGCCGAGGGCATCCTCCGGGCGCTGTCACACCTGCACCCGGCGGGCGAGACCGAATCGATCAGAACCCGGTTGGGTGCCGTCGTCGTCGAGGCGTCGGACGTGGCTCCCGACGACATCATCGCCCGCGCCGAGCAGCTTGCCCATGACGCTCGCCGAAACACCGAGCGCTTCGTCGTCGAGTCGATGAACCGTGATCCAGATGACGCCGGCACGCCGGGTGTCCGTCGGGAACATTGGTATCAGGAGATCGAGGACGCTCTCAACAGCGAACGCTTCCTCGTCGTGGGCGAACCGCTGTCGCGTCTCCACGTGCTCGACGATGTGCGCCGCCACGAGCTGTTGGTGAGGCTGATCCTGCCTCGCGGCGTGCCGGTCAGCATGCCGCGATTCGAACGCCACGCTCAGCGCCTCGGAGTGGCGGCAGCCGTGGATGCATGGGTCATCCGGAAGGCCGCCCAGGTCCTGACGTGCGATCCTGGCGCCGAGTTGGAGGTCAACCTCGGCCTCGC